>NZ_AUDQ01000010.1 GCF_000425545.1 Sporosarcina ureae DSM 2281 | reverse complement strand
AGAAGGACAACAGATGGCCCGTATTGAAATTGCCACACTTGTTCAACGTTATCGCCAACTTGAGAAGGAACTGGCATCGCTTCAAGAACAGCTGACAGAGTTTATTCGGGCTACAGTTGAGTACGAGTATCTCCAAACAGTCCCAGGGCTTGGAGACGCAACCATCATTGATTTACTATCGGAAATCGGTAGTTTTGCCCATTACGATCATCCACGCCAATTATTGAAACTCGCGGGATTGATATTGAGGGAGAATTCTTCCGGACAGCACAAGGGACAGAAACGAATTTCTAAAAGAGGAAGAAGCCAGCTGCGTGCACTGCTCTTCCGCGTCATGATGCCAATGGTCCGGCATAACAAGGCATTTAGACAACTGCACGCGTATTACACAACCAGACAAGTGAATCCATTACGCAAGAAACAGTCCATTGTAGTTCTCTGCGGAAAACTACTGAAAGTACTGCACGCAATCTGTACGAAGCACATGGTATTTGACGCTAAGCAAATGATGAGGGACATTCCCACGCTCGAAAGAGCTGCCTAAGCATTACATTCGTAGTGAACGACTAGAAAATTGGATGACACGGAGAAGCCGGCATTATATTATCCATTCGACCAGTGAGTCCCCAAAGGAGCTTAGCTAGCCTCCGCCTTATGACTAGACCGAACGAAGGAATGTAGGCGCTTTTGACGCCAAGAGACATGGGAGGGTACGTCATCATAAGCAACGCGGAGATCCACAGTGCATCGTATACAGAATTATCATCGCAACCAGTATTATCCAGCGATGACCGCGTAGCGTACCCAAGGACGTTTGAAGATTCAAATATCTAATTATTATTGTTTATCAGCGTGTCAAAAAAATATTTTTGGCATCCTAACAACGGGTCAAACCGTTGATACATCAACATTTATAGAGGGAGGGATAGATATGAATCAGTTCATTGGACTAAAGGATGGGGGAAGTCTGAATTATAATCTGTATTCCGAAGAAAATAGCGACAAGGGAACGATTATTTTCACACACGGACTGACCGGAAATAAATTCCAATTAACAAAGTATATAAATGAGTACAAAAAAGAATATCAAATCATAGCTGTAGATCTTAGAGGACGTGGAGATAGTTCCGTCCAGTTAGCTGACTCTTCTATAGAAACGCATGCAAAGGATATTATAGAGGTGATCGATTCATTACAGCTGAAGCGAGTCATTTTATTCGGCTATTCTATGGGAGCATATATTTCACAAAAAATAGCGGGAGAACATTCATCGGTTCAGCGTGTGATTTTATTAGATGGCGGTGGACATGTAGATGAAGAAGGGAAGAAAATGGTTTATCCTTCATTAGGAAGAATGGAACATGTCTATCCAAGCTGTGAGAATTATATTGAAGCAACGGCAAATGTTTATAAGAATTTGAAAGTAACGGTCGATCCTTTAGTTATTCAGGCAATACAATACGAGTGTAAAAAGAAAGAAGATGGGTACGGGAACCTGTCGAACCCAGAGCTAATTAAACAAGACTTCGATAGTTTTTATTTATACGATGTGGAGAAGTCAGCGAGAAAGAATGATAAGCCAACACTGCTCATTACAGGGGAAGGGAATTTGTCTGACCGTCCACTGTTTACGAAATCCAATTATACAGCTTTATTGAAAGAGGCCAATATACAAGTGATACTAACAAACGAAAATCATTACGAGTTAGCTTTTAATCTACAATCAGATTTATTAGGCAATATTCATGATTTTTTAAAGGGAGAGTTCTCTAATGAGAAATAAAGTAATTACAGCTAAAGAAGCAGCGGACAAATTCACAAGCGGGATGACTGTGATGGTCGGAGGGTTTGGATTAATTGGAAGTCCATTAACGGTTCTTAAAGCGCTTGAAGAAAAAGAAGTGACAGATTTAACTGTCATTAGTAATAATGTAGGAGAAGAAGGCATTGGCCTGGGGATTATTTTGCAACAAGGTAAAATCGGTACGGCAATCGGCTCTTATTTTACGAGTAATAGAGAGGCAGTCCGAATGTATAACGAGAATAAATTACAGCTTCAACTTCTTCCACAAGGAACGTTATCAGAAGCTATCCGAGCAGGTGGGGCGGGCATTCCAGCTTTTTATACTAGTACAAGCGCCGGCACTAAACTAGCCGAAGGTAAAGAACAGAAAGTGTTTTATGGGAAGACATATGTCCTTCAGAAGTCCTTGAAAGCAGATATAGCTATCATTAAAGCGCATAAAGCAGATGAAATGGGGAATCTGACGTATTACAAGACTGCTCGAAACTTTAATCCTTTGATGGCAACTGCTGCTAAAACAGTAATTGTAGAAGTTGATGAAATCGTGCCGGCTGGGGGTCTCGATCCTGAAGCAGTTATTACACCGCATTTATTTATAGACCATATCGTGCAAAGTAAAGCTACTTTGCTTGAAGGGAGAAGAGTAGAGTATGAATTATAAGCAAATTATCGCGCAAAAAGTAGCTTCCCATATACCACAGTACTCCATTATTAACTTAGGGATTGGAATTCCCACACTAGTACCTGATTATCTGGGAGATAGCGAATGTTATTTTCACACAGAAAATGGAATGCTTGGGGTTTCCGAATTGAAGGAAGAGCAACTGGACCCACAACTCGTAAACGCGGGAAAATTGCCAATAGGTGAAGCAATTGGCGCTTCATATTTCCATAGCGCAGATTCATTTGCTATGATCCGTGGCGGTCATATTGATATAGCTATCTTGGGTGCATTGCAAGTCGACTCCAAAGGAAGAATTGCGAATTGGGCTATTCCTGGTAAAGACATCGTTGGTGTTGGAGGAGCAATGGATTTACTCGAAGGTGCAAAAACTATTATTGTTACAATGCTTCATACATCGAAAGATGGCGACAAAAAGCTATTGGATGAATGTAGTTTTCCCATCACTTCAGAACGTACGGCAGATTTAATTATTACCGAACGAGCTACCTTTAAGTGGTCAAAGAGTGGATATGAACTGATAGAAGTGACTGATGGCTATACATTAGAAGATATCAAAGAATCTACGGGACTACAATATACGGTGTCGGATCAATTAGTAAAGGAGAGTGCGCTATGAGCAGAGTGGCGATTATTGATGCGGTTCGAACGCCAATTGGTAGATATGCAGGAGCCCTCAGTACAGTTCGTGCGGACGATTTAGGTGCGATAGTCATCAAAGCCTTACTGAAACGTAATCCAGCTGTTGATCCTAAGACAATTGACGATGTAATTTTCGGTAATGCGAATGGCGCAGGTGAAGAGAATCGAAATGTAGCAAGAATGTCAGCACTTTTAGCCGGCTTACCGATTGAGGTCGGCGGAACCACATTGAATCGTCTATGTGGATCAGGACTTGATGCGGTAAACTTTGGAGCGCGTGCGATTCTTGCAGGTGAACAAGATGTAATTATTGCAGGTGGGACAGAGAGTATGTCACGGGCGCCTTATGTAATGGCGAAACCGGAGCGTGCATATCCAAGGGGTGATATGAATCTTCAGGATACGACGATTGGATGGCGCTTTGTGAATTCGAAAATGGAAGAGCTTTATGGAGTGGACACTATGCCACAAACTGCGGAAAATGTTGCGAGTGATTACGATATCACAAGAGATAGACAAGACGAATTTGCTTACCAATCCCAGATGAAAACGAAAGAAGCACAAGAGCAGGGTATTTTCAAAGATGAAATATTCCCCGTGACTTTCAAAACGCGCAAAGGCGAAGAAATCACTGTTGATACAGATGAACATCCGCGTGCTGATTCTACGATGAATGCGCTAGAGAAACTTCGACCATTATTCCCTAATGGAACGATTACTGCTGGAAACGCGTCAGGTGTTAACGACGGTGCGGCGGCAGTGTTATTAATGAGAGAAGATAAAGCAAAGGAACTGGGTCTGGATATATTGGGATATTATAAAATGTCTGCTACAGCCGGAGTAGAACCAAGAGTCATGGGCATTGGTCCTATTGCTTCAACGAAGAAGTTATTGAAGAAGGCAAATGTAGATGTGAAAGATTTGGATTTAATAGAGCTGAATGAAGCTTTTGCCTCTCAATCTTTGGCATGTATTGATAATCTGCATTTGCCTATAGAAAAGGTTAACGTCAACGGCGGTGCCATAGCGTTAGGCCATCCTTTAGGTGCGAGTGGTACCCGGATTTTGACGACACTCTTACATCAAATGAAACGCCAAGACAGTAAATTGGGTCTGGCAACGATGTGTATTGGTGTGGGACAAGGTATTTCTACTTTAGTTGAGCGAGACTAATTAATCAATTTGATAATGCTGACTAATTGGCATTGATAAAACATGCAATTTAGCTGGTGTGAAGTCTATGTTTAATTGGACTCATGCTGGCTATTTTGGTTGACTTATTGGTTACTGGCATAGTATGTGAATAAGATATATCGGGGTTATTAGTTTACGTTTCTTTATAAATACAATAAACTGAATGTCATTAGTATAAGGTATCTTTAATAAAAGATTATGAACGAAATTTGATGATACGAAGAGTGTTGAAGTATAAATGCATTGTGGCTGTCCCTTAAATCACTATAGGAAGTGGACCAAAATTATGTGTTTTGAGTATGTGAAATGTCAAGAAGATGAAGGGAGATAATTTGATGAAAGCTAATCAATTGATATTACAAAACTTGCTAGATATCAATCCTCGTTCGGGGATTATTAAACTTCATGATAAAAGAATGGGATTAATTTCAGTAGAGGCGCTTGGAATATTGCGTAATGATTTAATTGATACGCTTGGTAAAGAACGTACCAAAGGTTTTTTAATGCGCTATGGCTATGCCTGTGGTAAGCGGGCTGCTGAATCGATTAAAAAAAGATATGATTGGGAATCTATAGAAGAACTGATGCTGTCAGGAACGGTCATGCACACATTAGAAGGAATTGTGACCGTAGACCCTGATATATTGGAAATTAATAATGATCATTTATATCTTACGGGGTATTGGAAAAATTCTTTTGAATCTACAAATCACATAGCTGAAAATGAAATAGGAAACGAGCCCGTTTGCTGGACGCTAATCGGTTATGCGAGCGGTTACTTAACATATGTTTTCGATAAGGAAGTAATCGTTTACGAGAAAAGTTGCCGAGGTAAAGGGGATGCTGAATGTTATTTTGTCGCTGAAACTGTAGCACATTGCGATGAAACAAATTTATTGGACTTACGTTATTATCAAAGCGAATCAATGCAGTCTGTATTAGATGATATATATGCTGAAATAGAACAGCTAAATAATAATATTATTGAATCAGAAGAGATTCAAAATCAGTTAACAGAACTTTTCTTAGAGGATAAAGATATTAACGATATAACACAAACGATTGGTACTATTCTCGGCCGTAGCATCATTATTGATCATTACGATGAAGTTTATTCGTCGTACTTCGAAAGTGTAGAAGAACAAATGGCATATAAGAAATGGAAAGCAAGCGGTGTCATTACAAATCAACAAAACGAATTATTCTTCGAATCATTCTTAATTAAGAGTGACAAAGTGCTACTCGGTAATCTAATGGTTATTGGAGAACAGAAGTTAAATCAAAGAGAACAAATGATTATTAAACGTGCCTTATTAGTCTTTACCATTCAAATGTATCACCAACGTAAGTTAACAGAATCCCTTTGGAGCAAAAGAGAGGATTTTTTTAATGAAATGATTGAAAATAAAATTATGGATGAGAATATATTAAATAGACAGGCGGCAATATTTGGATTTAATATAAACGAACCTCACCGTATTATTGCGATTAAAGTAATACCGCAAAAAATGAAAGATAGAGTATTGCATGTTCTGACGAATAAACATCCTACGTTCGATTTGTTTCTAAAAGATAATTATATCGTCATTATTATCGCGAAAATTGAAGATCAGGATATTGAAAATATATCTGATAAGTTGATGAATGATATTAAAGCAAGTTTACCAGATATCATTGTGCATATAGGTTCTGGACGTCTAGTAGATTCCGTTTATAAGCTACGGGAAAGTTATGTTGATGCAAAGCGAATTTGTGATTTCGTACAGCTAACTTATCCAGTGAGCAGCAGACAAGCAACCTATAAGGACTTTGAAGGGATTATGATGTTCTTGAAAGGCGCAGATCATGAGGAACTTCTAATGTTTTATATGAAAACAATTGGCAGCTTAGTTAAATATGATGAAGCTAATTCAGGCAGTTTGCTAATTACGCTTAAATCATATTTAGACAATAACGGTAACCTTCAACAGACGGCAGACGATTTACATCTATCTATCGCAGGTCTACGCTATCGTATTGAAAAGATAGAATCATTAAGTGACATCGATTTAAAAACAGGATCAGGTCGATTTAATGGTCAATTGGCTACGAGGATTTACTTTGGTTTAAAAGTAATGGGAAGTTAATGAAATTCCAAGACGAGTCGATTATTGATTCGTCTTTTTTGCGTATGTAAAACCTAATATTTAAAAGGGACGTTCAATCCTACCCACAAAAACTGCTAGTCATTAATCATTTATTAATATATATTTACAGTTACTAACTTTCAAGAAAGCATGTAATATTCAGATTAGTAAGCGGTTACAATAAATAAGGGGGTATATTTATGACAGTAAAACAAGCAGTTAGATTACCTATGACCGGAGCAGAATACCTTGAGAGCTTAAGAGATAATCGTGAAATTTGGCTACACGGGAAAAAAGTAGAAGACGTAACAACTCATCCCGGCTTTAGAAATAGTGCACGCTCTATTGCTAGCCTTTATGATGCATTACATGATCCAAAACATAAAGAGATTTTAACACGGGAAACAGATACTGGTAACGGTGGATATACACAGCGTTTCTTCGTACCAGATGAAACACCTGAAGATTTGTTTAAAACGCGGGATGCAATCGCGGAGTGGGCCAAAATGTCTTATGGACAAATGGGACGTTCTCCAGATTATAAAGCTTCATTCTTAGCCACGTTAGGCGCAAACCCAGAGTATTACGGTGAGTACGCTGACAATGCAAGAAGGTGGTACAAAGAAGTTCAAGAGAAAAACTGGTTCTTCAACCATGCAATTATCAATCCTCCTGTTGATCGCGATAAGCCAATCGACGAAGTGAAAGATGTCTTTATTCATGCGGTAGGTGAAACGGAAGAAGGGATTTTAGTGAGTGGTGCAAAGATGGTTGCAACAGGTTCTGCACTTACAAACTATAATTTCGTTGCTCACTACGGTGCACTTGCAATTCCTAGCGAAGAATATGCACTCGTCTTCGTCGCAGATATGAATACACCAGGCATTAAATTAGTCTGTCGAGCATCTTATGAAATGAATGCAGCTGTTACAGGAAGTCCTTTCGACTATCCACTTAGTAGCCGCTTCGATGAAAATGATTCTGTACTAGTTTTTGAGAACGCTCTCATACCATGGGAGAACGTGTTAGTTTACAAAGACATTGAAAAAGCGAATACGTTTTTTGCTGAAAGTGGATTCCTTCACCGTTTAACTTTCCACGGTGTAACAAGATTCGCCGTGAAATTGGACTTCATTTCAGGTCTACTTATTAAGGCATTACGGGGGAATGGAACGGATTCATTCCGCGGTGTCCAAGCCCAAATTGGTGAAGTCATTGCATATCGTAATATGTTTTGGGCAATGAGTGATGCAATGGCATTGAATCCTGAAAAAGGAGCTAACAATACTGTTTTACCTAATCTAGAATATGGCTTGGCATATCGTGTGTTCATGTCTGATGGTTGGTCACATGTGAAAAATATTGTAGAGACAGTTGTTGCGGGAAGTTTAATTGTGCAGCCGTCTAGTGCTGCTGATTTTAAAAATGCTGAACTGCGCCCAATCATTGATAAATTATACCGTGGATCAAACGGTATAGAAGCTGAAGAAAAGATCAAAGTGATTAAGTTACTTTGGGATGCAATTGGAACTGAATATGGCGGTCGACACGAGTTGTATGAAAGAAATTATTCTGGTAACAACGAAAATATACGCTTGGAAAATTTAATAACCGCAAAAGCTAGTGGTCAAGCACAAAAGTTTGAAGATTTTGTACAGAAATGTATGGATGATTACAATTTAGATGGTTGGGTCAATCCGACTTGGATTAATAATGACGATGTACATGCTTATGGAAAAAAGTAAGTTTTTAAAAGTGTGAAACGTAAAATAGAGGAGGAAATTATAATGTTAAAACAAATATCAAAGAAAAATGAACGTGTAGAAGAGGTATTTAACTTATTCATAGCACATGTACAAAACTTTTTAAAAGAAGCAAACTTGAATCATGAAGAGTATACAAACTTTGTGGATTGGGCAGATCGCTTAGGTCGTGCTGGAGAACTACCACTTTATGCGGACGTATTCTTAGAAAGTCATGTTTTAAGAGCGATGTATACAGACAAGCCTG
Source organism: Sporosarcina ureae DSM 2281 (assembly GCF_000425545.1). GTDB lineage: Bacteria > Bacillota > Bacilli > Bacillales_A > Planococcaceae > Sporosarcina > Sporosarcina ureae. The sequence continues at coordinate 119,364 of NZ_AUDQ01000010.1, read as the reverse complement.
GAACGCAACCTTCGCTATTAGGACCCTATTTTGTTGAAGGAACGCCTCTCATCGAAGCTAAGCCGGGACAACCACTTGTATTGACACAACGCCCTAATGAAGCTGGAGATGTCATGTACTTTAGCGGAAACGTTAGTAGTACAAATGGAGAACCACTTGCCAAAGCAAGAGTAGAAATGTGGCAAAATGATGCTTCTGGTAAGTATTCAGCATTTGATTCGGAGGCACCAAAATATAATTTTAGAGGACATTTTTACACAGATGAAAATGGAAACTTTGAAGTTAAAACAATAGTACCTCTTCCGTATTCAATTCCAACTGACGGACCGACAGGAGAATTTTTAGAATATACGGATCAGCATCCGATGCGACCAGCACACTTACATTTAATGTTTGAGGCAGAAGGTCATGAAACACTAATTACCCAAGTATTTTTCGAAGGCGATGAATGGTTGGAAACAGATGTAGCAGACGGTGTTCGCTTAGACTTAATGACAAAGATCGAAGAAAAAGACGGGTGTAAAGTCTCCTCTCTAGACTTTGTAATGCGCACTGTATAAGTATGATTCAAGAGCAGAAGGGTTTTATCCTTCTCTCTTTGTACAATTGAGAAAGCGAGGCGACTATTATGATTTGTTTTCAAGACAATCAACTAGAATTGAATCAATCTATTGTGACGATTGGCGCATTTGACGGGATTCATAGAGGACATCAAGCTTTGATTAGTCAAGCTAAGGCACAAGCGGATCGTTATGGGGTACCACTAGTTGTTTACACATTTGATCCCCCACCCAAAGTTTATTTTCAAAATCAATCCAAGCTGACTTCGCTACCTGAAAAGAAAAAGTTTCTTGAAGAGTTAGGTGTCTCCTATACCGTTTTCGCTCCGTTTGATCAGGTGTACGCGTCAAGAAGTGTGCAAGACTTTATCGATGAATTAAGTAAAATTAATCCGAAAGAAATATGGATTGGACCTGGCTTTCACTTTGGAAGTGGGAAAAGTGGTTCGATTGAAGATTTAACCAAACATTTTAATGCATTTCAACATCCTGTAGTTACGTGTTCAAAAGGTGAAGTTATCTCCTCAACACGGATCCGTGAACTATTCAGACAACAAAAAGCAGAACAAGCTTATTACTTATTAGGTAGGAAGTCGTATGCTATAACTAATTCACATTAAAATTATTATGGGGGTCATATAAATGGATGTTAAAGAATTTAGAAACTGCATGGGGAAATTTGCAACTGGCGTAACAGTTGTGACGTGCAAAACAGAAAATGGATCTCATGGATTAACAGCGAACTCATTTACTTCCGTATCACTAGATCCTCCTCTCGTACTAGTGTCAGTAGACCGCAAAACAAAAGCATTTGAACATATGAAAAATAATGCATTTACTGTTAATATTTTAAATGCTTCTCAAGAGGATGTTGCCATGCATTTTGCTGGACGACCGAAAGAGGTAGCACCTTTTAACTGGATTCAAGGTGAACACGCTCCTCGCCTTAAAGAGTCGCTGGCTTATATTGAATGTAAGCCATGGCAAGAGTATGATGGCGGTGATCATGTGTTATTCGTGGGTGAAGTACAGAACTTCGTAAATAATGAAGGAGATGCCTTGACTTATTTCGCTGGGAAGTTTGGAAAACTAACAAATGAGGTAGTAAAAGTTTAACCACAGCAAATATGAAATTGCTTATGCTGAATTGTGATGTCTCAGTGTAAGCGATTTTTTGTTGTGAAATGAAATAATCACCATAAGGACTCCATATACTTTACCACTCAGACCTTAGTCTGATGTAAACTTCAGTCATCTGATGGACTCAAATTTATTGAGTTTCGCTTATGATAGAGTAAAGGGGTGTGAATATGCGGAAAATACTGATAGTTATTGCGGGCACAGTACTGTTAGGTATAGTGAGCTTTTGGGTATATGACTGGATGAAATCGGACCGGGTCTCTGGTGCATTGTCAATTGAAAAGGATAACGCGAAGTCGCTCGAAGTGGCTATCGGTTTTGGTGCCGGTACTCTTCTAATTGAGGGCGGGGCAACGCAATGGGTGGATGGGGACATTGATACGAACGTGAAAAAATGGTATCCATCCGTTACGTATAAGAATAAAAGAGATATCGGATATGTAGAGATTCAGCAGAAAATGAAAGGTTTTTCAGCTTTGCGGAAGCATCGAAACGATTGGAATCTTCAACTGACAAATGAAATACCTGTGAACCTCGATGTCGAAATGGGTGTATCTGATTCAGAACTGAGATTGGCAGGAATCCATCTCAGTCATGTATCAATTGATGCTGGTGTGGGGGATACGACGATCAATCTAGGCGGCGAATGGAAGGATAGCTTTGACGTGGACATCAACCTGGGAGTGGGCGATGCGAAGATTCATTTACCTAAAGAGACTGGAGTTAAATTAACTATTTCAAAGGGGATAGGTAGCGTGGGAACAAAAGATTTAATATCTAAGGGTAAAGGCATCTATGTAAATGAAGCATACAATCATTCGGATACTAACATTCATTTGAAAGTTGATGTTGGGGTAGGTAGTGTGGATTTTTTGATTGTTGAGTAGCGGGATTTTATAGTCCGTCACTTAAACGATACATGATTGATGTAGGACGGAATAATGAGATCTGTGCACATACAATGCTTAAGCTAATTCGTGACAGTACTTGATTGGCTAGTGAAAGCTTCTTTATGCATTATAATGTATTGTTCGATAAAGGGATTTTAGAGTAGTAAAAAATGCGTGAGAGAATTGTCATGATTGATGACAAGGCTATCGCGCTTTTCTACGTCCAGAGAACAACATAAACTAATCTACTAGATATGATATGTAACTATTGGAATGGTTTCGTCTACAAGTATGCATTATAATTCAGTACATAACTATACTTATTTTATGTGAGATCATCAGTACATGTATTAGAATAGGGGGATGAGGGTGGAAACACAGCCGAGTGCGAAAACATATGTAATCACAATTGCAGGAGCAGTCTGTTGGGGATTGATCGGTTTATTCATAGCGCCACTGTATGCAAGGGGATTCACAGCTTGGGATGTAGTAGCAATTCGAGGGATCTTCAGCTTTGTGTTTTTATTTGCCATCATGATGCTGTTCTTTCGTGATCAGTTACAGACACGAATAAAAGATCATGTGTTTTTTGCAAGTGCAGGTATCTTCAGCCTTGCGCTGTTTAACTACTTTTATTTCGAAGTGTTTTCACGTTCTAGCTTGTCTCTTGCGGTGACGTTATTATATACGGGACCGTTATTCGTGATGATTCTATCGAGGATCTTCTTTAAGGAATTACTAACTGCACGCAAAGGTTTAGCACTAGTATTTGCTATTGTTGGTTGTGCATTTGTTGTCGGACTATTGCCGCTCGGATCGGAGAGTATTCCTAGTAAGACCCTGTTCATGGGGATTCTATCGGGATTTTGTTATGCGCTATACAGTGTTTTCACTAAGCCGATAACGAAACGATATTCGGCTCTGACAATTACTACGTACACATTCTTTTATATGGCCTTATTCATGTCGCTGACAAGTGACGTATGGCGCAAGGTTGACACATTCCGGTATGTGGACGTTTGGATTGCCGCCTTACTCCTAGCGTTGATTTCCACCGTAGCAGCGTATGTGTTCTATACAACGGGTCTAAAATATTTGGAAGCAGGGAAGGCGTCGATTCTCGCAACTATTGAACCAATTGTTGCAGTTTTAGTTGGTGTATTGTTTCTTGGTGATCAACTGCTTCCGTTACAGATACTTGGCATCGCTCTTGTGTTGTACTCAGCTGTACTCATAGTAGGAAAGCAAGTGAAAAGTAAGAATTTTTATAAAAGAGATCATACTTTTGAAAAATAGAATCTGCGTAAGAACTGCTCACGTTTGATAGCATAAACAAACGGAATGGTTCCCTCGCAGATACACATCATGATGTGAACTTCGCTATTTCATCAGCTACTACAAATGCCAAATCATCATTCCCAAACAGTTGAAGCACATCCAACATAGTTTCATTATCTATATGAAGCTCCTCAAATCCATCATCGTTTTCCATGATTTCCTTTAGTGCGGGATTTGGCTGTTGTTCAGGGTATGCTTGTTGATAAAGAGCTTGTGGATTTAGTTTATGATTCGTGCACCACTGGACAAACAGGCGAATCATCAAGTTTTCATCATCTTTATACTTTTGAATAATCTGTTCTTCAATACTTTTAAATTCCATTATGCAAACCTCCTGGGTCGATTGTTTCTTTTAAGTATAAACGATAGCAAGATTTTCTAGTAATGAATAACAACATCACTTATTAAATTACTAAATAGAAAAGCTAGTTAGTGGGTTATTGCACTTATATATCAAATTAATCGGCTATAAAACCGTAAATAGACGAAAAATTTGGGTTTCTTATAAAAATTGCTACAATAGTAGTATGACCGCTAGATAATAATACACAAGAAAGTTCACGGACAGCTTTGATGGAATGGCGGCTACTATAATCAAGGAGGTTTTTGGAATGGCGGAAGATCGCTATCAACGTGGTTTGGAAAAATTAATGGAACTTACGTTATCGGGTGAAGATAACCCAGCAGGTGAGATGGAAATTGGCGAGAGCTTCAAAGATGTAGCACCTGATTTGACTAAGTATGTAGTGGAATTTGCATTTGGTGATATTTATTCGCGGCCTGGATTGGATAATAAACAGAAGGTCCTTACGACAATTACGGCTCTTGTAGCACAAGGCAAACCACAGATTCAGATGCACATCAAAACAGGTCTTGATGTAGGCTTGACACCGGACGAGATTATCGGCTGCATTATGCATCTGATTCCATACACTGGATTCCCGAGCGTGCTAAATGCTTTATCCGTTGCGCAAACAGTATTTGCAGAACGCGGAGTATCGATTACGAAAACAGACGAGAAGTAAGCAAGCTTCTTACGAATAGTACATTTTAAAGTGGTTTCAACCGGTGATGTTCAAAACGGTTGAAACCACTTTTCTACTACTTGAAATATACTGATCGAATAAGGCTGGAACTGCATGCTTAGCAAATAGAGTATATGTAAGTGCTACTCTAACAAACCTGTCTTTCTTTACGTAACTTCACTATAATAAAGTCATGATGATCTATAACGAACAGCAAACTAAATGACGTACAGGTCTAGAGGAGAGATGTTACATGTTATCGAGAGAAGAAAAAGATGCGGTCTACAAAGTGATTTACAATAGAAGAGATGTGCGAAGTTTTTTGCCGACTCCCATTCCTGAGGATAAGCTGCATAACATATTGAAAGCGGCTCATCACGCACCTTCAGTTGGCTTCATGCAACCATGGAATTTCGTCATCGTTTCATCTGATGAAACGAAAGAAAAGTTGGCTTGGGCAGCCGATAAAGAAAGGCGTGCGCTAGCGATTCATTATGAAGACGAGGGAGAAAAAGAGACAAAGTTTCTTGGCTTAAAAATACAAGGATTGAAAGAAGCACCCATCACTATTTGCGTAACATGTGATCCTACGCGTGGCGGTTCACATGTGTTAGGACGTAACTCCATTCCTGAAACGGACATGTTATCGACTGCTTGTGCAATTCAAAATATGTGGCTAGCAGCATGTGCGGAAGGCCTGGCGATGGGATGGGTGAGTTTTTATAAAAAGAATGATGTGCGCGATATTTTGAACATACCCCCCCATGTTGAACCGATTGCTCTTTTATCTATTGGATACACGGAGAATTATCCCACTGCGCCTATATTGGAAACAGCGAATTGGGAGAAACGACGAAGTGTAGAAGATTTAATTTTTACCGATCAGTGGAATAACAAATAACGGTTTACAGAAGCTCTAAGCTCATTAACATTGTATATCATCAGCTGTGAAGTAGCTGATGATATACAATGTTTTTTAGTTTGACATACAAGAGTAGTAATTTCACAAAATGACACACATTACTAGCGGAAGAGAAATAGTGTCTATCTACTTTTGTCTAGGTATAAGGTCATTATTAATTCATTCAGTGTAATAGATCTGAGATAAGTAATTTCATAAAACAACTCTTTTTTGTTATATCCTGTCTACGTTTGTCGTGCTTTATGAATAAATAAAGTAACTCATTTGATATTTATCTCTTCTTTTTACCTTTTGCCTTCTTTGGAAAGTATATGTATAGTATATAATCGTTCATTAGACGAACAAGTAACCTTATTTTGAAAGGAGAAACATGAGAAAAATATCAAATGTCTTTTACATTACGATCGCTTTGATCGTCGTTACGGTTGGGTACGGCGTATTTGCATCGGAAAGCTTCGAAACCATTACAATGAATGCAAAGAATTTTGTCGCATCCTCATTTGGATGGTACTACTTGCTGTTGCTTTCATTACTACTATTATTAAGTATATTCCTCATTTTTAGTCCGTACGGTAAGATTCGACTCGGTAAAGATACCGACCGACCTGAATTTTCTACGGTCACGTGGATTGCTATGCTGTTTTCAGCAGGAATGGGTATCGGATTAGTGTTCTATGGAGCAGCTGAACCTTTGTCACATTTCGTCAATCCTGCTACAGAAGATCCAAACACCGATGAAGCGTTTAAGGAAGGATTACGTGAATCATTCCATCACTGGGGACTCCATGTATGGGCGATGTATGGAATAGTCGCTTTGTCTCTCGCTTATTTTCAGTTCCGTAAAGATGCACCTGGTTTAATTTCAGCAACATTGAAACCGATTTTTGGCAAGAAGATGGATGGTCCGTGGGGAATATTCGTTGATGTTCTTGCAGTCTTTGCTACCGCATTCGGTGTTGCGACAACTCTCGGTTTCGGTGCTGTTCAAATTAACGCAGGGCTGAATTATCTATTTGGGATTGAAATTGGGACGTTCTCTCAGTTTATTATAATCGCTATAGTTACAGTACTGTTCATTATTTCCGCTTCGTCGGGACTTAGTAAAGGGATCAAGTATTTATCCAATACAAACTTGGTACTTGCTGTGTTACTTCTTGCATTCGTCGTTGTTTTGGGACCGACATTGTTAATATTGAATATGTTTACTGAATCACTTGGAGGTTACGTAGGAAATCTGGTTCAAATGAGTCTTCGTACGGCGCCGCTGAATGCAGGTAACCAGCAATGGTTGTTTGACTGGACGATCTTCTACTGGGCTTGGTGGATTTCATGGGCACCGTTCGTCAGTATGTTTATCGCACGTGTCTCAAAGGGCCGTACGATCCGAGAATTCATGGTGGGCGTCCTTCTTGCACCTACATTGCTTTGTGCATTTTGGTTCTCTACGTTCGGTACGACAGCTGTTGATATGCAGCGCAGTGGACTAGCGGATATCGCAAGCTCTTCGTCCGAGCTAGTGGTCTTTGAAATGTTTAACGAAATGCCGTGGTCATTTATTATTTCGATTATAGCCATTCTGTTGATTGCATCATTCTTCGTGACTAGCGCTGATTCAGCGACGTTTGTGCTCGGTATGCAATCGACGTATGGATCGCTAACACCGCCTACTAGTGTGAAAATGATTTGGGGTATTATCCAATCGTCCATTGCATTAATCTTGTTGTCAGTTGGTGGATTGGCTGCCTTACAAAACACGATTATTATTGCCGCCTTACCGTTCTCGTTCGTCATGTTATTGATGGTCATCTCTCTGATGAAAGAGCTACGTAGAGAGAAAAATAAGCGTAGGTAGTATCCTAATTTATTAAATAGTATATGAAGCCGTTGCTGTAGTAAAAGCAGCGGTTTTTAGTTTACCGTACGGTATGAATCGACTACAGTTGATGGATAAAACAATGTCAACTATAAGTAGTTCGATAATAAATATTGAGGGTAGCTCAAAGAAGTGGAATTCATCTGTGCATTTTTTGTATAATGGTAGGACTGGCATCTGTTGAGGGTAAGTATATGTAAAAAACTATTTTTGTACGCAGGTGCAAGTTATGAAGAGAGGATTTGAACGTAACGATGACTACTAATTTTTGGCTTGATCTACCACGGCCATTTTTCATACTAGCACCGATGGAGGATGTTACGGACGTGGTTTTTCGCCACGTAGTAAGCGAAGCTGCACGTCCGGATGTATTCTTTACCGAATTTACCAATACGGAAAGCTTTTGTCATCCAGAGGGAATTTTTAGCGTGCGGGGACGTTTGGCGTTTACAGAAGACGAACAGCCAATCGTCGCTCATATCTGGGGAGATAAGCCTGAACATTTCCGCGAGATGAGTATTGGCATGGCGGAACTTGGTTTTAAAGGCTTGGATATTAATATGGGATGTCCTGTGCCAAACGTTGCAACAAAAGGTAAAGGTAGTGGTTTGATTAATCATCCTGAAACCGCTGCAGCAATTATTCAAGCGGCAAAAGCTGGCGGATTACCTGTCAGTGTCAAGACGCGTCTTGGCTACACAGACATTGAAGAGTGGCGCACATGGCTCAGACATGTACTGGAGCAAGATATCGCGAACTTGTCAATCCATCTCCGTACCCGCAAGGAAATGAGCAATGGTGATGCGCACTGGGAATTGATTCCGGAAATCAAGAAACTTCGTGATGAAATAGCGCCTAATACGTTGTTGACGATCAATGGTGATATTCTCGATCGTCAAATGGGCCTGGAGCTTGTGGAGAAGTATGGTGTGGATGGGGTTATGATTGGACGCGGAATTTTTAATAATCCATTTGCCTTTGAAAAAGAGAAGAAAGAACATGATTATAAAGAGTTGCTAGATCTTTTGCGTCTTCATCTGGATCTTTTCGATAAATATTCGACAGAGCTGGAACCGCGACTATTTAAACCGCTGCGTAGATTCTTTAAGATTTACATTAAAGGGTTCCGTGGAGCAGCTGAACTTCGAAATGAATTGATGAGTACGAATACGACAGACGAAGTACGAGCGTTACTGGATACTGTAGAACTCGATTAATAGATTCTAAAAAAGCCTCCTTGCCATACCAGAAATACTGGTATGAGCAAGGAGTCTTTTTGTGTAATTAATGTAGTGTAGAATTACTATTCTTACTTAAATAAACCAAGCTTTTCAATACGGCGAATCGCTTCTTGCAAGCGTTCTTCACTTTCCAACAACCCGACACGAATATAACCTTCTCCGTGAACACCAAATCCGTTCCCCGGTGATACTGCGACGTCTGCTTTATCCAGTAATAAATCGGCGAAGGATTCGCTTGTAAAGCCTTCTGGGACAGGTAGCCAAGCGAAAAATGAGCCAGTAGGAGCCGTTACGTTCCACCCGATGCGCTCACATTCCGTTAGCAATACTGTCAGGCGTCCTTCATAGAGCGCAACTAATTCTTCAACGCATTGTTGAGGACCTGTCAATGCTTCAATTGCGGCACGTTGAACTGCCGGGAAAATGCTAGTGAATAAGTGGTCTTGCAATACATTTAATGCTTCTATTATTTCAGAGTTACCGACTGCAAAACCTACTCGCCAACCTGCCATATTATACATTTTGGAAAGGGACAGCATTTCAATGCCGACTTCCTTTGCCCCCTCAGTTTGTAAAAAGCTAATCGGTTTTTGGCCTTCAAAACCAATTCCACCATACGCAAAATCTTGTAAGACGGCAATCTGATTTTCTTTGGCAAACGCCACAGTTTTTTCATAAAACTCGGGAGTTGCTGTGACGCCTGTTGGATTACTTGGATAGTTTAAGTACATTAGTTTGGCATCTTTTTTCTGAACATCTGTTAGTTTATCGTAATCAGGAAGAAATTCATTCTCCTTACGTAGTGGCATCGTATCATATCGAATACCCGCTAAGCTCACACCTGATAAGTAGTCTGGATAACCAGGGTCTGGCAGTAATAATAAGTCTCCTTCATTCATAATAGCTAAAGGAAGTTCTACGACACCTATTTTTGTGCCACCGAGTACCGCGACTTCTGTTTCAGGGTCAATCGTGACATCATATTCACGCTGATAGTATTCAGCCACAGCTTGTTTTAAAGCAAGTGTTCCTCTAAATGGAGAGTAGCCGTGTGTCGCTGGATCTTCAACGGCTTCTTGCAATGCTTTAATAATATGGGGAGGTGTTGGCTGATCAGGATTTCCGCGTCCGAGATTAATTACATCTCTGCCTTCACCCATAGCCTTTTCTATTTTATTTAATAATAACGTAAAGAAATGCGGAGGGAGATTTTGTAATCGGTTAGATAAAGCCATAGTCTATTCCTTCTTTCTTTAATAGGGTATTTGCGTTAAGTATACATAGATCATACTAGACTTTTCAATAGAAGGTTGGACATTGTATTCCGGATGATTGCGAAGATTAGGCAAAAGGAAAGTAATGTTGATAGAATGAGTCGGATATTCTACCGACTTGTTGTTATTCGCCTTGACAGTTTTGTAAATTCAGATTAGTATATGTTTTACGCATATAATTTAATAGTAATCTCTTATCAAGAGCGACTGAGGGAAAAGGCCCGATGAAGTCCAGCAACCCCTTGAATGAAACAAGGAAGGTGCCAAATCCTACAGCATGGTTTTCCATCTGAGAGATAAGCTGAGTGTATTTCAGTACTTCTTTCATTTAGAAAAATGAAAGATTTTTTTATTTAGAAAGAAGTTTTAAAAACTTACTATTTATGATGATTATTTACTTGAATGTAGAAAGAAGTGAGAAGATGATCCAAATTCAACATTTGTCTAAAGTCTATCAGACAAAAGAAAAAGTGGTAAAAGGTGTAGATGATGTATCACTAGACATCGAGACTGGAGAAATATTTGGTATTGTCGGTTATTCAGGTGCAGGAAAAAGTTCTCTCATACGCTGTTTGAATTTGTTGGAGACACCAACGAGCGGCACGATCTTAATTGATGATGTAAATTTAACGAAACTATCAGGGGTAAAACTTCGGCAGGCGCGCTTGAAGATCGGAATGATTTTTCAGCACTTTTATTTAATTAGCCAAAAAACGATTTTCGAAAATATCGCATTTGCTTTACAAGCAGCAAAAATGCCGTCAAACAAAATAGAGACACGTGTAATGGAACTTCTTGAAATGGTAGGTCTGTCTGAAAAACGCGATGTATATCCTGCTCAGTTGAGCGGAGGACAGAAGCAACGCGTTGGAATTGCAAGAGCCCTAGCTAATAATCCATCCGTTTTGCTTTGTGATGAAGCAACATCTGCACTGGATCCTAACACGACGATGTCCATTTTACGATTGTTGAAAAAGATCAATAAAGAATTGAATATCACCATTGTGTTAATTACGCATGAGATGAATGTCGTAAAAGAGATTTGTGATCGCATGGCGATTATGCAAGACGGAAAAGTCATTGAAGAAGGACAAGTGTATGACATCTTTTCTAACCCAGTTCAACCTTTGACGAAGGAGTTTATTAGTAGTGTAGTGTCTTATGAAATCCCGGATACCGTCATGTCCACCTTGGCAGGTACACTGGTAAAAATTACTTTTAAAGGTGAAGTAGCCATGGAGGGTGTGATTTCCGATACTATGCAGAAGTATAGAGTGAAAGGAAACTTCCTGCATGGGTCGATTGAATATATTCAAGAACGAGCACTTGGGATTTTCTTAATGGAATTGCAAGGTGAGTGTGACGAAGTAGAGCAGGCGATTGCATACATACTCGAACAAAATGCACAAGTGGAGGTGATCCGACAACATGTTTGATCTATCTCACATTATGGAACTCATGCCGGATATTACAAAAGCATTTGGTGAAACACTTTATATGATCGGCATCTCGCTTACAATTGCACTGATTATTGGATTGCCGCTCGGGGTTCTGTTATTTACAACAGATAAAGGGTTATTTTTAGAGAACCGTGCAATAAATTCAGTAGTTGGTTTTTTCGTTAATATTATTCGATCCATCCCATTCATCATACTACTTGTAGCCCTAATACCTCTGACGAAACTGATTGTTGGAAATACGATTGGACCGGCAGCTGCAAGTGTGTCGCTTTCGGTGGCAGCCATTCCTTTCTTTGCTAGGATTGTTGAAACATCCATGCGTGAAATAGACAAAGGAGTTATAGAGGCTGCAATATCAACGGGTGCGTCGCCGTGGATGATTATTTGGAATGTGTTATTACCAGAATCAAAGTCGAGTATTATCCAAGGACTTACACTGACACTAATTAACTTAGTTGCCTATTCAGCCATGGCTGGCTTTGTTGGCGGAGGCGGGATTGGGGACTTGGCGATTCGTTTCGGCTATTACCGATATGACGACAGTATTATGCTAGTCACCGTTGCGATTTTAATAGTGCTAGTGCAGTTGATTCAATTTGGCGGAGATCGAATTTCAAAAATGATAGATAAAAGATAGTAGGGGAGAGATGGATTATGAAGAAACTGGTACTTACAATCATTCTTACTGCGTTGGTTGCGGCCTTGGCTGCTTGTGGAGGAGAAAAGTCCACTGAAAAATCGGATGATGATAAAAATCTTCATTTTGGTGCAACAGCAGGTCCTTATAGTGACATGCTAAAAAAGGCGATACAACCTGGTCTTGAAGAAAAAGGATATACCGTTAAAATCACGGAGTTCAGTGACTATATTCAGCCAAATATTTCACTGGACAGTGGCGATATAGATGCGAACTTGTTCCAAAACATTACGTACTTAGAAAACTTCGAGAAAGAAAACAATATGGAACTCTCTGAGTTGATTATAGTACCGACAGCGCCATTAGGTATCTATTCAAACAAATATAAGTCTCTTGAGGAAATTGAAGATGGATCAACAATTACTATTCCGAATGATCCCGTGAACGCAGCAAGAACATTATATGTATTGGAAGATGCAGGGTTAGTGAAAATGGATGAAGAAATTGATCAATTGACAGCATCTGAAAAAGATATCACAGAGAACCCGAAAAACTTAGTCATTCAGCCGGTTGAAGCGGGACAATTACCTCGTTCGGTTGAGGGGTCAGATTTAGCTGCAGTACCTGGTAACTTTGCCATTGCAGCAAATATGGATTTGTTAGAAGCACTGGCTTTAGAAGATATGCCCGATCGGTTCCGTAATGTGGTAGCTGTGAAAACAGAAAATGTGGAAAAGCAATTTGCGAAAGATATTATGGAAGTAATAGAATCTGAGCAATTCTTAGAAGTGATTGAATCCGAATTTAAAGGGTTCGGTAAACCAGCATGGATGGAAAAATAATATTTACATGTATAGTAGCAAGGTAAAAATATACCAGACGTGAAGACAATAGAAAGTGTCTTCACGTCTGGTATTTTACTGCACATTTATTCTGTTTCTACCAAGACAATATCATCAATAATAGGCACGTCACGCTTTAACTCGGCAAGCATTTCTTCGTCTACAGAGCCGTCGATTTCACAAATCGTAATGGCCGGACCGTCTATTGCAAACCGTTCATTCGCCATACGCGCGATATTGATTCCTTTTCTTGAGAGAATACTTAAAAGATCGGCAATAACCCCTTTTTGATCGGTGTGGCGAATTAATAGTGCCGGACGTTCGCCTGAGAATTTTAACGGATAATCATCTAGTTCCTGGACTTCGATTTTACCTCCGCCAAGTGAACTGGCGAGGACTTTTATTGTGTTGGTTGGGCCTGTTAACTCGACCAGTACAGTATTAGGATGATAGCTGCCGAGCACACGTTTTGTAAATTCATATTCCAATCCTATATTGTTCGCAAGTTCTTTCGCGTTCGGAATTCTATCATCTGTCGTATTGTACCCCATGACACCAGCCAGAAGCGCCAAGTCGGTACCGTGTCCTTGGTAAGTAGTGGCGAAAGAACCCATTAATGAAAATTTCGCACGAATAGGTCGTTCGTTCAATAGCTGATGTGCAACGTTTCCAATTCGAACAGCTCCAGCAGTGTGTGAGCTTGATGGACCGATCATGACAGGGCCGATAATTTCATAGGCACTTTGGTATTTAGCAGGAGCACCGCTGCTCTTTTCTTTAGTCACTTTTTCTTTCCCGAATACTTGGCTTTTCAGTTTTTGACCTGTAGGCGTACCAGCAAGTCCACCGATTCCAGTTTCTCGCAGTGACTCTGGCATGTTTTGTCCTACTTCGTGCATAACGTGAATCACTTCATCTGGAGGGATAATACTAACAACCCCTGCCAACGCCATATCTGCGGCAGCTTCAGCCGTGATAGCATGCAGTCCATTTCGAATAATACAAGGGATTTCTACTAGCCCCGCGACCGGATCACAAACAAGACCCAAAGAATTTTTCAATGCGATACCTATTGCGTGACCGACTTGGTCAGGCGTGCCACCAGCCAATTCCACTAATGTTCCTGCTGCCATTGCGGTAGCAGAGCCGACTTCAGCTTGGCATCCTCCTGCAGCTCCTGAAATAGATGCGCGATTTGCGATGACTAACCCTAGTGCAGAAGCTGTGAACATAGATAAGACAATTTTTTCGCGTGTATACTTGCCACTATCGAGCGCATGAACGAGAACTGCAGGTAAAATTCCTGCTGATCCTGCAGTAGGTGTTGCGACGATTCGTCCCATATTCGCATTTACTTCTGAGACGGCCAATGCATTCGCAGCGGTATGCAGGGTAGATGGATGAACAAAAGAATTCCCCTTTCCCGCATAATCATATAAGCGCTGTCCGTCACCGCCTGTTAGTCCTGTACGTGACATGACAGATGTAGTCGTTCCTTTACGAACTGCTTCTTCCATCACTGTAAACTGCTCTGACATTTTCTTGATGATAGTTTCTCTCTGCATGCTTTTTTGCTTGATTTCAGATTGAATCATTAACTCGTGAATCGGTGTATGGTCCTGTTTTGCATGCTCGATCAGTTGATTTAAACTCGTGAATGCCATGTGTATTTGCTCCTTAAAGAGAACCATTCCATATGAAAAAACTGGAATCGCTCTCGCTGTATTTGATATAAGTTACCGATCTGTTGAAAGCGCTTACCTTTTATTATTTGTTATTTTACGTGAAATGTCAATTAATCGAAAAGATACTGAAGCATCAAATGGCCCAGTATCTTGTTTATATTTTAATAACTTTAACTATCGGGTAGCAAATAATAATAGAGCAGTTGTAAAGTGTTTTTTGATGAGTCTTCATGTGTACGTTCAAACGCATGGGAAGAGTCAATTCCCAGTCCAATCAATCCGTGAATGATGTCGTGTCCTGCCTTGATAGCTGCAGACGCATCAGAGCCAGATTGTGGATACATATCGATTTGGTACCCAATGTCATTTTTCTTAGCTAGCTCAACTAGATGGTTGCGAAGGCCATAGTGGTATGGTCCATTAAAATCTTTGGCACAAATAGCTACCGTGTATTCATCGGTTGACTGACCATCACCCGTGGCCCTCATATCGACTGCTAAATACTCGACGGTTTCTTCAGTAATAGTTGAGTTCCCACCATACCCGATTTCTTCATTATTCAAAATGAGGAAGTGAATTGTGTAAGGCAATTTGATATTTTCTGTTTGGATCTGTTTAATGAGTTGCAATAGCATCGCCAGAAGCCGTGTGGATCTTACAATATTCGCCTTCAATTGAATTGAAGTGGTAGCCACCGATTAAATCGAGCTTCAGGCGACCGTCGCTTTTCACTTCTTTGCCACCGCACCAAGTGTATTGAGGTGAGCTGTCAACATACGCTGCTCTTTTTCGTTTTCACCCGAAAATGTAGCGATTAATCCACCTTTACGATTGCGTATTGTTTTCACATTATATTCTTGTAACAAGTATTCTACAAACGAAATCACTTGCTTCGTATATCCTGAAGGGCTTGGAATGGATACGAGTTGTTGGATGAGTTCTGTAGTCTCTGTTGTATCTGGTTGATAAGCCATATAAATAATCTCATTTTATTGGACGTTGACTAGTTTAGTTTATCGCGTTAAATGTATAGTTTCAACGATTTACAATGAACTGAATAAGTCTAATTAGATGAACTTATGGTATAATTAATCAATGAAAAACTAAGTAAATTTACAATATGACAGGCAAGGTAGGGGACATTTACATGAATGAAGAAACAAATACAGTACAAGAAATTACACAACTTAGAGAACAAATTATAACGTATGAGAAGATCATAGAGGATTTATCAGCTCCCATTATACCTTCCATTGTACCGGAAACGATTTTAGTTCCGCTAACCGGTGCTCTTTCAGTAGGGCGCTTTATGCATATCCAAAATAAAATTGTAAAAAGAATATCTGCTAATAATATACTGACAGTAGTTTTTGACTTTACCGATATCAGCACCTTGGCAGTAGAGGAAAATATGGGGTACGAGCTACTGAGTGAAAAAATCAATGAATTGGTCAGTGTGTTGCAATTAATGGGTACAGAAACGATTTTTGTAGGATTCTCACCTGAATTTGCTCAAAACTTGATTCTATCCAATGTATCAAGCTTTACTCAAATTCGTGCGTTTACGAATTTCCGTGAAGGTCTTCGCTATTTATTGGATCAAAAGGGAATGGAAATTGTGTATAAAAAATAAATTAATGCCTGTGCAACAGCGGATTTTTAGTCTACTGTTACACAGGCATTAATTTATTATCACTTACTACGTCGAACGATTAATACATCACATGATGCAGTCAAAACGATTGCTTCAGATACAGAACCTAGAAAATAATGCTCTGCATTTTTCAAACCTTGAGCGCCACAGACGATTATGTCGGCTTCTAGTACATGACCAAGTTCTTTGGAAATATTCACTTTAGGATCACCATGTGTGTTTCCACGTGGTCAATTCCTTCTTCTTTGGCAAAGGCTTTATCGCTATTCAGCAACTCCTCTATGTGCTCCTGTTCGCGTTCTAGATAAGATGCGTCATCTTCATCAATTGAAAAGGTATCGATGATGCAAACGCGCATTTTCTTCTAGCTTTATCATCTCTGTTGATTTATACAAAGCCAATTTTGCCTCGCTTGAACCATCTACCGCGACTAGAATATCCATGTATTCATTCATTCGCCAAATCTCCTCAGAAAATCAGGATCAACTTTCTTAAGTCCGATGTCATAACGATAGCATGGCAATAATTTGTTTCTCACTATACCATATTTATACACACAGTCTAATTATTTAAAGGAAATTAGAATGATATATGAAATTCTGCTTTTATGTAATATATTTACTATAGAAGGAATGCAGTAAATCACCTTGTATAATAATTTACAAATGAATATACTAACATGTATTGATCAGAGCGTAGAATCAGTCAGGAGGAACAGAACATGACAAATATAATTAAGAAGTTATCAGCAGAGCAACAAGAAAAAATACTCGAAACACTTCAATCACGTTTTGCTAGTAATATGGATCGTCACATAAATTTGGACTGGTCTTCGTTACATGACAGGCTATTAACAAACGTAGAAAAACTATGGACCCTCCATGAAATGGAAGTTACGGGAGGTGAGCCTGACGTGGTAGACTATGATAAAACAACAGATCAATACATTTTTTTTGATTGTTCAGCAGAGAGTCCTGTGGGCCGCCGAAGTGTTTGCTATGACCGAGAAGCTTTGGAATCAAGAAAGAAGAACAAGCCGGAAAACAACGCGATGGATATGGCGAATGAGATGGGTATTGAATTATTGACAGAAGAACAATATAGATGGCTGCAACAGTTTGGCGAATTTGATAAAAAAACATCGAGCTGGGTGCAGACTCCAGAGGAAATTAGGAAACGTGGTGGCGCTCTTTTTTGCGACCGTCGATATGATCAAGTATTTTTGTATCACAATGGAGCAGAATCGTATTATGCTGCAAGAGGATTTCGGGGGGTACTCCGACTGTGAAATACTAGGATAATATTGTTTGTGTAATTTCTATCACCATTCTATTTTCCTGTACATTCCATCTGTGGTAAGATGAGAGAAAATCGTGGTTTGATATGGGGATATAGTATGGGGTATAGAGGTAGAGTAGTGGCTGTTTGTGTTGTTATACTGTTTAATATCTTGCGTTATGGTTATTATCATATCTATTTGGGTTATCTCTTTGATAGGAGTTTCTTTGTTTTAACAGGGATATTCTTGCTGGTTGCCTGGACAGGTGGAAGACAATACGACGTAGCCAAGTTTTACTCAGAGAAAGATCCGCTAACTAATGCATACAATCGGCGTACAATAGATAAAGTATTTAAGAAACAGATTTACCAATATAGAAGTCGAGGGAAGAAAATGGGCGTAGTCTTGATCGATCTTGATGAATTTAAAGATATAAACGATACATTCGGTCATCAAACAGGAGATGAATTATTACGTTGCGTTGCGGAACTTATTATGAACATCGCAAAAAAAGAGGACTATGTCGTGCGATGGGGTGGCGATGAATTTGTACATGTCATTCTCGATCTCAAAGAGGATACACTTTCAGACTATGTTCGAAATTTAAGAGGCAAATTATGCAATTTAGACATGGAAGTAGTCCAGACCGTCAGTGCTTCAATCGGAATCGCGGTTTATCCAGATGATGGAGAGACTTTTGAGGCGCTTATTCAGAAGGCAGATACATCTATGTATGAGATGAAAAAAGCATAAGAAATCCCCAATCCTTGTTAAATCTGCCAAGCAGACTTAGCGAGGATTTTGGAAACGGACGAATATCCCCATGCACCCGACAAATCTAAACTTGATTGAGTGCCGGGCATGTGTAGGATCAATAGTATTCACGCTGAAACTGCTCATGTTCTCTCTATAGTCGCCGTAATTTCTACACCTGTCAAAGCTTGCGTTGCTAGGCGGTCTGCTTCGCTGTTCTTTTTGCGTGAAATCAGTTCATACCGGGGCTGGAATCCTAAAGACTCCATCTTTTCTTCCACTTTATTCGCCCAGCTGTATAGTTCTTCTTCAATGACTGGCCATTGTTCACTTAAATGATTGATTACGACCCGGGAGTCACCCTTAACTTCAATGGGTAGGTGGTGTGCTCCAAGAGTTTCAAGTTCTTGCAAGCACAGAAGAAGTGCTGCATATTCCGCTTCGTTATTTGAGGATAGGTAAGTAGCCCTAACATTTTTTCGCAGTCTATAGGATTTACCATTTTGGTTATAATAGAGTACGCAACCGAGACCAGCCAACTTGGTGTCCCAGTCAAATCCTCCATCGAAATATACAGTGATATTATGTGGCTCTGTCTCGATTCCTTTCAAATAGCCTCTTAATTCCTTGATAGTCCAGGAACTATCAAACTGATCTGTGAACAATATTTGTTTTGTACGACCCGTTCTCTCTAAATCCTCAGCAATCAACAGCGCTTGTTCTGCAGGTAATTCCTCAGACTTGAAAACGGTTTGTACTCCTTTTTTTGATTTATAGATCCATTCAATTAGTACATTCAAAGTAATCCCTCCCATATTCAGTTTATCCAATAAAACTTTATAGAAACCTGTTATAAGTAAAATATATATACATAAAGGAGATCACGAACATGACCCTATATAGCTGTTCGGAATGTAAGCAAGTATATCCTATTACTGCAACGCGCTGGAAATGTGAATGTGGCGGTCTACTAAATTTATTACAAACAGAATCTAACACCCCATATGATAATTGGACGAGTCAACAATCCATTTGGAGATATGTTTCTTCGATGGCAGGTAAAGAGTATTTAAGTGGTTGGCGTTCTATTACGCTTGGGGAAGGTCAAACACCATTACTAGAATTAAATGAATCGGACCCAAACACTTTGGTCAAGCTAGACTTTATGATGCCTACACTTTCTTTTAAAGATCGAGGTGCAGCGGTACTTGTAACACTGGCAAAACAGTTGGGCGTGAACAAGGTGATTGCAGATAGTAGTGGTAATGCGGGAACAGCTATCGCTGCATACAGTGCCAAAGCAGGAATAGAGTGTGATGTTTATGTAAGTGCGGATACATCACCCAATAAATTGGCGCAAATTAAAGCGCATGGAGCAACTATTAAATCAGTGAAAGGAACAAGGGAAGATGTAGCGACTGCGGCTCAATTTGCAGTGAAAGAAGAGCAAGTGTTTTATGCAAGCCATGTTTACAACCCGTATTTTTACGAAGGTACGAAGACGTATGCTTTTGAAGTTTATGAACAATTAGGCAAAGCACCTAATACAGTGTTAATTCCAGTAGGAAATGGAACCTTGTTATTAGGGGCCTACTATGGGTTTAGAGAGTTACTGGAAGCAAAGAAAATTGAGTATATGCCGAAGATCATCGCTATTCAAGCAGAGAATTGTTCACCGATTGCTAAAGCATTTGAAGGTCAAGATTTCAAAGAAAAGCCGTTCGTGAATGAAGGAACTCTTGCAGAAGGTATTGCCATTGCATCACCAGCCAGATCCAAACAAATCGTAGAAGCTATTAGAGAGACAGAAGGTACGTTCATTACTGTCTCGGAAGATGAAATTTTGGAAGCGCGTGAAATACTTGCCGTAAAAGGTTTCTATGTAGAAATCACTTCGGCTGTTAATTATGCTGGGTACATGAAATATGCGAATTCTAGAGATGAAGTCATCGTGATCCCGCTATGCGGAGCGGGAATCAAGTCTCCAACATGAAAAAACCTGCACGGAGAGCGGTCATGTTTAGTAAACACGATAGTTTTCCGTACAGGAATTATTGAAGTTTACGCGATTTCCGTTTTCCCTTGAATCTCTTCAACATCTGGCTCGCCTAAAACATTTTCTGTTTTTGCAACGACGACCGCACATGCAGCATCACCGGTAATGTTGACGGCTGTACGCACCATATCAAGTAGACGATCTACTCCGAGAACGAGTGCGATTCCTTCAACTGGCAGACCGACTGACGTCAAAACCATAGCTAGCATAATTAGGCCAGCGCCTGGTACAGCAGCCGTTCCAATACTAGCCAGTACTGCAGTTAAAACAACAGTGAGTAACTGTCCAATAGTTAATTCAATACCATAAGCTTGTGCAATGAATATCACAGCTGCCCCTTGCATGATCGCAGTGCCGTCCATATTAATAGTGGCGCCAAGCGATTGAGTGAACGAACTGATAGACTCCGGTACTTTTAACTTCTCCTGTGCCGTTTTCATTGAAATAGGTAGTGTCGCAGCAGGACTGGCCGTACTGAATGCGACTACCTGAGCTGGAAAGAAGTTTTTGAAAAACCAAATGGGACTGCGCTTGCCGATCAATGCGACTGATCCACCATAGACGACAATCGTATGGATTAAAAGGGCTCCCAGAACAACTCCCATATACATACCCATTACCTTAAGTGCGTCCATACCCTGACTTCCTACAGCGGATGCAATCAAACCAAATGCTCCGTATGGCGCGAACTTCATCACAAATGTAATCAGATACATAATGAGTTCATTCGCTTGTTCGAATAACTCTTTCACTCTTTCAACTTTACTACCCATCATTGCCATTCCAAAGCCAACCAATGCTGCAAAGAAGATAATCTGCAGCATATTACCTTCTGCCATCGCACTAATCGGGTTTGTAGGAATAATGCCTAATAGAGTTTCTGCTACTGGTGGAGCTTCTTGTGCTTCATATGTGGCGTTAGCTGTTTCGAAGTTACCTCCTTCACCAGGCTTTAGCAATAGACCGAGAGAAAGTGCGATGACAAGAGCGATGGCTGTTGTAATTAAGAAAAATCCGATCGTCTTCCCACCAATTCTACCTAATTTCTTCGGATCTCCCATTCCAACCGTTCCGAGGACGATTGAGATGAATACCACGGGCACAACTAGCATCTTCATCAGGTTCAAGAAGATGGTACCGAGTGGTTTAAAAAGAAATGCGTCAGCTTGTGTAAAAATACTAGGTGTGAAAATATTCAATACTAAACCGACAACTACCCCTGCAATAAGTGCAATAATAATATTCCTAGCCAACTTCATACAGATCCCTCCTTAACATAATGTATTCAATTATAAACATAAATATGAAAGCGCTTACTTACCATTATTCGATATATTATGCAAAATGTCAACCTGTCTTGTTACCTGCTTAGTAAATTATTAACTAGTTAAAGAGAAAAAAGGTTAAACAAATAGATTAACTGCTTTTAAAATTCAATGTATTGTTTGGTTTTTTTAATATCTCGCTGTACAATTAGTTTATCTATTGATAATTCTTTATATTAAGATAGGAAGTGTTTTAACTGAAGAAAAGAGGGCGTCAAGTAGGAGCAGATGGCGAAAAAAGTCGTAAATTACTTTTAGAAATCTCAGCAATGCAATTCGCTATTCATGGTTTTCATAAAACGAAGATTAGTGAAATCGTGAAAGAAGCAAATGTCACGCAGCCAACGTTCTACTTATATTTTAAAAGCAAAGAAGCTGTATTCCAGGAATTAGTCGATGTATTCAAAGAGAAATTATATCATCATGTAGCACAAAGCAAACTACCGGCAGATGTGGCCGAAGAAGGGTTAATGGAACGAATTGCTTATGGCTTGCGTGCCGTTTTTGAACTCTTCCAACAAAATGAAGAAGTTGCCCGGATTGGTTTCGTCGTTTCGGAAGAAGCAACTACTATTAAAGCGGAAATGACTGCTCAAATAGAAAGTAATCTTACAGAAGAAGCTAGACTTGGATACTTTCATACTAATGTAAATTTCAGTGTGGTCGCTGCTGCCATGGTTGGAGCGATCGAATATCTGGCGATCACTAAACTTTGGACAGGCTCTCATACACCAGATGAGCTGGCTGAAGAGATTACACAATTATTTTTACATGGGTTGAAAATATAAGTATGATATACACAAGCGTAAGCTCACATATAGAGTTTATGCTTTTTACTTATGCAAGCCTTATTAAGATGTATTGTTAGGTATACCATGGATAGTATCTTGGTTTTACACACACTGATATTTGAAATAGTAGAAGTTCAAAAGATGTATAAAAACTGTTTAGTTGGAAGTGACGGGCAATGCTGAAATCAAAACTGCAAAAGAAAATATTGTTAATGGTTACTTCACTTATTTTATTTTTAATGACTCTTATGCTAATCGTTTTTGTCATCACAGACTATTTGAACTTACTTGATCGTAGTCATACAGTAGGCTTACAAACTGCAAAGATGCTTTCTTATATGGACACAGTTAAAGATGGTCTTGAGGAGAAAGGGGATGTGGAAAAGGCCGGCGATTTGGAAGCGGTAATTGAACGTTATTCCAATCAAGTGGATGCTACTTTTATTGTAGTTCAAGACAAAGCGGGGCATATTCTCGCTTCACCGGATGATAGTCAAATAGGCAAAGTGATACCATTTGAAGATGGCTATAAAGCGATTGTGTTTGGAGCGAATTATTCTATGCTGTCTAGCGAAATTATCGGTCCATCAGTCAGCAGTAAAGCACCAATTTATAATGAAGAAGAAAATCAAATTATTGGTGTCGTAACAGTAGGGTATCTAATCTCAGATTTACGGGAAAATGTGCATAATCGTGTAGAAAAACTGATCTATATATCATTGCTGATCCTTGCCCTCGGAATATACATCAGTTTTCGATTGGCGAAATCCATTAGGAAAGATACATTTGGGCTGGAGCCAGAACAAATAGCAAACTTTTATATGGAAAGAAGAGCGATATTGGCATCAATCGATGAAGGAATTATTGCAGTAAATCAATCAGGTAAGATTACACTGATTAATACTGCGGCCCGTTCTATTTTAGGCATTCGTACGAATCGTAAGGGAGATGACATAGAAACAATATTTCCTAACTTGCCTTCTGTCGCAGAATTAAATGGGTCGGTCACTCAATCCTTTGAAATGGTCTATTCTGCAAAGAGACTGGTTGTCAGTGGGATGCCGCTTCAACTAGAAGGAGTACAAAAAGGCGCACTAATTACTTTCCGTGATACGACAGAGATGGTGGAAGTTGTGAACACGCTCTATGAAGTTAGGAAGTATTCGGATGACTTGAGAGCACAGACGCATGAATTTACAAATAAACTCTATTTAATTTCAGGCTTATTGCAACTCGGCAAATATGAGGAAGCAGTTCGTACGATTCAAACCGAAATCAATGTTAGTGATAACACCAATCAATTTATCCTCGAAAACATTAAAGACGCACATGTACAAGCTATTCTGTTTGGAAAATTGGGGAAGGCATCTGAAATGAAAGTCGGATTTGAAATTGATGACAATAGCAGTTTGGGATCGTTACCAAAATGGTTGGGAACGGGTGCATTGACTGTAATTCTAGGGAATTTGATTGATAATGCGCTGGAAGTAACCGCAAACCATTCGGAAGGACATGTTTCATTTTTTGCTTTAGATTTTGGAGAAGATGTTATTTTTGAATTGTCAGATAACGGACATGGTATTCAGACAGACCAAATTGATACGTTATTCCAAAAAGGTTACTCTACAAAATCGAAGACAGGAAGAGGTTTTGGCTTAGCGAATGTTCAGCAAGCTGTACGTTCGCTGGGTGGAACAATTCAAGTGTCCAGTACAGAAGAAGGCACAATCATTTCTGTCTATATTCCAAAACATGCAGAACATGAGGAGCGTGAAGTGAAATGATTCGTGTGGGAATTGTAGAAGATGATTTTCGTATTGCCTCCATACATCAGCAGTTTTTAGAAAGTGTAGATGGCGTGAAAGTAGTCTGGCAAGCGTTACGTGCAAAAGACACATGGGAAATGCTCGAAAAACAGCCGGTGGATTTGCTGTTGGTGGATGTTTACATGCCTGACCAATCAGGTATTGATTTGGTACGGGAGTTGAAAGTAGACTTCCCTTCATTGGATTTCATCATTATTACAGCAGCTACAGATCGTGAATTGGTTGCACAAAGTTTGTCGGCAGGTGCATTTCACTATTTAGTAAAACCTGTAGAATTAACCAAGTTACAAGAAGTCATTGAGCGCTATCAACAGCGACGGTTATTTCTTCAGGAAAGCCTTTACGCAGATCAAGAAGAGATTGATAAACTCTTCGTGCATGCCGCGGCAGTAAAAGAAGATGAAACAAATCTTCCTAAGGGTATTCATCCTTTAACTTTGCAGAAAGTAATAGATATCGTCAATTCTTTGACCGAAGGAACGACAGCAGAAGAAGTAGGTGAAAGACTAGGTGCTTCACGTACGACGGCTCGAAGGTATTTAGAATATCTAATTGCAGAGGGGAAGATGAGGGCAGAGCTCGAATATGGAATTGTCGGCAGGCCAGAACGGAAATACTTTGGATTATAGGTATATAAATTGAGTAATAGAGTATTTACTAAATAAGCACTCTTTAGCATCCTTTCATAGGATGCTTTTCTTGTGAACATAATGAACGAAAAGTTGTTAAAGTCTTTTGAATTGTTAAAATTGTAAACGATTACAATTCAGAATTATTAAAGTACACTACATATAGATGATAAATCAGAAAGAAAAGGGGAGAACAGTATGAAAAAAATAGTAGGCGTAGCAGCACTTTCATTTGCACTTATTCTAGGCGCTTGTTCATCGGATAATGCAGGTGAAAAAGACGATTCAGATTTCCCAAAGAAGAATCTTGAGTTCATTGCACCAGCAACACCAGGAGGCGGTTGGGATGCTACAGCCCGTGCCATACAAAAGATTTTGAAAGAAGAAGATATTGTAGATCAGAGTATGACTGTCATCAACAAACCGGGTGGTAACGGTGAAGTAGGTTGGCAATATCTTTCTAAGAAAGATGCACATACAATGGCGATTGACTCTAGTCTATTGATTACAAATAACTTGCTTGGACAAAGTGATCTCACATATGAGGAGTTCACGCCACTTGCTACATTAACAACAGAGTGGATTTCGGTAGCAGTCAAAAACGGTTCACCTTATGAAACAGCAACGGACTTAATGGAGCAGCTAAAAAAAGATCCTGCTTCCATAAAGATCGGTATTGCGCCTGGCCTTGGAAACAACGATCACTTGTCTTTCGTAAAAGCAGCTAAAACTTTCGGAGTCGATGTTACAAAATTAAACTTCCTCGTATATGAGAGCGGCGGCGACGTTATGACCAGTTTACTTGGCGGTCACGTAGACGTAGCAACGATGGCAGTGTCCGAATCCTCAGAACAGCACCTTGCAGGAAAATTTAAGATTGTTGCAATTTCTGCTGACGAGCGCCTTGAAGAATTGCCTGACGTACCGACATGGAAAGAAGAAGGCGTAGATATGGTCTTTCCTCACTGGCGCGGTATTCTCGGACCACCGGATATGACTGAAGATGAGATCGCATATTGGAATGAAGCGTTCGGGGAAATGGTTGAGACGGACTCTTGGAAAGAATTGCTAGAGAACAATGGTTGGGAAGATTTCTATCAAGACAGTACTGAAACAACTGAGTTCTTGAAAGAGCAAAAAGAAATGTATACAGAACTGATTGACGAGTCTGGTTTACAGAAGTAAGTACACATAAAAAGATTGAGTCCCGCTCAAGCGGGCTCGCTTTTTTAATTTATCAACTAGAAGGAGGAACACTGTATGGTTCGTTACATAACCCCAATACTGGCAACGGTCGTTGGTATCATTATGCTAATCAGTGCAATCAACTTACCTAAATCAAATCTCGGAAACCCGAACGGTCCGATGTATTTCCCGCTTTTAATCGCTAGTATTTTAATTATTTCAGGTATTGTCTATTTCTATCAAGAATTCAAGGCGCGAGGTAATGACTTTGCTGATTTTCGTGCCTTGCGAATCGGCAAGTCACCATTATATTTGCTTGTATCTCTCATTTTGATGCTAATTTATACAGTATTGTTTGAACGGATTGGTTTCTTGTATTCAACTATCCTGTTCCTTGCTGGATTATTGTTCTTATTGAATGGACGCAAGAAGTGGATGTCCAACATTATTATTGCGGTCGTATTTTCGTTTGTAACTTGGTATGCATTTGGAACACTATTGCAGGTTAGTTTACCTTAAAGGAGGAACCGATATGGGAATAGATGTACAAGCCATCTTAGATGGATTTTTGACTACAATTCAACCAATGAATTTATTTTGGATCGCACTCGGCGGGTTCCTCGGAACAGTTGTAGGAATGCTGCCTGGTCTTGGACCTGCAACCGCAATTGCTTTGCTGATTCCAATTACATTTGGAATGGAGCCTACTAGTGCACTGATTTTAATGGCTGCTATTTACTATGGTGCGATGTATGGAGGTTCAAGAAGTTCGATCTTACTGAATACACCGGGTGACGGATCGGCAATTGCTGCTACGTTTGACGGCTATCCGATGGCACAGAAAGGTCAAGCAGGCCAAGCGCTTGCAATATCTGCTATTGCTTCGTTAATCGGTGGATTAATCGCGGTTGTCGGTTTTATTGTACTGGCTAAGCCGCTCGCCAGTTTTGCTTTGCGATTCGGCCCTGCTGAGTACTTCTTATTGATGGTTTTCACACTATCAGCAATTGTTGCATTGGCAAAAGGGCAGATGGTCAAAGGATTCATTTCGATGTGTATTGGATTAATGATCAGTACAGTAGGAATTGATTTGCAGACGGGAGTTTACCGTTTTACAATGGGCAATGTTCATCTGAGTGAAGGCATTGATTTCCTTGTCGTCATTATCGGTATTTATGCGGTAGGGGAAGTATTATACAACTTCTTATCCATCAATAAACCGGTTGGAGAGAAAAAATCTGTCGGCAAAATTTGGATTACAAAAGAACAGTGGAAGCGTTCGAAGTGGCCAATTATTCGTAATGGTCCTATTGGTTTCCTAATCGGTGTACTTCCTGGGGCAGGCGGTGCAATTGCATCGATGCTAAGTTATTCCTTAGAGAAACAAGTTTCTAAGCACCCAGAAGAATTCGGAGAAGGTGCGATTGAAGGATTGGCAGCACCAGAGTCTTCTAACAACGCAGCGGCTGTCGGAGCATTTATTCCGATGCTCGCTATGGGTATTCCAGGATCAGGAACAACTGCCGTGATCCTTGGTGCAATTGTCATGCTCGGTTTAAAGCCTGGCCCACTATTGTTTGAGAATAACCCCGATATGGTATGGACGTTCATCAATAGTATGTTTATCGGTAACTTGTTCCTAGTTATCTTGAATATTGCACTTGTCGGAATCCTTGTAAAGATTTTAGACACACCGCCTCGCGTATTATATCCTGTTATTATGATGCTGGCGTTTATCGGTACCTATACACTTGGATACAGCACAGTAGACTTCTTGATTTTGATCATCTTCGGTTTCGTTGGTCTGTTCATGAAGATGCTGAACTTCCCGGTAGCTCCATTGATTCTGGCAGTAATTGTCGGGTCAGATATGGAACAAAACTTCCGAATGAGTTTGATCTCGTATCCGAACGCTATTGGTATTCTTACGGCATCACCAATTACTATTGCACTTGTTATTATGACAATTGTTTCGCTCGGATTACCTTTCTTGTCTTCTTGGTTAAAGAAGCGTAAAGCGCAAAAAAATAATAGCGAAGCAATGTAAGTGATTGTATGACAGCGATGACAAAACAGAAAAAACTATTATTCTCTTTTAGTGTGTTGCTATATATCATGACGTTGTCTCCTCTAGTGGAGACAACAGAAGTATTACGTGCCATCGCATGCCTCATCATTATCCAAGTTCTTTGGATTGGTGGGGTCTTTCCTTTAGCATTCAGCTCCTTGTTGCTGATGTTATTGCTCTCAGTGCACTTCTTTACGTATGAAGAAACATTGAGTTATTTTGCTTCAGAGATTGTCTGGTTGCTATTTTCGACGTTCATTTTAGCAGGTGCATTCATCGAATCGGGACTCGCTAGCCGTTTGTCATTGAAACTACTTTCCTTATCGAAAGGCTCGAGCCGTTTGCTAGTGTTTTTCTCATTCATCCTAATGTTCATCTTATCTCTATTCATTCCGTCCAATGTAGGAAAAGCGAGTCTAGTATCATCAGTACTAGATAGCATCGTCAAGCATTTACAGACGATGGGTACCGTGGAAAGGTTAGCAAAGTCTTTATTTGTCGGCTTAACGCTCATTGTACCGATATCAGGGGCGATAGTGGCAACGGGTGCTAGCTCGACGCTATATGCTTATGGGTTGCTGGGCGATATGACGGAAGGGCTAGATTACGTGAGCTGGATTTTATATATGGGACCTCCTATCACCGTGTTTTTGTTGTTATTATTTCTGCTCTTTCTTTTAGTATTCCCACCTGAACAGATTGACGGTGCAGAACTTGAAAGAGTAATTGGTGATAAAATACATGCGCTCGGGCATATGTCACGTAACGAATGGAAAGTTCTTGCGGTTCTTGGATTGACCGTAATATTGTGGATGACGGGAAGTCTACATGGCTTTTCGGTCTCGCTAGTTGCACTGTTTGGTGCGACATTGACAATACTTCCGGTTACGGGGATCTGGCAATGGGAGACGGCAAAGAAAAAGATTGGCTGGGATTTATTACTGTTCTTTGCAGCAACGTTGATGTTATCGAGCATGTTGATTAAGACCGGTGCAGTGAAATGGTTTGCTTCCCAGCTGATCAATTTGCTATCGATGGATTCGTATTTCTTGGTGGTTTTATCACTGTTGTTAGTTACGGCTTTACTACGACTGTTTTTTGTCAATGTACTTGGCTTTTTAACAATCATGCTACCTGTAACGTTAGCAATAGGTGAAGCATTCCCCACGCATGACCCACTGTACTTATCAATGGGCGTGTTCTTAATGGGAATCCCAGGCTTTGTTTTGATAACGCAATCACCCATACATTTAATTAGTTATGAATATGGTTATTTCACGAAGCGTGATTTACTGCGATTGGGATCAGGTGCATTTGTCATTTGGCTGCTCGTCGTACTCGCTTCAATTTATGGATATTGGATGGTATTTTATTCTTAAAAGAAAAGGGGAATTACGGATGACTTGGTTAGTTCAAGAACAGAAAACACAGAAAGAACTAGCAGGAGATTTTTCGGCTGCTATTCGTAAAACAGAAATTTTGAAAATCATGGGTGCGCATGATGGGATGGCAGCCTTGACTGCAAAAAAAGTAGGCTTTGAAGCACTGTATTTATCCGGTGCGGCATTTACTGCAAGCCGAGGTTTACCTGATCTTGGGATTTTGCATTCGCAGGAAGTGGCGGAACGTGCGAGAGAATTAGTGCGTGCAACAAATTTACCTATTTTAGTAGATATCGATACTGGGTTCGGCGGTGTGCTGAATGTTGCGCGAACAGCTAAAGAAATGGTCGAAGCAAATGTAGCGGCCGTACAAATTGAGGACCAAGATTTGCCGAAAAAGTGTGGGCATCTAAATGGCAAGAAGTTAATTCCTGCCGATGAGATGGCAGCGAAGATTCGTGCAATCAAAGAAGTAGCTCCTTCATTAGTGGTGGTGGCAAGAACGGATGCACTGTCTGTTGAAGGACTCGATGCAGCTATTGAACGGATGGAGTTATATGTTAAAGCAGGAGCAGATGCGTTATTCCCTGAAGCGTTGACAACAAAAGAAGAATTCGAGAAAGTGGGAGCTGCATTTGATGTGCCGCTGCTGGCTAATATGACAGAGTTTGGACGGACGGAATACTATACAGCGGAAGAATTTCAGAATTTTGGTTTTTCAATGGTTATTTATCCTGTTACTTCTTTACGTGCAGCTGCGAAAGCATTTGAAACAGTATTTCAGGAAATCTTTGATAAAGGGACGCAAGTGGATGTGCTCGATCAAATGCAGACACGTCGTGAATTATACGAAAAGATAGAGTTGGAAAAATATGAGTCATTAGATGGGAAAATCGCCAAAACAATCATTCCTGAGTGAAGGAGGAACTAGCCATGAAACAAAATGCTGTGCCGTGTACAGTCTATCGCGGCGGTACGAGTAGAGGTGTGTTCTTTAAGGAAAGTGATCTACCGAAATCGAAGAGTGCGCAAGAACAAATATTCATGTCTGCAATGGATGCGTATAATCCGTCACAAGTAAACGGTCTTGGGAGCGGTACCTCTCATACGAGCAAAGTAATTGTTATTCATGAAACTGACAGTGAACAAGCGTGTCTTGCGTACACATTCTACCAAGTAGGAATTGGAGAGGCTATTGTAGATTCAGCAGGAACGTGTGGGAATTTAATGGCAGCGGTTGGAGCTTATGCGATAGATGAAGGATTGGCGAAAGTTCCTTCAGCTGACGGAATGTGTGATGTGACCGTGCTGAATCATAATATCAACCGTTTGGTGCGGATTGAAGTTCCAATAGTAGACGGAGCAGCTCAAGTGGATGGAGATTATTTAATGGCCGGAATTGTGCATACGGGTGCAAAAATCAGCGTCTCGATTTTGTCTCCGGGCGGTGGTAAAACTGGCACTACATTTCCTGCTGAAATGCGTTCAGAGTTAGTGGCGGATGAACAAAAATTTTCGGTGACTATTAGTGATATTGTTAATCCGTTTATTTTTGTAAACGCACAAGATTTTGGATTGGATGGTTCAGAGTCGAACGATATACTCAGTCAAAACCAACACTTGCTCACGCAGCTTGAAACATTACGTGTCCAAGGTGCCGTTTCTGCAGGCATGGCTGAAACTATCGAGGCGGCCAAGGAAGTACCTTCGATACCGAAGATCGCACTAGTTGCACCGCCACGCGATTATTTTACTACGTCAGGTGTTGAGGTCAAAGCAGAGGAAATTGACATCATAGCTAGAATGATTTCCATGGGGAAATTTCATCGGACGTTTGCCGGTAGTGGTCTATACAACTTAGCCTCCACATTATTGATAGATGGCACGATTCCGAATGATTGTTACACGTCGAGCGAGCAGAAGCAGCTCCAAAACATACGAATAGGTCATCCCGATGGTATAGCAGAAGTGACTGTCGAATTAACGGAAGATGGCAAAGATGTCGCTGCAGTTGGCTTAGATCGTACAGCCAGAAGAATACTAGAGGGACAATGTTATGTACCAAGTTGGCTGTAATTTTAACTGACTCATATTAGAAGACGAAGGGGGACTACGGTATGAAAAAGCACTGCGAATGGCATCGTGATACACTGCGCGAAGAGTTAACGATTGATGGGCAGCAATACAGCTATGTTTCATTGAAGAAGTTGGAAAGGTTTGGCTTTGATACAATAGATAGCTTGCCTTATACAATTAGGTTGCTACTAGAATCTGCAGTTCGTCATGCTGACGGACTATACATAACAGATGAACATATCGCTGTACTGGCAAATTGGTCAGGTGGGACTGAGGGCCAGGAAGTACCTTTTAAACCAGCACGTATTGTTTTTCAGGATTTCACAGGGATTCCGGCTATTGTGGATCTGGCTTCTATGCGGGATGCGGTAGCAGCACGTGGTGGCAATCCTCTAGTAGTCAATCCTCAAATTCCTGTTGATTTGGTAATCGACCATTCGGTTATTATCGAACACTCAGGTGATCAGGCGGCGTTTGAACAAAATCTGTCCATTGAATATGAACGAAATGCAGAACGATATTCGTTTGTGCGTTGGGCACAGAAAAGCTTTGAAAACTTCCATGTCGTACCGCCGGCAAACGGTATTGTCCATCAGGTGAATTTGGAGTACTTAGCTACAGGTGTTAGAACGGAAACATACAATGATAGAAGTTGGTTGTACCCGGATTCTTTAGTTGGCACGGATTCGCATACACCGATGATTAATGGAGTTGGAATAGTAGGTTGGGGTGTAGGTGGAATCGAAGCGGAGTCTGCCATGCTAGGACAGCCATTATACTTTACAATTCCAGATGTAGTAGGAGTGGAGCTGACGGGTTCATTAGCTGATGGTGTAACGGCGACTGACCTTGCGTTAACGGTTACGAATACCTTAAGAAAAAAAGGGGTCGTTGGGAAGTTTGTGGAGTTTTACGGTGAAGGTCTACGTCAGATACCTGTAACTGATCGTGCAACAATAGCTAATATGGCGCCTGAATATGGCGCTACAATGAGCTTCTTTCCGACTGATGAGCGAACAATGGAATATTTTCATCAAACAGGACGTGAGGATGTTGTTCCTTTAGTGGAAGGATACCTACGTGCTCAAGGCTTATTTATGGATGATGCATCTATAACTCCACGGTTTTCAGAAACAGTGGAGCTAGATTTGGCTACTATCATACCGACGGTCA
Organism: Sporosarcina ureae DSM 2281; assembly: GCF_000425545.1. Lineage (GTDB taxonomy): Bacteria > Bacillota > Bacilli > Bacillales_A > Planococcaceae > Sporosarcina > Sporosarcina ureae. Next base: position 86,280 of record NZ_AUDQ01000010.1, on the reverse strand, counting down.
GTGGACCGAAAAGGCCCCAAGATACAGTGGCACTAATTGATATGAAGCAGTCGTTTGAAACTGTTTTGATGAAATCTGTTACTGACGGTGGATACGGCAAGCAACGTGTGAAAACTGCGAAGGGTATACAGGACGGGTCTATTGTGCTGGCTTCTATTACAAGTTGCACTAATACATCCAATCCATCAGTCATGATGGCAGCAGGCTTATTAGCTGCACGTGCCGTGGAGATGGGCTTACACGTACCTTCGTATGTCAAAACGACATTGACACCTGGCTCTCGAGTCGTCACACGTTATTTAGAGAAGGCAGAATTACTAACATCGCTAGAGCAACTTGGGTTTTACGTAGATGGCTATGGGTGCGCTACATGCTGTGGCAATAGCGGCTCTCTGATGCCAGAAGCGGAAGAAGCTATAGCAGAACATGATTTGGTAGCGGCGTCAATTTTAAGTGGGAACCGGAATTTTGAAGGGCGTGTACATCCACTGATCCGTGCAAACTATTTAGCTTCACCTCCACTAGTTGTTGCCTATGCACTGGCAGGGCGTATCGATATCGACTTTGATAGCGAACCAATCGGCATAGGAACAGAAGGACAACCAGTTTATTTAGCGGACGTATGGCCTTCTACGGAAATAGTGCAAGAAGTGATTGCGGAAACTGTCGACGCTTCACTGTTCCGTGAAGAATACGCAGGTATTTATTCAAATGAAACTTGGGAATCCATACCGGCAACGGAAGGTTTGCTATATAACTGGGATCAAGACTCAACGTATATTCAACGTGCGCCTTATTTTGATAAGGTTCATAACGTATCCATCACAAAAAACACCGAGAAGATGATTCCACTGCTGATGCTGGGTGATTCTATTACAACGGATCACATATCACCGGCAGGGCAAATTCCGATGAATAGTGAGGCGGGAAGATTTTTATCAGAACAGGGAATCAGTCCGCGTTCTTACAATAACTATGGTGCCCGCAGAGGAAATCATCATGTGATGATGCGCGGTACGTTTGCGAATATACGTCTTCGCAACCAACTTATCCCCGGTGTAGAAGGTGGCTATACAATACACAGGGGTACAGGAGAACAAGTTACAGTATTTGAAGCGGCACAGCGATACGAAGAAGAACAGCGTAATTTAATTGTATTGGCAGGGAAAGAGTACGGAACGGGAAGTTCGCGGGACTGGGCGGCAAAGGGTACTTCGCTGCTTGGTGTGAAAGTGGTGCTTGCTGAAAGCTTTGAGCGCATTCACCGTAGTAATCTATCGGGCATGGGAGTGCTGCCTCTTCAATTTGTAGAAGGAGAATCTGTGTCTGTGCTCGGCTTGGATGGAACAGAAACATATACGCTGGATGTGGAAGATCGTGCATTCGTTCCTGGGCAGCGCTGCAAAATGACAGCAGTCCGGCTGAACGGTGAAGCCATTCAATTTACTGTATTACTTAGAATCGATAACATGATGGAAAAAGATGCATATATGCAAGGTGGCTTATTACCTGCAGTAGCTGAAAGCATGATGGATGTATAAAAATTCTGAAACATAGTAATTGATCACGCTACCCATTGAGTAAACAAGCTACTAAAAAGCATTGACACAACTATTTTTATACTATAAAATCAATGTCAACGCTACTTAGATAACGGTTTACTTAAAGGGGATTAGAGAAATGATGGACTCGAGAAATAAATTGAAAATGATGATTGTAACTGCGTTATTTGCAGCCATTATTGGTATTATGGCACAGCTGACAATTCCACTACCACTCGTTCCAATTACAGGACAAACACTTGCAGTCGGTTTAGCAGCGACGATTTTAGGTTCACGTTATGGAACGATCTCTGTACTAGTATATTTAGCGATGGGAGCGGTTGGTATGCCGGTATTCTCAGGCATGTCGTCGGGGTTAGGTGTGATCTTTGGACCTACTGGCGGATTTCTGATTGGCTTTATCCCAACGGCATTCATTACGGGTTATTATATGGAGCGCACAAGTTTCAAACTACCCAATGCGATCATCGCCAATATACTTGGAATGTTCGTTGCGTTAGCGTTTGGTACAGTCTGGCTAAAGTTTATCGCGGAACTTTCATGGACAGCCGCGATCATGGCAGGCTTTGTTCCATTTTTAATTGGTGGCTTCATCAAAGCGTTTCTTGCAGCATGGGCTGGTATTATGGTTCGAGGCAGATTGCTCACTAACCGTTTATTGCTAGCATAATCTAATTTTTGAACCTGAAAAACGTTAATTCATATACTATGAGTTAACGTTTTTTTAGTTGATATATAAGCCCTTTTGTATCTCATATCAAATGCATAAGAAAAGCAGTTGGATTACTGAATATTATAGCGTACTGATATATATACTAACAATAGTAAGTATTCAAGTTAATGAGGGGCTGTTAGTATGAAAAATGCTGTAGCTATCGATGGCTCTGAACATCCTTTTCGTGCAGCGAAATATGCGCTAATACTTTTAGAAAATGCACAAGACGCAGAGCTTGATGTGATTTCCGTAACCGACTATAACAGAGTGGAAGTTGAACAACTCCTGTTACAAAACTTTAACAGTCTATCCTGGTAACAAGATCGAATTGTGAGACCTGTAGTGGAATTGGCGGAAAGAGCCGGAGTCAAAACGACTATCACGCTGTTACGAGGGAATCCGGGTTAAGGAATTATTAATTATTTACATACGGGAAATGTTGCACTATTAGTGCTTGGTAGTGTAATGGAGAAAGCAAATTGTCCAGTAACAATCGTCAAATAAAGAAAGTCGTCATATAGACTTGTATAGTAGACTTTTTGACGACTTTTAATGTAGATAGGAATTTTTGTTTTTTAAGAAGCAGATAGTTGGATTTTTGTTAAGTAATTGGTAGAATGGTTTTGGATTGTTAGAACAGATATTTAGTACTGGACTACATGATCCGTGAAGAGGGAAAAGAACATGAGAATGGATTGTTATGTCGGTGACAGAAGCTGAAAGAAGATCTCAATTGAAAAATTGAAGAAAGTAGTTGTAGGAGGTTTTATCATGAAGATTGCTGTGGCGGTAGATGGCTCAGATAATGCATTGCGGGCAACAGATTATGCGATTATGTTAATGGAACAATTTTCTGAAGCGAAACTAGAATTGATCCATGTCATCGACTTCAATAAAGAAGATGAGCGATTATTAAAACAAAGTCCTAATAGTCTTGATAAGTATCAAAAGAAGAAGTTGCAATCTGCGTTGAAGTTAGTAAAAGATAAGGGAATAGTAGCGGAAGTCACAGTACTTCAAGGAAATCCGCACCAGCAAATCATTAAGCATGTAAACAATAATGAAATTGATCACCTCATCCTTAGTAGTCGAGGCTTGCGATTACTTAAAAATTTAGTAATGGGTAGTGTCAGTCAAAAAGTAATCAAACATGTTAACACCTCTGTCACGATAATTAAATAAATAATATAAAGCAAAACTGCCAAAGCATATCCTACAGATATGCTTTGGCAGTTTTTTTAGAGTCTTTTAGTATCTGCGTATACTGGTTCTGAGCTATGCACTTTCATATCGGTAATTGAAGAATTTCCTTCCCACTTATCTAGTATCACTGCATTGGCTGTATTACCAAATACGTTCAACAATGTGCGGAAGCCATCAGTCAAACGATCAACTCCAGCTACAAGCGCAATACCCGCAAGAGGTAAATTGGCGGCGGCAAGTACGGTAGACATCATAATGATACCTGCCCCTGGAACACCTGCTGTACTAAATGACACGACAAGTGCACTGACAATGATTGCCAGGATTTGTGCGCCACTAAGTTGGATGTTAAATAGCTGAGCAACGAATAATGCATTGAATGTCTGTAAAATACAAGCGCCGTCACGCTTCAAGGCAGTTCCTAAGGGTATTGCAAAGCCTGCAATCTCTTCCCTCATTTTAAATTCTTTTTTGCTGTTTTCAATAGCAACCGGTAATGCTGCATTAGAGCTCGCGGTACCGAATGCGATGCCGAATGTCGGCTGGAAGCTCTTCCAGAAGTGCTTTGGAGAGACGTGTAGGAAGCTTAGAATAATGAAGTAAGCAATTGCCATCAGTGTCAAAGCTAAGATTAGTCCTAAGATATAAACAAATAATTTCTGTACAATATCAAAACCTTGTGTGGCAATGACGGAACTGATTAAGGCGAAAACACCTATTGGCGATAACTTCAGAACAAGCATCGTAATCTTTTCTACGATAGCGTGTACGCTCTCTACGAATAAAAGAAATGGTTTTGCGTGACTGCCAGCCATACGAATTCCGAAGACAACAATAATTGCTGTGAAGATAATCTGTAACAAATTCCCTGTTGCAAATGCTTCGAATGGATTGGTAGGAACTATCGAAATCAACCATTCAAGAATACCTTGTCCTTCCTTTGCCTCTCCGGCTGCCACTTCAACTAAACCATCTACCATGTTCCCCGGTTTCAATACTGAAGCGGTGATGTAGCCAATGACAAGAGCAAGAATGCTTGTGCTGATGTAAAGGAATAATAGCTTTCCTGTTAACCGTCCAACTTTTTCAGAGTTGTCTATACTAGAGAAACCCACAATTAATGATGTGAATACAATGGGTACTACTACGAACTGGATTAAGTTCAGAAAAACTTTACCGATCGGGGAAAGTACGTATTCATTCAATTGTGCTACTGCTTGTGGGAGAAAGATATTTAGAATAATTCCGAAAATAATGCCGGACACGAGACCGACAGTGATTTTTGTTGAAAGTTTCATAGAGAACAACTCCTTTAATTCTTATTGTTATAGTAGGTTTAATATAATGAAATATATATGATTTGTCAATACTAAAAATTCCGACTATTAAAAATGTATACAGTTGCTAAATCTGTTGAGTGTGTCTCTATAAGACGGAATGGGTCTTGTGATTAATCAAAACGATTACCCTAATTTTGGGCAATGACATACGCATCTAGTACTAAATAGAACATGATACCCCTGTAAGTATTAAAGGGGGCAAGATGAAAGAGCAATCTATGAAAGCCATACACGCGTAACACCTTTGCAACACTATATTTGGTTGCCGTTAAGCATTCTATTGCTTTTGACAACAGCGATCTATGGAGCTTATCAATTTGTAAAACACGGTTTTCAATGTAGATTCTATTATTATTCGCTATCATCGTTCTCGCTATTATTCCAGGAATGCTCGTACGTATTTATGCGCTGTCTCTGCAAGATCGATTAATCGTCATGGAAGAGCAGCTTCGTTACTTTATGTTGACCGGTAACCGTTTAGCTACAAGTTTGACGAAGCCACAATTGATTGCATTATGATTTGCTTCAGATGAGGAGTACGTGGAGCTTGCGGATCGGGCAGTGATTGAAGAGCTCTCACCTGATGACATAAAGAAATCCCTAAAATCATGGAGAGCTGATCATTAGCGTGTGTAATGAAAAAAGAGAGCACAGGATCTAAACTAGATCTGTACACTCTTTTAATGTGGTTACATTTTTTATATGTTGGTTATCGAATAACTAAAGATAAACTGATAGTAAAAAGGCTGAACATAAACTACCTATCATGACTAGTAAAAATACCCTATCCATTCCATTATACCGTGTAGGATAATAATATGTCCTCGCAGCACCCATCTGATACTGTTTCGCTTCCATCGCAACTGCAATACGTTGTGCGCGACGTATACTTTGGGCAAATAGAGGGACGGTATAGGATTGCAATCTCTCATACAACCCCTTGATCCCTTTTGAAAACTGGATATTCCGTACTTTCAACGCATTCCTGCGAATTTGCAGTTCTTCAGTGACAGCAGGAATTAAACGAAAAGCCGCAATAAAACTATATGCATATTTGGATGGTAGACGAAACTGCTGCATCATAGCGTAAAAGAATAATACGGGTTGGATCGTTAAGATAAACGTAAAGCCGACGAATCCGAATGAAAGGGACTTACTTCCGAGCAAAAGCGCATGTTGAATGCTCTCTTCGGAAATCTTGAACAGCCCCCATTGCCATAGCACCGCTTCCCCCTTACCGAACAACAACATCGTCAATCCAGTAGACAGGAAAGAAATGACTAACGGAATTGAAAGTATTGAAAGTTTCTTCAATGAATAACCGCTGAATACATAAAACACTATTCCGTATAAAACCGCTTGTGAGATAGCAAAAGGTACACTTTGATTCACAAGCGTAATAATCAAGAACGCAAAAAATACGATAAATTTTAGTGCGGGATTGACTCGGAATAACCAGGTCTCGCGTTTAGGTGTGAACCAATTGAACATTCTTTGCACCTCCTGGTATATTAGCCGTATGCAGTACGCCGTCCACTACAGTCCAAACAGCAGTGGCGAAGCTCTCTACAATTTCCGTATCATGCGTAACCATCAAAATGGTCATGCCTTCAATGCGCAGCTGTTCCAGCTTCTCAAGAATGGCGAATGTGTTTCGTGCGTCCTGTCCAAAAGTAGGTTCATCGAGCAATAAGATATCTGTATCAGGAGTGAGAGCAGTTGCTACACTCAAACGACGCTTTTGACCCGTAGATAGCTGATAAGGATGGCGTGAAACAGAATCAGGTAAGTTAAATAAGCGTATCAATTCCTTCGCATAACAATCTGCATCCGCTTTTGGCATATCGTGCAAAGAGACGGTTAACTCTTCCGTAATCGAATTCGTCACAAATTGTAGTTCGGGATTTTGAAAGACAAGTGAAAGACCTTTCGGCAGTTGGCGCTTCTTCTTTTTCCACACAATGGGTACGCCGTTCACCTTGTAGACACCGTCAGTCCGAAGTAATTGCATGAGTGATAAGAGCAATGTACTTTTACCAGAACCATTTTCTCCAACAATCGTAATCCAATCGCCAGCTTGTGCGGTCGCCTGTTTGGCAGAAATCTTCTCCACTTGACCACGATAGCCGTGAAAGTCCTGAATCTGAATTTTCTCCTCGGATGTAACTGGTTGACGATTGATCATCATTGATTGAAATGCTTCGGATGTTTTATATTCTTTCCATACACCCGGATACCAAATGCCGTAACGTTTCAGTTCCTCCTGATAGTTTGCAAAAATATCTGCTGGTGAACCGTCTGCTATCATAACCCCATGATCATTAAACAGCACTACGCGATCAACCCAGTCCGCAATCAAATCAATTTTATGCTCTACGATGATCACAGTTTTATCAGCGGTTGCTTCTTTAATAGAAGTCCAAATCTGTTGCGTGCCTTCTGGATCCAGTAATGCAGAAGGTTCATCCAAAAATAGCACGTCAGGTTCCAGTAATAATACAGAAGCTAATGCTAACCGCTGCTTCATACCTTGCGACATTTCATTGATGGACGTATGTGGGTCTTTCAAATGCAGGTCTACACGTTTCAATACCTCTTCAATAAGAAGTGCCATTTCTTCACGCGTAACTTGAAGATTCTCCAATACAAAAGCGAGTTCCTCATCGACATATGTCATACAGAACTGTGTATCGGGGTCTTGGAAAACGAATCCCCATGAGTCAGGCAACTGAATGTCTGTTGCTTTCATTGGCAGTTCGATAGAGTTTGGTATAATGCCGCTCAATACTTGGAGTAAAGTAGATTTCCCGCAACCACTAGGACCGAGCATGAGAACTTTTTCACCAGGCTGAACAGAGAAGGAGAGGTCTTTAAAGAGCAAAGCATCTTCTCCTGGAAACTTTAATCGTAAATCGGTAACGCTGATGTTTTTCATAGTTGGATCATTCCTCCGCGTTTACTGATCAAGCAACGTATATTCTTTCTTATCAACAGGTCGAATTAACGATGTTACGCCTGTTGCTTCTAGCGCTCTTACAATAAATACAGCGAAAATACCTGTGAAGATGAATGCGCTGATTGTACGTAATCCGTATTTCACAATGAGTGCCCATGTTTCGAGTGCTGCGTACCCGTAAATTAAATCGAGTCCGAAACTTGCAAGACAGGAAGCGATACCTGCTAACCCGGCGATTAAAATGGAATAGCGTCTATAACGGAATGCAGCGAACAGTAATTCCGCAGCAAGACCCTGTGCAAATCCATACATCAAAACCTCAATACCATGTCCGGCAAACGCAGACAAGGAAGCCCCTGCCAGACTTGCGATGAATGCAGTACCAGGCTTTCGCAATAATAAAAAGGCGAACGGTCCTACCATGAACCACATGCCGTAAAGCAGTTGACGTGCGACAGGCATGATCGGTTTGACGACAGTGTATAAATCATCCCAAAACTTCATCAGTACCCCAAACACCACGCCAATCATGATAGTGACCAACAAATCGGTAAACTTTAACTTCTTCATACTCTTCCACTCCTTGTTATTTTTTTATACAAAAAAGCCGTCTGAAGAGCAGACGGCCGAGGAAGGAAAGAGATTCCTGTATGATTCCATCGATCACGGTCTCTACGCTGGCATTACCCAGATCAGATTAACGGTCAGCAGTGGATTAATCTGCTATCTCAGCCTGTTTCTCTCAAGCACCCGTACGGACAATTATGTAAGTAATTCTAGTATACAGTACGTTGAATTGTCTGGCAACTTAAGAAATTACTACACGTTTCAATGAACTGCTTACAGTTTAAATTGAACAAATACTATTGAAATCCTGATATACTAAAAGGATAGAAATGATCTTAATTGTGTTCTTAATATAATGTAAATAGAGTGTAAAAGGAGTTTTTACATGACGAAACATATAGCATTTATTGACGTGGAAACGACAGGTATGAGTGCCGAGGCGAGTGAAGTGATCGAGTTAGGCGTTATGCTAGGAGAGTATGAGGATAATCGTATTATTCGGGTGGCTGATGAGTATTGCGAGTTTCAAGAACCGTTCTATTCCATCTCTCCGACCATTACGAATCTCACAGGCATTACCGATCAGATGGTAAGAGGGAAGTCATTGGATATGGATAGAATCTTGAAAATACTAGATCAAGCAGACGGTATAGTAGCGCATAACGCATCATTTGATAGGGGATTCGTTAGTCGACTATTGCCTGAAACGCTCGACATGGACTGGTATTGCTCCGTCCGACAAATCAAATGGAAGAATTACGGCTTTGAGAACGGTAAACTGCAACAATTGCTGAGAGCGCACCGAATTCAAGTGCATAATGCCCACAGAGCTCTCGACGACGCAAAAAATCTTGCCATCTTACTGAACTCGTCCAATCCGCATCTGGAAGATGATACGTTTATCTCCTATTTGATGAACAAAGCGCCGATGAAGAAACCAACTAAATCCAGATTTTAATAGTAGTAAAAGATGTCCGGGAAGTACTTTGCCGGGCATCTTTTTTTGGTTGATCAGTTGTGCAATCTTTTAAATTTTTTCGACTTTATATAATTGAAACCACTCGAAACTATCGCATGTGCATAGTTTTTCCATATGTTATTGCTATACTATTCTTGAAATCAATAGAAAATGAAAAAGGGGATAGCTTGATGAGTAAAAAAATTCAACCCATTATACTTCTAACGGGTTTTCTACTGGTCAGTGGTTGTAATAACGATACACAATCGAATGAACCGAACAATCAACACATGATGAATCAACAGAGCAACGAAGGAAATCATCACATGATGGATGACTCTACAATGGAACACGGACATATGAGCCATGACAATGTAGTGAGTTTAAAAGACTCGACAGGTGTAAATGAATTAAATATCCCACCATTGCTAACTAGTGATGCGACAGATAGAACTGAATATACTATTAAAGCGCAAACAGGTAAGGTAGATATACTTGATGGGATGACTACAGAAACCTTGGGATATAACGGTGATCTGTTAGGTCCGGTTCTTCAATTTAAAAAAGGTGAAACCATAAAAATTAACACAATCAATGAATTGGATCAAGAGACAACGTTTCATTGGCATGGTTTAGAAGTGCCTGGTGAAGCAGATGGCGGACCGCATACTACACTTAGTCCTGGTGAAAAAGAACAAATAGAATTTAAAGTGACACAAGAAGCGGCTACGTTATGGTTTCATCCACATCCCGAGGGAAAGACATCTGAACAAGTATACAAAGGACTTGCAGGGCTAATTTATATTGAGGATTCTAATTCAGCGAAATTAGAAATTCCTAAAGAATACGGAAAAAATGATATACCTTTAGTTTTCCAAGATCGAATTTTCGATGAGCAAGGCCAATTGGATTATAAAGCGGTAATGAACGAAGATGGAACGATAGGCGATACGTTATTGGTCAACGGCACAGTAAATCCTGTATTACCAGTAGAGAAAGAACAAGTGCGTCTTCGCTTGCTAAATGGATCAAACGCGAGAAATTTCACATTCAAATTGAATACAGGTGAATCGTTTGTTCAAATTGCGACAGATGGTGGCTTCTTGAATGAACCTGTTACATTGAATGAAGTAACTTTGACACCATCAGAACGAGCGGAAATAATTATTGATTTCTCGCAACTTAATTCTACAAATGATTTGTCTCTAATTAATGAAGATGGATCTATCCTTTTACCGTTTGACGTATCAAATCAAGAAGCGGATAGTTTGAAAACATCCGAGAAGCTAAATGATTTTGCCGTAACGGATGAAGAAGAAAATATGCCGGTTACGAAGAATATAGAGCTTTTTGGTATGATGGAACATGTTGAGATAAATGGAAAGAAATTTGATCCGGAAAGAATAGATTTTACGCAAGAACAAGGCGTGACAGAAGTATGGGAGATCTATAATAAAAAAGATATGATGGGTGGTATGATTCACCCATTCCACATTCACGGAACACAGTTTAAAATAGTTTCACGAGATGGAGTAGAACCTAAAGAGTATGAACAAGGATGGAAGGATACAATTGCTATTCATCCAGGAGAAAAAGTGAAGATTGCCATACAATTTAAGCATAAAGGTGTGTATATGTTTCATTGTCATATTTTAGAGCATGAAGACAACGGGATGATGGGACAAATAGAAGTGAAATAAAAGTGATGCCTAAAGTAGCCAGTGAAATATTTATTTCACTGGCTACTTTACGCTTTTTATGAAATAGGGCAAGTACAAATTGAGTTCGTCAGAAGGGAATTCTAATAAGAAAAACAATAGGAATGAATTGATTATAAAAAACCATTTTAATACTTGATACTTCTGCTATCTGAGCAAGTGACACTGAAACTACAGATAAAGAAAATTAACCAGATGAAAAACTACTGCTTATCATACGATGCTGCTCTCTCATCCAAATAGCGATAGAGTGTTGATTTACTAATACCTGTTTCTTCTTTGATATCGAACAAAGTGAAATTCTTACTATCATACATTTCAAATGCGCGTTGTAAGTTATCATCAGACTTTCGTGGACGTCCAATTGTTTTACCTTGTTGTTTCGCAACTTGTAGTGAAAATGTAGAGGAATGACTGAGAAAAGTGGTTTGCAGCTTTGCGAAAAACTCTACGTTTTGCAGCAATGTGGTAGATTGCATAGTTTGATTCGTTAGCTGTTCGTCCACAAAATTAATTATGAGTTGATCACGTTCTGCCAAACGTAAAATATCCCAAAGTTGCTGAAGCGAGTCAGCTAACACTTCAATGTTTTGTACGTACAATGTGTCTCCACTTTGGACATCCATTAGTAGTCGTTCAAGCTCCACTCTTTGTTTAGCCAGTCCATGTGATTCTACATAAATCGTGTCTATAGTAAGATTTGCTAGTTGTTCAGTAGTTTGCTGATCACCTACAATCGGGCGGATATATCCATACTTCATTTTTTACTCCTTTCATCCCAAAACTGTTCACTTATGGGACTGTAAATGATATGCTATGTACATTCTAACATTGAGTTGATTTTTTCACATCACGAGAGGAGAAAAATATGCAAACTTTACAACAACAATGGTTTGGGAATGTACGTGCGGATATATTGGCAGGTATAGTCGTCGGTCTCGCGCTCATACCGGAAGCATTGGCTTTTGCGTTTATCGTCGGGGTGGATCCACGGGTAGCGCTATATGCATCATTTACTATTGCCGTTATTACTGCATTTGTCGGAGGTAGACCCGGATTGATCTCGGCTGCTACGGGTGCAATGGCACTAGTGCTAGTTAGTTTAATGGCGGATCATGGCCTAGAGTATGTACTGGCAGCGACTATCTTAACGGGTATTATTCAATTAATTTTAGGCTCACTAGGAGTGGCGAATTTAATGCGCTTCATACCGAATTCAGTCATGCTTGGATTCGTCAATGCGTTAGGAATTATGATCTTTATCACACAGCTACCTTACCTTGTAGGTTCAGGTACGATGACGTATGTATTCGCGATCGCTACATTGATTTTGGTATATGCGGTTCCGCGTTTTTTCACAGCGATACCCGCTCCGTTAATTGCGATTGTTGTTATGACCGCAATTGCGCTGTTCAGTGGAGTGAAATTGCAGTCAATTGGTGATTTGGGGACAATGCCGAGTTCATTGCCAACATTCTTCTTCCCTGATATCCCACTGAATTTTGAAACACTGAAAATTATTTTACCGTATTCATTGGCCCTTTCTATTGTAGGGTTACTTGAATCGCTACTGACTTCGCAAGTGCTCGATGATATGACGGACACACCTAGTAATAAAAACCGTGAAGCACGCGGACAAGGTATTGCCAACTTCATCACTGGATTTTTCGGTGGAATGGCGGGGTGTGCGCTGATCGGTCAATCGGTGATCAATATCAAATCAGGTGGTAGAGGTCGGCTATCTACATTGACTGCTGGAGCATTTTTAATGTTTTTGATTATTGTATTAGGGGACTTGGTCATCAAAATCCCAATGCCTGTTCTTGCGGGTGTGATGGTTATGGTGGCGGCTACGACTTTTAACTGGGGATCGTTTAAATTTTTACGTTCCGCCCCCCGATCAGAATCGATTGTTATGCTGATTACTGTAGTAATGATTTTATACACGCATAACTTAGCGATAGGCGTAGTGATCGGAGTTATCCTTAGTGCATTATTCTTCGTTGCGAAGATATCACGTGTCTCGGTAACGAATGAAAAGGGTATCTATAAAATACAAGGTCCATTATTTTTTGCTTCTACGACGAAGTTTATTCAGGCATTTGATAATATAAATGAAAAACAGATTGTCATTGATTTTGAAAACAGTCAGCTGTGGGATGAGTCGGCAGTGGGTGCGATTTTAAAAGTGATAACTAAGCTCGAGAGTAAAGGGATGGCAGTCACGATTCGTGGGCTAAATTCATCAAGTGAACAATTATATGAAAAACTATTGTGAGGGAGTGAACGATATGAAAATTGCTGTAGCGATTGATGGTTCTGAAAATGCGATGCGTGCCGCAAAACATGCGATTATGCTAGCAGAATATTTGCCTAAAGTTACGTTAGAGATTATTTATGTACAAGATCTTAGCAAGGCGAAGGATGAAAGACTGTTATCACAAAGCCCTGAAAGTCTAGCGTTGAAACGCGAACAAAAGATGCATCCGATTTTAGCTATGGCAAAGGAAGCGGCTGTGGATGCGAAAGTAATCATGCTCAAAGGGAATCCTAGCCAGGAAATAATCGACTATGTAAATGAAAAGAAAATCGACAAACTAGTCATCGGTAGCCGTGGTCTAAATTCATTTCAAGAAATGGTTTTAGGTAGCGTCAGCCATAAGGTGATGAAGCATGTAGGGTGTCCTGTGACCATAGTGAAATAAAAAAGGAGGTTGTCACGCTATATCAGCGTAGACAATCTCCTTTTTGCAATGATCAGAGGATACCTACTCGTAAATCACTACCATTCAATCTAGAGCAAGTAAAGACTTTGTGTTCCAATAGTTCATAACTCGATATGTGATTAGCATAAGCAGTAAAATGTTGCCGCTAGACTTTTACAGGATAAAAAAACACGACGAGTAAATTCCCGTCATGTTTTCATGAAAATTAGTTTACGACCTGATCTTCGAGGTTTTTCCACAGATGGTGGGCTTCTCTCGCAATATGTTCTAACAAATCAGGCGGGGCAGTCGTGACCGCGGCACATGCTTTAATCAGTTCACTTAATTCCAACTTAAAAGCTTCCAGTGCTTTTGCCTCTTTTATCACCATTTGATTGAATGTATTCAACACGGGTGAAACTTCATTGCGTGGTCTACGAATAATAGTTTTCAAAGCTTGAGCCTGTAACAGCAGGTTTTCAAACTTCCTTGTCATTGCGCGAACTTGATCATGTAATTCATAGTTAGAAGCATCTACGTAATGACTGATGAATAAGAGGTGGTCGAGCATTTGACGTAGCCAGAAGTTGTTCTCATGCAATGTCGCGTCAGCTGGCGTGATATAAGAATTCGTTTCAATTAATTTAAACACACGCTCTGCTTCTTCCGCTTCACGAATCATGTGATCAAGAAGAGAAGTAGGAGTAGAAATAATTACGTCGCAATGTAATGCCCGATCCATTGTATGCATTAGTAGATCAGCGAACTCTTTTGTAGAGCTCTTGGCCTCATCGATTATTAATCCAATATCGCCAGTTTTGGATTCAGTCTTTTTAAAGATCTTCCCCATTCGGTCGACCATTTGTTGATTAGCGCGTGCTAATTCCAACTCATGGTGACTGATTTCTCGATCGAAAAACTCCCCATGTTCGAAGTTATTGCGCACCCAAAAATCAATAATCCCATACGTATCACGTTCATAATTATCTGTATAACCAGCCATTCATGCATACCCCCTAATTTACCTATCTGATATCTTTACCATCCTATTCATTCCTAGTGTTGTTTATGTATAGGCAGGGTATTGAAGTAGAAAGCCATCTATTTCTTGGGGAAGTGTATATACTGAAGAAAGAGGTGTTGTAAAATGAAAATCGGCATAATCGGAACTGGCAATATTGCGCAGTATCTATTAGAGAGTATCAATAGGAACGGCAAAGTGGAAGCTGAAATTGTCTCGATATTCGGACGTAACCAAGAGGTGGGGTCAAAGCTAGAATCACAGTATAGCGCAAAGTTCTATACAGACTTTAAGGAATTCATTCAATCACCTATGGATGTAGTCGTGGAAGCTGCAACGATTGGAGTTGCAATGGAGCATATGGAAGAAGTGCTGGACAATAAGAAACACCTGATAGTGAGTAGTATAGGGGCATTTAAAGATATTGAGTATTTAAATGAAATGAAAGAAGTAGCGCGGAAGAATCAGCAACATATATATCTACCTTCAGGAGCGATTGGTGGACTGGATCTTCTGCAATCTGCAAATTCTCTTGGTGGATTACAGGAAGTACGCATTACGACTAGGAAGTCCTACCAATCACTGGGACTTGATGTGAAGCATGTAGAAGAATGCATTTTTGATGGTATGGCAATTGATGCCATTGAAAAATTCCCTAAAAACGTCAATGTTGCATTACTACTATCAATTGCAGGATTGGGCGCAGATAAAACGGCAGTACGCGTAATAGCAGATCCGAATATTCAACGAAACACACATACTATTGAAGCAAAAGGTGATTTCGGCAAAATGAATTTACTAATCGAAAATGAGCCAATGCCAAACAACCCTAAAACAAGCTATCTTGCAGCGTTGAGTATAGTATCTACTTTACAAAACAGAGGAAATGCGATTACCGTAGGAAGTTGACTAAAGAGAGGGTGTTTTATATGTTTGGAGATAAAAAGAAGAAACAGAGACCCGATTCTATGTGAAATCAACAGATGACATCCCGTCGCTTGCAAGAATAACGGTTTTAGTTGATTGGAATACGGGCGTAAACTATCTCCACTCGGGGGTTGTTCAGGAACTGGGATTACTGCTTTACTAGATCAGAACGGGGATGTAGTAGTAGACCCGCTATAGTATTAAGTTCCCTACAAAGAAAAGGCTACCCATCATGGGGAGCCTTTTTATTATGACTGTATTTAACTAATCGAGATACCGGAATCATTGCCTTTTTTCCATGATTAGCGGTTGTCTCGAAGTACGTTAGCTGGTATTTAATCTTTGCATAGTATTATGAAAACATATTGATAAAAGTACTAATGAGATGAGTGAATAAGGGGTAAAAGGGGTAAGAGAAGTAAACAGGTTACTGTAAATAATTACTAATAACAGAACTCTAACTATATGTGAAAAGTTAGACAAGAATATAAAATGAATTATTGCATGATCAATGAAAGAATTACGGTGTAGGCGGTTAAAATCCTCATATTACAGTCACACTGTTACATAAAGAGAACAATGATTCGTTATTATGATTTGAGGAGATGTCTATATGGATATGAACATAAAAAAGTTACATGAAATAAAAAAAGCACTAAACGCAAAGTTTTTTGAACGTGAAAACGAAGTAGAGGGAATTTTAGTAGCTCTCCTTTCCAAACAGCATATGTTAATGATCGGGCCAGCAGGGACAGCGAAATCAGCATTATCAGTAGAGTTAGCAAAGATTGTGAATGGAACGTCTTATTTTCAATGGTTACTGACCAGATTTAGTACCCCGGAAGAGGTATTCGGACCGCTGTCGCTAAAAGACTTAGAAGAAGGTGTATATAAGCGCAATACTGCTACTAAAATGCCGGAAGCACATTTGGTGTTTTTGGATGAAATTTTTAAAGCAAACTCTGCAATATTAAACAGTCTGTTGACTTTAATTAACGAAAGACTATTTTATAATGATGGACAACCGATTGAAGCACCATTAATGTCAGTCATTGGCGCTTCCAACGAATATCCAGAGGATGGCGAAGGACTTGAAGCGTTATTTGACCGTTTCCTATTACGTTTCGAAATCAATTTCATTGAAGATGAATCTAATTTTGTATCGATGATGAAAGATGAAGGCGAACATGTCGAAATTCCGACGATGCATTTGGACGACCTAGTGCAACTTCAAAATAGGACTAATGAGGTGCATATTCCAGATGAAGTATATGAGACATTGTCTACGATTCGAAGAGAACTTCAAGACGAAGGAATTCAGCCGTCTGATCGTCGATTCAAACAGTCTTTGAGTATCTTGCAAGCGAGAGCTTTGATCCATCAAAGAGAATCCGTACAGACAGATGATCTGGTGATTCTTGAGAACGCACTCTGGGAGACTTTGGATCAGAAAGAGACTGTTTGCACTATCGTTCGTAGACATTCACAAGATGGATTAGCACAAAGGCTTTCAGCCATTGAAAATGAAGCGAATGAAATCTATGATTCCGCAGTACGTGATCATTCAACTGAAGTGGGTATGGAAGCAATCCAGAAAATTTCTGCTTTATCAACGGAATTAAATGAGTTGAAAGAGCAAAATGCAAGCCGTGCGACTGAAGTTGATCATTTACAAAAACAAATTACTTCCTTAAAAAACGAAGTGGAAAGTAGTCGTATGGATGCTGCTTATTATGGTGAAACGAATGGTAAGAATGATGAAAATGGTGAGCAATATGGAGTCTTCTTTAGAATGTAAAAGGAGTGATATTCTATGAAAAGAAGTAAAATAATTAGAGATTATCGCTCCGTACTGAATACCGATGCATTTGATAAAAGACGTTTTAAAGAACTGTTCGAGATGTCAGATGGTTTGCAAAAGGTCAGGGAAGAAGGACAATTACCTACTACAGAAGCATTGCTTGGTGATGTTTGGGCATCACTGTATAAAATGAAACCACGGATTTTACTAGAGGGAATGGATCCAGCACTGAAACCGAACAAGACCATTATAGAAAAGCTAATGAAAGATGAACGTTTTGAAGAATATAGAAACTTTACTCGATTGGACGATCTGGCCGCGACTGTCTGTACCGTGAAATTGGTTGAGATGATTAATCTATGGCTAGCGGAATCAAAAGCTATGGATGAAGACTTACTGAAGAAAATGGAAGCTGTAGAAGCGCTACAAGATGACGTGCCGATTGACTATGTGGATGAACAACAGAACGAAATAGAAGATGGACCTATCCAAGAATTAGCTGATGCTACGGATAAGTTAAATGATCGACTCGAATTCACACTTGAAACGAATGGCGAACGATTTTTGCAAGCGATCGATGAAGCGGTAGAAGAGTCGATCAAAGTAAAAGACAGCCTGATTTCGCTGATGGGTGGGAGCAGTGCAGGTAAAGGAGATGCAGAGTTAAAGAAAGTGCCGTTGCGTGAACAACTTGCAGTGGCGGATCAAGTAGCGATGGATCCTAAAATGCAAGAAATTGCAGAGTGGGCAGGTCGTTTTCAAGAAGTAGCACGTGAAAAACAGAAGACGAACTATGTGGAGGCGATCGAGAGGCGTGGCGTAACTGTTGGGAATGAAATGGAACGTCTCTTGCCGATGGAATTAGGACTCTATGCAAATGACTCGACGAAAAAAGATTTCTTGCGCCGCTTTGCGGAAGGAAACACGATGCAGTTTGAACAGAAGAAGCGAGAGAATCTTGGCAAAGGTCCAATTATTTTTTGTCTTGACCAATCGGGAAGTATGAAATTGCTTGATAATCAGTCAAAAGGATTCATCCTGGCGCTTCTATCAATCGCCAAGAAACAACGCCGCGATCTATGCGTGATATTATTTTCCACGACCATTCAAAAAGAGGTATTTCTTAAAGGCAAGATCACTTCAAATGAACTTGCACGACTTGCTAGAACATACTTGGGTGGGGGAACAGACTTTACACTGTCACTGCAAGGAGCCCTTGAAGTAATAGAAGACAGTACTTTCAAACATGCAGATGTCATTTTTGTTAGTGATGGAGAAGATGAAATGAGCGAAAGTTTCCTAACAGAATTCAATGAGAAGAAAAAACAAAAAGAGTTTAATGTACTCACCCTAGCAATAGGGAAAGATACGGCCGTCGCAGAATCATTTTCAGACCGAGTACTTCATGTAACCAATTTTGATGACGAAGGAAGCTTTATCGCTTTTGAGATTTAATAGATGCAAGTCCTAAAACCCTTCAGTATGCGAAGGGTCTTTTTTGTTTATCATAATATGATGTTTTCTGGGTATTCTAATCAAAACATACAAGCTAGTTGAGGTGATTGGAATGCTAATTGAAAGATCGTCTTCTTGGAAAGAAGGGTTTATTCAACGACTTGAAAACCATGAACCATGGAATAATTCGGTGCTGTATAACTTGAGCTATACCATAGCAGAAAATAATTTAATAACGAATTTCACTGGATTGCAGTCACTTGCTTACTTACCAAACATAAAACCGTTACCCCATCAGATAGAAGCGGCTGAACGAGTGATTGAACAGATGAATGGTAAAGCGATTTTAGCGGATGAAGTAGGGCTCGGTAAGACCATTGAAGCAGGTCTGATCATTAAAGAATACTTGCTGCGAGGGCTTGTAAAAAAAGTGCTAATTTTAGTACCAGCTTCTCTCGTTAATCAATGGGTGGAAGAGTTGTATACAAAATTCCATATCCCTGCGCTGCTGTACAAAAAGAATTATGAGCTTGACTATGTCGATGTAGTAGTCATGAGTATGGACACAGCCAAACGCAGTCCGCATAAAGAGAAAATCTATGCGCAAGACTATGATTTGATTATTGTAGATGAAGCGCATAAGTTGAAAAATCATCAGACAATTAGTTATGAATTTGTACAAAGTTTGAAGAAGAAATTCTGTTTATTACTTACAGCCACGCCGATTCAAAATGATACGTTTGAATTGTTTTATCTGGTGACTTTACTTAAACAAGGTCATTTAGGAAACTATGATGAGTTTTCTTCCGTGTTCTCTGCAAAAAATCGTGATGAAGAACGAGATAGTTATTTAAAAGAACTAGTCAGCCAAGTTATGGTACGAAACAGGCGACAGGACACGGGTGTGGAATGGTCCACAAGGAAAGTTCATACAATTCCTATCACATTCACGGACCATGAAAGACAAGTATACACAGCTATATCCAATCTGAAACATATATCTTCGGTATTTTCGGGTGCATTTTCCACGATGACTTTACAAAGGGAAATGTGTAGCAGCCCCGAGGCGACAATCGGTACATTGAGGAATTTATTGCCGGAATGTAAGCAAGTTGAAGAAATTACACATGTGGAAGAAGTCATTGGACAATTGGAGAAATTATCAATTCATTCAAAAGCAAAAAAGGCCACGGAACTGATCATACAAGCGAATGAAAAAGTAATTATTTTTACTGAGTATCGGATGACACAGTTGTATTTAAGTGATTATCTGTATGCAAATGGCATATCGAATGTCATTTTCAATGGAAAGCTAAGCAAAAGTAGCCGTGAATGGATTAAGCATTTATTCAAGCAACAAGCACAAGTGCTGATCGCAACAGAATCTGGAGCAGAGGGAATTAACTTGCAATTTTGCCATCACGTCATCAATTACGACCTCCCTTGGAATCCTATGAAATTGGAACAACGAATTGGACGTGTTCATCGGTTGGGACAAGAACATGACGTACAGATTTATAATCTTGCTGTGAAAGAAACGATTGATGATCATGTGATGAAAGTGCTGCAAGGAAAGATTGAGACATTTGAACAAGTAGTAGGCGAACTAGATGATATTTTGGAAATGAAAGAACGGTCTGTGTGAAGGAGGAGAATTTATGCATTCGACAGAGATCCATACGTACCTTCACAGATTCTTCAAAGAGAATGACTGTGAAATACTTCATGGGAATGAACATTATCTAACCGTGCAACTAACAATTGATATGGATAAAAGAATCATGAACCGCCCTTTTTATTGGAGGTATATAGAAAGCGTTAATGAGACACCGAATCCGGCACAGCTAACGCTAATTACAGATATGCAACAGTTGCATAATGGGATGAAAGGGGAAATAATCCACCTTGGGTCACCGCGACTGCATCAATTATTTCAAGTAACGAAAGAAATGGGACAGTTTGTGAAAATGTATGAGCATATAGAGGATACGAGCGAGCAGCTGATCTTGACTCCTTGGGTCGGTGTTAATTACAAAGTGTCATTTACCAGTCATCAAACAAAAGAGATGTTGTATTCAGTAGGTATCAATTTGATGACGGGGGCTGTTGTAAAAGAGTTCCAGGAAACTATTAGTATGCTGGATTTATCCGACCAATCGTCTGAACAGGTATTTCATTTACCTTATATCATCACACCTGTCCGTGCGCTTGATCGATTAGATGCTGTGATCACACAAGTAATTGAAGGTGAAGATCTAACGTGGGTGGAGGAAGCAGAAAAGAGATGGAGGAAAGACCAGGCGGTACTAGATTATTTCTATGAAGGACAAGAACCTAAACCTGAGTGTTATGAGATGGAGAAGCAGGCAATGGAAGAACGTTTTAAGCCACGGATTTCAGTGGATGTTGTAAATGGTGGCTTATTTTATTTGAAATAGAAATCAAAATAGCGCGCAAGTGAATCTGCTTTCACTTGCGCGCTGTTTTGATTCTGACTGTTTATAGGATAAACTAATAGCAACGAAGAAAAGTGTGGTGAGTTCATTGTTTACAATTATGCTAATCGAAGATGATCAAACATTATTTGAGGAAATAAAAGAACGGTTAACGCAATGGTCTTACTTAGTGGCGGGGATCGGAGATTTTGGAAATGTACTGCAAGAATTCACGGAAATCAAACCAGATCTTGTAATCATCGATATTCAATTACCAAAGTTCGATGGATTTCATTGGTGTCGGATGATTCGAACACATTCGAATGTCCCAATTATTTTTCTGTCTTCACGGGATCATCCGACTGACATGGTGATGTCGATGCAACTCGGAGCCGATGATTTCGTTCAAAAGCCGTTTCACTTTGACGTATTGATCGCAAAGATTCAAGCGGTTTTACGCCGTGTGTATAACTATAGTATCGATCAGACTTTGGAAATGAAAACGTGGTGTGATGCCGCTGTAGATTTTGTCAAAGGTACGCTCACCAATGAGAACGGGACTATTGAGTTGACGAAAAACGAAATTTTCATCTTAAAAGTATTAATAGAGAGAAAGAATGAAATTGTATCAAGAGAAGAAATCATCACAAGCCTTTGGGATGATGAACGATTTGTCAGCGATAATACGCTGACGGTCAATGTCAACCGTTTACGTAAACGGATCGCAGAGATCGGTTTGGTAGATGTGATCGAAACAAAAGTGGGGCAAGGGTATATGGCGAAGGAAAAGCAATTATGATCCGAATATTTTTAAAAGAACGTGTGAGTTGGATACTGTTTTTCATCTTCTTGCAACTGCTCGTTCTAGCGATGGGTTACTTGGACACGAGTATTCCATTTTTGTCTACTGTCTATATAACATTCATATCTTGTTTGTCTTTTGTTATATTTATAGTCATGCGTTATGGAATAGAAACGAGATTTTATAAAAGCTTAGAAAAGTTAGAACCGTCGTTCGATCTTACTGCAATACCTGAAGCTACCAGTCCTTTCGAAGCCATTTCTTCCGAAAGAATTTCCGGACAAATTCAAGTGTTTAAAAAACAGTTGGATGAATTGCAAATCAGTTTAGAGCAAGAGAAAGATGACATGTTGAATTGGATACATGAAGTGAAAACACCACTGACAACGCTGCAATTAATGATCGAACGAACAGAAGATCCTGTGCTTCGATCACAGTTGATGTACGAGTGGCTTCGCATCCATTTGTTACTCGACCAGCAACTACATCAAAAGCGTATCCCATTTATCCAGAATGATTTATATATTGAAAAGGTCGATGTACAAAAGTTGTTATTTCAGGAGATAAAATCGTTAAAGCAATGGTGTATGCAAAAGCGGATTGGTTTTAATGTATCATTGGAAGCAGAAAAAGTATTGACCGATGCAAAATGGCTTGGCTTCATTCTAAGGCAATTGCTATCGAATGCGGTGAAATACAGTGAGGATTCGGACATACGTATCCGGTGTACTAGCAAGGGTGGGATCACCACGTTATCGATCGAAGACTTTGGGCAGGGTATCGCGCCAAGAGACTTGTCTCGTATATTCGATAAGGGTTTCACTGGAACAGCAAACCATCAAAATCATGCGGCTACAGGAATGGGGCTGTATTTAGCAAAACAAGTAGCAGAATCCCTCCTAATTACGATGGAAGTAGAGTCAGCAGTAGGGGAAGGTACGCGGTTGTCGTTGATTTTTGCAAAAGAAAACGAAATGGTTCGTATAGCGCGTATGTAAAAGCATGTGACAGTATCGTCACATGCTTTTTCTAATTGTCATATCAAAGACAGGAGAAAAATTTGTACATTGATTAAGATAGAATACACAAGGAGTGATGGATATGGTAATTTTACAAGCAACGAAAATCTATAAAACATATGGCAATAAATTCAATAAACAGGAAGTGTTACGCGCGTTGGACCTTGAAGTACAAAAAGGTGAATTCGTCAGCATCATGGGGGCATCGGGATCGGGGAAAACTACTCTACTGAACGTTCTTTCATCCATTGATCGGGTTAGCCAGGGAACGATCAGCATAGAAGGGCAGAACCTCAACGATATGAAAGAAAAGCAAATGGCGGAATTCCGAAAACGTCATTTAGGCTTCATCTTTCAGGACTATAACCTACTCGATACGTTAACAGTAAAAGAAAACATACTACTTCCACTATCGGTGCAGAAAGTATCAAGAAAACTAGCCAATGAAAAATTCCTTGCAGTGGCGGATGAATTGGGTATTACCGAAATTGCTACTAAATATCCAAATGAAATTTCAGGTGGTCAAAAGCAAAGAACGTCCGCGGCACGAGCATTTATCCATGATCCAAGCATCATTTTTGCGGATGAACCAACAGGCGCTCTTGACTCAAAAGCAGCATCCGATTTGTTGAACAAACTAAGTGATCTCAATATGAAGAGAAATGCCTCTATCGTCATGGTTACTCATGATCCTCTCGCCGCAAGTTTTAGTGAACGTGTAGTGTTCATCAAAGATGGACAAATCTACACGCAACTGAATAAAGGAGACCAAACGCGTAACAAATTTTTTAATGACATCATCAAAACGCAAGGTGTGTTGGGTGGTGTGCAACATGACGCTTAATCAACTGATTTTCCGCAATATCAAGAAAAATATCAAGCATTATTATGTGTATATCTTTGCTTTAGTTTTTAGCGTAGGCTTGTACTTTTCATTTGTAACGCTGCAATTTGATCCAGCATTGGACGATGCAACAGGAGGAGTGAAAGGTGCTGCAGCTATTAAAACAGGTTCAGTATTTCTAATTGTTATCGTGTCTGTATTCTTGCTATATGCTAACAATCTATTTATTAAGCGACGCAGTAAGGAGATTGGATTATTCCAATTGATCGGGATGACGAAAGGAACCGTTTTCCGTATTTTAAGTGTAGAGAATTTCGTGTTATATATCGGCTCTCTCGTTATAGGGATACTCTTAGGGTTTTCGATGTCACGATTACTCATGCTCATTCTATTTAAGGTCACTGGTGTAACGGATGTTGCAACTTTACGTTTCTCTTCCGCGGCATTACTTCAAACGCTGATCGTATTTGCGGTAATCTTTATATTTATTTTGATCATGAATGCGCTATTCATTAAACGACAAAGTATATTATCTTTGTTCCGTGTAACAACCGTGACGCAACAGCGGGTCAAAAAGATGACAGTATTCCAGGCGGTTGTCGGTGTGTCCGGTATTCTACTCATTGTATTCGGCTATTATTTATCATCCCGATTATTTAGTAGTGTGTTCCTAGGCGATCAGCTATTTCTGGTGATGATCATCATACTAGCTTCTGTTGTCATGGGAACGTATTTGTTCTATAAAGGCTCCGTTAGCTTTATCTTTAACCTGATTCGTAAACGTAAAGGAGGATATCTGAACGTTAACGACGTGCTGTCTCTCTCTTCAATTATGTTTCGAATGAAATCGAATTCTTTTCTATTAATGATTATTACATCGGTATCTGCGCTATCTATCGCGTTACTTTCGTTAAGTTATATTTCGTATTACTCAGTAGAGAAGTCAGTAGAGCGAACTATTCCGGCCGACTTTACTATTCCTGATACTACGCGTGCAACGGAATTTACACAGGCGCTTGAAAGTAAAGGCATCGCCTATACAGAGACAGCTATCGATCTATTGAATACACCTGTTGATTTATCGAGAGTACTATCTATTGCCGGTGGGGATAGTCAAGATATAAGTTATACCGATACAGAAATGATCGTTATTAGTGATAAAGGATTACCGGAGATAGACGTAGCAGAAAAGGAAGTGCTCTTTGTTAACTTCGATAGCTTGACGGAAAACTTCATGAAATTTCAAGCGGATCAGCAAATTGTATTTCGAGGCAAAGAGCATATGTATGATCTAACACTGAAAGGAATAGAAAAAACAGCTATCCTCCCAACGCGTGTGACCTATGCTTTCGTTGTCGCGGTAGTGGATGATCAAGTATTTAGGAAAATGAATGAAGATAAAGATCCTTCCATAACATCGGAATTCACTAAGTATCATGGAGTGGATATCGAGAATGAGAATGATCTAGAAAAAGCGAATGAACTATTTAATGTGTTGGGAGTAAACGACTGGGCAGGGCATGAATCGAAATTTGAGGAAAGAACGAAACAAATGCAAGGTGCAGGCATGATCATGTTCATCGTGGGATTCCTCGGCCTCGCTTTCCTTGTCACTTCTGGCTGCATCTTATACTTTAAACAAATGGACGAAAGTGAAGATGAAAAATCGAACTACACTATTCTTCGTAAACTCGGCTATACACAAACTGATTTGCTAAAAGGGGTTCAACGAAAGCAGTTATTTAATTTCGGTATTCCGTTAGTCGTTGGTCTCTTCCACAGCTATTTCGCGGTGAAATCCGGCTGGTTCTTATTCGGTACTGAAATGCTGGCGCCCACGATTATTGTGATGTTCATATACACAGCGCTTTATTCTATATTTGGCTTGCTTTCCGTATTGAATTATAAGCGTGTGATTAAAGATTCTTTATAACGCAGTAACACCCCTGACACTGCAAGGTCAGGGGTGTTTTATTGCGAATTAGTTACTACCTACTAATTCAGCAACTACGATTTGATATGCTTTATCTAAATTAGCTAGTTGTTTACTTTTTTCTGCAGAGTCATTTGAAGTGTCTTCAGCAATTTGTTTCTTTACATTTTCCACTAGTATAGGAAGGGGAGTAGAGTGAGTGCTCACTCGATCCGACATCAATGTGTCCTTTAATAAGTTTGTAAAATCATCAATTGTTTGATTGTGCATAATTCATTCTCCTCATCGTGTTTGTATGGATTCGTTGACATAAAAAACATCCTTCCGGTAAATACCTGGAAGGATGTTAAGTGGGAAGCCGTGACGAATTAAACGGTTCGGCAGGAAATACACATATGCTGGATCGATAGAAACTATATCGAAGCCACCTAATGAATGTCCTGATTCCGTTTTTTCGTACGTCGGCTTGTGTATGATTTTTCATAAGCCGCACTTGACACCTCCTATCCGCGTAGGGTATTGGTGTGTACTGATCTAGGCAGGTCTCCTGGCTCGTCTTCAACGTATAATTCACCTTCCCATTTCCCTTACGGTGAAACAGTGGTAACGAATTATACTCCAACTCACAGTTGCGGGACAGCATCGGTTTTTCACCAATTTCCCTTTTAAGCGTTTAAGAAAAATAAACGCACCTATCTCTAACACGATATTCAGTTGCTCTTTCAGTATAGCACTCTTATTGATGAAAGGAACAAAAATAGTGCAACATTCTCTACTACAACACGTACTCACACTAATTCTATGGAACGCGCTGCTTAGAACAATGATTTATGTTTCCGTACCGTTCTATAGACCAGTGCCTAGCCGATTAACGAATGTCGAGTAGCGTTCCTTTGGTATAAATACACGCCAATAAATACGACAAGCTCAGAAGCGGGAATGGATAACCAAATACCATTCAATCCGAAGATGCGTGGCAAGATCATCAAGAAAATCAACATGACAATGATTTCGCGTGAAGCGGTGATCCAAGTGGCCATCCGTACATTGCCGACAGATTGATAATAAGTCATCATGACAAAGTTCGTACCTGTGAACAAATAGGCAAAGAAGAATAGATTAATTCCAGTAGTAGCTAAATCTCTGACAGCTTGCGGGAAGTCTCCGAAAATAGACACGATAGGGCCTGCTGCAAACTGTCCGACAAGGAAGAACACAGCACCCGCGATGACGACTGTGAGAGTGGCCTTTTTAATGGTTTCCTTCATCCTTATCCGGTTACCAGAGCCTTGATAATAACTGATCAGCGGCTGAATCGCACCACCCATCCCGAGGAATAGCATAAGCATGACACTGTGCACATAGTTCAAAATAGAGAATGCCGCAACACCTTCTGTACCGGCCATCCGTTCGAACGCAATATTATGTGTAATGGTAAAGAAGGAAATTCCCAACTCGGAAAGGAAGCTCGGGAATCCGATGAAAAGAATGGCTAGGAACAGCTTTTTATTGAACTTTAAGCGAATCAATTTTAAGTTATTATTCTTCTTAAAGAAGTGGGCGAGCAGTACTAACATGCCCATAAAGGAAGCGATAATTGTAGCGGTTGCAGCACCGGCAACACCGTAATCCAAAATGAATAAGAACACATAATTCAAGATGATGTTGACGACCGACGTCACAATTAACCCAGCCATCGAAAGGTTCGGTGCTCCATCGTTACGCACGAAAATACTAAATGTATTTTCTATAGTAAAGATAAAGCCAAACAGTAAAATCACAAATAAATATTGCGATACATAAGGAAATGTAGTGGTATTCGCTCCAAGTGCGTATGCTAGCGAATCTCTAAAAATAAAGGCGGTTAAGCCTAATATAATGGTGAATAAGAAAATGGAAATGATTGCATGCGTGAAAATCGAACGAGCTTTAAGCACATCTTTAGCACCCATTGCCATCGAGTATTTTGTGGCGGCACCTATACCAATCCATAAAGAAATAGCAAAAAAGATGGTATAAACGGGAGCCGAAATTCCGACTCCCGCCAATGCTTCTGCACCCAATCGATTACCGACCATGATACCATCCGCCACAATATTGATTGCCATCAGCAACATACCGACAGTTGACGGTATTAAATAACGTAAAAAGATACGTCCTACTGGCTCAGTATCCAATTTATTGAACTTGGGTGAAGAAGAACTCATTGCACAGGGCTCCTTTGAAGATCAAGTTCCATGATGAGACAAGGGAATTCACCTACATCATCAATTTTACCATTTAACTTAAAACCGAATTTTTCATATAAATGCTGTGCGGCTTTATTACTTGGATAAATACTTAAATATATCTTGTTGCATTGATACTTTTCTTCCATTCTCGTAAGTAGAAGTTTAAGAAATCTGCTAGCATAACCTTTGCCTTGGTGATGCTGATCTATCATAAAGCGATCAAGCCATACGTCTCCATCTGCTTCACGTCCATGCATAGCATAGCCGACTAATTCCTCTCCATCATATAATCCAATGGACTTCCATTCTGGTTCGAATTGAGATTGTGCTAGTGAAAATGAATTGCTTTCAATAAAGTTCTTTTGGTTTTCGTGTACGGATAAATAGGCAACATCCTGCCAATTTTCATTCGTTACCTCACATGCGTGGAGGCTCATAATTCCATCTCGCTTTCATTTTTTTGTAAAACAGTAAAACTTCTTTTGTTTTATTAGTTTATTTAGTCATCACTTTTCTTAATAAATCCGAACAACAGGATATCAACAATGGAATCCAATGCTTCGGTTACCGTCATACGATTTTCGTAGAAAAACTTTCGATCAAGTGTAGAGTTGGTCGCATCTATAATCAACTTCATAAGTAACTCTACGTTTTGATCTGCAATGATCCCTTCATGAATTCCTTGTTCAATTAATTCACGAAGTTCATCCCATTCATGAAGTGCAGCGTGTACTCGCTCCCATTGTTGGGGATGTGTTTTTCTCATTTGATCAAGTATTTGCCAGTTATAAAAGTCATTGTATTTCGGTATGACCGTAATGACTTTCTTAATCTTATCGACAAGATGTAGTTCATCGTCTTTCATAATGATATCGGTTTTTTCGTCGAACTCCTGTAATGTCGAGTCGATCATCGCATCTAAAATTTCCGTTTTCGAAGAAAAGTGTTCGTATAATGTCCGTTTGCTGATACCTAGTCTTTTGGCTAGATCATCCATCGTAAACTTCATACTTTTTTCATGAACTTCTTCGAGGAAAGCTTTCATAATACGTGCTTTCATTTATCGTACCCCTATCCGTATATACCGAATGAAAACTAAAAAAACATATACAGTTTTCATCGTTCTTATCTAGTATAAGTACTTTTAATATAAAAAGCAAAGACCGCTACTTAAAAACAATATTATTTAATTATATAGGCTTATAAACTCCTTATACAGGGTAGTTTTACTGTACACGTACGAGAGAGGGTGGGAGTTGTATGGGAGAAGGGAAATTGGTTGTAGCCGTTGCGGGTGCTAGTGGATATATAAGCAATAATTTATTGAAAAAGCTAAAAGGAAAAGCAAAAGTTATTGGTCTGTCACGAAATGGAGATCGGCGGGAGAATACGAAAGACGTTGAGTGGCGGTCTTGTGATCTGTTTTCTATGAAAGATGCTGAGAAGAGCTTGGCTGGTGCGGACATTGCGGTATATCTCGTACATTCTATGCTAAAATCAGCGAAATTATCTCAAGGTACTTTTGAAGATATGGATGTTATTTTAGCGGATAACTTTGCGCAGGCAGCTAAAAAACAAGGAATTAAACAAATTGTTTATTTGGGCGGAATTAGCCCCGATGAAGATGAAAAAGATTTATCACGCCATTTGAAAAGCCGTTTAGAAGTAGAACGGATTTTACGCTCATATAACGTTCCTGTTACCGCATTACGTGCAGGGCTAATTGTCGGTCCAAAAGGTTCTTCTTTCCCGATTTTATCAAAGCTAGTTAGAAGGCTTCCAGTAATGATTTTACCTAAGTGGACACGCTCTAATACACAGCCTGTAGCACTGGATGATGTGATAAAATCATTAAGCTCATTAATATTGGACTTTGAACCCGCGCAACGATCTATGGATATAGGCGGCCCCGAAGTCATGACGTATAAGTCGATGATGGTGAAGACTGCTGAAGTAGCGGGAACGCGATCAAAAATGTTAGATGTGCCATTCTTCTCCTTAAGTCTGTCGAGGCTCTGGTTACGTTTAGTTACACAAACACCAAAAGAGATTGTGTATCCGTTAGTGGAGAGTTTGAAACATCCAATGGTCGTCCATTCCGAGCGTTACATGGAAGGGATTAGTGATGGAGAAATCCCGTTCATTCAAGCTGCAAGAGAAGCACTGGAGGCGGAATTGAAAGAAAAAGAAGTGTCAAAGAAGAAGCCAACAATGGGGCCGCTTAAGCAAGATGTTCGTTCAGTGCAAAGAATTGAATTACCTTATAACTGGACTGCGGATGAAACTGCACGTTATTACGTAAAATGGCTTTCTACGCTCTTGAATCCTTGGGTGAAAACCGACGTAGACGACCAGTTAAATTGCCGAATCGGTTTCCTCGGTAATCGGACATTGCTCGAGTTAAGTTATTCTGCAGATCGTAGTACAAAAGATCGCTCACTTTACTATATAACGGGCGGCCTATTAATGGATCCTGATTCCAATGAACGCGGCAGAATGGAGTTCCGAAAGATTCCAGGATCGAATGAAGTAATCATTGCGATTCATGACTATTTACCATCTATACCATGGTTTGTCTATTACGTCACACAAGCCAATATGCACACGTTTGTCATGTCTTGTTTCCGCCAGCATATGTATAAGTTGAGTGCTATTGAACGTGGTCGATTAGGCATTGTTGTTTCTAATGTGCGATAAAGAAAAGCTCGGATTGGCGGTATTACACTGCCGATCCGAGCTTTTCTTTAGCGTCTGGGATGGATGAGCCTTGCTATATACTTCAGATGGTTATTACGTAAGTCTTCGACGGTAAGAGGTTTATGCAACAACCCCGTTAATTTATGAAATGTACTAATTTTTACATACTACGTAAACTATGGAAAGCGTAGAACAAAAGCAACGGCATCTTTCGGACTGCCTGGCTCATTATGCGTTTAATGTTTCTTGCTTGGCTTCTGCAAGCTGGCCGCCTTCTTTTAAATACTTCTCTACGCCTTCAGCAGCACGATATGCCAACGCGCCGATTGTTGAAGTGGGGTGATGTCCTCCGAATTGAGGGAATGCTGAACCGCCCACTACGAATAGGTTATCCATTTCCCACATTTGAAGGTAGTTATTCACTGCGGATGTTTCAGGGTCGGCCCCCATAATAATTCCGCCCGCATAGTGACCACCCGAATATATATGATCGAACTCTTCAGGCACTTCATCTTCATCGACGATATCAGCGCCCATTTCTTTCATGATTTCACTACACTTTTCAATTCCGAATTTGGCCATGTTCCGATCATGATCTGTGTAACGATTTGTAATACGTAATAGGGGATCTCCGTATTCATCTTTGTATGTTGGATCTAGATCCACGTAATTATGCCACCATGACATAACAGCTGGAGTATACCATGCTACTAGCGAGCGATTCGCATAATGGATCGATTTTTTCTTGAACTCAGGTCCCCATTTCGGCGTGCCACTTGGGACGTGGTTTGATGCAATAGCCCCATCGCCATATTGACGTAATTCGATACCGCCACCATTGATGAAATCTACATTAGAGTGGTCAAAGTTATCACCGGCAAAGTCACTCAAAGTACCACCAAGCGCACCTGCACCCATGTAGAGGTTGAACTTCTTCTTTTCAAAGAATCCTCTTGCCCCAAGGAATGTGATATTGAATTGCCCATTAAAGTTACGTCCAATGGTTCCTTTGCGTGTTGTTGGATCATATGGTGTCCCAATTTTTGACAGCATCAACAAGCGATTGTTGGTGAATGAAAATGCCCCTAATACAACAACGTCTGCTGGTTGTTCATATTCAATACCTGTCCGTGTATCAGTAAACATTACACCGGTTGCTTTACCGTCTTTATGCAGTACACGACGCACTAAAGAATTGGTACGAATTTCGCAGTTTCCAGATTTGCGCGCAGTCGGAATAACTGTAGCCAATGGATCCGATTTAGCCGTGAAATCACAGCCATACATCGTACAATAAGAGCAGAACATACAAGCATTTAATTTTTCACCGTCCGGATTGGTGTAGGCTTGTGATAAGTTACCGGAAGCGACTTGGAATGGATGATAACCCATTCTCTCCGTTGTTTCTTTAAACAGTTTCACGGCAGGTGATGCTAGCATAGGAGGGTTAGGGTAATCATTTGAACGCTTGTCGCCAAGCGGATCAGGCTCACCTGAAATTCCGGCAGTTTTCTCCCATTTATCGTAATAAGGCTCCATCTCATCATACGTAATACCCCAGTCTTGGATCGTCATGCCCTCAGGAATTTTTTCCTTGCCATACCGTTCAATGGTCTTGGAACGTAATTCAAAGTCG
This sequence comes from Sporosarcina ureae DSM 2281, assembly GCF_000425545.1. GTDB lineage: Bacteria > Bacillota > Bacilli > Bacillales_A > Planococcaceae > Sporosarcina > Sporosarcina ureae. The sequence goes on along the minus strand of NZ_AUDQ01000010.1, from coordinate 53,755 downwards.
ATAGCTCTCCAGCGATATGTAGCACCTGCCCAGTGCACACTACCCCCACCTAAATCAGTCCCAGCCATCATTTCTGCTCTTGTGCGGACGGGAAGAGCGGTGTCTTCCAGTTTCACCCGTGATGTAATCGTTTCAGGTGATAGATTTTGCATCATCTCGTAACGATCTGTATAACGTAATTCATCTTTAACACCTATATAATCTTGTCGGTCCTGCTTTTTACCCCGTTCCAGCGTTACTACCTGATAGCCAGCTTTCGCTAGCTCGGCAGAAACTACACCACCTGCCCAACCACTTCCTACTACGACTACATCTACTTTTTTTAGTTTTTTCGCCATATGAGTTCCTCCTGTTATCAGTGTCCTTGGTAATTCCGTAAGCTTTCAGGCTTCATTACGATGAAGTCCTCTTTTTCGATATCTGCTGTATAGCTCATACGTGGACCAGGGAACTCCTTCATCCTCCAGCCTTCCATATTGCGGTTCCCACCATAGACCGGATCAGCATACGCACCTTCAATAGTTGTTTGTAATAGCAGATTAAAGAACGTTGTCGAAGCGACACCGTTCATCTTCGCTTTTCCATCGTCGAACATCTGCAAAATTTCATCTTGTTGCTCCGGCTCTAGCTTAGGGAAATTTGTTTCGAATTTCTCTTGTGCCGTTTTTTCTAATGCATGTACACCTTCTAGGAAGATATCTCCTCTTGTCATAGGAGTTTGATATCTGACGGCTGGTGTAGGTACTTGCGTATCGGCGTTTGGACCTGTGTCTTGGTTCGTGTCTGCTTGGCTTTCATATGCATCTACGGTACCTGTCTGTAAAAACGGCCCTTTCATATATTCTTTTCCGTTCATACCCCATTCGCCGGCAAGTTGTCGATCGATAAAGTAAGGTACACCAAGTTCGATAGCACCGGGGCCTAAATCATCTTTCGGAAATATCCTTTCAGTAGCAGCGGATAGGATAAGAAAGTCCTCGCCATTACTGAAAAAAGTCCGAGCTTCGAGTAAATGGCCGACTTCTTTCCCTGAGTCTGTAGGTTCGCCTGGTTTTTGGAGCTGATTAGTCAATAAGCCACCGAATAATGATCCGCCAACTAAACCTCCAGCCAATAAGCCGGTATTCTTCATGAAATTTCTACGACTGATCCCTTTTTGTGTATCCTCAGGTTGTCTAGGTTCTGTCACTTTGTTCTCCTCCTTGTACATACGACTTTCAAATTTTACCAATGCACTACTACGTATCATATTGTGTTGAATGTGTAGAGTTTATACATAATAAAGAGTTTTTGTAGATTGAAATAATGTAGTTCATTAAATAATTGAATATTCCGAATAAATATTGTGGAATAAAAAGCCCCTGAAATTACTTAAGCGATTTCAGGGGCTTCACGTTTTTACTATTGATTTATTTTAATTAGTTTTTCTCTTCAGCATCTTGTTCCATATCTACTTCTGGCTCATCTACATCTACGTCGTCGTTTGTAGTATCATCTGCTGGCTCATCCACATCTACGTCGTCGTTAGTAGTATCATCTGCTGGTTCATTCACATCTACATCTTCATTTGGAGTAACATCTGCTGGTTGATCTACTTCAACATCGTCATTCTCATCGATAACTGGATCATCGTCTCCACAAGCGCTAAGGACACCAACAGAAAGAATTGCAGCTGCTCCCACTTTTAATAAATTATTTTTCTTTAGCTTATTTAAATCCATTATAAATATCCTCCTCTAGATGTTTGATAATCGTTCATATACTAATAATATCCCTATTTATATTTTGTAAACATATAAAACTAGAAGTGATTCTTTAGTACTGATAACAAAATTAGCGAGAGAGATAGCAAACAGTTGTAAAGGTACATAAACTATAAGAAAACTATATAACAAGAGGAGAAAACTGAAGAATGGTGTTGAAAGTGCTATGATGGATATAGACATGCCTAACTCACATAGTGATGGACTAGATCTGTTACTCAAATGGGCTTATTTATAAAGGAGAGAATATTTCATGAAAAAAGAAGAACAACAAAATTTGTTCAAAGAAATTATGGGGAATTATCCAACTGGTGTAACAGTCGTTACTGCAGTAACTGAAGATGGCACACCAGTTGGACTGACAGTAAACTCGTTCGCCTCTGTATCCTTGGATCCAATGCTTCTTTTATGGTCTATTGATCATAGAGTTTCTTCTATTAAAGCATTCACGGAAGGCGGTAAATTTGCTGTACACGTACTTGCAGGAGATCAAAAAGAGCTTTGTAATACATTCGCGAGCCGTGTAGAAGATCGTTTCTCTACATGTGAATGGGAAATGTCGGATAATGGCGTACCAATTATTGAAGATGCATTTGGTGTGTTTGAGTGTAAGACGTTCCAAACGATTGAAGCAGGAGATCACACGATCATTATTGGTGAAGTAGTAGATCTGCAAGTGGAGAAAAATAAAGACCCTATGTTGTATCACCGTAGAGTGTTTGGGTCTGTGCCACCTGTTTTCTACCAACAAGATGACAAAGCGTAAATTTGAAGCATATAGGCCTATATATAAAGCCGTCTCCTTAACGAGACGGCTTTTCTTTATGTCACCTTTAGAAAAATTACTAGTTTCTATAGCTACACGCTCTTGCTTACCAGCAGCGCTAGCATAGTCCATTTCTCTTTGCGTATAACTGTTATGTTGTTTTATTAACCTGAAATAAAAACAGGACTTCTGTTCAGAAGTCCTGTTTTTAAGAGTAACTCATTATTACCCTAATTTATCATCCGCTGTAATATCATTTGGTTCGCGTACTAAGTAATATTTACCTTTAGTATATATAGCGATTACTACTGTCAATATCGCGGCTAGTATGGAAGCGACAAATGCGGCTGTGGATTGTAGGAATACGCCCAGATAACCAGATGCCGCGATGGCACCAAATGCACTGGCTATCAGTAATGAAGCGACACCGACAGGATTCCATTTATACAAATATTCTTGTCTTGAAACGTAATAAGTTGGCCCTATCTTCAGCCACTTTTTGACAACCAATGCATCCGTCACAAGAATGGCAGCCCACGAAAATAGAAACACACCTTGGAATGTCATGACAGTATCTAGATGATCCACAATTCCACCGAGCATCAGTAAGATCGCACTTGTAGCTGAGATTACTACCCAGAACCTGCGGCCAGGCGTGAATCGGAACACATTCTCAAAGAAATTCGAAAGCGATAGGGAACTACTGTAAATATTGGTTACGTTAATTCGTAACTGCGTCAGCATTGTAAACAATGCGCCACCGATTCCCAGCAATAGGACGATGTATACGCCTGGATCTTTTTCCAAGAATCGAACACCGAACCAAATACCAAGTCCGCCCATTACTCCATAACAGAAAATCTGCGGAATGAAACCGATTGCAATTGAACCGAACTTTCGATCAGATGGTTTTAGGAAACGAGCATAGTCTGAAGCGAGTAGAGCGGTCAGTCCCATAATTCCATTATGCATCCCGATACAGAACAATAATGCCGTTCCTCCAAACTGAACACCTTCGGGCATATAAGAGAAGACAGATCCTGTATAAACAGCCGGTTTAATGAACGATACGACAATGGCTGCAACTAGGAATATCATAAATACTGGCATGGACCATTTTTGAAGTTTGTCCAGCTGCTCGATTCCGAACCAGTTCAGTGGAATAACAAGAGTCCCGAAAATAACAATCAAAATCCACTTAGGAAAGTCAGGCGTAAAATAATGAACTGCAGATACGAGAATTAACCCTTCAAACGCGCAATACATAATGAAGTTTGAGGCGTATATCAATGAAGTTAGCGATGAGCCAATATAGCCAAATCCGCCACTCCGTGATAAAAGGTTAACGTTCATGCCTGATTTTGCGGATAAGTACGCAATTACGGTACCAAGCAAACCAGCTACTATGATGGCGTAAATAGCCGATACGATAGCGTTTGGTGCACCGAATTGCAAAGCCATGACGCTACCCATTTGGAAATAAAAGATGGCAGTTGCGATTCCGAATGTGATATTCGTAATGCTCAGCCAACTTTTATTACGGTCTTCTAAAGGTACACGATCTAAGGAGTAATCCTTTTCTATTTCATCATCTTCCATAGTACTCAGTACTTTTTCTTCTTCCGTTGTCATACACATCAGCTCCTTGTAGTAAGTAGTCAACCCCTTCTGCCAGCTTAGCTAGCACGTTCTTAATAATATAGGATGGTGAAATTGGCTCGTCCTTTGAATTGACACCTTATCAGTTTAACAAAAACATAATGAAAAAATCAAGTTTATGATGACTTGGTGATAGTAACAGAGTAAGTGCTTGATTTTCTAAATAATTATAGTCTTTCTAGGAAAAAAACAAAAACAAGTCCCCCTTAATAATGTAATTTATTTAGTGAAAATAGTAATAATAAGACTATATTGTTGTTGTTCGTATGATGTTAATCTGGTAATTTATTACTAAGCTTTAATAACACCGCGTCGCTTGGCGGATTCATTGTACGCGGCCGAACGAAAGTGTAATACGGGGTCGTCACTGCATTCTATACCTTTTATAGTAACTGTTGGATCAAACACAATGGACTCTGCGTTATCTGTACGAAGTGAGTGCAATGTAAGGATTCCTGCTTCAATTAACTTTCGATCATCAGGCCAGGCGATGGTAGGATCAGCGGTTGCATCCCCTCGTTCAGCTAATTGCATAAGTAAGCGAAAACGTACAGGAGGTCCTTGTTGGACTTTATGAATGAGTTCGTTTTCCATAGAATTGCTAGTAGCATCATCATTTTGTGTAAGAGGTTGCCATTCAAATCGAACAGCTTGCCTCTCTAGATCAGCGTTCTTCAAAAAATAAGCATGGATAGAATAGTAATGAAGGGACTCAAAATTACGAAACGGTTTCAGTTCTTTCAAAATGGTACCAAATGTTTTGTACTCTGTATTATGCATAAGTGCATCTATTCGTTGTGACCACGTACTGTTTGAATCGAATGCCTGTATCAGACGAATAAAGGCTTCTGGAGTTTTACTGATGAATATCGGTACATTGACCATTGTCAAATTTGTGTATGTATTATTAGGTAATTGAAAGCGCACGGCCATACCTTTAACTGGGCTCAACCGTTCATTTGGATTTGGGTTTGTAGAACTGTGAGAAAACCGTACAACAGCAGGAACTTCCGTTTTCTGTAGATGAGCGGCAGTTGTCCATGGAACAGCCGCCCCGGATGGTTGGAAAATTGCATCAAATGCGACTCCGGTCGAATGCGCACGTCGTAAATTGTTTTCTGTATGGAACGTTGATTCAATTGAATCAATTGCTTCGATAGCCGTTATTGGATTCTGATTGTTCATTTGATTTCACTCCTTTACTTACCAACATACCCTTCATTAAATGAAATTAACCGTTTAGAAAGTAGCAAAACAGGGAACCATTAAAAGTAATAACGTCTATTGGGAGGAATGTTTTTATGAAACGTTTAGTAATAACAGGAGCATCAGTCATAGCGCTAGCATTGGCCGGATGTGGAACGAATGCGACAGATGATAAAACAAAAGAAAATTCTAATGCAGTTAATCCACCGGCGGAGCAACCGCTAGAGCCGGCTACTGATGGTACGAATCAAAATACTGATGAAGCTGTACCGGATACTACTACAGATTCCTCGACTGACTCTACGACAGGAGATATGCAAGCTGAAATGGATAAGCTTTCATTTAAAGAAATCGAATTAGATGTTTCATACGGGAAAGACAAAGAGTATGAAGCGGAAATTGAACAAGATCAAAATGAACCAATTAAAGCCAAAGTAGAAGATGAACTAAATGAAATCTATTTGAAAGGTCAGGAAGCATTTGATGATGTCTATTCAAAAGTGGAAAATCTAGATGTGACAAAAGACAGTTCACAACAAGAAGCAATTGATCGCATACTAAAAGCTTTTAATCTTCAAGCGGATTATGAAAAATTCGAAGTGGAAATCAAATTCAATGACGGTAGTAAGCTTGAGGTAGAAGATCGTAAATAATTACGACATATCAAAGATGGAAGATGGAAAGACTCAGTATCCTTGGAATAAACTATATCAGTAAACTAAAAATCTCGGCATTTCCTTTAAAGGAAGTGCCGAGATTTTTTACAGATAGTATAAAACAAGCGCCACCAACATTAAAATGAAGGTTGGCATCCCTGCAAGAAACACCCAAGCGGGGCTCGCCGACAGTACTTCGGATGGTGCACGCATTGATTCGATTGCCTCTCTTTGACCTTTTCTAGCAAATACTTTGCGCGAACTCTTCATAAAAAAGTCAAAAAAGCCAGTTCGGACTACAAACACAACCCCACCAATAAATAGCAGGAACCCACTAACGAAAAAGGAAGCATTAATATAGCCGAGTAGTGAGATTTTACCGTATACTGAATAGACAGAAATAACAATTATCAATTGAGATATGAGAAATACAATAATATTACGTTTCATAGAAATCCTTCTTTTCATATATAAAGTTTGGAACTACTGTCTATCATACAATATACGAGTCAGAATGTGTAGAATCTTCTATAATAGTTTAAAATTAAGATAATAATATTGTTAGCGTTTACATTTATAAGTTTTTCTTGTATAATTAAAAAGCTAGTACTTCAAAAACACCAAAGGGGAGGTCAACAATTTGAAGAACAATAAGTGGCTTTTATTGATGGCACTAACATTAGTGCTAAGTATGTTCTTAGCTGCATGTGGCGGTTCGAAAGACGAAGAAAAGCCAGCAGACGGGGACGACAAGGACAAGGATGCGGCAACTGAAGAACCAGAAGAAAAACAGCATGCCAAAGACGAAGAAGGGGAGCCAGATGCTGAGCAAGTACTATACTTAGCTGAATCTGCAGCTATTCCATCTGTTGACTCATCAATCGTAGAAGATCAGGTAGGCTTCAACGTATTAAACAACATCAACGAAGGTTTATATCGTTTAAACCAAGAAAATATTGCAGAACCTGCAATGGCTGCTGAAGAAGCAGAAGTTAGTGAAGATGGATTGACTTATACATTCAAACTTCGCGACGCTATGTGGGCTGATGAAACACCTGTAACAGCAGATGATTTCGTATATGCATGGCAGCGTGCAATTGACCCAGCGACGGGTTCACCTTACGGACCATTCATGATGTCTGGTGTAGTGAAAAACGCGACAGCAATCTCTGAAGAAAAAATGAAAGTTTCTGAGCTTGGCGTTAAAGCTGTAGATGAAAAGACATTTGAAGTAACACTTGAACGTCCAGTACCTTATTTCTTGTCACTTATGTCATTCGGAACATTCTATCCGCTTAAAGAAGAGTTCGTAACTTCTAAGGCAGATGCATACGCTACAAACTCTGATAGCCTTCTTTCAAATGGACCATTCGTTTTAACTAATTGGGATGGAACGAGCGATAGCTGGACTTATGTTAAGAATGAACATTACTGGGATGCAGAAAACGTAAAACTTAATGAAATTCATGTAAACGTTGTTAAAGATTCTGCGACTGCTGTAAAGCTATATCAAGATGGCAAGTTAGATCGCGCAGGAGTTTCTGGCGACTTAGCTATGCAATATCGTGATGATGAAGAAGCTGTTATTCAGCCAGAAACATCAGTTTTCTACTTTAAGTTTAACCAAGAGCGTGATGGAAAAGAAACGCCACTTGCGAACGAGAACATCCGTAAAGCTATCGCTAAATCATTTGAGAAGGAAGATATGGCTGATGTAGTATTAGCTAACGGTTCATTACCTGCAAACTTCCTAGTACCTACAAACTTTACATTTGATGAAAACGAAAAAGATTTCCGTGAGTTGAGCGGTGACCACTTGGAGTACAACGTGGAAGAAGCACAAGATCACTGGAAAAAAGGTCTTGAAGAACTAGGTGTTGAATCTCTTGATCTTGAAATTCTTGGTGGAGACACTGAGCTTTCTAAGAAAATGGACGAGTACTTTAAGTCCCAATTAGAAGGTAACCTAGAGGGACTTACAATTTCATTAAAAGAAGTACCATTCTCTGTACGTTTGGATTTAGATAGAAACCAGGATTATGATATTCAAGTTTCAGGTTGGGGACCAGACTTCCAAGATCCGATTTCATTCTTGGACCTATTCGTAACAGATGGTACGAACAACTTAATGTCTTACTCTAACCCTGAGTACGATAAATTGATTGAAGATTCAAAAGGAGAATTAGCTCTTAAACCTAAAGAGCGTTATGAAGCATTTGCAAAAGCTGAAAAAATTCTACTTGATGAGGATGCTGCAATTGCACCAATTTATCAGCGTGGTTTGATCTTTTTACACAAGCCTCACTTTAAAGGCTTAGTAGATCATCCGTTTGGCGCAGACTATAGCTACAAGTGGGCATATATCTCAGGTAAATAATCGCAATGTTGTAAGGATTCAAGTTTCATAGGGGAGAGTATATGGGATCACTATCCATATACTCTCTTTTTAGTAACAGTGAATAGTTAGAATATTTAATTTCTTGTTGAAAAATGTCACGTGGTTACTTGCATAGCAAGTAAGAAACTTTTTTGGAGGTGTAACGTACCGTGGTTAAGTATATTGGAAAACGCATAGTATATATGTTCATAACGCTGTTTTTAATTGCAACGGCCTCTTTTTTCCTCATGCAAACTTTGCCAGGTTCACCGATCGCTTCTTACAACAAATTGAATGATACACAGAAAGCGATTGTTGAAAAGAAGTATGGAATCGATAAGCCTAAGCCTGTGCAATATGCAATCTATATGAAAAACCTGGCAAAAGGTGATTTGGGAACATCTTTCGTATTTAAAGGCAAAAGTGTCAACGATTTATTGGCTACGAGATTAAAACCTTCTTTAATCTTGGGAGCGCAAGCGATGGTCTTCGGGACTATTGTCGGAATCCTACTAGGTATGCTTGCCGCTTTAAAGCATAATACATTTTGGGATTACGGAAGCACCTTTTTAGCGATACTCGGTATTTCCATTCCATCCTTTGTATTTGCATCATTGCTACAGTATTGGATCGCTTCAGAATGGCATCTATTACCAGTCGGTTTATGGAATGATGGTTGGAAATCTAGTGTCCTGCCATCGCTTGCACTCGCTATGGGGCCGCTTGCGCTATCCGCGCGCTTCATACGGACTGAGATGATAGAAGTATTGAATTCAGATTACATTATTTTGGCTAAAGCAAAAGGTGCCAATGGTTTTGAAATTGCTTTCAAACACGCTTTCCGAAATGCATTAATACCTTTGATCACAGTTCTCGGACCACTCGCAGCTGGTTTGGTAACAGGTTCACTCGTTGTAGAACAAATTTTTGCTATTCCAGGAATAGGTGAGCAATTCGTTTCGTCGATCATGACGAATGACCATGCCACAATCATGGGTACGACATTATTGTTCTCTGCTTTCCTCATTTTGGTTATTTTTATAGTGGATATTTTATACGGAGTTATCGATCCGCGTATCCGTGTGTCTGGAGGTAAAGGATAATGCGCAATGAAATCGAACAAGAAAAATTAACCCCACAAGATTTTGAACGGATTACTATCGACGCGGATCAGGCAGAACGAATAGAGAAGCCAAGTTTAAGTTTCTGGCAAGATGCATGGTTAGGTCTACGTAAAAATAAAGCGGCTATTGTCAGTATGGTCATACTTTTATTAGTTATACTCATGGCACTCATCGGTCCACTTTTAAATGGACATGCGGGTGACGCGCAAAACTTACGCCATGCAAACTTACCGCCGAAAATTCCTGGCATTGAAGCTACAGGGCTTTTTGATGGAGATGGTAAGCTGGCAGGGAAGACAGTCAATTTATATGAAATGAAAAAAGTGGATGAATATTATTGGTTCGGTACGGATGGACTGGGTCGAGACTTGTTTACAAGACTTTGGGAAGGAACTCGTGTATCGCTATTCATTGCATTCGTAGCTGCAGCCATTGATATGGTTATAGGTGTTGCATACGGAGGGATTTCCGGATACTTTGGTGGACGGACAGATGACATCATGCAACGGGTTGTTGAGATTTTAATCGGTATTCCTACGCTAATTGTCGTTATTTTGATGATTATGATTATGGACCCCGGGATAGCCGCTATCATTGTCGCGATCATCATAACTGGTTGGATCGGGATGTCGCGTATTGTACGTGCACAGACATTGAAATATAAATCACAGGAATTCGTATTGGCTTCACGTACTTTAGGCGCCAAGGATGGAAAAATCATTACGAAACACTTATTGCCGAACATGCTGGGGATTATCATCATCAATACGATGTTCACCATTCCAAATGCTATTTTCTTTGAAGCGTTCTTAAGCTTTATCGGAATCGGACTCCAGCCACCAGCTGCTTCATTAGGTACATTGATCAATGACGGATACAAAGTGATGGAGAATCAACCATACGTTCTATTGTTCCCAGCCATTGTCATCAGTGTTCTTATGATTGCATTTAACTTAATAGGTGACGGACTACGCGATGCATTAGATCCTAAAATGAAAGATTAAGAGGAGGAGAGCAAGTTGACAAAAGTATTAGAAGTAAAAGACCTCGAGCTTTCCTTCCACACATTTGCAGGTGAAGTGAAAGCGATTCGTGGCGTAAACTTTGATTTGCATAAAGGAGAGACGCTCGCTGTTGTAGGTGAGTCAGGATCGGGTAAATCTGTAACGACGAAATCAATCATGCGACTCCTGCCTAAATCAAGTGCTGAATATAAGAATGGTCAAATTCTATTTGAAGGAAAAGATCTAACGAAAATTCCTGAAAAAGATATGCAAAAGATTCGTGGGAAAGATATTTCGATGATCTTCCAGGATCCGATGACTTCGTTAAATCCAACTATGACAATTGGAAGACAAATCATGGAGCCAATCTTAAAACACCAAAAGCTGAATAAATCACAAGCGCGTAAGCAGACGATTGAACTATTGAATTTGGTCGGTATACCGAATGCCGAAAATCGTTACAAGATGTACCCTCACCAATTTTCTGGTGGACAGCGTCAGCGAATCGTTATTGCGATTGCGCTTGCATGTAATCCGAAAGTATTGATTGCGGATGAGCCGACCACAGCACTGGATGTCACGATACAAGCGCAGATTCTCGAACTGATGAAAGACATCCAGAAGAAGACTGATACGTCTATCATATTTATCACGCATGACCTCGGTGTAGTAGCAAACGTCGCCGACCGAGTGGCGGTTATGTATGGTGGCCGAATCGTTGAAATCGGTACAGTAGATGAAATCTTCTATAATCCACAGCATCCATATACATGGGGCTTACTAAGCTCCATGCCATCTATGGATTTAGAAGATCAAAAGCTATATGCGATTCCAGGTACACCGCCTGATTTATTAAATCCACCAAAAGGGGATGCGTTCGCTTTGCGTAGTGAATATGCAATGAAGATCGATATGGAGCGTCAGCCTCCTTTCTTCAAAGTGAGCGATACACATTACGCAGCGACATGGTTATTGCACCCGCAAGCACCACAGGTTGAACCGCCTGCCCTTATTATTGAACGTATGAAAACATTTAAAGGTAGCCGGTACTATGTTGATCAGACGGGAGGTACTGTGTGATGTCAGACAATTTAATTGAAGTGCGTAACCTTAAACAATATTTTAATGCAGGGAAATCTACTGAGGTTCGTGCGATTGATGATATTAGCTTCACTATTAAGCGCGGAGAAACATTCGGTTTAGTAGGCGAGTCAGGTTGTGGTAAATCCACAACAGGTCGTACAATAATCCGATTATATGATGCGACAGCAGGTCAAGTTCTCTACAATGGGGTCGATGTACACGCGCCAAAAAGTAAAAAGGAAAATCATGAATTGAATAGAAAGATGCAAATGATCTTCCAAGATCCTTATGCTTCTTTGAATCCACGTATGAAAGTTTTGGATATTATTGCAGAAGGATTAGATATACATGGTTTAGTAAAAGGTAAAACGGAGCGTAAACAAAGAGTAATTGACTTGCTTGAGACTGTTGGTTTGAACCGTGAGCATGCTGAGCGTTACCCGCATGAGTTCTCAGGCGGTCAGCGTCAGCGTATCGGAATTGCACGTGCATTAGCTGTAGATCCCGAATTCATCATTGCGGATGAGCCGATCTCAGCGCTGGATGTTTCCATTCAAGCGCAAGTCGTCAACTTGTTGAAAGAACTGCAGGAAGAAAAAGGGCTGACGTATTTATTCATCGCTCATGATCTATCGATGGTAAAATACATTTCCGATCGTATTGGCGTAATGTATTTCGGTAAACTGGTGGAGATGGCTCCAGCGGATGAGTTATATCGAAACCCCATGCACGCTTATACAAAATCTTTGCTGTCAGCAATTCCTTTACCCGATCCTATTTATGAACGTTCCCGTGTGCGCCATCCGTATAATCCGAAGGACCATCAATATGGTCCTGACGAAAAAGTGGAATTTCATGAAATTGCTCCTGAACACTTTGTATTATGTTCAGAGAAAGAACTCGCCGAGATGCAAGCTACACGTGTATAAGATAAGATCCTTCTGACTCTATGGTTGTCAGGGGGATTTTCTTTTTAACTAATTCAATCCAACAGTTTACCTGATAATTTGTACGTTTCCTCGAACATTGTGCTAGTATGGAAATAATAAATACCATTTGAATCGATAGGGTGTGTTTGAAATAAAGAAATTGACGGAGACTGTTCAAAGACAATTGATGGAAGCAGTCATTAATGGTAGTAGAGTTGGAGCACTAATAACAGATGCTTCGCAAGAGGATAATCCGATAATTTTTGCTAACAAAACATTCGAAACGATGACGGGGTATACTCAAGAAGAAACACTTGGGCGTAATTGTAGGTTTCTTCAAGGCAAAGATACAGATCCAACTGCAGTATCGAAGATCAGAAAAGCTGTTTCTGAAAGAGTGCCTATCACAGTCGTTTTGAAAAACTATAAAAAAGACGGAACATTATTTTGGAATCGACTTAGTATCCGTCCAATTATAATTGACGGAGTACCCTATTATATTAGTACGCAAACTGATGTTTCAGTACAATACAGACAAATAGAAGAGCTACATACAAAAGACCATGAAATAGAACAGCTAATGTTACCTATTATGAGAATTTATGATGATTTGGCGGCCGTGTCATTAATTGGTCAAATGACGGAAGAACGTTTTAATCTATTAATTACAAAATTGAGTGACTATGTTCACTCGAATGAAGTAGATCATGTAATGATTGATATAACAGGTTTATACTGGCAACAAGGGACTTCAATTGATCGGTTGTTGGAAATACAGCAAGTACTGACGCTTATAGGGTGTCAACTTTATATTACAGGCATCTCGCCAGAACTTGCACATAAATTAGCAGCAGCTAAAGATCCTCAACAAAAATTAAAAACTTTTTCAAGTATACAGCAAGCAATTCACTATATTCAGCGATAGAGAAAAGACCTCTACCCTAACGAAAAGTTAGAGTAGAGGTCTTTATCAGATACCGAGTTGTTCTTTTACATCTTTAATTTGTTCAATATGGCGGAGTTCGTGGTAGCCGACGAATGGAATCCACTGCGTAAGGCTCATTTCGCCAAAAACAGGGTGTGGATAAGACTTTACTGCTAGTTGATCTTCCGACGTGTTTTCGGCTACACCGTGTAAAGTCGAATGAGTAGCTTTGAGCTTACATTTCAAGTCGTGGAGAGTAGAAAATTCTGTAGTTGGTATCACAAAATCGGGTGCATCTACTTTTCTAGAACGATCAACAGTTAATTGAATCGGCTTATCTGTAGTAATGTTTTGGTCTTCGTCAGAAAGCTTAGTTTGAATAGTTTTAGCGACGCTACCTTCCATTAAATACAGATGTTCTAAGATTTGTTTAATGGACCATCTATCTTCAGATGGTTTCTGATTAATCACTTCATCCGATAGGTGTTCTACTTGTGCTAAAAGCTCTTTGCGTGCTTGATCATTAATTTCCATAGTCGTCACCCCTTTTTATAATAGTATCATTGACTAGACAATAAATCTTTTATAAAAGCTTGAAGAAAAGGAGTGCGAAGCGTGAAAATACATCAACCTAAAATACCCGATCGTTTAACGCCGGTGCAGTTACAAGACTTACTTCACGAGGAGGATTCATCTCTACAAAATGCAAGTATTATCGATTCACGAATAGATGGGCAAACAATAGAACATGCACAATTAACAAGCATGCTCATTAAGAATTCTAGTTTTCAAGGTGCTTTTCTACCAGAGCTATTTGCTACAGATGTTCGATTTGAAAATTGCGATTTTTCCAATGCAGACTTGACGGGTATAAGTATACATCGAGTGAGTTTTCATAATTGTAAAATGCTTGGTGTCAATTTCACGAATGCCAGATTTACGGATGTGTTATTTGAGGAGTGTATTTGCAGTCTCTCTGCATTTGTCCATGCAAGATGGGAAAGAGTGTGTTTCGAGAACTGCCAAGTGAGAGATGCAGATTTCTTCGATTGTAAACTGAAACATACGTATTTCATAAACTGTAATTTGGATTCTGCAAGTTTTGACGAGACACCTCTAAAAGGCGTGGAAATCAACACTTCAGAATTTAAGAGCATAACAGTATCTATGAAGGAATTGGATGGTTGTATCGTATCTTCTTTACAAGCAATTCAATTTGCTTCCATGTTGGGATTAGATATTCGTGATGAATAAAGCGAATGGACTAGGTACTAAAATAACTTCAATTAAAGGAGCTATGCTATGTTTGAGCATCAAGTAACAGAGGATATTTCATTAAGATTAGTGGGACAGAAAGACGCAGAAGAATTATTCGCTGTTGTGGATGGATCAAGGGAACACTTACGCGAGTGGTTACCGTGGGTGGATTCTATGACGGAAGTGGATCAGTATGGTCCAATCATTCATGCGTGGTTACAACAATTCGCTGATGAGGATGGTTTCCAGGCAGGTATTATGTACAAGGGACATCTGGCAGGTTTTGCAGGATTCCATACAGTAAACTATACAAATAGACAAACGAGTATTGGTTATTGGCTGGCGCATGAATATCAGGGAAAAGGCATTATGACTTCAGTAGTGTCTTCCCTAGTAGACTATGCATTTGAAGAATATGATCTACATCGCGTAGAAATCCGATGTGCCATGGGGAATACAAAAAGTCAGGCAGTTCCTGAGCGATTAGGATTTAAGAGAGAGGGAGTTATTCGCGACGGAGAGTTTTTATATGATCATTATCATGATTTAATCGTATATGGAATGTTAGAAGATGAGTGGAAGAAGTGTAAAAAATCGTGAAACGTTTCGTGCAGAGTCCTTTTTAAAATGGACTCTGTTTTTTATCATTATATTTTGGTTATAGTACAATTAACATAAAGGGGTGAATCGTTCTGCTAACTACTACTGAAATTGATAAAGAGCTAACGAAGAACAGGAGGTTGGAAATCGCAACATTTGGAATGGGATGTTTTTGGGGTCCTGAAGCACGCTTTGGTAGCTTGCAAGGCGTCATAAGAACACGAGTAGGTTACACAGGTGGGACTACAGTGGCGCCAACCTATAAGACGATAGAAGATCATACTGAAACGGTGGAAATCGATTATGATCCTACAAGTATTTCTTATGAAGAAATACTTCTTCATTTTTGGCGTAATCACTATCCGAATCGTGATCAATACAAAGGGCAACAGTATGTCTCATCATTGCGCTTTCATAACCAACAACAAAAACTGATAATCGATTTAGTAAAAAGTGAAATGGAGAAAGAGCTTGGTGAACCAATTGAAACGGAAATTACCCCTGTAGGTCATTTTACTTTAGCTGAAGACCGCCATCAGAAATATTATTTGAAGCGTTATCCGAATGTCTTGGATAAGTTATATTGGCTATATCCTTCTGAGGAGTCGCTTATCAATTCGACATTTGCGGCAAGATTGAATGGATTTGTCAAAGGTTTTGGCACGCGTGATCAAATTGTGACTGAAATTGAAAGTTGGCCATTACCTGAAAATGCACGTCAGCAACTCATTCGGCAGTTCATGATATTAAAGTGGTGAAATCAGTGAAATACTGGAAGTTTTCTTCTTGTAACTTCAATCGGTGGTTGCTATGATATTCCAATATCAACTTAGAATGAGCGTAGGAGAGAGTACATGAAAAAAGAATCCATCACGTTAGGTCTGCTACTAACCAATTTACTGATCGCATTTTTAGGAATCGGATTAGTCATACCTGTCATGCCAAGATTAATGAATGAATTACATATATCGGGTACGGTGGTTGGTTATATGGTCGCGACTTTTGCGATGGCCCAACTGCTTATTTCACCACTATCAGGAAGATGGGTAGATACCTTTGGTCGAAAAAAGATGATTGTCGTAGGTTTGATCATTTTTAGTTCTTCTGAATTCTTGTTTGGGATTGGACAGACATTGCCCGTACTATTTGCATCCCGGATTTTAGGTGGGATTAGTGCGGCTTTCATTATGCCGGCTGTTACTGCCTTTATTGCAGATATCACCACGATGGAAACTCGTTCTAAGGCATTAGGTTTTATGTCTGCTGCCATATCTACCGGATTTATATTAGGTCCAGGGGTTGGCGGATTTTTAGCGACACATGGTACTCGGGTTCCTTTCTTCTTTGCTGGAGGATTGGCTTTGTTTGCGGCGATCTTTTCCTTTATTGCATTACGTGAACCAGAACGTTATCAAGAAGCGGTAGCGGAGGATGTAACTAAACCTGGGTTGAAGCGGATTTTTGCACGTCATTATTTTATCGTCTTTATTATTATATTGATTTTATCTTTTGGCCTCGCTTCATTTGAATCGATTTTCAGCTTATTCGTTGATCATAAGTTTGGATTCACGCCGAAAGACATTGCAATCATCATTACAGGAGGCGGTCTGGTCGGAGCAGTCGCGCAAGTAGTGTTATTCGACAAGCTTGCGAGAACGATAGGAGAGAAACGTCTGATCTTTTTTTGTTTAATCTTTTCATCCATTTTAGTTTTTCTGACAACGTTCGTGCAAAGTTACTTTTCCGTACTGGCTGTTACAATGATTATTTTTGTAGGGTTTGACTTGATACGACCGGCAGCGACTTCTTATTTGTCGAAAATTGCGGGAAATGAACAAGGATTTGTTGGTGGCATGAACTCGATGTTCACGAGTATCGGAAATGTCTTCGGTCCAATCATCGGTGGAGCGTTATTTGATGTAGATGTCGATTATCCGTTTTATTTCGGAGCATTTGTATTATTACTTGGCGCAGTATTGAATTATCTATGGATTAAACGAACGCCATCTTTCAGGCCTAATATCTAGGGGGAATTGAATTGACGATTATTGGTTTTGTCCGGCATGGTGTGACTGCATGGAATAAAGAAGGACGTGCACAAGGGAGTTCGAATATTCCGTTGGACGAAGAAGGTATAGAGACTGTAAAGAAGCTGGCATTGCGCTTGGCGGATGAGAATTGGGACCTCATATTTACTAGCCCTATGACACGTGCTAGACAGACCGCAGATTTAATTGCCGCTCAATCGGGGATTGAAGTTGTGGAAGACGATCGACTGCGCGAGCGAAGTGGCGGTTTGATCGAAGGAACGACGGAGCAAGAACGACAGCAGAAGTGGGGGCCTCAGTGGAGAGAACTAGATTTGCAGTTCGAGACGGGAGAAAATGTTGTGGCCCGAGGTCTTGAATTTGTGAATGAACAGGTCCAGGAGAATCCTAATCAACGTCTACTCGTCGTAAGTCATGGTAGTTTTATAAAACGGGTGATTGTGGCTTTGATGGAAGATGAAAAATATACAGTCAAGATCGATAACGCTTCATTGACTATAATCAATATAGAAAAGAAAAGTTGCTTGCTGTTAAATGACACACTACACGTAACGGGAGGACTAAATGGAAATCCACTATGAATTAACGGAACAAGATGTGATAGCGTTTAATTTATATCATGTGAAGAATTCTAAAGTCGGTAAAAATTCATTGCAATGGCAGCGGTATATATCGCCGCTAATATTTTTACTGTTTGCATATTTTTTAACTGTTTTTACGGATATGGCGAAAGGTCCGTTATTTGTTACGTTTGGGCTAACTGCGATATTATGGGTAATTTTTTATCCTAAATATTTTTACTTTCATATTACACGACAAGTGAGCAAGATGCTTAAAGGCGGTAAGAATGAAGGGCTTGTTGGAGAACATTTTATGAAGCTGAATAAGACAGGCATAGCAGATCAGACAGCAGTTGGTGAAACAAAGGTACAATGGGCTGGTGTGAAGCAGCTAATAGAAGACCCGGATTATTTCTATATATATACGAGTACGGTGAGTGCATACATTATTCCGAAGCGAGGTGTATACTCCGTTGATGGGCTAAAGACTTACGTTCAACAGCGGATTAAAGCGTAAATAAAAATCAGAGGCTACCGAGCCTCTGATTTTTTATTTTCCTAACCGACGATATCTCCAAAATGAAATTAGCAGTATAATACCTGACCCAATTGCCAGTTCGGTATAGGAATCTATCAAGCTATAGGCTAGTGTTGAGAAAGATCCAACCGCGATAATTCCAGCGAATAGACGGTTTTGCATCTTCACTTGAAATGTACGTTGATCTATATCTCGTTGTTTGAGATACGTATGGATCAATACAGGTTGCTCCAAAAACGAAGAGATTTTTGGACCGAAACTGCGAATCTGTCCCAGGCCAGCTAATACTGTGCGTTGGTACTCTTTTCTATTCGTGAAAGGGTTCTTCTCTTTACTTTTTTTCTTGGCCCATTCAACTAAACGGGGGCGTGTAATAGCGAGCAGATCTATTTCGGGATCTAGTATATATAGCACACCGACAAAAACAGAGACTGCACGACCTAAAAATGCAAATTCAGCAGGCATTTGCACAGGTTGTGTTCGGACAATGACTTGCAGATCTTGTAGAAGATTTTCTACAACCATACTATTCACGTCATATAAGTCATTCGTTTCATATGCTTTAACAACTTTCTCAATTGCTTTTGCCAACACTTTACGGTTTGCATGAGGGAGTAAAAAGTTCAAAGTTTCGAGACCGTCAATCACACGATCGTATTGTTTTAAAATTACACCTTCTGTAACGACAAACATCGCATCCGCATCTTCTTTTGTAATATTTACTACCATACCGAAATCAATCAATACGAGCGTACCGTCTGAACGTATGAGAATATTACCGCCATGGGGATCAGCGTGGAACTGACCTCCTTCAAGGATTTGTTCTAAAAATAAACGGAAGAGCCGATTAGATAAATCTTTGCGATCGATATGATGCTTTTCAAGAAACGCAAGATCGGTTATTTTAGCACCTTCAATCCATTCCATTACAAGCACTTTTCGAGTCGTATACTCATCATAGTAGACGGGGAATTTTACTCCTGTCATATTCGGGAAGCGTTCGGCAAAACCTCGTCCGTTTCTCATCTCTTCGACAAAATTCAATTCTGCCCCGATAACGTCTGCCATTTCTTGATAAAGTACATTCAAATCGATTTGTTTACTCAATGAAGACCACTTTTTCGCAAGCCAAATCACAATTCGTACCGCTTTAAAATCCGCGCGCAAAATCCGTTCAATGTCAGGGCGTTGGATTTTAATAGCAACTTCTGATCCATTATGTAGTACTGCCTTGTATACTTCGCCGATAGACGCGGATGCGACAGGCTTTGACGAGATATCTCGTAAGTACTCGCTATGCGGTTTATCCCATTCATCATCTAGTAATTGTAATGCCATTTCTGAAGGGACCGGTGTTACTTGATCAGTCAGACCCTCTAACTCCTCAATGAATGATGCGGGCATGATATCTGCACGTGTAGAAAGGAACTGCCCTAGTTTGACGAGTAATCCACCTAACTCAAGAGCTGTCTTTTTATAGATTTTTGCTTGATTGGTAACAAGCGTGTTCCATTTTTCGGCGACAGCAGGTGTGAAATTACCTCGATGACGTTTCTGGAATAATAGTACTTGAATAAAAAACACGACCGCCATCCAGACGATACGTATAATACGATAGCCAGTAGAACGCTTCATAGGCAGTCCTTCTTTCTGCAACATACATAATTATTTTTTACTAGGTTTCATCTCATTTAAGCCAATTCTCATCGCAGCTATCGCACATGTAACATTTAATATGATTGCGATCGCTAAAAATAACCACTTCAATTTTTCAGGTAAATCGAGAAAAATCGCTAAAAATAAAAATGTAAAGCCGATTACAAGCATGGACAGATACATAGCCAATTTCTTCGACACAAGTAGTCCACCTTTCTTAAGTTTTACCCTCATTGTATCATGAAA
This sequence comes from Sporosarcina ureae DSM 2281, assembly GCF_000425545.1. Classification (GTDB taxonomy): domain Bacteria; phylum Bacillota; class Bacilli; order Bacillales_A; family Planococcaceae; genus Sporosarcina; species Sporosarcina ureae. The sequence continues at coordinate 33,358 of NZ_AUDQ01000010.1, read as the reverse complement.
AAACGAGGAATTTAAAATGCGTGTTTTTATTTCGCAGTTCTTGGGAATAATAAAGTTATATAAATTAGACGGGAGTGTGGAAAATGACAAAGAGTTATGCAGATACACCTAATGATGATCATGATAAGAGTTCAGCAAAAGTAGCTAATGATGCAGCAAAAAAAGCAGAAGAACAGGTAGAAGAAATAAAGAAAGATGCAAGGGAACAAGTGAAAAAGGAAAATAAATAAAGTTAAAAAGCGATTATTTCCGCGGAAATAATCGCTTTTTCATCCTATTCATTTATTTTAGCAAATAATGTAACATACGGTCCTTATCATCAAAAAACTGCTTCATAATTTGGTAATGACTTGTTTCTTCTAGTGTCGTTTCTTGCGCACCTTCATCAGTAAATTCGATGATTTTTGCACCTGGATAAGATAGTAGAAGTGGGGAGTGCGTTGCAATCATGAACTGTGAGCCTTCACCAACTAAATCGTGGATCCTGCTTAACATGGATAGTTGACGCATTGGTGATAAAGCTGCTTCTGGCTCATCCAGTAAATAAATGCCATTCCCTCTAAAGCGATGAATGAATGTTGCCCAAAATGATTCGCCATGGGACTGTTCATGCAATGAAGTCCCCCCAAAGCCATCTATAATCCTAGGGCTAGGACCAGGTGCACGATCTAGCTCTTCAATTGTCGTTGCTAAATTGTAGAAAGTTTCAGCACGCAAAAAGAATCCATCGGTCGGTCGTATGACGCCTTTGATGAGCGTAATATATTCATCCAATACGGAATGGGAATTATAAGTAGAAAAGTTGAAGTTTAGTGAACCACCTTCAGGATTGAAACCAAAGGCAACGGCAATAGCCTCAAGTAATGTCGACTTCCCCATACCATTCTCTCCGACAAAAAATGTCACGTTCGGATGCAAAACTAGCTCAGTTAGCGTGTTGATACTTGGCAAATGAAAAGGATACTCTTCAAATGAAGGAACTTGATCACGCTTTAAACGCATTCCACGAATGAATGTGTCTGAGTACATACGATTCTCCTCTCTCTATGGTATACAATGATTGTTAACGTACGGAAATCAATTCAAAAGGTCGGGCTCTTCGCGTATGATTTTTTCCCATAGTGGGTTGAAATTTTGCTAACCGTCAATATCCCTACCTACTTGTTTTGGAGTGCTTTCGGCATGCTCTGGAGGAATAGGACTTACAATGCCGGCGGCTTAAGTGAACCTGGCATGAACGTTCGAGCCTACTAAACCAAAGTGCAATAGCATCAACCGTTAAGGGGACATGGTTTTTCATGAAGACCGCTTTATCATCCGCTAATGTATTTGCGACTTTTACTCCTTCATCCTCTTCATACACAACACCTGCAAACTCTTCCAATACAGAGTGATTAGCGTAAAATGCACAAGCATCTTGTGTTAAAGGATTGATCAATCTACCTGTCGATGCCCATCTTCAAAGATATTTATTAAATACCCTCCGCCTATTTTTAATAAAAAATGCGTTCTACAAAAAGAATAACGTGCCATCACGAAAATATCAAATACAGTTTGTTGTTTTTAGTGATCGCATATTGAATTTTCAAGCAACTTCACAGCATATGTGATGGGTTGTTGATAGAATACATGGTAGACAACGAGTAATGAAAGGGGTATGTAAAATGAATCAAGATCAAAAGATCGTGTTCTTTGATTTAGATGGAACATTAATGAATCATGACAAAACAATTTTAGACTCGACGAAACAATCACTCGCGGCATTGCGGGAAAAAGGCATATACACTGTTATTTGTACTGGTAGGGCACCACTTATGTTCAAATGGTTACTAGAAGAACTATCGTTTGATTCCTATATTTCCATGAATGGACAGCATGTGGTATTGGATGGAGAGATAATCTACTCGAATCCTATGAAGCCTGAGGTTATACAACAACTTACCGATTATGCACATAAACAAGGGCATGGATTGACATACTCCACGTTTGAGTCATTCGTAACGAACGTAAAAGAACATCCACTTGTTCAAGAGGGAACAGCACGTTTAAAAATACCTTATCCCCCTGTAGATTCTGAAGTATATTCTCACTCTGACGTGAATCAAGTACAAATTTACTCCACTCCTAAGGAAACGGAAAAGTACATGGAGTTATTCAAGGATTATTCCTTTATAAGATGGGATGAAAACTCGGTGGATATGTTGCCAGAAGGGGCTTCCAAGGCGATTGGTATTCAAAAAATGCTAGAACACATGAATATACCTATTGAAAACAGCTATGCATTTGGAGATGGTGCGAATGACATGCAAATGATCGAGACAGTAGGTATCGGGGTAGCTATGGAGAATGCCATACCGGAATTAAAAGAGGTAGCAGATTTCATCACTGCATCTTGTTCAGATGATGGTATTATGAAAGGCTTAATCAAGGTAGGTTTACTAAAGGAAAAAGATATTCCATTACTGCATGATAGTATTAAGCAGTGAGTCAAAAGGCATGAATTAGATTTCATTGTTGACAGTTATGTGAACGAAGAGTATATTTAGATGATATACAAAAAGGGAATATTTTAATTTTTCAAATTACTCATAGAGTAATTTGGTTCACATCTTGGAGGAGGCCATATTTACAATGAAACTAGAAAAGCAGTGTCGGGAATCAAGGGTCGTACGAACGAGCAGGGTATTTCCAAATGATGTCAACAACCATAATACATTGTTTGGCGGACGTTTAATGAGCGATATTGATCAAATTGCATCGATTTCAGCAGCTCGGCACAGCAGAGCAGATTGTGTTACGGCATCTATGGATTCCGTTGACTTTCTGTATCCAATCCGTCCTTCCGATTCAGTCTGCTTTGAGTCATATGTGACATGGACTGGAAAATCTTCCATGGAAATATTTGTGAAAGTTATTGCGGAGGATTTGGCAACTGGTAGTTGTAAAATTGCGGCCACCTCATTGTTAACATTTGTTGCATTGGATGAAAATAAAAAGCCACTAACGGTTCCACGTGTTATTCCTGAAACAGAAGAAGAAATATATTTACATGAAACTGCACCACAGCGAGCGGAAATTCGTATCATGCGTAAACAGCAAAGTAAAGATTTGGCCTCAGTATTAACGAATAACTATCCATGGCATGATCCGGCACAAGTCAATGCATAAAATACTCAGTCAACTACGTTTGACTGAGTATTTTTATAAAAGATGTATAAAACTCAATACTTTGTTACATACTACGAATAGATAGGACGTTCTCTAATTAATTTTCTTGGAGGATACCTATCTTTTTATTGTTATAAAATATAATTAACTACATAAATAGCTTCACGTATCAAAATATAGTTAGTTACAGCTATAATGAGAGGTATTATAGTAGAAGCAAGGAGATGATTCGTTTATGGTTAAAACGATTACTGCAGAGGAATTGTTCAGGAAAATAAAAGCCGAGGAAGCACTTGTACTTGTAGATGTACGTGCTGAGGACAAATATAACCATTTTCATATCGAAGCTAACACGGTAGAAGATATAAACATGCCGAAAACGGAAATCTTTGCGTTAGAAGACGAAGTAGAGAAAGTGAATCCACAGTTAACGAAAGATAGAGAAATGATTATTACATGTACAACAGGAAATTCTGCAACTAAATGTGCAAATATCCTTTCTAGTAGAGATTACGATGTTACGGTATTGGAAGGCGGAATAACCGCATGGAAAGAATATATTAGTAACGAGTCAATTCAACGGATGTGGGAAGAATTTAAGAATGTTCATCCCGATGCACCTGAACATTACGAAGCATGGTCTTTCGGAAATTCGAAACAAATGGCGGATGAACTTGCAGAATTAGTAGTGAAGGGAACTAAAACAGCGACTTCATCTAACTATAGACTCTATGAATTAGAAGGTGAACCATTACCGATGGTAGGTCTTCATAATATCATTCTTGACGGCAAGGGAATGGCAGTCGCAGTCGTGGAGACTGTTTCAGTAAAAGTAGTGCCTTTTGATAAAGTGACAGAAGAGCATGCGTATTTGGAAGGTGAAGGTGATCGTTCATTGCGTTATTGGCAAGAAGTTCACGAAGAGTTTTTCATAAAAGAATTAAAGGAAGTTCATCAAGATTTTCATCATGAAATGCCGGTAGTTTGTGAGACGTTTAAATTGGTGTTTAAGAACTAAATTAGTTATGAGGGATTATTGGGCTAACAGTAAATAGTGAAAACAGCATTCATTTCAAAGCTAAGCTACTGATGTTGAAATGAATAGGAGATGCCGAAGCCGTTTTGTTACGACTTTCAGCATCTCCTTTTGTTTATATAAAATTATTGCTGAATAGGGTCAACTACCTCTTTTTCTTTGACCGTTACAACATCTTTACCTTTGTATACCCAACTCTGTAGTAGTGGCTGAAAACGCGGCATGATCTTGCCAAGAATTTTCCCAATAAAATATGCGGCGAGTATAGTTCCTATACCGATGGCCCCAAGTGATTGAATAAACACTAAACAGACGATACCCGCAAGTGAGACGTTTACCAAATCACTAGTGATTTTCGCTTTGCCGAATTTCATCTTAAATTGGTCGCTTACAACATACGTCAGTGCATCGTAAGGCATTAAGGGCAATTCCGCTGAAAAATAGGCTAACAATCCAGCTGATATAATATAAAAACTTATCAATAAAAATAAATACTTACCTACTAGTGTTTCAGGAGCAGGAAGTAATTGTACGATGGCCAATGTCAAATCCATAAAAACACCAAATAGGAATACGATAACTAACTGAACAACGAATTCACGTAATCCAACACGTTTTTTATTCAAAAGAATCTGTGCGAAAACAAATAAAATATTTGCAAGTATTGTCGTTATCCCTATCGTTAATCCGGATGTGAGGGAGATAGCGTAAGCTAATGATGAAACAGGAGAAACTCCAAGGTTAGCCTGTATAGAGAAGCTAACGCCTAGTGATAATAAAAATAACCCTATTACATACAGGGTAAGTCGTTTGGAAATAGTATTCATATGGAAGAAGGACCTCTGCTTTCGTTATCTAACACAATTAATTTTATCATGTAAAGTGAGATATAAATAATATATAATAGTGAAAGACGACATATGAAATAGTGTATAACGGAGTGAGAACCATGGAGATTAAACAGCTTCATTATTTCAAGGAAATTGTAGATCAAGAAAGTATTTCGAAAGCTGCACTTATTCTGCACATAGCTCAGCCACCACTTAGTCAACAATTGAAGAGGCTTGAGATGGAACTTGGTACAACGTTGATTCATCGCTATCGAAAAAAATGGGAGCTGACAGAAACAGGTCATATCCTGTATCGATATGCAAAAAAATCACTACTTAGCATGGAGGACGTTAAGAGACAAATCGAGGAAATTGAAAAAGGTAGTGCAGGAACATTACGTATTGGTGTTTCGTCTGCCTGCTTGAATCTGCTCGTTGACTACGTCAGCATATATCGTAAACTGTTTCCGAATGTCAAAATCAGCATTGAAAAAGGGAATTCCGAAGAATTGCTGAGGAAGCTGGATCATAAAGAAATTGAGGTCGCTTTGTTATTGCGACTGGAACATAGTGCACACTGTGATGTATTGGCGTTAAAACAACAGGAATATGTGGTAGTGTGTCCGCGGAGCTGGGGAGATGTTTTTTCATCCGAGCTTGTTACATTTCAAGATCTTGCCGAGCATCCTTTTATTATGCTTGCTGCAATGGAAGGCCATTCGTATTATGAAAACATCCTAAAAGCTTTTCAAGAAGCACATACTATTCCAGACATTGTAATGGAGAGCAAAGATCTGACCACCGTAATTGCAATGGTTAGTAAAGGTTTAGGCTTTTCTATTATTCCACGAGTAGCTTATGCGGTACCAATGGAACAATTAAAAATCTATGAATTAAAGCAATTTGATTTCCGTGTTGAGCCAGTCATGATTAAGACGAAGGGTGAACGAGTTTCTAAAGCGACGTCTCATTTTTGGGAGTTAGTAGATTCTATACGTACCGACATTACCCATGACTGGCAGTAATCCATATGGTGCGATTGTGACTGTAGGTAAAGACCATAATACGTAAAAATCCAATCACATACGTGATTGGATTTTTTGTATAGATTTTTATTTCACTTGTTCTTTCGTTTCTACTTTTTGCACTTCTATTTTCTTGGGCTCATCATCATCATCCATAATGTCTTTTGCCGATTTCTTGAATTCAGACAACGTTTTTCCTACTGCCGAACCAATTTCGGGTAATTTACGGGGTCCGAACAAAATTAAAATAATCACTAAAATAATAATTAAGCCAGGTACTCCAATTGCGGCTAAGTTCATAGCGATTCCTCCTCTCGTAGCTTTAAAAAATGTAGTCCTCTTTACATCATAACCTATATTTGATCTCATAAAACACTATTTAAGGATTTAAATGAAGAAGAGTATTTCTACACTCTTATGATTAAATTTCCAAGGATTGGACAAACTAACAAATAACTTGTTTGATCAGAAAGTAGTGATGAGTATGGATGAAGCAACATGTCATATAGAGCCACCTGCATACTTTACACGTTTGGCTACACGACTGGAACCAACCGCGGATATAGTGAAAAAAACCTTGAAAAGTAGAGATCGAGTAGTGCACCTTTTGTATTTGAAAAGTGTAGTGGATATGATGCAACTACAAGAAATTGTGGTGAAACCTTTCTATGAGATGTCAGCCGAACAGAATTTTGCAGAGTATATTCAGTCATTACCTTATGAAACCAAGATGCCAACTGGGGATGAAGAGGTTCTTATAGAAATAACGAAGGGTAATGTATTTGTCATGATCGACAAGCAAATAACGTTACTTGAGTTAAAGATAGTAGCAGCCAATGCGGTGCAAGAAGCCATTATGGAACCTACCATTCATGGTCCCCAACTTGGACTGAGTGAGAGTATTGAGACGAATATTAACGTAATTCGGCAACGTTATCATAAGCCGTCCTTAATTATTGAACCAATGCAATTGGAAGATGCTTCGAATCGTGATATTGCGTTAATTTATGATGAAGAAAGAGTAAAACCCCAACTATTGAAGATAATCAGAAAACGTATTCTCACCTTAGAGGTAGAACTAGTTCAGGGAAGTTCAGACTTACAGTATTACATGAATAATAAAAAATACAGCTTGTTTCCAACCAGTCTTCTGACTGAGCGACCGGATCGTATACTTCATAATATGGCGGTTGGAAAAGTTATTATTTTAGTAGATGGAAGCCCTCATGCAATTATTGCACCTACAACGTTTTTTGATTTTATGCTTTCGATGGAAGATGCGTATTACTCCTTTTGGGTAGTATCGTTAATCCGGTTTCTTCGATATGCAGGATTGTTTACATGTATTATGCTGCCATCTATATATGTTGGGGTTACTTCCTATACACCGGAAGTCCTCAGGACAGAGCTTGCCTTGACGGTGGCTGCGAGCAGGATTGGCGTTCCGTATCCCTCATTTATTGAAGTGTTTTTCATGTTGATCTTTATTGAACTGCTGACGGAAGCTAGTATGCGGTTGCCAAATAGTATCAGCGCTACGGCTACAACAGTTGGGGGACTTATACTTGGAACTGCAGCAGTAGAGGCTGCATTGACATCAAACATCATGGTCATCGTCGTCTCCCTTGTAGCGATCTCCACCTTTGTTATCCCGATAAGTGAAATGAATTATGCTGTCCGGGTCTGCCGTTTTTTACTATTGTTATATACGACGGCATTTGGTCTAGCAGGTATGGTACTCGGAATGCTGGGTTTGTTGTTGTATTTGGTGAACAAAGACAGTTTCAGTGAGCCGTATTTACGGATGTTTTGGAAAAATAGACAAGAAGAATTGAAGGCGGATGATTCATGAGCCGCTTTGTTTATTTTTTACTCATATCCAATATGATTGCTAACCTCATTGCTGCTAGCCCAAGAATCTTTTTCGCTAAAAGTGAAGAAGGGGCAATTATCACGATGATCATTGCGTTATTTTTTGGCGTATTTATGAACTGGGCATTGATCACTTCTTTTAAAGCGTTTCCAGGGAAGAGCTTACCGCAAATTTTATCTTTATATCTATCGAAATGGATTACTATCCCAGTATTAATCATCTTAGGAGTAATTTGGTATGTATCAGGCCTTCAGACGCTGATTACTTATATAGATATTCTATTGCGATTTTTAACGCCAGAGATGTCTGTTTATTTAGTCATTGCGATGTTCATTCCGGTGATCACTTTTGGAATAATTATGCAGAGTCGAAATATATTATTTACACTTGAATTGGTGTTTGTTTTGGCGGTTCCTGCTGCAGCATATTACGTAGTAAAACTCTATTTTGCTGAACAGGTCAGCTGGGATCATGTGGCAATTGCGATGACTTTTATCGATAATCCGCCAGACTATACAGTGTTTTCTACTACGACTTATTTATTCGCAGGAACTTTTGATATCATTATTTTCAATTCGCTCCTTAAGAAAAAAATGACTTTCGGTATTAAACAAGCTTTAATTGTGTTCATACTGGGCGCTTTTGCACTTTTCACTACCTATTTTATTCCAATTGGAGTATTAGGATTTGATCAAGTAGAAAGTACCCTGTACCCATGGATTCTGACCAGTGATTCTATTCGAATGAAGTTCGGGGTAATTGAGCGTGTAATATTTATCTTTTTGCTACTATTCTTGGCAATTGCCTTTTTAAATATTACAATTCATTGGCATGTTGCTTGTAAATTATTTCAAAGTGCATTTGATATAGAACAATTGAAAATAAAATGGCGTGAAAAAATTAGTCTTGTAATAATGGTTGTAGTATTTTGGTCCATAGCGATCTATACAACATTAAAAGTGACCGAGTACGATCTGTTTCTTTTTAGTAGGTATTACTTTAACTTTATTCCAATTGTGATGACTGCTCTGATAAGTCTAATGCTTGTAGTAAATAGGAGGGCGAAGTCTTGAAATTCCTCTCAATGAGTAAGTGGTTTATGGTGGTTTTATGCATGAGTGGTGTTTTGCTTCAATATGGCTGTGCGTTCAAAGATATTGATAAACGCCTTTTTGTGTCTGCGATTGGGATTGATCCTGCCGAAAATGTAGAGAACGGATACAAAGTAACATTAAAAGTTGCTTTACCGTTTGGGGCGATTAAGGATTCTGAGAGGCCGAGTTTTGCTTATCTTTCACGCGAAGGACAATCAATAGGCGAAGCGATTCGCATGCTGGAAACACATGTAGACAAAGTATTGGAACTAGGTCACATGAAAACAATTATTGTTCATGAAAAACTTCTTAGGGATGATATGCAATCATTCATGGATTATTTTATTCGACGCGGTGATATTCAATTAATCGCGTATGTTGCAGGGGCCAGGCCTTCTGCCGAAACGATTTTAAAAGTAGAGCCAAATACTGAAGCGCCGGCATCAGTTGCTTTAATCAACTTTTTTGGAGCAACGGCGAATGATAGCCCATATGTTGTGACGACTTATCTGTTTCAATTGCGTAGAGACATCCTTGCAGATGGTATTAATCCTGTTCTGCCATTGATTGAGACAAATGCAGGAGGCGATGAACTAATAGTAAATAATTCCGTAGTAGTTGACGGTAGAGAGGATCCGGCTGTTCTATCTACTATTGAAACGAAGTATTTTAATTCTTTATTGAAAGATTCAACTGGATTTACCTATCTAGTCAAAGAAGGAAGCCTTAAATTATTATTGAACTTTAGCCAAAGTAAAATGACGTATCAATTTGTACCGAGTAAAGGAAGTGGAGCGCCACGTGCGATAGATATGCACATTGTGATGAAAGGAACGATAGGTGAAGCCAATAAAGATTTATCTATTGCTAAATTGGATGACTATAATAGCTTGGCCTCAAAAGATGTGAAACAAAGGGTCATGCACTTTCTAACTAAAATGCAAGAGGAAAATCTGGATCCTTTTGGTTTTGGCTTACGTTACCGAGCTACCCGATTGCATACAGAAGATATATTTACTACGTGGCAAAAAGCATACCCTGATATAGAGTTTAAAGTTACTGTAGACGTCAAACTACAGGGAACAGGATCGATAGAATAATTACTAGAAAAACGTCATCCATCACAGTATCGGATGACGTTTTTCTACTAATTTTTATGAAAGTTCTTTTTACTTTCTATGATTGCGTCGCTCTTGATGGTCTAAGTTAGCTGGTTGCTGGCGTTTCTGATCGAAGGTAAACTCCTCACCGAACTCCATACTATCCAGCCGCTGGGGTTGTTCTAGCTGTACAGGTCTATCTTGTTGTTTTCTTTCAGGCTTTCGTTTCTTCATGAGAATCCGCATCCTTCCTACCTTTTAGATGAATTTCTTTGGCCAAGTTAGGATGAGCACAACTACAGATTCTATTCATGATAAGAAAAAACTTCACCAGCGATATACGCTTGGCGAAGTTTTGTGGTGATTATTGCAAATGCAATGGTGGTGGGAAAATCCAACCTTTTGATTTATTTAAGCTCAGTAATTTGGCACCGAATGCTACTTTCTCCATATGACACTTTGCAAACATTGCTGCCACGTCTTCACGTAGACATTGTCCCATTGCCATACTACATGAAACGAGTCCTTGTCCAACATTAATGGATATAGCTCCACTAATTTCGGGGTCCATAAAGCGTGCGCCCGCAGGAATGTCCTCAGCATTTGCTTTTGGTCTTTCAGGAAGTGCAGGTGGCGGTGTGATGCCATTTGCTTTCAGCACTTTGCCGAAATCTTTGTTCTCCGCTTTCATAGTTTTAATTGCATCTTCAAGCAGACTAATGAGATCCGTATCTTCCGCGTGGTTAACGAATGCTTCATATCCGCTGATTAGACCGTTATTTGCACCCATGAAAGCCCATATAGCTGTGATTTCTCCGTAATGCATAGGCTGATCTTTTGGATTGCCATCTAAAATACCCATAAAAACACACTCCTCATCATTGTTTTCACTTCAAGAGTAGTCTTTACAGATATCGTTTATTTATACTTATTTTTTATATGTTGTGACAAAAGAAGGTCCTGAAAAAATATTAGGTCGCTGATCGACGCCATCTTGAGTACCGCGTTTCGCATGCGCTTTTCCGTAAGCCTGTGACTCTTGCCAGTTTTTGAAGGATTCTTCGTCTTCCCACATTGTCAAAATCACATATGTACCAGAGTGTACTGGTCGCAAGACGCGAATCGCCACGAATCCTGGTTCTGCTTCTATTAGACGTGCACGGTTATTAAAGCGCTGTTCAAAAGTTTCTCTTCCTTCTTCAGTTACAGGAATATTGTTTAATACAGCAAAACGACCAGATGGTAAATCTCCGCTTTGATCCAAAATATCGTATTCGACGGCGTTGTTGAGAGTTGTCGTTTTGGCCTCTTGTAGCACAAGCACTTCTTCATCATTATTCATTAATGACGCACGCGCTTCTTCTGGTAAGTTACCTGCATCTTCTAGTGGGCCTGTCCATTTAAATAGTTTCATTTCAAACACCTCATCTTTTCTATTTTGTTGATTACAACACAGTATAACGGAGAAATGAAAATGCTTTCAATGAATAAGCAAACAGTTCTATTGGTTTAAGTTCAGAAATAGCAGGGAAGAGTAAGGGAAATACTTTTGGAGGCGATCATATGAATCAAAAATATGCAGATGTACTAGCGGTATTAGAGGATTGTATAAAGGCGTGTAACCATTGTTTTGACGCGTGTCTAAAAGAAGAAGATGTGCGTATGATGTCGGACTGTATTCGACTCGATCGAGAGTGTGCAGACATTTGTTCATATGCAATCCAGTCGATTACTCGACAAAGTCCATTTACCGATAAAATCTTGCAACTTTGTGCGGAAATTTGTGAGCAGTGTGCAGAAGAATGTGGCAAACACGATCATGATCACTGTAAGCAGTGCGCTGAAGCATGCCGCAAATGTGCAGAAGCTTGTCGCAATGTAGCTTAATTTCGTATATACAGTTAAAACACCTTCCGCTATTATGAGGGTGTTTTTGTTTGCAATGAGTTGGCTTCTCCTTGTTTAATCATTTTACATACAAAACAAAAACCTTCCATACAAGTATGGAAGGTTTTTTCTCTGTTTATGTAAGCCGTGTTTGCCGTACTTAGTCATAGAAAGTTTTAAACCACCACTCCTCAAAGTGGGTGTTTGCGGAAAACGTTCCTGTATGTCTGGATTGCTATAAGGAATCCAGCATGCCATTTCCGTTTCGTAATAAACTCCCTTTTACAGCTTAAAGGTTAAAACTTAATGTCATACGAACAATACAGCTTGTAGATTTATATTACACCTGTAAAAGCTAAAATGCAATGGAAAGTTCTTCTATTTATTGAAACTAAAACGTATGTTAGAACGTATAGAAATGAAAAGACAGGAGTGATCATGTATGGAACAGCATGAAAACAACTCGGAAAAACAACAATTGGTTACAAAACAGACACGGGAAATCAGTACGCTGAATCAGGAAGTGGATGAACTTCGTAAAGAAGTAAAACAGCTTCGTGAAGATATTGAGCTAATTGATATATTTCAAAAGAAACCCATCGTTTCATCTGCAGTCATCGGACAAATTGGTGGAATTATTATTGCTATACTAGTTATAGTCGGAATATTCTTTTAGTTAAAAACTCTGCATGATGCTATAAAAATGGTGGACTTATAGTTTTTGCTGGTTAAGTTAAAAAGCTAGTGATTTTGACACATATTACGCCTGTTTCAATTACGCTCGTACAGAGTTTATTGGGATGTTCGATTCCCGAGAGAACCCTGTACGCGATATTGAATTGCGCAACAAGCGAGGGCAAGCTAGAGCCACAATTAACGTATTCGCAGTTTTGATTAAAAGCATCATAGAAGTGTCATTCAAATTAAAATGGCAGAAAATCAGAATTTCATTATTCGCTTGTCAATGTCTATTAATTTCCCCGTTCTTCGATGATACGTACAGTAATGCCAGTTAATTCATCATGCTCAGTGAATCGTTCACTGAGCATATCTGTAAGTATATGTTTTAGAAAGTATTCTACACAGTTCATATCTTGATAAATTAGTATGGTTCTTAATGCTTCTTCATAGATTTCTATAAACAATGGCTCTGGGTTATCCTTTTGGATCTCGCCAAATGATTCATAAAGCAAATCAACTTTATCAGCAACGGATAAAATGCGCCCCTCCAATGTTTCATCCTTTCCTTCTTTTAACCGCTCCAAATATATAGCTTGAAACTCAGTAGGAAATTCTTTTTCTATAAAACTTCTTGTCATTTCTTCTTCTACTTCACCGAATAGTTTTTTCAATTCTTTCGAAGCGTATTTTACAGGTGTCTTAATATCCCCTGTAAATAGTTCTGCGTAATCATGGTTCAAAGCCTTTTCATATAGGCTTTTCCAATTCACATTCTGTCCAGATTCCTCTTCAACTGTCCCGAGGAACTGAGCAATTTTTGTTACTTTAAATGAATGGCTAGCGACAGAATGCTCCTGAAATTTGAACTTTCCAGGACAACGAATAATTAGTTCTAAATCAGATAAGCTTTTAAAGTATTGGTGTACTCCCACAGCATTCATCACCTTTATTTAGTATTTACGGCTTAAAAACATTCCTATTCATGTTTTTAAGAGGGGCTTGTCTACATGCAGCACTATTATATAGTAACCCTAATGCAGACAGAATTATACGGATAGGGAGGAATTCCATTTAGCAACAAATATATCCAATAACTAATTATAGAATAACTAGATCACAGGTGATGATGTTTAGACTCTTTATAATGTGGAATAGTATTTACAGAACATCACATAAGGAGTGGTAAGCATTATGGCTAAAATTGCAACAGTACTTGGTGATATGTTTGAGGACTCAGAATATATGAAACCGGCTGCCGCGTATAAGGAAGCTGGACACGAAGTAGAAGTGATTGGTGCGGAAGCAGGAACAGAAGTAACGGGTATGAAAGAAAATACAAAAGTGGGAATTGATAAAGCAATTGCTGACGCTAAATCGTCAGATTATGACGCGTTATTTATTCCAGGCGGATTTTCACCGGACATTTTACGTGCAGATGATCGTTTTGTGAAATTTGTCAAAGAATTTATGGATGCAAAAAAACCTGTATTCGCAATTTGTCATGGTCCACAATTGCTCATTACAGCGAAAGAGCTTGAAGGGCGAGATGCAACAGGATATACGTCCATTCGTGTAGATATGGAATATGCAGGTGCAAAATACGCAGACAAAGAAGTAGTAGTCTGTCAGAACCAACTTGTAACAAGCCGTACACCTGACGATATTCCAGCTTTTAATCGCGAATCACTAAAAATTTTAGAAAAATAATAAATACTTCGATCGTCAAGGTGTAAAAGCCTTGACGTTTTTTTGTGTCTTCTGCACATTAAACCGCTGCTTACAACATACGATAATCATACATTTTAACACCCGTTGAAAAAGATTCTCAATTGTACTTGAAAAAGGTTCTCAATGAGAGTATGCTAAAAGCAACGAATAAATCGGAAAGACGATCGCGTCTTACAAATGAAAGGTCGGGGATCTAACATGTATAAGATTGTTGCGTTGGCGGTATTAGCAGGGATTGCATTAGGTGCAGCAGCTGGATTTTCCTTTGGAAGTAAAGAACTGACAGGTATGTTCGCCGGAATGGCGGCACTTGCGTTTATCGCAGCACCGGCAGCGGTCGTCTATGCAAGTGAAAAGAAAAAATGGCATCAAGCTCACTAATACAAAAAAGCATCCAAAATTTTGGATGCTTTTTTGTATGGATGTAATCAAATATTTCCAAGTCTTATTTCTACGAGAGATTAAATCTCAATATGCAGACCATCCATTGTCAGCTTCCATGATGACACCGTTAACATAAGAGGATTCATCTGATGCAAGGAATAGCGCAATGTTTGCGATTTCTTCCTTTGTTCCAGGACGGCTCATCATGTTTACGCCTCTTAGTGCTTGCTTCATGCCGAATGCATCTGGTTGAGTCAAGCTGTTTGTAATATTAGTTGGGATTTGTGCTGGGGCAATTGCGTTACAGCGGATGTTTAACGGACCGTATTGAGAAGCAACGCTTTTTGTCATCCCTGCAACGGCGTGTTTTGATGCAGTGTAGGCCAGTCCGCCCCGACCACCTGTTACCGCTGAAATAGAAGCCATGTTGACAATAACACCTGCTTTTTTCTCTTCGAAGATAGCTAATGCTTTACGAGTTGCACGCATCACACCTGTTGTGTTGATTGCTAATACTTTATCCCATACTTCATCCGGCACTGTAGCCGCAGAGTACATATTGTCCATAATACCGGCATTGTTCACTAGAATATCAAGTGTACCGAATTGCTCGACTGCTGTATCAATCATTTTTTGTATGTCTTCCTCAACTGTTACGTTGGTTTTAACTGCTAGCGCTTCACCGCCAGCATTTTTGATTGTCTGGACAGTTTCTTCTGCACCTTCCATATTCATATCTGCGATGATGAGTTTTGCACCTTCACGCGCATATAGTTCGGCAATTTCTCGGCCAATTCCAGACCCTGCGCCAGTTACTACTGCTACTTTGTTTTCTAATCGTTTCAACAAAATCGCCTCCAATTTATTCTTGCGTTCTTATATCATTATATACTTTAACGTCTAACTATTGAAGGGAATAGCTTTTGTTTTGATTGTAAAAAAACTCGAACTGTCAGGGTTGTACTGACGGTTCGAGTTGTGCTGTTTCATATTATTGAACTTTTACGCCTTCTACTACTTCCTTTGCAGCATAAAGCGCTTGTTTCACATCAGCAATTAAATCTTCTACATCTTCTACGCCGACCGAGAAACGTAGCAGACGATCATCCACCCCACGGCGATTACGTTCTTCTAATGGGATATCCATATGCGTCTGTGTAGTCGGATACGTGATGAAGCTTTCCACACCGCCCAAACTCTCGGCGAATGAAATGAGGTTCATGTTTTCAAGGAATGGTCCTACCCATTCACTATTCTGTACTCGGAATGACAACATACCACCGATTCCAGCGTAGAGCACGTCGACAATGAGAGGTTCTTGTTCTAAATAAGATACCATCGCTTTTGCATTTGCGTCATGCTGTTTCATGCGTAAATGTAATGTTTTCAGACCACGTACGACAAGCCATGAATCAAGAGGGGACAATGTAGCGCCAATCGCATTATGGTTAGTAAATAGACGTTCGCATAATTCCTCACCCTTTGCGACGACTAAACCTGCTAGTACGTCATTATGTCCACCGATATATTTCGTTGCGCTATGAATGACGATATCTGCGCCTTCTTCAATAGGTCGCTGGAAATAGGGTGTTAGGAATGTATTATCGACAATTAGCAATAAGCCATGCTTTTTCGCCAATTCAGCATACGTCCTAATTGCTATATTTTGCATTAATGGATTTGTTGGCGTTTCTAAGAAGATTGCTTTTGTGCGATCAGTAATCGCTTGCTCGACTTCTGAAACATCATCGAACGATAAGTATCGCGTCTTAACATTGTACGTCTCTTCATATTGATTAAATAAACGATAGGTGCCGCCATATAAGTCTTCAGGTGCCAGTAGTTCTGAACCTGTCTTAAATAAGGATAAAATCAGTTGAATGGCTGCCATTCCGGAACTGCACGCAAATCCTTGATCACCGGATTCCAAGTTTGCGATACCATCCTCTAAGATAGAACGCGTAGGATTTTTTGTTCGTGTGTAATCATATCCCGTCGATTTCCCTAGACCTTCATGGTGGTACGCTGTAGACAAGTAAATAGGCGTATTGACTGCTCCGGTTTTCTCATCACTGTGGTTCCCGAGTTGTACTAATCTGGTTTCTAATCCATTGTTTGTCATGATTATCCATCCCCCCCAGCAAAATAAAAAAGAACCTCTTCTTTTCGAATAGGCCCTCGAACATACAAGTGTATACAGTATTCTCATCTTCAAGGTGGTGTCACCCTTGGAATTAGCACCGTGCCTGAGGCTGGTTGCTGAGACATCGCTGGGCCTATCCCTCCGTCTCTCTCGATAAGAATATTCACAATATAGGAAAAACTGTTGACGGATTTATTCTATCATGCGGATATACTAGAAGCAAGCTTCCTTTTATCGTCATCGGCTGATTTTTTGTTATAGCAAAAGATTTGCTATACTTATAGAGCTATTCATGACAGAAAGGAGATATTTATTTTGGCTTGGAGTTATGTCGCCCTAGCGGCTGTTATAGAGATTTTCTGGGTAGTCGGTCTACGTTACTCTGTAACGGCAATTCAATGGACTGGAACAGGTGTGGCCATTGTATTAAGCTTTTATTTCATTATCAAGGCATGCGAAAAATTACCTTCAGGCACGGTGTATGCAGTCTTTACCGGGTCGGGAGCCGCGGCAATCCTTTTGGTGGATATATTCGTCTTTCAAGCAGGTTTCACATGGGTTACGCTGACCTTTATCGGATTAATTGTCATCGGGGTAGTTGGCATCAAGTTGACTACAGATGAACAAGTAGATACTGAAGGAGGTGGCTGACGATGGCTTGGGTGTACTTGGCTATTGCCAGTCTCGGCGAGATTTTTGGTGTGGTAAGCATCAATTACTATTTACAAAAACGTTCTATTAAAAGATTGTTACTCATTGTCGGGATATTTGGTTTCGGCTTTGTTTTCCTGTCTCTTGCTATGCGTGAAATTCAGATGAGTACAGCCTACGCAGTATGGACCGGTTTAGGAGCAGCTGGAGCTGTATTGATGGGGATATTAATATTCAAAGAATCTGCTAGCGTCAAACGCCTTTTCTTTTTATCGCTCATTATTCTCGGTGCTGTTGGCTTAAAATTATTCGGATAAAGGGAGTGGACACACTGGTTTATTGGACACGATTTAATTTCGACGGGTGGTCAGTAATACTAGCTGCTACAGAAAAGGGACTTTGCTACGTGGGGCTAGCCGAAAATAGTTTAGAACAACTGAAGGATTGGGCTAAGCGATTTGATAATGAAGGAGTAAAGGAAGACGAAGCAAAGCTTGAAGTCTATAGCAATCAGCTCAAAGGGTATTTTTCGGGGAGGACTAACGATCTTTTAGCGCTGTCTCTTGATTTAAAGGGGACACCATTTCAACTGCAAGTATGGGAAATGCTACACAGAATACCCTATGGTGAAGTCGTAACCTATTCAGAAATTGCAGAACAAATAGGGAAAGCATCAGCTGTTCGCGCTGTAGCATCTGCAATAGGCAAGAATCCTGTATTGATCGTGGTGCCTTGTCACCGTGTGATTGCAAAAAGTGGAGGATTGTCAGGCTATCGAGATGGGAAAGAGCATAAAAGGAACCTGCTACAACTGGAGAAATCGCGCTTGATAAGTGATAGGACGGAGTGAGCAACATGAAATATAAGCAAATTAAACCGAAGAAAATATATGAAGAAGTGGCGGATAGTTTATTGGATTCCATTCAGTCCGGAGAGTTAAAGCCAGGTGATAAATTGGATTCTGTGCAGCAGCTGGCTGAAAACTTTACTGTTGGCAGATCAACAATTCGCGAGGCCTTATCAACATTACGTGCTAGAGGGCTTATTGAAATGCGACAGGGAGAGGGGACTTATGTCAAGGAATTCTCACCCGTCGATATGATCTTCCCGTTACAGAGTGCCATGCTCATGAATCAACAGGATATTCAATATTTATTAGCTGTGAGGAAAATAGTTGAGACCGGAGCCGCTGCGAATGCAGCAGAATCCCGTACACTATACGATTTGGAAAAGATGAAAACAGCACTCAATGAAATGAAAAAGCATGCCGGGGATATTTTGCTAGGTGAAAAAGCGGATTTGGACTTTCATTTTGCAATCGCAGAAGCAACAAAAAATCCGTTGTTGGTAAACTTGTTGAGCCAAGTTGCGGGACTGATGAGTGAATCGATGAGAGAGACGCGTCGTATTTGCCTATATTCGGAGACTGCGACAGTAGAGCGTTTGCATGATGAGCATGAGGCCATATTTTTAGCGATTAAATCACAGCAACCAGAAATTGCATCAAGTACTATGCAAGCCCATCTTCTGAATGTGGAGTCTGTTCTAATAAATCATTGGAAGTCAGTAAAAGAATAATATTATTCACTCATTTTATTTTGAGTGAATTTTTTTATAGCCAAATATATGAATGCTCTGTCAATTGACAGAGCATTGTAGTATGCTATGTAAAATGTTAGTCATCTGATGACCTGTCGATTGCGCGGGGGGTCCTAGTGAAGGAGTGAAGTGAGATGAAAGTAAGCTTATTTATAACGTGTCTTGTTGACATGTTCTATGCAGAAGCCGGTAAAGACATGGTTGAAGTATTAGAGAGACAAGGCTGTGAATTATCGTTTCCAAAAGGACAAGTATGCTGTGGACAGCCTGCTTATAACAGCGGTTACGTAGAAAATTCAAAATCAGCAATGAAGAATATGATTAAGACATTTGAAAATGCGGAGTATGTTGTCACACCTTCAGGATCTTGTGCGACCATGTTTAAATTGTATCCTGATGTATTCAAAGATGATCACAATTGGTTACAAAGAGCACAGGAGCTGGCAGATAAAACGTATGAGTTCACTCAGTTCCTTGTGAATGTATTGCAAGTGGAAAACGTAGGAGCAAAATTGAAAGGAAAAGCGACGTATCATCCGTCTTGCCATATGACGAGATTACTAGGCGCTAGTGCAGAACCGAGAAAGCTTTTGAATCAAGTGGAAGGACTGGAAATGATCCCTTTACCCAATGCGCATAATTGCTGCGGATTTGGCGGAACATTCTCCGTTAAGATGGGAGATATCTCTGAACAGATGGTAGATGAGAAGGTCGATAGTGCCATGGCGACAGAGGCAGATTATTTAATTGGGGCGGACTGTGGTTGCCTCATGAATATTGGAGGGCGTGCAGAGCGTATGGGCAAGCCGATCAGGGTTATGCATATCGCACAAGTATTGAATAATCACGAGTAAATTAAAAAAAGTGAGGTGATAGCAATGGCGATGAAGTTCAGCAAGAAAAACTTTACAGATCGAACAAAGGATAATATTTCAGATGATTTCATGAGACAGGCAGTGGCGAGTGCACAAGAACGTTTGCATGGCAGAAGACTAGACGCTGCAGAAGAGTTAGGTAGTTGGGAAGAATGGCGTTCACACGGAGAAGAAATTCGTCAGCATGTTCTTGAAAACTTGGATTACTATTTATATCAGCTAAGTGAAAATGTTGCACAACGTGGTGGTCATGTGTTTTTTGCGAAGACAGCTGAAGAAGCGAGTGATTATGTTCGGGATGTCATCAAGAAAAAAGATGGCAAAAAAGTAGTGAAGTCGAAATCCATGGTAACAGAAGAAATCAATCTAAATGCCGTTCTAGAAGAAGCTGGATGCGAAGTCATAGAGACAGACTTAGGCGAGTATATCCTTCAAGTAGATGATCATGATCCACCCTCACATATTGTAGCACCAGCACTTCATAAAAACAGAGAACAAATTCGTGAAGTTTTTGAGCAGAAGTTAGATTATCAAAATACTTCTAAACCTGAAGAATTAGCTTTGCATGCACGTGAAAAACTGCGTCAAGAATTCTTGGATGCAGACATAGGTGTTACTGGCTGCAATTTTGCGATAGCTGAAACGGGCTCAATTAGCCTCGTGACGAATGAAGGGAATGCACGACTAGTCTCTGCGTTGCCTAAAACACAAATTACGGTAATGGGGATGGAGCGGGTAGTACCTTCCTTTGAAGAATTCGAAGTACTGGTCAGCTTATTGACACGAAGTGCAGTAGGTCAAAAATTGACGAGTTATGTCACGGCGTTAACAGGTCCTAGAGATGAAGGGGACGTAGATGGTCCTGAAGAATTTCATTTAGTTATCGTCGACAATGGTCGTTCTGAAATTTTAGGGACAGAATTTCAGTCGGTGTTGCAATGTATCCGATGTGCTGCGTGTGTCAACGTGTGTCCTGTTTATCGTCATATTGGCGGACACTCATACGGCTCCATTTATTCAGGCCCGATCGGTGCTGTGCTATCGCCATTGCTTGGAGGTTACGACGATTTCAAGGAGTTGCCTTTTGCTTCCACGCTTTGCGGAGCGTGCACGGATGCTTGTCCGGTGAAAATCCCTCTTCACGAACTACTTCATACACATCGACGCATTATTGTGGAAGAAGAAGGTCGATCACCTATTTCCGAAAGACTGGCAATGAAAGCATTTGGGATCGGTGCTTCTTCCAATCCGTTGTACTCTATGGGATCAAAGGTAGCATCTACTGCGATGAAACCATTGACGAAAAATGACCGAATTTCAAAAGGTCCGGGACCACTGAAAGACTGGACAGATTTACGGGAGTTCCCGGCTGTCGGAAATACGCGTTTCCGTGACTGGTTCTATGATCAGGAAGGGGGCAAATAAGCATGGTAGGATCAATTCAAAACCGCGCCACATTTCTACAAACCATCGCGACACAACTAGGTCGAGAACCCAAAGAGAAAGTAGAAAAACCGATCTGGAAACATCAGCCTCAACGCACAGTGTTAGCGGATGCTTCAATAGATGAATTACTCGAAGTATTACGTGTACAATGCGAGCGAATTCATACAGATATCGTGGAAACGACAAAAGAATCGTTGTCGGTTGTGCTGGATGAAGTCGTAAAAGCTTACGGTGGCGGACCGCTATCTCTATGGAGAGACGAACGTTTTGAGGAATATGAATTATCGGACCTACTAGAGACAAAGTGGCCGTTAGAACAGATTGAAGTCAATAGCTGGGATCCTTCAATTGGAGTGAAGAATATCGAATTGGCTGAACAAGCGAATATCGGTATCACATTCAGCGACATGACCCTCGCAGAGTCCGGCACGGTCGTACTCTTCAGTAGTGCAGACAAAGGTCGTTCCGTCAGCTTGCTCCCAACGCATTATATTGCGTTAATTCCTAAAAGCACGCTAGTCCCAAGAATTACCCAAGCGTCAGATATGATTCGAGATAAATTAAACAATGGCCAGCAAGTCCCGTCCTGCATCAACTTCATCACAGGTCCAAGTAACTCCGCCGACATCGAAATGAACCTCGTCATTGGTGTGCATGGCCCGGTCAAAGCGACGTATATTGTTATAGAAGATTGTTAAAAATGAAGTGACGACTCTTTTCGTTTAGAAAGTGGGTAGCTAAACCAGAACCAAGTTTCACAGAGAATAATTATATGTGACAGAAAACAAATTCCGAAATTAATCGGAATCTGTCTTCTGTCTTTCTTTTGATGCAGTAGAAAGATCAAAGCATTGGGAGAATATAGTTCAATGTCACTATATTTGGTGAGCTACGCTCTAAGGAAAAGGTCCGCTTAGAACGTCCATCCACGTTTCCTCCGTGTTCATATTTCTTTCATGAACTTTTCTTTGCTAACCTTGAAAAGTTATATTTCTGAAATCGATTCACCAGTTAATGATTACTTTGCTGAGAAATAGGGGAAATAGTGTATAATGACAATATTATTGCAGCGGAAGAAGGAGACGACTATGACTTCATCATACAAAGACGACAGCTTAGCGTTACACACAGACCTATATCAAATCAATATGGCCGAATCGTATTGGGCGGACGGCATTCATGAACGGAAAGCCGTATTTGAAGTGTATTTCAGAAAAATTCCATTCGGTAACGGTTATGCGATATTTGCTGGCCTTGAACATGTACTGAAGTATCTTGAGGAGTTTTCATTCACAGAAAGCGATCTAGATTATTTACGAGAAGAGCTTGGGTTTGCGAATGACTTCCTCGATTATTTGAAAGGCGTCCGTTTCACTGGAGACGTTTACTCCATGAAAGAAGGAGAACTCGTTTTCGCGAATGAACCGATCATTCGTATTGAAGCGAACCTGATTGAAGCGCAGTTGATCGAAACAGCATTGCTAAATATTGTTAACTACCAGACATTGATCAGCACAAAAGCTAGCCGTATCAAGCAAGTAGTAAAAGATGACATTGTGATGGAATTCGGGAGCCGACGCGCGCACGAAATGGATGCCGCAGTTTGGGGCGCGCGTGCAGCGGTCATTGGTGGCGTGGAGTCCACGAGTAACGTACGTGCAGGAAAACGTTTCGGACTAACTGTTTCTGGAACGCATGCACATTCGTTTGTTCAAGCCTATAAAGATGAGTACACAGCATTCAAAGTTTACGCACAACGTCACAAAGACTGCGTCTTCTTAGTGGATACGTATAATACATTAAAGATTGGCGTTCCGACAGCTATCAAAGTAGCAAAAGAGCTTGGAGACAGCATTAATTTCATCGGTGTACGCTTGGACAGTGGAGATATTGCGTTCTTGTCAAAAGAAACTCGCCGAATGCTAGACGAAGCAGGTTTCCCGGATGCGAAAATCGTTGTATCCAATGATTTGGATGAGTACACGATTTTGAACTTGAAAGCTCAAGGAGCTCAAGTCGACATTTGGGGTATTGGAACAAAGCTGATTACGGCATATGATCAACCGGCGCTTGGAGCTGTCTATAAAATTGTCTCCATTGAAAGCGATGATGGGGAAATGCAAGATACGATTAAAATTTCAGCTAACGTAGAGAAAGTAACGACACCTGGCCGTAAAAAGCTCTATCGAATTATTGACCTCGAAAATGGTAAAGCGGAAGGCGATTATATTACGATGCATGATGAGGATCCGACAAAGGAAGAACGCCTCAAAATGTTCCACCCTGTGCATACATTTATCTCAAAGTTTGTGACGAATTTTGAAGCAGTAAACTTGCACGAGCATGTGATTCAGAATGGAACCGTTATTTATAAAAATCCTCCAGTGTATGAAATCCGTGAATTTGCACAACGAAATCTTTCTCTACTATGGGAGGAATATCAGCGTTCGTTAAATCCTGAAGAATATCCTGTTGATCTTAGTCAGAAGTGTTGGGACAATAAGAGACGTAATATAGAAGAAGTGCATGAAATGGTCGAGAACTATACCAAACATTGAAAAGGAAGTGGGAGCGTTGACATTGCAGCAAGAAATTATCCAAGCATTATGTACGAAGCCGGAAATCGACCCGCAGCAAGAGATCCGGACTTCCATTGACTTTATGAAAGCATATTTGAAAAAAAATACCTTTTTACAAGGGTTCACATTAGGTATTTCCGGTGGTCAAGACTCTACATTAGTCGGCAAGTTGGCGCAGATGGCGATTGACGAGCTGAATGAAGAAGAAGGGAAAGAAAAGTACCGCTTCTATGCTCTTCGTTTACCATACGGTGTGCAGTTTGACGAAGACGATTGCCAAGATGCATTGCGTTTTATTAAGCCGTCAATCGTTTATTCAGTCGATATTAAAGAAGCGGTGGATGCCAGTGAGCGAGCTATGAACAAAGCGGGTCTCCACATTTCTGATTTTGATAAAGGAAATGAAAAAGCGCGCGAACGTATGAAAGCACAATATTCCGTAGCAGCCATCCATCACTCTGTCGTTCTAGGTTCAGATCACGCAGCTGAAGCAATTACTGGATTTTATACAAAGTTTGGTGATGGCGCAGCGGATCTTATGCCGATCTACCGATTGAATAAACGCCAAGGAAAACAACTATTAGAAGCGCTAGATTGCCCACCACATTTATACAATAAAATCCCTACGGCTGATTTGGAAGACAATAAACCTGCCATTCCGGATGAGGTAGCATTAGGTGTGACGTATGATGAAATTGATGACTATCTGGAAGGAAAAGAAGTATCGGATGAGGCGCGAAAGCAAATAGAAGGGCATTATTTGAAATCAGCGCATAAACGCCATTTGCCTATCACGGTATTTGATGAATTTTGGAAATGAAATCTGCCGACCTTTTGTGCGTCAAAGGGTCGGCAGTTTTTTTCTGTTTGTCGAGGTTATGCGTTTCAGGTATGATAGTTTCATATAATAAGACGGATTCAGTTCGTGACGGGAGAGAATAACTATGCATTCAGAATGGATCGAACGAGTATTGGACAATATTGAAAAAGTTATTGTTGGAAAACGGGATATAGCGGAGTTAAGTATGACGGCATTATTAGCTGGCGGTCACGTATTACTGGAAGACGTACCAGGTGTTGGAAAGACGATGCTAGTGAGAGCGTTGGCGACATCAATTGGTGCGAAGTTTAAGCGGATCCAATTCACACCTGACCTATTACCTTCTGATGTTTCAGGCGTGTCCATCTATAATCCACAGACAATGCAATTTGAATTTCGTCCGGGACCTTTGATTGGTAATATCGTATTGGCTGATGAAATCAACCGAACATCACCCAAAACACAGGCTGCATTATTGGAAGGTATGGAAGAGGCATCGATTACAGTAGATGGAACGACTATTCAATTGCCGGAACCATTTTTCGTGATGGCGACACAAAACCCTGTGGAATATGAAGGGACCTACCCTCTACCGGAAGCACAGCTTGATCGTTTTATTTTCAAGTTGAAAATGGGGTATCCGACAAAGCAGCAAGAGATGGAGTTATTGAAAAGAGCGGAACGGCAAACACCGATTGAGAAAATCGATGCCATTCTGACAGTGGATGAATTATTGGAGTTACAGCGTAATGTGCGAGAAGTGACAGTAGACGATACGATTGTTTCTTATATTGTGGATTGTGCGGATGCAACCCGCCATCATGAGTCTGTTTCTTTAGGCGTAAGTCCACGAGGTTCAATGGCATTAATGAAAGCTTGCCAAGCTTACGCGTTCATAAAAGGGCGCACGTTTGTCTTGCCGGATGATGTACAATATTTGGCGTCGTTTGCATTTTCGCATCGGATGATTTTGCGTCCTGAAGCGAAATACGAAGGAATTGATGCGGAGGAAATTGTTAGTCGGATCCTCGAGCGTCAGCCGGTTCCGGTAATGCGCAGGTCTACTACTCTATGAAGGCATTGCAATCATTTGGGCGATTCGCGAGTGTCGTAGCCATTGGTACAGTTGCTTACGTCTTCGCAAAATTTCAAGGGGGCTTCGTTAGCTGGTTCATTTTCTATATGTTGATTCCATTTGTGACATACTCCGTGCTTCTCTACTTGTATCCGTTACGAGATCTAACCGTTGCACGATATATTGAAGATCGACATGTATCTAGGAGTGGACAGGTCTCCATTCGGGTGGTTTTAAAAAGGAACTTCCCTTTCCCTCTACTATATGTAATTCTAATGGATAGACGAGTTCACGCTAAGCGCGAAAAGATTGAACGGAAAATTATGCTCTTAGGATTTCGGAGAACATATGAGCACACCTATTTGCTAAAGGATGTTCAGCGTGGCGAATACACATTGCCGACAGTAGAAGTGCAAATAGTGGATTTTTTTAATTGGATTCGTAAAAGAAAAGTATTTGTTATACAAAATCATTTTTTAGTCTATCCGAGCGTAACCGATTTAGTGTATGAATCAGCATCTAATGGGACGAGCGAAGGGCAGCAACTCTCAGCTTTCATGCTAGCGAAGGATGCAACTACCCCATCTAGCATCAGGGAATATGCGCCAGGGGACCGGATGTCTTGGATTCATTGGAAATCATTTGCACGTACTTCGAAATTAATGACAAAAGAATTTGATGAACAGCGTTCGGAGCAACATACGTTGTTGCTGGATTGCGGAATATCGGAAACATTTGAAGATGCAGTGGAGTTTGCTGCATCGATTGTTGTATCCGCCAGAGAGAATCATGCCAAGTTGACCCTGATCACAGCGAGTGACCAGCCGAAAGTGTTTCCATCGATACAATCCGCAGGTCAGACGAGACAAGCATTAGTACATCTTGCGAAAATCCAACCTGAAGACACACAAAAGGTAAGATTGCCGATAGAGAAAGAAATATCTGGAGATGCGTTATTGCTTATTACAGGAAATCTTCGCATGGAGTTTGTCCGTAGCGTGTTGACATGTACTCATGATGCATCCACAATAGTTTGTTTTGTGCTCATAACAGATGAAACGAACAAAAAATCTCTAGAAGCTAATGTTAATCAAGTGAAATCGCTTGGTATTACGGTGAAAATGATTTATCCGTCTGATCGTTTATCAATGTCGAGAAAGACGGTGAATTTATGAAGAGATCAAAGTTGGATTGGAAAGTGCTGTTGTTTTTATATGCGCTCAGTTCCGTTTTGCTGTGGGAGTGGTTTATCCCGATTGTGGATTTGACGGATTTTGGACATCCATCTCTATTCATCATCTATCTAGTACTCTTTTTTGCATTGACTTTACTGCAACTGCCATGGTGGATCAGTGGAACGGTCCAGATTCTATATGTAGTATGGGCTATTCATTATATGTATTTTAATAAACTATGGATCTCTATAGCTGTGACAGGCTATATTTTGCAAGATGTCCAACAGAATGTCCTGTTGCTATTCCAAGGTAATCTCGGGGAATTATCGAATTTATTCCGTACGTTATTGTTGTTTGTGCTAGTTTGGATGATCGCTTATTTACTTCGTCACTGGATTGAAGTGCGACGTAGTATGATGATGTTCTTTGGTTTTACAATAATATTTGTAGCACTTTTGGATACGTTCACTCCATATGACGCTACTTCGTCTATAGTGAGAATTATGATAGTAGGCTTAGTAATTGTAGGTTGCCTTACAATAATTAAATTATCGGGTGATGAAGGATTGTCACTTCGTCCTAAGAGATTGCTTTTGCTTTCATTGCCAGTGGTACTGATTGTTGTATCTATCGGATTGCTATCAAGAAATGCACCGGTATATCCTCCTGCATGGCCAGATCCTGTACCGTTCTTACTATCGTTGAGTGGAGCGGAGGATAACGTATCTGACAACGGACAAGCCAGAGCGGGTTATGACCCCGATGATACGCAACTGGGTGGAGCTTTCGTCCAAAACAATCAATTGGTGTTTGAAGCATCCGTGGACGAACGGCAATATTGGCGTATTGAAACGAAAGATACATATACTTCAAAGGGCTGGATACAGGATAAAGAGTCAGATAAGGAGCTGCTGGATACAGGCGAAGATCTATGGAATAATCCCGCAGAAGGGGAAGTCTTGCATGCTACACTGGATTTCGCTGAACCACTTCCATTTCTTGCTACTCCTTATGGCACGACGAAGATTTCCTCGCCTGAAGGTTTGAATCTTATGCATGAGATGACGACGAACCGACTATATTTGTTGATGGGTCTACAAGAGAAAATTGAACAGTATGAAATGGAGTTTGTTGAACCTACATACATCCTGTCAGATTTGCAGAAAACAGAGATGGTGAACTATGAGACGGTTCCGGAGGATTTGAATAGCTATGTCCAACTACCGGAAGAATTACCGGAACGCGTGAAGGAACTGGCTTTATCGATTACAGAAAACGAAACGGCCGTCTATGACAAAGTGAAAGCCATAGAGCAATACTTCAAAAAGAACGGTTTTGTTTATGAAACGCAAAATGTTCCGGTGCCTGATGAAGAACAGGATTATGTAGATCAGTTTCTATTCGACACGAAAAAGGGCTATTGTGATAACTTCTCCACCTCCATGGCGGTCATGCTCAGGTCCGTAGATATACCAACGCGCTGGGTGAAAGGATTTGCGCCAGGAGAAATGGCATATAAAGCATCTGGGAAAAGTGTCTATCGCGTGACGAATGATGAGGCTCATTCGTGGGTAGAAGTATACATTCCCGAAATTGGATGGATGCCGTTTGAGCCGACACTAGGTTTTACACATCCAACAGAGATCGAATTCGATATTCCGAATGAAAGTTCTGAAGAAGAGGAAATTAAAAAAACTGTGAAACCGGAAGTGGAAAAAGAGAAAGAACTTCCTAAGAAAACAAAAGGTTCGCCTGCCTTCGACGCATTCAAACAAAAATATGTATGGTTGTTCAGTCAATGGTGGATTTATGTATCATTGTTTGTGTTAATTGTAGGAGCAAGTTTAATTGTCTATAGTAAAAGAAGCAATTGGCTACCGAAATGGCGTATAAAACAACTCAGGAAACTGCCAAACGGTCGCGCGAAATTTGAACAGCAATTCACACAGTTATTACAACAATTAGCTCGGACCGGACTGCCAAAAGATACCGCGATGACGCTTTCCAACTATGCGAAACTCGTAGACGAGCGGTACGGCGGAGATCGTATGGCCGTCTTAACCAATGCGTATGAAACAGGAATATACGGGAATGACTGGGAGACGCAAGAATGGGATAAGTTGAATAAAGTGTGGGAAGATTTAATTATTAGTACAACATGTTGATTTTTTAGCGAAATATGCGTAAAATATAGAGTGGATGATGCTTGAAATGTCCTCGACATATCTTGCACTAACGAACGTCAGCTATCATTGAATAGCAGTACCTGGATTCTTTGATGGAAAAGACGCGTGGAAAGTTGACTTTCTAACGCGTCTTTTGTAGTTGAGGCGTGAAATGGTATTAAAAAATTGGAAGAGGTGGATTAGTTGTCAAATGCTCCTGTGTTAGCCGGACAAGAAAAAGTTGTAGTTCTCGATTACGGCAGTAAGTATAATCAGCTCTTCACGCGTACAATCCGCGAATTTGGTGTGTATAGTGAGTTACACGCACATACAACGACAATTGAGGAAATTAAAAAAATGAATCCAGTCGGTATTGTACTTTCCGGCGGTGCAGCATCTGTTGGAGACGCGAAAGCGCATGATATCAATCCAGCAATATTTGAATTAGGTATTCCTGTATTGGGCATCAGTTACGGAGCTCAAGTAATCGTTGATCATTTAGGCGGTAAGGTAGAAAAGAATGCAGGCGGTGAAAGCAAAGAAGAAACGTTGACAGTGGATACGACGTCTACATTATTTGCTGGTCAGACTGACAATCAAAACGTCTGGGTTAGTCACAGCGCTGACATTGTCGAATTACCTGAAGGGTTTACTGCATCTGCAAAAGATTCTGCTGGTAATATTGCAGCTATTTCAAACGATGAACAACAAATCTATGCGATTCAATTCCATCCAGAAGATTATCGTTCGGAAAACGGGAAAGACTTCTTGCGTAACTTTGTTTTTGAAATCTGTAAAGCTTCAGGCGATTGGACAATGGATCGTTTCATTGAGATAGAAGTAGAGAAGATCCGCTCAACGGTTGGCGATCGTAAAGTACTTTGCGCGCTAAGTGGCGGGGTTGACTCATCAGTCGTAGCTGCTTTGATTGACCGTGCAATAGGAGATCAGTTGACATGTATTTTTGTTGACCACGGATTGCTTCGTAAAGGCGAAGTTGAAAGTGTAGTTAAGACTTTCAGTGAACAGTTCAGTATGCACTTCATTAAAGTAGATGCACGCGAACGCTTCTTAAATAAGCTCGAAGGTGTTACAGATCCTGAACAAAAACGTAAGATTATCGGCAATGAATTTATTTACGTATTTGATGAAGAATCTGCTAAACTAGACGGCATCAAATATTTAGCACAAGGTACGATTTATGCAGATATCATTGAAAGTGGAACAGCAACTTCTGCAACTATTAAATCTCACCATAATGTGGGCGGTTTGCCTGAAGATATGGACTTCGAGTTAATCGAACCATTACGTGCATTATTTAAAGATGAAGTACGTGCGGTAGGTGCGGAACTTGGATTGCCTGAAGAAATTGTTAACCGTCAACCATTCCCAGGTCCGGGACTTGGAGTTCGTGTGCTTGGGGAAATTACGGAAGATAAGCTTGAAATCGTTCGCGATGCAGACTTTATTTTACGTGATGAAATCGCAAAAGCTGGACTCGATCGTTCAATCTGGCAATATTTCGCAGTATTACCGAATATCCGTAGTGTAGGTGTTCGTAACGAACAACGTTCTTACGACTATGCGATAGGTATAAGAGCGGTTCATTCAGTAGATGGTATGACGGCAGACTGGGCTCGTATACCTTTCGATGTACTAGAAAAAATTAGTACTCGAATTACAACTGAAGTGGATCAAGTCAATCGTGTTGTATATGATATTACAGCGAAACCACCAGGCACTATTGAATGGGAATAAGTTAAACAACAGAATATGATCGTATAACGCTGGGAATAAGGCCTGGAAGTCTCTACCGAAACACCGTAAATGTTTCGACTACGATTCAAAATAGAAATGTATTTTCTATTGGATTAAAGAAGAGGCATGCGAATTTATTTCGCGTGCCTCTTTTTACATAATGAGAGTAAGGAAGGTCACAATGAAAAAATACTTTGAGTTTGATAAGCTTGGCACCAATTATCGTCGCGAAATCATCGGTGGAATTACTACGTTTTTAGCCATGGCCTATATTTTAGCGGTAAATCCAATCATGTTATCTTTGGACGTTGTACCTGACCTGCCTGATTCCATGCGTATGGATAAAGGTGCTGTATTTGTTGCCACTGCACTCGCAGCTGCTGTTGGAACACTCTTTATGGGTTTAATAGCCAGATATCCGATTGGCTTAGCGCCAGGCATGGGATTAAACGCATTCTTCGCTTTCACCGTAGTGCTTACGTATGGTATACCATGGCAAACAGGTTTGACTGGAGTGTTATTCTCAGGATTAATCTTTATTGTTCTTTCATTAACTGGGTTACGTGAAATGATCATCAATGCAATACCGGCACAACTGAAGTTTGCGGTAGGTGCAGGTATAGGTTTGTTCATTACATTCCTAGGTCTGCAAAATGCCAAGATTATTGTGGCGGATGAAAATACGTTAGTAGGTCTAGGTGATTTAACGGCTGGTCCTACATTGCTTACGATCTTTGGATTAGTCATCACGATTATTATGATGGTAAGGAAGATCAAAGGTGCTATTTTCTACGGAATGATTATGACCACGGCTTTAGGT
The DNA here is from genome assembly GCF_000425545.1 of Sporosarcina ureae DSM 2281. GTDB lineage: Bacteria > Bacillota > Bacilli > Bacillales_A > Planococcaceae > Sporosarcina > Sporosarcina ureae. Next base: position 1,446 of record NZ_AUDQ01000010.1, on the reverse strand, counting down.
ATGGCGGTCAGTTTAATAGACGTGCCGCACAAGGTGGTAGATAAAATTCCGTCAGTCGCTCCCACGTTTGGTGCAGCTTTTGATGCGATCCTTAACGACCCAGGGTCATTGATGACAACACAATTTCTCGTGATCGTCATCACATTCCTATTCGTAGACTTCTTCGATACAGCTGGAACACTAGTTGCAGTAGCTACACAAGCAGGTCTAATGAAGGAAGACCGTCTGCCGCGTGCTGGCAAAGCATTACTTGCGGATTCCTTGGCAACCGTAACAGGAGCAGTAATGGGGACATCCACTACCACTTCTTATATTGAATCCACTGCAGGTGTTGCGGCGGGTGCCAAAACAGGCTTTGCTTCTATTGTAACCGCCTTGCTGTTTTTACTAGCAATGTTCTTCTCTCCTTTACTACTAGTCATTACACCAGCAGTTACGGCTCCTGCTTTGATTATCGTAGGGGTATTAATGGTGTCGACATTAGGAAACATAGAGTGGACTCGTTTCGAGATCGCAGTTCCAGCATTCTTTACGATTATCGCCATGCCGTTGACGTACAGTATCGCAACAGGTATCGCAATCGGTTTCGTTTTCTATCCTATTACGATGCTAGTAAGCGGTAGAAGAAAAGAAATTCATCCAATTATGTACGGGCTCTTTGTAATCTTCATTTTGTATTTCATCTATATCAAATAACACCAGACCGCTTCCTGAGCCAATAGGGAAGCGGTTTTACTATTATTTAAGCATCCCTTTAAAAGCGTTAATAGTATCGAATCTAAAAGAAAGGAAGAAGAAATTGAAAAAAGTTGTCTAAAGTTGTTGACAGTTTAAAATGCGTCTGATATAGTAATAGAACAGTCAAGAAAGCGACTGCGACATGAACCTTGAAAACTGAACAGCAAAACGTTAACGGAATACAGTTTGTGCATCTAACGATGACACAAACAAAAATGAGTATCTTAATTGATGCCAGCAAATGAAACTCGAGCTAATCGATTTTTCATGTAACTGGTTGACGAGATGTTGTGGAGTGTTAGGAAGTGATCGAGCGAAAGAGGGAGCGTACTCAGGTACGTGACCGATTGAGCGAGTGAAACTGACGACGCAATCCGCGGCATATCGTCTACCAGTATTATGGAGAGTTTGATCCTGGCTCAGGACGAACGCTGGCGGCATGCCTAATACATGCAAGTCGAGCGAACTGTTGGAAGCTTGCTTCCTTCAGTTAGCGGCGGACGGGTGAGTAACACGTGGGCAACCTGCCCTTCAGATGGGGATAACTCCGGGAAACCGGGGCTAATACCGAATAATCCATTCTCTCGCATGAGGGAATGTTGAAAGACGGCATCTCGCTGTCACTGAAGGATGGGCCCGCGGCGCATTAGCTAGTTGGTGGGGTAATGGCTCACCAAGGCGACGATGCGTAGCCGACCTGAGAGGGTG
>NZ_AUDQ01000009.1 GCF_000425545.1 Sporosarcina ureae DSM 2281 | reverse complement strand
TGACAGATACTAATCGATCGAGGACTTAACCTATTTTAAAAAGTAGTTACTTGAACTACACCAATGTCTTTTATTCAGTTTTGAGTGAATAAAATCTTTTGTAAAAAGGATTGACAATCTCACTCAGTTTGATATAATAATCATGGCTTTGAAAACAGTTCAGTGATGATGGCAAAGAGGTCACACCCGTTCCCATACCGAACACGGAAGTTAAGCTCTTTAGCGCCGATGGTAGTTGGGGGGTTCCCCCTGTGAGAGTAGGACATCGCTGGTCTGTTAGACAAGTTATAAAAACAGTATAATCACATTACATTATTCCGCAGTAGCTCAGTGGTAGAGCAATCGGCTGTTAACCGATCGGTCGTAAGTTCGAGTCTTACCTGCGGAGCCATTATTGGAGAGCTGTCCGAGTGGCCGAAGGAGCACGATTGGAAATCGTGTAGGCGGTTTGCGCTGCCTCAAGGGTTCGAATCCCTTGCTCTCCGCCAGATGTACGCATTCATTATAGATGGCCCCTTGGTCAAGCGGTTAAGACACCGCCCTTTCACGGCGGTATCACGGGTTCGAATCCCGTAGGGGTCACCATTTTTAAAAATAAGTTTTCATGCGAATTATATCGCAATATAACCCAGGAGGATTAGCTCAGCTGGGAGAGCACCTGCCTTACAAGCAGGGGGTCGGCGGTTCGAGCCCGTCATCCTCCACCATTTATTTTATAGTATTATCGCGGGGTGGAGCAGTGGTAGCTCGTTGGGCTCATAACCCAAAGGTCACAGGTTCAAATCCTGTCCCCGCAACCAAGGTCCCGTGGTGTAGCGGTTAACATGCCTGCCTGTCACGCAGGAGATCGCGGGTTCGATTCCCGTCGGGACCGCCATTTTATACATACGCTTTGAAGAGGGTTTTTTTTGGAAATACCAAATGTGGCTCAGTAGCTCAGTCGGTAGAGCAAAGGACTGAAAATCCTTGTGTCGGCGGTTCGATTCCGTCCTGAGCCACCATTTATATGCCGGTGTAGCTCAATTGGTAGAGCAACTGACTTGTAATCAGTAGGTTGAGGGTTCAAGTCCTTTCGCCGGCATCCTTACTGGTGGGGTAGCGAAGTGGCTAAACGCGGCGGACTGTAAATCCGCTCCCTCCGGGTTCGGCGGTTCGAATCCGTCCCCCACCACCATTTAGGGGCATAGTTCAACGGTAGAATAGAGGTCTCCAAAACCTTTGGTGTGGGTTCGATTCCTACTGCCCCTGTATTTTTTAAAAATAATTATTTTGGCGGTCGTGGCGAAGTGGTTAACGCATCGGATTGTGATTCCGACATTCGGGGGTTCGATACCCCTCGTCCGCCCCATATTTTAAAAGCATTAACACTCATTACTATACTGTAAGTGATCATAACATGGCGGGCGTGGCGAAGTGGTTAACGCATCGGATTGTGATTCCGACATTCGGGGGTTCGATACCCCTCGTCCGCCCCATTAATGGGGTATAGCCAAGCGGTAAGGCAACGGACTTTGACTCCGTCACTCGTTGGTTCGAATCCAGCTACCCCAGTCAGTTTTGCGGAAGTAGTTCAGTGGTAGAATACGACCTTGCCAAGGTCGGGGTCGCGGGTTCGAATCCCGTCTTCCGCTCCACTATGTTGGCGGCATAGCCAAGCGGTAAGGCACGGGTCTGCAACACCCTTACCACCGGTTCGATTCCGGTTGCCGCCTTATAATTTTATATAATTACTTTACACGTGCCCGAGTGGTGGAATGGCAGACACGTCGCACTCAAAATGCGATGCCGCGAGGCGTGCCGGTTCAAGTCCGGCCTCGGGTATCACCAAGTCTTATTGTATTAGTTTGAATAAGACCTAAAGCATCTACAAACGTTGATATTTCAACGTTTGTAGATGCTTTTTATTATGTTTAAATACAAGTAGCTAACTTGACTATACAATAGGACAGATTGTATTGATGTAATAAAATAACATAAAGTATGTTTACATACTAGCCTTTACTCTTATGAGTAAGGGCTTTTTCATATACTTTAGTATACTTCAAGAAATTTAAGTGTTCTTTAAGAATAGCGTAAGTGAATAGTAAGATGCATTGCATAGTATGGTAAATAGAGATAGTGCGACCAAGGAAAGGAAATAGATACTCTATGAAACCAAAAAACGGTTGGATATGGATACTAATATTTCTTATACTTATCGGAATATGCATAGGAATAAAATATAAAGGTAGGGATGTTCAAATTAAACAAGATGCTCAAGCTGTAAATCGACTAAGTGCAGAGCAATTTGTGATGGATCATTTGATGAAACGAGACGGACGAATTCATACAAATATCTTAGAAAGAAAAAATGAGTATTTATCGGAAACCGTAGGGTTGTGGATGGAGTATTTACTAGTAAAGGACGATTCAAAGCAATTTAAACAGCAAGTTCGTGTATTAGAGAAGTACTTCTTAACAAAAAATTATTTAGTAGTATGGGAGTTGAAAAAAGGAAAAGCTGCAAACTCGAATGCGTCAATCGATGATTTACGAATTATGAATGCATTATTTGAAGCAGGAGAGAAGTGGAACAAACCCGCCCATACAGCACTCGCTAAACGTATGGCAGATGGATTAAGAATATATCAGCTAAATGAAGAGTACTTAATCGATTATATCGATTTGAAATCGAAAGAGCAGGGGTCTGTCATCACGCTAAGTTACATTATTCCAGATGCGTTTGATCGTTTGAAACAACGCGGCTACATCTCTGCAACCGTCTATGACAATACGTTTAACTTGCTTACGGAAATGCCACATTCAGCCAAAGGATTTTTTCCGAAATCATTTGATGTTCAAACAAAACACTTTACTTACGACAAAAAAGTGAACTTAATCGATCAGTATTATATTGGCTATCATCGTGCTCAATGGAACGGAGACGTGACAGAATTATTGGAGTTCACTAAACGAGAAATGTCCAAACCACATGGTCGATTGTATGGTGTTTATGATTTGAAAGAGGGTAAACCATTCGCCGACTATGAAGCACCCTCCATCTATGCACTGGCAATCTTAATGTGTTTAGAACTTGAAGAGGTTGAATTGGCAAAGCAATTGTTTACTCAAATGAGAACACTTCAGCAAAACGATAACTCGAAACGATATTACGGTGGATATATCGACTTACCTACACTGGATACGCACACGTTTGATAACTTGTTGGCAATGATTGCAGAAAGGACAGTGGCTTATGAAAACATTTTTTGAAGGAAGTCAGTTTATACTCATAGTGTTATTGCTAGGAGTTCAATTGTCCACCTACTTATTGCTGCCGTATGGTGTGGAGGGGCTTGTATTAATCGCCTTTTTACTTCTGTTACTCAGTTACACGCTGTTAAGAGGTTCAGCCGCGGGGTTATTTTGGAGCTTGCCCTACTTACTAATACTTGGTGCTGTGCTCTTTGATGGTCAGTTTTTCAATCGTTTTGTAAAGGAACTTGAAGTTCCTCTACCTTATATGTTGGCCTACGGAATTGCTTTAATAGGTCTGATTTTACTTGCTGGTTATATACAAAACCAGCTAACTGATCAGAGGCAGTTAGTTTTGAAGCTTCAAGAGAGAATACGTCGATTTACAGCCGTTGATATTGAAACAGGGTTTGATAATCCAGAGCGAATGGAATTTGAAGTTACAGCGGAAATGAAGCGAATCGATCGATATGGAGGATCTTTCGTACTGCTAATTTTACAGATGGATCACTATGAAGAATTTCAAAAACTTTATGGTGAAAAGGAGAGAGCGCATCTTCTTTCGTCACTTGCTTATAAGTTGGGGGAGTTGACGCGGCAAACAGATCGGAAGTTCAGGTATGACACAGATAGACTAGCAGTTTTATTAACTAATACAACTGTCGAGTCCGTGGAAATAGTGTCAAGTAAATTAGAGAACAAACTTAAAGTCCATCAATTGTTAAGTGGTAATTTAATAGATCTCACGTTCCTAATTGGGCAGGTGACGTATGAGCCAGGTTCAGAATCCATGGATTATGAAGTGCTCATGGAGAAGGTTGAAAGTGAGAGGGTTAGCTATGTACTCTAAGATTTTGGTGCTAACGGGTTTACTTATATTCTTTAGCTGGAGTTCTATAACTGATACTTCGAGCGCGGCTGAAGCTAAGCCAACTATTCTATTCATTTACGCATCTGAAAAAAAACAAGTCGATGAAAACATTCATATGTTAGATGCGACATTTTCAGCTTTTGCTATGAAACAGCAGGTCGTATCTGCTGAAGACTTCACACCCGACTTATTGCGCGGAACAGATGTAGTCGTTTTTGTAGGGGATTTTGAAATAAAACTCCCTTCATTGCTCATTCAGGAAATCGATCGTTTTAAAGGAGAGATTATTGTCATTGGGTATAACGGAAGTCAATTCAAAGCATTCAACGAATGGAAGTTTCAAGATGAAGTTGAAATTAGCAAGCTTGACAATACATCACTTTCCATTCCGATGTCAGTAGTCGATGTGATACCTCCAGACGGGAGTGAACTAATTGAAGTCGGGAATAGTTTATATGCACAGCATCCGTATATCGTAAAAAATGGACGTCTGACATATATTGCTTCTTCTGCATTTGAAAACGATCAGAAATATGCCTTATCAAAACAGATGCATCAAATTATGGGCGTTAAAGAGCCTACAGTCCATCCCGCCTACATCCGACTAGAAGACATATCTCCTGTTTCAGATTATAAGCTTGTACAAGAAACTGGAGATTACTTAGCTGATCGGGGAATCCCTTTTTACTTAGCGGTCATTCCAGTGTATGTGAATAACGAGAATGGCGAAAAAGTCTTTATGAAATCAAATCAGAAGTTAGTTAACGTGCTTCGACATTTGCAAAGTCGTGGCGGAATCGTTATCAGCCACGGATATACACACTCTTATCGCTACGAAGAAACAGGGGAAGGCTTTGAGTTTTGGGATAATCAATTAAACCAGAAAATCACAACGGAACGGACTGATAAATTGCCGGAATCGTTACCAAAACGAGAGTCGTTTCGCTCAGAAAGTGAATACAGAATAATTATGGACAAAATGGATTTAATTGAAAAAGGCTATATCGAAACCAAGCATCAAAAAGCGATTGAAGAGTTAACGGATATTGGCTTGTATCCGCTCGCTTTTGAAGCGCCTCATTATACGATGAGTTCAACAGGATACAAAATCACTTCAAATTACTTCACTTCAATTTTTGGTCAAGTTCAGTTGAGTGACGAAGACTGGGAGATTATGGACGCTCCACTGTTTGTATCGAATCCTTCAATTCTATCGGGGATGAAGTTGTATCCTGAAACAATTGGCTATGTAAACCCTCAGCTAGAGGATCCTTTAGAAGTGGTTAAGGAAACTGTCAAACGATTAAAAGATATACCAGGTTCTATGGTAGGAGGGTTTTATCATCCGTACTTAGGGATGGAACACTTACAAGAAATGCTAGATCTCATCTATTCAGTCGGCACAATTGAATGGCTGGATTTAAGTGAGACAGAACAACGCGTGCAAACAGATCAGGTATTGGTACACCAACAAGAAAACGGTGAACTAACAGTAGAATCTGATCGAAATACTTGGAAACGTTTAGTGGAAAACTCCGTTGATAAACCGCTTGAAGCAATGCTCTGGGGACTTTCGATTGTCGTCTTGTTGTTTATCATTGCCTTTTTCATCTACATTGTAAATTTACGCGCAGCGCTGAAAAAACGTTTGTTTAGAGAGAGGGATTATAGTGGCTGATATTCTTTTTTATGTATCACTAATACTTATATGGATGATGCTTCTCTATCATATGTTTCTAATGCAAGGTGGCTATCATCACTTTAAGACATTTGAGAAAGTCATTCCGCAATGGAAAAAAAACATGACAGATTTGCCTACAGTGAGCGTATTTATCCCTGCACATAACGAAGAAGTTGTAATTGAACAGACGCTGAAAGCTATGGCGCGGTTGTATTATCCAAAAGAAAAATTAGAAGTTATAGTAATAAATGATAACTCATCCGATCGAACAGGCGCGATAGCTGCTCTTTATGCAGATAAATATCCATTTATCAAAGTAATTGAAACAGAGGAGCAAAATAAAGGTAAGGGAAAATCTTCTGCTTTAAATGATGCCTTACAACGAACAGAAAGTGAAGTTATAGTTGTCTATGACGCAGATAATACGCCTGAGCGAATGGCGGTTTGGTATTTGGTTATGGGGTTAGTAAATGATCCAAAAGCGGGCGCAGTGGTCGGCAAATTTCGCGTGACAAATGCTCAAGCAACCTGGCTAACGAAGTTCATCAACATCGAAACGATTTGTTTTCAATGGATGGCCCAAGCAGGGCGGTGGAGTTGGTTCAAAGTAGCAACGATTCCAGGGACAAATTTTGCAATTAGACGGTCGATTATGAAAGAGCTTGGTGGGTGGGATGTAAAAGCACTTGCCGAAGATACCGAACTAACTGTACGGGTATATGATTCAGGCTATCACATTCGATTTTTTCCAGCTGCTATTACTTGGGAACAAGAACCGGAAACGCTTAGTGTTTGGTGGAAGCAACGTACTCGGTGGGCAAGAGGGAACCAATATGTAGTACTAAAATTTTTAAGTCAGTTTTTCAAGTTAAAGCGGAAGCGAATTATCTTTGATTTGTTTTACTTCTTCTTTACGTATTTTCTCTTTTTCTTCGGTGTCATCGTCTCAAACGCATTATTTATTATCAATCTGTTTTATGACATTCAGTTGTCTGTAGGCAATGTTGCTTTAGTTTTATGGGGGTTAGCGTTCTTACTATTCCTAGCTGAAGTTATGATTACGCTCAGTATAGAGAAAACACAAATGAATCGCAAAAATTTCTTCAATGTTATATTAATGTATTTTACGTATTCCCAAATGTGGATTGTTCTCGTGTTTTATGCGTTAGTTCTTGAAACAAAAAGAGTGATGTTCCGGCAAGAAGTCCGTTGGTATAAGACAGAGCGATTCGAAAAGAAACGAGGAGATCTCCAATGAATAGATTCGTTGTTATGTTATTAATGAGTATAGGTTGTTTTATCGGAATGTCAATAGTCGGAGAACAGGTACTTGCAAAATATGAAATTCAGCTGGCTGACGTTAAAGTGAGTCCGATTGATAAGCAAGCTAAGAATCGTCAGGCGTTAACGAACAAATCTATCGAGCTCTATGGTCCAGTAGAAGAAAAAACATTCTTTTATGAAGTGAAAACTGAAACGGAAACAGTTGGGAATGAGGTGGTTTTCCACTTAAAGCATTCTGAACTACTTATTGAGCCTTCCTCTGTAACATTTAGTATCGATGATCAAACTGTGCATTCCGCCGCGCTAAAGGAGAGTGAGTTAGCGAACAAAATCGTCATTCCTTTACCAAAAGAAGCACTGTCGATAGGTTTTCACACCATTACCGTATCGTTTAATGGCGTGCTAAAAGAAGGAATTTGTGTCGACCAGGAGATGCCAAGTAATTGGTTGAAAATCGGAATTGACTCTTACTTACAACTGCAAGGTCAACAATCTGAAGATGTCAGTTTGTCAGATTATCCGGAAGTTTTTAGTGCGAAAGATCATCAATCCGTTTCAGTGATCATTCCGGATAAGCCTTCTTTAGAAACCAGAAGTGCAGGAAGTGCAATTGCTGCATTTTTAAAAAGTAAGTCTGAGAATAGTAAAAGAGTCCAAGTAATACGTGAATCTAAAGTGAACGTGATCGATGGAAATTTCCTTGTAGTTGGAACACAATCAGAGTTTCAAACAAAACGGATAAAAAAGATGCTTACTGAAGCAAAAGTAAACGTTCCAGACAAAGGTCTTCTCTTATCTAGACATCGCTTAAACGAGAGTGCGGAGTCGCTGTTCATTCTCGTGAAAACTCCGCAACAATTCAAAGACCGAGTTGAAGTTCTACTTGATGACTCTTTGAGTAAACAACTTACAGATCAGCAAATGATTATTACATCGACACCTGCACTTGATAAAACGAGTGGTGTTATTCCATTGAAGAAATTTGGGATGAGTGATATTACATTTGACCGGACAAATAGAGTGAGTGATACGTATTTCGGTTACACCCCACCGAGCTGGAATGCTAAACCAACATTAGAACTATTTTTACGCCGCTCAGATACATTGAAATATAGGGAAAATGAAGAAGGTGTAGAACTTTCAGGTGAAGATGTTGAATTAGTTGTTCACATAAATAACATTCCGTATCCAATTGATATTCGGGAACTATATGAAGAAGAGAACGGCGTATTCTCTGTTAAAATTCCTATCGAAGAAGGAACGATTCAAGAAAATCATCTAATCTCATTAAAAGTAGAAGTGAATGGCTTACGAAGAAAGAACCCTTGTTATAGCAATAACGAAAATCGCTGGGTGTACTTATCTGAAGACAGCTATTTCACATTCCAAGAAGGAGATTCAACTAGCGAAAAGACATTAAAGAGTTTCCCATATCCATTTAGTGATTCAGCGCAACAAACAAAAATCATCTTGCCACAGGGTCAAGAAGTTGCAGATGATGACCTAACGAAGTTAATCTCTTCGTTAACTGCATTTGGCAGGGTCCCTGCCATCGAACTTATTAAAGGGGAACAGTTTAAAGAAGCCGATGCAAAAAATAGTCATCTCATCTTCATAGGAGGAAGTGGGCTCCAACCTATATTGAAAAAGAATGAAAAAGATTTAATCATTCCTTTCATAGATGACATTCCCGATTTTCAAACGTTTGGATTTTTACCAGAAGCGGTTCAGCACTATAGCTGGATTCAAGAAAATCCTTGGAATGAAAAAGGGTATTCGATGATGGTTTTTGATGCAGCCAGCGCTAAAGCAAAATTGATTGACGAGCGATTCCTTGAGTCGTTAACAAATCTGAACGAAACGTCTACTATTGCAATTCAAACGAGAGAACATCATCTATATACAAATGCAAATGAATTTGAAGTGAAGAAAGGTAGTTTGAAAGCGGCTCACATGTCTGACGCGAAGAGTTCGTTTAAGAATTCTAGCTGGTGGGTAGTTGGATTTGTAATTTTATTAATTCTCGCAGCAGGACTCTTTATTAGGGTGAAACAAAAACGACTAAAGAGTAGAGAGAACTAATAAAATGTAAAGTTTCTATACTAACTATTCTATTGTGAGGTGAACAAAATGCTCTTACGAGATGTCTTTAATACGCCACAACAAGATGTGCTGTATCAGCTGCTAGAAGAATCATTGTTAGTTGCCTATCTGTCATCAGATGGGCAATTTCTAGAAGTCAATAATCGCTTTTTAGAAACGTTTCACTATACACTAGAAGATCTCCACGGAAAAGAATGTACGATGTTATTAGATGGTCAGATTTACAATATCGAAAGTATCTCACACTCTATCCATCAAGGAGAAGCTTGGAAAGGGGAAGCGTGTTTCATCACAAAATACGGTGAGTTGAAATATTTAGAGTCTACGTTTGTGCCAGTTGCGGATTTGGAAGGGAGAATCGATAAAATTATTTCTATTCATATAGACCGCACGGAACAGAAAAATGCGATAAGATGGAAGGAGATCGCTTTTCAAAATGAAGTAACGAATTTACCGAACCGCAGAAAGTTGACTGAGGTTTTAAAGTATTATCCTAGAAAAAATTCAGAGTTCTCAGTGATAAATTTAGATATTGATAATTTTAAATTAGTAAATGATACGTATGGGCATGCTGTGGGAGATCAATTGCTATTCCATATGGGGAACCGATTGAGCAATCTATCCTTATGTAAAGACAGTGTGTTTCATGTAAGTGGTGATGAATTTGTTATTCTGATTCCATTTATAACTATTATTGATAAGACTGTGGAAGCCATTCATGCCGCATTTGCTACTGGTTTTGTCATAGATGATTTTGAGCTTACAGTGAGTACGAGTCTTGGGTATAGTTGTTATCCACAGGATAGTACTGACACATCACAGCTATTAGAACTTGCGGATATTGCAATGTATAGGACCAAGTTATTAAAACATAGATAGTTTGGGAGCGTTACTTATATTAAAAGAAATAGACTTGAAGTCGTTAAGGGGGGCTGTTTTGAATAATAAAAAACTGTTGCTCATAACTGGATGCTTCATACTTATCCTTACGGGTTTTAGATTGCTATGGGTGCAACAATATGGTCCGACCAATTATCCGAAAGCGGTAAACGGGCTGCTAGACCTTAGAGGGATAGACTTTGCAGATGAAACCATTCCGTTAAACGGTGAATGGCTGTTGTATCCTAGAAGTTTAATAAAACCGAATAGCTCACCGAGTAGCCCCGTTGAGATTACACTCCCAGGTGATTGGAAGAGCTACTTTGACGCTAGTTCTGAGACGGAAGATGCGGATTATTTTTATGGGACTTATCAATTACGAATTTTACTAGATCCGTCTACACAAATGGAACCGTATACGTTTTATATGAAAGATATCCGTTCTACGTCAAAAATTTATATAAATGGACGGAACGTTTCAAACCAAGGAAGTGTCGCTACTTCGCCAGAAAAGTATAGCTCAGGTGCCCGACCATTCTTTGTAACAATTGACAGCAATGTGGATGAAATTGACGTGCTTATCCAGATAGCTGACACTGGACATACACGTATCGGAGGCATTAAAGAACCGATTCAGTTCGGTTATTCAAAGAATGTAACCACTTTTTACACGCTATCGATTGTCCTTCAGATTTTATCTGCAAGTATCTTAATCTTACATTTTCTTTTTGCTCTTATTATTTACTTTGGTTTTTCTAGAAAACTTGAAATGTTCTATTTGGCTATGGTTTTTGGCAGTGCAGCGATTTCGATTCTGATGGACGACGATCGAGTTTTCCTAACCATATTTCCAGAAATCTCTCCGCAGTTTTGGATGCATTTGTTTTCAATATCCTACGTGACATCCGTAGTATTCCTGATGCTTGTTTTTAAACGTTTAGTAGATAATTCGACAAAGAAGAGAATAGGTGTAACTGTTGCTTATTACATGAGTCTTGGATTATATGTTATATATATATTCATGAGGGTGTTTGAGTGGTTTGCAGTCGCGCAATTTCTGTTTTCTTTCTTAATGCTCACTGTCCCTCTTATAATTGCTATTAGTTTGTTTTTACTTCTCAAAGACGGTACTTCAAGTGTTATTTACTTACTACTAGCAGTAGTTAGTATTGCAAATAGTATTGGATGGGGCACTCTGAAAACAAATAGTATAGTTGTGTTGCCTTACTATCCATTTGACATAATGATTGCGGTTCTACTGCTTGCAGTCTTTTGGTTTAAACAATTCTTTAGAGTATCCAAAGAAAGTCAGGCGTTAGCAAAGAGGTTGCAGCGAGTTAGCGACCAAAAAGACGAATTCTTAGCAAATACATCCCATGAATTACGCAATCCACTTCACGGCATTATGAATATTTCACAAACAATTTATGAAACTGATGGCCAGTTGTCGAATGAAAGCAAGGAAAATATGGAAACCTTAATAACAATAAGTAAAAGAATGTCCTATATTTTAAATGACTTAATAGATGCTCAAATATTGAAAGAAAAAGGAATTCAGTTACATTTAGAAGAAGTCAATATTTCTGCAGTCGTAACAAGTGCGGTAGATGCACTCAAGTTTATGACTGAAGGGAAGGATATTAATTTCCGCATACAGATTCCAAAGGACTTTCCTTTTGTTATAGGGGATGAAAATCGCTTATTCCAAATTGTTTTCAACTTGGTTCATAATGCAGTTAAGTTCACAGGATTTGGTGAAATTGTCATCACAGCAAGGACTGTAGGGGACACAGCGGAGATTTCAGTGCAAGATACAGGGATTGGGATGAATCCTGATGTGTTAGAATCTGTTTTCCAACCATATGAACAGGCAGATTCGAGTATCACAGCGCTTGGCGGAGGTCTAGGATTAGGGTTAGCCATTTGCGAACAGCTTGTTCACTTGCATAATGGTGATATCGGGGTTCAATCTGAACTAGGAAAAGGGTCTACATTTACATTTATAGTACCAATAGGAAAAGAGCGTACTCTTAAAGACGAGACGATTTCTCCAAATTCTATGACGTCAATCAGTAAGGAAACGGAATTTACAGACTCGAATGTTCCTGTCGTAGGAGCTCAGATTCTTGTAGTAGATGATGATCAGGTAAATAGATCAGTAATTAAACAAATTTTGCAAAATAAAGGTTTTGTTGTGACAACGTGCGCAAGCGGTTCACAAGCTCTCGCCTGTATAGATGAGAAAAAGTGGAGTTTGGTCATTACCGATGTGATGATGCCGCAAATGTCAGGTTATGAGTTATGTAAGCAAATACGTAAGCGCTACTCCATTGTACAATTACCAATTCTGCTGCTAACGGCACGAAGTGCTGCAGAAGATGTACAAGTTGGGTTTCAGTATGGTGCCAATGATTACGTAAGAAAGCCTGTGGATCGAATCGAATTAGTAGTACGCGTCCAAGCTTTAACCGATTTACAAAAATCTATGAATGAACGTACTGCAATGGAAGCGGCATGGTTGCAAGCGCAAATTAAACCACATTTCTTATTTAATACACTTAATGCTATAGCCGCACTAAGCGAAGATGATCCGGAGAAAATGATGAATTTAATCAACCAGTTTGGTACGTATTTAAATTCCAGTTTTTCTACTCAAAATCTAAATCAGTTAGTGTCACTTGAGAATGAACTGAGTTTAGTCAAATCATACACGTATATTGAACAACAACGTTTTAACGATCGTTTAAAGATTGAGTGGGATGTTCGAGTCCAATCGAAAGTGAAGGTGCCACCTCTATCCATTCAAACATTAGTAGAAAACGCGATTACGCATGGTGTGCTTTGTTTACCAGAAGGTGGAACAGTAACGATAACCATTGTTGAAGTATCAGATCATGTAGAGATTTCAATACATGATGACGGTATAGGAATGAGTGATGAAAGAATACGGACATTATTAGAACGCGAAAATGAGCAGGGTAAAGGAATTGGATTGATAAATACAGATAAGCGTCTAAAACAGTTATTTGGAAATGGATTAGACATTACTAGTGAAATTTCTAAAGGAACCACTATATCATTTTATATACCTCTCTAAAAACTAAAAGAGGGCAATCACTATTCTAATAGAACAGTGATTACCCTCGATTGTTTATTCTAAAAGTGAAGAAAAGAGTTCCATCGTTAACGAGTCTGGCGTAATGCCAAGGTCTTCCATAAGCAAGTCTTTTAGTTCATTAAAAACACGTAGAGCTTCTCCTCTGTTGCCATTGTTTATATGGAACTGGATAAGTTGACGAGTGTAATAATCGGAGTAGGGATCAGCTGCAATAAGACGTTGTAAATATTTCTGTTTCTTTGTAGGCTGGGAGTCTGCCGAGAAGTAATCAGCAACATTTTGAAGAGAATGAAGTAGCAGTTGTCTTAATAAATTGGCCTTTGCACCTGCCCACTCATAACCATTGACTTCTAAATAGTCTCCAGTATAGGTTTTTAGAAGCCTTTCGCACTGGGCAATCGTTTGCGCAGTTACAATCGATGATTCACTAAAATACTGTTCGAATTGTTGTGCGTCGGAGTGGAGTCCGTCTAACTGCATTGAATAACTGCCTTGTGCAAACTTAATGGCATTTGGATACCCTAAAGAATCTAGCAAGCTGCGCAAATAGGAGATAGTCGTATGTAAGAGAATCTTGGCTCGTTTATATTCAACTTCTGGCCAGAGCGCATCGATTAGTGTATCACGGTGAATCGAGTCCTGTAGATAGGTAATGAAATAGGCGAATAGTTCTTTAACTTTCGCTGTTTTCCATTTCACTTGCTCTGTCTCATGATATACCGTGAACTCCTTAAAACAAGTAATTTTTAACGAAAGATCCTGTTCTGTGGGGATGAGAACACTACCTTTAGAACGAATACTTAATTCTTCTTGTAGGCGATGGATAGTTTTTAACAGGCGATCCAGCAATATTGGTTTTAATAGGTAATCAATGGAATGTAGCTCGAAAGCTTGCACTGCATAATCTCGATAAGCAGTTACAAATACAATTAAAATGTCTTTGTTCCAATCCAAGATTAAATCCGCTAATTCTAAACCGCTCATTCCAGGCATATCAATATCTAAGAAAATAACATCAAATGGAATTGATCTCATATTTTTTAATACTTCAGTCGCATTAGAATACGAAGCTACGATTTCAACTTCGCTTGTCTTCAATAATTGTTTCTGCATCTGTTTTAAAGCTAGATGCTCATCGTCTACAAGTATTGCCCGTATCATTGTGATTTTCCTCCTTAACTTATCTACTTCCCGAACACATTCTATTATTATGTCAGATTGTGGAAATATAAACAAGGCTGACGCTAATTGAAAACAGTTTATAAAACTATAATATCTACATCCTTATGGAGATTTGAATGTTTAAAACGGCTCTATAATAAATATTGAGGTTGATATGTTTTTACAAAATGAAGACAACCTGAAAACATCTAAGTACAAGATGTAAATACAGGACTCGGGACATTATGTCTAGTTTTTATAGTTCCCAGCCTAAATCAAACACATCATATAGTAGCATTACAGATTCTCTGGAAAAGAGAGAATTTTTTTTGTGGGTAAACCACAAAAAAAATATTCGCTGTAGGTGTCTCTAATGCCTACTATTACTGAGTTCCCATTTCTTGATTATCTCAGAAATTCACTTTGTCCCGAGTCCTGTTATATCAAAAAAATATGCCTATTCTTTACAATTTCTCAATTTTTGCTATCCTGTAGAAACAATGAGAAAGGAGAAATCCGAAGTGAAACTTGATTATACTAGTGCGATACCATTGCATATTCAATTAAAAGATATCATTGAAAAACAAGTAGCGGAAGGGATTTTTTCTGAACAAATTCCGAGTGAACGCCAGTTTATAGGAGAATACAACATTAGCCGTAGTACGGTGCGTGAAGCCATCAATCTATTAGTTCGGGAAGGGATTCTTGAAAAGAGGCACGGTAAAGGTACATTTGTTTCGTTAAAACCGATTCATGATTGGCTTGGGAATTTAAGTAGTACGACGGAAGCCATCCGTGACATAGGAATGAAACCTGGGGCAAAACTAATTACGCATTACAAAACTATACCGTCGACTTATATTCAGGAGCGAACTGGGTTTACAGAAGCCTATTTTATAAAAAGAGTGCGTTATGCGGATGATATTCCAATTGGTATTGAACGACATTATTATCCAATTGCGATTGGAGAAGAATTAATTAAATATAATTTAGATAATGCTACACTTTACGATTTAGTTCAAAATGAACTAGGTATACAGTTCGCCGAGGCAGATCAAACGATTTCGAGTGGGTATTTGTTGCCAGAGGATATGGAGTATTTGGATGTTCCAGCTAATACAAATTTTATGATTGCAGTGCGAATTATTAAAGATCAAGCTGGTTCTGTTGTTGAAATGGAAGAAGCATTTTATCGGAGTGATATGTATTCCTTTAAAATGAATCTATCACGAAAATTCGGGTAGTATTAAATGCTATCCCCCAATAATTACGTATTGTAATAAGATGTATTGAGTTTTCAAATATCTGAATTGAAAAAAAACATTGTAAACTAATACCACTTTCGTATACACTATTTATAAACCTACTACAACTGGTCCGGACGTCACGACCTATCGCATAAATGTTGTGCTGGTTAATTAAGGGAGAATGGAGTGATTTTCATGATTATTGGGGTTCCTCGTGAAGTTAAGAACAATGAGCACCGAGTTGCACTTACACCATCTGGAGTTACGGCTTTTGTGCATGCAGGACATCGTGTGTTGGTGGAAAGCATGGCAGGTAATGAAAGCGGTTTCTCGGATGAGGAATATAGAGTAACAGGTGCTGAAATTGTAGCTACAGCGGGTGAAGCATGGGCGGCAGAGATGGTGATGAAGGTCAAAGAACCGCAACCTGAAGAGTATAGTTACTTAAGGGAAGGCTTAATTCTATTTACGTACCTCCATTTAGCTGCCGAGGAAAATTTAACGCGACAACTTGTTGAGAAAAAAGTAACTGCAATCGCTTATGAAACAATTCAGAACAGTAATGGTTCATTACCACTTTTAGCTCCAATGAGTGAGGTTGCTGGGCGGATGTCGGTTCAAATTGGTGCACAGTTTTTAGAAAACTCCAAGGGCGGAAAAGGTATTCTTCTTGGTGGTGTACCAGGAGTTAAACCAGCAAATGTTGTCATCATTGGTGGTGGTGCTGTAGGAACAAATGCCGCGAAAATGGCGATCGGTCTAAGAGCGAATGTAACCATTATTGATATCAATGCAAATCGTCTCCGTGAATTGGATGATATGTTTGGTGGAACTATCACAACCTTAATGTCAAATCCACTAAACATACAAGAGGCAGTAGAACATGCAGATCTATTAATTGGGGCAGTACTGATACCAGGTGCTAAAGCTCCGATATTGGTTTCTGAGGATATGGTAAAGAAAATGTCCAAAGGGTCTGTCATTATTGATGTTGCAGTTGATCAAGGAGGATCGATTGAAACAATTGACCGTATTACGACACATGATGACCCAACATATCTGAAAAATGGCGTATTGCATTATGCTGTTGCAAACATGCCTGGAGCCGTAGCGAGAACATCAACTATATCATTGACGAACAATACAAGTCATTATGGTGTTTTACTCGCGAATAAAGGATTACAGAATGCGGTTGAAACAAACGAAGCATTTGCCAAAGGTGTAAATACACATGATGGATTTGTAACATACGAAAAGGTTGCCACTACACACAACATGCCTTATAAATCACTATCTACTATCTTTACTGAAAAACCAGTTTCTTCCTTTTGAACCTACTGTTAAGTTAGAATGATAATAGAATGGGGGAAAGACCTATGAAGACAGCAGTTGAAATGAGTAATATGATGGAAAAAACAACATCTCATTTATGGAATGCAATGCATCGCCACAATCCAAATGCACAGCAAACAGTTGGAGTATCAGGTGAAGGATCATGGTTTACAGATGAGAACGGAAATAAATACCTCGATGGTGTGTCAGGTTTGTGGTGTTTGAATCTTGGTTATGGGCGTCAAGAAATAGTGGACGCAGCCACAGAACAAATGAAAAAGCTATCTTATTTTCCGTTAACAATGAATCATCAACCTGCCGTCGGATTGGCGAAGAAAATAAGTGAATTGTTAGGTGCGAGTTATCAAACCTTCTTTTCTAATAGTGGTTCTGAGGCAAATGAAACGGCTTTTAAAATCGCGCGTCAATACCACAGCCAAACGGGGAATCCAGGCAAATTTAAATTCATTTCGCGTTATCGTGCTTACCATGGATCGACACTTGGGGCATTAAGTGCAACCGCACAAGCAAATCGCCGTGTCAAATATGATCCAGGGGCGCCAGGGTTTTTACATGTATATCCACCTTATAGCTATCGCTCAATCTTTGGTGGAGATCCGGAAGAGTCTGATTTAAAAGCTGCGCAAATGCTTGAAGAAATGATCAATTGGGAAGGAGAAGAGACTGTAGCAGCCTTCATTATGGAACCGTTCATTTCAGGTGGAGGTGTCATTATCCCATCTAATAAATATATTCAACGCGTTGCGGAAATTTGTAAAAAGTACAATGTATTACTGATTATGGATGAAGTCGTTTCCGGTTATGGTCGAACAGGTGAAATGTTTGGCTTCATGCATGCAGAAGGCGTTCAACCCGACATTGTGACAATGGCAAAAGGTTTAACAAGTGGTTATTTACCGCTTGGAGCTACAGCTGTTAAATCGGAAATCTATGATGTGTTTAATCAGGAAGGAAAAGATAATCACTTCCGACATGTTTCCACTTATGGTGGTCATCCAGCTTCATGTGCTGTTGCACTTAAAAATATTGAAATTATTGAGAGGGAAAATATCGTTGATCGTGTACGTGAGTTAGGTGAAACGAAATTAGGTAAACTTGATAGTCTAATAGACCACGAAAATGTTGGGGAAGTTAGGCGGGTTGGTTTTCTACTTGGGTTGGAAATGGTAAAAGATAAACAATCAAAAGAACCTCTGGATGATTTGAAAATGGCTGAAATCGTTGGCAAGTGCAAACAAAAAGGCTTGATTATTGGTAAAAATGGTGACACTGTCCCAGGTCAAAATAATGTTATCATCGTTGCACCACCATTAACAAGCACGGAAGAGGATTTGGATTTCATCGTTGAAACAGTAGAATCTGTTATTCGTAGTCTCTAAATTAACCCTGACTCACATGCTGCTAATCTGGAGTAAAGAGCGGGATGGATGGGAAGGTAATATAGATGAATTACGAAAGATTAAAAACATTTATTGCGGTTGCTGAAAAGAAAAGCTTTTCTGACGCAGCAAAAATATTGTATGTTACTCAACCTACGATTACATCACAAATAAAGGCGCTGGAAGAAGAACTAAATACTAAGCTATTTGAGCGAACCACGAAAAAGGTAGCAATGACTTTATCCGCACATGTTTTATTAAAATATGCCAAAGAGATTATCCGTTTAAGTGATTCAGCTCAAAAGGAAATTTTGCAAATGGAAAACACTATAACTGGTGATTTAAGTATGGGATGTAGTCTAACAATAGGTGAGTATATACTTCCAGAGTTTTTAAAAAGATTTATAGATTCGTACCCACTCATTCAAATGAGTGTTAAGATCGAGAATTCAAACAAAATCGTAGATAATCTTAAAGATCAATTAATTGATGTTGGGTTAATTGAAACACCAATAGAGGATCCACAAATTACTCTGGAACCAATTTTAGAAGATGAACTTATTTTGATTGCTGCACCAGATTATTTTTCTAATAATGAACTGAATATTTCATTGGATCAACTGAAAGAAACACCGCTTATTATTAGGGAAAAAGGATCAGGTACACGAGCTGTTGTGGATAAATATTTAAAACAGGCCGGACTTTCATTAAATGATTTAAATTTAGTTATGGAGTTTGGAAGTACTGAGGCTATTAAAACGGCTGTTGAATTAGGCTTGGGAGTGTCGTTCATTTCAAAAAGTGCGATAAAAAAAGAATTAAAATTAAAATTGCTAAAGACATATTCAATTAAAAATATATCTTTTTATCGCTCCTTTTACATCGCATTTTGTAAAGATCGCGTTTTAAAATCATCAACTGAATTATTTTTGGATGAGTTACGAAGTATTATTCGGGAAAAAGAAGTAGGTACTCTAATCCACCTACCGACGAGCAATGCTTGATGTAAATAGATTGAAAAATCAGTAATTATACTTGGAGGAGGAATTTAAAAATGGTAAAAGAACAAACAATGGTGAAAAAAGCAACGAATCAAAAGGTTAAAATGACACCAAGCGAGGCAATCGTCGAAACACTTCTAGCGGAAGGTGTTAAAGAGGTTTATGGTATTTTGGGCTCGGCCTTTATGGATATGCTAGATTTATTCCCGGCAGCTGGTATAAAATTCTTATCGGTTCGTCATGAACAAAGTGCTGGACATATGGCGGATGCCTTTACACGTGTTTCCGGTGTTGCAGGAGTTCTTGTTGGACAGAACGGACCAGGAATTACAAATATGGTAACGTCCGTTGCAGCTGCGAACCAAGCACATACACCAATGGTTATTATCTCCCCTTCAGCAGGGACGCCTACAATTGGTTGGGATGGATTCCAAGAATGTGACCAAGTTTCCATCTTTAAAGAAATTACGAAAGAAACAGTCCGCGTAACACATGTGAGCCGTGTAGCTGATTGTCTGCGTACTGCTTTCCGAATTGCGTATGCTGAGCGCGGACCAGTATTGTTCGATATTCCACGTGATCTATTTTATGGAGAACTGGAAGAACAAATTCTGCAGCCACATCAGTATCGTGTTGATGCCAGAGGTTGTGGTGACCCCGCATCGATTAAGAGAGCTGTGGAACTATTAAAAGACGCAAAATACCCTGTTATTATTTCGGGACGTGGCGCAGTAGATGCAGATGGTATTGATGCGGTTGCTCAAATAGCTGAGCATTTAACAGCACCTGTTGCAGTAACATATATGCACAATGATGCTTTCCCTGCAAATCACCCACTTGCAGTTGGGCCAATTGGTTATATGGGATCAAAAGCTGCAATGCATACGCTGAAAAAAGCAGATGTCGTTCTAGCGATTGGAACACGTCTATCGGTATTTGGAACATTACCTTGTTACGATATTGATTATTTCCCGAAAAACGCTAAAATAATTCAAGTCGATATTAACCCACGACAAATCGCACGAACACATCCCGTGGAGGTTGGAATTATTGGCGATGCAAAAGCAGCGAGTGACGAGATTTATAAACAATTAATTTCTGCCCTACCATCTCCAGAGAAAAAACAGGATCGTTTGGAAGAGCTTGGCAAGGCCAAGGAAGAATGGGAACAAGAACTGATCGACTTGGCAATGGTAGACGGTAGTCCAATCAACCCACGTCGTGCCTTGTTAGAATTAAGAAAAGCCTTGCCTGAAAACACGATTATCTCATCCGATATTGGAAACGTATCATCGACTGCCAATGCATACCTGAAATTCAATCAATCTAGACGTCATATCGCAGCATTAACATTTGGTAATACTGGCTTTGCTTATCCAGCAGCACTTGGAGCTCAGCTGGCCGAGCCGGATTCACCAGTAGTAGCCATCATTGGTGATGGTGCATGGGGAATGAGTTTGCATGAAGTAAGCACGGCTGTGGAACAAGATATTCCTGTTATCGCTTGTGTGTTTAACAATAAATCATGGGCAGCAGAGAAAAAGAATCAAGTCGACTTTTATGATAACCGCTTTGTCGGCGCCGATATTGATGCGCCTGATTTCGCTGAAGTAGCTAAATCAATGGGAGCAATTGGCCATACGATTACTAATCCAGAGGATATTGGACCGATAGTAAAAGAGGTTTTGGAGCAACGTAAGCCAGCAGTCCTAAACATCTTCGTGGACGGGACACAGCTTGCACCACCATTTAGAAAAGACGCATTAAAAATGCCAACAAGATTTTTGGATAAATATAAACACCTAGATCATGATGCATGGAAAAAATAAAAATAAATAAGTAAGCAAAAACATCTCCATACTGGCCTATGCTAGCATGGAGGTGTTTTGTTATGAGAAAGAGATAACATTTATCATCTATTAACTAACCTTTCAGGCACAATAAATAAGTTTTCGGCCTTGATGTAAAATGGCTGAAGGAGGTAAATTATCAGGCTATACTTGAATAGAGAAACAATTGTTGTGAAAAGTCTTGTGAATTTGTTCGTCAGTTATAAGGGAATCTGCAGCTAACACGGTACCTATTAGTTCAAAATAGTCAATAGGTATTTGGTGAAGTGGATCATCTCTACTTCATTGCAACACACGTAAAACAGTAAATCAATAAATAAATGCTTTGTAACTGAGGCACTGATATTCTTTATCCAATCGTAAATGAGAATTTGTTACATTGAAAAACATTCAATCGCCCAGCTTCCTTTACTGATTGCCCGGCTTCACTTATCAATGCTCTAATTCGTTTGAGATTGACCGCAAATATGGCCATCGCACCTTGTATCTGCATACCGATAGACCTGCGTGTTATCAATACACACTGTACTGACGAAGTAGTTGTCCTAAAGTTGCCTAGGAATAACTAGCGAAGGCACCTTTTTAGTGGGAGGCATCCAAAATGCACCAAAGCGTGTCAAATGGACAATTCGTAGTTCAACCTATAATCCAGGACTTTTTCAGTGGCCTCGGCGTGGATGTAATACCCGTACAAGACCTGCGGAAGCACATCCTAGAACACTATGAAACCAGCAAAATGGAACCCCTTTAGGGTGCTTCTAGGCACAGCCTGTCCGCAGGGAAGAAATCCCGAAACCTGATGGTGGAGTGCGGTTATTAGGTATCCCTACCGTGACAGATCGTCTCATTCAACAAGTCATTGCCCACGAATTAACCTCTTTATATGATCCGACATTTTCAATTCATAGCTTTGGGTTTCGAACAAATCGATGCGCCAGTGATGTGATAAGGAGAGCAAAAGGATATATTCAAGGGGGGAATCGTAGGGTTGTGGATATGGACTTAGAGAATTTCTTAGACATGGTGAATCATTATAGGTTCACGAGAACACTTGTGAAGCAAATTGAAGATAAACGTCTACTCGGGCCAATCCGTAGCCGTCTGAAATCTGGAACCATATATAAGTGGTCTGGTGACAACAAGTGCATAAGGAACTCCACAAGAAGGACCTCTTAGTCTTCTACTCTCTAATGTTGTCTTAGATGAACTGAATATAGAGTTGGAGAAAAAGGAACATAACTTTGTCCGATACGCCGATGCCTGCAATATCTATGTGAAAACAAAGAAATCGGAAAATTGATTCGTGGATTCCATCACTTCATTTATCGAAGGGAAACCTAGGTTGAAAGTTAATCAGAATAGATCCGCGATGGACCGCCCTTGGAAGAGGAAGTTTCTTGGATTCATCTTTACTTTTCAGAAAGAATCAAAGGTTCCGATTCCTGAAGAAAGTTTAAAGCGGATAAAGAATAAAATCCGCGAGATACCTCTAGGAAGAAATCCTATCCCATGGATTATCGAATCAAGAAATTAAATTAATACCTGTTGGGTTGGTGCAGTTCCTTCGTTTTGGGGGAGGGCCAAGTGTTTTCGGAGACTTCGATTCTTGGATTAGAAGAAGGCTTCGAATGTCTACGTGGAAAAACTGGAAGAAACGAAGTAAGAAGGCGAGAAAACTCATTGGATTAGGTGAACAGAAAGTTAAGGCATAGGAATAGGGTAACTCACGTAAAAGTTACTGGAGAACTTCCAAAAGTCCTTTATTATATAGAGCCCTCGGAAACTCCTACTGGAGTTTTCGAGGGCTCAAAAGTCTACTATCACGATACGTAAATTTACGTCATCAGTCTTAAATGAACCGCCATATACCGAACGGTACGTATGGTGGTGTGAGAGGTCGGGAGGTAATCACTCCCTCCTACTCGTTTGAATATCGGCGCTGATTATTTAATATCCTCAATACTTGCAGCTGTAACAGAAGTTAAGGCACCGGAACATCCTCTGTTTTTTTATCAACATAATCCATTTCAACATTTGGCTCTTCAATATCTGCACTTGCAGCTGCCACAGGAGCTAAGACAGATGTAAAATCCTCTGCTTTTTTATCAACATAATCCCCCAAAACATAATGATCCATTTCACCTTTTGGAATGGCACTATAACTTTTAAATCTAGTAATAAAGAAGATACCACCAAGTCCAACCCAAATAGATAAGGCGATCCATGACGGTGTTCCTAGGAATCCGGGTGAACCTGGTACGACAAGTAAAAGGAAAAACCCTGTGCTACTGATTACACCTAGTAAACATAAAAACTTACGTGTTGGTGCAACAATGGAAATTCCTTTTGGATTCTTTGCGGATGCATCTGACCATTTAAGTAAACGGTAAGCTATAAAACAGGTATAGAAGTAGGCGATTGTTACTCCAAGAGCCGACATATCAACTACCCATAATAACGCTTGTCGTCCAAATAATGGAGCGAAAACGGTTACAGCCAAGGTGAATAAAATACCAATATATGGTGTTTTATATTTGGGATGTAATTTTCCAAATGCTGCTGGAAGGACTTTGGCTCTTCCCATTGCGAACAGTAGTCGACTAGTTGATGCATAAAAACCATTAAGTCCGGTAAAGATACCCATCATTAAAGCAAAGGAAAGTAAAATAACTCCCCAAATCCCATAGGCATTTTCGACAATAGTACCTGTTCCCCAAATAGATCCTGTTTCAACAGCACTAGTCCAAGATTGACCTACACCAGTAGCTATTATGGATAAACAATAGGCAAAACCTGCACAAAGTAGAGCGATAACAATTAATTTAAATGACTTTTTAGGAGAAAAGTCAAATTCTTCAGCCGCTTGTGGTATATTACTAAACCCAACATATGCCCAGGGTGCAATGGCAACGATGGCAATGATTGATGACAAAGCTCCTACCCCTGGATTGAACAGTGGTTGTATGTTCGTAAAAGAGCTGGCTGGATGTAGAATCATACCGATTGTTAGTAAAGCTAAGCCAACTATTAATGCGACACAAAATACAAATTGAGAAAATCCGGATAAGTCCGCTCCTCGTATATTTATAAAAGCAAAAACTACTAATGCGATACAGGCAATGACAACCTCTCCCGCATAAACCTCCCATCCAGCAATACTATACATAAAACCTCGTTCAACAATAGATGGTAAGACAAATTTTCCTAGAAGTGCTATAGCAGATGCATTTAATGCTACAATCGACATATAGCCAAGCGTTAAAAACCATCCACATACAAATGCATGATATCTACCTAATCCATAATAAGCATAGGTAAACTCACCTCCAGATATGGGTAACTTTTCAACAAGGAAACCGTAGCTAATTCCGATGATTATCATCAAGAGCGCTCCAATTAAGAAACCAATAATGACCCCGAGTGGTCCCGCCATTCCCATCCAATCAACTGGTAAAACAAACGCTCCCCATCCAACCGCCGAACCAAAAGCAATTGCCCAAACCCAATGTGGTTTTAATGTTCTCTGTAACTGTTCACGTTGTTCCATTTGTATTCCTCCTCGTCATTATTTTTTGTAAGCGCTATCAAAATAGTTTTTTTAAAAAGTGTCTATGATTCACACCCGAAAAGCCAAAATCGCCTTGATTGTTTCCTGACCGAAACTGAAAAGTGGTAAAATAGTAAATATCGCACAAAAAGGATCCGAGGAAGGGGGAAATTAGGTACACCAATCGGAAACGCAGCAGAAGTATACCGACACATGTTTAACAAAAGCGATAATAGCTTATAACTTCAAAGCTGTGATAAAAATATAGAGCTAAGACGGTTTACTTGGCATGTTTAAAGTCGCTCCTCTCCGAAATTACTGCCCATTGTAAAAAAATATTTGAATTCACAATAAACTCTTAAGGGATTTTCAAACCTTATCTTATTGGGGTTATATCATGTCTATAGATTAAATTCTAGCGGTTAAATACTGAATAATCAACAATTTCTGTAAAATAGAGTTATTGGAAAGTGAGATAAGGTTTATGGTTAATTTTTATATACCGTCGTGTTTTCATGAAATAATAATTCGAACTGAATAATTAGCTTTATGGTGACTATGTAAAAAGTTGGTTGGTCCCGTCAATGTAACGAGGAGAATACTTTTTAAAACCACTATCTCATTTAGAAATGGGAAGGGAAAAAGGATTTGAGGATTCAAAGCAGCACTGCCATAAGGTGAAGTGCACATTACCCTTCGGAGGATAAGAGGGTGTTTGTTCCACGGTAAATTCCTTTTGATGGAAGTTCCTTTATGTAGTGACATGTAACCATCTTCTATTTGTGATTAGCAGTGGCTTGCAGGACTTTATGTATATCCCGTGGATTAGAGTAACAACACTTGAATACATCCAGTAACATTTGCCCCGCATTATGCATCGCAATTCGCAATACATCCAGAAATCGCTTGTTTTCCAATTCTAGTTCCAATGAAGGTTGATCAGTCGTCTCTGTGGATGCCCTTTCAGGCAATGAAGAAAGCTCCTCTCTAGCCGTATGGATCCGTTTCTCGGTTTTTTCCTTTTGTTGCGCTAGCTTCTACATGTCATTCTGCTGTAGAAGCTAGCGCAACAAAAGTGAACTTACCTAGCGATATGAGCCATCTATCGGCCTGTTCTTCACCGCTACTAATCATAGTATCTCAACTTTCGCAGACTGAAATCGGCAAATAAGCCTTGATATAACTAGGCAGAGCAGCGATCCACCGTTCCAGTTGACTTTGAATTAATTTTTTGATTTTTGAATTCGTCTGTTTGCGCGCATCTTCAAGTAGACCGATCAACTGCTGTAAAGCGATAGCCCAATCGAGTTTATTTTCTTCGTCGCACAGCTCATAAAAAAGCCCACCAAGTGTGCGTTGATCAGTATGGCATCGGTTTTGCCACGTAAGTACGATATAGCGCGCGAAAACAATTATTGTATGACTGATTAGCACGTCGAAAGAGCGATTTTGAAATTCCTTCTCCAATCTTAAAAGGGACTCGGCCGTCTTAAAGAAGGCCTCAATATCCCACCGCATGCCGTAAATCCGGACGATTTCCTGTTCGGCTAGACTGCAGTCGGTACTAAGGATGGCAAGCCATTCACTGCGTTTATTCCTGTTCTGGATAAAAACAATCTTAACAGGCGTTCCATTCTTCATCACCGTGTCGATGGAACGAAGAATCCCTTTCTTGGACTCGACAGGCTGCGCCAGTTGATACAGTTGCTTCAAGGAAACCGGTTTTCCATTGACGAGATAGCGCTGCTTTGTTTTTTTACCATGCCAATGACGTCCAATCCCTGCTTTACGATGGCTTTGACAAGTGGAGGCAGGGTGAACCATGAATCCATCAAGACATAGCTGACTTCCACTTCGTTTGCCAGGGCCCGTCTAATCATGTCAGGCAATCTGTTTAGGGGCTGACTGAAGCGTATTCTCTCGACGTTTATAGCCGCAAGTGCGTTTTTCGATATCTTGAGAAATGCTATTAATTTGAGACTTTTTCGAACTGAGCAGGGAAAATCGATAGGCAGGAACGTATGGCCATCCCAAGGTTAACATGCGAAAACCTTTGTAAAAGCGCATTTTCAGGAACGCATGATCAAAGCAGCGTGCTAATAATTCTACTTTTTTACTACAATTTCGATCATACGCAGAATCATCGATAATCAACACTTTCTGCCGATCTTTATCTGTAAGGCGAGTCACCTTTTGAATGGTGAATGTACTTAAAAGAAGGAGAAAACGATGCCAATTGAACGTGGATTATTTCAAAAATCGATACACGGCATCTTGGCTGGATAGTTGTCTGCTTTCTTCGAGTCGAGTAGAGTAGAGAATACCAATTCTTATGCTGGAAAATCAGTCAGAACACCAACTGGAATAAGTACGAACAGCTGAAACCAAGGGATTTTCGAATGCCTGTTTCGCGCAAATGCTTATTGATTTTCAGCTCGGTAAAGACAGAATCCAATTCCTTTGGCAGTTGATTATGTGGGCTCGTTTGATCTATCATAGTAGGGACACCTCTTCTGTGGTAGTGATTTCTTAAACAATCTCACTTTACCAAAGAATGAGGTGTTTTTTCATTTCTTATTGTAGATGTCAAGGTTACTAATCGGCAAGCCCTAGTGCTAACACTATCAATGGTTACATACTATTTTCTTTAGTGCAAAAGTTAAGTAAATGCTTTTTTGATTCTTTCAATTTGAGCTTATATAATAGAAGGAACAGATCTTATCGGAAGAGGTGGCATGTATGGCGATTGTAATACCTTTCAAAACTTAAAAAAGGCACCGTCTTGGGCGGTGCCTTTTTTAAGTTTTTTTCCTTGATATTAATATTTGGCTTATGAAGCCAGTTTTATATTTCAATTATAAAGGGAAGAATCATCGGTCTTCTTTTTGTTTGAGTATATAATAGATTTTCAATTGATTTTTTTAGATTATGTTTTAAATCATTTCGTTTATCCCCATTCGATTGTCTTGATTCGTTAACGATAGTAATAACTAGCTGATTCACTTCATTCAAAATATCCTCCGCAGCACGTTCATAAACGAATCCACGGGAAATTATATGAGGATTTGAAATGATCTGCCCGTCCGTTTTGCTTAGGGAAATCACAACAATCAGCATACCCTCCTCTGAAAGCAATTTACGATCACGTAATACAATTTTCCCAACGTCTCCAACACCTAGTCCGTCCACGAAAACATTACCGGCTTGTATTCGTCTTGTTTGACTAGCAGCAGTGTTCTTAATATCTACTACATCTCCATTGTTAATAATGAAGACGTTCTCACTTTTCACGCCAACAGATTCGGCTAATGTTCGATGTTGCTGAAGCATACGAAATTCGCCATGAATGGGAATAAAATATGTTGGTTTCATCAAGGTGAGCATGAGTTTTAACTCTTCCTGGAAGGCATGTCCCGAAACATGCATACCTGATGTGCTACCGGATCCATAGATAACTTTGGCCCCTAAATGGAATAAATTATCGATGATGCGTGACACACTTTTTTCGTTACCAGGTATAGGGCTTGATGCCAGAATGACGGTATCTCCAGCCAATACAGATACTTGACGGTACGTTGAAGTCGATAAACGTGATAATGCTGCCATAGGCTCACCTTGACTGCCTGTGCAAATAATGACAATTTCATCAGGTGCCATCCGATTAATTTCATTTGCCTCTATTAAAGTGCCATCAGGTATTGTTAAATATCCGAGTTCTGCTGCGACGGATACAATATTCACCATACTTCTACCAAGCAAGGCAACCTTTCTATTTGTTTTAAGGGCAGCATTTATGATTTGCTGAACCCGATAAACGTTTGATGCAAATGTAGAGATAAATATTTTTTGGTTGGCCTTGCGAAAAGCATCTTCAATATGTTCGCCAACTACGCGTTCAGATTGTGTGAAACCAGGGCGTTCAGCATTAGTGCTCTCGGATAATAGAAGCAGCACTCCACGGTTCCCGATCTCGGTCATTTTATGAAAATCTGTATACTTCTCATTTATAGGTGTTAAATCAAACTTGAAGTCGCCTGTGTGTACAACGGTCCCTACTGGTGTATGAATGGCAATTCCTAGACAATCCGGAATACTATGATTTACAGTGAAAAATGTCATGTTTAGCGTACCTGCCTCAACATTCGAATCCGCATTAATCGTCTTTAGTTCCGTTGCACGTAGAAGTCCGTGTTCTTTCAATTTCAATTTAATTAAACCGAGGGTCAAGTTAGTCGCATATATAGGAATACTTAGCTGTTTTAGTAAGTATGGAATACCACCAATATGATCTTCATGCCCATGAGTCACAATCAATGCACGGATTTTATCTTTATTGTTTTGTAAGTATGATATATCTTGAATAATTAAATCCACACCTAATAAGGTTTCATCTGGGAACTTGGCACCACAGTCGATAATGATAATGTCATCTTCATATTGGAGTACGTACATATTTTTCCCGATTTCATTTATGCCACCTAAAGCAAAAATAGATAACGTGTTTTCTGCTATATTCAAAACGAAAAACCTCCCACAAAGTTATGTTCAATAAGTTAGATGTAGGTTAAGGTGTCCATAATAATGAAATTTATGTAACATGAACAAATATTATATATATTCACCATTGGTTATTTTTAATCCGCTTATTTCTTATTGTGATAAGCCACTGCCTATATAATCGAATAATTCTTCACATCGTTAACTATCTCCAACTAACAATTGACTCAGTCTTATACTACAAACGTTTCTTGTTGAAGAAAGTCCCTTACTTCTTTTGAATAACTTCGCGTTTCTTTTAAAATAATTTTCTATCAAACCATTTTGTCTTTTCCGTCGTTTCCTTTAGTAGAAGTACTATTTGAAAGGTGGTCGAGAGGATTGAAGAAAATTGTTTTTTTGCTGCTCGTCATTCTGACTGTTGCGGGATTGATTTTGATGACTGGCATGGATAGTGAAAAGCAAGTTAAGTCGAAAAAGGATGATAATATTGTTTATGTTTATGGTCCGGGTGGTCCTTTTGGTCCGATGGAAGAGTTAGCGAAGCATTTTTCAAAAGAAAAAGGCATTCAGGTTCAAGTGATTGCGGGACCGGAAGGGGAATGGATTGATAATGCAAAACAAGATGCAGATATTATTTACGGTGGCTCTTCCTACATGTTACGTAACTTTTTATTTTCCCATCCAGGATTAGTAAAAGAAGACTCTTGGGTTGAATTATATTCTCGTCCCGCAGGAATTCTTGTGAGGAAAGGAAATCCAAAAAGTATTCAAACGTTTGCTGATTTAACGAAAGATCAAGTCCGCATTGTCGATGTCAACGGAGCCGGTCAACTTGGACTTTGGGAAGATTTGGCGGGTCGTAAAGGACTAATTCACGGCATACAACAAAATATTGCGTTTTCAGTTAAAACGAGTGCTGAGGCAATAGAACTCTGGAATTCAGATTCGACAATCGATGCATGGATCACATATGAATCTTGGCATTACCGTCTTCAAAATGAAACGGACTTGGTAACGTTTCCGGAAGAAGAAAAGTTATATAGAGGGACGCCAGCAGCCTTAACAGTAAAAGGTGCGAATAAAAAGGGAGCAGAAAGCTTTTTAACTTATTTACAAACAGAAGAAGCCCATGAAGTTTTTCAAAAGTGGGGATGGAAGTAAAGAGTTTTAAAAAACAGCAAACCGTTTATCCATTCAAGTCGTTACCTTAAGTGAACGCGTAAAAAACTTTGGTATAGGGGGAATAAATGATGAAAAAATGGTTTTTGGGATTACTGTTGTTATTTGTACTTGGCGTAGTAGCTGCATGTGGAAATGAAAGTACAGAATCAATCAAAGATGGAGACAAAGGTTCAGAACCTACAGAATCAGTCAAAGACGAGAGCAATGAGTCAGAACCGGCTGGGCCGGCCCTACAAGTCCTATCGAATGACAGCACTGGCGAGTATTTAGCGGATGATGAAGGAATGACATTATATTATTTCAAAAAAGACGCGGAAGGAAAGAGTAACTGTACAGATGACTGCCTTGTAAACTGGCCGCTTGTAAAAGCTAGTGATTATGAAGTGCCAGATGGTTATGATAAGGCCGACTTCGGTAGCATCACTAGGGAAGATAATGGTGAAGAACAGTTGACGTTTAAAGGGTATCCACTTTATTACTTTGTGAAGGACGAGGCACAGGGAGACGTTAATGGGGAAGGCGTCAAAGATGTCTGGTATGTAGTAAATAACGAGACCGAGTTGGGAAAATAACTTTTGTAAATTAGGTTGGGACAGAACAGAAAAAACGTAAGGGGAGTCCTTTACGTTTTTTCTGTTCTTATCAGTAAATATTTTTTAGAGTATCAGAGTGTACCGGAACGGAGAAAGGCCGACTCCTGAGGAATCAGCGTGCGTCTTGAGACCCTGGACAGGTGCCTTAATTTCTGCAAAGTACACAGAAATACGGCCAAGCGAACTCTTCGTTGTTCGCTTGGCTCAAGCCACGCCCCTCGGAAAGCGTGCCTTTCGGAGTGCAGGGAAACGGGGTGAGATAGTTATGTCCCAGCCTCTGTATTTTTGTATGACCATAAATTTCCTCCTGTTAACAGCAAGCAATCTTGTTGGTATGATTAAAGAAGTAAGAATATTCAATCAGGAAGGAGTGTAGTGGTGTGCGTACAAAAAACGATGAGGAACTGTTTCGGTTAGTTAAAGTGAAGAACCGCAACGCACTTGAGGAATTATATGACCGATACGGTAAGCTTGTATATAGCTATGCTTACAAGTTTTCCAATAATCAAATGGAAATGTCAAAGGAGATTACCCAACTTGTCTATTTGAGGCTTTGGACGACTCAAAGTCATTATACTGCGTCAAAAGGGAAATTTATCAATTGGCTATTAACAATTACGAGAAATATTTGTCTAGATTATGTAAAGAAAGAACGGCGACACAAGTTTATGAGCGACGATGATTCGATTGAATATATTGCGGATCCGAAAAATAAAATTGACGAGCATATCGACCTGCAGTTAATACAGAATGCAAAACTTGAACTCACAGAGAAACAAAGGCGTCTAATCAATCTTTTATATTGGAGAGGTTGCACACTTAAGGAAATCGCCAAAATCGAACAAGAACCTCTTGGTACGATAAAAAGTCGGCTTCATCAGACATTAAAACAGTTGAGATTAAACTTGGAAAGGGGAGAGCAACAATGAACAATGACAGTAAAGATCTAGGCGAAAAAAAGTCTTTGTCTGATCAATCCCTTCTAAGTGATTTAATTGGAGCGGACGATGAAATATGGGAAGCTATGCATTTCGATTTTGAAGTTGTAGAAGAACCATTAGGGTTAAAAGAAGAAGTGTTGAATTTTGTGCTCGAGAGTGAAGATGAGAACGTAACGCCATGGGGAAAAATAAAAACTTTAATCCAATCGGTACGTAACCAGTTTACTCCGCTGACGACTAGTTTGAGTGCCGCGATGTTGTTAGGTATTTTTATGTTAATTACTCCCCTTATTCAAGGACCATCAGTAGAGAAATTCAGTGAGATATCAGCTACCATGAAGTTAAATGTTGCAGAAGGAGAAGAGGGCGAAGTATATGGTCAAGCATTTTTAATAAACAAAAGTGGAAAAGAGGAGCTCGTCGTAAATGTATTTGATTTCCCTCAAACGAAAGGGCAAGAAGTATACCAAGTGTGGTTGATCGACAATGGTCAACGCCAAAGTGCGGGTATCTTTAGACCAGATAAGGAAGGTTACGGTGTCCTAACAGTTGACATGTCAAAACTTAATTCATTTGACACAATAGGAATTACTTTGGAACCGAATACTAATAGTAAACAGCCTAGAGGAAAGAAAATTGTTGGAACTTGAAATTCAATTTCAGGTACTTAAATGAATTCCATAATTCCCAGCCCTTGGCTCCCACTGGTTTCAAGGCATCAAAAAAGAAGTACCTCCCCAAGTCTTGTATAATGGTAGTCAACTAAAACACCCAAAAAACTGGAGGTACTCCCTTTGACTATTATACGGCAACAGAGCCTATGTGGTAGCCATGGAGAAATGATGGTGAATGCAATCGCGTTATATCGAACGTATTCCGACCATCAAGGACTTAGTAAAACGCTTAAAATCTGACCTATCTTTCAAGCTGGATTAGCGGGTTCTAGCTCTCGGACTCAATTCCTACTGGGGATTCTTACAGCCACCTTCTAACTAAGGTAAGTGAAATGAACGTCCATGAATACTCGCTTCCTATACTAATTAGTCGGCCAATTTACGTTTGGAGGTACATGCTAATACCCGAAATTAATTTGTCGGTTGATGTAAATTTTTCCACAAGTTAATAGAAAAAATGATAGTAGCAATAACGATTAGTACTCCGCCAATACTCATCAATGGAATACCTACTGCGTTGTACCTTAGACCAAAAGCAATCAGACCAAGCAACATAATTGGTAATCCAATATTGTGAAGCCAAAAATGAACTTTTGCTAATATATTCTGGGTGATACTAGGGAAAGAATGATAAATCAAACCAAATAGCGTCATGGAAACCCATCCTAATAAGTTGATATGTGCGTGGGTGGATATAAATTGATACAAACCTGCCATTCCCATGACCATTCCTAATACAACACCAACTACAAAATATAAACTTGATATTTTAATAAGTTTTATCCCCAACTGTAACCACTCCTAATTTGATG
The DNA here is from genome assembly GCF_000425545.1 of Sporosarcina ureae DSM 2281. Taxonomy (GTDB): domain Bacteria; phylum Bacillota; class Bacilli; order Bacillales_A; family Planococcaceae; genus Sporosarcina; species Sporosarcina ureae. The sequence continues at coordinate 109,690 of NZ_AUDQ01000009.1, read as the reverse complement.
ATGTACAACAAACAACTACTTATTAGAAATAGTAGCTGAAATTTTATTTAATACTTGCAGGCAATTGTTTGTTTGACTGTTTTAATTAACGATTGATGCAATTCCTTTCCTCTTTTTGTTAAATAAATGAGATTACTTCTTTTATCTAAAGGATTTGGGGAACGATATACCAAATCTCTTTTCACTAGATTATCAATGATTCTTGACGTACTGGTTTGCTGACGAAAGCTGGCTTGCGCTATTTTCAATTGAGTTAAACCGTCATTAGACCATAGTTCATCGAGAATGATCCATTGCTCTGGTGTAATCTCCTGATTGGCTAATATAAAGTTTTTATGTAATAAATCTGTTATTAACTTTGCTGTTTGGTTAATAATAAAGCCTGGTAGATCTTCGCGTCTGTATACATCATTTTCATTCATTCATTCATTCATTCATTTACTATCCTCCGTTCGATTTTACCCATAATTAAAGCTACAAGTTTACCCACTATTGGCATGGCCAAAAAAGCTACTGGAATTGCAACAATTGTCCCAATTACTGTACTTCCTAGAAACGCTTTTATAAAAACACTAGTAAAACCAACATTCACAGCAGTCATCACAAATGACATTGGGACACTCATGAATATTGACATGAATACAGAGAAAAGAATAGCATCTATTTTTTTCAAAATCTCACCCCCTATCCTAATTACTTGCATATGCAAGTATTAAAGTTTAATTGATTTAATTCTTATTTTTTCTATTTAATGAATGACTTTTTTAATGATAAGAAAGTCAATGTTTGTGGCGGCGTTGATGTTAGAGGATCTAGCATTACGCTCGTTCACATAAGAGAGCGTTTTACAGCACATGAAACTAGTGTGAATCAGCTGATGCAATCAAAGGTAGATGTGAAAACATCGCTTTCTGTGAAAGTAATTGAAGGATCGAACGGGGAAATTACTGAAGTTGTACTCGCATCAAGGAATGGCAATGAATAGCGAATAGCGGCTGATCAACTTATTGTTAATTATGGAAATAGTACTTCGCTCGGTCCGTTGCAACAATGGGGTATTGAATTGGAACGAAATTCTATCAAGTTCAATACACGAATGGAAACCAATATTGAGGGAATCTGTGCAGCAGGGGATGTTACGACATTCGATGGAAAAGTGAAGTTCATTGCAACAGGCCTAGGTGAAGCACCTATAGCCGTGAATCATGCGAAAGCGTATATAGACCCAAAAGCGAGACTTCAACCACTTCATAACGCAAGTGTTTTTACTTAACATGAACTAATCTTCATGTTACTTCTGGCTAGCTCTAGCCCTCCTCTTTGTACAATGAAAAGCTATAAAAATACCTGCTGCCTGTCAAAATGACAGGCAGCAGGCCATAGAGGAGAAATATGAAAGGGTGTTACTTATTAAGGGTTCATTGCCATGGACATAGTTGGTAATAGGTCATTGGTCAATGTGTAAAGGGTAACAAGTAATTGGTTTCAGCAAGTTTGAGTTCATATTCCCCACTCTATGCCTCAAAAAGGAGTCTCACCTTTTTGAGGTTAAAAGTAGTTAGCGCCATCAAAATCAAGAACGATTGTATAGTTTTTCATGTTAATTCGATTCGATAACTGGTGTGCCGCTTTTTCAGCTTGCTGTGCTTTCAGTCGATATTCTTCTGGATCAAATAATGCTACACGATAAATCGTAGTGGATTCGGCAAAACCATATTGTATTTCTTCTTTACTCGCTAAAGAGAATTGTTTATAGTAAGAAGACTTTGCACGCAATTGGATAGCCAGTTCAATGGCTTCAACTAATGATAGTTGTTTGTCTTCGAATTCTACTGTATTTGTGCTGTTTGCTACGTAGATGAGATAATCTAGTTTGCGTTGATCTAGTCTAACTTGTTCCATCTCGGCTTCTACGTCTTTTAATGTTCGGCTGATTATTGGACGTGGTGCACCTTTTTCAACCGTTATGAAAGCGACTCGTTGGGCTTCTGTTTCCAGTTCACGTAATTGTTTAGATAAGATACTTTTTAATTTAATACCTTCAGCTAATGTAATGTTCATGATTTCACCTCGTCTGTTAGTATAAAGTCTGGATTCTTACTATTCAATACAGAACTCTGATAGTTGCCACCATTTATGCTGGTGAACATTTTCCCGCAAGCTTCAGCTAATTGTTGAGCCTTGTCGTTATCTAGCGAAGGATGAATGAAAAGCAATTGAATGATGTTTTCGGTTTCCTCTGTTACGGCTGTTCGTATTGAATCAACATATGGACTACCAAACGGACTGTATCCGTCGCTTAGAAGTAAGATGTTTTCAAAGGTATTGAATTGATTATTCAATCCTTCGTAGCCGTCCTCAGCCGTGCCGACAGACAACATAATATCTCCCGCTATTTTGTCAGCATCATAAATAACTGTTGGGATTTCGTATTGCAAGGAAAAGAAAGTGTTCAGATCTTCTGCACTATGGAAGGACGATGTATAGCGACGATCTTTGATCTGTTGTAAGAGTAACTGAAGAGCTGGCGGCTTAGTCGATGGGTCTGCACCGAGAGTTGTCCAAATGGATTGCCATTCCGCTAGACCGTTGAAATCTGTCAAATCTTTGTCGAGTAGCTCGAAATATAGTTGTTCTTGGAATAATTGTAATCGTCCTTTTAGCATTTGAGGTGATGCAGAGACGATTGTTTTGTTATAATAGATTAAGCCTAATTTAAAATCAGGGATTTTCGTGAATATAGAAGAATCAATAGTAAGTTGCATCAGTATCACCTGCTTGTAATTTTACTTCATCTTATCATAAGGGAGGCGGGGAATGGTGAATGTCGCTCAGTTACAGCATGAAATACAAACGTTTGCGGCGTCCATTGGAATAGACAAAATTGGTTTTACGACAGCAGCCCCGTTTGTGAAATTGAAAGATCGTCTGAAACAACAGCAACGATTGAACTATCAATCCGGTTTTGAAGAGCCGGATATAGAGAAACGAACGGAGCCTTTATTATTACTAGATCAAGCAGAGAGTATTATTGCTATAGCAGTTGCATACCCTTCGAAAATGTCAGACAGTCCCCGTGGGAAAAAAGGGGAACGTCGTGGTATGTTTTGCAGGGCTTCTTGGGGTGAAGATTACCATACCGTATTGCGTGATAAACTAGCACAACTGGAATTATTCATTTTAACTAAGGTACCCGATGCGCGACTTCGTTCTATGGTAGATACAGGAGAACTTGTAGATCGTGCAGTAGCAGAACGTGCGGGTATCGGTTGGTCGGCTAAGAACTGTTCAATCATTACGCCGGAGTTCGGATCCTACGTTTATCTAGGCGAGATGATTACGAATTTGCCATTTGCACCAGATGAGCCGATGGAAGATCAATGTCTAGACTGTAATTTATGTTTGGATGCTTGTCCGACTGGTGCGCTTGTACAGCCTGGACAATTAGATGCCCAGCGTTGTATTGCATTTTTGACACAAACAAAGAAACCTGTACCTGAAGAATTCCGACACAAAATCGGGAATCGGTTATATGGATGTGATACTTGCCAAACGGTTTGTCCAAAAAACAAAGGAATGAATCACAAGCATCAACTGTCATTTACGCCTGAGCCCGAGCTCGTTAAACCTTTGTTGCTGTCACTATTGTCCTTATCCAATCGTCAATTTAAAGAGCAGTATGGTCATATGTCGGGCTCTTGGCGTGGGAAAAATCCGATTCAGCGAAATGCACTCATTGCATTAGCTCATTTTAAAGATGAATCGGCGATACCGGAACTAACGAGATTAATAAAAGAAGATCCGCGACCGATGATTAGAGGAACAGCGGCATGGGCACTTGGGGAGATTGGAACGACAGAAGTACAAGAGGTGCTGAAAGAATGTTTGGTTATAGAAGAAGATGAGTTTGTGGTAAGTGAAATTAAGCAGGCTCTAGAACAGCTGCATATTAATTGAAAGAAGGTAGTAAGATGACGATTCACGTTGCATTATTCGAACCACAAATTCCCGCGAATACAGGAAATATATCCCGTACGTGTGCGGGTACCGATACTGCTCTCCATTTAATCAAGCCACTTGGTTTTTCTACTGAAGATAAAATGTTGAAACGTGCCGGACTGGATTACTGGGAGCATGTTGATATTACGTATCACGATGGAATTCAAGAGTTTATAGACGCGTATCCTGAGGGCGAGTTTTATTTCATTACAAAATTCGGAGAGACGAGCTATGACACGTTTGATTATTCGGATACCGATAAGGATATTTTCTTTGTGTTTGGCAAAGAAACAACCGGATTGCCAAATGAAATAACGGAGCAGTATAGAGAAAGTTGTTTGCGTATTCCGATGAACGATGAGCATATCCGTTCATTGAACTTGTCGAATACTGCTGCGATTCTAATCTATGAAGCGCTTCGTCAACAGAGATTTGCACATTTAACGTAATGTATAAAAAAAGGGGATTGGCTCATGGCCAATCCCTTTCTATTTACTTCATTTGATTCGTTTTTGATTCGCCTGGCTTATTTTCATATCCGCCAGTCAAGATTGCAGATAAGAATGCAAAACAAACGGCCATAATTAGAATTAGTCTCATTGTTTGTACCTCCTATGAAATCGATAGTCCTTCATACAGTATACCGTAAAAAATATATAAATGAAATAATCTTCGTCATTTTATGTGACAGGTTACTAACAAATCTTAATGAGGCAGGAATAGCAACTGATAGGTGAACAATACCGCAAAGATATACATCAACACAGGAACTGACTTACCTTGCCCCTTTGTAATCTTCAGTAACGGGTATGTGATGAACCCAAGTGCAATACCTGTCGCAATACTTGAAGTAAGTGGCATCGTTAAAATAACTAGAAATGCTGGGAACGATTCGTCGAATGAATCCCAGTCTATATTTTTTACCGCTCCGATCATCAAACTACCTACAATGATCAAAGCAGGTGCCGTAATGGCTGCGACGCCAGATAAGGCGCTAACGATCGGACTGAAAAACGCAGCGGCTATGAATAGCACGGCAACCGTTAATGTAGTTAACCCTGTACGACCGCCTACGGCTACACCAGAGGACGACTCGACGTAAGCGGATGTAGGGCTAGTTCCGACCATTGAGCCGACTGTGGCGGCTACTGAGTCGGCTAGAAGCGCATGGCGAGCACGAGGTAAAGAATTACCTTTCATGAGTCCTGCTTGCTTGGCTACGCCGATCATCGTTCCCGTCGTATCAAATAAAGTAACGAGTAGAAATGATAGTACGACACCGTATAAACCGTATGAAATTACATCTTCCATGGCCTGTACAGGATTCCATACAAGAATTCCTTCAGGCAGGTGAGGCATTTTTACAACACCATCGAAGTGTAACTGCTTCGTGAAGAAGGCGACGATACCTGTTGCAATCATACCTATAAAAATAGCCCCGTAGACATTGCGATTCATAAGAATAATCGTCACGAGCAATCCGAACAAAGTCAGTAATACGGCAGGCGAGGTGAGTTCACCTAGCTGTACGATGTTGGACTCATGAGGAACTACTAATCCCGATAATCGCATCCCGATGAAAGCGATAAACAATCCAATTCCAGCTGTAATACCATGTTTAAGATTTTCGGGAATTCCTTCTATTAGCTTTTCCCGGAAAGAAGTCATTGATAATAATACGAAAATCAGACCTGCTATAAAGACCGCAGAAAAAGCTGATAAATAGTCCAGTTGACCGTTTGACCCTATGACGACTGAAGCAAAGTAGGCGTTCAACCCCATACCTGGTGCAATAGCGATTGGGTAATTAGCGAATAAGGCCATCCAAAGTGTACCGATGACAGTAGCTATTATAGTGGCTAAAAAGACTTGGTCAAATGGGACACCGGCCTCCGATAAAATAATGGGATTAACGATGACGATATAGACCATCGTCAGGAAAGTGGTCATCCCTGCCAGTAGTTCTGTTTTGACAGTCGTTTGATTCTTCTTTAATTGGAACACTGTGAAATCTCTCCTTATATTACGAACATAATAAAGTCCATAGACAATAATATTCGTTTTTACAGAAGAAATCAACCTGTTATACTGAAAAAGCATTCGTAAATTCTGTGAAATAATGTACAATTACCCTATGAGTGTATAAAGGAGGATTTTTTATGTCAACGATTTTTGATCAGCTGGTTACACTGAGCAACGGTGTGCAAATGCCACAGTTCGGTTTAGGTACGTATAAAATGACAGAACCTGAGCAGACCATGCAAGCCGTCGAGAAAGCGGTTTCACTAGGCTATCGCGCAATTGATACAGCATCTATTTATGATAATGAACAAACTGTGGGGGAAGCAATCCGTCACTCTGGTATCGCACGTGAAGACTTATTTGTGACATCGAAAGTATGGAATGATGAGCAAGGATATGATGAAACACTGCGCGCATTCGAACGTTCGTTAACTAGATTGGACATGAATTACTTAGATTTGTATTTGACCCATTGGCCTGTTGCCGACAGTTATGTGGATACATATCGTGCAATTGAAAGACTGTATGATGAAAAATTGATTCGGGCTACTGGTGTTTCGAATCATCATGAAGCTCATTTACAAGAGATATTTACGTTTGCCAATATCCGTCCTATGGTGAATCAAATAGAACTCCATCCTCGTTTAACTCAAGAGCCATTGCGGCAGTTTTGCAGTGAGCATCAAATTGCGGTAACTTCTTGGAGTCCGCTAGCTAGAGGGCAAATTCTTGAAGATGCAACACTCACTGCAATCGCTGCACAGCACGGGAAGACTGTAGCACAGGTCATCATCAGGTGGCATATCCAAAATGGCTTGATCGTCATTCCAAAGTCTGTGTCACTTGACCGTATTCACGAAAATTGTGAGGTAGCTGATTTTGAATTAACATTTACGGATATGTCGATGATCAACGCGTTAAACCGTGATGAACGGACAGGTATGGATCCAGACTCGTTTTAAGTGGAGCTATTGAGGTAAAGGGGTCAAGATGCAAAAGAGGTGGACAACTGTTTAGACCACGATATGTGGCTGTTGTTAGTGAAGTGATAAATTTTGAATGTCCTAGAAGTCAGCATACTCCATGGGATTCTTTTTTTGCAATGTTAGGTTTGATAGCAAAAAGTAGGGTGTCTACGAGGAGGGAATTGAAGGAAATAGCTCACTCACTGTCGTTAGTGTGAGTATTGTTTTTGTCTTTGGCTTAATTAGAATCAAGTTCAAATGCTAACCAGATTACAAGTCTCTTTATACTTCACGAACAACTTTCCAAGTAATAAAACAGGAATGAAAAAGAGCTGTCATCAGTGGTCTCTACGACCTCCTGGACAGCTCTTTTTTTATTCAGTTTCCACTACAATCAACTCTGACGTAATAGGATGTGTGAAAGCGACCTTTGTAGCAACTAGCTTATATGGTCCTCTTGCCATTGTCTCGCTGCCATACAGCTGATCTCCAACTACGGGGTGACCCATATGAGAGAAGTGGACACGAATCTGGTGTGTTCGGCCTGTTTCCAACTGAGCTTCAACAAGTGTCGTATCCGGTTTACGTTCAATCACCTTAAAATGCGTGACTGCCGATTGGCCCGATGGTGATACTCTGCGCTTAGTGGCATGATAGCGATCTTTACCAATTGGCATATTAATCGTGCCACGCGGTTTTCTTAGCTGGCCTTCAAGTTCAGCCGTATAATATCGTTCGATTTGATTCTGTTCCAACATCCGATCGAACATAGTTTTTGCTAGTGGATGTTTTGCGATAAGCAAAACTCCAGCCGTGTGTTGATCTAGGCGGTGGATATGCTCTGCATAGCTGCCACCTTTTGCATCGATATAGCCCATGACTTCGTTCATCAATGTGCCAGTACCAGGTACGTGTTCTGGATGTACGGACACTCCGGCGGGTTTGTGTACCGCAAGTATATGCTCGTCTTCCCATAGCACACGTAAGGAGTCGGAAGGTTCTGGTTTGTAGTCGGACTGTGCCTCAGAGAAACCGAAGATCAGTTCCGTGCCCTCGGGGAGGGGTTCTTTCCATTCCACTGGTTGTCCTTCCGAATCCGTTACGCTCTTATCCATGCGCATTTGATGAACCGATTTCTTACCGCCTTGCCATTGTTCTCTCAGTAATTTTTCAATCGTTTCACCGGGTTGTTGAGTTGTATAATGAAAACTTGTCATCTACGTAGTCTCCTTAGTTGCTTTCGAATTCATCAAAGAATGCTCTTATTTGATCGTCAGGCTGTGAGCCGACTGTTCTGCCTTGTTCTTTTCCATCTTTATAGTGGACTAGTGCAGGCCATGCTGTAATATCGTATTCCGGTTTTATCTGATCTCCATACTCAAGCAAATTATACTGGTAGACATGTGCATTATATTCGTCTGCAATCGGCATTAAACGCGGAGTCATATCCATACAGTGCGGGCATTCCGGACTGAAGTAATAAACGGTTGTTGGTTCGCCACTTTCAATTTTTTTGAAGATATCTTCAGGAAGTGCGACGTTCTGATAACTTTCATTGTCTAATAAATCAATTGTGGATTGTTGTAGATTATTTGTACCGTACGGATTGTCAGCCAGTTTTGTCTCATTGGATTTATTATTAAGGACGATGATCAAAACGAAGATCACGACTATAATTCCACCAATGGCTAATAATTTTTTCAATGTGTTTCACTCCTTTGTCTGTTTCAAGATTACAAGACTTGCGATGAAAATAAAAGCGAATGCTATCAATGCAAGAAAAGGAATCGTGATAAATCCGAAATAATTGATGTAAGCACCTGTACAAGAAGCCCCGCCACATTCAGGAGCGCTGTCTTGTAGAAAAGCCAGTTTCTGAATACCATAGTGGTAAAGCGAAATGCAACCGCCGATAAAAGCGAGGGAAGCCGTAGTCCAGGCAATTGAAATATTTTTCTGAATGAGTGCGATCAAACCGATCAATACAATAGGATACATGAAAATCCGTTGATACCAGCACATCGTACAAGGTATGTAACCTTTGATTTCTGAAAAATACAAAGAGCCAAGAGTAGCGATTAGTGCGACGGTCCATATGGAAAGGAGCCAGTTTTCCTGTTTTTTATTCATGGAGCATCTCCTTATAATTAGATAATAGATAAAAGCTTTCCCGTTTAAACAGGAAAGCTTTATTTGGACGAATCGGTAGCCTCATTGGTTGCGATGTCGGGAGGTTGCTTTTTAGCTTCTAGATAAAGAATGTGATTACCGTCTACTTCTTTAACAGTAAACTCATATCCTTGTTCAATAATCTTTTCTCCTTGTATAGCTTCAAAGCGTTGATCCATGAACCAACCACCGATCGTGTCGATATCATCTTCAAGAATTTCAATATTTAATGCGTGATTGACGTTTTCAATCAACATCTTAGCATCTAAAATATAATGGTCTGGACCCACAATTTGAAGTTCAGGTAGTTCATCCATGTCGAACTCATCGCGGATTTCGCCAACAATTTCTTCTAATATGTCTTCAATAGTGACGAGACCTGAAGTCCCTCCATATTCATCCAATAAAACAGCCATATGAATACGTTCGCGCTGGATCTTTAAGAGTAAATCTCCAATTGGAATCGTTTCAATCACTCGGATAATTGGCTGCATATAATTGGTGACCGATTTACTGCCATTTGACGGATCTTTAATATAGGCCGTCAGTAAATGTTTCATGTTGATAAGCCCGATCACGTGATCTTTGTCCCCGTCGATAATTGGATAACGGGTAAACTGTTCTACGCCTAGTAATTCAAACACTTCGGATAACGTCATATCTTTATCGACTGTCATCATTTCTGTTCGTGGAAGCATAATTTCTTTAGCGACTCGATCATCAAACTCGAAAATACGATTGACGTATTTGTACTCTGCTTGATTGATTTCACCGCTACGTAAACTATCGGATAAGATAATGCGCAATTCTTCTTCTGTATGACCTACTTCTAGTTCGGAAATGGATTTGAAGCCTAGCAATCGTGTAACAAGACGTGCCGATCCGTTCATTCCTTTAATGATCGGGTACATAAGACGGTAAAATAGATTCAGTGGGACGGCAAGGGATAGGGATAATTCTTCCGCCTTGTGCAATGCGATGGTCTTTGGAGCTAGTTCTCCTACCACGACATGCAAATAGGTGACGATCGCTAAAGCGATAGTGAATGAAAGAATGGTTTCGACATTGGCATCGAGCGTAAACATGTCAAAAACGGGAGCTAGCATCATGCGAACTGTTGGTTCCCCGAGCATACCTAGGCCAAGTGCCGAAATCGTAATTCCGAGCTGACAAGCGGATAAATATTCATCTAAGTTATCGGCAATTTTTTTTGAAAGAACCGCGCGTTGATTACCTTCATCGATTAATTGGTCGAGACGCGATGAGCGGACTTTCACGATTGCGAATTCACACGCAACAAAAAAAGCGGTGATTGCGATCAAGGCAGCAAATGCTGCCAATCGTATGGCAATATCCAAATAATAGCTTCGCGCTTAACCCAGATGAGGGAAAAGAACAAAGCGTACACCTCCTGTAAAGTAAAGTTAGTTATCTTTTATAATAATTTATTTATAGAGAAATTACAATTCGATTTGCTTACAGAAGGGAAAAAAATCATTCCAGAGGTACATAATGTGTCGAACTAAAGAGTGGAGGGGACGTGGTAACACCGCCACACGGTTAAGCTAGCTTCGACTTATGATTAGTTTTGTTGTTTTACAAATTTTATAAAACGTTTAAAAAAGACTGAAGATCAAGTCCTTTGCACAAGGAAAATGTCTTCAGTCTTAGATTAAACTGTTACTCACCGTATTTGGGTTGGGTTTCTTTAAAAGCATTTTGTTCGTCGGGGATGCGGCTTTTGTCTTCAAAGACGTTTTCAGTCTTTTGGTTTTGTAACTTCAAACGCTCTTTTTCTAACTGTTGTTTACCTTTTGATTGTTCGTTGCCCATAAAAGCACCTCCTCTAGTTAGAGGATGGTCGGTTTAAGTGGATCTCATTCATAGACGTGGAAAGTCATAAGGTCATGAACCATTCGTAAGACTTTTTCTTCATCTGGCGGTATGCCGTTTGTCCAATGGATTGTTCCGTCTTTATGGTAGTCGCCTTTGTATTGTTTGTTTTGGTAATAGAAAGAGATGGTCCATCCTGGTAGATCAGTGTCTTCAAACATTTTTTTGTAACTGAAATGTTGTAGCATGTTGTTTTCTCCTTTATCGTTCCATTAGTGATATCCTGTTCGTCCCTTTCATAAACTGACCAAAAGGAACGAAAGGATGAGAGTGTGTTTGTTACTCAACTACGTAATGCAGTCGAGGAAAAGTATAAGTCGTATTTTTATTATAAGTCCATGTATCAACTGACGAATGATTTGCTATGGCAGGAATTTATTCGCCATGCGTATGAGGATGAAAAAAGTCATTACGAAATGTTCCAGCAGTTGCATTATATAATGACGAACGAGTTTGTGCCAAATCCGAAAAAGCCAGCGCCTTGTACGAATTTGAAAGAATCGGCTAAAAATGCACTAGTTTCTGAACTTGAAGCGGTAGAGCAATGCAAGGAAATGTTTCTGACGATTCCTTTTGAAGAGGCATATGATCCGATTTTCATCGCGTTACATGACGATATGGAGCATGCGATTCGAATGTCTACCATATTCAATGGAGTAAATTAAATCAAACGTCGAAAGAAAAGTCTTTGAAATACTTAGCACCTTCAAGCATCCGAACCCCATACCAGAACATTTCGCCATCAATTAGCTGGATCGCTGAATCAGGTAGCATTTCTTGGAACTGAACTTGCTGCTTTTCTTTAAAGGGATATGGTTCAGATGACAGCAATACTAAGTCGAGATTAGCTTCCTTGAATTGCTCTTCTGTAAGAGCTGGATAGCGGTCAGATGATTCGACAAATGGCGTGATAAAACCGAGTTTTTGCAACAACGAGTTAATGTAGGTGTCTTTGCCCGCAACCATATAGGGTTTTTGCCAAATGACATAGGCAACTCGCGCAGCAGGAAGAGTAGGGAGTTCTGTGAATGCTTGCTTAATTTCCGTAACAAGCGACTCGGACTGTTGCTCATGATCAGTCAATGATCCCATATCTGTAATCATTCTATAGGCTTCTTCGATCGTCTGTACTTCTGCTACATATACCGGATAGAACTCGGCAAGAATGTCGACCATCTCTTTTGTGTTTTCTTCTTTTTCCATAATAATCAAATCGGGTTGTACTTCATGTATCTTTTCCAACTTCAGGTCTTTCGTTCCTGCAACTGCGGGAACGTTCTTAGCTTGTTCGGGATAAATACAATAACGTGTGCGTCCGACAATTTCTTTCTCAAGTCCAATTCCGAATAATGTCTCCGTAATACCAGGACATAATGTGACGATTCGTTTAGGTGGAAAATTATACACAACGGTTCTTCCCAAGTGATCAATAATTTCTTTCTTCAATGAAATGAAAGCCTCCTTTGGCGGTAGGTGAAAACGTAGGTTCATAGTAAGTAATACTCTACTTGCAACGTACCTGAACGGCTATCAAATGTAAAGTCAGAAATCTCCGCCTCAAATTGCTTTTCATTCAGCTGGTTTTTGTTATAATTGGAACGAAGACCAAGTGGAATAAGGTGAAGCAATTGAAAATAGTGCTGACTATTTTGTTTATGGCGTTTATTGGCGCATTGATAGGTGGAGTAACGAATCATCTGGCGATTAAGATGCTGTTCAGACCCCATGAAGCAAAATACATTGGAAAAACTCGTTTGCCGTTCACACCCGGCTTGATTCCTAAGCGCCGAAATGAATTGGCGACTCAGCTTGGTAAAACGGTGACAAATTATTTGCTGACACCTGATCTGTTCCGGAAAAAGATGTTGACGCCTGGGATGGAAAAGCGTGTAGAGACGTTTATCCAAAGTAAAATGGATCAATACATCTTGCAATCAGATAAGACATTGAATGACTGGCTCAAGCTTGCAGGTGCCGACAAACTTCCAGACCAAGTGGAAGACAAGTTGGTTACTTTAATCGACCAGCAGCTATACGAGATGAAAGCAAAAGTGACAACAGGTACTGTAGAAGAAGTCATGCCGCTTCGTTGGCAACAACAAATTGAAGAAAAAATTCCTTTAGCTTCTGACTTTGTTCTACGACGCGCAAGTCAATTTGTTGATTCGGCAGAAGGAAGACAGACATTCCAAAAGTTGATAGATGATTTCTTAGCTTCAAAAGGGACATTCGGCGGTATGCTCAATATGTTTTTCGGAGAATCGGAGTCGCTGGTCGGCAAGGTTCAACGGGAAGCATTGCGATTTATAGAAGCACCTGGAACAAAAGATTTATTAGATCAACTGATTTGGAAAGAATGGCAGAACGTTCAGCAACAACCGATGGAACAGTTGACGTCTGGATTCGACTTTGATAGTGTGTTTGCTTCAGTGAGAAAATATGCACTCAATCAATTGGCACTACATGAAAGACTCGATCACAGCTTGTTACATTATTGGCCACAAGGTTCCACATGGACGGCTGCTAAGGTTACACCACAGATTGTCAACTTTTTATTCGCTCAAGCAGAAGCGCAGCTTGAACAATCGTTAAAGAAGCTAAAACTGGATGAAATGGTGAAAGAGCAGGTAGACACGTTCCCTGTGGCGGTTCTAGAAGATCTAGTTCTTGGCATTTCACGCAGAGAGTTTAAAATGATTACAGTTCTAGGCGCATTTCTAGGTGGGATCATTGGAATTGTGCAAGGAATTATTGCGCTTACACTAAATGGATTGTAGGAGGAGATAGTATGTCAGTAAACATTTATGATGATATGAACAAATTGGAATCTACTTTACGCAAGACAGATGAGTATGTAGCGGTGAAAACAGCGATGGCCGATGTGAAAAGTGACGAACAAGCACTTGCATTGTTCGAAAGCTTCCGCGAAATCCAAATGAATTTACAGCAGAAACAAATGGCGGGTGAGGAGATTGAAGGAGACGAGTTGGAGCACGCACAGAAAACTGCCCAACTTGCCCAAGAAGATCCGAAAATCTTAGCTATGTTAACAGCTGAAATGAAGCTTAGCGAGTTGATTGAAGAAGTAAACCGTGTAGTTTTGAAACCAGTTGCAGATTTATATGAAGGATTTTAATTAATAGACACATCGAAACCGGCCTTGGCCGGTTTTTTTTAACAGATGGAGAGTAGGAGAAAATGATGCAGCAATTATATGTAAATCAACAGTTCCCCCAAGATTGGATTCGAATGTTCACACATTTGGCCAATTTATTTTTCGAACAGTCTAAACTAGTTACAGAGCAGGCGGATGATACAGCGATTGATCTACGGTTTACCGAAGTTTACGAAGAATCTCCAAGTATAACTGCGGATATTCAATGGCAAGGTACGCACTATACGTCGCATTTTGCCGAAGAGGTAAAAGAGACAGATGAACGCGAGCAGCTACGTCAGCGAAAGAGAATGTATTCCCACGTATTGCTAGACGTGTTGGAACAAGCAACAGGAATGAATCAAGAGTGGGGGATTCTAACGGGGATCCGTCCTACAAAGTTGTATCATATGTACCGGCAAGACGGTCATACGATCGATGAAGCAAAGCAATTACTTCAGCAACGCCATCGTGTATCGGTGCGGAAAAGTGAATTGATTGCAGAAATTGCGGACGTTCAGCTGAATGCATTGCCAGATTTGTATTCATTGAAAGAAGAAGTGAGTATATATATTGGCATTCCGTTTTGCCCGACAAAATGTGCGTATTGCACGTTCCCGGCCTATGCTATTCATCGTAAAAGTGGGCGGGTAGAAACTTTCCTCGACGGCTTGCATGAAGAAATGCGTGCGATAGGTAAATGGTTAAAAGAGCGTGATATTCGCATCACAACAATTTATTTCGGTGGCGGAACTCCAACGTCTATTGAAGCAGATGAAATGGATGCGCTCTATCAAACGATGATGGAGTCATTCCCTTATATGGAACATGTTCGTGAAGTGACAGTGGAAGCCGGCCGTCCCGATACGATTACGGTACCGAAACTTGAAGTACTGAAGAAGTGGGGGATCGATCGAATCAGTGTCAATCCCCAGTCATATACGGACGAAACATTGAAAGCAATCGGCCGTCATCACACTGTACAGGAAACGATCGATAAATATTGGTTGTCCCGTGAGCAAGGAATGCGCAATATTAATATGGATTTAATCATCGGTTTACCGAATGAAGGTCTTGAAGAATTTGAACATTCATTAGCGGAAACAGAAAAGATGCAGCCGGAATCTTTGACGATTCACACGTTGTCGTTCAAGCGTGCTTCTGAAATGACACGCAACAAAGACAAGTATCAAGTAGCGGATCGTGAAACCGTAGGGAAAATGATGACGCGTGGCGAGGAGTGGTCACGCGATAACGGATATATTCCGTATTATCTTTACCGCCAGAAAAACATTTTAGGAAATCTTGAAAATGTTGGGTATTCAAAACCCGGTGAAGAAAGTCTCTACAATATTTTGATCATGGAAGAAGCACAGACCATTATCGGTTTAGGTTGCGGGGCCTCAAGCAAGTTCATGGAACCAGCAACTGGCAAGTTGACGCAATTCCATAATCCGAAAGAACCTGGCGCTTATATATTAGGATTTGAAGAAGCTATTGATAAGAAAATAGCGTATTTAGAAGAGTTATTTCCGTCCTCGGAAACTATAAAATAATGCTGATTCCCCCTTCGCAAAAAATGTCGGGGGAATTTTTTGTTAAAGTTATGCAAATGCTCAGGTAATTGTGTATAATGTAATGAATGAACAACCATTCATATAAAGGGGGAATTAATTTTGACAAAACAGATTGACGTGGAAATTGAAGGAAGATTAGCGACAGTAACTTTTAACCAACCTGAAACGATGAACGCGTTAGACGGGTTCATGATGAAAGAATTGGCAGATATCGTAGATCAATTAAAGGATAATTCATCAGTACATGTCGTACTGTTCAAGGGAGCAGGTCGAGCATTTTCTGCCGGTGGAAACGTCAAGGCGATGTTAGACCCGAATGGTCCGATGAAAATGGAAGATATTATGGTCGATTTGTCAAGATTAGCCTTGTCTATGTACAGCATGCCACAAATCACGATTGCATCCGTACACGGTGCGGCTGCAGGACTTGGCTGCAGTATCGCCATTGCATGCGACGTCGTTATCGCGGAAGAATCAAGTAAAATTGCTATGAACTTCATCGGTATCGGACTCGTACCAGACGGTGGCGGTCACTTCTTCCTGAAAGAACGCGTAGGTACAGCCAGAGCTAAACAACTGATCTGGTCGGGGAAAGTACTCGATGGGAAAAGTGCAATGCAGATCGGACTCGTGGATGAAGCGGTAGCAGACGGTGAAGCTTGGAACACGGCACAACAACGTGCACAAGTGATTCTAAACTCCCCGACAGCTGCCATGGCAGCAACAAAGAAAATACTCCATGCGGCGGGCATCGCAGAACTCGAACAAGTAGTGAAACTTGAAAGCGAAGCACAAGCAGCCATGCGTTCCTCAACTGATCATCGCGAAGGCGTACAGGCATTTGTCGAGAAAAGAAAACCGAGCTTTATAGGTCAATAAATGGCATGCAAAAAGACGCGCTAGGAACACTGCGCGTCTCGTTTATATCTATGAATATATTTGAAGAATTATTGATACTTGGCGGCTGTTTCTCTCCATGAGAAATAGCCTTTTTCTATAGCGCGCAATAGTAACTCCGCTGAAGCTAAATTTGTAGCGAGAGGAATACCATAGACGTCACATAATCGAAGTAAGGCGCTCACATCTGGTTCATGTGGCTGTGCGGTCAACGGATCCCGGAAAAATAAAATCAAATCAAGCTCACCCGTCGCGATCATAGCACCCATCTGCTGGTCGCCACCAAGTGGTCCCGACATGAGTCGTGTGACAGAAAGATCGGTTTCTTCCATGATGCGTAATCCTGTTGTGCCCGTTGCATAAAGAGTATGCTTAGCAAAAATCTTCTCGTAAGCAATTGTGAAATTGACCAATTCAGCCTTTTTTTCATCATGCGCAATCAAAGCAATGTTCAAACGAGTCACTTCCTTCTACGATTTCTCAACGACCCTAGCGTATCACAAAGTCCCCGAAAAATCTTGTGCTATTTTTATAAATATTTGTAAAACTGTGCGCAATACACTTTTCTGTGGTGCATGATCATCGTATAAAAAACAAAACCCCCTAAAACGGAGATTTTGTCATTTGTTCACGTATGGAATAATAATAGTTTACCAAGAGGGGAAGCTAGGCGGTGCGTTCGCTCGAGCAGGTCTTTTTCTGTCAATAACTGATGACCTTGTTCTTTTGCTGCATCATCGGATTCAGCAGTGAAAGTTTCTTCTGTAATCAATGAACCATCTTTTTCGTAAGCTGTAAGTTTGTACGTTTTCATTGTATCGCCTCCATTAAGTTTTACTTAGTATACTATGAAATGAATAAAATGAATAATGATTCAGTGAATTAAAGTGCTAAAAGATACGTAACGTTTAGAATATAGTAAATGAATATTTATAAAAGTGAAACATATTGTCAGTTGAAACGTAGAACGTGATAGAGAGATTATGGAAGGAGATGATGTGCATGGCCTTAGAATTAGAACGAGTAACTAAACGGTTTGGTGATTTTACAGCAGTGGATCAGCTGTCATTGAAGGTAGAAGAAGGGACGATGTACGGATTTCTTGGAGCGAACGGTGCCGGTAAGACGACTACGTTCCGGATGATATTGGGATTATTAACTCCAACAGAAGGAAATATATCGTGGAATGGACGCACGATATCGTATGAGACGAGTCCGCTCATCGGCTATTTACCTGAAGAACGAGGTCTTTATCCAAAAATGAAAGTGCTAGATCAGTTAATTTTTCTAGGACAGTTGCGCGGAATGAAAAAGTCAGCAGCGAAAAGTGCTGCACTTCATTGGTTGGATCGTTTTGAAGTGCCACAAAATACGAATAAAAAGGTAGAGGAGTTATCCAAGGGAAATCAGCAAAAAATACAAGTCATTGCTGCATTATTGCATGATCCGCAATTGTTGATCTTGGATGAACCGTTCTCGGGACTTGATCCAGTTAATGTCGAGATGTTGAAAAAAGCGATTGTTGACTTCCGTAATAGCGGAGCGACGATCCTGTTCTCGAGCCACCGCATGGATCATGTGGAAGAATTATGTGAGCAACTTAGTATTATTCATCATGGTAAACAACTGGTCAGTGGCAAGTTGCGTGACGTAAAACGTTCATTCGGCAAACAGAATGTTCGAATTCGTGCTGACTTCCCTTTATTAGAGTTAGAAAGCATCGAAGGGGTAACGACTGCTCATCATTCATTGGAAGGTGCAGTCTTTCAAGTAGAGGATGAACGAGTGGCCCATACGTTGTTGCAGGCTACATTGCAAAAAGGACCGATTCGTCAGTTTGAAATAGAAGAACCATCTTTGCAGGATATATTCATTGCGAAAGTGGGGGAAGGGCATGCGTGAGTTTTGGATTATTTTCAAACAAAGTTTCCTAACAAAAGCTAAAACGAAATCATTTTTCATTACGACGCTTATAATGGTAGCAGGGATTTTCCTCTTCGCAAATTTACCGAGTATTATAGATAAGGTCGGTAAGATGATGGGAAGTGAAGAAGATGATCGTGTACTGGTTGTGGATGAGAGTGGAGTCTTGTTTGACCGCCTACTCGAGCAACTTCAGCAAAATGAACAAGGCATTTCATTGGAGCTGACGGAGAAAACGCAAGATCAGTTATCAGAGAAAGTAAAGTCAGAAGAAATCGAAGCGTTTATGGAATTGAGTTTTGACGCTGAACAAACTATCCACGCGTCTTATACAACGGGTAGTTTAGTTGAACAGTCCTTGCCTTCTGCTCTACAAGATGCATTGCAGAACATTCAAACGGAAGTGAAAGCTGATCAGCTCGCCTTATCCGGTGAACAAGTTTCCGAGCTGTTTGCGCCAATTCAATTTGAAAAGCATAATATCTCAGAAACGGCAAAATCAGAGGAAGAGCTGAACCAAGCTCGTGTCTTGGTGTATGTATTAATGTTCGTCATTTACTTTGCCGTTATCATTTATTCATCGATGATTGCGACGGAAGTAGCGACAGAAAAATCATCACGCGTGATGGAAATTCTTATCTCGAGCGTTTCACCGGTTAAGCATATGTTTGCGAAGGTGCTTGGAATCGGATCACTTGGAATTGTGCAAATTTTAGTCTATGCAGTGTCAGGATTTTTAGCTTATACACTTTCTTCCGCTGGAGAGAAAAATGAGCTATCCGCATTCTTCAGTTTAGAAAACCTAGAAGTAAGTACGCTTGTTTACGCCGTAATATTCTTCTTACTCGGCTATTTCTTATATGCCACACTCGCAGCCTTGCTTGGTTCGTTAGTGAGTCGTACAGAAGACGTACAGCAAATGATTATGCCGATGTCGTTGTTGATTGTTGCGGCTTTCATAATCGCGGCAACTGGGCTTGGGAATCCAGAATTGGGCTACTTGAAAATTGCGTCATTCATACCATTCTTTGCCCCACTCGTCATGTTCCTACGGGTAGGAATGCTTGATTTGCCTTTATGGGAGCCTTTGCTTTCGATTGGCATCATGGTTGTGACCATCTTCATCCTGGGTTGGTTCGGAGCGAAGGTGTACCGTGGTGGTGTCTTGATGTATGGGCCATCGCGTTCATTGAAAGATTTGAAGAAGGCTATTCAGCTTGGAAAAGAATAGGTTTACGTGTCCCGAGAAGTTACAGTGCTTCTTGGGGCGTTTTTTGTGTGGAGTTAAAGTCCAGTCAAAGTCATAACGTAAATATCCGAGTTAGGTAATTACTGAGTGCGATGGGATTGAAGCTCCAGCTGGGGACGCTTTCCGGAGGGCGTGGCTTGAGCCTCCTCGTCCGCTCCGCTTCCTGCGGGGTCTCAAGGCGCACGCTGATCCTCCAGGAGTCGCCCCAGCTTCCGCTTCAATCCTAGTTTTATAGTGGATAGATGTGAATCATTTATTGGCAATAGCGAGTTATTTAAGGTTGTATTTTAACTTACTTAAGTTCAATTGTAACTGGAGTTGTGAGTGTGAAGAGATTGAAGCTCCAGCTGGGGACCCCCGGAGTAAGTATGCCTAGAGCAAAAGTGAAGCATTGGGAGCACATCTCTGTACTTCAAATCCCCAAAACACAACGTATCCACCTTTCCCTCAATTGATTGAATATGGTAAAATAGGAACGAGTATTCGTGGAAGAGGTGCAACCTATGGAACCCATACGTTTTTTACATACAGCCGACTTGCATTTGGATAGCCCCTTTAAAGGCATGGCCTCAGCAGGACCGGACGAGTTAGCCAGACTGCAGCAGTCTACATTTGCCGCGTTCGACCGATTCATAGCCTACGCAGTTAAAGAACGACCGGACTTCATTGTCATTGTTGGTGACCTTTATGACGGTGAAGACCGTAGCTTGCGTGCGCAAATTCGTTTCCAACAAGGTATGCAACAACTTCAAAAAGTGAATATCCCGGTCTATCTGTCATACGGAAATCATGACCATCTGGCAGGCAGATGGACTAGAGTTTCATTGCCTGAAAATGTACATGTTTTTTCTGAACAAGTAGAGCAAAAACAATTGATGATTCGTGACGAAAAAATTTGTTTACACGGCTTCAGCTACCCGCAACGCCATGTTAAAGAATCGATGATTAGGCAATATCCTAAAGCTAGTGAGGGAATACATATCGGTCTATTGCATGGAAGTGTGGCAGGAGACGCTGAGCATGCTGTGTATGCACCGTTTACAATCAGTGAATTACAGGATAAGCACTACAGATACTGGGCGCTTGGACATATTCATAAGCGCCAAGTATTATCACAAGAACCGCCGATTGTTTACCCTGGCAATATTCAAGGCCGGCATCGCAATGAGCAAGGTCTCAAAGGTTTTTATGATGTCTCGTTGACGCCTATTAATGATTCCATGAAATTTGTAGCCACATCCGATGTTGTATTCACTACATTGACTGTTTCGTGTAAAGGAATCGAATACGCAGATGACTGGATTTCTGCTTGTCAGGAAGCGATTGATCAACTGACAGCTGAAACTGGTAGTGTCGTCGTGGAGTTAGTGATGGAGCATACGGAAGGCCTTACAAAAGACTTGGCTAAAGCGGAAGCAGAATGGCTCGATATTTTGCGCGAACAGTATGAAGCTATGGAACCTTTCGTGTGGATTTCAGCAATTGAATGGCCAAAAAATAGTTATTCAGTAGTTCCGAATTCATTACTGGGACCGGTGGAAAAAACCATTTCATCTTGGGAAACCGATGACTGGAATGACTTAGTGAAAGAAGTATACAGCCATAAAGCCGGTCGCTATTTAGAAGCACTGACGCCAGCAGATTTCGAACGATTGAAACAGCAGGCAACCGCATTGCTGGAGAATGAAATGTTGAAGGAGGGCTAAAATGAAAATCCGTAAAATACTTCTTTATGGATTCGGTCAGCATGAGAATTTGGAAATTGATTTGCGACCTGGTATGAATCTTTTGTATGGACCGAATGAAGCGGGGAAGACGACGATTCAGCAAGCCATCCTTCATATTTTATTTGGATTTCCTCAAAAGAATCAACAGGAGTTGCGTTATGAGCCGAAAACAGGTGGTAAATATGGCGGCTGTCTCTATATAGAAGATCAGGCGTACGGTAATTGGATGATTGAACGGGTGCGTGGAAAATCTTCAGGTGACGTTTTAATCCGTTTTGAAGATGGGCGTATGGCAGAGGAAGAGGAACTGAAGAGGTTATTAAGAGGTTATGATCGACAAGCTTTTGAATCGATTTTCTCCTTCTCCTTATTCCAGTTGCAAGATCTTGAGAAAATGGATGAAAATGATTTAAGCCGTACATTACTTGCTTCCGGCACGACTGGTCTCGATACACTTTGGAAAGTGGAAAAGAAGATGGAGAAAGAAATGGGTGGCCTCTTCAAAAAATCTGGAAAAATACCACCGATGAATAAAAAAATGGCTGAGATACGTGAGCTTGAACAAGCAATGCAAAAAGAGCAGCAGAAGCTATCAACGTATGAACCTCTGACTATTCGCAAGCAAGAACTCGACGAGCAAGTGGCAGCATTACGGTTGGAAGAGCATCGCCTTTATAAACAATCTGAAGAACAACGAATCGCCATGCAAATCGTTCCGCTGCAGCAACAGCGCAATCAATTACTTGAACAACTTTCTCATATGTCGGATGAATTCCCGGCAGCAGGAATCCGACGTTATGAAGAATTGGCCAGTAAACAATCAGAATTGCAATTAAAGAAAACACGCCTAGAGAAAGAACAGGCAAAGTGGCAATCGGAATTAATTGATTTGCGACCTGACAACGAGCGGCGGCAGTTAGAGCGCTGGGTGGCACAAGAAGCGGAATGGCATCGTTTGCGTACAGAGCGACTATCTGCTGAACAGGAAATTCGTTTGCTTGAGAAGAAACGACAGCAGTTCAGCAATCGTTTAGGATTAACTGAGGATCAGCAGTTGTCGATAAGGCAGATAGACGTCTCCATACAACGCGAACGCCAACTTGAACCGATCCTTGAAGAACAAAAAGAACTGGATCAGCAACAAAAAGCATTACAACGACTGTTGGCAGAAGCGGAAAATGAGCGCCAAGAAGCGGAGCAACGAAAAGAACGTAATGACCGTTTGCGATTGACTGAATCCGAGCGAGCGAAACTAGCAAAATGGCCCCAACTGCAACGTCAACTTGCGGAGGCAAAATTCATTGTCTCTGCGGGAAATAAGCAAGCACCGAATCAAATGGTTCCGATCGTGATATTGCTCATTGGACTAGCGATCGGGGCATATAGTGTCTTGCAGCAGCAATGGTTGTTCGCAGGTCTCGGACTACTAGTTGCGGGGGTCGGTGCTTGGTTATGGAAACAACGACCTGATTCTGTAGCAGATCAGCAATCGTTCATTCGAAATAATGAAGCATTAGCAGCAGAACTTGAAAAATTGGCTGAGCGTGATGATCGGCAACAGCGCGACCAACGGCAAGTGTCAACGGAGATTGAAAGACTGGATCGTAAACTGCAGAATTATGCGGAAGAAATGGAACAACTTCATTACAAGAAACAACAAGCGGTGAAGAAGTTGCAAGAATTGGTGCAAGATGAACCATTCGATCTGACATGTAATATTCAGGAGAGCTTCCGATTACTGCGTGAGTTCCAGGATGCGGAAATAGATCAGAGAACATGGCAGCAACGTTTGCAAACGACGACGCAACAATTGCAATCGCTGACCCAAGAAGTGGAAAATATGCTTGGACCTGTTGCGGAAGAAAGTTTATTCGAACGGATTCGCCAGGAACTACTTCGTCAGGATAGCTTGCAAGAAAAGCATCTGAGCAAACAACAAACAGTACTTGTAATCCGAGAGCAATTACAAGAAACGCATGAGTTGTTGGAAAAGACAGCAACAGAAATTCAAAATTTGTTCGATATGGTTGGCGTATCGGAAAAAGAGCCATTTTACACAGCGTATCAGCAAGATCAAGATGCACAATTGCTGAAACGACAGCTGAAAGAAGTAGAAGCCCAGCTGTCCTTATATAGTAAGGAACCATTAGTAAAAGAATGGACCATACCGGAACTTGAACGACAGCGCAGCGAAACGACGAACCGCCTACAAATGATTCGTCAAGAAGTGGAGGCACTTGTAGATGAGCAAGTCAAAGTAGGTCATGAAATCTCGCAAATGGGTGCCAGTCAAACGTATAGTGAGCTTCAGCAATTGTTCGAAGTACGAAAAGCAGAGCTGGAAGAAATGACGCAACAATGGGTAATCCGCAAAGCTGTCCGTGAGTCGATTCGGCAGACGATGAGTGAGTGGAAAGAACATCAATTACCGGCAGTTCTCAAACAGGCCAATAATTGGTTCAGCCGTTTAACGAGGAATCGATACGCAACGCTCGGTTTAACAGTGGAAGGTTATTTTGAGGCAATCACTGCTGAAGGACAATCGTTCATGATGAATGAGCTCAGTCAAGCTACAAAAGAGCAAGCCTATCTTTCATTAAGACTAGCGTTAGCGTATGAATTAGTAGAGCGCGCACCGTTTCCCATTATAATGGATGACCCATTTGTTCACTTTGATAATGAACGACTTTCGCGTATGATAGAAATACTTACTGAGTTACAGCCAACTCATCAATTTCTGTATTTTACTTGCCATCAAGAAATGAAATCGAAATGGCTAAGTGAACCGCATACAATTGAGATTGGACCAAAAGTAAAAGGGGAGATCCACTGATGAAAAAACTACTTGACTATCAAGTCGGCGAAACAATCGACATGTATTTATTGATTAAGCAGGCAACAAAAGGCATCACACAGCAGGGGAGTCCGTTCATGACATTGATTCTGCAAGATAAAAGTGGAGATCTTGAAGCGAAACTTTGGGATGCGGGTGAAGAACAAGCCCAGATATATAAGGGGGCGACCATCGTAAAAGTAGGTGGAGAAATTCATGAATACCGTGGGAAAAATCAACTTCGACTTAAAGCCATCCGTCCTGTAAAAGAAGATGAGGGTGTGACAATTGCAGATTTAGTGCCGTCATCTGAAAAAAGCAAGGAAGTCTTGCTAGATGAATTGATGCAGTTTTTCTTTGAAATGAAAAATCCGCAAATCCAGCGTGTCACTCGTCATTTACTGAAGAAGCATCAGCAGGACTTCGTGTTGTATCCGGCAGCTACGAGGAACCACCATGACTACGTATCTGGCTTACTTGATCACGTAGTTTCGATGTTGAAGCTAGGTAAGGCGATTGCGGAGCTATATCCGACGTTGAATAAAGACTTGCTGTATGCAGGTATTATTTTGCATGATATCGGAAAGGTTATCGAATTGTCAGGTCCAGTCGGTACGCAGTATACGATTGAAGGGAACTTATTAGGTCATATTACGATTATGGTCAATGAAATTTCCAAGGCGGCAGAAGAGTTGGAGATTGACGGTGAGGAAGTGATGTTGCTTCAGCATATGGTGTTGTCTCACCATGGTAAAGAGGAGTGGGGCAGTCCGAAGCGTCCAATGTTGAAAGAAGCGGAGATTCTTCATTATATTGATAATATTGATGCGAAGATGAATATGCTGAACCGCGTGATGTCGAAGACTACGCCAGGCGAGTTCTCCGAGCGCGTATTCCCGCTGGATAACCGTTCGTTCTACAAGCCTACGTTTGAGTAAACTAGGGTGGAACGACTATGCGGCTGCGAGTCTTTGTCACTTTTGGTTGGGGTCGTTGCGCGACTGGTTGTTGGGCACTGGAGTCACCGAGTGTCTGCTTTCTAGACCCGCACAGGCACGTGGGGGATTGCCTCCAGCCATGAGCCAGCTGGCGGTGGTGCTGCCAGTTGTCTCCTGGCCACGGCCTACCCCGCAGTTGTGCCTGCGCTACTGAGGGGTAGTTATTTTGGTTGTGGTTTTAAGCGGCAAAGCAAGACATAGCGTACAGTACCCGACTAACAAACGCGTTTGGCGGAAGAGACTATGCGGCTGCAGGTCTTTGTGACTTTTGTTGGGGGCGTTGCTCGATTGATTGTTGGGTATTGGAGTTAGCGAGTGTTCGTTTTCTAGACCCGCACAGGCACGTGGGGGATTGCCTCCAGCCAGGAGCCAGCTGGCGGTGGTGCTGCCAGTTGTCTCCTGGCCACGGCCTACCCCGCAGTTGTGCCTGTGCTACTAAGTGGTATGTATTTTGGTTGTGGTTCTAATAGTAAATATATCAGCTACATCATGATATCTAGTATGTATTGCTTGCGAAAGAAGTCTACGAACTGCCCTACACCTGATGCAACGCGAGAGCCATCCACCAGCGCCGAAGTGGGGACAATGAACTTGCCGCTTAGATTGCTAGCTAAACCACAACCTCCTGGACGAACAGGAAAAAGAAAGGCACGTGCAAGAACCACAACCGCACGCCGCTTATTAGGCATGCTAAATAGAAACGTAATCATGGTCACTTACGCACTTACAACAGAACAGTGACCTAAAGAGCACTAAAAGTCTATTGAAAACACAAAAAAAGGTCTGCTACCGGAAATTGAAACTTCCGGGGCAGACCTTTTTCATATATTACTTACCTTCTTCAACTTCCACTTCAGCATCATCAGCTGGAGCGTCTTCTGCAGGTGCTTCTACGTCAACTGGAGCTTCACCTTCAGTTGGTTGCTCTTCCATCTTGAACAAATCAAGTGAAGCTTTCAAATCTTCGTCTTTAATTTTCACATCTGCTGCTTTTACTAGCTTCGAAACTTTAGCTAATAGCTCATTTTCGTCAGCCTTTTCCATCAATAGTTCGTGACGAATTTCATCTTTCTTTTCATCAGAGATTTTCTCATCTTCAGCTTTGCGTTTTTCTTTTACTTCGATGATGTGGAAGCCATTATCTGATTGAACCGGCTCACTGATTTTGCCTGGCTCTAAGTCGTATGCAGCGTTCCAGAATTCAGGAACCATTACACCGTATGCGAACCAGTCAAGATCTCCGCCTTCATCTTTAGAACCTGGATCAGTAGAGTATTCTTTTGCTACTTTCGCAAAGTCTTCTCCTTTATCCAACTTCTCTTTTACTTCTTTTGCTGTCTTTTCATCTTCAACTAAGATGTGACGAGCGTTGATTTCTGATTGAGATTCTTCAAGGCGTTTGTTTAACTCTTCGTCAGAAACTTCAATACCGTCAGTCAATGCAGCTTCCTGCAATTTATTCAAACGAATCATTTTTTTGAAGCTGTCAGGTGTTTGTCCTTGTTGAGCCAAAAATGCTTCGAAGTTTTCACCGAGTTGTTCTTTGTTTTTATCAAATTCTGCGTCTACTTGCTTATCGTCTACGTCATACTTATCATCCAGAACCTTTTCTAAGATGATCATTTGTAGAGCTTGTTCACCGACAGATGTTTTCATTTCTTGATAAAACTCATCTTTCGTTACATCTCCTGCTTTAGACGTCATAACCTTTTCATCCCCGCCGCCAGAACAAGCGGATAAAGCTGCAACCGAAGCTGCGAGTGTAAATGCTAACATCTTCTTTTTCATGTAATTAACTCCCCTAATCTAAGTATAGATTCTGTATATTCTTTAAGTAAACACTATACCATATAACGTATGAAAAACAAAAAGGTTCCATACATCCAAACTGCCCAACCGCTTTTTTCTACTTTCGCATAGAATACAATGTGAAAGGGGGTGCCTTCATGAGCGGTTACACACATGGCGGATCAGGTTCATCAGGCTTTGCTTTAATTGTTGTGTTGTTCATTTTGTTGATTATCGTCGGTGCGGCATACTTGTATTAAAAAAAGCCCTGCCTCCAGTACTGGGGGTGGGCATACATAGTGTCAGGCGCTAAAGAACACTTCTACATATAAGGATAAAATGAGGATTGTAATCAGAATGTTTACAGTTCGATAAATCTTTGGCTGCTTTTCTTCTGGGATCTCTCTAGATTGGCAAAGAGCAAATGTCATTTTATTAATTTGATATAAGTAGAACAATGAAAATAGAATGGTAATCGCTATAACCATTTTAGACCTCCTCTTTCTGCTTCTGTACTATCATAGCAGAATTTATGATCAAAAGGAAAAAACTAAACTGTGTGAAGAGCAGGTAGTTATGACTCTACTTCAGATTTTGTAAGGTAATCATTCGAATCGACATAGGTCTTCTCAATGTTCTGGAAACCGCGTTCAAATATATCCATGAAATCATCTCCGTAGATGTTACGTAATACAGACATAACTTCAAGGAATTCAGGGAATTTACCGTAAATATCGCGAATAGGAAGAGAACCTTGAAGTACGCTATAATCTTCATTATGGTAATTTTCATTCATCTGGATGAGTAATGCTTTGCCTTCTTCTGAAACCGTCACGTATGTATTGCGTCGGTCATCATCTTTTTTCGAGAAGTACAAAAGCTGACGTTGTTCCAACTTTTTTGAAAAGTTAAAGGCGGTTGAGACGTGCATTACACCAAACTTCGCAATGTCTGAAATTGTGGCGCCTTCTAAATGATAGGCGATCCATAAAATATGATGTTCATTAATGTTGAGTTCATACGGCTTAATCCATTGTTGCCAATCCTTCTCTACAGCTTTCCATAATGCCTTGGACATTTGGGCTACGCGCTGATTGAAGATCATGGCGTCTTTACGTGAAATATGTTGATCGGCCATCGAGACACCTGCTTTCTTTCAGTCTTTTTATTTATTATACCAAAAAAGCAACAAATAGAGAAGACGGAATAATAAAATAAATCAGTTTGAGTGTATACGCCCATAGAATCCAGCTAGTTCATAGCTGTTTTACTATGGGTCACTCAAAGATTAGCAAGTAAAAAACTGATGTCTAAATGGAAATGCGTTAGCGAGTACTAATGGATTTCTCGAGATCATCCAGTGCTGTTTGGATCGCAGAAATTTCTTTCTCCAAACGTTTCTTATTATGTTCGGTTGAGCGCTTCCAGTCTGCCACGGAAACTTTCATTTCTTCAACTGTCTCTGGTACAAGTTCTTTTGCTTCTTTCGATAAATCGGTTACGGAATCTTTTAGATCTGCGACTTGCCCTTTGACATCTTTCAACTTATCCTTCAATTCGAGTGATGCATTTTTGACACTATCACGCAGTTCGCTGCCAGCTTTAGGTGTAGAATATAGAACAGTTACCGCAGAAGTGACAGCACCTGCTGCCAGACCAATAAAGAATGTGGACGCTTTCATATAGAGAACACTCCTTTTGTATAGTTATTATTTTATTAAAGCATGTTATTACGTAGTTGAGCAAGAAAATGAATGAAATATTATTCAAACAAAAGCATTCTGTCCTAATGGTGGGAGGATTGGATAGAAGAGTGGAGTTCATTTCAAGTTATGAAACATAGTCCCGTACTCTTCTGTTTTACATCCTCGACGTGTTATTCTTGCAGTCGTCTTGAAATATTAGTAGCTAATTCAGATACTACGTCCATCGGGAACTGCTCTACTTTTGTGTTAAATTCTACTTTCAGACCATCTGTTTTATCATAGCGTGGAATTAAATGCATATGGAAATGATAGACTGACTGACCTGCGAAAGATCCGTTGTTTTGTAATAGATTCATCCCGGACGGTTGAAATTCTTCTTTTAATGCGTTAGCGATTTTTGGGGCCGCTTTAAATAAATTCGCAGCTTCTTCTTCAGTTAATTCATACACATTTTCACGATGTGTTTTTGGAATTAGGAGTACGTGCCCTTTCGTGACAGGCATAATGTCCATAAACGCGATCACGTGATCATCTTCATATACTTTTTCTCCTGGAATCGTGCCTTCTACAATCTTGCAGAAAATACATGAGGTCATTTCTACACATCCTTTCATGTTTGGATGTATTGTAGCATATTTTCAGATAGTTAACGAAGGCGGATAAAGCAATTTTACAATTTTTTTGCTAAAATAATAAAAGAAGATAGGGGGAAAAATAATGGCAATCCTAGAACTAGAACATGTAACAGGTGGTTATACGCGTAAGCCCGTTTTACATGACCTTTCATTTCAAATAGAAGAGGGGGAATTGGTCGGGTTAATCGGACTAAATGGTGCAGGTAAGAGTACGACAATCAAACATATTATCGGTGTGATGAATCCGCTCGAAGGAATAATTAAGATTGACGGTGCGACGTTTAGTGATAAAGAACATTACCGCCAATCATTTAGTTATATTCCAGAGACTCCAGTGTTATACGAAGAACTTACATTACTAGAACATTTGGAACTGACTGCGATGGCATATGGGTTGGACAAGCAGCAGTTTGAAATCCGTACCGAACAATTGCTGAAAGAGTTCCGGATGGAAAAACGCTTGAAGTGGTTTCCCGCTCACTTTTCTAAAGGTATGCGACAGAAAGTCATGATCATGTGTGCTTTTCTAGTAGAACCGAAATTATATATTATTGATGAGCCGTTCGTCGGTTTAGATCCGTTGGCGATTCGCGCATTACTCGACCAAATTATTGATCGAAAAAATGCCGGTGCTTCTATACTGATGTCGACTCACGTTTTGGCGACAGCTGAGAAATATTGTGATCGTATTATTTTGTTGCACGAAGGACGGGTACGTGCGAACGGTACGATGGACGACTTGCGCAAGGCCTTCGGACGACCGGATGCAACACTTGATGACTTGTATATTGCAATGACTGAGGAACCTGACTATGAACAACATGCATGAGATTTGGGGACAACGGTTCTTCCATTATGTTAATGAATTACAGAAATATATGCGCTATGTATTCACTGGACATTTGGCTATCGTCTTCATGTTCGCCATTGGAGCAGGAGGCTATGCGTATAGTGAATGGCTGAAAGAAGTGCCCGCTACATTCCCATCAGTCTTCATTGTATCCGTCGTCATTGCTCTCTTGTTAATGAAAGCTGCACCGACCACGTTACTAAAGCCGGCAGATATTGTCTTTTTCCTGCCATTGGAAAACCAATTGCCGAGCTATATGAGACGTTCAATTACTTGGTCGACGTTTTCTCAACTTCCTTTGCCGTTGATTGCCATGGTCATTGCATTGCCTTTATTAAAGGCAACGGAAGTGGGCGCAGGCACTGATTATCTCCTCGTGATATTGCTGATCATTGCGTTTAAAGGATTGTTTGTAGGGACTGAATACAGTGTTCGAGTGGCCAATCATGATTTCGTTTGGCCGGACCGTGTGCTTCGACTGGTTTTAACATTTTCAACAATTTACTTCGCTCTTACGTGGAGTTCGGTTGCAATCTTTATCGGAATTTTGATCGCCATGCTCTATGCGAAGTTTTGGGATAAAAAAGCAGAGCAGTTTCCGTTTCCATATGAGCAGTTTATTGAATTGGAACAAAACCGCATGATGCGTTTCTATCGATTTGCGAATTACTTCACGGAAGTACCGCATCTAGTCGGATCAGTAAGTAAGCGTAGCTGGTTAAATATTGCCATGAAACGTTCTACGTTCAAGCGCAAAGATGTACAAAATTACTTGATCGTCCGGACATTTATTCGTACAGATGATACATTTTGGTTGTGGGTTAGATTAACGGTGCTGTCTGCGTTGGGTGCATTCTTAATACCGATACCGATCGTCTCGTTCATCTTTGTAGGGGCATTGGCGTTTGCGACTGCTGTTCAGTTAATATTGGCACTTGAAGGCGGCTTCGAGTTCACTATGGATCAGCTGTTTCCTGAAGAACAGGAAAAATCGCAAATCAAAGCGGTTCGTTTGTTAGTAAGAAAATTGATTTGGCTACAAGCAATCATTCTATTACTGGCGGCATTACCATTGTACGGATTAAGTGTTACACCACTCTTGATTGCAGCTATCGCACTCATTGTCGGGGAAGCAACAATTCGATTGACTAAAGAGCAAATGAAAGATATATGATGCTAGACAGTAGATAAGTTGAAATAGTGATAGGTAATCGGCATTTCTTAAGTAAAAAATTAATCCTGTCACGGATTTTCACGGATATATGTACCTAGTGAATGTTGATCTAATTACACAAAAGTGATTAAAAAGTTCGAATAGTTAAAATAATGGTTGCAATTCGTATTCTATTGCATATATAATTACTAAAAGGTATCAGGGGTGAGAGAGATGAATAATAACAACTCATATGCTGAATTTTTGAAAGCGGTAGGTAACAAAGGCACTTCTCTCCAAGCGGAAAAGCTGCTGAACGAAATCTATTGGGATCTGTTTCTACAACACATTCATTGGGAACAAACACAATCGCGAATCATGCTATTGATTGACGATGCGCTGGATCAAAATGACGAAGAAGCATTCGACCTGTATACACAACAATTACTCGACATTTCACAAGAGAACGGATATGAACTTAAAACAAAATAATGTTTTCATAGGCACTGCTAGGGCAACATTCTAGCAGTGTTTTTTTTATTGTATAGAATGTCTTGCTGCAAGTTTCTTTCACAAAGTACAAGGGTACAATAAAGTACATAGAGAGTTAGCTTAAAACGTACGTTCGTTATTTCTTTAGAAAAAACCCTAGTTGTGGTAAAATAGAAGGACAGGTGTTTAAGAAGAGGAGTGGAACCATTTGAACGAAACATTTCAATTGCAGGCACCATATACGCCTCAAGGAGATCAGCCAAAAGCGATCGATAGCCTTGTTAACGGCATTAAAGAAGGTAAGAAACATCAAACGTTACTTGGTGCAACGGGTACAGGTAAAACATTCACTGTTTCCAATGTACTGACAGAAATCAATAAACCTACACTGGTCATTGCGCATAATAAAACGTTAGCAGGCCAATTATATAGCGAGTTCAAAGAGTTCTTTCCAGATAATGCAGTAGAATACTTCGTCAGTTTCTATGACTTTTATCAACCGGAAGCATATGTTCCACAGACAGATACTTTCATTGAAAAGGATTCATCGATCAATGATGAAATTGATAAACTTCGCCACTCCGCAACGAGTGCTTTATTCGAACGCAATGATGTCTTGATTGTGGCATCCGTTTCGTGTATTTACGGCCTTGGTTCGCCGGAAGAATATAATGACATGGTTTTTTCATTACGCAAGGGGATGGAAATACCGCGTAATGAACTATTGCGCACGCTAGTGGACATTCAGTACGAACGCAATGACATCAATTTCACGCGTGGTACATTCCGTGTTAGAGGCGATGTAGTCGAAGTCTTTCCGGTGGCACGTGACGAGCGTTGTATACGTCTTGAGTTTTTCGGAGATGAAATTGAACGAATCCGTGAAGTAGATGCCTTAACAGGTGAAGTCATCGGTGATCGTGATCATGTAGCTATTTTCCCGGGATCTCACTTCGTTACACGCGAAGAGAAGTTACTTAAAGCGATTGAAAATATTGAAATCGAGTTGGAAGAACAGCTTAAATATTTACGTGATAACGATAAGTTATTAGAAGCGCAGCGCTTAGAACAACGGACGCGCTACGATTTAGAAATGATGCGGGAGATGGGCTTTTGTTCTGGTATTGAGAACTATTCCAGACATTTGACGTTGCGTGAAGCAGGTGCGACACCTTATACGTTGCTGGATTATTTCCCTGATGACTTTTTGATCGTAGTAGATGAGAGTCACGTATCCTTGCCGCAAATTCGCGGTATGTACAATGGAGACCAAGCGCGTAAAAAGGTCTTGGTGGAACATGGTTTCCGCTTGCCGTCTGCATTAGACAACCGTCCATTGATGTTTGAAGAATTTGAAAAGCATATTCGACAGGCAATGTATATTTCTGCAACTCCAGGACCTTATGAAATTGAGCATACAGACGAGATGGTAGAACAGATTATACGTCCTACAGGATTACTTGATCCAATCATTGAAGTGCGTCCGATTGAAGGACAAATTGATGATTTATTGGATGAAATACAACTTCGAATTGAACGAGATGAACGTGTCTTGATTACAACTCTGACGAAAAAGATGTCAGAAGACTTGGCGGATTATTTAAAAGATATTGGGATTAAGGTTCAGTATCTCCATTCTGACGTCAAGACACTGGAACGGACAGAAATTATTCGTGAGTTACGTGTCGGGACATACGATGTGCTGATCGGAATCAACTTACTGCGTGAAGGGATCGACATCCCAGAAGTTTCATTGGTCACGATTTTGGATGCAGATAAAGAAGGGTTCTTGCGTTCGGAGCGTGCGTTGATCCAGACAATTGGTCGGGCTGCACGTAACTCAGAAGGACGCGTCATCATGTACGCGGATAAAATGACGGATTCCATGAAGAAAGCTATTGATGAAACGGAACGTCGTCGTGAAATTCAAATAGCTTACAATGAAAAACATGGTATAACACCAACAACCATCGTCAAACCGATACGTGAATTGATCCGTGCTACTCAAGTGGCTGAAGAAACGGAATCGTATTTGCAAAAGGTGACCAACGGCAAGAAGCTATCGAAAGACGAGAAAGGCTTATTGCTAATTAAATTGGAAAAAGAAATGAAAGACGCAGCAAAAGCGTTGGACTTCGAAAGAGCTGCAGAGTTACGCGATACCGTATTAGAACTGAAAGCAGAAAGGTAGAGTTCGCATGAAAAATAAAGAACTTGTAATTCAGGGAGCGAGAGCGAATAACCTGAGAGACATTACAGTGAAGATTCCACGTGACAAACTAGTTGTGCTTACTGGTCTATCTGGCTCAGGAAAATCTTCACTGGCGTTTGATACGATTTACGCGGAAGGACAGCGCCGCTATGTGGAATCATTATCCGCGTATGCGCGTCAATTCCTTGGACAAATGGACAAACCAGACGTGGACTCTATAGAAGGATTGTCGCCGGCGATTTCCATCGACCAGAAGACAACGAGTAAAAACCCACGCTCTACTGTAGGAACAGTGACAGAAATCTACGACTACTTACGTTTGCTGTATGCAAGAGTTGGAAAACCACATTGTCCATTTCATGGCATTGAAATCTCAACGCAGACGATTCAGCAAATGGTGGATCGTGTAATAGAGTTGCCGGAGCGTACTCGAATTCAGATTTTGGCACCTATTATTTCAGAACGTAAAGGGACGCATGCCAAATTATTCGAAGATATTAAAAGACAAGGGTATGTGCGCGTGCGGGTCAACGGTGAAACGATTGATTTGGACGATAATATAGATTTAGATAAAAATAAAAAGCATACGATTGAAATCGTCATTGACCGGATTGTCATGAAAGAAGGCGTCGAAACACGTTTAAGTGATTCATTAGAGTCCGCTTTACGTCTTGCTGACGGTAATGTTCTTGTCGATGTAATCGGTGAAGAAGAACTGTTTTTCAGTGAACATCATGCATGTCCTATTTGTGGATTTTCAATTGGTGAGCTAGAACCGCGTATGTTTTCATTCAACAGTCCATTCGGTGCATGTCCTGAATGTGATGGGCTCGGCATGAAACTTGAAGTCGATCCAGATTTGGTCATTCCAAATAATGAACTAACGCTAAAAGAACACGCCATTGCCCCATGGGAGCCAACAAGTTCTCAGTATTATCCGGAACTTCTGAAGACGATTGCCAAGCATTATAAAATTCCTATGGATGTACCGGTTAGTGAATTAGCTGATTCGGATATTGAAAAACTAATGCTAGGATCGAAAAAGGAGAAGATTCGTTTCCGCTATACAAATGAATTCGGTAATACCCGCGATAGCGATATTTATTTCGAAGGTGTTTTGCGCAACGTAGAACGCCGTTATCATGAGACATCTTCAGACTACATTCGTGAGCAGATGGGTAAATATATGACGGAAAAATCCTGTCCTACTTGTACAGGTTATCGCTTAAAGCCTGAATCACTTTCGGTATTAGTGAATGGCGAGCATATCGGGAAAATCACGGAACGCTCGATTGTTGAAACAACGAAATTCTTTGACCAATTAACCCTTTCTGAGAAAGACGCACAAATTGCAGATATGATCCTAAAAGAAATCCAAGAACGTTTAGGCTTCTTGGTGAACGTCGGACTCGACTATCTGAATTTATCACGTTCAGCGGGAACACTGTCTGGTGGAGAGGCACAGCGGATTCGTCTGGCTACACAAATTGGATCTCGTTTGACGGGTGTTTTGTATATACTCGATGAGCCTTCAATCGGACTTCATCAGCGAGACAATGATCGATTAATTGGCACACTACAAAACATGCGGGATATTGGAAATACGCTGATTGTTGTAGAACATGATGAAGACACGATGATGGCTGCTGACTATTTAATTGATATAGGTCCGGGTGCTGGTGTGGCAGGAGGGGAAGTGGTAGCTGCTGGCACTCCTGCGAAAGTCATGAAAAACAAAAAATCGCTGACCGGTCAATATTTGAGCGGAAAGAAATTCATCCCACTTCCGACTGAACGCAGACCACGTGATGAGCGAAGCATTATCGTCAAGGGGGCTTCAGAGAACAACTTGAAGCATATTGATGCAGAGTTCCCTCTTGGTCAATTTATTGCAGTTACTGGAGTTTCCGGTTCGGGCAAGAGTACGTTGGTCAATGACATATTGCATAAAACATTGGCTCAGAAATTGAATCGTTCCAAACAAAGACCTGGAAAATTCGATAGTATCAGTGGTGTGGAATATTTGGAGAAGATTATCGATATCGATCAATCACCAATTGGACGAACACCACGTTCCAATCCAGCAACGTATACAGGCGTCTTTGACGATATTCGCGATGTTTTTGCCATGACGAATGAAGCGAAAGTTCGTGGCTATAAAAAAGGTCGCTTCAGCTTCAACGTGAAGGGTGGACGGTGTGAAGCATGCCGTGGAGATGGAATCATCAAAATCGAAATGCATTTCCTTCCGGATGTATATGTACCGTGCGAAGTATGTCATGGCAAACGGTATAACCGAGAAACACTTGAAGTGAAGTATAAAGGAAAGAATATTGCGGACGTACTGGAGATGACAGTGGAATATGCGGTGGTGTTTTTCGAGAATATCCCGAAAATCCATCGTAAATTGCAGACGATTGTGGATGTAGGCTTAGGCTATGTACAATTAGGTCAACCAGCAACGACACTGTCAGGTGGAGAAGCACAACGTGTGAAATTGGCTTCCGAACTGCATAAACGTTCTACAGGTAAATCGTTTTATATTTTGGACGAACCAACAACAGGTTTGCACGTTCATGACATTGCTAAGTTACTTGAAGTTCTACAACGTCTAGTTGATAGCGGTAACACCGTTCTCGTTATTGAGCATAATCTGGATGTCATTAAGACAGTCGATTATATTATCGATATTGGTCCGGAAGGCGGAGACAAAGGCGGAGAAATTGTTGCGACGGGGACACCGGAAGCGATAGCAGAAGTCGAAGAGTCCTACACCGGTAAATATTTGAAGACCATCCTAGAAAGAGATCGTAATCGGATGAAAGAACAAATTAAAAAAGTAGTAAAGAAATAGAAAATGAAACTTTTGTTCCTCAGAACCGTATAAATAGGTAGTTGCTGCAAAGATTGTTCAAAACGAGGAGGAATCTGGAAATGCAAAATGAACGCATACGAATACTAACGATGCTTGAAGAAGGTAAAATCACAGCTGAAGAAGCATTGAAATTACTGGAAGCCATGGGTAAGGAATCTGAACAAAGAACAGCAGAAGAGAGCTCTTCAGCTGATGCTTTCTTCGAAGATATCCGCAAAGAATTCGTCTCAGCAGGTGACCGCTTCATGCAATTTATGGATACGGCAGTACACCGTGTGAAAGAATTCGATTTCGAAGCACCATTCAGCAAATCTGTCTCCTTTACACATACAGATAGTAAATCTGTAGAAGATATTGAAGAAATCATCATCCATATCGATCACGGTACTGTGGAAATTCATCCTTCAGAAAATGATGAGATCATGGCGAAGTTTTCTGTAAAGCATTTCAATACTGATTCTGAAGCAGGCGCACTTAGTCAGTTCCTTGAAAAGTTATTGTTCGTGAAAGACGGTAATAAGTTGCGCATCGGGAGCGACTTGAAAATGTTGCAAGTCAACTTGCATTTGTACGTTCCGACATCAACACTTTATAATAAACTCTCTGTCCGTTTGTTGAACGGAGGATGTTCAGTAGAAGGCGTCACTTTCAAAGATCTACGCATCAAAACGGCAAATGGTAAAATCGAATGTGCAGATATCAAATTCGATGAAGCCGAACTAGAAACAGCAAATGGTATGGTACGTTTATTAAAAGTTACTGGTGAGAAGCTAGAAGCCGAAACATTAAACGGTCGTGTCTATATAGATGGCGCGGTACAAGATGTAGATGCGAAATCCTTAAACGGAAATGTGACGTTGACGACTTCATCTGCTGATGCCAAAAGATTGGAAGCGAAGTCAATTAGTGGTTCTGTTGAAATTTACTTCCCATCTTCCATAGGTGTTAAGGGGGAGATTACGTCCAACATGGGCAAGCTCGACTTGCAATTAAATGACGTGTCCCGTGTGGAAGAGCAAGAGCAATTTTTGCATCGTACGATCCGCTTCAGCAAAAATGCCGATGACGCGACGAAAGAACCGTTGCACGTTACTGGTGAGTCCAAGACGGGCTCAGTTATGGTTCGCTATAACTCTGTCGATTTGGTTTGATAGCATAATGAAACACCTGAATTGCCATTTGTGGCGGTGCAGGTGTTTTTTTGTTTTGTTTGAATGTAATGAGGGGAAGTTGCTTGGGTGCTCATTAATTTGTCTGAGCGCTCATTGTGGGTGCGTATCCGCTCTATGGTGAGGGGTAAGCGCTCTATCCCAACAGCTAAGCGCTCTATCCCGGACCGTATCCGCTCATACTAACGGTTTATGCGATCAATCAGGCCGATTATCCGCTCATTGCCCTGCAACATCGGGAGGGCAATTGCTTGGGCGCTCATTAATTCGTCTGAGCGCTCATTGTGGGTGCGTTCCCGCTCTATGGTGAGGGATAAGCGCTCTATCGCAACAGCTAACCGCTCTATCCCGGACCGTATCCGCTCATACTAACGGTTTATGCGATCAATCATACCGATTATCCGCTCATTGACATGCAACATCGGGAGGGCAATCGCTCGGGCACTCATTAATTCGTGCAAGCGCTCATTGTGGCTGAGTTCCCGCTCTATGGTGGGGGCTACCCGCTCTATCCCAACAGCTACCCGCTCAGTCATGCCTCGTATCCGCTCATAACAACGGGTTATCCGCTCAATCACATCACGCACCAGCTCATTGCCCCACATCTCAGTCAAATCAAACCCACCAATTCACCTCCCATACTCCCAACATAAAATTCCAAAAGCGATAGCCCGTGCGCATTGGCGTTGATAGGCTTTACTCTGCAATAACGCGGCCTCTGTTTGATTCGACATGAAGCCGCACTCTACTAAAATTGCAGGCATATTCGTGTCGCGCAGTACGGCGAAGTCCGCTTTCTTCACGCCACGATCAGGACGCTGGCAAGCAGAGATTAAAGCCTTTTGCGCGGCAGAAGCGAGCGCTGCGGAACTTTTGCTTGCTTGTGGATAAATATATGTCTCAATCCCTTGTGCTGAGTGCCAGCCATTGCCGAATGCATTGGCGTGGATGGAGACAAATGCATCAGCCTTCATTCGGTTAGCTGAAGCTGTTCGTTCGCTTAAAGGTACGTCCTGGGTAGACGCATGAGTATACTTAACTATTATGCCTTCCTTCGTTAAAAAATCTCCTATAAGTGTAGCTACTGCCGCATTAAAGTGATACTCCCGAAGCTTTCCATCAGGTGTTCGTTTACCGGGTGTATCTGGTCCGTGACCCGCATCAAGAATGATTAGTGTCAATTCTGTCCACTCTCCTTTATCCTCTATATAGAGAATTCTTTTAAAAGGGATACAAAAAGGGGATATAGATTAAGAAGTAATCCATTTCTTTTCGTTTCCTTCATGGTAAAATAGGTTGGAATAGTTTGTACATAAGCACAAAAGACTGCCAGAATACGTACATCGTAGCAGAAAGTGAGGGATTTCATGGGTGAATTAACAGTAGAAGATATGATGAATCGATTTGGATTGGAATTGATTGCTGGGCATGCAGGCATTCATAAGCAAATCCAAATGAGTGACATTTCACGGCCGGGACTTGAGATGGCTGGTTATTTTGATTATTATCCTGCTGAACGTGTGCAGTTGATCGGGCGTAAGGAGATGTCTTTCCTTGAAACATTGCCTGCCATTACGCGAAGAAAGCGTTTGGAGCGACTTTGCTCGGTTGATACGCCAGCATTCATTATTGCTCATGGCGAAGAAGGTCCAAGGGAATTGAGCCAATTAGCAGAGGAGAAAAACATTCCAGTTCTCCGGACGGATTATAAAACTACACAATTTTCGGGGATGTTGACGAATTACTTGGTTGGACAACTTGCTCCGATGACGACAGTTCATGGTGTACTAGTGGATGTGTATGGTGTGGGTGTGTTGATCACAGGTGGCAGCGGAGTAGGTAAAAGTGAAACTGCGTTAGAACTCATTAAAAAAGGGCATAGACTAGTAGCGGATGATTCAGTTGAGATTCGTCAGGTGTCCGATAACGTCTTGATCGGAACGTCACCGAAACTGTTGAAGCATATGTTGGAGATTCGCGGGGTCGGTATTATCGATTTGATGACGTTATTTGGAGCGAGTTCCGTGAAGGATGATAAGCGTGTATTGCTAGCGGTCGATTTGGAGATTTGGGATGATAAGAAGCACTATGATCGTCTCGGGATCGATGAAGAAAAAGTAGAAATTCTCGATTCGCAAATTACCAAATTGTCCGTTCCTGTAAGACCTGGGCGGAATATTGCGGTCATCATTGAAGTAGCGGCGATGGATTATCGAATGAAACGTCTCGGCATTAATGCTGCAGAGGAATTTACGAAGCGTTTGGATCAAGCAATCGCAGATAATGCGGAATTATTAGATGAAGAGGAGCGCGACTAAGTGAATGTATCTATGCTAGCGATTAACCCAGTCGCGATCAGTATTGGCAGCTTAGAAGTTCGCTGGTACGGTATTTTGATTGCGCTCGGGATTATTTTAGGATTTATGATAGTTCAACGAGAAATGCTGAAGCGGGGAATGCACCCTGACTTACTAACAGATATGCTCATATGGGCGATACCTATTTCAATTATTAGTGCACGAATTTACTATGTTATTTTTACGTGGGATTATTACCGTGATCATCCCGACCAAATTATTCAAATTTGGAATGGCGGAATTGCCATCCATGGTGCGTTAATCGGTGCGGTCATTACCGCCGTGATATTCTGCAAGAAGCGTGGCGTGTCATTCTGGAAAGTCGCGGATATTACGGCACCTGGTTTATTGATTGGACAAATCATCGGACGCTGGGGGAACTTCATGAACCAGGAAGCTCATGGCGGACCGGTTTCAGAAGCGTTTAAAGAAAGTACGGTTATTCCTGACTGGATTATGAATCAAATGACCATTGACGGGATCACGTATCATCCGACATTCTTGTATGAGTCGTTATGGAATGTTGTCGGACTCATTTTGATTTTAGTGATTCGAAGAACGCTGAAGATGAAACGTGGCGAAGTATTCTTGTTCTATGTCATCTGGTATTCTATAGGCAGATTCTTTATTGAAGGGATGCGGACAGATAGTCTGTATGTCATCGGCAGTTTGCGTGCAGCGCAGTTAGTATCTGTAACGGGAATTGTCATTGGGATTGCCATCTTGTTGTATCGTAGATATGTAATGAAAGTGAAAGAGAACTATGATGACAAACAAAAATAATATCGCATTATCTAATACGTTGAAAAGTGGTTTACAAGTGGGATTAAAAACGACATGGTCACTCGGTAAGATCATTTTCCCTATTACGTTGCTTGTAACCATTTTGCAATTTACGCCCATCCTACCTTGGCTTGTGCAATTGGTTGAACCTATCATGCATCTTTTTGGCTTGCGCGGTGAAGCAGCCGTGCCTATCGTGCTTGGGAATGCATTAAACTTATACGCTGGAATTGCCGGCATCATTTCATTAGAATTAACGGTGAAAGAAGTATTCATCATTGCTATGATGATCAGTTTTGCGCATAATCTGTTCATTGAAACAGCTGTCGCCATAAAAGTGGGCGTCAAACTCTGGACGGTGCTTGTTGTACGTCTCGGATTGGCTGTGCTAGCTGGAGTTCTGATTAATTTATTCTGGACAGGTGGTAATGAAATCGCTCAATACGGTTTAACGCCACAAGCGGAAGTCGTACCGGAAGGCTTTGTGCAAATTTTCTTGCTGGGACTTGAAAAGGCGGCATTTGGCGTTTTGCAGCTGGCATTGATCGTCATTCCGTTAATGCTGTTTGTGCAGTATGTGAAAGACCGCAAATATTTAGAGCGTTTTTCTACTAGTTTGGCACCGTTTACAAAAATGATTGGTGTGAAACCGAATGCATCAATGACACTAGTTGCTGGATTATTGATTGGGCTGGCATACGGTGCAGGTGTCATGATTCAAGCAGTGCAGGAAGATGGCGTATCAAAACGAGATATTACACTGGCCTTCATATTCTTGATGGCATGCCATGCGGTGATTGAGGACACACTATTATTCTTGCCACTCGGTATACCGATTTGGCCATTATTGATTATTCGGCTTGTAACTGCCATTGGACTGACGATTACAGTGAGTATTCTATGGAAGCAGCCGAGAGAGAAGGGGGAAGCTGTTATTGACTAATCAACCGATTACTACATTATTATTTGATTTTGACGGAACGCTTGCAGATACAAATGAGTTAATACTCTCTTCTTTCCAACATGTATTGGAAAAACATTTCCCTGGACGTTTTGAGCGGGAAGAGATGTTGCCATTTATCGGACCTACATTACATGATACGTTTTCGTCGATTGCACCGGATATGACAGAACAATTAATTGACGAATACCGTGAATGGAATCTGGCGAACCACGATGACTATGTAACTGAATTTGAAGGCGTGACAGACACGCTCCGTAAATTATATGATCTTGGCGTGAAGATGGCAGTTGTTTCCACGAAGAAGCGTGACATGGTAGAAAGAGGGATTAATCTTCTAGGAATTACCCCTTATTTTGAGACTGTAATTGGACTCGATGATATTACGAATCCAAAACCGGACCCAGAACCCATATTACTGGCGTTAACACGTCTGGGTCGAACAGCAGAAGAGTCACTAATGATCGGGGATAATTTCCACGATATACTCGGTGGACAAAATGCAGGAACAAGAACTGCAGCCGTTGCATGGGCACTAAAAGGGGAAGAATACTTACAGACATTCAAACCTGATTACATGTTGCAACATATGTCCGACTTACTTAAAATTACTGCGGGCATCAAGCTATGAGACGCACAGAGCGGCATCCTTCCAAAGGGGATGCAAATTCACTTTGGCATATTTACCGAACGGTCTCGATTGTAAAAGTAGCCAAAAATTTCATCATCATTCAAATTGCGCGTTACACTCCGTTTGTTTCATGGAAAAATGTTTTGTATCGATTGTTCTTGCGAATGAAAGTCGGAAAACATACGGCTTTTGCGCTGATGGTTGTACCGGATGTCATGTTTCCAGAACGAATTTCTGTCGGTGAAAACTCTATAATTGGGTTTAATACGACGATTTTAGCGCATGAATACTTGATAGATGAATACCGTATTGGAGATGTGGAAATAGGCAATCATGTACTGATTGGTGCCAATACGACAATTTTACCAGGCGTTAAAATAGGTGACGGCGCTATTGTTTCGGCTGCGTCACTCGTCAATAAAGATATTCCGGCTGGTACATTTGCTGGCGGGAATCCAGTGCGTATTATATATACAGCCGAAGAAATGGCAGAACGTGCAGCTCGTGAAAGGAAATGAATGACGGGCTATGTAGTTGTGCTATACTAGAGGATACATTGCAGGGGGACGTCAAGTGCGTTCCTCTTACTTTTTCGGAGGAGTTCGATTGAAAAACAACCAACGATTTATGAAAGATAAAATTATACCATTCCTGCCTGACGGTGATTTTTATCGTAAACGCGCGATGCAAGCTATGCAGCGTGAACAATTTTCTGATGCGGAAAAATATTATAAACGTGCACTAGAATTGAATCCAGATGACGCACTGACACATATGGAATACGGCGTGTTTATCATGGAAGTCGGTCGCTTTGAAGATGCGTATGAGCTGTTGCAAACGGCTGATGATCTAGATCCAAATAATGAAGAGACGACATTCTATTTGGCGGAAGTTCACGCACATCTTGGTTTACTGCGTGAAGCGAAGCAATATGCATTGAAATATGTAGCTATGGCACCGGATGGTGTATTTGTGGAAGAAGCTCATGAAATCTCTGAATTCGCTGATCAAGAAGAATTGTTCGTGGAAGAAGGCGAACAGCTTGATGGTGAAGTGATTTTTAGGCAAGAAAAAGCACGTCGCATGATGGAACAAGGAGATTTTGAAGATGCTATAGAAGTGCTAGAAGATTTATTAGTGGATTATCCGAAAACATGGGCTGTCCATAATAATTTGGCGCTTGCGTATTTTTATATTGGCAAAGAGAAGCATGCAGAAGATATATTGTATGATGTCCTACGTGAAGAGAAAGGTAATATCCATGCGCTATGTAACTTGGCAGTGTTCTTTTATTACAACCGAGATGAAGAACGTCTGAACAGCATGATGGAGTTGTTGTCGAAAATTAAACCGTA
This sequence comes from Sporosarcina ureae DSM 2281, assembly GCF_000425545.1. Taxonomy (GTDB): domain Bacteria; phylum Bacillota; class Bacilli; order Bacillales_A; family Planococcaceae; genus Sporosarcina; species Sporosarcina ureae. The sequence goes on along the minus strand of NZ_AUDQ01000009.1, from coordinate 65,317 downwards.
TCAATTCGAGCAACGCTATAAATTAGGTGCGACATTTGCACTAACAGGTCGTTATGAAGAAGCGTACCACTGGCTTCGAAGTCTGCAAAAGCGCGGATTTGAAGGAGATGTCGGATATTACTTCTGGCTAGCGAATGCCGCATACTTTACGGGTCATCGAAAAGTAGCAGAACAGGCAAATGAAGCTTTGTTGAAGTTGGATCCTACTAAAGAAGGTTTTGAACCTTGGAAATCACTGGATGAAGAACTGGACACGGATTCTTACGAAGAGGATGTGCCGTTCTTGATTGAAAAGATTTCAAACCCTTATCACAGTGAGCGAATGCTCGGTTTGTACTTAGTAGGAAAGTCGTCACATTTACAGGAGATCTTATCGCATCCGGGATATATAGATGTGGAAAAATTGACTGCTGCAGAACAGCTTTTTTTAGCGCACAGCCTGAACTATTCATTCAAGGTGACTACTCCATTCGAAAAGGCTTTGAAAAAAGCGCTAGCAATTTGTGATCTATTGTATGAAGAGTATAAACCGCTTGATGAGCAAGGAGTACAGCTCTTTCAAATGTGGTTCTCTTTATGTGAAAATGCGCTTGAACAAAAATACATGTTCAGCAATGTACATGCACTTGCTGCCGCTGCAGATTTTATGTTCCAATCTTCACATGACAAAAAAGTGACAAAGAAGTCTATCGCAGAAAATTATAGCGTATCAGTTGCAACACTTTCTAAGTATATTCAAGAACTGCTTCAATTTCTGCCTTATTCAAAAGAATAACTACCTGTAGATGTTGCATTTAAGTTGAAATTCACGTGTATTTCTCGTACGATTTTATGTAGCAATAGTTTTATCTGCCAGTCAGATAAAATGTTTGGTGATATGAATGAACACCAAGGGATGCGTATTTTGAAGGAGGAAAAACACCATGACAACGGAAGAAAAAGTATATGATGTGATCGTCGTCGGAGCAGGTCCAGCAGGGATGACAGCAGCTGTCTATACATCACGTGGAAATATGTCCACACTGATGCTAGAAAGAGGCTTGCCAGGCGGTCAAATGGCCAATACAGAAGATATTGAGAACTATCCTGGATTTGAAAGTATTTTAGGTCCGGATCTCTCTACGAAAATGTTCGATCATGCGAAACGTTTCGGAGCTGAATATGCGTATGGAGACGTAACGAAAATCGAAGACGGCCGTGAATTCAAAACGGTTCATGTAGGCGAGAAAAGTTATAAAGCACGTGCAGTTATTTTGACTACGGGTGCAGAATACCGAAAGATCGGTGTACCGGGTGAAGAAGAATTAACGGGCCGTGGCGTAAGTTACTGTGCAGTATGTGACGGGGCATTCTTCCGTAATAAAGATATCGTCGTAATTGGTGGCGGTGACTCAGCGGTAGAAGAAGGTTCATACTTAACACGTTTTGCTAATAAGGTAACTATTATCCACCGTCGTGATACATTGCGTGCACAAAAAATCGTCCAAGAGCGTGCGTTTGCAAATGAGAAGATTGATTTCATTTGGAATTCAACGGTTAAGCAAGTGAATGAAAAAGACGGGAAGATCGGTTCTATAACGTTGGTATCTACTGAAGACGGTTCTGAACGTGAAATGGAAACTGAAGGTATGTTCGTTTATATCGGATTGGATCCAATAACAGAGCCTTTCAAAGATCTTGGCATTTTGGATGAAAACGGCTATATTGAAACGAACGACATCATGGAAACAAAAATTCCTGGAATCTTTGCTGCAGGTGATGTGCGTGAGAAATTATTACGTCAAGTCGTAACCGCTACAGGAGACGGCAGTATTGCAGCTCAAGCAGCTCAGAAGTATATTGAAGAGTTGATGGAAGAAGTAGAAGCGAAGGCGTAAAACAGGTTATCCATTTGTAACGTCTATGTAATGGGTCTGCAATAAAAAAGGGGGATAATAGAAAGAAGAAAGACCCCCCTTTCATAATATAGCAACTTTGTGGCTATTTACGGTACAAACTTCCGTGAATAGTCACCTTTTTTTTTCGTTTTTAATGAAAGCGTTGTATACTATAAGTACATACTTGAAAAGTGGGGAACTACATATGCAAAAAATTGCTAATTTGCTCGTGGTAAAAGACGGCCAAGTCCTATTACTAAAGAAGCCAAGGCGTGGTTGGTATGTAGCACCGGGAGGGAAAATCGATGAAGGTGAGTCTGTATATGAAGCAGCTACTCGTGAATTTCTCGAAGAAACCGGTGCGCAGGCGATCTCGCCACATTTAAAAGGCGTATATACGATGATGATTATGGATGATGAGGGAACAGAATTATTGAACGAATGGTTACTCTTCACATTTGTCGCACATGATTATTCCGGAGAATTAATGAAGACAACCGTCGAAGGTGAACTGGAATGGCATCCGCTTGAAAGTTTGCATACACTGCCAATGGCGGAAGGTGATCGCAAGAATTTGCTCTTTGCGGTTAGTCAGAAAGGTATGCAATATGGAACGTTCTATTATACAGAGCAATTCCGCTTCTTGCGAGAATCGCTTCAACAATCAATGGAAGGTGAATAACATTTATGGATCAACCACAAGCGGTAAATGAATATGAAGTCGTAATTATTACAGGGATGTCAGGTGCAGGCAAGACAGTCGCCATGCAATGCTTTGAAGACATGGGATTCTATTGCATAGACAACTTGCCACCCGAATTGTTTGTAACATTCCTGGATTTGATGATGAAGTCGGATAATCAGATGAGACGCATTGCCGCTGTGATGGATACGCGCGGAGGAAGTTTATTTGATTCCATGGTTACTGCACTCGAAGGATTATTTAAAATGGAAGATGTTAAAACAAGTTTGTTATTCCTCGACTCAGATAACGAAGCACTTGTGAAACGTTATAAAGAAACGCGCAGATCACACCCGTTATCTGAAGGAGGCGTGTTACTCGAAGGGATTCGCAAAGAACGTCATTTACTGACTGAAATAAAAGGACTTTCACGTTCTATTATTGACACATCTAAGTTAAAGCCTAAGCAATTACGAGAGAAAATCACACGTGAATTTTCTGAAGCAGGCGAGCCAAACTTCACCTTGAATTTTGTATCATTCGGATTCAAGCATGGGATGCCAATTGATGCAGACGTAGTGTTCGACGTTCGATTTTTACCGAACCCGTTTTATTTGGAAGAATTACGTCCGTTGACAGGTTTGAATCGCGAAGTATCGGATTACGTATTGAAATGGTCAGATACAAAAGAATTAATTGAAAAGCTAACCGATTTATTTAAATTCTTAATCCCTCAGTATAAACAAGAAGGAAAAGGTCAGGCGGTTATCGCATTCGGTTGTACAGGTGGTCAACATCGTTCTGTTACACTTGCCGAATACTTTACAGGTGTTTTTAAAGACGACTACCCGACACATGTATCGCATCGAGACGTTGAAAAAAGAAAGGGTTGACATGAATATGCAATCCACTGCGATGAAAAGAGTTGTTGTGTTCGGCGGTGGCACAGGATTATCCAATATCCTTCGTGGCTTAAAACGTTATCCGATCGAATTGACAGCGATTGTTACGGTAGCGGATGATGGGGGAAGTTCAGGTCGTTTATTCGACCAGTATAACGTCCCGCCGCCTGGAGATATAAGGCAAGTTATGGCAGCGCTTTCAGATGTTGAGCCTATGATCGAGAAAATGTTTCAGCATCGTTTTGAGGGATCCGATGGCTTGAAAGGACATTCTCTAGGGAATTTAATGCTTACAGCCCTAACGACTATTACTGGCGATTTCGCACGTGCAGTCGAGCAGATGGGCGTTGTACTGAATATTAAAGGAACGGTACTACCTGCAGCAAATCAGCGAATTACCTTGCATGCCGAGCTTGAAGATGGTTCAATCATTACAGGTGAATCGAAAATCCCTCTCTATGGAAGGAAAATCCGTAACGTTTTCATCACGCCACAAGATGTAAAACCTTTGCCAGAAACAGCGGATACAATAAAAAATGCAGATTTAATCGTATTTGGACCGGGAAGCTTGTATACTAGTACTTTGCCAACACTTTTAGTGCAGGATATCCGTGAAGCGGTTCTCGAAAGTACTGCAAAAAAGGTCTATGTTGGTAATTTAACTACGCAACGTGGCGAAACGTATCGCTATACTGCTTCTGAGCATGTTCAGGCGCTTTATGATCATGCGGGAGAACCATTTCTCGATGCAGTACTAGTGAACAATGCAGAAGCGTTCAGACGTACGCATAACCTGAGTGAAAATGAAGAACCTTGGCTTGTGGAGAATGACCTAGAAATACTTCAATCACTAGTGCCTGAAGTATTTGTGCAGGAGATTGCGACAATATTAGATGGAACGATCATGCATAAAACGATGGAAGTATCAGATATGTTGATGCGTTATATAGAGAGAACGTAGAAGGCGGATAGATATGAAGATCGCCGAAAAGGGGGAATATCATGTCTTTTGCATCCAAAACGAAAAAGGAACTGACGCAGATTGAGGCGGATGACTGCTGTACGAAAGCAGAAATTGCGGCATTCATCCGAATGAATGGTGTTATGTCTTTTTCTAATAAACAACTGAGTCTTGACGTTCAAACAGAAAATGCCTCTATTGCGCGTCGTCTGTATTCGAACGTGAAGGCGTTGTATCCATATAAAGTGGAATTGCTTGTACGAAAAAAAATGCGTTTAAAGAAAAATAATATCTATATTTGTCGGATCCGAGATGGAGCCAAACATTTACTAGAAGAATTATCAATTATGACGCATGATTTCCAAATGATCAATACGATCGATCCACAGCTAATTGAAAATGACTGCTGTGCACGCGCATACTTACGGGGAGCTTTCCTGGCAGGAGGTTCCGTTAATAATCCGGAGACGTCTTCTTACCATTTGGAAGTCTTCTCAAGTTATCAAGAACATAGTCAATCACTTGTTGAGTTGATGAACCATTTTCAGTTGAATGCGAAATCTATTGAACGTAAAAAAGGATTTATCGCTTATCTTAAAGAAGCAGAAAAAATATCCGATTTTCTTGGCATCATTGGTGCGCATGTATCCCTTATGAAGTTTGAGGATGTGCGGATTATGCGTGATATGCGCAACAGTGTGAATCGGCTAGTGAATTGTGAAACTGCCAATCTGAATAAGACAATCGGTGCGGCACAAAGGCAAGTAGAAAATATTAAGTTAATTGAGCGCACGATTGGTTTAGATCAATTACCGGATCGTCTGCAAGAAATTGCTCAATTACGTGTTACGCACCAAGACGTGACGCTAAAGGAGCTAGGTGAACTGGTAACGGGTGCACCGGTCAGTAAATCGGGTGTCAATCATCGTTTGCGTAAGATTGAAGAAATCGCAGATCGTTTACGTTAAATAACTAGTAGATCCTTCAAGAGAAGAGGAAGAAAAGGAGCACACACTATGGTAGAAAAAACAGTAAAAGTAGGAATTAAACCTGGTTTGCAAGCTAGACAGGCGGCGTTATTTGTACAGGAGGCCAATAAGTATACGGCTGATATTTATTTGAAGAAGGATAATCGTCAGGTGAATGCGAAGAGCATTATGGGAATTATGAGTTTGGCGATTGCGAAGGGGACGGAGATCACGTTGATTACGGACGGGATTGATGAGGATTTGGCTCTTCAGAATTTGGCTGATTTAGTCGAAGTTGAGCAGTGAGTCGGATCGTGTTGAATATGGGTGGCGATGACCTTTTTAGGTTTCGTCATCTTTTTTGTTTTCTAGAATGAAGGAGTACGGGAATTAGAGAGGATGGGGAGCCGTTGATCTGCGTTCCAGGCGGACGCGTTCAGGAGGGCCCGCGGTTAGCCAACCAGGTCGCGAGCTCCCTTTGGTTGTCTAACCTGTCGGGCTGATCCTCCCTGAGTCGCCGCCTTCCACTCCGATCAACTAGCTGTCTCGTTCTGGAGTTAGAGAGCTGAGACATTATGTGGTAAAGATTAAACCCAACCCTCAATTTATATAAAAACACAAGATAAAAAGGTTGTCGCGGAAGGCCATTTGGCTTTCCGGACAACCTGTTGTTGTTATTTCTTTTCGATTTCGCTGCGTTCTAGAACGTGGTCGACTAGGCCGTATTCTTTAGCGCGTTCGGCAGTCATGAAGTTATCGCGGTCTGTGTCTTTTGCGATGACGTCGATTGGCTGGCCCGTGCGATCTGCTAGGATTTGGTTTAGTTTTTCACGTAGGTGCAAGATGCGTTTTGCGGCAATTTCGATTTCAGTTGCCTGACCTTGTGCGCCACCTAGTGGTTGGTGAATCATTACTTCTGCGTTTGGCAAAGCGTAACGTTTACCTTCTGTACCAGCTGTTAGCAAGAATGCTCCCATAGATGCTGCCATACCTACACAGATTGTGCGGATGTCTGGCTTAATGTATTGCATTGTATCGTAGATTGCCATACCTGCTGTGATACTTCCACCTGGGCTGTTGATGTAAATGGAGATATCTTTATCTGGATCTTCAGCTTCTAGGAATAGCAGTTGTGCAACGATAGAGTTGGCTACGTTGTCGTCAATGCCGCTACCCAACATGATAATACGGTCTTTCAATAGACGAGAGTAAATATCGTACGCTCGCTCACCACGGTTTGTTTGTTCAATAACTGTAGGAATTAGATTCAATTAGACTTCCTCCTTTAATTACTTCATAATATTCGTTCGGTTGAAATCATTTCGTATTTCAACTATAACTGTATTTTACCTATTAAGGTCAACAAAGGTCAAATCATTTGCCTTAAAAATACACATTGCTTTTCATTATATTCTACGATATAATGGAAGATGTCTCTTACAGAAGAAAAGCTTTTTTCTGTAGTGGAGTAATTATAGTTAAAGCTTGATACTACACGTTTAGTCCTCGTGGTGCAATGGATAGCACGTGAGCCTCCGAAGCTCAAAATGTGGGTTCGACTCCCGCCGAGGGCATCATAGTGAAGCGTTTGAACAGTTCGCATTTTGCGATCATGCTCAAACGCTTTTTTATGCTCGAATTTCTATTGCTCCCGACTTTCTATTCTTTATTTTCCCCGTCTGGCACTTCTTTTAAACTTCGTTGCTAAATATCTCTTAGGAATCTTTGGTTTCGTATGCGTATTCACGAATCGCTTGGCTTGGCGAACGCTGGCTGTTTGGCTAGATCACGGAATATAGGGAGCCGGTTACCGGTGTCCTACACAGCCGTTTCCACTTTTTTATCCGAGACGAAGTGCTCTTTTTCAACTAGGAATGAAACGAGTAAACTACCAACGATTGCCCATAAAGGTGCGCTGATGTTCAGGAAGCTAATATCTGACATACCGATGATTAGAGAAAAGAATGCGCCCATCTGGAAGTTGTTTGTAGAGAAGGCTTTCTTCAGTGAATTCATGAGAACGCCGAGCATGGCAAGTCCAGCGATGACACTGATAATTACTCCCGGCATGGCGATGACGAGAGGCACCACCGCCGCCGCAAACAGGCCGAAGGTTGAGAACAGGACGCCGCATACTATCGAAGCCGTGTACCGGCTCTCTTTTTTTCCTACGTCATCAGCCGAACAAATGGCTGTCATAGGGCCTGCGATGTTGATGGCATGCGCTCCAAAGAAAGAGCTAATCAAACCAATAACAGAACCATGAATCGCCATCATATTATTCGGAGGCTTATAACCTTGAGCTGTCAGTACGCCGGATGCTTGGGCATTTTCTGTACAGATAATCAGCAGAGCAAGTGGTATGCCAATAGACAGAATAGCGTTTAAGTTGAAGCTTGGCATAATGAGCTGCGGCAATATAAATGTACTGGTAATGTCTTGCAATTGAAACTCTTTCATAAAGATAGCCAATATAACAGCGATCAGAAGCGCTAGTAAAACCGGTGGGAATTTCTTCAAAAAGCGCATTGACAGTAAAAACACCAGAATAGTAGAGCCTGCCAATAGTGGGGAAACCGTGACGGAAGTAATCATTTCTGTGGAAAAACGGATCATGACACCGACAATCATCCCCATGACGATTGGCACTGGTATCCACTTCATCACTTTGTCGATTATGCCCGATGAACCTAGAATGATTACTAACACATGTGCGACTAAATAAGCCCCGATTGCTTCCTGAAGAGAGAAATGGGTTAAAGATCCAGCTACTAATACTGCACCGGCAATGGAGTGGGCGCCTGCGATGGGCTGACGATATCGTAATGAGAGAAAAATACCGAGCAATCCACTGAAAAAATAAACGGCAAATATCCAACTTATCGTCTCGCTGTAAGATAAGCCACCGCTTGTTGCACCGCCAATGATGATTAAAGCTGGACCTGTGCAACCAAAGATTGCTGCCACCAACCCTGCGCTAATGGTATGTAAGTTGGTGTGATTACCCAGGTCTTTCAAGTGCGCACGCAGAGTAGTTATTTTCATATATCCCAGCCTCCCAGCTATAAATCTTCGTTTCCATATTCACAGTAAAATGGTGCAGATGCTGCTTCACCATGGAAACGAAAAGAATTCCTGGAAACAGTCTTTCTGCAGTAGATTAATTATTTAGACATATAAGCGCTTACATTTACAGGTTAATTACATGTCACTTCCATTTCATGGTTGATGATGGAGTAGATAATTTTCTTGACAGGCGCAGCAATTATGGAGCTTTTTCTGTACTGCACATAGACTCTGTTCGGGATATTGGAGATATCCTTCATTTTTCTGACGACTATGTCATTTTTCTTTAATCTATGAATTCCAAGAGATGGTGTAATACCGATTCCTATTCCACTTTCAATAATCGTCATCAGCATTTCATTATTGTCCACATCAATTCGTTTAATATCGGGAACACCGACCAACTTCTGATCAATTTCATTCCAGAGATTGGATTTACGTCTATAGCTGATCAGTGTTTCACCTTCAAGGTCGCCGATTGCGAGCTTATCCTTCTCAGCCAGAGTATGGTCTTTTCCTAGAACAACGACTAAATTATTATCAAACAGATATTCCGTTATGATTTCCGGGCGGTGGGCGCTAACGTTTCGAGTGAATACTAAATCCAATTCACCTGACAAAATCTGTTCATTCAGACTGCAGGAATCTTCACCTTCAATTATCGTAATATTTAAGTTTTCAATCGTAATGATTGCGTTCAGGAGTTCAGTCATAAAGGAATAGGAATAACCGGGTGAAAAACCAATTCTGATTTCCGGGAAGTTGGAATGCTTTGTTACTTCTTTTGAATGGTTCATATACGTTAATATGTTCGTTGCATATTCAAAAAAAACCGTGCCTTCTTTTGTCGGAACAATCTTCCGGCCGACTCGTTCAAATAACGAGCAGGACAACTCGAGCTCCAGATTCTTTATCCGGGCTGTGACTGTAGGCTGTGTAACATTTAGCAAATTTGCTGTTTTTGAATAGCTCTTCTGTTCCACGATAGTCAAAAAAGTTTCCAGCTGAGTTTTATCCAATTGCTTACCCCCTATGCAGATAATGAGATGGAATTTATTCCAAATTGGTAATTATTCAATAAGTATAGCACTAGATTTAAAGCTGTCAAAAACATTTTTCAGTCGTAATACCCAAATGATATTTTCCTTCATCTATAGAGCAGAAACTAAATCTATTAAACATCTTCACTGTAAGGGGCTGGAAAAGTTGAACACCTAGTTAGACGTGGAGTCACCAAAAAACTTGTATAGAAAAAATCTTCTGAATAGTACAAATAACAAATTATATTCGATTGGTGTTATCTATTTTCGCATCTTATACTGAGAGTAAGTTAAGTTCATTGAACTGACACAATTACAAGTTTACTTGAGAAACAAGTTTGAGGCGCTTTTCTTAAAGCGAGGAAATCCAGCGGAAGAGATTTTGTTTTCTAATGAAAATGTATGCGGTTACATACCGAGGTTTAAAATGGATCATTATTCTTTTAGGAAACGGGGCACTCAAACAAGTGGTTTTCATTTCACTAATTCGCCATCACAATTGTGTTAGTGATTGGAGTGGTAAAAGTTCCACACAGTGCAGGAAGCGCTCAATGAATGATAACTGGACACTGTATACAGCGAAGAGTCAACTTTTAGTGATCGACCGTAGGATATGAACAGGAACTGAATTTCATTTGACTACCGGATCAAAAATGTATGGTTTTCACAAATCGAAGGAGATGACTGAAATTATGGCTAGTCAGCAGCAGGAATCACTTTTAGAAGGCAAGGTTGCAATTGTGACAGGTTCTTCGAGAGGCATTGGGAAAGCGATTGCAATCGGACTTGCACAGCAGGGAGCGAATGTATTAGTAACTGGAACACATCCTGAACGTACAAAAGCCGTTTCAGAGGAGATTACCAAGGAAACGGGTCAGCAATCGGATTATTATATCGGTGATCTGTCCAAGGAAGAGAATGTCGCGGAAATGACTGACAAGGCGATTCAAAACTGGGAGAAGATAGATATCCTCGTGAACAATGCAGGTGGCGGTGTCATTCTACCGTTCCTAGAACAGACACCCGAAACGTTGAAAACAACCATTGACCGAAATTTATGGACGATGCTCTGGTCATGCTATAAAGTTCTACCTCATATGGTCGAGCAAAATTACGGAAGAATCATCAACATCGGTGCAGATTCAGTCCGTAACGGTTTATGGGATCATGCGGCATATAACGCTGCGAAAGGCGGAGTTCACGCTATTGTTTCGGGATTAGGGAGAGAATTTGCGAAGAGTAATATTACTGCCAACGTCATCGCCCCTCCAGCAGTAGAAGGAGAGCTGCTCGATGATATCCGTGACCGAGATACTAAACTAGTAAACCGCTATATCGATATTATTCCGATCGGAAGGGGAGCTTACCCGGAAGAGGTTGCAGATGCGGTAGTGTTCTTGGCTTCCGATAAAGCATCCTTTATAAATGGTCAGGTAATTAGTGTGAATGGCGGAAGTACGATGCAATAAAATCGAATTGCCAGACGGGATCTTCATTTAGAATTGTAAATACTAATTTGGGTGCAGTGGAAGTACTGCCAACACGAAAGGGAGGAAACATAATGAAAAGCTATATCATTGAGAACGTCAAGAAGTCTGAGTTTTCCGTTCACCGCAGCGTCTTTACGAGTCACGATGTATTACAGGAAGAACGTGAAAAGATCTTCAGCGAGTGTTGGATCTATATTGGACATGAATCTGAGCTTCCGAAAAACGGTGATTTTAAGAGAAAGAAAGTCGGCGGACGAAACCTCATATTCACTCGTGATAATGAAGGCGTAATCAGGGCTCTATATAATTCCTGTCCTCACCGCGGTGCGTTAGTCTGCAGGGAAAATGAAGGAAATACTAAAGTCTTCAGATGCTTCTATCACGCCTGGACATTTAAAAATGACGGGGAGCTCGTAGGGATGCCAGGTAAAGACGGATTCCCTGATACGTTCAACTGTGATGGTTCCAAAAACATGACGGAAGTCTCCCGTTTGGAAAGTTATCGCGGCTTTATGTTTGTAAACTATGACAGCGAAGCAGTTTCGTTGGAAGAATACCTTGGAAATGCGAAAGAATATATCGATTTAGTGGCAGACCAATCAGATGCAGGATTGGAAGTTCTAGGGGATCCGCAGCAATACAGTGTCCGTGCAAACTGGAAGCTGATTTCTGAGAACAGTGTCGATCTTTACCACGGCATGCCGACGCATAAAACCTATTTTGATATCAAAGCCGCTCAGGATCCTACGATGAGAAAAGCAGTTCTTGAAGGAAAAGGAATTGACCTTGGGAACGGCCATGCGGTAATTGAATACATTGCGCCTTGGGGAAGACCGGTTGCGGAGTGGACGCCTGCATGGGAAGAAGAAGACAAGAAGGAAATACAGGAACTAAAAGACAAACTGATTGAACTACATGGTGAAGAGCGCGGGGAACGAATAGCCAAATATAACCGAAACATATTGATCTTCCCAAACCTGGTCATAAACGACATCATGGCAATCACGGCACGGACCTTCTATCCTACTGAACCGGGTTATATGGAAGTGACGGGGTATTCGTTAGCTCCTAAAGACGAGAGCGAAAAGTTCAGGTTGCGAAGAAATGATAACTTCCTCGAATTTCTCGGACCTGGCGGATTTGCGACTCCGGATGACAACGAAGCTCTTGAACTGTGCCAGGAAGGATACTTGAACAATTTAGAAGTGGAATGGAACGATATTTCAAAGGGAATGAACCGCGACCAAGCACAGGCGACGGACGAAGAGCAAATGCGAAGTTTCTGGAGAAGATGGAATGAAATTATGACGAAAGAAAATGTGAAAGAGGAGGTTTTATCATGACAGAGACGCTTCTGAGCACCAAGGTTACTATAAGCATCCAGCAGATTAAGGAATTTCTATACTACGAATCAGAGCTCCTTGATGAGTGGAAACTGGTGGAGTGGTCTGAGCTGTTTACGGATGACGGTACGTACGTTGTGCCACCGCTCGGCAATCCGGAAGCTGATCCTGCAAAGTCGATTTTCTATATCAATGATACTCGTTCACGTCTGAAAGAAAGAGCGGAACGTCTGTTAAAAAAAGAAGCACATGTGGAATATCCGCATTCTACTACGATACGTAATGTGAATAATGTACGGATTAAAGGTCAAGAAGGCGATTCTCTTCATGTGCGCTGCAACTTCTCGACATACCGGACAAAGCGTGAAGTGCTGGATTGTTTTGTTGGCGTTAATGATTACAAGCTGATTGTGAGAGACGATAAAATCATGATTCAGGACAAAAAAGTTACCTTAAAGCATGATAGCCTACGCCCTCACGGAAAAATCAGTCTTATTTTATAAGGGTCAGTCGTGTGGACCTAAATTTTACACAGCTAGGAGAGGAACAGCCATGGTTGAACAATCCGAGATAGTAGATGTAACAATTATCGGTGGCGGTCCAGTCGGCATGTTTACTGCATTTTACGCGGGTATGCGACAAATGACTGTAAAAGTTATCGAAAGTCTTCCGCAGTTGGGAGGACAATTAGCTGCCTTGTACCCTGAGAAATATATTTATGATATCGCCGGGTTCCCTAAAGTGAAAGCCCAAGATCTTGTAGATAATCTCACGGAGCAAATGAAACAATTTGAAACGACAGTTTGTTTAAATGAAGTAGTCGAAAATGTGGAGAAACAAGCAGATGGTCATTTCAAATTGACAACTAGCCAATCAACACATTACTCTCGGACCGTCATCATCACTGCAGGCAACGGAGCCTTTCAGCCGAGAAAGATGAATATAGAGAGGGAAGAGGAATTTGCGGAAGGAAATCTGCATTACTACGTTACGAATATGAGTGACTTTGCAGGGAAAGATGTCATCTTATTTGGCGGTGGAGATTCAGCTGTCGATTGGGCTTTGATGTTAGAGCCAATCGCAAGCAAAGTTTCCCTTATTCACAGAAGAGATAAGTTCCGTGCACACGAACACAGTGTAGAGCTACTGAAACAATCCAAGGTAGAAATCTTGACACCGTATGTACCGGCGAAGCTAGAAGGCAGCGAAAGAATAGAAAAAGTGACAATCAAAGAAGCAAAAGGCGAGATGAGTAAGGTAATAGAAGTGGATGATGTACTCGTAAACTTTGGGTTTGTATCTTCATTAGGCCCGATCGGTCAATGGGGGTTGGAAATTCAAAAGAATTCCATAGTCGTCAATTCGAAAATGGAAACGACTATAGAAGGAATTTATGCAGTTGGAGATATTTGCACATACGAAGGGAAAGTGAAACTCATTGCGACGGGGTTTGGTGAAGCGCCGATTGCGATCAGCCATGCAAAGGTTCACATAGATCCGGAAGCAAAAGTGCAGGCTCCGCACAGTACCAGTACGATGTCTGAAACGGAACAAAAGACGAAAAAGGCAGAAAAAGCAATCAGCGTCAGCTAATTAGTAAACATAATACTTTGTATACTGATAAGTATTTAGCAATTTGACTATCCAATCGTTTATAGCTTCCGTAATTTGAAGGACAGTCTACTCAACCCGAACGCAAAATGAAGTGACAGGAGGAGGATGCGATATCGTAAAATATACAATCGTTGATCAGGATACTTGTATTGCGTGTAGTGCATGTGGAATAGCGGCACCTGATTTGTTTGATTACGATGACGAAGGGACTTCATTTGCCATTCTGGATGACAACCAAGGTCATACACCGGTGCCTGAAGAGTTAGTTGAAGATTTAGAGGATGCTTATGACAGTTGTCCATCAGGCTCAATCAAAATGGCAGATACACCCTTTACATGTGAGAAAAGTGAAGCAGGCTAAGTGAATGAGGTTTCATCATCGGGGCAGCGGCCTATTGATATCATTATAAAATACTGGAGATGAATAAAGTTATGATCACAAAAACAAAAGTACAAGCAATCGACAGCCGTCACTTTATCGACGGAAAATATATCGAAATCGATAAAAATAAGAGCTTTGAAAATATTAATCCGGCAACTGAAGAAGTACAGGCGATCGTGGCGGAAGGCGGTAAGGAGGAAGTGGATGCTGCGGTAAAGGCTGCTAGAAAAGCACTTAACGGACCGTGGAAAAACGTTACTCTAGAAGAACGTTCTAAAATGCTTCGCAAAATTGGTGATCTGATCCTAGAAAGACAGGAAGAGCTGGCGCGCCTAGAAGCATTGGACACAGGGAAACCATTCTCCCTAGCCAACTCTGTAGATATCCCGAGAGCAGCATACAACTTCCATTTCTTTGCTGACTATATTACATCAGTCGGAACGGACGCTTACCAGCAGAACAGTGAAGCTCTGCATTATACACTGCGCCGTCCCGTCGGTGTGGTGGGGATGATTAAGCCTTGGAATCTGCCATTGCTTTTGCTTACTTGGAAACTAGCCCCTTGTATCGGTATGGGGAACACCGTTGTCGTGAAACCGGCTGAATGGACACCGATGACAGCCACTGTACTCATGGAAATCATTAAAGAAGCGGGCGTTCCGGACGGGGTCGTGAATTTGGTTCATGGATTCGGGCCAGGTTCAGCGGGCGGCGCGATTTCAGAGCACCCTGACGTGGATGCGATTTCATTCATCGGGGAGCCGAGTACGGGATCCGCCATCATGAAGGCGGGCGCTGATTCATTGAAGAAGCTTTCCTATGAATTGGGCGGTAAAAACCCGAATATCATTTTTGCTGACGCAGATATAGATGAAGTGGTTGCCACAACAGTCAAGTCTAGCTTTATAAATCAGGGTGAAGTTTGCCTATGCGGATCGCGAATTTACGTCGAACGGTCGGCGTATGACGAGTTCCTCGAAAAGTTCACAGCCAAAGCGAAAGAATTAAAAGTTGGACAGCCGTTTGATAAAGATACAAATGTAGGCGCACTGGTGAGTAAAGAACACTACGACCGTGTTAACAGCTATATCGATATTGCCCGGGAAGAGGGCGGAAAATTCGTGATTGGCGGTAAAAGACCTGAAGGAATCGACAAAGGTTATTTCCTAGAGCCGACGATTATTACCGGTCTTAAAAATGATTCCCGCTGTATCAAAGAAGAAATCTTCGGACCTGTCGTAACGGTCGTTCCGTTTGATACAGAAGAAGAAGTCATTGAACAGGCAAATGATACACATTACGGGCTAAGTGCTTCGATTTGGACAACGAACCTAAAACGCGGACACCGTGTGGCACATCAAATTGAAGCAGGAATTATTTGGGTGAATACCTGGTTCCTTCGTGACCTTCGCACACCTTTTGGGGGGATGAAGCACAGCGGCGTGGGGCGTACAGGCGGCATGCATAGTATCGATTTCTATTCCGAGTTGTCAAACATAACAATAAAACTGTAAAGGCGGGAAAGTGATTATGGCAACGGAAGTGGCTATGAAACAAAAAAAGTATGCGGAATCTTTGCTCGAAGCGGAGAACACGTTAGTCGGGATTCCTCCTTTAACAGAGGCTGATCCGAAACTGACAGTGGAAGAAGCTTACTCTATTCAACTGGAAAATATCAAAAAGAAAACAGCTGACGGTCAAACGATTATCGGTAAGAAAATTGGGTTGACATCAAAGGCCATGCAGAACCTGCTCGGGGTAGATGAACCGGATTACGGTCATCTGCTCGACAGTATGGTCATTGAAAACGGCGGACTCGTACCAAAGGATAAAGTACTCTTGCCTAAAGTGGAAGGGGAAATTGCCTTTGTTCTCAAGAAAGATTTAAAAGGTCCGAATGTCACGACGCTGGATGTCCTGCAGGCTACCGATTATATACTTCCTTCTATTGAAATAGTAGACAGTCGGGTGAAGGACTGGAAGATAAAATTACCGGACACAATCGCTGATAACGCATCTTCTGCTTTCTATGCTCTAGGCGGTAAGCCGGTGAAAGTCGAAGATGTCGACATGGAACTGCTTGGTATGGTGCTGACAAAGAACGGTCAACTGGTAAATACAGGAGTGGGGGCAGCCGCACTCGGAAACCCAGCTCAATGTGTTGCGTGGCTCGCGAACAGACTCGCGGACTTCGATATTTCCTTGAACGCGGGTGAAGTGATATTGTCAGGAGCTCTTTCCGCAGCTGTTGAAGCAAAAGAGGGCGATACCTTTACCGCAAAATTTGCGCATCTTGGCGAGGTGAGCGTGCATTTTTAAATGCACATGATCAGTATAAATTCGTTTCCATGAGAGGGGTATACGATGAAAAAAGTGAAAGTAGCGATTCTTGGATCCGGAAACATAGGAACAGATCTCATGTTGAAATTGAGCAGATCCCCTATTTTGGAACTCACAACGATGATTGGCATAGATGCTGAGTCGGATGGATTGAAGAAAGCAGCGGAGCACGGTTACGAAGTCATCACTACTGGTATTGACGGCTTCCTAGAACGACCTGAGCTTGCTGATATCATTTTCGATGCAACTTCTGCCAAAGCACATATCTATCATGACGAAGTACTGCGAAAAGCGGGAAAAAAAGTCATTGATATGACACCAGCGGCAATCGGCCCGATCGTTGTCCCACCGGTTAATCTAGATGAACATTTGGACGCGGACAACATCAACCTGATTACTTGCGGTGGCCAGGCGACGATTCCGATCATCCATGCTGTTCATCAAGTGCAATCGGTAGAATACGGAGAAATTGTCTCCACTATTTCCAGTAAAAGTGCGGGGCCGGGTACACGGGCAAATATTGATGAATTTACCCAAACAACAACTCGTGGCATTGTCGAAGTGGGCGGAGCTAAAAGAGGAAAAGCGATTATTCTGCTAAATCCCGCAGAACCACCGATCCTCATGCGGAATACGATTCATATACAGGTGGAAGAGGAAGCGAAGACAGAAGAAATTACTGCTTCAATCCGTGAAATGGAAAAAGAGGTTCAATCATATGTACCGGGCTATCGACTCAGACAGGAACCGATTTTTGACGGTAAAGATATTACCGTGTTCGTCGAGGTTGAGGGGGTAGGGGATTACTTACCTACATACTCCGGTAATTTGGATATTATGACAGCATCTTCTGTGAAGATGGCGGAAGAGTGGGCAAAGCATAAAGTAGCCAATATACCGGTCTGATTGATATTCGATAGAAATGAAAGAAGGGAATGGGAAGATGAACAGTAAACGAGACATAGTACTGACAGAAGTTGCATTACGTGACGGAAGCCATGCGGTTCGTCATCAATTCACAGTAGATCAAGTAAAATCTATCGCTAAAGGTTTGGATGATGCGAACGTACCGTATATAGAAGTTTCTCACGGAGACGGGCTTGGCGGTTCTTCCATGCAGTATGGATTGTCATTGACAAACGAAATGGAACTGATCGAAGCAGCGGTAGCCGAGGTGAAGCAGGCAAAGATTGCGGTACTTCTCATACCGGGTATTGGGACCATGCCACAATTGAAGGAAGCAGCCGGGCTGGGTGTAAAAATGGCACGTGTTGCGACACATGTCACAGAGGCGGATGTCTCTGCGCAGCATATCGCGTATGCGAAAGAGCTGGGTTTAGAAACAGTCGGCTTCCTGATGATGTCCCATATGGCGTCTCCGAAGAAATTGCTGGAACAAGCAAAACTGATGGAGAGCTACGGGGCGGATACTGTATATGTTGTGGATTCAGCAGGAGCACTGTTGCCTCATCAGGTGAAAGAGCGCATTGCATTGCTGAAAGAACATCTGACCGCAAATATCGGTTTCCACGCACATAATAATCTGTCGCTGGCAATGGCGAACACGCTTGCTGCAATGGAAGCGGGCGCTACACGAATCGACGGCAGTATCCGCTGCCTTGGTGCTGGAGCTGGGAATACACAGACCGAAGTGGCGGTTGCGGTGCTCGATAAGATGAATATTCATACTGGTATCGATTTGTATAAGATCATGGACGTGGCGGAAGATTTAGTAGCGCCGATTCTGGAAACACCACAGGAGATCACACGCGGCAGTCTAGTTCTCGGTTATGCGGGCGTATATTCAAGCTTCTATCTGCATGCACAAAAAGCAGCTGAACGATTCGGAATTGATTCCCGCAGCATTTTAATTGAACTTGGCAAGCGCGAAGTAGTTGGTGGTCAGGAAGATATGATCATGGACGTAGCCGCGGAGTTATCCAAACGGAAAGCGGAAGTTGCTGTATAAAAGGAGAGGGTATCGTGAGTGCAACAGTGTATCAGGAAATTGCCGATTATCTAGTGGCAGGCGAAGAAGAAAAGCGTGAAGTGAAAAAAGTGACCGCCGAACTGAAGAAAGATTTGACGGTGGAAGAAGGATACCAAATCCAAGAGAAGATCGTTTCTCGGAAATTAGCTGAAGGACGGAAAATAGTAGGCCCTAAAATGGGATTGACTAGTAAAGCGAAAATGGACCAGATGAATGTCGATGAGCCAATTTACGGATATGTCTTTGATTATATGGTCATCGACAATGGTGGCAAGGTTTCTCTGAGTGATTTGATTCATCCGAAAGTGGAGGCGGAAATTGCTTTCATTATAGATGAGGATATTGAAGGGCCCGGCATTACAGGTGCTCAAGTATTGGCTAAGACCAAGTCGGTCATCCCGGCTCTCGAGATTATCGACAGTCGTTATGAGAATTTTGATTTTACGTTACCCGATGTTGTAGCGGATAATGCGTCTACCTCTCGAGTGGTTTTCGGTACTTCGCCAAAATGCCCGTCGGATTTCGATCTGGATGTAGTCGGTGCAACATTGGCGATTAATGGCGAAATCAAGGAATTAGGTGCCGGTGCCGCGGTACTCGGCCATCCTGCGAATGCCATTGCGATGCTCGCCAATATGCTTGCACGTAAAGGCGAGAAGATCCGTAAAGGTGATGTCATTTTATCAGGTGCTTTAACAGGTGCCGTCCTTCTTGAAAAGGGAGATACGGTGCTTGGAAAGTTCGATGGACTTGGCGACGTGTCGTTTACAGTAACTGAGTGAGAAGGAGGATGTAACGGATGCCACTGATACATGTAGAGATGATTGAAGGCAGACCTGAAGAAAAGGTTTCGGAGTTGATCCGCAATATCACTGAAGTAGTTTCATCCACACTGGATGCACCAAAAGAAGCGGTACGGGTTATCGTTTCGGAAGTGCCGAGCACGCACTGGGGCGTTGCGGGACAGACGATGGCTGAGAAAAGAGCAGCCGTTAAGTAAGTGAAAATCAGAAATCCAAGCAGGGCAATAATGAAGTACCATATAAAAATTAAAACTAACAGACAGGGGACAGAAACTATGAGTATCTCAAATAACGTAATTGTAGAAGAACACGCATTATTGAAAGAACTTGAAAAATATACAACAAGTATTGCGCATCTTGGCCATGTAGAAATGGGCGTTACGGATCTCGAAAAATCAGTCTGGTTCTTTACAAAAGTAATGGGCCTTGCGGTTTCTGCCCAGGAAGAGGATCGAGTGTATCTAAGAGCATGGCAGGATTTCGATCACCACACATTAGTTCTTCAGCAGGCGGATGTGTCAGGTGTTCAGCAAATCGGCTGGCGCGTAAGCAATAAAGGTGCTTTGAAAGCATTTGAAAAGCAGTTTAAGGATATGGGAATCGAGCATAACTGGGTGGAAGCCGGGAAGAAAAAGGCGCAAGGCGACACGCTTCAGTTCCGTTCACCTTCAGGCCTACCGGCAGAATTATATTGGGAAAAAGAGAAGTTCATCACGGATGATCCGAATGTTGCTTCAAAATTGCCGAGCCACCCAAGTAAATATACAGGCAAGGGAGTATCTCCGCGTCGCTTTGACCATGTAAATATTATGGTAAACGATGTAGCGAAAGAGCAGGAATGGTGGACAGATCTACTTGGAATTCACCACCGTTACTATGTTCAGAATGAGGAAGACGTGCGTCTTGGTTCATGGTTGAGTCGAACGAACGTAGCGCATGAAATTGCTTTAATGCGCAATGCCAATCAAGATGGAGCGCTGTTCCATCACCTGGCATACTACTTGGATTCACCGGACGAGCTAATCCGCGCAGCAAACTTGATGGCAGAGAACGGTATTAAGATCGAGTGGGGTCCGGGCAAGCACGGGACGAGTGGAGCACAGTTCATCTACGTCATCGAGCCTTCTGGGAACCGTGTGGAAATCTGGACTGGCGGATTCTTGATCTTCTCTCCAGATTGGGAGCCGATCGGATGGAACCCAGAAGTTGGACCTCTTGGTTTGGACCTGTGGGGAAGCAAGGCGCCGGAAAGTTACTTCACTTACGGAACAAAGCTTCTGTAAGTTGCGTGTCCAGTAAAACAGATATACGAAAATAAATAATGAGGTAGATGAAGCAAACGTCTACCTCATTATTTTTTATAAATAAGTATAAAGAATAGGGGTTGGCGAGAAATGGTGAAAAAGACATTGCGTGTGGATTTTCATACACATATCATCCCGGAAGATTTTCCGGATTTGGCAGCGAAATTTGGTGATCCGCGTTTTCCGGTTATGGAGAAAACCTGTGATTGCGGGGCGGAAATCTTTATCCAGGGAAAGTCATTCCGTAAAATTACGGATCAGGCATGGGATATTGAAAAGAGAATCGAAGACATGAATAACGAAGGGATCGATATTCAAGTCCTGTCGCCAATTCCGGTCACACTTGCCTACTGGAGTAGCCCGGAGGCCGGTTTGGAACTTTCACAAATACAGAATGATTTTATCGCATCCATCGCCAAGGAGTATCCGGAGCGGTTTATTGGTTTAGGGACGGTGCCGCTGCAGGATGTGGAAATTGCCATACAGGAAATGGATCGTGCCGTGCATGAACTGGGCTTAAAAGGACTTCAAATCGGTTCCAATGTGAACGGCCAGAACCTGGACGATCCTGCGCTGGAACCGTTCTTCGCGGCAGCGGAGAAATGGAATGTGCCTCTTTTTGTACACCCATGGGCGACACTCGGCGGCGAGAGAATGCCAAGACATAATTTCATGTATATGGTCGGCATGCCGTCAGAAACGGCACTGGCCGCGGGAAGTATTATTATGAGCGGACTACTGGATCGATACCCGAAACTGAAGATCTGCTTCGCGCACGGCGGGGGAGCGCTCCCTTATCTGCTTCCACGTATGGATAAAGGCTGGGAAGTGTGGCCACATATCAGAAAAACTGAAAAACCGCCAAGCCATTATGCAAATAAACTCTATTATGATTCACTAGTGTACGATCCGGTGAATTTACAGTATATGATTGATAAATTCGGTGCGGAACAAATTATTGCAGGTTCAGATTATCCATTCCTGCTGCGGGAAGCACCGTCCGGCAAAGTGGTCGATCTATTGGAAGGTATTTCGGATGAAGACGCTAGATTGATACACGGACAGAATGCATTAAAGTTCCTCGGAATTCATGAAATGGCCACATCGAAGTAAAGACGCTGAAAAACTTTTTGATCTTTGTAATTTGTCACTTTCCTAATCAACCTGCCTGTACCAAACAAAAAAATATGTTTGCCTTACCAAAGGAGGAAATCAGTTGAAGCCCATTCAAGTCTTAAAAACTGTTGACGAATCAAAATTTAATCGTTTTCACGGCTTACTTGTTTTCTGGTGTGCGTTTATCATTATCTTTGATGGATATGATTTAATCGTTTACGGATCAATAGTTTCAATATTGATGGAGGAATGGTCTTTAACATCAGTACAGGCAGGAACGATAGGCAGTTATGCATTGATTGGCATGATGTTAGGCGCGTTCATATTTGCGCCTCTCGCCGACAGAATTGGGCGAAAGAATGTCATTCTCTTCTGCGTCATCCTCTTCAGTTCGTTTACAGGATTGATCGCATTTTCGAACGGTCCGACAGAATTCGGAATCTACCGCTTCATCGCGGGGCTCGGGCTCGGTGGGGCATTCCCGGTTACTGTTGCACTCGTAACGGAATATGCACCGCGAGTCATGAAAAATCGATTGGTGACACTGATGTTATGTGGTTATGGGATTGGCGGAATGTTTGCTGCAGGACTGGCGATCTATCTGATCCCTGCTGCGGGCTGGAAAGCGATGTTTTTAGTCGGCGCCATTCCGTTGCTGGCTGTACCTTTGCTGTACAAACAACTTCCCGAATCACTCGGTTTTCTGATGGCGAAGCAAGAGAACAGGAAAATCGGCGAGGTACTGGCGAAAGTCAATCCTTCCTATATACGAAAGGATGATGATGTCTACGATATTTCTGTTCCGTCAAGGAAAGGCATACCGGTGTCCAAGTTATTCGAAAACGGACGGACGGTCAGTACAATCCTGTTCTGGTTTAACTTCTTCCTTTGCCTGCTGATCACATACGGACTCGGAACGTGGTTGCCTAAGTTAATGTCAGAAGCGGGCTACAGCTTAGGATCCAGCTTGACATTCCTTTTAGTACTGAATATGGGTGGAATTGCTGGTGCGTTAATTGGCGGTTGGCTCGCAGACCACTGGAGAACGAAAAACGTATTGACGATGTTCTTTTCTTTGAATGCGCTTTCACTGATCGGAATGAGTTTCCACCCCTCTATTTCCGTTCTGTATATTCTGATAGCCGTAGCGGGTGCCACGTCCATAGGGTCGCAGATTGTTTTATACTCATTTGCTTCACAGTTCTATCCAACAGAAGTCCGTTCCACAGGAATTGGTTGGTCATCCGGAGTAGGAAGAGTAGGCGGCATCATTGGTCCCGTAGTGGGCGGTGCGTTGCTCGGTCTAAGTCTTTCCTTCCAGCAGAACTTCATGGCGCTAGCTATACCGGGATTATTGGCCGCAGTCGCTATATCGTTTATTCGTGAAAAGCAATTTGCCGACAAACCGGTGAGTGTGGTTCCAACTCTTGCTACTAGCAAAGCGATCGACAAGTAAAATTACGTTTACATGAAAAATATTTTAGTAGAAAGCCCATATTATATGGGCTTTTTGCGTTGCATCGATTATCTAATTGCGAAAGAACTAGTGGCGATTCGTTGCCTATCAAAATAGTACATAAACTATATGGCATCAGGCATTAAACTCATATGGTGAAGGAAACAAACGTACTTTGTTTAGGTCACTGTGCAAATGGGGATGCTATCTGTAGGTGCTAATGAAAACAGGGCCAAATAACTCTCAATTAATTTAAATACAAACTCTCATAACCATCTGAAAAAAGTAGTATGGTGTGAACTATTCCATTACATACAAGAGTTATGCAGGCAATAGGTTCCTTAACTCGATAAATAGTTGAAACTGCGTTAAATCAGCTACAAAGTAAAAATGCTAGGTAAAATAAAGAGGGGAAATTTATAGGCAGCTCAGCTCACTATCTAACTATTTTTTTGTTAGTTGTGAATAAGTTTGGAGGTGTTTAGGGTGGATTACTTACTGAATGGTGGCAAGCTTGTAATCGGCTTGGTGGCTCTCCTAGTTGTCATAAGATTACTAGGGAAAAAATACTTGAGTCAAATGACACCGTATGATGTGGTGTATCTTCTCGTATTCGGTGGCGTTCTTGAAGAGAGCCTCTACGACGAAAAGATATCCATCCCCATGTTTTTATTTTCGGTTGTGGTGTGGGCAACTGCCATTTATGCCGTGGAGAAAATTGTCACCCTTTCTAATCCGTTACGGATATCGATTAAAGGAGAAACGGACAGGTTGATCCATGATGGGAAAATCAATAAAAAATTGATGGAAAAAAACCAATTAGAAATGGAGCAGTTGAGAACGATGCTTCGTATGCAAGGTATTTTTTCGCTGAGAGAAGTACGGGACTTATTTATCGAGCCGGGAGGAGAAATTTCAATTAATCAATATGCCAAGTATAAACCCGTGGCTGTACAGGATATGAATCTGGAGAACCGAGAAGAAGAACCGACCGTACTATTAATTGATGAGGGAAAAATCAAGAAGGAAGTCCTAGACTTTATTGGAAAAACGGAGGCATGGCTTTATGCTGAAATGAGACACTTGGGGCATGGGAATCTTCAACATATATTGTATTGTGAATGGTCAAAAACAGAAGGCTTTTTTATAAAAACAAATGCTGATGTAAGTAATAGCCAGAAGTAAAAAATAACGCAAGAACTACGCTGACAGGAAGAATATATCAATTGATTTTTATAACAGAAATTCTAGAAGTCATTTCAGAAGAGGCCATTATAGATATTCTGGTTATCATCGTTTCACTTGAATTACCATCTAATTATTGCTTATAGGGATTCGATTAATATAAATAGGCTCCACACAGTGAGAAAAGACGTGATCTCACTGAGTGGGGCCTATATTAATCAAGTACTGTCTTTCCTACACATTTTAAGAAACTGAAAGCCACCACCATAGCCCTGTCAACGTAATGAGGAGAGTAGGCACAGTCAATATAATACCCACTTTAAAATAATATCCCCAAGAGATCTGTATGCCTTTTAACGACAGCACATGCAACCACAGTAACGTAGCGAGCGAACCGATCGGTGTCATCTTCGGACCTAAATCAGACCCGATCACATTGGCATAAATCAACGCTTCCCGCACATTAGGCGGTACCGCAGCATCTTGGATCGCTAGCGCATCTATCATTACAGTCGGCAAATTGTTCATGATCGATGACAGGATTGCCGCAATAAACCCCATGCTAATCGTAGCGGCGTACAAGCCATGGCTCGATGTCCACTCGATCAACGCGGTCAGAACAGATGTCAATCCTGCATTGCGCAATCCATAGACGACTACGTACATCCCGATGGAAAAGAACACGATAGCCCATGGAGCACCTTTGATTACTGTTTTAGTCTGCACCGCTTCGCTCGTTCTCGCAATTAGCAAGAACACGATTGCAATCGTTCCGGCGATGAAGGAGACGGGCAAACCTAATGATTCACTAATGAAGTAGCCGATCAGCAATACACCGAGCACTATCCATGAAATTCTGAACAGCTTATGGTCACGTATTGCACTCGCAGGTGTACGCAACAACTTTTCATCAAAACGTTTCGGTATAGATTTCCGGAAATACATATACAACACAAGAATGCTTGTACCAAGACTAAAGAAGTTCGGGATAATCATACGGCTTGCATATTCAGCAAAACCGATGCCGAAGAAGTCGGCAGAAACGATGTTCACGAGATTACTGACGACAAGTGGTAGGGAAGTAGTATCCGCAATGAATCCCGACGCCATGACGAAGGGCAAAATCATTTTCTCTTTAAAATTAAGTGCACGCACCATCGCAAGGACAATTGGAGTGAGTATCAATGCGGCTCCATCATTCGCGAATAAAGCCGACACACCAGCGCCAAGTAGGATGACAAGTAAAAACATGCGCACACCACTTCCTTTGGCAAAGCGCGCCATATGTAATGCGGACCACTCGAAAAATCCGATTTCATCAAGGATCAATGAAATAATGATCAGCGCGACGAACGTCAATGTAGCATTCCATACGATAGACGTTACGTCGATGACATCAGTAAAACTGACGACGCCCACAAGAAGGGCGAGAACCGCCCCGGCGATGGCAGACCAGCCGATCGATAGGTTACGCGGTTGCCAAATAACCAAGATCAGTGTGAGGAGAAATATAAGAGAAGCCAGTATTATTTGCATGGGTTCTCCTCCTTGCCACATTCAATAGTAGGAACCGGCAATAATTTCAATAACTCTAGTAATAGGTAGTAGTGGGGATGGGAACGATTAAGTGACCAATATACCCAGCGTCCACGTCGTTCATTGAGCACGATCTCATCACTTTTTAGTCTGTGCATATGCTGACTGATTGCAGGTTGTGATACGTCTAGTAAAGTATTCAAATCACAAATACACAAAGGCTTTTGCTCTAATGCCTTCAGTAATTGTAATCGAGATTGATCTCCAATGGTTTTTAAGTAACGTTCCATTTGTTTAGGGTTCATGAAATTCTCCTTTCATTTTACGTATCTATATCATATAAGTTCAGGCTTATATGTTCAATGCTTTTAGACAAACAAAAAAGGAAGTCACAGGGCAGTGTGGCTTCCTATTTCTCTCAAATTAATAGATCGTGCTAATTATCGTTCTTTGCTTAACTCATCATGGATAAGATTCATATTGTAGTCCAAGTATTTTATATACGTATCGATCTCGTCACCAGGGTTACCAATTTCATCAGAGTAGATGGGCTTTTCGGCAATTGGAACGCCAGTCTCTGCGGAAACAGTTTCCATCGGGCGAGTATCTACGTTAGATTCCACGAATAATACAGGCACGTTATGTTCTTGGATATAGTGGATGAGCTGTTTGATTTGTTTAGGAGAACCATTCTCTTCCGTATCAATTTCCCAGATAAACGCTTCTTTTAAGCCATAATGGTCATTCAAGTATTGGAAAGCACGTTCACTTGTTACGAGCACACGATTTTTTTCAGGTATCGTGGAAATGCGTTCCGCAAATTCATCATCTAATTCTTGTAGGCGTTGTACGTACTCATCGCCTTGCTCTCGAATTTTTTCACTTTCTGTCGGGTGTTTTTCAATCAATGCATCGCGCATAGCTTCTGCCATTTTCACACCAACAGCTGGATCGATAAACGCGTGTGGGTTGATTTCCTCGTCAGTGCCGTCTTTTCCACCAATATATTTAGGTTCTACTTTTTCAGTTAAGCTATAGATGTTTTCGTCTTTCTGGCCAACGGAATCCATCATTTTGAAGAACCAGCCTTTTTTTCCGCCTTCAAGATTTAAACCGTTGTAAAATAAAACGTCTGCATCGGTTGCGGCTTTAATATCATTTGGCAACGGCTCATATTCATGAGGATCCGTTCCGGTTGGCACTAAGTTATATACTTCTACATAGTCCCCACCGATTTCGCGTGCCATATCCGCAATGATGGTAAATGAAGTAACGACTTTTAGCTTGTCGTCCGTTTCCGCCGCTTTGTCACCAACGTTCGTGCCTTTGTCATTGCCACATGCTGCTAACATGAATACAGCGAGCAATGATAGTGTTAGCCATTTTGCGAATTTTTTCATGTAGTACATTCTACTCCTTTGTGAATACAAATTTTTTCTGCCAGGTCAGTTAAACGCTTAGTTGGTTGCGCCTGTAATCGATTTACGTTTAAACTTCTTACGGAACATCCCCACGACAATTCCTTGTTTAGGCGAGAATAAAAATGCCAAGACGAAGATGGCTGTCGCTGTCAAGGCAATCACGGGCCCGGTTGGCATATTATACAAGAAGCTGAAATACAGTCCAGTAATGGAGGACACAGCACCGAAAAATGCTGCCAATATGACCATGACCGATAGGCGATTCGTTAACAGATAAGCTGTAGAAGCGGGTGTGATCAATAAAGAGACAACGAGAATCACGCCAACTGTCTGTAATGAAGCGACTGTAACCAATGTCAATAAAAACATAATCGCGTAGTGAATCAGACGCGTTTTCAAACCATAAGCTGCAGCCATCGTCTCGTCAAAACTAGAAACGAGGAGTTCTTTAAAGAACAACGCTACTACTAAAATGACGATTGCACCGATAATCAACGTCAGCCACATATCAGAACTGCGGACAGACAACACGTTACCGAATAAAATCTGCGTTAAGTCCGTCGCGCTTTTAGCTTGTGTGATTAAGATAATCCCGAGAGCGAAAAACGCTGAAAAGACAATCCCGATAGAGGAGTCATTCTTGATTCGACTATTTTGAGATATGGCACCGATACTGAATGCTGTAAGAACACCTGTAAACACTGCGCCATAGAAATAGTTAATTCCAAGCATATAAGAAATGGCAACACCTGGTAGAACAGCGTGGGAAATCGCATCACCCATCAAAGCCATTCCTCGAAGAACGATGAAACTTCCAATCACTCCACAAATGATGCCGACCATGATCGACGTAATCAATGCTTTCTGTAAGAAACTGTACGTCATTAAGTCTTGAATAAACTCCATTACATTGAAACCTCCAAGCCGTCGATCATAAATTCACGGTTATATGCTTTCGCCATATTGTCTGACTGGAACACTTTACTAGTAGGACCTGCATCAATTAACTCTTTATTAATGAGAATCAGCCCATCAAAATATTTTTTTACTTTTGACAAGTCGTGGTGAACAACAAAAATTACTTTGCCTTCCGCTTGCATCTCGCGCAAAATGCCAATAATAATTTCTTCACTGGATACGTCAATTCCTACGAATGGTTCGTCAAGAAAGAAGTAGTCCGCCTTTTGGGCTAGCGCACGTGCAAGAAATACCCGCTGCTGCTGGCCGCCCGATAACTCACCAATTTGGCGATTGGCGAAGCTTTCCATTCCTACTTGCTTCAAACACTCCATTGCCCATTCTTTATCTGCTTTACGAGGACGTCTTAGTAAGCCGATCTTAGGATACGTACCAAGCAAAACCGTATCTTTCACGATGATCGGGAAGTTCCAGTCGATATTGGAACGCTGAGGAACATAAGCAATTTGCTTACGCATGGAATCCACCGTCTTACTACCGAATTTCACATCTCCTTGATCTTTATGAATTAAGCCGAGCATAGCTTTCATCAGTGTAGATTTACCCGCACCATTCGGCCCGAGAACACCAATCAAACTACCAGCTCCAAATGAAAAAGAAACGTCTTTTACGACTTCATTTCCGTCATACGAAACACTTATATTATTGACTGTGATCGGATCTATCATCCAGTTTCCTCCTCTTTTCTTTCCCTAGTGCAACTTTCAGATAAAAGGAATACAACTTTTATTTTACTTAAGAAGCAGTATAGTTTTTTTATAAGTAATAATATAAAACAATAGTTTCCCCTATGCAACTCTAATGCATGATTAGGACTATATTGTTTCCCTAGCGCAACTTTCAATAGTATAGCTTACTCAAAAATTTCTGTAAAGTAGTTATTGAAAAATATTCTTACGGATTTTATCTAGAAGCACATTTAATTGAATAGATGCGTCATATTGTATGTAGTTTATGCTTATATATAGGAAGTAAACTGGACATAGACCCAACTATTAACGTTAAAAAGATCGCGATGGGAAGTTTGGTGAGTGAAATAAGTAGGGTAAGTACATACTAATGAGATGATGAGAGGAGTAGTGATCAATGAAGAAACTTGCTGGCCCGCTTATAGCCATTATCGTGTTAGTAATTATCGCGGCGATTATGATCGTTCCTTCTTACAACAAGTTAGTGAACTTGGAAGAAGATGTTGATCAGTCGTATGCACAAATCGAAACGCAATTACAACGTAGAGTAGATTTAATCCCGAACTTAGTAAATACGGTGAAAGGGTATGCCTCCCATGAAAAAGAGGTGCTTGAAAACATTGCGAATGCACGTAGTAAAATGGCGGGGGCACAAGGTCCTGAAGAACAAGCTGCCGCAGATTCAGAACTATCAAGTGCATTAAGTCGTTTATTAGTAGTTGTAGAAAACTATCCTGACTTAAAGGCGAACCAGAACTTCCAACAATTAATGGATGAATTAGCAGGTACGGAAAATCGTATCGCCGTTGCACGTAAGGATTATAACGACGTCGTGTCTGCATTTAATAGGAAAGTTAAACGATTCCCAGGTAAAATCGTGGCTTCGATCTTCGGATTTGATGAAAAAGAATATTTCAAAGCGGTCGAAGGGGCGCAACAACCGCCATCAGTCGATTTCGGGGATGACGTGGAGTGATCAACCGCATCTGCATGTTCTTCGTAGCGCTACTAGTGGCCCTTACCGGTACTACGACCGTTCATGCGATTACAGATGTGGTAGTAGATGACGCGGACATTTTATCACCTACGCAAGAAGTGGAGATAGAAGACTACGGAATTCGCTTGCAAGCAGCAACAAAAGCAGAATTTGCTGTTCGTACAGTATATTCTCTCGAAGGCGAGCCTGTTGAGGAATATGCATTACGGTTGCTTCGTGAATTGCAATTAGGCGATAAAGAAATGGACAACGGCGCGTTGCTTGTCGTTTCCACAGAAAAAGATGAGGAGGCAGGTATCGATCGTGAGTTTTATTTAGCGACTGGCTACGGTTTGGAAGGGGCACTTCCTGACGGTAAAGTGGGACGTTATATTGACGAACTGGCGATGCCGTATTTAAGGCAAGAACAACCAGACCTCGCTATTATGGAAGCATACAAAGCTTTCTATAATGAAATAGCCGCGGAATACGGATTAGAAGGCGATGAGTTGCCAGTCGTATACCCCGAGCAAGATGATGAAGACGTGGGCATGCCATCATTTATTATCGTGATCATCGTTCTCTATATTCTCTTCCGCGTCTTTTTCGGCGGCGGAGGAAGAGGCGGTGGCGGCGGTCCACGTGGCCGATCTAGCGTTGGTCCGATATTCTTCCCTGGCTCCGGTGGCGGCGGCTTCGGAGGTGGAAGTAGCGGCGGTGGAGGCTTTGGTGGCTTCGGCGGCGGTGGTTCCGGTGGTGGTGGCGGAGCAGGCCGAAGTTGGTAATGGCTTGCTTTGCGGAAAAGTGACAATGACTCGATTTTGAGTTGTTGTCACTTTTTTTGTTGGATGAGTGCTTTCTTTCCGCGTTTATCATTGCAGTGGGGGGAGGGCGCTCAATGAGTCACGCTGTCCGCTCAATACAGTCCGGTGTGCGCTCTATCAGCAGTGTGATCCGCTCTATCGCGACCCACATTCGCTCATAGTTCTCAGTTTCCCGCTCAATGCAACTCCTTATCCGCTCTAAGTCCGCGGCCTGACGGCTAATCTTCCACGATTGTATCTGCCGCGCCATCTATCTTTTCGCAGTTATCATTGCAGTGGGGGGAGGGCGCTCTATGAATCCCGTTATCCGCTCAATGCCGCCTGGCGAGCGCTCTATCAGCAGTGTGATCCGCTCTATCACGCTCCACATTCGCTCATAGTCCCACGTTTCCCGCTCTATGCAACTCCTTATCCGCTCTAAGTCCGCGGCCTGACGGCTAATCTTCCACGATTGTATCTGCCGCGCCATCTATCTTTTCGCAGCTATCATTGCAGTGGAGGAGGGAAGGGCGCTCAATGAATCCCATTATCCGCTCAATGCAGTCCAGCGAGCGCTCTATCAGCAGTGTGATTCGCTCTATCACGCTCGACATTCGCTCATAGTTCCACGTTTTCCGCTCTATGAAACTCCATATCCGCTCTAAGTCCGCGGCCTGAAGGCTAATCTTCCACGACTGTATCTGCCGCGCCATCTATCTTTCCGCGGTTATCGGAGGGGTGGCCGCTCAATGAATTCAGTTATCCGCTCAATGCCGCCCAGCAAGCGCTCTATCAACAATGTAATCCGCTCTATCGCGACCTACATCCGCTCATAGTTCCACGTTTCCCGCTCAATGCAACCCCGTATCCGCTCTAAGTCCGCGGTATGACGGCTAATCTTCCACGACTGTATCTGCCGCGCCATCTATCTTTCCGCAGTTATCATTGCAGTGGAGGAGGGGTGGCCGCTCAATGAATCCAGTTATCCGCTCAATGCCGCCCAGCAAGCGCTCTATCAACAATGTGATCCGCTCTATCGCGACCTACATCCGCTCATAGTTCCACGTTACCCGCTCAATGCAACCCCGTATCCGCTCATAACCCCCAAGCCAATCACCCCAAACCCTTCCACAAAAAAATGCAAATCCCTAGAAAAACAACCCATTCCATGTCATCATTAATAAAAAACGAGGTGACCCACCAATGAAAATTCAATTCTACACAAAGCCCGATTGTGAGCTATGCGAAGAAGCAGAACGAATGCTTCACTTGGTCGCAGAAGATTACCCGCTCGAGTGGCAGACGATTAATATAGAAGAAGATGACGAAATCCACGAGAAATACATGTTGATGATCCCGGTTATTGAGCACGAAGGACAAGTGTTAGCATATGGAAATATCGGCTATATCGATATTTTGGAATTAATTGAACAATGAAAACGCTTTCTTATTGTGTTTCATTTCTGAACATGCTATACTTCATGTATAGTATTTTTTTACCCTAGGTGGGACAAGAATAATCATCAGGGATCAAATACAACCCACTTGAAAAGAGTGATGTGAGTGAACTTATCATTTTACGAAGCACAACTCGCACTTGTACCTGAACTTCCGCTATTGATCGAGCAACGTTATCAGATGTTGAAACTGATTAAAGCGTCGGGACCTATCGGCAGACGCACACTTAGTTCTATGTCTGGTTATTCTGAAAGGGAAACGCGTACGATGCTCGATTTAATGAAAGAACAAGAATTGGTGCATATTGCGAAAGAAGGCGTATCGACTACTGAAAAAGGTATAGAAGTGCTTTTTGTATTGCATGATACGATGGAAGAGAAATCGGGCAGACGACAACTTGCGAATGAGTTGGCTGAGCGTCTCGGTATTCTAAAAGTACATGTTGTGGAAGGGGATTCCGATGATTCACCTTTGACGAAAAAGCTGCTCGGCATGCAAGCGGCGAAACAATTTCGCTCGCGCATTAAGGGGAATGAAATTGTCGCTGTAACTGGTGGCAGTTCAGTAGCCGCGATTCCATCGTTTATGCAGCAAGACGAATTGCCAAATGTGCAATTCATTGCAGCAAGAGGTGGCGTTGGGGAAGAAGTTGGGTTACAGGCAAATATGATTGCTGCTTCGTTTGCAGAATCGTGTCACGCAACATACAAAGCGTTTTATTATCCAGATACTCTGAGTGAAGAAGCGCATGCGGTATTCCAGCATGAGCCCGCTGCGAAAGAGATGTTGGAGCTATATAGTCGCACCGATTGCGTGATCCACGGTGTCGGGGATGCGACGAAGATGGCTGTATTGCGAAACTCTTCCGAAGAAGAACAGCAGATTTTACAAGATCAGCAAGCTAAGGGAGAAGCATTTGGCTTTTATTTCAATCAGCAAGGTGAAATTGTCCATCGTATCCGAACAGTTGGAATTCAGATGGAGCAATTGCAAGACGTTCCGCTCGTGTTCACAGTAGCTGGCGGAGCGAGTAAAGCGGAAGCACTGCTGTCGTATTTAGCAAGTGCACCGTCCCAAACAATTTTGATAACAGATGAAGGGGCAGCACAGAATATGCTGTCGCTGATGTAAACCGAAGAGATAATGCCTAACAGGCGAAAAGATACAACTACTTTAACGGAGGCGATTTATTGTGGCAGTGAAAATAGCGATTAATGGGTTTGGACGAATTGGACGTTTGGTACTTCGCGAAGCATTTGCAACAGAAGATATGGAAGTCGTGGCGATCAATGATTTAGCGGATGCTGAGATGTTGGCTCATTTATTAAAATATGATTCAGTACACGGTATTTTTGATGCTGATGTGCAATCAGATGAATCCTCGATCCGTGTAAATGACAAAAAGATTAGCGTGTTTGCAGAAAAAGATCCTGCGAACCTACCTTGGAAAGACCTTGGCGTAGATATCGTCATCGATTGTACAGGCGTTTTCCGTTCAAAAGAAGGATTGCAAAAGCACCTCGATGCAGGCGCGAAGAAAGTGATCTTATCGGCTCCGGCACAAGGTGAAATGACAACACTTGTGATGGGTGTCAATGAAGGAACGTACGATGCAGCGAACGACCATATCGTATCGAACGCGTCTTGTACGACGAACTGTTTAGCGCCTGTCGTGAAAGTATTGAACGATTCATTCGGCGTTAAGCGCGGCATGATGACGACGATTCACTCGTATACGAACGACCAGAAAATTTTGGATCTACCACACTCCGATTACCGACGTGCGCGTGCGGCGGGTGTGTCAATGATTCCGACGACAACAGGTGCAGCTTCTGCTGTAACGAAAGTAATTCCTGAACTAAAAGGAAAGCTAGATGGAATGGCGGTTCGTGTGCCAACTCCAAACGTTTCACTTGTTGACTTTGTGACGGAATTAGAAAAAGACGTAACGGTGGAAGAAGTCAACGCGGCATTGAAGAAAGCATCTGAAGGCGAATTAAAAGGACGTCTATTCTTCAGTGACTTGCCATTAGTATCTGTAGATTACAACGGAAACACTGCTTCTTCCACAGTAGATGGATTGTCTACTATGGTAATGGAAGACAATATGGTAAAAGTCATTTCTTGGTACGATAATGAGTCCGGTTACTCCGCTCGTTGTATCGATCTTGCACGATATATGAATAAACAAGGCCTATAAACTGAGAAAACCATGAATTCTGTTATAAATCGTAGCCATTCCACAACTAACCGATTATAATGAATTAATATGGGTGAGAGGAACGGAGAACCCGTTCCTCTTTTTGTATTTAAGCCGAGGAGGACTTATTGAATGAACACGAAAAAGACGATTAGGGATATTAAATTGAACGGTCAACGCGTATTTTGTCGCGTGGATTTCAACGTACCAATGGAAGACGGAAAGGTAACGGATGATACACGCATTAGAGCAGCTTTACCAACAATTGAGTATATGACAAACGCGG
The DNA here is from genome assembly GCF_000425545.1 of Sporosarcina ureae DSM 2281. GTDB lineage: Bacteria > Bacillota > Bacilli > Bacillales_A > Planococcaceae > Sporosarcina > Sporosarcina ureae. The sequence continues at coordinate 30,451 of NZ_AUDQ01000009.1, read as the reverse complement.
GGGCAAAGGTTATTTTAGCTAGCCACTTAGGACGTCCTAAAGGCGAAGTGAAAGAAGATATGCGCTTGACACCTGCTGGCGATAAATTGTCTGAGCTTCTTGGGAAACCTGTGAAGAAATTGGATTCATCCATCGGTGAAGAAGTAGAAAAAGCGATTGCCGAAATGAAAGACGGCGACGTGATCTTGCTGGAAAACGTTCGCTTTAATCCAGGCGAAGAAAAGAATGACGCGGGACTATCCAAGCAATTTGCAGAGCTTGCAGACGTCTTTGTAAATGATGCATTCGGAACGGCGCACCGTGCACATGCTTCTACTGCTGGCATTGCAGAGTACATACCGGGGGTACTTGGCTTCCTACTCGAAAAAGAATTAGATGTTCTTGGAAAAGCATTGTCTCATCCCGATCGTCCGTTCACAGCGATCATTGGCGGAGCGAAAGTAAAAGACAAAATCGGCGTCATCGATAACTTGTTGGATAAAGTCGACAACTTGTTGATTGGTGGCGGATTGTCGTATACATTCACGCGCGCACAAGGTCATGAAACTGGAGATTCATTAGTAGAAGAAGATAAGGTAGAGTTGGCGAAGTCTTTCATTGAGAAGGCGAAGCAAAAGGCAGTGAATTTATACTTGCCAACAGATGCAGTCGTAGCGAATAAGTTCGCAGCGGATGCAGAAACTAAAACGGTTGCAGTGGATGCGATTACAGAAGGCTGGATGGGTCTGGATATCGGACCGGAAACAGCAGCGCGTTACGAGCAAGTAATTAAAGACTCGAAATTTGTCATCTGGAACGGACCGATGGGTGTGTTTGAAATGGAACCATTCGCAAACGGGACAAAAACAGTGGCGGACGCAATGGCAGAAACAACTGCTTATACAGTAATTGGTGGAGGAGACTCTGCAGCGGCTGTGGAAAAGTTTGAAGTCGCGGATCAAATGGATCATGTATCTACAGGTGGCGGCGCGTCACTCGAGTTTATGGAAGGCAAAGAATTGCCAGGAGTCGCTGTATTACAAGATCGAGAATAAGGGGGAATTCTTTTGCGAAAACGAATCATTGCGGGCAACTGGAAAATGTTTAAATTATCTGGTGAAGCTGCAGATTTTGCGGAACACATTAAAGAACAACTCACGGCATCAGATCAAGTCGAAGCAGTCATCTGTCCACCGGCATTGTATCTGAACGATTTACTACAACGTTTTGAAACGACTGCGATCAAAGTAGGCGCTCAAACGATGCATGATACCGACGAAGGGGCATTCACAGGCGAAATCAGCCCGGCTATGCTAAAAGACTTAGGCGTACAGTATGTCATTCTTGGACATTCCGAACGTCGTCAGTATTTCAATGAAACCGACGATACCGTGAATAAAAAAGTACTCGCAGCGTTCAACCATCACCTCGTACCGATCGTATGTGTAGGAGAATCGTTAGAGCAGCGCGAAGCACTTGAAACGGTTTCAATCGTCTCAGCGCAAGTAGAAAAAGCGTTTCAGGGCGTCACAGCGGAACAAGCGAAACAAGCTGTCATTGCCTACGAACCGATCTGGGCGATCGGCACAGGCAAAACAGCAACAGCTGATGATGCCAATGAAGTATGTGCAGCGATCCGTCATAAGGTCGAAACACTCTACTCAACAGACGTAGCAAATGCCATTCGTATTCAATACGGTGGCAGTGTGAAACCAGAAAATATCACGGAACTACTCAGCAAGGACAATATCGACGGTGCGTTAGTCGGAGGAGCAAGTCTTGATCCGGCAGCATTCGTTCAATTAGTGGAGGCAGGAACTCATGGGGAATAAACCGGTCGCGTTAATTATCTTGGACGGCTTCGGCTTACGAGATGAAACGTACGGCAACGCGGTAGCACACTCCAACATACCGAACTTTGATTTGCTGTGGGAGAACTACCCTCACGCAACATTAACGGCATGTGGAGAAGCCGTAGGGTTACCAGAAGGACAAATGGGGAACTCTGAAGTAGGTCACTTGAATATTGGTGCGGGGCGTATCGTCTATCAGAGCTTGACGCGCATCAACAAGTCGATTCGTGAAGGTGAGTTCTTTGAGAACGCGACATTGCTTGAGACGATGGAGCATGTCAAAGTGAAAGGCTCTGCACTTCACGTAATGGGACTGCTGTCAGACGGTGGCGTTCACAGTCATTATGAGCATTTATTCGCTTTATTGAAAATGGCGAAAGAACATGGCGTAGAGCGTGTTTACTTGCATGCATTTCTCGACGGACGTGACGTGGGACCGACGACAGCTCTTCCTTACATCAAACGTACAGAAGATGTGATGGAAGAAGTAGGAGTCGGTCAGATCGCGACGGTGTCCGGCAGATACTTTGCAATGGACCGCGACAAGCGCTGGGAACGTGTGCAGAAAACGTATGACGCCATGGTCTATGGAATTGGACCTCATTGTGATTCAGCAGAAGAAGGAATTCGTGCTTCGTATGCCGAAGAAATACATGATGAGTTTATCGAGCCGTTTGTCGTTCAACAAGACGGCAAACCAGTAGCAACGATTGAAAACGGAGATGCGGTAATATTCTTCAATTTCCGTCCAGACCGCGCGATTCAATTATCACGTGCGATCACGCAACCGGACTTTGATGGCTTCGATCGCGGCGTGAAAAAATTTACGGACTTACATTTTGTCGGCTTTACGCATTATAATGATGATGTAGTAGCAGACATTGTATTTCATAATGTCAATCTAACCAAAACAATCGGTGAAGTGCTAGAAGACCAAGGCAAGCGTCAGTTGCGTATTGCGGAAACGGAAAAGTATCCGCATGTGACGTTCTTTATGAGTGGCGGACGCGAAGAGACGTTTGAAGGCGAAACGCGCATTCTGATTAATTCGCCGAAAGTCGCGACGTATGATTTGAAACCGGAGATGAGCGCATACGAAGTAACAGATGCGTTAGTTGCGGAAATCGAAGCGGAACGACAAGATGCCATCATCCTGAACTTCGCGAATCCGGATATGGTCGGTCATAGCGGAATGCTAGAGCCAACCATTAAAGCGATTGAAACGGTCGATACATGTTTAGGCCGAATCATTGACGCCTTATCTGCAAAAGGCGGATCGGCTATCATTACAGCGGATCACGGCAATGCGGATGAAGTCACTACAATTGGTGGACAACCTATGACAGCGCACACGACAAATCCTGTACCTGTCATTGTCACGAATCCAGATGTAGTGCTGCGTACAGACGGCATTCTTGCAGACTTGGCACCGACAATGTTGAAAATGTTAGGAATTCCACAACCGGTTGAAATGACCGGAAAATCATTATTCTAAGGAGAGATTTTCATGCCAATCATTACCCACATTCAAGCTAGAGAAGTATTGGATTCACGAGGCAATCCAACTGTAGAAGTAGAAGTATTCACAGAAAGCGGTGCCTTTGGACGTGCCATCGTACCATCCGGTGCATCTACTGGGGAGTATGAAGCGGTAGAACTACGTGACGGCGACGAAAATCGTTATAACGGTAAAGGCGTATTGAAAGCAGTAGATCATGTCAATGAAGTGATCTCTTCTGAACTAGAAGAAAACTATTCTGTGTTGGATCAAGTCGTCATCGACAGAGCGTTGATCGAATTAGATGGTACAGAGAATAAAGGCAAGCTCGGCGCGAACGCAATCCTTGGTGTTTCTATGGCAGTTGCACACGCAGCAGCTGATTACTTAGACATTCCATTGTACCAGCATCTTGGCGGATTTAACGCGAAGCAATTGCCGGTACCGATGATGAATATCTTAAACGGTGGAGAGCACGCAGATAACAACGTCGACATCCAGGAATTCATGATCATGCCAGTTGGCGCAGAATCATTCCGTCATGCACTTCGCATGGGTACGGAAATTTTCCACAGCCTAAAAACGGTTCTTCATGGTAAAGGCTTGAACACAGCAGTTGGAGACGAAGGCGGATTTGCTCCGAACTTAGCTTCTAACGAGGAAGCACTGTCTACGATTATCGAAGCAATCGAAAAAGCAGGTTACAAAGCAGGCGAAGACATCTTGCTTGCGATGGACGTAGCTTCTTCTGAGTTCTACGATCAAGACCAAAACAACTACTACCTTGCAGGTGAAGATATTCGTAAAACATCTGAAGAAATGGTTGCTTGGTATGAAGAGCTTTGCGAAAAGTACCCAATCGTGTCGATTGAAGACGGTTTGGACGAGAACGACTGGGCTGGCCACAAGCTATTGACAGAACGTCTTGGCAATAAAGTCCAATTAGTCGGTGACGATCTATTCGTGACAAACACAGACAAATTATCACGTGGAATTAAAGAAGGCATTAGTAACTCGATTCTGATCAAAGTGAACCAGATCGGTACATTGACTGAAACATTCGATGCAATTGAAATGGCGAAACGCGCAGGCTACACTGCAGTTATTTCTCACCGTTCAGGTGAATCAGAAGACGTCACGATTGCAGACATCGCAGTCGCTACAAACGCTGGCCAAATCAAAACGGGTGCACCTTCTCGTTCGGATCGTGTCGCGAAATACAATCAATTGCTTCGTATCGAAGATCAATTGTTTGAAACAGCGCAGTACCTAGGCAAAGAGACGTTCTATAATTTGAATAAATAATAGCATCTATTACTGGTCAATCGGCATAATTTGTAACAAAAGGTTGTGCCGAGAGACTTGCTTTGGTAGAATAGAAATGTTGTAACTTGCTATTTTTGGAGGTGGAAAAACATGCATGCAGTTTTCACAGCATCGCTGATAGTCGTAGCTATAGCATTAATAGTAGTCGTTTTATTGCAATCCGGTAAAAGTGCGGGACTGTCAGGGGCCATCTCCGGAGGCGCAGAGCAACTTTTCGGAAAACAAAAAGCACGTGGATTAGACCTCGTTCTACAAAGAGCGACCATCGTCTTATCCGTCCTATTTTTTGTCCTAACCATTGCGATTATGAAAATATAAAATGCAAGCGCCTGACCATGTTTGAACGGTCAGGCGCTTTTCGTAGAAAGGAACGAAATACATGCGAATTGCCCAACCGAAGCCATTCTTCTTTCAACATGGAAAACGTGCGGTATTACTATTGCATGGTTTTACAGGAACATCCGCGGATGTGCGGATGCTCGGCCGCTTCCTTGAAAAACATAATTACACTTCATTGGCACCACATTACCGCGGTCATGGTGTGCCGCCTGAAGAATTGATCGAGACAAATCCTGACCAGTGGTGGCAAGATGTACTGGATGCATATAATGAGCTAAAAGAGGCAGGATATGAAGAGATTGCTGTGGCGGGATTATCGCTCGGTGGCGTATTTTCACTAAAGCTTGCAGCGCAATTTCCGCTAAAAGGTATCGTGACGATGTGCGCACCGATGACGATGAAAACGACCGACTTGATGTGGTCAGGCGTGCTGAAATATGCACGAGACTACAAAAAAATCGCGGGCCTATCAGACGAGCAAATCAAAGTAGAAATGGACGACTTGAAAACGAAGTCCATGCCAGGTTTAGACGGTTTGCAATCCATGGTCCAAGGCGTACGCGACCAAGTCGACTGCATCTACACACCATTACTCGTTGTTCAATCGCGTCACGACGACGTAATCGATCCGAACTCTGCACAAATCATCTATGACGAAGCAGAATCTACAGAAAAAGAACTACAATGGTACGAAGAATCGGGACATGTCATTACACTAGGTCCCGAAAAAGCACAACTTCACGAAAATATACTACATTTTTTAGAATCCCTTGATTGGCAAGAGTGAAATTAGGGGAAGATATAACTAAAGGAACAAAAGGAGGAGATGGTTTTTTTGGAACCAAATATAAAAGAGTTACAAGAACGGGTTATGTCTTTATTAAAAGAAAAATCCTATATGCCGTCCACTGTGCACGAGATACAAGAAGCACTCGGCTTAGAACAGGCGGACGAATTTAAAGACTTAGTAAAAATGCTCGTACAATTAGAACAGAGCGGGAAAATCGTTCGTTCACGCAATAACCGCTACGGATTGCCTGAACAAATGAATCTACTTCGCGGTAAATTCATCGGTCACGCAAAAGGCTTCGGCTTTGTGGCACCAGAGCAAGTAGAGGGCGATGATGTCTTCATCCCACCACATGAAGTAAACGGCGCAATGAATGGCGATATCGTCTTGGTACGCGTATCAGACGACTCATTTGGAGATCGTCGCGAAGGCGTGATCACGAAAGTCGTCGAGCGTAAAACGACACAAGTTGTCGGAACATATCAAGCACATGAAGGATATGGTTTCGTCTTACCGGATGACAAGAAATTGCCAATGGACTTGTACATCGAAAAAGGTCATTCATTGGAAGCGGTAGACGGTCAGAAAGTGATTGCTGAAATCACGGCTTGGCCAAGCGATGAAAATAATGCAACTGGCATGATCACACAGATTCTCGGGCATAAAAACGACCCAGGTGTAGACATCCTATCGATCATTCACAAACATGGCATTGCAATCGAATTCCCTGCAGACGTTATGGAACACGCGAATAGTGTACCGACGACAGTTCAGCCAGAAGACTTCGAAGGCCGTAGAGATTTACGTAAAGAATTGACGATGACTATTGACGGTGCCGATGCAAAAGACTTGGATGATGCGATTTCAGTCTTCAAAGAAGACAACGGATCCTATCGTCTATTTGTCCATATCTCGGACGTGAGCTACTACGTAACAGAGAACTCCCCAATGGACGTAGAAGCAGCAGACCGTGGTACGAGTGTCTATCTGACAGACCGCGTCATTCCGATGTTGCCGCATCGCTTGTCGAACGGCATCTGTTCCATCAATCCAGGAGAAGATCGCTTAACACTGACATGCGAAATGAAAGTCGATATGAACGGTAAAGTCATTGATCATGATATTTATCCGAGTGTCATTAACTCCAATTACCGCATGACATACGATGAAGTGTATCAAATCATTGAGCATCAAGAGGAAGAACTATCTAAGAAATACGATGAGATCGTACCGATGCTAAACGACATGGCCAAACTGGCAAGCATTTTCCGTCAGAAGCGTCAAGACCGTGGCGCCATCGACTTCGACTTTAAAGAATCCAAAATTTTAGTAGATGAAAACGGCTGGCCGACAGACGTGGTCATTATTGAGCGTACAGTATCTGAACGGTTGATCGAGGAATTCATGCTAGCTGCCAACGAAACCGTTGCAGAGCACTTCGACCGCATGAAAGTACCTTTCTTGTACCGAATCCACGAAGATCCAAAAGAAGAGAAATTACAACGCTTCTTCGAGTTCCTTACGACATTCGGAATCGTCGTCAAAGGAACGGGTAAACAAGTCGATTCAGGTGCATTGCAAGAAATTGTGGAATCGATTGAAGGAATGCCAGAACAATCACTGATCTCCACGATGTTATTACGTTCGATGCAACAAGCGAAGTATTTCCAAGACAGTATCGGTCACTTCGGTTTGTCGACGGAATACTACACGCACTTCACAGCACCGATTAGAAGATACCCGGACTTAATCGTTCACCGTCTCATCCGTACGTATTTATTCAATAAAGACACATCGGCTCAAACGGTTGCACATTGGTCTGCTACACTACCTGAGATTGCCCAGCACACGTCTGAACGTGAACGCCGTGCAGTAGATGCAGAGCGTGATACGAACGCACTGAAGAAAGCACAGTTTATGCTCGATAAAGTTGGGGAAGAGTTTGAAGGAGTCATCTCTTCTGTTACGAACTTCGGAATCTTTGTAGAGCTTGAAAATACGATAGAAGGACTTGTCCATGTCAAGAACATGAACGACGACTATTATCGCTTCGATGATCGCCAAATGATGATGATCGGGGAACGTACAGCGAAACAATATCGTATCGGGGACGAAGTAAAAGTGCGTGTGACATCTGTTAAACCAGAAGAGCAAGCAGTGGACTTCGAAATCGTTGGAATGAAAGAAAACTTCCGAGGCTCTCGTAAAGAGTCACCAAAAGTGATCCAGGCTAGCAGAGGTAAGAGCAGAGGCCAAGGTGCAGGTAGAGGAAGAAGCCAAGGGTCTAGTAGTAAATCAAGTGCTGGTGGCGGAGCGAAAAGTTCTAGCGACAAGCGCAATAAAAAATACGAAAAACCAAAGAAGAAGTTTTATGAAGGTATGCCAAAGAAATCTAAGAAACGTCCAAAGAAAAAATAAGACTGGAGCCTGTCTCCGGTCTTCTGTCAGGGAGGAAGTTGCATGGCCAAAGGAACCGGTAAAGTACTCGCCGTCAATAAAAAGGCGAATTTTGATTACGCAATTGAAGAAACGATTGAAGCAGGCATCGTGCTAAAAGGAACGGAAATCAAATCGATCCGCAAAGGGAAAGTCCAGTTGCGTGATGCCTTTATATTAATCCGTAATAACGAAGCATGGCTGTCGAATATGCACATCAGTCCATATGAACAAGGGAATATCCATAACCATGATCCCGTTCGTGTGCGAAAATTACTGTTGCACAAAAAACAGATTGCTTCGCTCACAGGCACGATGAAACAACAAGGCTATTCGATCATCCCGTTGAAAATGTATATTAAAAACGGCTTCGCCAAAGTATTGATTGGTGTAGGTAAAGGGAAGAAACTCTATGATAAGCGCCAAGACTTGAAAGAAAAAGAGCATAAGCGCGATATGCAACGAGCATTTAAAGCCAATCAACAAGATTGATATTCAAGCCGATTTATTATATACTATAAATAGTTTCAAGTACGACCCGCCGTTTTAAGTGAAACGGGCCTGGGTTCCGGACTTTCCTTCGGGGACGTTACGGATTCGACAGGGGTGGTCTGGGCTTGAGCCGCGCGTCGGAGGGATCGTCTCCGTCAGAAACGACAGTTAATAATAACTGGCAAAACAAACAACAACCTAGCATTCGCAGCGTAAGCTGTTGAATCTACCTTCCGTTTCCATCGCTCATGTGGAGGCGTAAGGTTCACTTATAGTGAGCTACGATGACATCTGCATTCTGAGGGTGTCATAAGAGATTCCCGGAATAGCGCACAGGACGCCCTGATTGATGGCAGAATGCTTGCGCGAAACCTAAATAATCGATCTACACGCGTAGACGCTGAAGTAGCAGAGCCTTTGGACGTGGGTTCGACTCCCACCGTCTCCATTATGAGATTAAGGTGTAATAAGATGTAAGGGATATTGTACAAGAGAACCTCTTGTGTGATATCCCTTATTTTTAAAAATAAAGTAAAACGATGTTTAAATCATCATGCTCATTACATACTTACACATATACATAATCTGAAAGGATGTGGTATGTGTGGATGAGAAGGAGGAAAATGAAATGGCCATTTTAAAAGACAATCAGGCAGATAGTAAAAAAATACTGACAGAATCTATAAAAGAAGTAAACCAAATGAGAAAGGGAAAGCTACCCAAACATTCATATAAGGATATGATGAATCGAGTGAGGAAGAGCTTAGAAGAAAAATAATGAAGTATAAAGTGCTTGGTGTTAAAGCGTTCGAAAAAGAGCTTTTAAAAATCGCTAGAAAATATCCAGTAGTGGTTGATTTAGTGGATTCCCTTTTTGCAGATTTTGAAGAAGGTAAATTATATGGGGACCGAATTCCCAGAACCAAAGGAAATGTCGTATATAAAACGAGATTGAGTAATCCAAATGCAAACAAAGGAAAGAGTGGCGGATTTCGGGTGATATGGTATTTAGTCACAGCCGACTTAGAAATATATCCGTTAACCATTTACTCTAAAAACGAACAAGAAGATATATCTGTAAACGAAATCATACGAATAATAGATCGAATTTTAGAAAATGAATTGTAGTGAAGCAGCTATACGAAGACGTTGAATACATCTGAAAATATATCCAGTGATGAATCGGTTTTCTATACTTTTTCGATGAAGGGATATTGTACAAGAGTGAGCTCTTGTACAATATCCCTTATTTTAATAAAGGGGATGTAAGCTGTGACAGAAAAAACGGATCGACTTTCACTGTTAAAAAAGAATGTCGATCAACGACGACCACTTTCAAAAGGACTTATTCGTAGCTTGAAAGAAGACTTTTTAATTAAAAATACATATCACTCCAATGCGATTGAAGGAAATAGGCTAACAGTTTATGAAACGAAAGCGGTGCTAGAGGACGGCATAGTTATTGCTGGAAAATCCATGAGAGAGCACCTAGAAGCTATTAATCATAAGGAAGCTATTTTAGTTGCAGAAGAAATAGTGCAGCAAGATCAGCCCCTCTCGGAAATAGTGATTAAAGAATTGCATGGCATCGTCTTGCATTCAATAGACAGAGCAAATGCAGGGAAGTATAGAGAGCAGAATGTAATCATATCAGGTGCCTCTTATACTCCACCTGATGCTGTAAGTAGTTCCACAGATCCATGATGAACTAATTCTACTTGCCATCGACGAAGGGCGTATCAGCGATAAATATGTCGCCTTCGATGCCACACATTTTGAGGCAAGAGATCGAGTCCAAGCCGCCAAAAAGAAAAAGAAGCAGGTACCGAAAAAGCACGGACGGAAGCCGAAGGCCGAACGTGAACAATGGTTAAAGGAAAAGCAGGCTGAAGAAGACGCACGTCCGATTAATGAGAAAGAGATTGCAATAGGAAGAATTAAAGGTTTTGCCTTTTTGAATTTGCATCCGTCAAAGGATTAATATTAATATTGTATTTTATTTTAATGTCCATCTTCTTGTAAAGTTCAATCCATTTTTTTTCATCCATTGGTTTTGAGAATGGTTTTAATGTATGAATGCCTAGCTGTAATGGATCCACATTCAATTCTTGCATCTTTTTTACTAGTTCTTGTGTTTGTTTTTCAAGATTGGATTGGATATCTTTTTTAAAATCTTCTAAATCCTGTGGGTCAAATAATTGCTTTTCTCCCCGGTATTCTTCAATTCTTGAGTCTATATTCACTGTATAGGTCATTGTAGACAAGCTTTTATTGATATCCACTTTCGTTTTAGACCTAACATGACCGAGAACAACTTGTAATTTTGGAATCGGTAAAACTGCTAAGTAGTGATCGTTGTGTAACAGTTGGAAGATACGATCATCAAAAGTTGTTAGTATTTCAACTAGTTTATCATTTTGAAACAGGGCTGTACCTTTATAGCTGATAGCGTCATTTTCTATTTTGAATACAGGTAAGAAAGGATCTGAATAAGGAGTATATAACAAATTTTTAAATTCATGTAGATTAACGACACTTAATTCTCCCTGATTTTTTTCCTCATAGTGCTTCAGCATTTGGTAAAAAGAGTAATCAAGATTTTCTTGTTTGTCCAATTGATTTTCCAAGTATTCTTCAAAATTTCCTTTTACGATAACTAAATAGATTCTCAAAGAAATATCCGGATCAGTCAATAACACATTAATAATGGACATAATCCCCTCGTTTCTTCCGAGGTCTTCATTAATTATCAGCATTCGCATTTGCCCAAATTTCATTTCCTGGTAGAAGTTTAAATTAAAACTCCTTAGTACCTCCTTTATTAAGCTTACTTCTTGCGTCACTACACTCTTTTTTTCTTTGCTTAGAGAAGGCAAAATCGTACTGATTTTTATTTTACCTTCATCCCCTTTACTAAGTGATAAAAATGTCACTGGAGTAAGCTCTTCAATAATGTTATTTTCAGTAAAAGGGGCACATCCAGTTAACCATAACGCCATAAATATGATTGACAATTTTTTAGCCATCTTCTTTCGTAGTCTCATGTTTATTAACCCCCTTTATCTTCATCACTACGATCATAGTAATTGGAACCACTAAGTAACTTAAGCTTCCTGCTAAAATTTGAAGATTAAGTAAAATAACCTGCTTTTCATCTGACTTCCAAATCCATTCATTCACAAGAATCATTCCAATTAAAATAATGAATACACTGAATAAAAAGCCTACTCGACTGGGTGGTCTCTCCATTTTCCCACTAGCTATTTTAGATGCTCCATAAAACAACAGTAGAAAAATTGAAACCGCAAAGACGATGTTAAATAATTCTAAAGAAAGCATGACCATATCAATACGTTCAATTACTGGATTTTGAAAATAACGGGCCATAGTGACAACTGGAAATTGACTTTTGCTTAAATAATTGGAACCGAAATAGAATAAGGACGCCATATATAAGAATACATACTCTATAACGGTTAGAGCATTGCCATAAGACAAATAGCGAAATGTCTTATTATTTGTTTTAAACCACGGTCCCAAAAATACCAGAAATTCAGGCCCTGAAAATGAAGATAAAATTAAAAATATTCCTTTCCAGGAATTCACACTTAATTCCATTGGAATAATTGGATACAAATCACTGAGTTGAGCTATTGGAGGAAAGAAGAAAAAAGCAAAGAATAAGAACATCCAAAATGTACACAAAAATGAAATCACGACAAAACGTATAGTTTTTTCAACGCCCTTCCATGCTACATACAAACAAGACAACATAATAAAAAAGATCAGCCAATTTGAATCTGTAGCTGGAAACATAAATATTTGAACCATTTCCGAGAATCCTAACATGATCACGAAAAGTTTAAGCAGGATAAAGAACAACCCGATGAATGAGAGGAGTCGTACAAGTTTTTTTCCGAATAATTGGACAAATCCGTTGTACCCTTCGCTAGAAATCCGGGTTAAAAACCATTTGGATAAAAGAAGAATGTTTAGTTGAGACAATATGCCGACCGCTATAATCACCCAAATCATATATGAATGGATCAAAAACCTTGGCATAATCAAAAAAAAGTAAAGCATTTGGAGGCGATTTACCATCAACATGACATAGAACCCATTATAGGTTTCATTCTTATTAAATAATTGAAGGGCTTCCATCAGTTCATCTCCTAGTTTGATATCTCTTCATCTTCAGAGGTTTAAGATGTTCTGGACGCTCTTTCATTTTGACTAAAGGCCCTCGAATGAATAGGTCAAGCCAATCTTTTCCGTAGAAAGGGGCAACAGGAGATAAATATGGCTGCTTGAGTGAAGACAAGCCATTAAGGTGGGCTAAAATGATAATCATTGCCAAAACAATCCCTACTATCCCAAGAAACGAAGAAAATATAAGAAGAATGAATTGAATCAATGAATTCGCCTTTGTCACAAGGTAATTAGGAACAAGAAAAGATCCAATAGTTGAAATCCCTACCAAGACAATTAACACCTGACTTGCCATACCAGCCTCAACTGCTGCTTGACCAATTACAATGCCCCCAATAACCCCAAGCGTTTGACCAGTCTTTGTTGGCATCCTTAAACTTGCTTCTTTTATAATTTCAATAAAAATCAACATGATAAATGCTTCCCAAAAAGGAGTGAACGGAAGCTTGCTCCTTGACTCCACCAAGACGAAAAGTGTTTGTAAAGGAATCATTTGATAGTGATGAGTTGTTAATGCCACGTAGAATGGGATCAATGTGATAGACAGAATAAAACTTACATATCGGATGATGCGCAAAAAACTGGCAACTACCCATCGATTAATATAATCCTCTGGTGATTGGAACAAATGAAAAAAAGTAATTGGGGCAACGAGAGCAAAAGGTGTATTGTCTACCAGAATCGTAATTTTTCCTGATCCCAGAGAATAAGCAACAACATCAGGTCGGTCAGTTTGCTGAAACTGAGGAAAAATACTATCTTGATGTTCCTCCATGAATTCCGCTACTTGAGAAGAATCAGATAAGAGATCATAATTAATTTCCGAAATCTTCTTTTTGGCGGTTGAAACAAATTCTGGATTGGTCAGCCCTTCTATGTACAATAAAACCACATTTGTCTCACTTAAAGAACCAACGGTGAACTTCTCTGTTTTCAGATCATGTGTTAGAAGACGTCTACGAATGAGCGTAATATTTTGTTCTAGCTGTTCACTGAAGCTGTCTTTTGCTCCTAAAAGGATGGTTTCAGTATCGGATGGTTCAATTGCACGTCCAAGTGGATTTTCTAAAGGGATAGCGAACCAAAGATTTGACGAAGAGTCAAATAACAAAACAGAACCTTTAAACAGCTGCTTTTTTGCCTCATTAAAAGTGGAAATGGGGCTTATTGTTGAGTGAACATTGCATTCCTGAATGAATTGTTTGGAACAGTTAGATAAAGGTTTTAGAATGCTTTCATTTAATCTTTCTTGGTCAATCAGAGTTCTTACGTAGATAAGATCAACATGTTGATTTTCAGAAATGTTAATTTCCACAAATTCCGCATCATCCATTTGAACGAGGGCTTTTTTTAGAGTCTCTATTGATATTTCTGATTCTGCGTTTGATTGAGAAACAGGCTTATTTTCATCTGATTGTTTTTTCCAAAACATGTACATTCCTCACTTCTATATGTTAAAAAGAATTTTTTGGAAGAACGGTAAAATTCGATATTAATTCCATTGTTGGCTTTTTAAGCTTGAAATATACGAAACTAAATTAATAAGATGCAGAGGCACAAGTAGACATTAAAGAAGCGATAATGCGAGCGGACTCGATTGAATTGGGGCTGTTATTGTCTAATATTTTCTGTTATGAATCTGTCGAAGATGTTTGGGATTATATTCAGTAAGGGTTTAGATGAGAGTTCTTTTATGAAAAACAAGTAACCGATCTATAGTTGTGTACGAAGCTGCAATTCTCCATAGCGGGTTGGAAAATACCTTCACTGATGGCAATGGAGCTCGTTTGTTGTTGAGGACGGTATTTGTGTTTTATTAGATAGAGCTCAACATAATTAAAGGTACCTGTATAACACAGGTACCTTTTTGATATTAAACCTCTATCCCCGCAATCCCAAATCCTCCAGGACCAGAATGTGACGAAATCATCGCACCCGCTTCAATCCAAAGACTATTCTCGAATCCTTTTTTTCCTGCAATGTCATTGATCCGTTCTTTAATAGTCTCACTAAGGCCGATAGAGTATATGAAATATATTTGTTGTCGATCAATGTCATATTGCTGTAAATAGTCTAGCAGTAAACTTTCAGCCACTTTGCTCATGTTCCCACGATATTTTTTAGTCGAAACAAGCTTCCCTTCCACTAATTCAATACACGGTTTGATTTTTAACAAAGCCCCGCCTAGATACGCCATATTACTGACTCGTCCGCCAGCCCGTAAAAAATCTAAGCTACCCGGAAGAAAGGCAAGTCTCGCTTTTGGAACCTTTGCTTCGATCTTTTCTAGCAAGTGGACAGGATCCATTTCAGGTTCTTCCTCCAGCAGAGCAACCGCATACATAATCACCGCAGTTAATCCGCCTGTGACGTTTAATGCATCGATTAAATAAATATCCTCTACATCTTCCGCTGCTGTTAACGCATTTTGATAGGAAACAGACGCCTTTGATGTATACCCTACATGAACGATTGTACTATGAGGAAATTCTGTTCGAATCTTTTTGAAAAACTCTTGATACTCATGGGTGTTAGTGGCGGCGGTAGAAGGTATCTTTTTAGTGCGGTCATAAAAATCAAATATTTCTTGTACGGGTAGATGACCGTCTAAATAGTCCTGACCATCCATGATGACGTGCATGGGTACTACATGGATGTTGTGTTTCTTCGAAAGAAATTCTGGTAGATCAGCACCGCTTTCGGTTGTTAGGATGATTTTTTTCACTATGTGTCGCCTCCAGTTCGTATTTTATTGGGTGTGTGGATATTGAGTTTAGTTTAACTATACAGGATAGAGAGATGATATATGTTTGGATTTATGAAATATATAGGAGTGTAGTTCCTCCTAGTATACTGATTATTTTGTCAAGTGTTGTCGCTATTCTATTATAATGGTAGGATGTGGATAGAACGTAAATATCAAGTATGTGGGTGATGTATTGATTATATATGAATCGACTAAAGAACAATTTGTTGGTGATGTCGTAAATGAACTGTTGATTGATCGTCTATATAGCTCCTATCAAAAGAAGATAGGGAGAACGAGTAAAGCGGAGATTCGTTCGTGGGAAAATTCTTTGCAGAAAATGTCCAATGTGATGCAGGATGACGATATACCGCGCGATGCAGCAGTCGCTATTGAATTCAACATTCCTAATACATCCAAGCGGGTGGACTTTCTTATTGCGGGTAATGACGGGACGCAAGATCATGTAGTCATTGTAGAATTAAAGCAGTGGGAAGAAGTAGAGAAAGTACCATCCCGTGATGCGTTGGTTCGCACATATGTCGGTGGAGGCGTTAGAGAAGTCGTCCATCCCTCCTATCAGGCATGGTCGTATGCGGCTCTCATTGAGGATTTCAATGAAAACGTACAGCAACAAGAAATTCGTTTGGAACCGTGTGCTTACCTACATAACTATCGAAAAACAGATAATGATCCGTTAACAGATGATCACTATGCAGAACATCTAGAAAAAGCACCTGTTTTTGTTAAAGGTGAAATTTCCAAGTTGCGGACATTCATTAAAAAGTACATACGCGAAGGTGACCGCAATCATTTAATTTATCAGATTGAAAATGGTAGAATCCGACCGTCAAAATCTCTTCAGGATGCATTGAACAATATGTTAAAAGGAAATGAAGAGTTCATCATGATCGATGAGCAGAAAGTGTTTTATGAAGAGGCATTCCACTTAGCGCTCAATAGTATCCGGACAGGAACTAAACAAGTGATGATAGTGGAAGGGGGACCCGGTACAGGTAAATCTGTGCTGGCTATTAATTTAATGGTGAAGTTGATAGCTGAAGAACTGGTGGCGATGTATGTAACGAAGAATGCTGCGCCGCGGCATATTTATTCTACAAAGCTGAAAAAGGATTTTAAAAAGTCCCATATTGATAATCTCTTCAAAGGATCTGGCAGCTTTACAGAAGTAGAGTCAAATGAATTTGATATTTTAATCGTCGATGAAGCTCATCGATTAAATGAGAAGTCAGGCTTATTTCGTAATTTAGGAGAGAATCAAGTTAAAGAACTAATTAAAGGCTCTCAATTTACAATTTTCTTTATTGATGAACATCAGAAAGTTACCATACACGATATTGGCAGTATAGAAACGATCGAGAAATATGCAAAAGAACTAGGTGCTGAAATTATCTCACGTGAGCTAGTGTCACAATTCCGTTGTGGCGGATCAGACGGCTATATTGCATGGCTGGATGATGTATTGCAAATTAGACATACTGCAAACATCAATGATATGGGGATGGACTACGATTTCAGGATTTTCGATGATCCGAATGAAATGCTTGAGGAAATTGAAAAGCTGAATGAAAGAAACAATAAATCACGTCTGATGGCGGGGTACTGCTGGGAGTGGCCGAAATCCAATCGGCGTGATGTAGATCATTTTGACATTACGATTCCGGAGCATGATTTCGGTATTAGTTGGAACATAGAAAATACGTGGGCTATAGAGAACTCGTCTGTTCGTGAAGCCGGGTGTATCCATACAGCTCAAGGACTGGAGTTTGACTATGTCGGTGTGATTATAGGGGACGATCTCCGCGTGGAGGACGGGAAACTGGTCACGGATTTTACTAAGCGCGCAAAGTCGGATCAATCACTGAGAGGTATTAAGAAGCTAGCTAAAGAAGATCCTGAAAATGCTTATGAGGTGGCTGACCCGATTATCAGAAATACGTACCGTACGTTGATGACACGGGGGCAAAAGGGATGTTTTATTTATTGCACTGATCCTGAGTTGCAGTCTTATTTGAAGGACCGATTGAAGAGAGTGACAGCGAATCGTAGGGATCAGGAGCAGTTGCTTTATTTGGTAGATGATCGAGAAGATTATTAGTATGATAGCAAAAAAAATAACCGCACTTCAAAAATATATACGAGGAGATATACTTATGAAAAAAATAATTAGCATATTTAGTTTTTTGTTAGTCTTTATTATAGCTGCACCAGTTGAAGCAAATGATAGTTTTAGAGATGTTAAACCTTCCAATCAGTTCTACACATCAATTGAATGGGCTACTCATAACGATCTGTTAAAAGGCTATGACAATGGTACATTCAAACCCAAAAATAATCTGACGGAGGCACAGTTCACTATAATATTGACACGTTATTTAAATCCTATACTTACAAATAATATATACCCTGGATTTGAACGAGAAGAAGTGTATGAATATATCGGGTCTTATAACTTACCTATCAAAGGTATTAAAGATGAAAAGGTTAGAAATCGTCCGTATACACGTATCGATGTGGCGAAGGTTTTTGCAACTTTGGCGACTGGAAATAAAGTTTCTGAAAAACAAGCTGTTGACTGGATGTATGAAGCAGGTATTACAACTGGAAAAGGTGTTAGTTCGAATAGATACAAGGATTTTGGTGGCGGCGACTTTTTGAAAAGAGAACATATATCTGCCTTTTTCAAGAGACTAAATGATAGTCCAGCTTTCGTTTATCCTAATACACCACGAAGCGCATTTGAAAAAGCTTCTAATTTTGCTGCAAAAGATTATAAGTTAACAGATCTTCAACAAGCTAATTTCGACAATGATTCTTCTACAATCCAATACGTTGCACAATACAGACATAAATCTGCCTATGAACGTGCGTTACGTTTTCAATTTAAAGTTTTAACATATGACAAAATGAAAAAGACTTGGACAGTGTCTACTGAATACAAAATAGGAGACTATGATGATGTATACTTGGACGTAATATCAATAGGGAAAAATCAAAAAGAAAATCAAGTGCTGATTTATTCTTTAGAAGGTAGTTCAGCAATGCTAACTGCCAGAGTTCTAGGTTATACATCTAATTCAGGTTTCCACGTCGAGGAAATACCTTCAGCGTTCTATCAAGGAAACTACAAAGTAATAAATAGAGAGCTTAATTTATTTGAAGGAGACAAATCGAAAGTAGCTTATATATGGGCTGATGGTAAGTTACTTAAGACAGACGTTAGTATTGTTCAACCAGAGAAAAATGATATTGTAATTACGTATGATCAAGACCAGTACGATATCATCCACAGCAATATAGAGGCATTTGACACTATATATGCAAAAGTTGGTCAAAAACTTCACTTCATTCAAAAGACATCTTATCTAGAAGACTATAGAGTAAGAGTCATGTATACAATGGACACCGATATTGTTAATTACGATACAGGAAAGTTTATAAAAGAAGGAACACTTAAAGTGCATATTTTGCCTAATGGTTCTTGGGAAGGTGCACATGAATTTTTTGTGAGTGTTACTAAGTGAGTGAAGCTTAATGAAATATTTATCATCAGTCAATAAAGGAATACCTGTGTTAGATATAATAAAGAAAGTTATACGCAGAGGTATCTTTGTTTAAATTGCGGTCACAATATTCAGTAGGGAGAGATTTAAATATGAAGAAACTATTAGCAATATTATTAACTGCTGGATTACTCGCGGCGTGCGGGAGTGAAGAAACTACTACCATCACACCGGATGAATTTAAGCAAATTGAAGAAGGCATGTCAGTGGATGACGTGAAGAAAGTTGTCGGCGGTGAACCTGAAAGTATACGAGAAATCGATGCTGCTGGCATGGTAGAATATGAGTACGTAGGAGAGAACGGAATTGAAGATGATTCATATGTTTCTTTACTTTTCAAGGATGATAAATTAGATACAGTTATCGAAAGAGGCATTGTAACGAAGTCCGAATCTATTGATCCGGAAAAACAAAATGTTGAGCCAATTGAAAAACAAGAAGTAGAACGAACGGACGAAATCAAGGAAGTAGTGAAAGATAAAGTGGAGTCAGACTATGATTCGACATCAATCAAGGAAATAACAGTGAACGAAGATGCGGGAAAAGGTGAAGGATACATCGTTCTTGCTTACCTATCATTTGATGCAAAGAACAGATCCAAGACAACGAAAGATATGGTCACTCTGTATGGCCAAGATTTAGGTGCGACATTAGCTGACCAGCCTGATATTAACGAAGTGACAGTCTTTTGGGAAGCTCCATATCTAAAGGAAGGCGACACAGTTTATAAATTAAATATGCAACGGAATGGCGAAGGTATGTCTATTGAAAGTGAGAACTTCGATCAAGGTGTATTTGATTAAAGGAGCATGAAACAATAAGATTAGGTAGCCCTGTGAGAAAAAACTGAATGTTTAAATTACTATTAAATTTTTATGTGCAGATACCTTAATTCAAGATTATTAATCCCAAATAAGGAGGAATATTATGTTTGATAATCCCGATTTAATACAGGCTAGCACACAGCTAGCTAAGTATCTAACCCAAAAAGGCGCAGCAGCGGTTAGAGAAAAAATGAGTATATCTAAAGAGAAAGATACTGATAAAGAAAGAATTAATGTTTTGGAGGAAATAATACAGGATTTAATTGACGATAAGAATGACTTGATTCAGATCGCACAAGTATATGATGAACAATTGGTAGCTCAAAAAATTTCGGAAGATGATATTGAGTACATCACAACTAATATCATTCCATTATTCGAAAAGCTCCTTCCTAATACGGAAGAAAATACAGATAAAGGTACGGAAGGAGATGCAGAAGATAAAAAGAATGAGCTTGAGATATTTAAACCCTTACTATCAAAAGAAACATTTAATATTCTCCAGCTTCTCGGTTTCAATTATAAACAAGCAATTGGCGAACCATTAACCCAACTTGTAAATAGTATGATTGATTCTCAAAAAACTGTCTCTAAAGATGAAAACTTAGAAAATCAAAGAATTTCCTATGAATATGAAACACAACTTTTGAAAATGGTTAACGATAAAGAAGCTTTTAAAAGGTATCAAAGAGTCATGAATAAAGAGTAGATTAAATAAGAAAATAAGATACTGGAGCTAGTATAGATGTATATACACAAGTTAGTTAAGTCTCTATCCTACTAAATAGAGAGGACGTGTCCGGAATGAAACAAAAACGTTATAACCAGGAATTCAAACAAACAATCGTCGAACTCTACAGGTCTGGCACATCTGTGAGTGATCTCAGCCACGAATATGGTGTATCTGAAGTAACAATCTATAAATGGATCAAAGCTCATTCCCCAATTGAAAATGGAGGCGGTCTAACTCCTGCTGAAATTGCAGAGATTCAAAAGGAAAACCTTCGCCTTCAACAGGAGGTCGAAATCCTAAAAAAGGCTATGACCATATTCGCGAAAAAGTGACCGACCAAGAGATTATCGACCATATCGAACAGGAAAAGGGGAACCATCCGATTCAAGTTTTATGTGACGTGCTAGACATACCAAGAAGTACATACTATCAATCCTTCCATAAAGTGCAATCAACGCACGTAATAGAGAACGAGTCAATTTGAGCGCGCATAAAAATTGAAAAGCAAGTACCAGGTCCACACACAATTCGGAAACAATTCTGAGTTGAACTAGAGTTGTGTGAGGACCTGGTGCCTTTAATGACGGAGGGATAGTATGTCTGAAACCTTGATAGCAGCACTTTTAGGTTCCATATTTACACTAATAGGTCAAATATCTAATATATACTTTTCTAAACTCAAAGTGGATTCGAATCTTAGACAAAAAGAAACTCAATCAAAGCGTGACAATCTAACAGAAGTATATCATTCCTTAATCTCCACAATCAATTTTTATCCTAATGAATCACCAAGTGATGTTCTGAGCAATATTGAATATGCTCCTGTATATTCCTTAGAGAATTTTGAAACTATGTTAATATCATTAGAGATTCAAATTGAAGATTATAAAAACCAGTTAGATAATCTAGATAATAACTTTGAACAAAAAAATGATTTACAAGTGAGAATATCAAATCGAGAATATGCAAAAAAGAGGATAATTAGGATTCAAGATGAATATTACAAAGCAAGGGATAAGTACAAGTCATTTTCTGAATCTGGAAAATCGATTTTTGATCTTTATGCAGGACAAAACGTTAGAAATGCTCTAATTAACTTTGATGTTATTATACACAATGTATTCATTTCAGGATCGCCTGCCGGAGATGGAGATGATCCGTTAGAAAATGATATCGATTTAGCTCGTAAAAATTTAATTGATAGTATGAGAAGTGATTTAGAGAGTAAATAGAAACTTGTAAAAACAATTGATAGTAGTAAAGATATATGAATTATACTTTAGGTATCTAAATTAGAAACAAAAGTGAATGTTTAAACAATCATGAAAGTTTCATGCACCTTCACTTTCTGATTTAGAAAGTGAGTATGTAGGACAGTTGCGGCTGGAGCTGCTGAAGCGTATGGACAATGGCATTCAGAAAAATAATGAAAATTAATTAAATTGGGGTGATTATTTTTGTATAAGACATTCGAACAATTAAAAAGGGAAGGCAGAAGTGTAATTCATAAAAAAAATATAAATATACATTCGTATGAAAGTAGTTCATTAGTTTTTAACCATATGACAATAGATGAAGGAGAACCAATAGAATATTTGCAAACAATTCAACAACATAAAGGTGTAAGAACAGGTTTAATTGTTTTAACATCAAAAAAGGTAATAGTAGGATTTAATAAAGGATTAATAGGAGGAGAAGTTAACGCCTTTTTATATAAGCAAATTGCAGGCGTTGACTTTTCAAAACGATTATTATATGAAACTATGACTATTAACTCAACCGGTGAAAAAGCATTGAAGTTTCAATGTACTAAATCAGAAATAGTTGCCGATTTGATTCGAAAAAAGATTGATGAATTAGATAAAAAATCAAATGTGCAGACAATAATTAACGACGATTTTACTGTCCGCTTAAAAAGACTTCAAAACCTAAAACTTGAAGGAGCAATTACTGAAGATGAATTTAATAAAATGAAGGCATCAATATTGAAAGAACTTACCTAATTTAAAAATCCCTACACCAAAATAAAATAAGGTACCTGTGTGAGAAACAAACGTGAAAGTTTAAACAATCACGAAAGTTTCTAGCGTAGGTACCTTTCATTCGAAGGAGCTTTTCAACTCTTTAATCATCCAACATTAGTTAATTGTTCTTCCTTCAATTCTTGACTTTGATAATATTCTTGGGCTAATAGTGTCGTTTTGAACTCTACAGTCGGATCGATTTCTTCTACTACTTCTTGCAACTCGTGAACAGTTGTTTCGAAAAATTCTTTTCTCAAGTTTACTTTATTGACTCGCTGTTTTTGTAATAGTTGATGTAGTTGATTTTCAAGGCCTACTGCATCATTACTGAAAATCATAGCATGGATATCGAATTTGAACGGCACGGAGGCACTTCCCAGTTCATCAACGCGTTCCTGTGGATTTAACCTTCTTGTCATGCCGATTTTGAACATGTTATCTCCAAATGAACCTAAGTTGGATATCACATAAACATATCCGGCTTTACCATTTGCAAGTCTAGTGATTTCTTCCTTCTTCGCTTCAAGTTCATTCTGCTGATTTTCCAACTCTTGAATACGGGCTTCTAGGCTTGAAATTTTATCGGTATCCGTTTCAGATAACAGTAGTTCTCTGTTTCGTTCCATTTCAACTAAGAACTTTGCTTCTTCTTGCTCCAGCTTTTTCTGTTGTTCTTTCAGTGCTTTTCTTTCAGCGGCATCTTGCCTCATCTGTTCACGAATCGCTTGCTGCTCCTCTTTTTCACGTTCGCGTTTTGCATAATAGTGGTGTTCTATTTCTATCGCTTCCAAGAAGATTGGTTCAATCTCTGTTAGAAAACGAGTGATTGTAGGTAAAATTTGATTATTGCCGTCTGCACAGATCGTTAAGTATTTTCTTACTAAAGTACGAACATTATCTTGTGCTTCTTCGAGTTTTGAGTAAGTAAGTGTAAATAAGATGTTTTGTAATTCCGCCTGCAGGCCTATTACCATTAACTGATAAATAGTCTTGTTTCCCTTGGTTGTATAACGGTCAACATAGGTATCCAGTACTTTGCTCATCTCCCGCTTATTACGGGTCATTTCTTTTCTGAGTTCTTTCGAGTTTTTATAATGACAATTAAGCTCAATCAAATTTTGCAACAAGCTTTCTTCGTCATAAAATTGACTGACTTTACGTACCTCTTCCTCCAACTTAGAATAATCAATGACGGATGGAAAACGATCAGTCAGTGTTTTGATTCCCAGTATTTCTGCTTTTGCTTTAATAATTTTGTTGGTGTTTGTTTTCAATTGTTTTTCGGATTTCTCATTATCGGCCAATAGTTGATTGCGCTCATCAATATATTTTTGAACATCCTTTAGTATATTTGCTGCATCATAAGCTGCAATTTCTCTAATCTTTTCAGCTTCAGTATTTGCTTCCTTAATCTGCTGGTTCATTTCATCTCGTACTTCATTTCTAAATTCTTCTTTACGTTGTCCAAATAATTCTTTACTATTGACAATCTCATCTTTAATGAAATCTAATTCCTCTTTACTGTTAGTAATCTTATCTTCTAACTCTTTCAATTCAGCGTTAAAGATATCTAATTGCCTATTCTTATCTTCCTCTAAAGTGAACAGCACTTCATATTCCTCAAAAACTTTATTGTTCTTCTTTATTGCTTTCCGCAACTTCCAAGCAATTATAGGGCCAACAATAAATATTGCCTCTGGGAATACGAATGCGAGTAAAGATAGAATAATTAATAATACGCTCCATGTCTTTTCAAACCATTTTAATTTGTCATATGACTTTTGGGAAGATAATGTCTGTAGGTCGTCAGGCAGTTGTTTCTTTAACTCTTTTTTACTCAATACAAAAACCCCTTTCATTTTTTCGAATAGTAGTAACCAACAACATCAATTGATAGTAATCGACTTGTTTATGCAGAAATACGATACTTTTTACAGTATATGAAACTATTATACCAGTTCTTGTGAACTGAAGAGATAAATGTCACAA
The DNA here is from genome assembly GCF_000425545.1 of Sporosarcina ureae DSM 2281. Classification (GTDB taxonomy): domain Bacteria; phylum Bacillota; class Bacilli; order Bacillales_A; family Planococcaceae; genus Sporosarcina; species Sporosarcina ureae. Next base: position 5,629 of record NZ_AUDQ01000009.1, on the reverse strand, counting down.
TATAGATAATTAAGAGACATAGGTTATATATTTTTAAAGCTTTTTTATCGTTATTATCTGAAGGTCAGAATAAGTTCCCGCAAAAATCAGAACCAATTTTGAATCGATTTAGATTTATAGGTGGACCTAGTGCTATTTGTTAGAAAATATCAGGCATTAAAGATGCCATTTGTATGAGAAACAAACGTGAATTTTTAAACAATCATGAAAGTTTCATGCGCAGGTACTATTCACTTTTTCGATTCAAAATTTAATTAGAGGGGATTATTTTGGATAAGTAACAAGGAGAAGTAGAATCTAATTCAAAAATGTCTTAACGAGAGTATAGTGACTTACTTCTGGTGTCACGGTAATATATGAGTATCAAGTAAATAGATATGATATAGAAAGCGAGCATATACAAAATGGAGTTATTTTTTGCCACCCTATTATATATCCTAAAATTGAAAGCCTTCTGGTTCCTCGTTGTCATGGTGGTTCTAATCACCGTCGTTCAGTTGCAATTGCCAAAATGGCGAGGCGCTGTCGGTGAGCGAATCGTGCAGAAACGACTCAAAAAACTAGGCGAAGAGTACCAGGCTTATCATGATCTCTACGTCGAGGACGCACAGTATGGATTGACGCAGATCGACCATGTTGTCGTCTCTAAATATGGCCTGCACGTCATCGAAACCAAACACTATAAAGGATGGATCTTCGGCAGTGAAAATCAGAAATACTGGACTCAGGTCATCTATAAAAATAAACAGAAATTCTACAATCCGATAAGGCAGAACTATGGTCACATAGAAGCGCTCAAAAGCCATCTGAACTTGCCCAATCTGCCTGTATGCTCCATCATCGCTTTCTCTAATGTGGTCGAATTCAAATTCAAAGAACCGTTTCGGTCAGCTGATATTGTCCATTATCGTGGATTGGTGAAAGCAATCAAGCAAGATGATAGACCTCGTCTCACTGACAATCAGATGAACAGTATAATCAATAACCTAGATCAGCTTGCAGATCTTCCGAAAGAGGAAAAGAAGTCGATCAGGAAAGCGCACTTGCAGCAGGTGCGGAAGAAGTATAACGCCACGCCAGAAAGGAAGTAAAGTAGTGGAGTGGTAGATACAGTGAAAGTAGTAGACGAAGCAAAATAACGTGTCGGTGTGAAACAATCATGAAAGTTTCACGCTCATGTGACGTTCACAAAGTTCTGTGTGAACTTGATAGCTCCATTACTATTCGAACTATTACTTACCTCTCACCACTACTAAAATCAAGAACCGGTGGTATGTATATTTCTATATCCGGTTTCTTGGCCACGCCTAGTTCATTGATATAGTTTTCAAAATTCGTTGCGTTAAACAAAGTCGATGGTCTAAGGAACGCATTAAATTCACGGTGGTTCAACCACTGCTTGGCCTTTAGATCAATGACACGAATAAAGTCTTCCTGTGTGTAGCCTTCTTTGATTCGACCGTTGATGAATTTACGGGTAGCAGCGGACTCTGCTTTAAAATGTTTTCCGGTTTTGTCATTTAGGTACTGGATCACAGAATGTGCGACGTAGAGATTCTTCTCGACAATGGTTTTATTCTTTTTATTCTTAAGTTCTTTGGTTATAGGCCGTCCCATAGTGGGATACGCCTTCGTACCAGTATGGGTTTGCACAGCATCCAAGTGTGAGTTGACAGTCGTCTCATGTTGGGGTGGTGGAGTGTCCACTTTTGGGTCTACCAATATCTCATTTGGCGTATACGAAAATGGCAGTCTTTCATAATCGATTCGGTACCATTTTGTGTTGTCGATTTTCATCTTATTGTGCTTGGAAGTGGAAATCAGATAACCTTTTTGTTCTAAGTCGTACGTTATCCGTTTAATCGTGTTTAACGACCAAAACGGAAATTCTTCCATCCAGTCGTCGTATGTATTGAACACCCATTTATGACCGTCGCGGATATTTTTTGAAATATTTAAACGGTAGTGAAGTTGTTGCAAGAATATCGCAGCATTTAATCCCACCTTCATTGCCAATGAAGGTAATAATAGAATTGGATCTTCGTTAATTAATAATTTCATATGGTGGTCCCCCTAGAGTAAAGTGTTGTAAGAGTATCTATTTAGTACTCCTCATACTTCATATAGAGAGTTTTCTAGAAAAGGATACATCGTCTTTCTAAATAGATAATAGGGCGCATATAGTATTTCTGAATGAATGTTGCAAGTTCCGTTATGGAGACGCATTAATGAATAAGGTACCTATTAACCAATACGATAGAGAAACTGTGGAAATCAGTTGCTTTATCGTTTTTTAGTTCTTGAAAATAAAATGAAACTATATACAATAACCTACGTCTATAGTGAGAAGAAGTGCGTAAAGATAAGAAAATAAAGAAATGAAAAAAAATTATAGTTTGAATTGGCTACGTTAGCGATGAAGTACGGTCTCACTATTCGTAGAAAAATAAACATGAATGTTTGAACAATCATGTAATTTTTACACACAGGTATATTTCACTAATAGGAAATAACATAGTACAGACATTTCAGTCCTTTTAGCTTATGATAGACATAACCAGGAAAAATGGGATTACTGGAAAGAAGATGTTATAAAAATGTTAGCTGTGTGAGAAACAAAAGTGACTGTTTAAACCATCATGAAAGTTTGACGCACAGGTATCTTTAATTAGAGGATTAGAAAGAAGTGTGCATAGGATATGGAAGTTATTATAGTTAATATAGTTAATATATGTACAGTTTTGTCATTGATAATTAGTTTTGGCACTATTATAGTAACGCGTAAAGATAAAAAAGAATACCAAAAAAAAGTGCTAGAGATGAATAGGCTGATAGATGAGAAAAATAAGGAATATGAAAATTTATTAGGCAAACAAAAATCTGAGTTTAAATCTAAATTACATGAGCTGAATAAGTTAGGGAAATTAGAAAAAGAGGCTCCAGAAGTTATAGATAACATAAATAGCTGTTTGCGTATTTTAAATAATTTGAGAGAAAAAATGGATAGGTTCGAACCTACAAAGCAATGTATAACGGAAGCTAATATTCAAGTTACCGAATTAGAAAAGACAATTAGCCCTATCGTATCGCAAAAAATCTTACCAAGAACCGAAAGTATATTAGAAATTAGAAGTAAATTGAATAGTATTGAGAGATACTCTCTAAACAATGCTAATAGCTACCTATTAGATAAAGAGAAAATCACTACAGAGATTTCAAGTCTTGAATTAGTATTTAAAGGCGAAATTACTCATATACATAAAAATTTAGAAGATGTCAGAAATAAGCTATCTGATTTAGTTTAATGTTAGTGTTTAGTATAACATGACTTATACTACCCAAATATTAATCTAGAAAATGAAATAAGGTACCTATGTGAGAAACTTTGACGAATGTGTAAACAATCATGAAAGTTTTACGCACAGCCAATAATCAAGTACTATGTTACGATCGATATTGATTGCATTGATACATCATTAGCAACGGTTACAGGGGCTCCTTCGCCTAGGGGTTTCTCATTCAATTTCCTAAACGACATTGTAATTGAAATCACTGAAGCAGGGACATCATTTGTTTCGACCTAGTTGAAGTTGCTCCTCAATATGTTTCTACTGGCACCACGACTTGGATAGCAGCAATGACAATGCTGAACTTTATGGGCCATATTCTAAAAAACAAGAAAACCATACTAACTAATAAAAACTACTCTAGCCATGCAGCGAATATATTTTATTCGGTACATGGCTTTTTTGAGTGGGTACCAGGTCCCGATACAAATTAGAAACAATTCTGAATTGAACTAGAGTTGTGCGGGGACCTGGTACCTATTGTTATTGTAATGTTTACCAGAGTACATATAAGGTAATAAGACAGTAACGCATGAATCTACTACGTGATATATGAAAATATAACAGGAGTGAGAATGAATGAAAAAAGTACCCGAAACAAAAGTTAAATTAACTGATGTGAAGGAACTGATCAATTCAGGATATAATCTTTTAGGTGAGTTGCGTAAAGACGTGAGTGCACCTGTTGTAAAAGCTAGTTTTTTAACGAAGGAAATCACGGCCATTTACGGGGAAGAAGCTGCTCGTACATTTTATAATCCGGAGTACTTTACACGAACTGGCGCTATGCCCAAACCAGTGTTGAAAACTTTGTTTGGTGAAGACGGTGTACAGACGTTAGATGGAGAAGAGCACCATCATCGCAAGAACTATTTCATGGATTTGATGACTCCCGATAGAATGGAAGAGTACCGTGAGTTGTTAGCGGAGAATGTATCAAAGGAGCTAGACAAACAGCACGGTGAATTTGAGTTGTTTGACCTCGCCAATAGAGTGTTGTTTACTACCATTTCAGAATGGGCTGGTATTAACTTGGAAAAGTTTGATACAAAAATGGTAGAAAAGCTTGCAAGAAACCAAATTTCCATGATTAGTGGCGCGGTTACTTCTCCAATTGATCATGTAAAAGGAGTGACGGATCGCAAGGAGTCCGAAAAATGGGCTCAGGATCTCATAGAAGAAGCAAGAAAGCACCCCGTTCCGGGAAAAGAACATTTGGCTTTGTATGTTTTTGCCAATGCGACTAATCTCGACGGAGAATTGTTACCGGTGGAAGTAGCAGCAGTTGAGTTGTTAAATATCATCCGTCCAACTGTAGCATTAACTGTCTGGGTGGCATTGATGGGGCACGCGCTTTTCGCTAAGAGAGATATTTTTGAAGAGTTGAAAGCTAATTTCGACAACTTACAAGATTCTTTCATTCAAGAAATGCGTCGTTACTATCCATTTTTCCCCATGCTACCTGCGATTACTGTGAGAGATGTAGAAGTGGATGGGTACTTGATTCCGAAAGATAGCTGGGTGGTGCTGGATCTTTACGGAAGTAACCATGATGAGCGAACCATCGCTTCTCCAGATCAGTTTGACAGTAGACGATATGTAGGGAAAGCGAAAGATATTTCTTATGAAGAGCAATATGAAATGCTTGCACAAGGTGGCGGGAAGTTCAGAGAAATGCACCGTTGTGCGGGTGAATGGATTACTCTTCACAGCCTGCGCGTCTTTTCTGACCAGTTAGTGAATAAATACGAATTTACTGTACCGGAGCAAGATTGGACGATTCCGATGAATCAGTTCCCAACTTATCCGAATAGCAAAGCATTGTTGTTCAAAGAGTAAACCGTTTATCTGTATAACACGAAAAGTAGGTACTAGTTGGATGAAATAACTAGAGGAGCTTTCTGATCGAAAATAGATCAGGAAGCTCTTTTTTGACTGGAAAAAGAAAGTGCCAGGTCCCAACACAAATCAGAAACAATTCTGAATTGAATCAGAGTTGTGCGGGGACCTGGTACCGTTTGTGAAGAAGCCTTGATTAATACGAAAATAATATATAGTATAGAATGTATTCAATTGCCATAATTGATAGAATACTTTATTTCCTGAAAGTCCTGTTTACTGTGAACGAATAGGAAAAAGATATTCAACAAGAAAAAATACATCAAAATCCTAGACTCCACAAAACAAGTTGTAACCGTCAAGTAGAATTCAACAGTTTTCGATAAATAACTTTCAACAGTTTTCATCAATTAAGACTCAACACTTCATTCTGTAAAAAGGGT
>NZ_AUDQ01000008.1 GCF_000425545.1 Sporosarcina ureae DSM 2281 | reverse complement strand
TAAGATCCCTCAAAGATGATGAGGTGGATAGGTCTGGGGTGTAAGTACGGCGACGTATGTAGCTGACAGATACTAATCGATCGAGGACTTAACCTATTTTAAAAAGTAGTTACTTGAACTACACAATGTCTTTTATTCAGTTTTGAGTGAACAAGCTTTACTCAAAGAGTCTAGTAACGATGGCGAAGAGGTCACACCCGTTCCCATACCGAACACGGAAGTTAAGCTCTTCAGCGCCGATGGTAGTTGGGGGTTTCCCCCTGTGAGAGTAGGACGTTGCTAGGCACGAAGCCATTCCCTTTGGGGAGTGGCTTTTTTGTGTTTTATAGTGGAAAGAGATTGAATTGAGGATGATGTATTATGTACTTTACGCACTTATAGATCTGGGTTATTCGCTTTATTTAACATGATAAACGCTCTATTGTGCTGCTTAACTGCTCAATGTATCAGGGGGAGTGCTCTATTGTTCCACTTACCCGCTCAAAGAGTCACGACGAGCGCTCAATCGCTCCGCATACCCGCTCAAAGAGTTACGACAAACGCTCAATCACCTTGCTTAACCGCTCAAAGAGTCACGAGAAGCGCTCAATCGCACCACGTATCCGCTCTATAAATCACTGTAACCGCTCTATAACCTTCCAAATCTGCTCAATGTCTCACACCAACAGCTCACCACTTTTAGCCCTTATCCACTACTCCACATAAAAGAAAATAAATTTCTATATAAAATTTTATTTACCCTAATAGTCTCTGGTTTGTTGGGGTATATTGGTAGTATGACACGTAGGATAGTAGTGGAGGGGATTCCGTGATCATGATGATAGTTAAACGCTTCTTTAAAGAACGCTTTTTTGATCAGGCAGCGCAGAACGCTTATTACTTGTTACTTTCCATATTGCCCTTTTTACTAGTAGTATTGTCAATTGTGCAATTTCTACCTTTGGAAGAGGCTAGTATTTTAGCGTTACTACGTCCATTCGTGCCAGATGAATCTTTTCAGTTGATTGAGCAAAGTGTTCAGTCCGTACTCTATAAAAGTCATGGCAAGTTGCTTGCACTCAGTATGCTAGCTGCATTGTGGACGACATCCGTTGCCGTGCAATCATTTGCCCGTTCATTAGACATGGCAAATCGGAAGCTTCACCAGCAGCCGCTATGGATTAGTATAATCCGCAATCTCGGTGTAACAATTCTTTTCATGCTTATCGTTCCGATGTCGCTATTTTTGCCATTGATTGAAAAACATATACATACTGTCATTGCGTATTATGATGTGCTCGATGCATGGGAAGGCTGGTTGTATATTTGGCCTAATATAAAGTGGGGTCTTGGTACGTGCTTTCTATTTTTGTTCTTCCTATTATTTTATCAACTTATGCCAACAGGAAAGATGAAATGGAAAGAAGCATTGCCCGGCGCTTTACTTTCAGCATTTGGCTGGCAGTTCGTTTCATTACTATTCGGAGAGTATGTATCACGTGTGGATTATTCTAGGCTATATGGACAATTGGCAGGGATTATTATGCTTGTGTTATGGTTTTATCTAACAGCAGTGATTATTATTCTTTCTGGGTTATTGAATGCAGAGTGGAAAAAGTGGAGGCGATCTAAATGAAGATCTTGGTGGTAGATGATGATATACATATTTTAGAGTTAGTTAGTATTCATTTGCGACAGGCGGGGTATACCGTTGTGAAGGCAATGAATGGGCTAGAGGCGCTTAAGGTAGTCGATAGAGAGTGGCCAGATTTAGCGGTGGTAGATGTGATGATGCCAGGTATGGACGGTTATACGCTGACAAAGAAGCTTCGTGAAGATACGGAGATTCCCGTGTTGTTGTTGACGGCTAAAGGTGAGATGGAAGATAAGGAGCGAGGCTTTTTGGCTGGATCAGACGATTATCTGGTAAAGCCGTTTGAACCAAAAGAGTTATTGTTCAGGATTCATGCAATTTTACGGCGTTATGACAAAGCTGTCGACCGGATGATTCAAGTCGGTCCGTTATTGATTAATAGACAGAGTTATGAAGTAGTGCTTGGTAAAAAGTCATTACTACTTCCATTAAAGGAGTTTGAATTGTTGTCAGTGTTAGCTTCGCGTCATAGTCAGGTGTTTACACGAGAAGTGTTAGTAGAACGTGTATGGGGCTTTGATTATGAAGGGGATGAGCAGACGTTGAGTGTACATATCAAACGCTTACGCGACAAGCTTGAGAAGCTTACGAATCAGGTGAAAATTGTAACGGTACGTGGTGTTGGTTATAAGCTTGAGGTTTCGGAATGAAGTCGCTGTACGGAAAGTTTCTCGTTTTAACAGTTGGAATCATGCTGGTGAGTGCGATTCTAGCGTTTCTTTCCGTTAATACATATTATCACCGTTACTTGAAAGAAGAGAATGATGCAAAGAATGTTCGAGTTGCTGAGCAAATTGCATTGTTCATTGAAGCAAATAACGGTATAGATTTACATGCATACTTCGATATGCTTGCTAGTACGGGTTATAAACTACTCGTCAAACCGCCTTCAGGTGATTCAACTATCTATGGTGAAGCGTTTCGCGATGATAACCTTGAGGATGAAGCGATTCAGAAAGTCTATGATGGCGAAGTCTATCATGGCATGCGAGATCTAAGGGCGGAGACGTTCGTGACGGGATATTTCTCTAATGAGTCAGCTAATACAGTAGGTGTACCGTTTATGTACGATGGTCAGATATATGCATTGTTTTTGCGCCCAGATATTAAAATGCTTTTCACTGAAATTCACTATTTGCTTGGTGGTATGGTCATTGTCATGGCGATTATCAGCATTCTCGCAATGCTTGTCGTTGCGCGCAAACTGATTGCACCAATTGTTGTATTGACAAGAGCGACTAAGAAGGTAGGTGAGGAGCAGTTTACGAGTGAGTTGTCGATTGATCGACGTGATGAGATTGGGCAACTTGCAATGAGCTTTCAACAGATGGTCGATCGTTTGAGTGAGAACGACCAGATTCGAAAGGCATTTGTCAGTGATGTGTCGCATGATTTTCAGTCACCTTTATTGAATATTAAAGGCTATGCAGACTTGTTATCGGATGAAGAGCTACCCGCTAATGAACGCATACGTTATGCAGGAATCATTCAAACGGAAACCGAACGACTCTCGACGTTGACGAAGCAGTTATTATTGCTGACATCACTCGATCAACTAATCTCTCCATTGCAGAAAAAAGTCTTCCGAGTTGATCAGCAAGTGAGAGAAACAGTACGGAAATTCCAATGGTTATTTCAAGAAAAAGAGATGTCGGTCATGCTCGAAATTGATGATATCACGTTTAAAGGGGATCCTGCTTTTCTTGAGAAAGTATGGGAGAATTTATTGTCGAATGCACTGAAGTATTCACCGGATGGAGAAACGATCGATATCCGATTGACTGAGCAGGAACATGTAATCTGTTTCTCTATTAAAGATACAGGAATCGGTCTTTCACCTGATACAAAGAATCGAATCTTTGACCGTTTTTATCGTGAAGATCACTCAAGAACACGTGAAGTAGAGGGGACGGGCCTTGGATTATCTATTGTTGAACAAGTGGTACGGCTTCATGAGGGCCGTATAGAAGTACTCGGTGAGTTAGGTATAGGTACGACATTCATCGTGTATTTACCTAAATTGTAACAGGCAGTTCATCTTCCGTTCATCTTGAGGTGTTATGATAATTGTAGTAGAAAGATGACAGGAGGAAATATCTTATGCAAGAAAAGTGGAGTTTACGATTGATTCGTATTGCGGCGATTTTCGGTTTAATTGGAACGGTACTCGGTTCCCATATGGCGGGTGCAGGTTCATACGCGTTCCGTCCCATTCACGCACATATTTTACTTGTAGGTTGGTTGTCAGTATTTTCGTGGGGGGTGTTCTACAAGATTTACCGAGTCCGTGCTAGAAAGCTATTAACATTGCAAGGTTGGACAGGGATTATCGGTGCGATAGGTTTAACGGCGGGTATGTGGTTACAGTTCATGCAACCCTTCAATGTCAATGAAGTATTCGCACTCATATTCTATATAGTAGGCGGTACCGTGCTATTAGTGAGTTTTGCTTTATTCGTAGTTGTAACATTTATGATTGAAAAAACACCTACTGCACGTCATTAATAGTTACCCAAGAATCCGGATCATACCAGGTTCTTGGGCTTTTTATTGTCGAATTATAAAGGAAAGTTTTTACGGATAATCAGTAGTTTCAACAAATATTTCATAACCCTTATGGCATACTAGAGCGACCTAACAGATGAAGGAGCGAATGACTATGACTGCTCGCAATCGGTTTCACCTCATTATGATTTGTTTTACTGTCTTGATTGCTGGGACGTTGTTGATTAAACAAACGGCTAGTTCGGAACAACAAAAGATTGAAACAATAGGAATAGATTACGCCCAGATGAATCAATCCGTGGAAAAAGTGCTGAAAGATATGCCGGAAATTGCAGAGGAGCTGAAATCTATCCAATCGGGAATTCATAATAATCAGCTAGATCAATCGTTTTCCACAAATAAGACAGAGTTTCGTTTACGCGTGAATAATAATCTGACAGAGCAAGAGCACTCTTCCCCATTTCTTAGAGGTATCGCGGAGAAGCAAACAGATCATTATGAAGATGCTTTAGATATTGCGGAAGAAGCTTACGGAATTACGGTAACCGAAGATGAGATAGATGCATATATTAAAGAGAATGTCTCGACGATTTGGGATGCAGAAAAACGAAGATATGCGAAATCGCTACAATTAACGCTAAATGAACTGGACTATCAATTTGATCGAGATATCTATGTGATGAATGTTTTGTGGGAAAGAGTATTGCCAATTGTGATGCAAGAGTTTCCCAGGCAGCGTGGTGAAAGTGGACAAGCCTATGGAAAACGATTAAAAGAAGAGTTTTTCAGTAGTACAGAAGATTCCGCATAGAAATTTATTAGTTATATCGGTTATAAAGAAAATTTGGGATCATTTTTGGTATTCTTGTCATCTCTATTTCAATTGAAGATGGTTAGATATTGCTATATTATTTCTCGGGGAATATTTACTTGATTCAAATACTATCTCTCTCTATATACTAGCGATATGTGTGAAAAGGACAAATAGATCTTAAGTTTTACTAGTCTCCATTTTTGAAAGTGTTTTCATACTATAAGCTGAATTTTCGCCTGAATGAATTTTATAGAAATAACGGCGAGAATTTGTGCTATATGCTATATTTAAGACTACTTTCAAATGAAATGGAGCGGAAAAAATGATAGAACTTCAAGGGATATTGTTCGGTATGGAATTTGGTAATATCCTTACACTGCTCTTATCTATCGTCACAATTCTCAATATCCTGCTATTGGCATCGGTTTTATTTATCGAAAGAAGAGATGTAGGAAATACGTGGGCGTGGATTATGGTTCTAGTGTTCATTCCTATTGTCGGTTTCTTTATTTATCTGTTCTTTGGACGTAGTTTAAAACAGAAAAACTTCTATAATCTTTCCGTTGCAGAAAGAAAGGCTGAGAAAACCGAAGTGGACAAACAACTGCGACCGGAAAACTTGGCCAGACTGGAAAGCAATCCATTATTAAAAGAACATACTGAATTAATCCATATGAATTTGAAATCGTCTCACGCTCTACTCTCCAAAGATAATCATATTGAAATCTTTGACGACGGACATAAAAAGTTTGCGGCATTATTTGAGGATATTAGATCTGCAACGAAAGAGATCAATATCCAGTATTATATTATTCAGTCCGATTCGCTTGGCATTAGGTTGCGTGATCTATTGATTCAAAAAGCGAAAGAGGGAGTAAAAGTACGGCTCTTGTATGATGAGGTAGGCTCGAAGAAAACACCGCCTAGATTCTATAACGAATTACGGGCAGCGGGTGGAAGTGTGGAAGTATTCTTTCCATCAATGTTCCGACTAATAAATTTTCGTGTGAATAATAGAAATCACCGGAAGCTTTGTATCATTGATGGAGAAATAGCGTACATTGGCGGATTCAATGTCGGAGATGAGTATCTTGGCCTGGATAAGAAATTTGGTTATTGGCGCGATACCCATTTCAGAATTAGGGGTGGTGCGGTCAATCATATTCAAGGGAAATTCGTTCTAGATTGGCACCAAGCAAGTAAAAAAGAGCTGGGGGACTTGGGAGATTTCATATTCCAGACTGAAAAACAGAACGGCACAAGCCCAGTACAGATCGTCTCAAGTGGGCCGAATTCCGAGACGGAACATCTGAAGAACATGTATATAAAGTTATTATTATCTGCTAAAAAAAGTGTCTACATACAGACACCATACTTTATTCCAGACACAAGTTTTATGGATGCTTGCAAAATTGCATTGTTATCAGGGATTGATGTACAGATTATGATTCCGTGTAAGCCAGATCATCCTTTTGTCTACTGGGCTACTTGGTCGTATGTCGGGGATTTGCTAGATTATGGTGCAAAAATATTATTATATGAGAATGGCTTTTTGCACGCGAAGACGATTGTAGTGGATGAAGAAGTGTCAGTAGTAGGTACTATGAATATCGATTCACGAAGCTTCCGTTTGAATTTTGAAGTGACTGCGATTGTCTATGATGAGAAAGTAGCAAAACAACTGACAGATTTGTTTAGTCAAGATACGAAGCTTAGTTCTGAGTTGACGAAAGAACGTTATGAGGAGCGATCATTGCTGATTAAGTTTAAGCAATCGATATCTCGGTTATTATCTCCTGTACTTTAAAGGTGTAATGAGAGTACTACACTAGTATAGGTAATAACAATATCATGTAAAAAAGAAGCAGCTTTGTGCTGCTTCTTTTTGTATCAGTATTTAATTTACATAAAGACTAAGTTTAGTTTACCGTCTTTTAGCTCCAAAGAAGCATCAAACTTTTTCCCGTCAGCTGAGGTGAAGCCTTTGATGACGTTCGTTTGACCTTTAGTACAGAGCAATTTCACTTGGGGCACCGTTAGTTTCTTTTTCAAGAAGAGCCCTGGGAAAGTTTGCTTACAACCATTTTTATAGTTACTACAGCCATAGAATTTTGGATGTTCAATAATGTTTCCTTTACCGCATCGTGGACAGGGAGCAACTTCAGTTCGTGTATACGAGCCTTTGCCCGATGAGGGGCGTGGTGGTAGCACGATATCGATCGTTTGTTTTTCGAGCTGAACAGGTACATCTTCAATCAGTTTTTGGATAAACTTTGATACGCTGCCCAGAAAGTGTTGACCTGTTCCTTCGCCATTTCCTATTTTCTTCAAGTATGTTTCCCACTTCGCTGTCATGGAAGGGCTGGCAAGCAGACTACCTTCGATGGTCTGGCATAGTACACGTCCTTTGTCGGTGATGGATACGATGTTTTTTGTCACGGAAATATAGCCGTGTTTTTTAATCGTCTCGATAATCCCGCTTCGTGTAGCTTCGGTTCCAAGACCTTCTATTTCTTTTAAAATATTCGTCTCACTCTGATCTTCCACTAATTTCCCACATGTTTTCATCATCGCAATGAGCTGACCTTCAGTATATGGTTTGGGCGGCTGGGTTGCGCCTTCTTTTATGCCGATTTCACTTTGCACGGTTTCCTCACGCTCAAGTGGTGGTAAGGCCGGTTCTTCCGAATCTTTTGCTTTCTTTGGTGTAGCGAAAAGCTCTTTCCAACCTGTATCACGTTCCGTTTTACCCGTCGTAAAGAACGGCAAACCATTGACGTCCGTAGTGACTTTTGTTTCAGTATACAAATAATCACGGTGGAACATAGCAAGCGTCGTTCGAATGACTTCTTCATATAGATTACGTTCGAGTGGTGACAACTTTGTCAGTGCTGCTAGTGTAGGCAGTTTCTTCGTTGGAATGATCGCATAGTGTTCTTGTACTTTTGAGCTGTCTACATAGCGCTTTTTCGGTGAACGCGAAGCTACCTCAAATGGATGGTCGATTAACTTTTGATAGTCTTCTATGGCCGCTTCTAAGTATGTGAATTCACTCGGTGTAATATGCCTTGTATCGGTTCTTGGATAAGAGACGAGCTTCTTTTCATACAAAGTCTGCATCGTTTTTAAGACAGTTGCGGGACTCGCTTTCCAACGTCTATTGGCTGTTGCCTGCAAGGTAGAAAGGGAGTGTAACTGTGGCGGCGGCGTTCGTTTATCTGTATTCGTTAACTCGGTAATCACGCCAGGAGTCCGCTTGGTGATGTTGCGACTGTTTAAGGCTTCCGCAATTAATTCTCGCTTTGGTTCTTTTAATTTGGCTTTTCCTTTATATGTCCCTTTTTCGGCAGTGAAAATAGCTTCTGCTTCGAAAAACGGCTCTGACACGAATGTCTCGATCTCGCGTTGGCGCTGATAAATCAAATAAACGGTCGGTGATTGCACACGTCCAATAGGGAACACTTCCTGAACTCCCTTGGCTTTCAACAGCAGTGTATAAAGCCTAGAACCATTCATGCCTACGAGCCAGTCGCTGATTTGGCGCGCCTTTGCTTCTTCATACAGTTGTAGATCTTGTCGATTATCCCGTAGATTCTGGAAGCCTTTGCGTACTTCATCGGATTCCAGCGAGTTAATCCATAGTCGCTCAATCTTCTGGTTGCGAGCTCCCGTCATGTAGTAGATGGAGTAAAAGATATTAGATCCTTCGCGATCTACGTCACATGCGTTAATGACATGATCCGTTGCACGAATGAGCTTCTTAACGACTTGAAATTGTTTATACTTACCCGGGGCAACTTGAAACTCGTAGCGCTCTGGCAAAATAGGCAAACTACCGAGCGACCAGCGTTTCCAGGCGGGATTGTATGTATGCGGTTCTTTTAATTCCACGAGATGACCAACGCCCCACGTAATGAAGGCGCCTTGTGGAAACGTTTGACATGGCTGGATTTCTGTATAGCCGTCATGTTTACGAGTGGTGAATGCATCTGCATATGCTTTTGCTTGGCTTGGTTTCTCAGCTAGGATGACCGGTTTCATGGGAACACCTCAATTTCGTTAATGGTACGTTCGTTCTGTTAGTTGTATTATCTCATATTTTGGGATGGCTGGCTATTAGGCGTCTGTAGAAAGAAAGGTTTTCATGAAAAGTATGGTAACCTTTTTGACTCACAAACGAACTACTACATAGAACCTAAAGTAAGGAGCGGATTTTTTATGAAATGGAATAAGATGATACCATTTGCTATGTCAGCATTGCTTATTGGTGGCGTGGCGGTACCTGAAGCAGTTAGTGCGAAAGAGGAAGTGAAAGCCGAAGTGACATCAGAGGAAAAAGCATTTATTAAAGTAGAGGGAACCATCGATGGTATAGAGAAAAGTAATGAGTTAACGCTTTATACGGTTAAAGGGGATGAAGATTCTCCTGTCTTGGCTATTACAGATGAAACACTGATTTTCGATAATACCGGGCAAAAGACAAAGTTAAAAAAAGGTGATAAAGTGTCTGCCTATACCCATGCAGATAAACCAATGGTTATGATTTACCCACCGCAGTACACTCCAGATGCTGTTATTGTCGAGGAAGATGAAGCAAACACAGCGGTCGTAGGATTGTTTGACGATGAACTGGTGGATCCATATTTGAAACTTCAGTTGAATGTAGATGATAGTACGGACATTTCCAGTGCTTCGGGTAATAAAGTGAACGCTGACGACTTGAAAGGCGAAGACTTGCTAGTATTCTACAAAGAAACAACTCGAAGTATTCCAGCCCAGACAACGCCGGAGAAAGTAGTGGTACTAGACATAAATACAGTAGATGAAGATGCCACCGTAGAACAAATTATAAAAGACGATCATTATATGGTCGACGGTGTGAAGATGGTACCACTTCGCTTGCTTGCTGAGAAACTCGGATATGTCGTGGATTCGACTGGTGTGGGTGCGGTCATATCAAAAGGTGCACCATCTTATACGATTACTCGCGGACAGAAGGAATATGGCTACAATAAATCATTGTTGCAATTTGAAGCGGCACCGGAGCTACTCGAACCGAGGAAGACTTATGTACCGGTAGGGCTTATTGAAGAAATGATGAAGTGATCAAATCATATAAAAAACAGGCAGGAGTCCGCGGACTTCTGCCTTTTCTGCCATTTACATCAAGACTTCTTCTTTTGTTTCTTTTCTGTTGGATAGAGGTTTGTAAAGTAATCGTTCGTTATGTCACGTACTTGTCCGCTTAAGAATAGTACCGCAATCACGTTAGGAATCACTACAATTGCGAGTAGTAGGTCAAGGAATTTCCAGACGAACTGCAATCCACCAAGTGCTCCGATTATAATAGCCGCAATATATGCGATGCGTATGACAATGGAGAAGTTGGGTCCGAATAAAAACTCTGCTTGTTTTTCACCGTAATAAATGATGACTACAATCGTTGTAATAACAAATAGGAATAATACGACGGATATAATAATCCCGCCTAGAGAAGCTCCAAATACCGTACTATAAGCTTCTGTCACCATGTTCGCCGCGTTGTCTGCGTCAATGACTTTCCAGACGCCTGTTGTCAGTATGACTAGCGCGGTCATAGTACAAACAATCAATGTATCCACAACGACTTCAAAGACGCCCCAGAAACCTTGTTTGGCGGGATGACTATTCACCGCAGCTGCGTGGGCAATCGGCGCGGTACCGATACCGGCTTCATTGGAATATAATCCACGGGCGAGTCCCCAACGAATGGCCGCGGCCACACCAGCACCTGCGAATCCGCCTGCTGCTGAAATCGGCTGGAATGCATGTGTGAAAATCAATCCAAATGCTGCAGGCACTGCATCGACATGAAAGCCGATAATAATGAGAGCAGTTAAAATATAGATTACGACCATTGATGGAATTAGACGTTCCGTTACGCGCCCAATTGCTTTAATTCCACCAAATGAAATGAGTCCAACAAGTATAGCGACGAAAATTCCCGTTATAATTGGAGATAAACCGAATGAACCTTCCAGGGTCGTAGCGATAGAGTTAGATTGCACCATAGTACTCGCCATAACTTCTAACATGAGGGCGAATGCAAAGATATACGCAATCTTTTTCCAGCCAAGTCCTTTTTTTATGTAATACATCGGACCGCCGACGTAATTACCGGCAGCGTTCTTTTCACGATATTTAATGCCGAGCACGACCTCGGAATATTTCGTGCCGATTCCAATTAGTGCGACTACCCACATCCAGAAGATCGCGCCAGGTCCACCGAGTGCGATGGCTACGGGAACTCCGACAATATTTGCTGCTCCCATTGTGGAAGCAAGTGCTGAGGTTGTTGCTTGGAAAGGGGTTAGTGTACCGTCTCCAGAGCCTTTCGACATGATCTTTCCGAAGGTTTGACGAAAAATGTGAGGCATATAGCGGAACTGAAAGAACTTCAGACGAATTGTGAGGAACATTCCACCTCCTATTAGTAAAATAATGATGGGTAATCCCCATAAAAAATCTGAGATAATTTCCACCCATTTGGTAAACGCATTCATTGGCACCGACTCCTTTTGTAGTTTGAGACTACTCAATCATCTAGTTGTTGTGTTTCGGTTTACGAATTAGTTGTCTACTATACTAGTGAATGAATGGAAGTGATGTCAAATGAAAATAGAAAAGTATAGGTTTTTGGACTTGAGTAATTGTTAATAGATACACATCAAAAAGCATATTTATCAAGGAATGATAATATATTTCTCGCAAATTATTTTGTTGAATACATGGAATTATTTGAAAATGGTTGACAAGTTGCTCTGCGCAATGTAGTATTACGTTTAATATTACATTGTAGACTAAGAATGGAACCAGTAAAAATGTTTTGTGTCTTTGTAGAGAGCTGATGGTTGGTGAAAATCAGCAGGCGCACATTTTGAACTCATCCATGAGTCACTCCCTGAAAGAACTACAGTAAGGGACGTCGGTTTCCTCCGTTAACGGGATAGACAGTAATAGCTGTCGATAAGTGGATTGGCCAAGTATGGCGAATCAATTAGAGTGGTACCGCGAGTATAACCTCGTCTCTATATTTCGATATAGAGACGGGGTTTTTTGTATTTATTTTTTTAAAAAAAGGAGTGCAAAGAGATGAGCAGAAAAATTTGGGTTTTTGATACGACATTACGTGATGGAGAACAGGTACCTGGTGCTAAATTGAATCTTTATGAAAAGGTAGAAATTGCACAGCAACTGAAGAAGCTTGGCGTTGATATAATCGAAGCTGGTTTTCCTGCTTCATCTCAAGGCGACTTTGATGCGGTGAAGGCTGTTGCGCAGAAAGTAGGCAATACAAATGACATCATGATCACAGCATTGGCGCGCGCAGTTCAGGCAGACATTGATTCAGTTTATAACGCAGTAAAGTACGCAGAAAATCCGATGATTCATATGGTGCTAGGTACTTCTGATATTCACGTAGAGAAAAAATTCAATAAATCAAAGGACCAGATCCTACAAATTGGTGTAGATGCCGTGAAATATGCAAAAACATTATTGCCTCAAGTACAGTATTCAACAGAAGATGCTTCACGCTCAGAGTTTGAGTATTTATGGCATACAATCGAATCTGTTATGAAAGCGGGTGCGACCATGATTAATGTGCCTGACACAGTAGGCTTTGCAGAGCCTGAAGAATTTGGTGCGATGATCTATAAATTAAATGACCGCATGAAGAACTTGAACCCGGACGTATTATTAAGCGTTCACTGTCATAATGATTTAGGAATGGCGACTGCAAACACATTAGCTGCAGTCAAGAATGGTGCGGATAAAGTAGAGTGTACAATTAATGGAATTGGAGAACGAGCAGGCAATGCAGCGCTTGAAGAAGTGGTCATGGCATTGAAAACTAGAAGCTCCATTTATAATGTAAACACACAAATTAATACAAAAGAAATTATGAATACATCTCGTCTTGTATCTAGCTTTATGGGATTAGATGTGCAAGTGAACAAAGCCATTACGGGAGACAATGCTTTTGCCCATTCGTCAGGTATACACCAAGATGGCCTATTGAAATCCCGCGATGCATACGAAATTGTTCATCCGGGAGACGTTGGACTAGATGATATGGAATTGATCTTGACAGCACGGTCAGGTCGCCATGCGGTGAAAAACGCACTTGAAAAGCTTGGTTTTACGTATATGAAACCTGAAGAGTTCGAAGGGATATTTGAAGGATTCCTAAAATTAGCAGACCTCAAGAAGGAAGTATATGATCATGATTTATATGTAATAGTTGAAAGTTATTATGAAAAACATGATAAAGAAAATGCAACGAATTACAGCGATCATTTCTTTGAATTTGAAGATCTGCAAGTCGTCAGCAATTCTAGTTTCCCTTCCGCTAGCGTCAAAATTCGAAAAGGGGAAGAAGTTTTCAAGTCGAGTGCTGTTGGAACGGGTCCAATCGATGCCCTGTATTCAGCGATTGCTGAAATTACGAAGATTCAAGTGAAGTTGATTGGCTATGATATTAGCAGTGTATCACGTGGCAAAGACGCGCTAGGCAAAGTGAAAATTACCATTGCACATGAAGGAGAAAATTATATCGCGAAGGCAGCTGACACAGATATTTTGAAAGCCAGTGCACTGGCCTACGTGAATGCGATTAATAGCGTAATCGTAGCGAAAATAAAGGGAAAGTCTGCACAAAAACTAACTGTAAATATTTAATTTGAAATAGAAAAGGCAGCCATCAGTTAAAAGATAGCTGCCTTTTCTCATGCGTAAATATGAAATAAATATTCCTGACCGTTCTTTACCGGATCTTGCGCAAATTTGTAACCGTGAGCAATCGCTTCTTCTGGCACATTCCGGAAAGAGCCGGGACAATCGGTGATGACTTGTAGCATTTCTCCCTTATTCATACCTTCGAGTGTTTCCAATGTGTAAATAACAGGATAGGGACAGGACTCGCCGCGAAGGTCGAGTGTGAAGTCCGCTTCTACTTTAGCTTGCATGTATATTCATTCCTCTCTTAATAGCAAGTTTACGATGGTAGCGTTTTTCTCCATATACTGTTAAAGCATAAAGACCACCAAGCATAAGGAGGGTGACAGAAATTGCGCCAATCGGTCCAATTGTATCGAGTAGATTGATTTTTGCTCCACCCTTGACCAATACATTATAGACACCAAGATGATCCCATGCGTAGGCAAGAAACGTAGCACCCATGATATTACCCACAAATACCGGTAAAAATAGCAACTGGCCTTCCATCAAGCGATACATCATACCTGTTTCACAGCCTGACGCCATCACGATGCCTAGTCCGAATAATGTACCGCCTACAAACGTGCTAAGTGCTGCGATTTGTGTGATTGGTGTTAGATCATAGATCGAAATAACAATGATCGTCAAAATAGAACTGACGGCCATTCCTACAATAATTGCTTTTGCCATAATACTACGTCCAACGAGAAATAAATCACGAAATGCAGAAGTGAAACAAATTTGTCCACGCTCGATTAGAATACCGAATGCGAGACCAAATAGCGCACCTAAGCCAAGCAGTCTTTGTCCCGACGTGAAGAAGTACATAGTGAGTCCGATGTAAAGTACGGCAATCACTGCACCGATATACGGTTGGATTATACGTTTTTTAAGTTGCGTGGGCTTTGCATTCCCCCGAATCAATGAAGGTTTGCCTTTCCACCAACGTGTTTTCGTCAGTTTGGCACCGAAGAAAGTCCCGATACCTGTTGCTACGATGAAAATCCATGAGTGAAAAGAGAATTGCGGAACGCCTGTGAAAAACGCGGCTAAGTTACAGCCGAGTGCTAGGCGCGCTCCGAATCCTGCGATGATTCCGCCAATTAATCCTTGTACATAGCGTCTCTTTTGCTGCGGCAGACGGATTTTGAAGTTATTGCTAAGCAACACCATAATGAGCGCACCTGCGAACATTCCCCAGACAATCCAGCCATCTGGTCGGTTCCACGTCTCACCTTGTAGATGCACCATATCAAAGTATTGCCAGCCCGAGATATCGACTCCGAGTAATAACAGGAGGTCGCCTCCGAGTCTTGTGAATTCACCAGTTACTGCCCAGACGGTGGAAGTTAAGCCATAATACATAGCACTAAGAATACCAGCCATTAATAAGACGACATAGGGGTTCCAATAGTGTTGGAAAATAGGTTGAATGATTCTTTTCATGTGTAGTTGCCCCTTATAAAAGTTCTTTTTCTAGTGTATTCCTAATTTTGCAGAAATCAAGTGTGAACATTCTAAGAAAAAAATAATATTTTATTAAAAAGGAAGGAATGGACTAATATTTCATTAGAGGTGTGAGATGATTGGGTATATCTATTTTATTCAAAAAAACACCTGTGCAATATTATTTATCACGTATATTTACATACAGAATATTTATTTTTTTATAATAAATAGACCTATAAACTATTCCTCTTATAAGAAGAAGCATAATTAATATAACGCAATTCATACGGCATAACTTATATCGTTATTAATAAATACATTAATTTCATAAAATAGGATTTCATTTATACACACCTACTTACTTAGTATCTTGTCCACTAATTAATAGTTTATAAAGTTTATTGAAAGAGAATATTCAGAAATTAGTGTTGACTTAATGAAAAGGTTGTATTAATGTATTGCTATGTAGAACGGATAGAGGAGTTATCGTTTTATATACGTTATATTCGAATAGAGTAGTATGAGAGAAAAGGGAGGATTTATCTATGTACAATCCAGAGATTGAAAGCGCATCCATTTCCGAAAAGCGAGAACTACAACTTATAGGGTTAAAGAAGACGGTGGAAAACGTATATGAAAACGTTGGTTTTTATAAACAAAAGTTTGATGAATTGCAAATTAAGCCCAAAGATATTCGATCGTTAGAGGATATTAAGAAACTACCTTTCACAAAGAAAAAAGATTTCCGCGATCAGTACCCATATGGACTATTTGCGATTCCTGTAGACGATGTTGCAAGGATTCATGGCTCATCTGGAACAAGTGGAAAGCCAACGATTGTCGGTTATTCAGAGCGTGATCTTAAAAATTGGGGGATTTTAGTGGCACGCGCTATCGTCGCAGCAGGCGGAAGGAAGTCTGATGTTTTCCATAATGCATATGGTTATGGCTTGTTTACAGGAGGGCTTGGTCTTCATCAAGGTGCAGATGAGTTAGGTGTAGCTACAATACCGATTTCTGGAGGAAACACAGAACGTCAAATCACGGTCATCAATGATCTTAAGCCACGTGGAATTTGCGGGACTCCATCTTACGTCTTGAGTATTATCGAAAAAATGGAAGAACTAGGAATGGATCCTCGTGATACAAATCTAGACTATGGGATATTTGGGGCAGAAGCTTGGTCTGAAGAAATACGTCTAAAATTAGAAAACAAACTAGGAATTAAAGCTGTAGATATTTATGGATTAAGCGAAATTATGGGACCTGGTGTTGCGTCTGAATGTCATGAAGCTCAAGATGGACTGCATATCGCAGATGATCATTTCTTTGTAGAAGTAATTAACCCCGATACCCTCGAACCTGTAGCTGATGGAGAATTAGGTGAATTAGTGTTTACTAGCTTGCAAAAGGAAGCGCTTCCAGTCATCCGTTACCGTACAGGAGATATTGCATCAATTACTCATGAGAAATGTAAGTGTGGAAGAACAACGACTCGTATGTCACGTGTTAAAGGAAGAACAGACGACATGATCATCGTGCGTGGAGTAAATGTTTTTCCATCTGAGATTGAACGAGAATTACTTCAAATAGAAGGATTGTCACCTGTTTATCAAATTCGATTAATTCGCAAAGGAGTTATGGATGCTATTGAATTACATATCGAGATTGAGATTTCTCTATACGAACAAGTTGGGTGTGACTTACTTCATGAATCCATCATGAATATGAAGCGAAAGATCCAGCACAAATTGAAAAATTCCTGTTTAATTTCAGTAGATGTTGTATGCAATGCACCGAAAGCTCTTCCAAGATCTGAAGGAAAAGCAACTCGTGTTGTAGATAAGCGTAATAGTTCGCCTGTAAGTGTATAACAATAACAACTGGATAAGGGCGTGAAGTGAGTGCAAGATTTATTACAGTTCACATTAACGGGAATTACGATTGGAAGTATTTACGCAATTGTCGCCCTTGGCTTCGTCACCATATATAGTGTCACAAAAGTAATTAACTTAGCTCAAGGAGAATTCGTCATGCTTGGCGGATTGACTATGTTTTCACTCGTATCAGTGGGTGTGCCATATTGGCTTTCCTTTATTGCTACGATTCTCTTTGTGACACTTATCGGTTGGCTAATGGAATTCCTCTTGATACGAAGAGCCAAAGGTGCTGATGCGATCAGCTTAATCATTTTGACGATTGGAACTTCGATATTCATCCGTGGAATCAGTAGCATGGTGTGGGGGAAAGACCAGCATACGGTAGCACCTTTCACCGAGAATACTCCTGTTACTATTGGAGGCGCTTCCATTACACCTCAATCAATTTGGGTTGTCTTGATTATGCTGTTAGTTGTCGGTCTCATGTACATGTTTATCGATAAAACAATGCTTGGAAAAGCATTCCAAGCATCCTCTGTTAATCCAATGGCTGCAAGATTAATGGGAATAAGTCCAAAAAGAATGTCTTCCTTCTCCTTTGTGTTGAGCGCTGCGCTTGGAGCAATCGCGGGCCTTGCGATCGCACCAATCATTTTCCCAGCATATGATATGGGTGCTATGTTAGGAATTAAAGGATTCTCAGCGGCAATTTTAGGAGGACTAGGTAGTGCACCTGGAGCTGTTATAGGTGGTTTGCTAATTGGACTATTCGAATCCATGGGAGCGGGCTATGTTAGTTCAGGAATGAAAGATATTATTACTTTTTCAATATTCTTGCTTATATTGATAATAAGACCCAATGGAATTTTGGGTGAAAAAACTATTGGAAAGGGAGGTTTATAATGAAATTACAAGGCGTTCAACAGACGAAGTGGTGGGGCGTAGTTGTATTCATTGTCGCCATCCTTATATTTCCAATGATAGTCACCCAATCATTTTTCATTACACAGGCTACTTTTGCAGGTATATACGCTATTATAGCCATTGGTCTAGGTCTATTAATGGGCTATGCGGGGCAAATATCCTTAGGGCAAGCAGCGTTTTATGGAGTGGGAGCATATACTACATCTATTTTGACAGCTACGTGGGGGTGGAGTCCTTGGCTTAGCTTGCCTATAGCTTTACTAGTTCCAGCTCTTCTAGCTTTCTTCATGGGATATACGATGTCTCGATTAAGTGGATATTACTTAGCTATGGCAACATTGGCTCTTGGTATTATCGTTCATGGCCTTCTTGTTGAAGGTAAGGGAATTACAATGGGGGCATCAGGATTTTACGGTATCCCGCAGCTGACATTGTTCGGCATGACAATCAATCAAGGAGTTCCCTATTATTTTCTAGTATGGTTTTTTGTTTTACTAGTTTTAATTCTTTCGCTTAACATTGTTCATTCTCGGGTTGGACGTGCACTCCGTTCTATACACGACAGCGAAATTGCTTCCAGCTCGATGGGGGTAAATACAGGCAGGTATAAAATGCAGGTGTTTATCTTGAGCGCAGTATTTGCAGGACTGGCTGGCTGGTTGTTTGCCCACATGAGCTATAGCATATCTCCTTCTGCCTTTACATTTGATGCATCCATACTTTTCCTGGCAATGGTCGTTCTCGGCGGAAGTGGAAGTGTGTGGGGGGCATTAATAGGAGCTTTACTAATACGTATGATTGGTATTACTGTTCATACACTTGGTGAGCAATTCACATTCATCACTAGTGATTCGGAACACGTGATTTATGGATTGATCTTGATATTAGTCGTTATCTTTATGCCAAGGGGTCTATTCCCAACAGTAGTAGACTGGTTAAAAAATACAACTATAAAGAGAGTAGAAAAGAAAGCTTCTGTAGCCGTCACACCGATAAAACGAAGTGTTTCAGAATGAGGAGATGATGACATTGTTGCAAGTAGAGTCAATTACAAAAAGATTTGGTGGAGTTGTAGCAAATAGCGAAGTCAGCTTCTCTGTCGATGAAGGACAAATCGTCGGGTTGATAGGCCCCAATGGAGCAGGGAAAAGCACAATGTTCAACATGATATCTTCTATATTTCCACCGACTGAAGGAAGTATTCTGTTTTGTGGGAAGAAGATTGATCTTCTTCCTTCATATAAAGTAGCTCCATTAGGCATTTCACGTACCTTCCAAAACCTACAAGTATTTAAAAATATGACAGTGATTGAGAATGTCATGGTAGGCCAGCATATGAGAACAAAGCAAAACCTTTCAGGAGTTACTTCCATGTTGCTTGGCATAACTAGAAAAGAACGCAAAGTATATGAAGAGGCGATGGACATCTTACGTTTCTTCAATCTAGAATCACTTTACGATCAGAAAGCATCCAGTTTGTCATTAGGGAAATTGCGACTATTGGAATTTGCTCGTGCTTACGCTACAGAACCTAAACTGCTTCTACTGGATGAAATTGCAGCAGGCTTAAATCATAGTGAGACATCTGAAATGAGCGAGTTGATTAAAAGAGTACGTGAGTCTGGTGTAACCATTCTAGTCGTCGAGCATGATATGGATCTAGTCATGAGTATTTGCGACAAACTTGTTGTTTTGGATCAGGGAATGAAGATTGCAGAGGGAACCCCAAAAGAAATTCAAGCGAATGAAGCGGTAATTGCGGCTTACTTAGGCGCCGAGATCGAGGAGGAAGTCGTATGAGTGAACAAAAGCTACTGGATGTACTCGATTGTTCTGTCAGCTATGGGCCGATTCAAGCATTGAATGGTGTATCACTGTCTGTTAATCAGGGAGAAATTGTCGCTTTACTAGGTGCAAATGGAGCGGGTAAGACCACTCTTTTACAAACTGTGTCCGGATTGCTTCGACCGACAAGCGGCCAGGTTATTTATCAAGGTACTGATGTTACAGGAATGGAAGCAGAAAAGATTGTTGAGAAACACTTAATTCATGTACCTGAACATCGTCAAATTTTTTCTACAATGACTGTGTTGGATAATTTATATTTAGGTGCTTACCATCATCGTAAAACTACAAACAAGCAAGCAATAGAAGAAAACATCAAAAAAGTTTTCGAATTATTTCCTATATTAAGTGATCGAAAAGATCAAATGGGCGGAACGATGTCTGGTGGTCAGCAACAAATGCTTGCGATTGCACGGGGAATGATGGCAGAGCCTGATTTATTGCTATTAGATGAACCTACATTAGGACTCGCTCCTCTTGTAGCGAAAGATGTATTAGAACTCGTTGGCGATTTACGTAAGCAGTTTGGAACAACAATATTATTAATAGAACAAAATTTACATGCATCCCTTAGAGTGGCTGATCGAGGGTATGTCATTTCTCATGGTGAAATCATTAAGAGCGGCAGTTCAAGTGAATTACTGAATGATCCAGAAGTAAAAGAAGCTTATTTAGGGCACACAGTACATTGATGATGGAGGATGAGAAGATGTTCAAAAAAATACCTATGCTAATTCTGGCAGCTATGATTTCATTGGTGTTAGCTGCATGTAGTGACGCAGACGCGGGGTCTGAAAATGGAGAACTGACAGAGTATAAAATTGGTGCGATTTATTCAAAAACAGGTCCAAACAGTCCGTTAGGTGAACCTGAATGGAATGCAGCGAAATTATTGGAAGAGAAAATTAATGCAGATGGCGGTATTGACGGTATTCCTCTAAAGATAATTTTAGCAGATGACGAATCTAGTCAGGAAAAAGCAACACAAGAAGCTAATCGATTAGTGAACGACGAAAATGTATTAGCTTTAATTGGTTCTTCAGGAAGTGGTGAAAGCCTTGCAATCAAAGGAATCGCCACGCAACAAAAAGTTACGATGATTTCGGCTGCAGCAAGTACGCATATCGTTGAGCCTGTTGAAGATGCGGAATGGGTGTTTAAAACACCGCAATCGGATAGACAAGCAGTTGAACGAATTTATATGTATTTGAATGAACAAGGAATTAATAAAATTGGTACTATTAGTGATTCTAATGCGTTTGGTTCCAGCGGTTTAGAGCAATTGGAAGCTTTAGCAGATGAATATGATATTAAAATCGTAGCAAAGGAAAGTTACAATACGCAAGATCCTGATATGAGTACGCAAGTGACAAAAATTAATAGTGCAAAAGCTGAAGCAATTGTCGTTTGGGGAACTAATCCTGGACCAGCTGTAATTGCAAAGAATGCACATGATTTAGGAATAAAATTACCGGTGTTTGGAAGTCATGGCATTGCAAATCAAAACTTTATCTCTTTGGCGGGAGAAGCTGCAGAAGGTGTAGTAATTCCTACTGGTAAGCTATTATTCCCAGATCAGATTCCTGAGGACGATATACAGTACAGTGTAGTATCAGAGTTCTACAAGGAGTACACAGAAAAGTATGATAGCGAACCGACTAACTTTGGTTCTTATGGCTATGACAATGTGATGTTAGCGGTAGAAGCATTAAAGAACGGAGCTACCGACCGTGAAGCTATCCGTGATTATTTAGAAGAGAATATTAAAGACTGGATCGGTACAACAGGAGTTTATAATTATACAGCTGATGATCATAATGGGCTTGGACCGGAGAGCTTTGTAATGGCAACTGTTAAGGATGGGAAATGGACATATATTGAATGAGATAGAAAAGCACTGCGCCATAGCAGTGCTTTTTTTATGAAAAGTTCTTTGAGAAATGACTAATCTATCTAGGAATATACGGTACAGCCGCAATACCATGAAATTTTAAAATGGAAATATATTATTCTGAATATATTGTTGACAACGCTTACACATTGATTTAAGATACTAAGTATAACAAAAATCGATAACGACGTTAATTATACGTTATACTTAAAAGGATTAATTTCCTTCCGAAAGAGAGGAGAGTACAGCATATGAGTAATGAACAGAAAATCTATGATTTAACAATAATTGGTGGTGGCCCTGTAGGGTTGTTTACATCATTTTATGCAGGTATGCGCCAAATGTCAGTAAACTTAATTGAAAGCCTTCCGCAACTTGGTGGTCAACTATCAGCTTTGTATCCTGAAAAGTATATTTACGATATTGCAGGATTCCCCAAGATCACCGGTCAAAAGCTTATTGATAATCTGGTTGAGCAAATGTCGCAGTTCGAACCGAAGATCACCCTTGAACAAGAGGTACGTGAAGTGATTAAGCAAGAAGATGGGAACTTCAAAATCAAAACAAATAAAGAAACTCATTACTCTAAGGCAATTATCATTACAGCGGGAAATGGTGCGTTTCAACCTAGAAAACTTGATGTTGAAAATGCAGAACGATATGAAGACAAAAACCTACATTACTTCATTAAAGACCTACAATACTTTGCAGGAAAGAATGTACAGGTTTTTGGTGGTGGAGACTCTGCTGTAGACTGGTCTCTTATGCTTGAGCCAATTGCGAATAAAGTAACACTCGTTCACCGCCGTGATAAATTCCGAGCGCATGAAGCTAGTGTAGAAAATTTAATGAATTCCAAAGTAGAAATTAAAACACCATATACACCATCATTGTTTATTGGTGAAGATAAGATCGAAAAGATTGTTCTTAGTAAGATGAAATCAGAAGAGGTAGAAGAAATTGCAATTGACGAAGTGATAGTCAACTACGGTTTCGTGTCTTCCCTCGGTCCTATCAAAGATTGGGAACTAGAAATTGAAAAGAACAGTATTGTCGTCAACTCAAAAATGGAAACTAATATTGAAGGTATTTATGCTGTTGGCGACATTTGTACGTATGAAGGAAAAGTTAAACTTATAGCTAGCGGATTTGGAGAAGCACCAACAGCCGTTAGTAACGCGAAGGTCTACCTTGATCCAACGGCTAAAGTTCAAGCAACGCATAGTACGACATTGATGGAGAAAAAGGAAAAGCAAGATCAGAAAAAAGTCCCGGTCATCTCTTGAATGCTTGACTCAATTAGAATAAAGGAGGACACCTTTTATGGCTACACATACTATTGTTGATCAATCGACTTGCATAGCGTGCGGTGCATGTGGAGCAAGTGCACCGGATATTTTTGAATATGATGATGAAGGTTTTGCATTCGTACTTCTTGATAATAATGAAGGTTCGGCAGAAGTTGATGAGGATTTACTGGATGATTTGGAGGACGCTCTAGAAGGTTGCCCAACTGACTCTATCAAAGTTTCCGAACATCCCATCGTGTTAGAAGAAGTCTAGTATTTTTTTGAAGTTAAGTATAACGTAATTTAGAAACTTCGGTTAAATTTGTTATATTTGTCCTTTGTGAAGACGTAACGAGAGATAGTAACTTTTCATAATCTAAGGGAGGAATTAGATAAATGGTAACGATGAGAGCGATGACCGCAGATGAAAAAATGGAGTATTTCATGGAGCGCATAGAGAGTGGCGATAAGATCCAGGCAGATGATTGGATGCCGGAAGAGTATCGCCAAACATTAATTAAGCTTATTTCCATGCACGGAATTAGTGAAATTATGGGAGCGCTCCCTGAGAAAGAGTGGGTACCTAAAGCACCTTCACTATACCGCAAACTTGGAATTATGGCGAAAGTACAGGATGAAATGGGCCACGGACAACTATTGTTACGCGTAGCAGAAGATTTGATGAAGCCATATGGTAAAACTCGCGGTGATATCATGCAGGATTTATTTAATGAGGATTTAAAATTTCATAATGTGTTTCATATGGAAACGAAGACTTGGGCAGATGCAGGATTGATCGGTTGGTTAGTAGATGGAGCCGCAATTATTACACAAACGAATATGCTAGATGCATCTTACGGGCCGTATGCTAAGGCACTACAACGTATTTGTGCAGAAGAGGTATTCCACGCGCAGCACGGAGAATCGATTATCATGGCACTTGCTGAAGGAACGAAAGAACAGCAAGCAATGGTGCAAGATGCACTTAACCGCTGGTGGCCAGCACTTCTTATGTTCTTTGGACCTCCAAGTAAAGCTACGACAGGTGCATCGAAGCAAGAAGCAACTATTAAATATCGTATCCGGAAGAACACAAATGAAGAATTACGCCAAAGCTTCCTGGATAAATACATTCCAAGAATTTTATCGCTAAGTTTAACAATTCCGGACGATACATTGCATTTCGATCAGGAGAAAAAACATTGGGTTTACCAGCAACCCGACTGGACAGAATTTAAAAACATTATTAAAAATAATGGGCCGAAATCACAAGCGCGTCTTAATCTTCGCCGTTCGTCATACGAGAACAATGCGTGGGTACGTGAAGCGTTAAGTGCAGTTGTTGAATAAAGGAGCGATGGAGAATATGTCAGAGAAAACATTTTATCAGGAATTTGAAGTATTCAGTAAGCGTACCCATGCTGCGTCATTCCAGCACCAATTTGATTTGCTAGCGCCAAATGAAGACATGGCACTTATGATGGCACAAGAAAACTTTATGCGCCGTGAACCTGTTGTGGATATATGGGTCGTAAATAAAAAGAATATTCACGGTATGGATGAAGAAGAACGTCTTTCTTTGAAACGTCTCGACAACAAAGAGTACCGTACTACAAAAGGTTATGGATACTTACGTAAAAAATGGCGTAAGTACGAACAAGAAATGCTAGATGAGAAGGAAATCTTATCTTGGGCTGGAGGTAAAGAGAAATGAGTAACATAGAAAGAATGATGAGTGCGGAAGAGAAAAAGGCTTTAGAGGCACTTATATTCCAATTAGCGGATGATGATTTTCTGTTTTCATATCGTGGCTCTGAATGGTTGGGGCTAGCTCCACATATAGAAGAAGATGTTGCGTCATCCTCCATTACACAAGATTCGATGGGTCATGCAGCTATGTATTATAAGTTGCTAGAGGACTTGGGATTAGGTAAAGCAGATGATCTCGCTCACTTACGTCCTGCGCAAGAACGAAAGAATAGTGTTTTGACTGAACGTGTTAACGGTGACGGTTATTATATGGACACACCTCAATATGATTGGGCCTATACAGTAGTTAGAAGTTACTTCTATACACAAGCGAAAAGAGCAAAAATCAACTCACTTAGAGAAAGTTCATACGAACCACTTCGCGATATTGCTGTGAAAGTAAGCATGGAACTCTATTACCACGTCATGCATTGGAAGTTGTGGTTCGAACAACTACTAAGCTCAACAGAAGAAGCGAAAAGTAAAATGGTTAGCGCGCTTAAACTAGTTGTAGATGATATGGGAGATCTATTCTCTTATGGAGAACAAAAAGAATTGATTGAACGATTTGACTTAATAGATTCGGAAGAAAAGATACAAAATAATTGGCTTGAAGCATTGCGCCCGACTTTCGAAAAATTGAAATTGGATTTACCGATCATCCCTGAACCGAAATTAAATGGACGTAATGGACAACACACAGATGAATTGCAAACGGCAATCGATACACTTTCTGAGGTGTACAGACTCGATACAGCTACAAACTGGTAATAGAAAGAAAGAGGTGTTTTGGAAATGGTAGCTCTAGCAAAAAACTCACAAAACTTAGAAGTGTGGAAGGTGCTTGAAAGCGTCAAGGACCCTGAAATTGATACGGTAAGTATAGTAGATCTTGGAATGGTGGAGAAAGTGGATATCGAACCCGAACAGATCAAGGTAACATTATTGCCTACGTTTTTAGGTTGCCCGGCACTTGAAATCATCCGAACAAATACTAAGAATGCAGTGATGGGGCTGCCCGGTGCCAAAAACGTCGAAGTAGAATTTATTTTCAGTCCACCTTGGACATCAGATCGAGTAACGGAAAATGGACAAAAAGGATTGAAAGAGTTTGGGATCGCTGCTCCACCGCGTCATTTAGAAGAAGATGGATCTTGGCACGTGGATTGTCCGTATTGTGATTCAACCTACGTAACGATGGAAAATATATTCGGACCAACGGCTTGTAGAAGTATTTTATATTGCAAGAGTTGTAAAACTCCTTTCGAAGCAATGAAACCAGTATCAACAATAATGTAATTGGAGGAATTTAAATGGCTAAATTAATCGCGTTATACAAACACCCTGAAAATAAAGAGGAATTTGATGAGCACTACTTCAATGTTCATTCACCAATCACAGCGAAGATTCCTGGCTTGCGTGAAATGAAAGTAACTAAGTTCACTGGTAGCCCAATGGGTGGAGAACCACCGTATTACTTGATGTGTGAAATGATCTATGACGATGCAGCATCATTAAAAGCGGGCTTGAGCTCTGATGAAGGAAAAGCTTCTGGAAAAGACTTGATGGGCTTCGCTGGTAAGCTAGTCACTTTAATGATTGGCGAAGACAGCGAATGACAGCTTACAAATTCATAGAAACATCGGTCGATCAACAAATCGGCGTAATTGAATTAAACAGACCTAAGCAACTTAACTCTTTAAATCGCAATATGGTTGGTGAAATTCTTGAGGCGATGCAATCATTTGATCGAAATGACGAAGTACGAGTAATTTTGCTAGTAGGCAAAGGAAAAGCTTTCTCTGCCGGTGCTGATATAGATGAGATGGCTGAAGCAGATTCAATGAGCCTTGAATTATTGAATCAGTTTGCTGACTGGGATCAGATTCCTCTCATCAAAAAGCCCGTCATCGGTGCAGTTCATGGATTTGTTTTTGGTGGAGGTTTTGAACTTGCTCTTTGTTGCGATGTTCTATTAGCCGCGGATGGCACAGAGTTTTCATTTCCTGAAGTGACTTTAGGTGTTATGCCAGGAGCTGGCGGGACGCAACGCTTAACTAAGTTAGTTGGACGTGCGAAAGCGATAGAGTGGTTGTGGACAGGTGAGCGAATCCAAGCTAATGAATTACAAAAACATGGAGTGATTAACCGGATCGTTTCTCCAGAGCTGTTGCGTGAAGAGGCTTTACGGTTTTCAAATAAGATCGCTAGCATGCCGCCACTTGCCATTCGAATGATTAAAGATTCAGTGAACAAGGCGGTTGACTATCCACTGTATGAAGGTATGCAGTATGAACGAAAGAACTTCTATCTTCTGTTTTCATCGGAGGATCAAAAAGAGGGAATGAAAGCTTTTGTCGAAAAGAGAAAGCCGGTATATAAAGGAAAATGAGGAGACGATTTTCTATGTTTGAAACAATTCAATACGAATTGAAAGAAGGTATTGCTTGGCTTACATTGAATCGTCCTGATAAATTAAATGCATTCGTAGCGCAGATGAATCGCGAAATTAAAGAAGCGCTGCGTATGGCATCCAAGGATGACAATGCAAGATGCATCGTCGTAACAGGTGAAGGTAGAGCGTTCTGTTCAGGCCAAGATCTATCGGAAGTGGATGAACAAATGGATCATGGGCAAGTACTACGAGATCACTACGGTCCAATGATTTTGGAAATAAAGAAAACAGAAAAGCCCATCATAGCAGCAGTCAATGGAGTAGCCGCTGGGGCTGGCTTTAGTCTAGCTCTAGCATGTGACTTCCGTTTGATGTCTGAGAAAGCCAGCTACATAAATGCATTTATACATGTAGGGCTCATTCCCGACTCTGGCAATCTATTTTATCTATCTCAATTAGTTGGTGCAGCAAAAGCGGCGGAAATTTCAATTCTAGGTGAGAAAATCACTGCAGCACAGGCATTGGAATTAGGTCTCGCAACGAAAGTATTCTCTCCAGAAGATTTCGTAGCAGAAGTGGAAGCGTTTGCAAAAGGGATTGCCGCGAAGCCAACTAAAGCAATTGGACTGATTAAAAGAGGATTGAATGATGTTCAGACACTACCGTTTGAAGAGTATCTTCAACGCGAAGCAGAAAGTCAGCGAATTGCCGGATTGACTAAAGATCATGTAGAAGGTATCGAAGCATTTAAAGACAAAAGAAATCCTGAATTTATTGGAAAATAAGAGGAGGAATTATAATGACGAAAATTCAAGAGCAAGAAGTAGCACAAACTATGAAGCGTGATTTCTATAAATTATTTATCAACGGAGAGCAAGTAGAGAGCAGCAATGGAGCTCGTACAAAAGTGTATAATCCGGCAACCGGAGAGTTCTTAGCAGAAGTCGCAAAAGCAACTCAAGAGGATGCACAGCGCGCAATTGAAGCGGCGCGTAATGCATTTGATAATGGAAAGTGGAAGATCACGCCTACAGGAAAACGCGCTCGTGTACTTAATAAAATTGCAGCGATCATGAGAAGTCGTTTTAGCGAATTAGTAGAATTAGAAGTACTGAATACAGGAAAAACTATTGCGGCAGCACAAGCTCAGCTTAACCAAGCGGTAGAAGACTTTGAGTTTTATGCAGGAGCGTTAGTTTCACACCGTGGCTCTGTAAATAACGTACCTGGCCAGTTCCACAACTACACAGAAAAAGAGCCAGTTGGTGTATGTGCTCAAATCATTCCATGGAACTATCCACTGATGATGGCAGCTTGGAAAGTTGCACCGGCACTTGCGGCAGGTTGTTCTGTAATTATTAAACCTGCATCCCTTACACCACTGACAGCAATTATCTTAGGAGAAATTTGTCATGAAGCAGGAGTTCCAGAAGGTGTAGTGAACATTTTACCTGGATCAGGTGCTGAAATCGGAAACTATCTAGTGGAACATGATTTAGTAAACAAAGTAGCATTCACGGGATCTACTCCGATTGGTAAAGATATTATGGCACGTGCTTCTGGCACATTGAAGCGTGTCACATTAGAGTTAGGTGGAAAATCACCAAGCTTAATCTTTGAAGATGCGGATATTGATCAAGCGGTAGATTGCTCAATCTATGGTATTTATAATAATACTGGACAGTCTTGTGATGCACGTTCACGTATTTATATTCATGAAGACGTGTATGATGAGTTCGTTGAGAAATTCATTGAAAAGACCAATCGTATCGTTCTTGGCGATCCGTTCAGCAAAGAAACGCATGTTGGAGCAGTAATTGACCAAGGACAGTTGGATACTGTAAAAGAATACGTACAATCAGCAATTGATGAAGGAGCGGAAATTTTAGCTGGCGGTGAGCAAATACACCCTGAAGGCTTTGAAAAAGGTTTCTGGTATGCACCAACAGTCATCGGAAACGTCACACAAGAAATGCGCGTAGTACGTGAAGAAATCTTTGGCCCTGTTGTTGTACTATCCAAGTTCTCGAATGAAAAAGAAGCGATTGCATTGGCGAATGACTCGGAATTCGGTCTGGCATCTTCTGTTTGGTCTAAAGACGGTGCGCGTGCAACACGTGTAGCAAATAAAATTCAAGCAGGTATCGTTATGATCAACTCACCGTTCTCTGCTTTCCCTGGAACGCCATTCGGTGGATACAAGCAGTCAGGATTCGGACGCGAGTTAGCTATTGAAACATTAGATCTTTACTCTGAGACAAAGAGTATTATGTCTTATTATGGATCTCGCCCATTAAATCCATTCGGACTGTAAAATACATTACGTTAAGAAAGAACAGGGGCTAGTTAGCATGCCTCTGTTCTTTCTTACTATAAATAGGAAATAGCCATTTAAGGGGGAAATAAAATGATTGAAAATATCGTAGTTGTTGGTTCTGGCGTGATGGGTAGAGGTATTGCTTACGTAAGTGCACTAGGTGGATATTCCGTCACCATCGTTGATATTAATAAAAAAGCATTGGAAAATGCAGAGAAAGAAATCGAGTTAATCATCACTAAAGGTTTGGAACGACAGAAAATTACGCAACAAGTGGCAAAAGAGATTCGTAGTCATCTTCATTTTGAAACAGAGTTATCATTAGCAGCAAAAACAGCGGATCTAGTAATTGAAGCGGTGCCTGAAGTTGCGGATATTAAAAAGCAAGTCTTCCAAACGATTGAAGAAAATGCACCTGCTTCTTGTTACTTTGCAACAAATACGTCAACTATGAGTCCTACTGAAATTGCATCGTACGGTCAGCGTCCTGAACGCACTATTGCTATGCACTTTTTTAATCCCGTACATAAAATGCCACTTGTAGAAATTATACGCGGGCTAGAGACAAGTGATGAAACAGCAGAGGTCATTAGAAATGTAGCCGTTAAAATGGGGAAAGAAACGGTTGTTATCAATGAATTCCCTGGGTTTGTCACAAGCCGAATTAGCGCCCTAGTCGGAAATGAAGCGTTCTATATGTTGCAAGAAGGCTTAGGCTCACCTGAAGAAATTGATAAAGCAATTAAACTAGGTCTCAACTATCCTATGGGACCATTTGAATTAGTAGATTTAGTCGGGCTGGATGCACGCTTGAACAACTTGAAATATCTCCATGAGAAACTGGGTGAAAAATATCGTCCTGCCCCTCTGCTAGAACAATACGTTAAAGCTGGACGACTTGGTAGAAAAAGTGGAAAAGGGATCTATGATTATACGGATAACAAGGAGATGGTGAAATCATGAGGGAAGTTGTAATCGTTGACGCAGTACGTACACCATTTGGAAGATATAAGGGAGCATTACAAGCAGTTCGTCCCGACGATTTGGGTGCTACAGTAATCAAAGCCCTAATTGAAAGAAACCCAAGTCTTCCTACTGAAGAAATTGAAGAAGTGATTTTTGGCAATGCGAATCAGGCAGGTGAAGATAATCGTAATGTGGCTCGTATGTCTGCATTACTTGCCGGTTTGCCTATAGAAGTGGGCGGAACAACAATTAACCGCCTATGTGGGTCCGGTATCGATGCAGTTATGTATGCAGCAAGGGCGATCATGGCTGGGGAAGGGGATGTCTTCATCGCAGGTGGTACGGAAAGTATGACACGCGCGCCATTTGTAATGGGTAAACCTGAAGTGGAGTACCCGCGCGGAGATATGAAAATGTATGATACGACTATTGGATGGCGCTTTACGAATAAAGAATTAGAAGAAATGTACGGATCTGACACTATGCCGAAAACAGCGGAAAATGTAGCGGAACGTTATAACATTTCACGTGAAGAACAAGATGCTTTTGCATATGAAAGTCAACGTCGAGCAAAAAAGGCAATGGAGGCAGGTGCATTCAGCAAAGAAATTGTACCGGTCGTATATAAAGATCGTAAAGGTAATGAAATTATTGTAGAGCGAGATGAACATCCACGTCCAGAGTCATCTATTGAAGCTTTAGCGAAACTACGACCGATATTTAAAGATGGTACAGTTACAGCAGGTAATGCATCAGGGGTAAACGATGGGGCAGCAGCACTTCTAGTAATGAGTGCAGAGAAAGCGAAAGAGCTCGGACTGAAGCCACTTGCGAAGTACGTTACAGGTGCAGTAGCAGGTCTTGAGCCAGCGGTGATGGGTCTTGGTCCAATTTCTGCGTCACGCAAAGCTTTACAACGCGCAGACTTAACGGCGGATGATATGGGCTTGGTAGAATTGAATGAAGCATTTGCTTCCCAGTCGCTTGAATGTATTCGACAACTAGAGTTGGATGCAGAGAAAGTAAATGTCAATGGTGGAGCAATTGCATATGGACATCCACTCGGAGCCAGCGGAGCACGTATTTTAATGACGTTAATATATGAAATGAATAAGCGTGATACGCAATACGGTTTGGCAACTATGTGTATAGGTGTCGGACAAGGTATAGCAATGATCGTAGAAAAGCCTGAAGTCTAAAACTACTCACAATTTACGCGTAAAGGAGCTTGGATAATGAAACCAGTTTTATTGGAAATTGAAAACCGTATCGCTTATGTAACAATCAATCGGCCCGAATCTTTGAATTGCTTTAATTACCCTGCCTTAAAAGAATTACAACAAATAGTAGAGACTCTCCATATTGCCCCTGATATCAGAGCTGTAATTTTTAGAGGAGAAGGGGAAAGGGCATTCAGTGCTGGAGCGGATTTAAAAGAACGTAAGACACTTAACGAATCGGAAGTGCGCCGTAACGTAAAAGCTATTCGTGACGTGTTCAACAGTATTGCAGAATTACCACAGCCTACAATCGCCGCTGTAAATGGTCATGCACTTGGTGGTGGTTTTGAATTGATGCTGGCTTGCGATTTCTCGATCGCTGTTAGTCACGCTACGTTAGGCTTAACTGAAACGAGTTGGGCTATCATTCCAGGGGCGGGAGGCACACAACGGCTACCTCGATTAGTTGGAGTGATGAAAGCAAAAGAGCTTATATTCACAGCCAAACGCTTGACTGCTGCTGAAGCATTAGAGCTAGGTATTGTATTAAAAGTAGTAGAATCAGATAACTTATTGGTATCTTGCGAAGAATTAGCAGAAGCTATTATGAAAAATGGCCCTGTTGCAATTAAACAAGCTAAATATGCAATTAATGAGGGTTTAAATACTGACCTTCGTACAGGTCTTGCAATTGAGACGAAAGCATACGAATTAGTCATCCCGACCGAGGACCGCGTTGAGGCCTTACAAGCGTTCAATGAAAAGCGTGAACCGGAATTCCAAGGCACATAAGCTTGTCATCATTATTGGCCAACGGTTATAATGGAGAGAAGGAACCGAATAATTTTATAGAAAGAGTGGTTTTTTCTATCTCTAATACACAATCTATGATATTTACAATTTTTGGTGATTACGTTCGCCATTATGGAAATAAAATCTGGATCGGTAGCTTGATTCGGTTGATGAAAGAGTTTGGCCATAATGAACAAGCTGTACGCGTTGTTTTGTCTCGTATGATGAAACAAGGCTGGTTTGAAACAGAACGTGAAGGAAGAAAAAGTTATTATTACTTAACGGACCGTGGAGTTTCTCGTATCGAGGAAGCTGCATCGCGTATTTTTAAATTAGAGCCTCATGAGTGGGATGGTCAATGGCGTATGTTGATGTACAACATACCTGAAGATAAACGACAACTCCGTGATGAATTGCGAAAAGAGCTTTTATGGAGCGGATTCGGTACTTTTACAAATGGTTGTTGGATTACGCCGAATGATTTGGCAAAAGAAGTACGCTTATTAATAGCAAAATATAAGATTGAAGAGCATGCTGACTTATTTCTCTCAAAGTACACGGGACCAAGGTCAAACCAAGAGTTGGTTGCCAAGAGTTGGCCTCTTGAAGAGATCGAGAAGAAGTATGGAGAATTTATTTCGATATACAGTCAAAAGTTTGTCGTGGCAACGAGTGAAATGGAAAGTGGTTTGTTGTCGGACGCTCAGTGTTTTGTAGAACGCACTAATTTAGTGCATGAATATCGAAAGTTCTTGTTCATTGATCCTGGTTTGCCAAAGGAACTTCTTCCTGAGATGTGGAGCGGAACACACTCAGCTCATTTATTTGCACAATATTATAAGCTACTTGCTGAACCTGCCAATCGTTTTTTCGAACATATATTTGAAAAAGATAATGATATAAGTAGAAAAGATGCTACTTATGATGCTGAAGATAATCCATTGATTATAAAATGACGGAAAAAGCCGTGAGCATATTTACGCTCACGGCATTTCTGATGCACAATTTATTAAACACTCAGTTCATTTTGTAAAATAAGGTTGAAGTCTTTTCCTTTTTGAACATACGTATCAATAGACAGCTGAATCATTTCCAGATCTTGGTCATTCAATTGTCGGACAACTTTTCCAGGAGAACCGATCACTAATGAACGTGGCGGAATAACCTTTCCAGAAGGAATTAAAGTGTTCGCACCAATAATACACTCTTCTCCAATGTCGGCGTGATCGAGAATAGTTGAACCCATGCCAATAATAGAACGTTTTTGGATTTTGCAACCATGCAATACCACATTATGTCCGACGGTCACTTCATCTTCAATTTCAACAGGTGCATCTTCATATAGATGGATTGTAGAATTATCTTGTATACTACAGCGCTTGCCAATTACAATCGCACCCTCGTCTGCGCGTAGTACAGAGTTGAACCATATTGTAGATTCTTCACCAACTGTCACATCGCCAATCAGATAAGCACCTGGGGCAATGAAAGCGGATGCATCAATTACCGGACTTTTCTTATTATAAGGTATAATCATGAGTTTCCTCCTTCAAAATAATGAAATATATGATAAAGTATAACATAAAAGGGAGTGTATTGTATGAATTCGTTATGTAATGTATTATCTATCCAATATCCAATCATTCAAGGAGGGATGGGCGATATTAGTAGCCCTAAATTGGCAGCGGCTATTTCAGAAGCTGGTGGCTTAGGCACAATTGGTTGTGGAACCTCCACTATAGCAGAGGTTGATCGTAAAATTACTGATTTGAAGTCTATAACTTCGCGTCCTTTTGCGGTAAATATTGCGATTAATGTAACTCCTTACGTCGAAGAGTTTATAGAATTAGTTATTAAACACCAGGTACCGGTTATATCACTATCAGCAGGAAATCCGTCACCATATATTCAACGTTTACACGATCATGGAATCAAGGTTATAGCGATCATAGCATCTGTTAAACATGCTGTGAAAGCGGAAGAGGCTGGAGCAGATATAGTAGTGGCAGAAGGGTTTGAAGCTGCTGGAATTAACTCACCGCTTGAATTAACTACCATGACATTGATCCCACAAATCACTGCAAATGTTCAGATTCCGGTCGTAGCAGCAGGGGGAGTAGGCGATGGAAAAGGTTTGGCTGCAGCGCTTGTTTTAGGTGCTGAAGGTGTTCAGATGGGCACGCGCTTTATAGCTACTCAGGAAATGCAGGCACACGAACGCTATAAGCAACGTCTAGTAGACGCATCAGACGTAGAAACGAGAATTATTGGCCGTAAAGTGGGGCGAGTAAGGAGAGTATTAACAAACGATTATGTAGCAACTTTAGAAAAGCGTGAAAAAGAAGGAATGACGCTAGAAGAGTTTAATAAAGCAACAACTGAAGAACAGCATAAGTTAGGTGCTATTGAAGGAGACATGCAGAACGGATATATCAATAGCGGTCAGGTGGCTGGATTAATAGACGATGTTCCAACCGTTCAAGAGCTTATTGAGCGTATGATGGAAGAAGCGAAGGAAGCGTGCAAGCGCACTGCAGATTTGCTGTGAACGAATACTGATTAATATAAAATTAGCTTGCTCTCAATTTTGAGGGCAAGCGTTTTATATTTAAAGCCATAACATGAATTTACATATAAACGTTATAGTAGTTCATTCATCGATAACAGTCAGTACGTTTCGAATATCCTTACGTTCCTCAGGCTTAGGTACATGTTTCGGATAGCCGATCATTAGTGTTCCGACAATCTTTTCATCTGATTTCACACCGATCGCATCTTTAAATATCGGGTCATGTGTCCAGTCATTCGTGCGCCAGATCATGCCGATACCGCGTTCCCATGCAGCCAGCTGAAAGTTCTGGATCATCGCAGAAATTGCAGCGTAATCTTCATCCCAACGTTTTTTACGTGAGTCCTCCGGCATGATGACGACTAAATGTAGAGGAATGTCGCGGAAATATGCTGCTTTATTCTGTGCTTTATCAGGTATATTGCCATCTCTTTCTTGGGACGTTAAAAACGCCTCTATAAATCTTTCTTTGCCTTCATCAACATATAACTGAAAGCGCCACGGCTCGGTCAATTTATGATTCGGTGCCCATTTTGCGACGTTGAGTAATTCTATTAGTTCATCTATATCGACCGGGTCTTTTTTAAATTTCTTGATGGAGCGTCTGCCCATGATCGATTTCTCTACAGCATTCTTTCCTTCATAATTCATAATTAAAAACTCCTTTTGATAGATAGAATCATTCTAAATGAAAACCATTATCAACTACTATACTATCATAAAAAACCCCGTAAGAGCAATGAATGCACTTACGGGGTATGGGTCATCTTATTTCAAGTAATAAATAGGGGAGCCAGGTCCGAGGTCGATACCTAGCAACATCCAGATAATTAACGTTACGCTCCAGAACAGCAAGAAGAACATGGAGTATGGGAACATAACGGAAACGAGCGTCCCGATTCCCATCTTCTTATCGTACTTCTGCGCAAAGGCAATGATGATCGCAAAATAAGTCATGAGCGGTGAAATGATATTAGTTGAAGAATCCGCCACGCGATACGCCATTTGTGTCAGTTCAGGAGAATAGCCAAGTTGCATCATAATCGGTACGAAAACCGGTGCCATCATGGCCCACTTCGCTGATGCACTACCGATGAACAAGTTAATGAACGCCGCAATGACAATGAACATCAGTAACAAAGGAATCCCTGTTAAACTAATACTGTCAAGGAAGTTTGCACCATAAACACCTAACACTAAGCCCATATTTGACTCAGAGAAGAATGCGACGAACTGACTTGCTGTGAATGAAAGGACGATAAACATCCCCATTGCAGACATCGTCGTCGACATCATGGCGGCTACGTCTTTGTCATTACGAATCAATTTCGTTACTCTACCGTAGACAAGACCTGGCACAAAGAACATAAATGCAATGATCGGCACGAGCGATTTCATGAATGGTGATTTGATAATCGGCATATCTGCTTCATCTCCACGCAACGGAGCACCTGGGAATATAACAAGAAGCGCAACCAATGCTCCTGCAATAACGACAGAAACACCTGCCAAAATCAAGCCTTTCTTTTCAAGACGAGTTAGCTTTTCAACTTTCTCGCGGAATTCACCGTTATATTCGCCAAGACGAGGTTCTACGATTTTTTCTGTGACCCACGCACCAACGAATGTCAGAACGATAACAGAAAATGCGATGAAGTAGTAGTTCATGGCAATATTCATACCTTCTGCATATTCGGGATTGATGATCGCTGCGGACATGATCGTCAATTCGCCGAGTAATGCATCAGTACCCGAAAGTAGCAAGTTTGCACTGAACCCACCGGAGACCCCGGCAAAAGCAGCTGCTAGACCCGCAAGAGGGTGTCTTCCAAGTGCTGCGAACAATACCGCACCAAGTGGCGGCAAGACAACGTAGCCTGCGTCAGAAGCTACACTCGACATAACGCCTGCAAATACTAATCCAAGCGTGATCATTCGTTTTGGAACAGACATTACAAAGCCGCGAAGTAAAGCACTGATCAATCCTGAACCTTCTGCGACACCAATACCAAGCATCGTGATCAGCACGACACCAAGCGGAGCGAAACCGATAAAGTTATCGGTCATATTCGTAATGATGTAATGAATACCTTCACTACTCAGTAAATTATTTACTTCAATCATTTCGCCTTCTTTACCCGGATGTTCTGCACTAACCCCGAAGTAAGAGACTACTGCCGAGATGACGATTACCAATAAAGCCAAAACAGCAAATAATGTAACCGGATGTGGCAATCGGTTACCGGTTTTCTCAATCATATCCAAAAACTTCTGGAAAAATCCTTTTTTCTGTTTATCCATGATAATCTCCTCCCACTTGAAAAATACTATTCAATCCATCACGAAAAGGTATGAATTTTTCAGATATTATCAAGTATATAGAAGAACTCGGTTGAGTGAAACGCTTTATTGAAATAATTAAATTGGAAGATAGTTGTGACTATTGCAAGGAGGTTGAATAGTGTGGAAACAGGAGATAAAGATAGCCAAGTATTGGGTAGGGAAGTGTACTAGTGACAAAGCATCCACTATATTCTTTCCTGGCGGCTTCTCGGTAGCAAATTGCATGCCGCCGCCACTGATTTAAGCATGAAAAATAAGTAGGATAACTCTCTCCTTTACCTGTAATGGTATGGGAGAGAGTTCATGATAGTATGGAAATGAACTGTTAGGAAACAAATTTTATTTTGGTCGTTGTTCCTTAAATCCGCGCTTGAAAATTTCTTGTACATTATTGATGGTAACGTATGCATCTTCGTCTACCCGCTCTAAAATACGTCGCAACTGAACGATTTCTGTCTGGTTGATAATAATATATAAAATCGCTTGCTTCTCGAGCGTATAGCCGCCGCGACCGTCAAGAATCGTTACGCCTCTGCCCATTGTCGTGAGTAATTCATGTCGAATATCTTCTTGGTGTTTCGAAATGATCATCACGGCTTTTCTATCATCTGCGCCGTCTACTATTTTGTCAATCACTTTTGCACCCACATACACAGCAACGAGCGTAAACATTGCTTTTTCTTTACCGATAACAAAGGCTGACAATAAAATGACGGAAATATCAATAACTAGCACCGCTTTCCCAACACTCCAGCCAAGCCATTGCTGAAGCATCCGAGCAATAGTAGTCGCGCCGCCGGAAGTGCCGCCAACACGAAAGATCATTCCGAGACCCCCACCAACAAATAAACCGGCAAATAACGCGGCAAGCAATGTATCGCTGCCTAACTGTTCTCCCCAATTCTTCGTTAACTCAAGGAAAATGGATGAGAATATGATGGTGATGACAGTATAAATAATCGTTCGTTTACTGAAGAACCTATACCCGATCGCAACGAGTGCTAAGTTGATTACAAAACTGACAAGTCCAGGTGACCATTCGAATAAATAGTATGTAATGATGGTAATCCCG
This sequence comes from Sporosarcina ureae DSM 2281, assembly GCF_000425545.1. Taxonomy (GTDB): domain Bacteria; phylum Bacillota; class Bacilli; order Bacillales_A; family Planococcaceae; genus Sporosarcina; species Sporosarcina ureae. The sequence continues at coordinate 109,294 of NZ_AUDQ01000008.1, read as the reverse complement.
ATGACGCCGCCTTCAGATAGCATATTTGGAATCGCGAAGTAGTTAATCCCAATTGCGAACATGAATGACCCTAAGATTAAAGCGGCATAATCAAGTAGTGTTCGTTGCATATAATCCCCTCTTTCCGAAATAGCGACATACTGTAGTATGCCGCTTCTGTGCTTCCCATGAAGTTTCTACTGTAAATGCACTATACCTGTTGGTCCTTCGATCAAAACATATAAATTAACTAGTTATGGTTGTTCCTTTAGATTTTCAGTCTACGTCAATGAAAATCCCTTTAATAACAGGCACATCCTCGTCGTCTTTCCCCTCATACGTACCGTAAACGGATACATCAAAGTCTTCCAAAATATCGGTACGCTCCCCTAGTCGGATATCTTTCACGTAAATGATTTCATTCGAGGATTTATCTGTTTTATTTTGCACAGTTAGAGTTCCTTCATTAACAGCTGTCACGGTTCCAAGAAACTTCACTTTGGAATTGACAGGTACTTGATCATCAGCAAAAGCAGCATACTCATGTTCTACCGTATCTGCTTTTAGACCATTTTCTACTTCGTCACTTGCTTGTTCTACCGGAGCTGTATCTTCTACTGGTTCCGTTGATTCGATCGGTTCCTTCGGTTCATCATTGCTACAAGCCGCTAATATAGCAGCAGTTATCATCATTGCAAATAATTTTTTCACGTAAAATCGCCTCCAATAATAATCATAAGGAACTTTTGCAAAAAAGAAAACCTTTGTCTTGAATTAAAGTCAATAAAAAGATTGTGAGAATAGACTAGATTTAAAGGATCAATATAATTAGAAAGGATGGAGGAGTGAACAAGCTATTTACAAAATCTACCGTCGCGTTGGCAGTTTTAGTCATGATTTGGGGCATTAGTTGGCCGATTTATAAACTATCGATCGTGTATGCACCGCCACTATTATTTTCGGGTATGCGTGCGTTGCTAGGTGGTTGTTTCATTGTATTACTGATGATAAGACTGCGTGACAGATTGCAATGGCGTCAGCATTGGCGCAAATATTGTATTTCAGCTTTGTTCAACACCGTTCTGTTTTTTGGATTGCATACGATTGGGCTACACTATTTGCCGGGTGGGCTATTCTCTGTACTTGTATACTTCCAGCCGGTCCTTCTCGGATTATTTGCTTGGATGTGGCTGGGAGAAAGTATGACTGCAACTAAAATAACGGGTCTGTTGATTGGGTTCATCGGAATAACTGTAGTTAGTGTGGAACATTTCACTACCCAGATTTCCATACTCGGCGTCATATTAGGTGTGCTGACAGCATTCTTTTGGGCAATTGGCGTTGCATATGTGAAGAAAGTAAGTGAGGAAGTCGATGCATATTGGATGGTGGCAATGCAATTTACTATAGGGGGTGTAGTGCTGCTTGTACTCAGTGCCGTTACAGAGAGCTGGTCTGCGATAGAGTGGCATCCTATGTATCTATTTGGGCTTGGATTCGGTGCAACAATGGGTATTCCGGTTGCCTATATCATTTATTACTCGCTCATTCGTGCGGGAGAGGCAAGTAAGGTGGCGGTCTTTACCTTTTTAGTGCCTGTTATTTCGGTGTTCATCAGTACGGTGTTTGTCGGTGAGCCGATGACGCATACGTTGTGGGTGGGCTTGTTACTTGTCGTTGTCAGTATCTGCTTTGTCAATTACCACAAGAAGGAAACTATTCATGCGGATGGATACAAATAGTAAGGGGTGATGAAGAGTTACTATCCTAATAATCCGCGTATCATAAAATAATCAAAAGCTTACGTGAAATATTTGCTTCGTGCAGAGGTGGTTCATACGGCAAGCTGTTTAGTTAATATGCAACCTGTTGAATTCTTAAACACTGTCTTTCGTCTTTCAAAATAGGAAGTATAGTACAATATAATTGAAAATATGTCTTCTATAACAGTTCTTAGAGGGAGATGGCTATCATTTCGGCGGAAAAGGAAACAGAGATTATTGATGAACTAATGGAACAAATTGTTTCAAAGACCTTCACATATGGACATAGATTACCTTCTGAAAATATTCTGGCGAAAAAATACAATGTACCGAGGATGACTGCAAGAAATGCATTAACCAAGTTGGAAGAACGGGGTTTTATTTATTCCAAACAAGGCAAAGGACGGTTTCTAAAAGAGCAGGCGATACAAATTCAGCTGTCTCTAACTGCAGGGACGAGCTTTACTGAAAAGATGAAGGCATTAGGGTATGAGTTAGAAACGCGCACGATAAATTGTGAACAAATTCCTTACGATGAACATACGTATCACGTATTAGAAACGAGGAAATCAGACGCTATCTACAAAATTGGAAGATTGCGTTTGATTGACGGTGAGCCGATCGCTATTCATTATTCTTTTGTTAGCGAAACGACCATACCGCGCATTAAAAAAGATTGCTTCAAAATCCAATCGATGTTTGCCTATTATCGGAAACTTGGCTATGGAGAATTTAACAGTCGCAAATCTCTACTAAGCATCACATTTCCAACTGCTGGTGAGCAACAGTTGTTATCTTGCAAAAGTATGGTCCCGCTCATTATGGTTGAAAGCGACTGTGTAGACCAGAAAACTGGTAAGGTGCTTGAATATACTAAAGTGCTATATCGCAGTGATAAGTTCAAATATGATATTACGATGAATTCATAAACAAGCAAGGGTCTCTCATCCTTGCTTGTTTTTTTATGTCCAATTGTAAAGAGTGTTTACAATATACTAACCGTATCTTAAAACACACCAACTTGGCGACAAGTTACTATTAATTTATAGAAAAGGAGGGAGCACATATGAAAAGAAGAAGAAGAACTGAAATTCTCATTCAAGATAATGGTCATCTTGCTAAAACATTTGCGGAAACTATCACGGCTGTATATGAGTGTCGTGAAATTACAGCACCTCAATATGGAATGACGATGATCAAAATGCGTGAAACCTCTAAGAATTCCTTGTTTTATATGGGTGAAGTCCTAGTTACAGAAGCAAAGGTAGAGATTGCCAATCGTATCGGGATCGGCATCGTCACGGGAATGGAAGAAGAGCTCGCTAAGCATTTGGCGATCATCGATGCAGCGTATAAAGCCGATTTGCCGGAAGCGTTTCTATGGGAACCCCAGTTGATCGCTGCTGAGGATGAAATCAGGAAAGCGAAAACAAGACGACAGGCAGAGTTAATCGGTACAAAAGTTAATTTTGAAACGATGGAAATATAATTACTTACTAGAAACAAAGTGGACAGGAGAGAGAATATGGCGATTGATCAAGTACATGATTTGCAATATGTCTATCGTAAATTACTGCATAGTATGTCGCGGCCGGGCACGATTTCATCCATTACTGAACCGGTGAACCGAATGGATTATTCTATTCCTTGCAGTGAAGCTTTACTTTTAACTGCAATGGCATTATTGGATGGAGAAGTCACTTTCCATATTGTATCTGATGAACACCAGGAGCTAATAGAAAAGATATCGGAATATACTTCTGCTAAATATGCATCCATTCATGAAGCGGATTTTGTCATAGTCCTTCGCGAAGATAAAGAGCAAGAAATACGACACGCTTTGGAACAGTGTAAAGTCGGATCTCTTATTGATCCACAGCAATCTTCCACTTGGCTCATTGAAAGTTCTGTATTAGAAAATGATGGTGAAATCGTATTAAAAGGTCCGGGTATTCAATCAGAAGTGTCCTTACAAACAGGGTTTCCAGTGACGTTATGGCAAGCTAGAAATCAGCGGACGAACGAATTTCCGATGGGAATCGACTTAATTTTTATCGATCAAGCTTCACAAATTGCTTGCGTACCTAGAACAACAGCAATTGCACATAAGGAGGTGGGATAAGTGGGGTATGTTCCTGTAAAAGGAGGTACTCAGGCGATAGATGCTTCTATCAAACGAGTGAAGTTCGAACGGCTCAAAGGGCAAGCGATTCTGGAAATTGAAACGATTTTGTCGACGATGAGAGCTTTGGTCGATCAAGTTATGTCGGAAAGTAGTTTATATTCTCCGCAATTAGCGGCATTGGCCATCAAGCAGGCGGAGGGAAGTATGGAAGAAGCAGTATTCCTTATGCGAGCTCACCGATCCACATTGCCAAGATTGTATTACAGCGAGTCAGTCGAGACAGATGCAATGTTTGTAGAAAGAAGAATTTCTGCGAGCTTTAAAGATATACCTGGGGGTCAATTACTGGGTGCCACGTATGACTACACACATCGTCTTCTAGATTTTAATTTAATCAATGAAAAAAAGGCGGATAATACGCAGTGGCTGCAGAGCTATGCCGAAGAACTTCAAGAGGTGAAAGTGGAAGAAACGGTTGAACGCTATCCGAAAGTTGTAGAGTACCTTCGTAAAGAAGGGTTGTTTGAACAATATGAAATGGACAATACAGAACCTGAAGATATTACAAAACAAAACTTGGAGTTTCCGGCGAGCCGTAGCGCGAGATTACAAGTCCTGACCCGCGGACAAACAGGTGCATTGACTTCTTTGGCATATGCCTCGTTGCGCGGATATGGAGAAGTTCATCCGACTGTAGGTGAAGTGCGCGTAGGTTCGCTGCCAATTTACGTTAAGCATCCCAACGAAGAAGACGGTTCAGAGGACGAAGAGTTTTATATCGGAGACATTCAAGTAACGGAAGTAGAATCGTTTGTGCCCGTCCATGTGAAAAATGAAAACAATGAAGAAGAACTGGAATTTGAGATTGGATATGGAATTTGTTATGGACAAAATGAAACCAAGACGATTGCCATGAGTATTCTCGATCAGTGCCTAGAACATCTAAATGATGAATTTCCAACACATGATGAAGAATTTGTACTGCTTCACATTGATTCAGTGGAATCTAGTGGATTTATTTCCCACTTGAAGCTACCGCATTACGTGACATTCCAATCTAAATTAGACAGTATACGGCAAGTGAAGAAAGGGGTGCAGGTCAATGAAAGCTAACACGCATTTTGCTTTTTTCGATGAAGGTTCAAAAAAGGAAATTCGTCGCGCTACTCTAAAAGCTGTAGCGATTCCAGGCTATCAAGTGCCGTTTGCTTCTAGGGAAATGCCCATTGCACGAGGCTGGGGAACAGGTGGATTGCAGCTTACACTTTCCCTTATAGGACAAACAGATGTGCTAAAAGTGATTGACCAAGGCTCCGATGAATCTGTCAATGCAGTGAGTATAAAAAAGCTTGTCCAAGATACAACGGGCGTTCAACTGACAGAGTGTACAGAAGAAGCGGATATCATTCAATCAAGGCACCGGATTCCGGAATGTTCATTGACGAAAGAGCAGATTCTTGTGTTACAAGTTCCGATACCAGAGCCGTTGCGTGCCATTGAAGAAAGGGAATATATGACAAAACGTATGCATGCGGAAGATGATTATAGTGGTGCTTGGCTGATGTTGTTTGAGCAAATTATGAAGTTCGGAAAAACGGCGACAACTGCTGATCATCCCGTATCGGTTCACGATCGTTATGTAATGGCACCAAGCCCAATTCCTCGATTCGACAATCCCAAAATGGATCATTCTGAAGCCTTGATCCTTCTCGGAGCAGGAAGAGAAAAGAAAATTTATGCTGTACCGCCCTATACATCCGTCAAATCGTTAGCTTTTGAAGATTATCCATTTACTGTTGAATCATTTGAAGGAGCTCATTGTCATTTGTGTGGAGCAGTAGATGTTTTCTTGGATGAACTCATAGATCACGAAAAGGGTGCAACGATTTATCAGTGCAACGATTCGGCTTATTGTATAGAACAATTAAACAAACAAGAGAAAGTCGAGGTGGAAAGCACGTATGCATGAAACACCGATTTTACGGGTTGAGAATCTATGCAAACAATATGGTACGGGTTGTCAAGAATGCCAAGATAAAGAGCGAAATAGTGTAGAGAAAAATTACTGCAAATCTTGCGGAACGGTCTTTGCCGTGCGGGATATCTCTTTAGATCTTTATCGTGGAGAGATTTTAGGGATTGTTGGAGAAAGCGGAAGTGGCAAATCGACGATGATGCAGTGCTTGTATTTTGATACCGACATCACGTCTGGAGCTGCATACATTAACCGACCGGGGAAAGAAAATGAAAATGTTTTTGAATTGTCTTCTCAGCAAAAGCGTATGATTCGAAATCATGATTACGGCATGGTGTATCAAAATCCAGTTCATGGACTGAAAATGAACTTTTCATCGATTGGCAACATAGCGGAAAAATTAATTGCGGCTGGAAATCGGAATGTGTCGGATATGGAGGCAACAGGGAAAAGATTGCTTACGAATGTTCATATTCCTTTGCACCGTATGAAAGAAGAACCCGAAAAGTTTTCGGGGGGGATGCAGCAGCGCGTGCAAATTGCTAAAGCGTTATCGAATAACCCACCTATTTTATTTTTGGATGAAGTAACGACTGGGCTAGATTTGTCGGTGCAAGCAAATGTACTAGATTTAATTAAAAAAATTCAAAGGGAACTACAAATCAGCATGATCGTGGTGTCACATGATTTGGCAGTGATTCGGATGCTGGCGGACCGTACTATTGTTATGTTAAACGGCGAAATAATTGAAGAAGGTTTGACGGATCAAGTATTGGAAGACCCACAACATGCGTACACACAACAATTAGTGTACTCATTACTATAGGAGGAACTGCTGACATGTATGTAATCCACAATGGGAATATCATAACAGAAAACGAAATTCTTGAAGGCTTTGCAGTTGTTGTAGAAGGGGAATTTATTCAAGATATTATCCCGCAGGAAGACGTAATGAGATTTCCTGAAGCTAACCGGATTGATGCCGGTGGTGGACTTATTTCTCCAGGGTTTATTGATATTCATTCTGATTATATTGAAACAATTGCATCGCCAAGACCTTCTTGCATGATGGATTTCGATATAAGTTTGCGAGAGGCTGAAAAAGTATTGATCAGTCACGGGATTACCACTATGTTTCACTCACTGTCCTTTTATGGGGAAGACGTCTTTACACAGAAAACGATGCATCATCCAAAGAATATCCAGCGTATGATCGATGCTATCCATTCAACACATGGGAATTTACACTTGATTCGTCATCGTTTACATGCGCGATTTGAGATTGACAATATGGATGGCGTGGCGAGTCTTGTGCGGAATATAGAAGATGACAAAGTTCATTTGCTTTCTTTTATGGACCATACACCGGGACAAGGGCAGTATCGAAATTTAGAAGTGTATCGTGAAACATTGAAAGGATATCGAGATCTATCAGATTCAGACATCAATGTGCTGATCGCTGAAAGGCAAACTACAGAGTCTCTAACGACTGAAAACATGAAGGAAATTGCAGAGATTGCTACGGAAAAAGGCATTGCTATTGCATCTCATGATGACGATAATGTTCAAAAACTGGAATTAGTGAAAACCTTTGGTACGACCATTAGCGAATTTCCGATTACGTTGGAAGTTGCGAAGAGAGCGAAAGAACTTGGCTTGCATACGATTGCGGGTGCTCCGAATGTTTTACTTGGTGGTTCTCATTCTGGCAATTTATCTGCAACAGAAGCAATTGATCATGGCTGTATTGATATTTTATGCAGTGACTATTATCCTGCGGGGCTGTTGCATGCGGTCTTTGCATTACATGAACAATATGGAAATGATCTGCACCAAATGTTCATGATGGTTACGTTGAATCCGGCGAAGGCAGTCCGAATAGATGACGAATTGGGATCGATTAAAATTGGAAAGAAAGCCGACCTACTAATCATTGAGAGAATGGATGACGGCTATCCTATGTTGACGACAACAATGGTAAACGGAATGCTGACCACAAAAACTAATTATCGCACAAACTAATGTAATCGGAGAGGAGCATCATCGTGATGTCTATACTGGAAATTGCCGGATTCGGAAAACGTTTCACTATTCATCATTTAGACAAAACCATGCCAGCTACAGAAAACATTCATTTTTCCTTAGAAGCGGGTGAGTTTATTGGCATTGTGGGAAAAAGCGGAAGTGGAAAATCAACGATCTTAAAAAGTATTTATCGTACGTATTTACCGGATGAAGGTAAGATCCTATACGACTCGCAGCGCTTTGGGCTTGTAGATTTATCTCAAGTGAGCGATCGACAAATGCTGTACTTGCGTAAATACGAAATTGGTTATGTATCTCAATTTTTAAATGTTATGCCTAGGACAACCTGCCGACAGCTAGTGACCAATGCGCTGTTGGAGATGGGGGAATCTGAAATAACAGCCAATGTTGAAACTGAAAAAACGTTAGCTCATTTCGAACTGGATCCTAAGCTATGGGACAGTTATCCAAATACTTTCTCGGGCGGCGAAAAACTACGCTTGAACATTGCCATGGCTACTGTGAAAAAACCTAGACTATTATTGCTTGATGAGCCGACTGCTAGTTTAGATCAGCAATCAAAAGTAAGAGTTCGTGAAATGATAGAAAAGCTGAAGAACAATGGGACAACGCTCGTAGGGATTTTCCATGATATAGAGTTCATGGAAGGGTTATGTGACAAAGTATTCGACATGAAGGCGAAAAAAATCGTGCTGGACAATAAGGTGGGTGTTGGTTCTGAAAGCTGATCTACATGTTCATAGTCACTATTCAGATGGCTCGGATTCGATTTCTACTGTTTTTCAAAAGGCTGCACAGGCCGGCTTAACACATATCAGTTTTGTCGATCATGATACGGTAGCCGGCTGGGAGGAAATCCGAACTGTAAGTGAGAATTTCGGCATCATAGCACTACCCGGCGTTGAAATATCAGCATATGACTTCCAGCGGCAACGGAAAGTACATGTGCTTGGCTACAACTATGATCCCACTGCAATACATATCCAATCGATTTGCCAACCATTGCTAGAGAGAAGGCACGCTCACTCGCTTTGGCAAATAGAACAAATAGTAAGAGCCGGTTATGTGCTGGATGAGGACAGAGTCCTTGAATCTGCGAAACCTTCTGGAACGGTTTACAAACAACATATTATGAAAGAGCTGACGAAAGATCCCTTTACTTCAGTTGCCTATCAACAATTGTACAAAGAGTTATTTAAAGGACAGGGCGTCGCTTCAGGAGATATAGAATACATCGATGTGTATGATGCGGTGGAAGCCATTAAAGCTGACGGCGGATTGGCTGTAGTTGCGCATCCTGGACAATTGGATTCATATGATTTGATCGTTGAATTGGTGGAAGCTGGACTTGACGGTATTGAACGCAATCACTTTGATCATACAGCCGAAGATAGTAGACGAGTTGAAGAACTAGCCGAACAGTATCATCTGTTAATGACAGGTGGCACAGACTATCACGGTGTATTTGGGAAAGAAATTGATATTGGCGATATTGTGAGTCCTTCCGATTTTTAATGGATGGATCAAAACGGTGTAAAGAGTCTGTGAAGATCCTGTAAATACCCACATTGCGTTATCTTTCTATGTTTCAATAAAGTTGATTAACTAGTTGAAGAGGAGTGAACTTGATGAAGAAATTGAATTCGGTCTTCGCAATACTTGCGTCAGCCACTTTACTACTGTCTGCGTGTTCAAGTAGCCAAGCGGGAGCGGAAAAAACAGAAGTGGATGACGTCATCAGTATTGTCTGGTATCCCAATGAATCAGGAAATGATATGAAAACTTCACGAGATGAAATTGGAAAAGCCATCGAGGAAACAACCGGAAAATCGGTAGAGCACAAGTTGACGACTGATTATGCAATCGCAATTGAAACTATGGTGAATGATAACGCGGATCTCGCCTACATGGGTGCGCAAGGGTATGTCCAAGCTAATAAAGGAAATGAAGCAAATAAGCCGTTAGTAGTTTCCACTGGCCCGTCTGGTACATTGGACGACGCCTTATATTATAGTTGGCTTGCAGTTGACGTAGAGGATCAAGAAACCTTTAAAGTAAACGGTGAATTCTCCTTAGATACAGTAGCGGAGAAAAGCATTTCATTTGTTTCAAATAGCTCCACTTCAGGATTTGTCATTCCTTCCTCCACGATAATCGATCATTTTGCTAACAACAAGAAATATGGAGAATTGAATACCGAAGATCTAATGGAAGGTGGCCCTCTATTTTCACAAGTCTTATTCGGTAATTCCCATCAAGGTTCAGCAGTGAATGTATTGAATGGCAGTACAGATGTGGCGGCTTTTTGTGATACGTGTGTTGAATCCTATGTAGACGTAGTAGAAGGCGAAGAGAATGAAGTGGGATCTGTATATAAAGTGAAAAAAGATGCAGCGGAACCATTTAATCGTGTAGCAGGCAAGGAATTCACTCTGATGGAAGTAACGCCTGTACTTAACGCTCCATTTGTTGCGAATACAAATGTTCTTGGTCAAGAAGACTTTGATAAATTACAAACACTATTCACTTCAGATGAGTTTGCCGATAACGAAGAGATTTTCGTACCAAAAGATTCTAATGCAGCAGGCTTATTCTTTAAAACGGAAGAAGAGCGTTTTGTGCCAGTTGAAGACGCTTGGTTTACCCCGGTCCGAAATCTTTTTAATGAATAGGTGAGTTCAGTCAGGGCGTGCATGGAATTGTACGCTTTGATTGTATATATATTCGAATAAAAGAGGAGCGAGAAGATATGTCTTTATTAACAGTACAACAACTTGGGAAATCATATAACAATCAAAATAAAGTCTTGCAAAATGTAAACTTTGAAGTGGATGCTGGTGAATTTATTTCGATCATTGGTCCTTCAGGCGCGGGAAAGTCTACCTTACTTCGATGCATCAATCGAATGGTTGATATTGATGAAGGTGCGGTAATCTTTGATGGAGCAGATGTAGGAACGTTGAACAAAAAGGAATTACGAAAGTTACGAACGGATATTGGTATGGTTTTTCAGCATTATAATTTGGTGCCAAGATTATCTGTCATTGAAAATGTTCTGCATGGTCGATTTGGTTACAAAACGACATTGCAGGGAGTTATGGGCAGATTTACTGAGGAAGAAAAAGAGCGAGCGTTTTTCTTATTGGAAAAACTGGGGATTGTTGAACATGCCTATAAGCGCTGTGATCAACTAAGTGGTGGACAGCAACAGCGAGTGGGAATTGCACGTGCGTTGATCCAAGAACCTAAAATTGTTTTATGCGATGAACCTATTGCTTCTCTTGATCCGAATGCCTCCAAAATCATCATGGATCATTTAAAGTCCATCACGATGGAACTTGGGATTACATGCATCGTGAATCTGCATCAAGTGGAGGTTGCACGTGATTATTCAGATCGTATTATAGGGCTCAGGCAAGGACAAGTGGTCTTTGATGATGTGAGTCATCGCTTGACTCTGGAACGTACGGATGTCATTTACGGTACCAAGACAAAGCCCGTGCCAGTAGTAAGAGAACTAGCAACGGTATGAGGAGCTAACTATTGTGAATGAAAATAGAATACGATACAAGAAAAACCAACAGATGATAATAGTGGTCCTTCTTCTTGCGTTAGTAACGTATCTGTCATCCGTGCTCACCGACTTTAATATTTTACATGGACTCGCGACGTTACCTGAAGCTTTTATATGGATATTTTCCAACTTGGTAGTCACTGAGGAATCACTTGAACGTATGCCAACCATTCTAGACAAATTAGTTGAAACGATTCTCATGTCTATTGCGGCAACTACAACAGCTACTATTCTTTCACTTTTCTTGGGAGTGATGGGCTCAAAATCGGTGGGGACGAGCAAGTTACTTGGCATCTTGGCGAGGTTTATAGCATCGCTATCAAGAAATATTCCTGTGGTAGCCTGGGCATTGATTTTACTTCTATCGTTCGGGCAGAACTCTTTAACAGGATATCTCGCTTTATTCGTTGGTTCGGTCGGTTTTCTAACTCGGGCTTTCATTGAGGTCATTGACGAGTCCAGCCAAAGTGCGGTAGAAGCGTTACAAGCAACAGGTGCAACATATATCCAAATTATTATGAAAGCAGTCATTCCTGAGTGCTTGCCGCAAATAATTAGTTGGATACTGTTTATGATTGAAACAAATATACGCAATGCTACGTTAGTAGGAATCTTGACAGGAACAGGGATCGGCTACACATTTGACTTGTATTATAAAACACTCAACTATCACGGGGTGGCATTAGTTACTGTCAGTATCGTCGTGGCTGTCATCCTCATTGAACTACTTTCAAACCATGTACGGAAGGTGATTCTCTAATGCAAGCGACAACACATATGAAGCGACGGAGTGATGGTCGTATTAGCATAAAGTCGGGCAATGAAGTACAGCTAATCATGCAGTTAACCATCCTCATTCTAACCGTGCTGACTGTCTTAGCTTTCCTGTTCTTTGACTATACAGGGCTCGACATTCAACGAGCTATCCAAGAAACAGCCTATAATTTGAAGGTTATGTTTTTAGAACCTGCTCTCAGTCATTTCGGTTGGGGAGAAGCCATCTATCAAGTGGGTATTACACTCGGACTCGCCTTTTTATCTACAATTCTAGGAGCCGTTCTTTCGTTTTTTCTAGCATTATCTGCAGCGACTAATTTGACCAATGAATGGATTACCAAAATAGTTCGCATTTTCTTGGCCTTTATCCGTGCAGTTCCTACGGTTTTATGGGTTTTGATCTTTGCTATTGCGGCTGGATTAGGGAGTGAAGCTGCAGTGCTTGGCATGCTGTTTCATTCAATTGCATATTTAGTAAAAGCTTTTTCTGAAGCGTTTGAGGAAGTGGACAAAGGAATTATCGAGGCGTTAAGGGCTACGGGCGCGGGTTGGTGGCACATTGTAGTACATGCCATACTTCCTTCGACATTTACATATCTTATGTCCTGGACTTTTCTGCGGTTTGAAATTAACTTTGCGGTAGCAGTTGCAATGGGAGCGGCAGCCGGAGCCGGGGGGATCGGTTTCGAGCTGTTTATGGCTTCGAGCTTCTACTTCGATTTGCGTGAAGTAGGAATGATTACATATATGATTCTAGTATTGGCGATCATACTGGAGGTCATATCCACTTTGCTGAAAAACCGCTATTTTCCTGCAAGTATAAAAAATTGAGTTTGCTGCTCCGTGTAAATGGAAGAGGAGTAGTAATTAAAATGATTTGTAAACTAAAGACCAACTCATGGGGAGTTGGTCTTTAGTTTATTTTTATTCCGTGATTATAGTTACTATCTAAATTGTTGATTCTATTGCTTTGCCTTTATAGCGCATCGATCGCTTCTCTAATCGGTGTAGAGCCACCAATGACTTGAAACTCTTTTCCAATTGTTGAGTCGTTTTCCAAACAAGCGAAAATGACTTCTGCGATATCATCTCGTGGTACTTCGTTTGGTTCGACAGTATTCGCGGCTTTTACTTTGCCTGTTCCTTTGTCGTTTGTTAAAGCACCTGGATGAATCATCGTATAGTCTAGATCAGTTGAACGTAACCATTCATCTGCGTAGTGTTTTGCTACAACGTACGGAGCAAATGATTCTGACGCTTCCTGGATTGCTTTGCGTGTTGTGTCGTACGAACTAATCATGATGAAACGTTTAACGTCGGCTTTCTCCGCTGCTTGTATAGTTTTAATAGCACCGTCGAGGTCAATCATCATCGTTTTATCTGGACCGGTTTTTGGGCCGGAGCCGGCTGTGAAAACGATAGCATCTACACCATCTGCTGCTTTTACAATGTCTTCTACTTCGCCTTCAAGATCTACAAGCACGGTTTCCGCACCGATTTTCTCGAAATGTTCTGCTTGTTCTTGCTTACGGATCATTGCTTTTGCTTCAAGTGTGTTGCTATCTTGAATCAATGATACTAACTGTTTTCCGATCTGACCGTTTGCACCTACAACTAAAACTTTCATTTTTTTTCATCCTTTCAATATATAAATATAATAAATATCCCTTCTTACTGTACCCGTAATATCCAAGTCCAAAACTGTACATTGCTTTCCAGGTTGCTATAATACGTGTACGATTACTTATTTTATTAGGAGAAAAATAATGAATGCAAAATTAATGTGGCGCCATGTATATCAATCAGAAGCGGCAAGAATTGCATTTATTGCAATCTTGACAGCTCTTACCGGTGAATTGAAAGTGATGCCGTTTGACGGAGAAATGTTCCGTTTTGCGTTAGGCGGTATATTGTTCTTTTTACTGATTCTTATTTATCCACCTGTTTCCATTTTGCGCACAGGATTTGTAACAGCAGTTACCGTAGTAGTATTTCGCGTAACGAAAGAGATGTGGCTTGGCGCTGAGTTGCTTGAGAGTTTACAGATGCATGTACCCGTCTTTTTATTTTACTTTATCGTGGCGGTCGGCTGGCACTTCGTCGGTCTTGAAAAATATAAATCTTTACCACTTCGACTGGGTGCATTAGCTTTCTTATTTGAAGTAGTGAGCAACACGTCCGAGCATGCACTGCGTAATTGGTGGCAACATGGTTCACTACTTAATGGTAAAGAGTGGGGCATTCTAGTTGGGGTGGCACTATTGCGTAGTTTCTTCACGGTGGGGTTATATAGTTCTGTGGCATTATCAAAAGAGAAGCATCGTGTAGAGGAGATGCTTGGGGTAGGTTATGAGTTGTATGCGGAAGCACTGTATTTGCAAAAATCCATGAACCATATAGAACAGATCACCGCGTCAAGTCATGACTTGTACCGCAAGCTCAAAAAGGAGAATCAACGCGAGCTTAGCACCCAGGCGTTGCATATTGCGCAGGAAATCCACGAAGTGAAAAAAGATTCCCAACGAATTCTGGCGGGATTATCAAAGTGGACTACGCGGCAACAAGTAGAGGCATTTTATCTATCTGATTTACTCGACATGGTCGTCACTGCGAATGAAAAGTACAGTGATATGATCGGTAAGGAATGCATGGTGGAAAAAACAATTGATGCGGACTTCCAAACAGGACAGCATGTACCTTTGCTTGCCGTGTTGAACAATTTGACGGCGAACGCGGTAGAAGCTATTGAAGAAAAAGGTCATGTACACATTACAGTCGAGAGGGATGGAGCGTGGGTGCGTTTTAGTGTGTGTGATACAGGAAAAGGTATTCCTTTTGAACATGAAGACGTAATATTTGAACCAGGATATACGACGAAATTTACGGATCAAGGAACAGCAGCAACAGGTATCGGGTTATCGCATGTATGCACAATTATCGATGCGATGCAAGGTACAATTGCTGTAGAACGCCTAGATAAAGGACTGAATGTACTAGTGGAAATCCCCATGGAATCCATTATGAAGGAGATAGAAGCATGAGATATTTTATCGTAGATGATGATAAAGCAAGCCGTGTGATGCTAAAAAATATTCTAGCAGAGCAAGAAGGGATTGTGATTGGCGAGGCTGACAGTGGAGTGAAAGCTATTCCTCAAATACTATCCTTGGCACCCGACGTTGTATTGATCGATTTATTGATGCCCGAACTCGACGGGATCGAAACGATTCAACAGTTGAAATCGCAAGGCTACTGCGGACAATTCATTATGCTGAGCCAAGTAGTTAACAAAGAGATGGTTGGCGAGGCCTATCAAGTCGGCGTCGAATTTTTCATACATAAGCCGATCAATCAAATAGAAGTACAGAGCATCGTGCGACGTACAGCTGAACAATTACGTCTAAAAAACTCCTTATTGACGATTCGGGAATCACTGGCGCAATTCGGTTCTGTTGAACAACCTAAAGTGCAACAATCGGTGAAAGATATTGTTCTAAAGAAGCTGCATGATATGGGAATCTTCAGTGACAGCGCGAGTCGCGACATCGTAGCCATCATGGAAGTCTTGAACGAGCAGCGAGCTGTTCAACTACCGCCTTTAAAGGGGCTGTATGAATCCGCGTTGACCAAACTGGGTGTGCCAGATGGAGACATCTCCAAAGAAAGTAAGGCGATGGAGCAAAGAATCCGTCGGTCAATCCTTACCGCAATGGAACATTTGGCCTCACTTGGCGCAGTGGATTATACAATCGATGAATTCGAATACTATGCACCACGCTTCTTTGATTTCCAGGAGATTAGTATGAGAATGAAACAGATTCAAGAAGAAAGTTTCGATATTAGGCCTGTCAAAGTGAATAGTAAGAAGTTTCTTCATGTGTTGTATATGGAGGTAATAGAAGAACGAAAATAATTATTGTAGGATATTGTAGAATTTTGTAGGGTCCCCGTAAGATATGAATAAGTCACTGAAAGAAAGCGTTTTCAGAGAACGTCAAAGGGGGATTATCGATGAAAAAGATATTTAAATTGTCTTTGGCTTACCAAATATTAATTGGATTGGTTTTAGGTATTGCAGTCGGTGCAATCTTTTATGGTAATCCTAATGTAGAGAGATACTTACAGCCAATCGGCACGATGTTCATCAATATGATTAAAATGATTGTGGTACCTATTATTATTTCAACGCTAGTCATCGGAGTAGCAGGTACAGGTGATATTAAGAAATTAGGTAAACTTGGCGGTAAAACGCTTTTATATTTTGAAATTGTAACAACGATTGCGATTATTGTGGGACTTATGTCAGCTAATATTTTCAAGCCAGGTGAAGGCATCGATATGTCTTCTCTTGAAAAGGGTGACATCTCGCAATATGTAGAAACGACAGAAGAAGTGCAGAATGGCGGCTTCATGGATGTGTTAGTCGGCATCGTACCAAGTAATATCGTAGACTCGATGGCGAATGGAGATATGTTGCCAATCATTTTCTTCTCTGTGTTATTCGGTTTAGGTGTAGCTGCAATCGGAGAGCGAGGCAAACCGGTTCTAGAAGTTTTCCAAGGAGTCGCAGACGCGATGTTCTGGGTAACGAATATGATTATGAAATTCGCACCGTTTGGTGTATTCGCGTTAATTGGTGTAACGGTATCTAAATTTGGTTTGGAATCACTCATTCCAATGGGTAAATTAATGGTACTTGTATATGCCACGATGATATTCTTCATCATCGTTGTGTTAGGTGGGATCGCGAAGATGGTCGGCGTGAACATCTTCCACTTCATGAAGATCTTGAAAGACGAATTAATTCTAGCATTTTCAACATCCAGTTCGGAAACGGTGTTGCCGAAAGTGATGGAGAAAATGGAGAAGTTCGGAAGTCCGAAAGACATCGTATCTTTCGTGGTACCGACAGGTTATTCGTTTAACCTAGATGGATCTACACTTTACCAAGCATTGGCGGCCATGTTCATTGCACAAATGTATGGAATCCAGTTGAGTATTACGGAACAAATCACATTGGTATTAGTGTTGATGATTACCTCTAAAGGAATTGCGGGCGTACCTGGCGTTTCATTCGTCGTGTTACTTGCGACACTTGGAACAGTAGGCATTCCGCTTGAAGGCTTGGCGTTTATCGCGGGTATCGACCGTTTGCTGGATATGGCACGTACGGTAGTTAACGTAATTGGAAACGCTCTTGCAACCGTAGTTTTGTCGAAGTGGGAAGGTCGCTTCGGTGAGGAATCAGTGAAGACAGAAAGCGAACCTCAATATGTCTTTGCAGAAGAGAAATTAGTTTAATTGAACGCTGTCCTCTTAATTGAGGGCAGTTTTTTTATGGAGTTTATGGAGACAGACAGGCATAGTGACGACATTCAATTGTAGGAATGCTTGATTTGTTATATGATTAGCAGTATGGAATAACAAGAGTGCGGTTTTTACTAAGGAGGAAATGAAGTAATGAGCAATCAGCAAAATGATTTTACGAAGTGGTATATCGATACGATTCAGAAAGCAGATTTGATGGATTATACACCAGTACGTGGATGTATCGCTTTTAAACCAGACGGCTATGAAATCTGGGAGCATATTCAGGATGAAATGAATCGTCGTTTTAAAGAAACAGGTCACCGTAATGCCTATTTCCCAATGCTAATTCCAGAGTCATTTTTCGAAAAAGAAAAAGATCATATCGAAGGATTCTCTCCAGAATTGCCATGGGTGACAGAAGCGGCGGGCGAGAAATTGGAAGAACGTTTGGCGCTGCGTCCGACGTCTGAAACGATGATTGGTCATTTGTATTCTGACTGGATCAAGAGCTATCGTGATCTTCCAGTACTAATCAACCAGTGGGCAAACGTATTCCGCTGGGAGAAAAAGACGCTACCATTCATTCGTACATCAGAATTTTTATGGCAAGAAGGACATACTGCACACGTAGATGAAGAAGAAGCGCGTCATGAAACGATGCAAATGTTAGAAATCTACAAAGAAGTTGTAGAAGAATTACTGGCAATTCCTGTATATGACGGTCAGAAAACACCTTCTGAGCGCTTTGCGGGCGCAGTTGATACATTCTCGATTGAAGCGATGATGAAAGATGGTAAAGCGGTACAAGCTGGAACTTCACATTATCTTGGAACAAAGTTTGCGGAAGCATTCGATATTAAATATTTAACAAAAGAAAATAAGCACCAGTTCGTGCATACAACATCATGGGGAACGTCAACACGCTTGATCGGTTCCGTTATTATGGTACATGGCGACGAGCAAGGTCTTGTATTGCCTCCGCGCGTTGCACCGACACAAGTCGTGCTAATCCCAGTTGGACCTTGGAAGAAGAATCCAGCGATTATGGAAAAGCTAGACGAGATCTACGCTGAATTAAAATCTAAAGGCATTCGTGTCCGTTTGGATGATTCGGATCAGTCTCCAGGCTTCAAGTTTAACGAGTACGAATTAAAAGGTGTTCCGGTACGTCTAGAGCTTGGACCACGTGATCTTGACAACAATCAAGCATTGATGAAAGCGCGTGACGGCGGTGAGAAAGTAGCAGTTGATCTGACTGAAGCTGTGGCTAGCATTGAGCAAGAACTACAGACGATGCAGAAGCGTTTACTTGAGAATGCTCGTACGTTCCGTGACGAAAACTCTCATACGAATATCGATACGTTAGACGAGTTGAAGAAGCATATTGAAGATAGTGCGACGAACGAAGTAACTCCAGGCTGGATCCTTGCAGGCTGGTGTGGCGATGACGCGTGCGAAGAACATGTCAAAGATGAAACGAAATTTACAACACGTAATATTCCATTCAACCCACCGGCAGAGAAATCCGCTTGTATTAACTGTGGAAATGAATCGAAGCATACAGTTTGGTTTGCAAGAGCTTACTAATAGAGCAATAAAAAGCTGTCCCACGAAGTTTTGTGGGACAGCTTTTTTAGTGATTTTAAGTGCAAATACTGTAGAGAGTGAAGTGGTGTGGATTGAAGCTCCAGCTGGCGAACGCTTTCCTATGGGCCCGCGGTGAGCCATCGGGATTCGCCGCCAGCTTCCGCTTCAATCTAACTTTCATAGTGATTAGATTTAAAACACTCATTGGCAATAGTATGTGAAGTAGAACTGCCCTTGAACTTAGTTAAATTCAAGGGCAGTTCTACATCTAATTTAATTATAGAACTCTTTACAAGTATAACTTTAATGAGCAACAATAAGTATGACCACTGACACTGAAGGAATTGGCGCTACACAACAGAAATGTTGTTTAATCCTTTTTGAATTAGTCGTCCAACTTCAAACCTTTCAACGCATCCGCAAATGGATTGTTGATCGGCTCATCATCAGTATTCTTCTTCAAATACTTCTGTACATCACGCTTGTTGACCTTACCTTTTGAATTTTTCTCGCGACGAGCCTTAAATGTAGAAAGCTTTTCGCGATAACCACACTTACACGTAAAGATCTGTCCTTCACCTTCACCGCGCAGCTCCATCTTCTTCTTACACTGCGGACAACGAGCGTTCGTGACGCGAGAAACGTTTTTACGGTGACCACACTCGCGGTCCTGACAAACAAGCATCTTGCCATGCTTGCCGTTTACTTCAAGCATCGGCTTCCCGCAGTCTGGACATGTTTTTGTTGAAATATTATCATGCTTAAACTTTGCTTCACTCGCTTTAATCTCTGAAACAATTTCTTTCGTATAGCCTTTCATTTCATTAATGAACGCTTCTTTTTTTAACTGCCCTTTGGCAATCTTCTCTAATTTTAGTTCCCACTCAGCTGTTAGCAAAGGAGATTTCAATTCGTCCGGTACTAGCTCGAGCAACTGTTTTCCTTTGTTCGTGACGTGGATGTCTTTCCCACGTTTTTCGATTAAGAAGGAGTTGAATAGCTTGTCGATGATATCAGCACGTGTTGCCACTGTCCCTAGTCCGCCTGTTGATTTCAATGTGTCTGCGAGTTTTTTATCCTGTAATCCCATATACTTCGTTGGGTTTTCCATGGCGGATAATAGTGTGGCTTCATTGAAACGTGCAGGGGGCTTCGTTTGACCAGATGTCTCTTTGATGAGCTTGATGTCGAGCTGATCACCTGCTACTAGCTTAGGTAATAATTGTTCTTTCGTATCCTGTTCAGTTTCTTCTTCGTCGAATTGGTTGTCATACACTTCTTTCCAACCAGCAGCCAAAATCGTTTTTCCGCGTGCTGTGAACCGTTCGTCTGCTATTTTTGCATGAACTGTTAATTGTTCGTATTCATGTGCTGGGAACAGAACAGCTAAGAATCGCTTGACGACCAAATCATAGATTTTTCGCTCGCGATCAGACAATTTATCAAGAAATACGATTTCTTCTGTCGGAATGATTGCGTGGTGATCAGATACTTTGCTATCGTCAACGAATGATTTACTCGTTTTAATTGGTTTCTTCAATATTTTATTCGCAAGGGAACGATATTCGCCTATACCGACTGTTTTCAAGCGCTCGGGAAGTGTTGCGACGAGATCATTTGAAAGGAAACGAGAGTCGGTGCGTGGATAGGTTAGTATTTTATGTTGTTCATA
Organism: Sporosarcina ureae DSM 2281; assembly: GCF_000425545.1. Lineage (GTDB taxonomy): Bacteria > Bacillota > Bacilli > Bacillales_A > Planococcaceae > Sporosarcina > Sporosarcina ureae. The sequence goes on along the minus strand of NZ_AUDQ01000008.1, from coordinate 88,486 downwards.
TAATTTTTGCATAATGTTGAGTGTATCTTTTGCTGAGTAGCCAAACATTTTATTGGCGTCACGTTGTAATTCAGTCAAATCGTATAGACCTGGTGAGAAGGATTTTTTCGCTTTCTTCTCAACATTTTCAATTATAGCTTGTTTCCCATCGACTTTTTTGACGATAGCAGACAGTTTGTCGCGGTCAAATGAACGTGTATCGCCTGTTTTTGCATCCTGCCAAGTCAGTTTTAATTTCGAATCAGACTGCGCTTCGACTCCGTAAAATGTTTTAGGCCGGAAAGTATTAATCTCTTCTTCGCGCTGTGCAATAATTGCAACGACAGGCGTCTGCACACGTCCGCAGTTAAGTTGTGCGTTAAACTTGGTTGTCAGTGCACGCGTGGCATTAAGACCGATATACCAATCGGCTTCAGAACGTGCGACTGCTGCCTCAAATAAATTTTCATATGCTTTACCTGGCTTTAACTGGGCGAAACCATCTTTAATTGCTTTGTCCGTGACAGATGAAATCCACAGACGTTTGATTGGCTTATTTACCTTCGCTTTTTCAATAATCCACCGAGCAACTAATTCTCCTTCACGTCCAGCATCTGTACCAATAATAATATCTGAAACGTCCGTGCGAAGCAGTTGCGCTTTTACAGCATTGTATTGTTTGCTCGTTTGTTTGATGACCGTTAGTTTTAAATCCTTAGGCATCATCGGCAAATCATCTAGTTTCCATGTCTTGAATTTCGTATCGTAATTCTCTGGATCAGCGAGCGTTACTAGGTGTCCGAGTGCCCACGTCACAATATATTTATCGCCTTCTAAATAGCCGTTACCTTTTTTATTGCAGTTCAGCACACGGGCAATATCCCGCGCTACGGAAGGTTTCTCCGCCAGTACTACACTTTTTTTCATACAATGAACTCCTTTTTATATACATGTCGAAAAACTCCTCCAACAGATAAGGGTTCTGTCCTTATACTATATGAAGGAGTTACTTACTAAAAAGTGTAAACCAGACCGGAAGTTTCGTCAATTAAGGCGGATGTATACGTTTTGTGAGTTCATTAATAGAGGTTTAGGAGTTGCAAAGAGGAAAGTAAAGTTTAACTCTAAAAAGGGGGCGGTATTTCAGACGGAGTAAGAATACAAGACTGAATGTATGATTTTTTTGTATACTATACGTAACACTATAGAAACGAGGGATTTCCATGTCAGAATTACAAGATCGTTTAATGGCCGATATAAGAACTGCGATGAAGGAAAAAGACACAATGAAGAAAGGTGTCATTAATTTATTGCGTGCAGGTCTACAAAATGAATCGATTGAATTAAAGCGCGAACTGACGAAAGAAGAAGAAATCAAAATCGTTCAGCGTGAGCTAAAGCAAACAAAACAATCACTCGATGAAGGGATAAAAGCTAATCGAGAAGACATTGTGGAAGCAGAAAAAGCGAAGATTGCAATTGTCGAATCCTATTTGCCAAAACAGATGAATGTGGAAGAAGTGAAAGAATTGATTGCTTCATTAGGCATTTCAAAAGATGCCTCAATGGGTCAGACAATTGGCGTTGTAATGAAGGAAGTCGCTGGTCGTGCCGAAGGGAAGACTGTTTCGCAGGCAGTTAAAGAGTATTTGCAGAATTGAGTTACGGATATAGAACTGGCTGACAAGTAGTATGCTTGTCGGCCAGTTCTTTTATTTTTCAAATGAAGCCCGTAACACGTAGACCACGTCATATTCTTTTAATTCGTCCAAGTAGCCTTCTTTTTGTTCATAGAAATCGGAAGATAATGTACTTGTCGGCGAACCATCTGCTGTAGATGTGTAAATGATACCTGCCAACAACATGTTATCCGAAAGAAGTAAACCTTCTTGTGGATTGGTATTAAATAGAGTCGCCATGTCTTTCAGTGTTTTCAGCTCTTCTTGATTACTAACACTTGCAGCGCCCTTATCGTCACTTACACTTGCAGAGAATAATAGTTCTTCTTCGAGAGTTTGTGTGACTGTCAAAACGATGCTACCCTTCGTTGACTCTCCAGGCATTGGAGTGGATAGCTCACTAATTGGTTCTGCAACCTTCTTGCCTTTTTCATACTTTTCTACCCATAGAGTTACCTTTTTATAGTTTTGATCGGCTGTATAATCAAAAACAAATGCAGTATTGGCAGCTGTTTCAAGTATTTGTTTTTCACGATCTGAAAGTTCAGGTATCGTCAATTTATTCGTATCTGTTGCCGCACATGCAGTGAGAAATAATAGGCAGCTTAAAATCGTGATACTCATCCATTTTTTCATCGCATACGCCTCCTTCTCTTTACATTTTATTATAGCATTTTATAGTACTACCTGAAATAATCGAGTGCTTTATAAATTTCAATTGAAATGTGTCTAATTTTATTGAATAAATAATACTTAAATAAAAAATGATAATTGGTAGGGTAGATATGAGGAAATTGAAATGACTGTTAACGCTGATGCTTCATAGTGTTTACAACGTTTTATATATACAAGTCTTGAGTGAGAGTTAATAGTTTTTGTGATGAATTGAATGGATTTATTAGATATTTTATTTTTACTTAAAATGAAAATAATAGTTATTAAATGGATTAATCTTTACTATTTCATAAAACATGATATTGTTGATAGAGAACAGCCTGCTTGCTAGCTAGTGAAAAGGTAGGTAAATGATAAAATGGAGTGGTAATTTTGGTAAAAAGTGCTATGATGGAAAAACAAAAACAACAAGAAGGAATTATGCAAATTCCCGAATGGTGGACTTGTCCAGAAGGGCATGAAGAATTACAAAAAGCTGCACATGCGTTAGGCAAGAAAGAACTGCTGCCACGTGCACTTATTTCTGATCAACAGAGAAGTTACCCGCGTGAAAGTTTACGTGAAGTTGCGAAGTCTGGTTATTCAGCTGTTACCATCCCGGTTGAAGCGGGTGGTCTGAAAGACGGATTCACAGCATTCGCAGTACTTTCCGAAAGCTTTGCACATTATTGCCCGTCTACGACGATGTGCTGGGTTATGCATATGACAACAGCGCATACGATTTATGAAGCGGGAACAGAAGAACAGCGTCAACGTTTATTGCCACGCTTGCGTGATGGACAAATCGGTGGCCTAGCATTTAGTGAACGAGCGACAGGAGGCCACTTCTGGAATATCGGTAGTAAAGCAATACGAAATGCTAATGGTTATTTGCTGGACGCAGAAAAGTCATTTGTCACAAGTGGTGGAGAAGCAGACTTTTATTTAGTTGCAACGACGTCTCCCGAAACTGATGACCCTGATAATTTGATGTTCTTATTGGTCGAAAATGATCAGCGAGGTGTCGAAGCATTCCCATTCGATGCAATGGGACTACGTGGAAACGCAAGTGGTCCGATGAACTTTAAAAATGTACAAGTGGCTCTTGAAAACCGTATCGGTAGCGAAGGCGGTATGGGCTATTTCAACGACAACACGATCGATCCTCTATTCTTACTAGGTTCAGCAGCTTGCTGGGTCGGTATTGCACAAGGTGCTCTAAATATGGCAACAGATGGTGCTAAACGGAGAGTACACGCAGATACGGGATCATCCGTTACAGATTACCAAGTCATTCGTCATGAGTTGGCGAAGGCGCAGATCAAAGTAGATAGCGCACGTAGTATGTTGTATCGTACAGCAGAAGCGTTGGATCGTTGCACTAAAGAAGGCAAGGAATTGTCGGAGTGTTTGTATCCATTGTGGCAGCTGAAGACGCATGCAGCGGATATGGTGATTGACGTTACGAATTCGGCGTTGCAAGTTTCTGGTGGTCGTGGTTATATGACAGGTCAGGTAGAGAAGTTCGTACGCGACGGGCGTGCTGGTGCTATTATGGGACCAACAAACGAAGTGTTGCGTGAGTGGATCGGCCGTACAATGATCGAAGTTCCTTGGATGGATTAATTAAATCAAATTAAAGCAGTCACCGGCAGGGTATATCTGTCGGTGACTGTTTTTTGTCTTATATTGATAGCGCGTAGTGAGCGGGAGAGCGCTGTACAGTTTCGCTCATTAATTCGTATAAGCGATCATAGTGTTTGGTTAACCGCTCTAAGACAGTGTCTAAGTGCTCTATTAACACGTATAACCGCTCTATCTCGCTCCGTAGGCGATCATACTGGTCGTATAACCGCTCAATGCGTACACTGGTCAGTCACGCCACCCGGACTACTACTCCAACAAACCTTGTTCTTTCAAAAATGCCTTTGCAACTTCCTTCGCTTTGGCACCTTCCGCGTTTACTTGATAATTCATTTCACGCATCTCATCATCTGTCACAATACCAGCAAGGCTATTTAACGCATCCTCAAGCTCTGGATACTTCGCAAGCGTCTCTTTACGAAGCAATGGCGCACCTTGATATGGAGGGAACAGTTCTTTGTCGTCTTCGAGAACTGTCAATTCATATTCGCGTAGTTCGCTATCTGTCGAATAGGCATCCATTAAGTTGATCTCACCTGCTTCTATTGCCTGATAGCGTAGCTTCGGCTCCATCGTTTGGATGGAAGGGAACGTGATACCGTAAAGGTTTTGAATGCCTAGGTAACCATCTTCGCGATCATTAAATTCGAGAGTGAAACCTGCTTTTACAGCCTTTTCGACCGCGGCCAGATCAGATATCGTTTTCAGTCCGTACTCTTTTTGGAATGCTTTGGAGACAGCGAGTGTGTACGTATTGTTGAAGGACATAGGTGTCAGGAACGTCATATCAAATTGTTCGTCTAGTCCTTTTCGCGCTTGCTCATACACTTCATCGCGGTCGTTGCTGACAGCTTCATCCTTCAGGAACTCGGCTATAGCGGTACCCGTAAACTCAGGATACAAATCAATACTTCCTGATCTCAGTGCATTGAAGACGAATGATGTTTTACCGAGCCCCGGTTTTAATTCGACGGAGAGATCGGTTTGGTCTTCGATTAATAATTTATACATATTTATGAGAATTTCAGGTTCTGCGCCAAGCTTGGCTCCGATGACTATTTCATTTTTGGAGTTACCTCCTATAAATGGTGCTGCAATCATCAAGACGGCCGCAATAATGAAAATGGTAAATGCAGTAATGGCTTTTCTGAATGAAAGACCTTCGAATATTTTTAACAGGAAATCGAAGAAAAGTGCGAGTAACGCTGCAGGTATAGCGCCTAGTACGATTAATGATGGATTATTACGATCAATTCCAAGTAATATCAAATCACCTAGACCACCCGCGCCAATCAAAGCAGCTAATGTTGCGGTTCCGACGATCAGTACCATCGATGTGCGGATACCTGCCATGATGATCGGCATGGCAAGTGGTAGTTCAACTTTCATTAGCCGCTTTCGTGTATTCATTCCCATCGCAGTGGCGGCTTCTCGAAGTGAAGGATCGACTTCTTTAATGCCTGTGTATGTATTGCGCAAAATAGGCAGCAATGCATAGACTACTAGCGCAATAATAGCGGGTATTTTCCCGATACCGAATAGGGGAATTAATAGACCGAGTAGTGCGAGAGAAGGAATCGTCTGCAGTACGGCGCTGATCCCGATGACAGATTCCGCTATTTTTTGCCGATTTGTCAAATAGATGCCTAGTGGAACCGCAATTAGCACTGCAATTATTAAGGAGATTAATGAAATCTGAATATGTTCAATTAGTGCTTCCAGTAATTGACCGCGTCTGTTTTGAAATACATCCAGAAAATTATTCATTAGACGTACCTCCTTTCAGTGACTGCTCCGCTAGAAAATGAAGAATTCCTTTTCGGGTAACCATTCCAATGACTTGACCGTCTTGTTTAATCGCCACTTGATCTTCAGAAGCTAAGAACTGCAAGAGCGGCCCCCATTCAGAATCAATAGGGATCGCAAAAGATAGCGACAAATCTGCCGGAATCTCTTCTATATGATCCGCAATGGAAAATGTGCGTGCTGCAGCTGATGCTGTAAATTCGCGCACGAACGGCGAAGCGGGTTTAGTCAGAATCTCTTGCGGTGTTGCAATTTGTTCAATCTTGCCCTCATTCATAATGCAAACACGATCGCCTAGTTTAAATGCTTCCTGTAAATCATGTGTGACGAATACAATAGTTTTTTGGATTCTATTTTGTAAATCTAGCAGATCCTCCTGCAACTTTAGACGACTGATTGGGTCCAGTGCGCTAAATGGTTCGTCCATCAATAGAATATCTGGGTCTGCAGCCAGTGCGCGCACGACGCCGACCCGCTGTTGCTGGCCGCCTGACAATTCATGCGGTTTACGCTTTCGGTATACGTCGGGATCTAACCCGGCCATTTCAAGTAGTTCCGTTACGCGTGCGCGGATGTCTTTCTTCTTCAAACCGACCAGTTCAGGAACAACTGCTATATTTTCCTCGATCGTCATATGCGGAAACAACGCGATTTGCTGCAATACATAACCGATTTGCCAACGGAGCTCATGGATCGGATAATCACTGATCCGCTTGCCATCGAGCCAAATCGTTCCTTTTGTCAGTGGAATCAGTCGATTAATCATCTTAAGCGTTGTGGTCTTCCCACAACCACTTGGTCCGACTAACACAAGAAACTCTCCTCGCTTAATTTCTAAACTCACCGAATCCACGGCTAAGCGAGACATATCATAACTCTTTGATACTTCTTCAAAACGAATCATCAAAAACCCTCCTTCATTATTACAATTTTCACATAGTGATAGAAAAATAGGAAGTCATATCTCTTTTTAAAAGTAATGAAAAGAAGTGCGTTTTAATACGCTGTTCATTCTCCGTTCATCTTAACAAGATAGGATAGGAGTATAAAGTAAACACACGGAGGCAAACGATATGAAAATCGCATGGAAAGAAATGAAGAAAAACAAAACTAGATTCCTGATTCTTGGGTCCATTATATTTCTCGTCAGCTTCTTGACATTTATTATTTCAGGACTGGCAAATGGATTATCACAGGATAATGCAGCGCTTATTAAAAAATTACCACAAGGGCAATTTTATTTAGATAAAGATGCAGACAAGACCTATAATCTTTCAAAAATAGATGAAGGAGTTCAGCAGCAAATCTTTATAGACAATCCTGAAGCAACTGCATTCTCGGTTCAGATGGGATTCGTCAATGACGCAGAAGATAAACAGCACAGTCTGGCATTCGTTACTTCTACCGATTCAGAGCTATTCGAAAACGTTAAAGAAGGTGAAATCGTTCTGGATCGTTCTTTACAAGAAGACGGAATTCAAGTGGGGGACGTCTTAACGAATAATCAATTCAGTGGAGAATTCGTCGTTAAAGGATTTGTTGACCAACAAAAGTACAGTCACGCACCCGTTGCTTTCATTGCCATGACGAACTATCAAGAAATGTATCGAGTGATGGAGATGCAGACGATTTTCATCCCAGGTAAAGATGCGCCGACACTAAGCGCATTAGATTCTTTTTCAAATAAAGAGTTCTTGCATGCCATTCCGAGTTACAGTGCAGAGCAGATGTCATTGAATATGATCGTCTGGTTCTTAGTCATTATTAGCGGTATGTTGTTTGCTATTTTCTTCTATATGATGAACGTTCAGAAAATCGGGTTGTACGGCATATTGAAAGCGATCGGCATGAAGACGATTTCGTTATTCAAGATGATTTGGTACCAGATGCTAGTCATTACCGCTATTTCACTCGTGTTGTCCATTGCACTTAGCCAAGCATTTAGTTTTGTTGCACCTGAAGGCATGCCATTCCACTTAACAATGGATACCGTATGGATGCTATCAGCGGTGTTTATGGTGGTTGGTTTTATCGGTGCTACCATTTCAGGATTCCAAGTGAAAAATATTGAACCGCTTCAAGCGATTCAACAAGGAGAGATGTAATATGTCTGCCTTTATTATTGATGAAGTGAAGAAAACGTTCTCTAATGGGGAAATTGAAGAGGAGATATTAAAAGGTGTGAATTTATCTTTAAAAGAAGGAGAAATTACTGCGCTAATCGGTCCTTCGGGGTCTGGTAAATCGACGGTTCTAACCATCGCAGCGGGATTGCAAAAAGCATCTACCGGTGAAATTATGTTTGAAGGGAAAGACATGACGAAGATGAGTCAAGAAGAAGTTCGCCATATTCGGGCGACAGACTTTGGATTTGTTTTTCAATCTTCTCACTTAGTTCCTTTTTTAACGGTGGCAGAGCAATTGCAGTTGATGCTTGATGTATCAGAAACGAAAACGAGCAAAAAGGAACAGGTTAAAGCAATAGATGAGATGTTGAAGTTAGTTGAAATGGAGCACCGCAAAGAGGCGTATCCTTCTTCTTTATCAGGAGGAGAGCGTCAACGCGTGGCAATTGCTCGTGCAATCATCCATCGTCCAAAGATCTTGTTTGCGGATGAACCGACTGCTAGTCTTGATACGAACCGCTCAAAAGGTGTGATGGAGTTATTGCAGGAATTAACACGTACCTTAAATTTGACGACATTGATGGTGACGCATGACGAAGAGATGCTACCGTATGTTGACCGGGTTATTACGATGCGGGATGGTTATATAGTTGAGTAAACAGTTAATCAAATCAAAGATAGCACAATTTACTGGAACGAAGTATTTGCGAAGCCAGAGAAGAAATAAGCTGTTCAACACGTCTGTCACATAAAGTGGCAGGCGCTTTTTTCTATGGTAAACTAGTGGCATAAAGAAGAGAAAAGGGGAGAATGATTATGAAATCACCATTTACATTTACACATACAATGCCAGCCAATACAGAAGAAAAACGACCTGCATTATTTTTACTTCATGGAATGGGGAGTCATGAAGGAGATCTACCACAACTAGTACAAGAATTTAAAGAAACCCATCATATTTTCAGCTTGAGAGGTCCTGTCGTTCACGAGCCAGGCTATGCATTTTTCACAATTGAAGAGGAAGGAAAGCCGGTTCGTCAAGTGTTCGATAAAGTGCTCGTCTACATCCAATCATTTATTCGTGAAGCCATTCAGGAGTATGATTTAGATCCTGAACGTTTGACAGTCGTAGGTTTTAGTCAGGGAGCCGTACTTGCACAAGCTCTGGGGGTAACATTGATACCTTCACTCCATGGTGTCGTGGCACTTAGCGGGTACGTACCTGATTTCGTCAAGAGTGAATATGCAATACAGTCCGTGGAAAATCAACACGTATTCATTTCCCATGGGGACTACGATTATGTGATTCCATCCCAATCTGGAGTGGAAAGCAAGGAGTATTTCGAATCGCTCGGCGCAGATGTTACGTTCAAGACATATAATGATGGACATGGTGTAACGCCAGACAATCAACAGGACTTGGTGACGTTTATTCGTTCGCTATAAGGAGTTGGTCGGTTGAAGATTAAACCGTTTTGGGCGATTATGTTGACCATCATATTGATCTGGGTTGGTAATTATATGTACGCAGAGCAGCATAAGCTGGACCACCCTGTCTTCTTGAATCATTATCTTGATGTGAACTTGGAGAATGAACAGTATATCCCGTTTTACTTCATTACGAATAAAGAAGATACATCTTATATTCAACTAGTAGAGCTTGGTAATGTTCGAGGAAATCCAGATCGTTTCGGTGAGAATGAGGGAGTAGAAGAAGTAGAGCAATTCGGTAGATATTCACTAAAGAGGGTGAATATCCAGTTCGATCCCGAAGCGTTTGTGACACTTGGAGAAACCGTGAGATTCAATGAAATGGTTGTACACTTCTCCGGTCATGATACACGATTTATCCAATAGGACAGATTCTGTTCCAACGTCAGAATGAACAGTTGGATCCGTTCTCTTTCAAATCAGGATCGGTAGGAGAATATTCTGAAGCCCGACTAGTCGCACGAGAAGCATTGACGATAGAATCGCTCACCACGGTATTTGATAATACTTTACAAGGGAAATTCCATATTAAATTGCAGAGTGCAGATCATGCAGAAACAGAGCAATTAGAGACTGTATTGGAAAGTGATGAGTGGAGTAAAACAAAAGGCACCGATATACGTAAGATGAAATTTCCTTTGCATTTGAAAATGGGTGACTGGTTGACAGTGAAAAGTTACGCTGATCCTTCTCTACATGCATTACTAGACGTGAAGATTGATTTAAATGGTACAACGGAAGCCGGTGATGTGTTCGTCGGGCAAGTTGGTCATCTACATTTCTATCCGTATATGACGAAGGAATCTATACAACAAGTTATTGATGATCGGACGGAGGTAGATAACCATGAATAAAGCGTGTAGATTATTCTTCTGGGGCTACCTCTTCGTTTTCTTTCGGCTGCAAATAGGGATCGACATTCTGGCAGCACCGATTGGTTATTATTTGATTTATTCGGGGGCGCGACTTCTTGCTGAACAGTATCCGGTAGCGAAAAAAGTGAAACTCACTGCATTCATCGGAGTACTGATTTCGGTACCAGGAGTTTTCGTGAATCTATCCGAAGTTCGTGATATCGGCTGGACCCTATATGCCGAAACTTTATTCATATGGAAAGTAATCGTCGTCTACTACTTATTTGGCACGTGGAAATCGAGGATTCAAGAACCCGGCCAAGCACATTTGCATAACCGCGTACACATGGCTTATGTCTGGTACATGAGTATTCACTTCCTGATGATGCTGATGACTGCGTTCTCGCTAAATTTTGGAGATCATGCGTTTTCAACATTCTTCATCATTGTCAGTTTCGCAGTTGTTGCAATGGATATCATGCTACTGTTCCTTATCGCTTCATTGCGTAGAGTGGATTGGTCGGAATATGAAACAAACGAGACTTCACTGGATTAGTGGAGTCTCGTTTGTTTTATTCATATTTCCATTTACTCCAACCGTCTTAATCGCAATCTAGTCTTCACTGCAAAACGTTGCAATATAGCGGGCCAAGTCATCCCGAATAACACTAGGAAAATACCTAGAAACTGCAATAGCGTTAACCTTTCGCCAAGCAACAGCATCGAAGCGATAATCGCCACGGGCAACTCGACAGCACTTAAAATAGAAGACATGCCTGCTCCGACTTTCGGTACTCCAATTGAAAACAAGAAAATGGGCAGAACGATGCCGAACACACCTAATATGGCACCATACATCCACAATCCCTCACCCAACATCCCGTTCCATATAATTTCAGGGGATTGGAAAAATGTAATGACGATTGCCGCGTAAAATGACATTAAGAACAGCCGTGTCACTACATCCATACCGGACACTGGCTTCTGATTCGCTGTAACGAATGCCGCGAAACTAAACGCTGCAGCAAGTCCCCACGCCCAACCTTGCCATGGAATCCCGCTTACATCGACGTCAATCAATCCGGCGGCTAAAATGGTTCCGCCGAATAGAAATACAAGCGACACCACTTCAGACTGTTTGGGCAAACGCTTGGCTCCTATACATTCATAAAGCATTCCGATCCATGTAAATTGAAAGAGCAATACGACCGCCAATGAAGCGGGCATATATTCAACTGCTTTCCCATATACCGTTCCAGTAATTGCCGTGAATAGTCCTGCAATTAAGACTGGGAAACTTCCACGGAGTGTCGGTACGCCGCGTTTGACTAGGATAAAAATAATAAGTGCTAATAGAAATCCTGTATAATATTGGCTCGTCACTGCTTCTGAAGCGGTGAAGCCATCCTGTATCGCCAATTTAATAATCGTTGATAAAATTCCGTAACTTGCAGCTCCCAACACAACGAGCAGCGGATACATCCATAGTTTCATCCGCATAACCTCCATTTCCATCGGAACATAGTATATCATGGAAATGATTTTTCGGACTGCATAATACTTTCTGCATTTCCCGGGAAATATCGACAGCTACTGCAAATAAACAGGGGAAAGCCGTACAATGATGTTTTCACTGTACGGCTTTTATCGGTAAATCAGTGCGGGGCGCCGTAGTCGTTCGACAAGCTACCGCCACTTAAACGAGGGGAGTGGTTGATTTTTTCTTTCATAAGACCTTTTCGCTGATCAGGTAAAGAAATGGAGTCGACCGTTTGCATATCTTCGTGCAAATCGAACAAACTAACTGTATTAGTCTGTAGATTTTCAGGATGTGTCTGAATCAGACGATACGTATCCGGATGATATTTAGGACTCGGGTTTTTTGTTGAAGCCACGTCTTATCGCCTCCTATTATGCTTGACGAACCATTTTTAGGAGCATATGTGCCAACGAGTGCTGCTCTTCTTTAGAACCTGAATCCCAAAGTTCTTGCAATAAATATTGCTCGCGGTTTCGAGGTTCTTCATGACGGGATAAATAATTGGCAATAAATTCAGTTGTCTTCGCCAATTGTTCATCGCTCAATCCAAGGCTTTCACCTTTTTCCACTTTATCGGCTAGATAGCCTTTAAAATGATTGAAGTTCTGCAAAATCTGATCTTTCTTTTCATCGCCCATATTTGAAACTTCAGATTCCAGCTTCTTTTTTATTTCCACTAATTAACCACTCCTTTTCATTGTGATACAAATAGCTTGTACAAGAAGTGAAGAACTATGCAGAGGAAGAAATGTGTAAAGTATTTTGAATCATGTGTGAATATGATCTTCAGTGGGTAGAAGTATAGCATGGTGAAAGGGAGGTGCAATGATGGCTGATAAACAGTATGAGGGCACGTTTCATTCGGTGGATAATGTCCTATATAAAATAACCGAACTTGAAGCTAAGGGATTTAAAAAACATCATATGTCTGCAGTTTCAAATGTGCGGGATGACCTGAAAGTTTTGGAAAGTGATTCTGAAATTGAGGTAATTGGTATTCAAGAAGGGTCGCTTTGGGATCATACGCGTCGTCTGTTCAACAGTAAAGATGAAATGTTGACGATCTTCATTAAAATGGGTTTTACGAAACAAGAATCCAAAACCTTCTACAATGATTTAAAAGAAGGTGGTATCGCTTTGTTTGTTGATCAATTAACAGATGAAGAACGAGCGCAGTCTGTAGATCAACATGATAGTGCCCGACAACAAACAGACAGTGGTGAAAACCTACATGGGAGTTCGAATGAAGAAGTGACTAACCCTATCCCTAATAGTCCGCGAATAGGTACAGATCAATTGTGAAAAAGAAGGATCTCCCATCATAATGGAAGATCCTTCTTTTTTATAGTAACTATAAAACAAGTCTGCTGATTGAGCAGCAGACTTGTTATCCTACGTATTATTTTTCAGGGTGTGCTTCGTCATCACTGAAATGTTCTTTTGTTTCACCGATTTTCTCTTGTGTAGCGCCTTTTGCTTTGTCCCATTTACCTTCAGCTTGCATCTTAGTATTATCAGTGATATCGCCTACGGTATCTTTTACGCTACCTTTAATTTTGTTGCCAATACCTTTTAATTTATCTTCTGTACCATGGTCTTTGTTACTCATACTATCTCCTCCGTTTCGTTTGTTATTATATAAATACCCCATTTTTAAAAGAGAAAACATCCAAATTATTATCGGGAAATCTTGATAGGCTACAACATAAACTTATAAAGAGAATGAAAAACCGGAAACCTTCTGGAGGCTCCGGTTTTTCGGGTGTATGCAAATGATTGGCATTACGGATTACTGTTCATTCCTGAAAGGTTACTAATTTGCTCCATAAGTTTTTCCCGTGACTGCTTATTTCGCATGAGGTAAAGTGCACCAAGTCCGACAGCTGTCATCGCCATTTTGTTCATTTGTCTAACACCTCCAAATGGTAGGATGGCTCTTTATACAGATAATATACATATGATTTCAATATGTTCTCTACTAATTCCTGTTAAACTTTTAGTGTAGTGATATAATTTCATTATTCACATTTTATCGACTGGAAGTGTCATTATGAATTTACAAGCAAAATCAACGATTCGCGAGCTTCGTTTTTGGCGTATTGTCATCGGGTTAGGCATTGCTTCAGTGCTAATATTTGCCGCGATGTATGCTCTACAACCTTTGCTACCTATTTTAACAAAGCAATTCAATGTCTCCGTATCCACTGCCAGTTTAGCTATGTCCGTCAATACAATAGGTCTAATTTGCGGATTGGTGATACTCGGGTTTTACTCAGACCGACTGGGCAGATCCATTTTTGTAAAAGTCTCCGTACTAGTAACGGCACTATTATTTATTCCTATGTTTATGACGCATTCTTTTACTGTCATACTTGTGCTGCGTTTTATACAGGGCTTTGCGATGGCTGGCGTATTGGCTGCCGCACTCGCTTATATCAATGAAGAGATCAATGAGCGGGTAGTAAGCGTGGCGACTGCCCTATATATTTCATTTAACGGCACAGGTGGGATGCTCGGTCGTTTTGTAACGGGCTATTTAGCAGAACGCTGGTCATGGGAGCTATCACTTCAACTTCTGACGGTCATAGGTGTGGTCGTATTTATCTTCTTACTAGTTGTTTTGCCGAAATCTACTCACTTCGAGCCGAGTGTGGAGTCAATGAAGAAAGATATGGAAGGTTTCGGCGTACATTTAAAGAATCCAGCTTTGCTAATTGTCTTCGGACTGGGTATTGTACTACAGCTGAGCTTTACAGGTATGTGGACGTTTCTGCCTTTCCACTTAACGGATTCACCATTTTCGATGACGCTTGATGAAGTTTCCTATATCTATTTCGCGTATGCATTTGGAATTATTGGTGCACCGCTTGCCGGCTCTATTGCCAGTAAAGTAGGTATGAATTCTATTCGTTTGATAGGTGTTATTCTGCTGGCGGTCGGCTGTCTTCTAACCATTCCAACTACATTACCGCTAATTATTATCGGTTATTGCGTGATTTGTCTTGGCTTTTTCTCTGCCCATTCTTTAACTGCGGCTTCTGTAAGTAAAGAAGCAACGCATCATAAAGGAAGTGCATCAAGCTTGTACCTCGTTTCTTATTATATCGGGATGGCGGCAGGAAGTACGCTAGTAACGCCGCTCTGGCAGTATGCAGGATGGACGGGTCTCGCTATGTTTTCGGCGGTTGTGCCTGTAGTCTATGTACTACTGATCCGATTACGACGTAGAGTGTTGAGTAAAGCACAGTAAATGAAAAACCAGATACCGGAATGAGTCCCGGCACCTGGTTTGTTTTAGTCTTTAAATACTTCTGGAATGGTTTGTAAATCAATGCCCCATAGTAATGGAAGCAAGAAGTAAATACATAGTGTTACTAGCAAGACTCCGACTATATTGAGCGCGAAGCCGGCTTTCGCCATATCAGGAATCCGCAGATAACCAGATCCGAAAACGACCGCGTTCGGTGGGGTGGCAACTGGCAGCATGAACGCACAAGAAGCTGCTACACCTGCTGCAATCATCAATGCGTACGGATGGAAACCGAGTGCGAGTGCCAACGAAGCCATGATTGGATACATCATGGAAGCTGTTGCTGTATTGGATGTGATTTCCGTCAAGAAAATGACCAATGTTGCAACGATCAAAATAATGAGAATAAGTGGAACACCTTTCAACCCAATCAGCTGAGCGCCAATCCATTCAGATAGGCCACTGCTGACAAAACCGGCTGCGATCGCCAGTCCACCGCCAAATAGAAGTAAGATACCCCAAGGCAATTTCACTGCCGTATTCCAATCCAGTAAGTGGTCACCTTTTTTATTAACAGATGGGATGATGAACAAAATCATTGCAAACACAATGGCTATGACACCGTCACTTAAGCCGTCAATAAATTTCGATAGGAAGAACGAGCGTGTAATCCATGAAAAGGCAGCTAGAGCGAAGACGATGAAGACCAGAATCTCTTCAATAGAAGGACGTCCAAGCAGTTTCTTTTCATTATCGATAACTTCACGTCCACCGGGTAATGTTTTGACCGGTGATTTATAAATGATTTTCACTAAGTACCACCAAGTTAGTAAGATGAATACCCACGCGAAAGGTACACCGAACAACATCCATTTACCAAATGATAACTCGATGCCATAAATTTTATTAATAGCTCCTGCAAGCAATGTATTCGGAGGGGTACCAATCAATGTCGCAACCCCGCCTAATGAAGCAGAGTAGGCAATACCGAGCATCAATGCTTTACCAAAACCGAAGTTTTCTTTTGATGTGTCGATAGATGTATCGTCTTTCAAGGCAACAGATACTTGTGTAATGATCGCCAAACCAATTGGTACCATCATCATCGCTGTTGCGGTGTTAGATATCCACATAGACAAAAATCCGGTAGCTACCATGAAACCAAGAACAATTTTGTCCATATTTGTTCCAATGGCAGAAATAATTGTCAATGCAATTCGTCGATGCAAATTCCATTTTTCAAGCGCGAGCGCGATCATAAATCCACCCATAAATAAGAAGATCGTTTCATCTCCATAGGAAGACGCTGTATCTTTCATTTCCAGTCCGCCTGTCATCGGAAATAGTACGAGTGGTAGCAAGGAAGCGACTGGAATAGGAATAGCTTCCGTAATCCACCACACCGCAATCCATACGGTACTGGCTAAAATAGCGATACCGGCTGCAGATAAATCAGCAGGTTTGAAGAACAGTAGAATTAGGGAAAAGAGTAAAGGACCCAGTACCAATCCAATGAGCTGTGTAGCTGAATAACTGCGGGAGTCTCTACCTCCTCCTTCGTGATTCACGCCAATCTTTTTACCACCTTGTCCGCCTTTTACCATTTCAGAAGTATTAGGTGCAGTAAACAATCGGAAGACATCTTTCACTTGATCATGTAGCGACCAAAGACGATTCCAAGTCTGTTGTAACATATGATCCCTTCGTTTCTACGATGTATTTCTTGAAGAGTTGCAATCTTTCCAAGACAGAACCATTTTACCGACTAAATACGCCTAGGACAAGAGGAATTAAGACTTTTTCGCATAGTTAGACAATTATTGTTACAATACAGTGTAGAAATCAAGGGTTATTGTATAGCAAAGGGCGAAACTAATTTTCGACACGGGTCATTCAACCGCGTATAATAAAGCTAACTATATAAATTAAACTAGAAGGGAAGTGAGCATTTGACGAAAAAGGTGTGGTTTCAGGTAGGTGTCGGTATATTGCTGGCATTGTTAATCACGAAATACTTTTTAGAAGTAAATTATATTTTTAGACCGGTTGGAGTTATTTTACAAACGATTATCATGCCATTAATCTTTGGTGGACTACTTTATTACATAACGGTGCCTATCCAGCAATACTTGGAAAAGAAAAATATGCCGAGATGGGGAAGTATTATAACGATTATGCTCATACTTGTAGCCGTTATTTGGATTTTAGTCGCAATCATTGGACCGATGGTGACGAAACAAGTGAATAATTTGGTGGACAATGGGCCAGCTCTCACCCATCAGCTCGAGCAACTGAAAGATCAAGCGATTAATCAAAAGGATAATCTACCGGAAGGGTTGCAGGATTCCTTGAATTCAGCAGTCGAATCCGTCCAACAGTTTGCGGTAACATTCGGCAAATGGTTCGTACAATTTGTACAAACATTCGTCCAAGCTGTAGCGTTACTGTTACTTGTACCGTTCTTCTTCTTATTTATGTTGAAGGATCACGAAAAATTTGCTCCGAGAATTTACAATGTGTTCTCCGGTAAGCGTCGTATTTGGGTAAAGAAGACGTTGGAAGATATTGACCAAGTTTTACGTTCTTATATTCAAGGCCAATTATTAATTAGTGCTATTTTAGCGGTAATTATTTTGATTGGTTACTCCATCATCGGACTTCAGTACGCTTTACTACTAGCAATTCTCGCTTTATTCATGAATATCATTCCATTTATCGGACCGTGGATTGCGGTGGCTCCAGCTTTAATCATTGCCTATTTACAGGAACCCAAATTAGTGATTTGGGTCGGAGTCGTTACGCTAGTTGCGCAGCAAATCGATAGTAATCTAATTACACCGAACGTTATGGGGAAATCACTCGATATCCATCCTCTTACGATCATTACGGTATTATTAGTAGCCGGAAGTCTTGCAGGGTTCCTTGGAATCTTGGTAGCTGTGCCTGCCTATGCAGTCGGTAAAGTGATTGTGCAGAATATCTATGAAATGCGAATTGAAATTAGTGAAGCCGCCACGAAGAATGTATAGGATAGAACCGAGCTCCTAGTTTTGTGACTAGGAGATTGTATGATGGATGAATAAAGCAAAACTGCACATCCTAATGAAAATGAAAGGGTGTTAGCAAATGCTGACGGAATTTCCGGTTATTCATACCAATGTATGGGACGCCATATGGGGTGTTCCAATTGTTTTGGTCGTGGTATTGATCGCCAAATGGTTTTTAAAATTGCCGCTTAGTTGGCTTTCAACAGTGGCCACAGTAGTTGCGCTCGCTCTATCCATATTCATCAGTCATCCAAAGAACTTGTCTGCCGGAATATTCATGGGATTTTTTTATAGTGGTGCGGCAATGGGGGTTATCTACTCGACAAAACAATCCTTTCATGCTTATCGCAAACGTTAAAAACAGGCCTTCGCATAATGAGCGAAAGCCTGTTTTTTATGGTAATGGACAAAAACCGCAACGCATCAATCCGGGTACGTCTTTAGAGAAACAGCAAGTTTTGCGAACGGTGGTATTCAATAAAGCGGATGGTTCGGAACCGTTTAAATAGTTTGCGAAACGTGAGTGATCCGCGATACCCGTCCATGTGGTATCGTTTTTTAGTTTCTCTAAATCTTCTCTTGCTTCCATTTCCGATCCTGGGTCAGACAATAGTACATGATATTGCCAGAGCCAGAAGCCAAAGATGTTTTCCCATAAGGTAAGAGGAGATATGGGTACCACGCTACGCAATGATGTAATCACTGCATGTGCATCGTCCAGCACCCGTTTAATATGTGCTTGCCGGTCTTCGTCATCGATCATCTCCCAATCTGCACTATCTACAAATAGGCTAATCGTTTTATTGCCGAACTCCTCTCGTGCACCGAACTGTAGATCTTCCGCCAATCCGTTCCACATTTCGTCGTATGCAGCTAAATTATAAAGCTGCATGGCAAAAAACATACCGAGTCGACGTACGAAGAACGAAGTTGCGACGACTTCATTCGGACTTTGGCTGACAGTCTGGGCGACTTGGACGATACTCTGTACTTTTGAGAAATCCAATACGTCCGCTAGTGTGAATACGGGATGTGTGGGCTGTTCCAGGTAGACACTGTAACTATTCAATTCTCTGATTTGGTCTGGTGTAAGTGTAGTCATAGCTTCAGTATAATCAAACTACTTTGCGGAAACAACCCGAACATGACGCCTGCCCAACCAGTTTACTAGGCCTTTACATACAATAGGCAGTGAAGAGGTGGTGAAGAGTGAAGACTTCAGAATTGGCTCGCAATGAATCATTTGAGGTGGAGCAAAGGGAATGGAAGTTGCGGCAACGTAAAGATCACGGCAAGCAATTGCTGACGATTGTGTCACCGTTATTCCTGCTGGTGCTATGGGAAGTGATGTCGAGAACAGGTATCTTGGATATTCGCTTTTTCCCGCCGCCCAGTACGATTGTGCAAACCTTTTATGACATGGTTATGAGCGGCGTGATGGCGAAACATGTTGGTGTCTCATTGTATCGGATTTTCATCGGATTTTTAGCAGGTGTCATTCCAGGGATCATTGTCGGTTTATTGATGGGATTATATTCTCCAATCCGACATTTCGTTCAACCGATTGTCATGGCGCTTATGCCGATTCCGACGTTGGCATTATTGCCGATCATCATTATTTTATTTGGAATTGGAGATTTGTCGAAGGTCGTGACGATTGCGGGAAGTGTGTTTTTCCCAGTTGTCATTAATACGGCGGCAGGTGTATTGAATATCGATAAAATTTATTTGGATGTTGCCAATAACTATCAAACGAACCAATGGAATTTCTTCTTTAAAATTGCTCTTCCTGGGGCACTTCCCGTCATGCTCGAGGGGATTCAGATGGGCCAGGCGATTGCGCTATTGACGATCGTGGCGGCAGAGATGATGGGAGCGACTTCTGGGATTGGTTATTTGATATGGACGTCCTATAAAGCCTTCTTATTGCCCGAAATGTATGTGGGATTAATACTCATCTCCTTTTTCGGTTATTTATTCTCACTTATTTTGCGTGCGCTTCAAAATAAATTATTGCCATGGAGGTGAATGAAATGGAGGGGAAGCCGAAGATTACCGTGGATGGGCTAATGAAAGCTTTTTATAAGAAACAGGGCAGTGTCATTGCGCTCGAAGATATTTCCCTAACGGTAGATGAAGGAGAATTTGTTTGTCTCGTTGGGCCGAGCGGATGTGGCAAGACGACGCTGTTACGAATTCTAGCTGGACTGGAACAGCCAAGTGTCGGGAGTTTTACGATTGCGACAGAAACGAACGACCGGCCGTTGCAATCGATGGTATTCCAGGAACGTGGTGTCATACCGTGGCTGACGGTACGTGAAAATGTAGCCTTTGGGTTGAAGATGCGCAACTTACCGAAAGCATTCATTACTGAACGAACGGACTTTTATTTGAAGAAGACGGGGTTAGAACGGTTTGCTTCGCTATACCCAAAGGAATTGTCTGGCGGAATGAAGCAGCGCGTGAGTATTGCGAGGGCTTTCGCGAATGATCCTGAAATTTTATTGATGGATGAACCGTTCGGTGCACTCGATGAACAGAACCGCTTTATATTACAAGAAGAGTTATTGAGCATTTGGGCAGAGACGAAGAAGACGGTGTTGTTCATTACACATAGTATCGATGAGGCATTGTTGCTTAGTGATCGGATTCTATTGATGGGAGCCCAACCGGGTAAAATTATTGAAGAAATTATTATTGATAAGCCGAGGCCGAGAAAGATGGAGGATGTCCGGAAAGATCCAGAAATGGCGGCAAAATTCATCGATATATGGCGTCACTTACAAGAGGAAGTACTGAAATCAAGAGAATAAGTGATAAAAGGAGAGATGATGTGGGGAAATGGATGAAGAAGGCAGGGTTGTTCAGCCTACTATCGGTCGTATTGATGATGGGGGCATGTTCTTCGAAAGAAGTTGCGAAGCCCGTAACGAATGACGGCAAGCCGGCGTCAGGTGATTTGGCACCGCTTGAAAAACAAGCGACGGTATTTATAGCAGAAGATGGTGCTGCTTCTGGAGCTGGTTTCTATATTGCGAAAGAAAAGGGCTATTTTGACGACTACAATATACGTGTAGATTTTGCGGACTTTGCAAACAGCGATGATATGTTGCCTGCACTAGCCGCTGGCGAAGTGGATATCGCAGGTGGCGTTTCCACTGCATCATTCTTTAACGCAATCGCTCAAGGAATTGACGTACGGATTATCGCGGATAAAGGCCATAATATGCCCGGCAAGTCCTATTTCAGTTTCGTCATCGGCAATCATATGGTGGATGAAATCAAGGAGTACAGCGACTTTAAAGGAAAGAAAATCGCGGTATCGTCCCGCAACTCTATTGATGGGTATATCTATGAAGAGATGCTGAAGCATGCCGGTTTGACTGAAGACGATGTGGAGTATGTGCATATCGCGGACTTCGGTGCGATGCTTGGAGCGATTGATTCAGGAACGGTTGATGCGGCATTGAATATCGAACCGCTTATCGCGCAGGGTATCAGTAAAGGTTTTCATGTACGTTTCGGAGACGCGACTGATTATGCGCCTGAATCACAGATCGCCATGGTGTTGGCTTCACCGCAGTTCATGGCGAATGAAGATTTGTCGTTACGCTTCATGGCAGCCTATCTAAAAGGGGTGCGTGACTATAACGATGCGTTCTTTAAAGATCAAGGTAAAGAAGAGATTATAGACATCATGGTGAAACATACGGCGTTGAAAGATCCCGAGTTATGGGAGAGAGTGTTCGTGACAGGACTTGATCCGAACGGCAAGATGTTTATCGACGATATTAAGAAGCAGTATGAGATGTACAAAGCGAACGGGGCGATACGTGGTGAGATCGACTTCGATAAGTCTGTTGATCCGTCGCTTGTCGAGCGTGCGATTAAAGAGATTGGGTTATACGAAGAATGATAGTTGGTGGAGTTGTCCTAGAAGTCATGATGTTTGTGACTTCTGGTGATGACTTCTTTTTTGCTGTGGAAAGGCTGTTGGGGTAGGGATTGGGGACGCGTTCCTGAAGGCCCGCGGCGAGCCAACTGTTCGCTGCGCTCTCTTAGTTGTCTCGCCTGTCGGGCTGATCCTCTGGGAGTCGCCCCTCCTACACGCCAATCCCTTGAAAACTGAGTAGATGCTACTTTCCGTTGTGCATTGAATGTGGATTGTAATCAGGATACACAGGAATTTGAACTTGGATTTAAACAAGTTTAGATTTAACAATAATTAGCACACTACAGTGTGTGACTTATAGAACCCCGCTAACAACGTAGGATTGAAGCAGAAGCTGGGACGACTCCGAGTGGACCAGCGAGAGTCGTAGCGAAGGACGGCTTTTACGAGTGGAAGAGAAGTGTTAGAAGCGTATAGACCGCATGGAGGGAGTCACGCCCTCCGGAAAGCGTGCCTAGCTGGATCTTTAATTCCTTCGTGGATACTAGCCTACTTACACAGCAATCATCATTAGAATTTAATCACACACAAAGACACGTTTTATTAGCAAAAGTCGGACTTCTTTATGAATTCAGCTATTATCTGACAAAAAACATGCTAGAATAATAGGACTGACTAGTGGAAGTATGGTGAAGGACATGAGGAAATACATAGGTGAGATTGGGTTGACGATCACCGCCATCATCTGGGGGAGCGGCTTTGTGATGAGCGCGCTCGCTTTGGAATATTACACGCCGTATCAAATTTTAGTCGTACGTTTTACAATAGGAGCGCTGCTACTTAGTGTCGTTTTCCATAAACGTCTACTCCAGGTGGACAAGTCGGTTTTGTGGAAAGGTGCGTTGCTTGGTGTATTGCTGTATGCGGCATTTGCTTTGCAGACGGTAGGCTTGCAGTTTACGACACCTTCAAAAAATGCGTTTTTAACCGGTGTGAATGTAGTGATGGTCCCGTTTATCGCATTCATTTTATATAAACGGAAGCTGGATACATTTGAATTATTTGGTGCAGTACTGGCATTGATTGGAGTGGCGGTTTTATCGTTGCAGTGGTCTACCACTATTAACATTGGCGATATGCTGACGCTCGGTTGTGCTGTGATGTTTGCGTTTCATATTTTTTACACGGCACGATTTGTCCGAACAGAAGACGCTATTTTGCTAACGCTATTGCAAATGGCTATCGCCGCCGTAATCAGTTGCGTGACTGTTATCGGAATGGGCGAAACGTCATTTTCCATGGAACCAAAGGGTATAAGCTCGGTGCTGTACTTAGCTGTATTCTCTACGACACTGGCATTCTTGATGCAGACAGTTGGACAGAAACACTTGTCAGAAACGAAAGCGGCCATTATATTATCGACGGAATCCGTTTGGGGCATGATTTTCGCTGTAGCCTTTGCCTATGAATTATTGACGTTCCGCATGTTCCTAGGCGCACTTATTATCTTTATAGCGATTTTATTATCAGAGGTCAGACCTCAACTGTTGAAAAAACGTATCCCCTCACAAGTAAAAGAGCATGAAATTTGAAAAAAGGGTTGCCCGACAAGTCATCCACTGACTTTTGGCCAACCCTTTTCTATGTTTTCTTTGCGACCAATGAAGTTTGATAACTATGCAACGACATGCCTCCGATAATTACCAGCACGCCGACTAATGAAAGAGCGCCCGGTAATGGCAAGCTAAGCAATAGCATCTCACCAAGCATGGCGAAAATTAATTCAACGGACTGCGTAGCCTCGACAGCCGCCAGTTTCCCTTGATCGTGTTGCACCATATCCGTCGCCATGAAGAATAATGAAGTAGCGATCACGCCTGAACTGACTGAGACAATTAATGACTGCACGACTTGGCTCATAGAAGGCAAGCCGACAGTTGCCGCTGCATAGACCGCTAGCAGTAACCAAATAGGTATCGTCATCAGTGTCATCGCCAGTACACGCTGGAACATATCGAGCCGTCCACCTAGTAGATTCATCATTTTTCGATTGCCGAGCGGGTAGGAGAACGCAGCAATGACAAGCGGCAAGGTACCCAGGAGAATCGTTTTCGTCGATACGCTTCCTGCATGTGGAATCTGGATCAGCACAACACCGACTAAGATGACCAGTGAAATGACCAATGATGCTGTAGGAATGCGGTGACGGATCGTGCGTGTTTCACCATTCTCCGTCT
Organism: Sporosarcina ureae DSM 2281; assembly: GCF_000425545.1. Classification (GTDB taxonomy): domain Bacteria; phylum Bacillota; class Bacilli; order Bacillales_A; family Planococcaceae; genus Sporosarcina; species Sporosarcina ureae. The sequence goes on along the minus strand of NZ_AUDQ01000008.1, from coordinate 64,287 downwards.
TGGCTTGGAACGTGAAGAAGGGTGCTAGCAACACACCAGCGACGATCGTCATCTGCCATGTTCCCGCAACGAGCCATCCCGGACTATAGCCGGCTGAAAACGTCAGCGGACCATAAAACAGGACGAAAGCTACGAAACTCCAGATGAAAAAGGGCCAAGGTGCCGCAGTCATCTCTCGTTTTACGCCAGGCAAGCCGCCGCGCATGGCTACGATGACCACTAGGAAGGGCACCATGAAGAAATAACGCAATGATGCACTCCACATCCAGCTGCCGCCATCTAGTTCCATCGATCGGTTTAGCACAAAAGTAACCGCAAAAAAGAGGGCGGATAATATGCCAATTCCAATAGCCTTCATACACTTAACCTCGCTGTTCTTGGAGCTTCAGCACTTCGATAATGACTTGTGTAGCTTTCACCATATTGTCTGCTGAGATAAATTCGTATTTACCGTGGTAATTTTCACCGCCTGTGAAGATGTTTGGCGTTGGCATTCCCATATAGGAAAGTTGTGAACCATCTGTACCACCACGAATCGGTGCGATTTTCGGTTCGATATCGAGACTACGGTAGACGTCTGCCATTACGTCGACGATTTCCATGACAGGCTTAATCTTCTCGCCCATATTGAAGTATTGATCCGTTACTATCAGCTCCACTGCATGTTCACCATGCTTCTCTTGAAGGCGTGTAGCGGTATCTTGTAAGAGTTGTTTGCGAGCTTCAAAAGAATTCTTGTCAAAGTCACGAATAATATATTGATAGGTAGTTTTTTCTACAGAACCATTTGCTTCCATTAAATGAATAAAGCCTTCATAGTTCTCTGTTTCCTGCGGGATATCATGTTCCGGCATGGCTTGATGGAACTCTGCCGCGATCAATAGGGAGTTGACCATTTTATCTTTTGCAGTTCCCGGATGCACATTCGTTCCATTAAACGTTACTTCTGCGCCCGCAGCATTGAAGCTTTCATACTGAAGTTCTCCAAGCGGTCCACCATCCATTGTATAGGCGAAATCTGCACCGAAACGTTCTACGTCGAACTTATGAGGGCCGCGTCCGATTTCTTCGTCAGGTGTGAAGCCGACACGTACTTTGCCGTGTTTGATTTCGGGGTGCTCAATTAAATAATGCATAGCTGTCATGATTTCCGCGATCCCGGCTTTATCATCAGCACCAAGTAAAGTTGTCCCGTCCGTCGTAATTAACGTGTGGCCAATGTAGTTGTTGAGCTCAGGAAAAGCTTGTACGCTCATGAGGGTTGTTTCATTCAATGAAATGTCTTTACCGTCATAGTTGTCGATGCGCTTTGGGTTGACGTTTGTCCCCGTGTAGTCAGTCGCTGTGTCGACGTGTGCTAGGAAGCCGACTGTTGGCAGTTGTTTGTCGGTGTTAGCCGGTAATGTGCCGAATAGGTAGCCGTTTTCGTCCACCGTGATTTCTTCGAGACCGATGTCGGCCATTTCATTTTCGAGCACACGCAGCAGGTCCCATTGTTTTGCGGTGGACGGTGTCGTGTCCGAAGCAGCGTCAGATTGTGTGTCGATTTTAGCATAGCGGATGAGTCGTTCAATCAGTTCTTCTTTCAAATAGCAGGCTCCTCTCCAGATACGAATTAATGTTTTCATTTTAACAGAGGTGTGTGAATATTTCGCTTAAAACGAATAAAAAAAAGAACCGAGAGTTTCGGTTCTTGGAAATGGTGTAGAGTTAATTGCTGTTGGGGTTGGGATTGGCGCTACGGAGGGGACGCTTTCCTGAGGGCTCGCGGTGAGCCAACCAGGTCGCGAGCTCCCTTTTGGTTGTCTCACCTGTCGAGCTGATCCTCTGGGAGTCGCCCCTCCTACGCGCCAATCCCTTACAATCAGAGTAGGTGATACTTATTGAAGTCAGTGAAATTAGTGTTGTAACTGGTTCTGTACTTTAACTTTAATAAGTTGAAATACAACAATAGTTCACACACTACCTACAATGAGGGAAGTAAGTGCCTACACTCGGTAAGTAGGATTGAAGCGGAAGTTGCGGGCGACTCCCGATGGATCAGCGAGAGCCTTGAGACCCTGGACGAAGCGAAGCGCAGGAAGCGGCTCAAGCCGAGCCCATGGGAAAGCGTCCCCCAACTGGAGCTTCAATCCCCACGCACTCACTAATTAGCTTACATTTTTAAAGCGTTTAATTTACGACCATCAATTAAATATATTAATCGTAGTGATGATGATCGGCATCGAGACGACGTCTATGAGGAAGGCGCCTACGATAGGGACGATCAGGAATGCTTTACGTGACGGGCCATAGCGTCCTGTAACGGCTGCCATGTTCGCCATGGCGTTTGGCGTCGCACCCAGACTATGACCTGCGAAACCAGCAATCATGACCGCTGCATCGTAATCCTTACCGAGCAAGCGGAACAGGATGAAGATCGCAAACAATGCGACGAAGATCACTTGTACAAAGACGATCAGCAACAATGGAAGTGCCAAATCTGCGACTTCCCATAGCTTGATGCTCATTAACGCCATCGACAAGAAAATACCAAGTGATACGTCGCCAATCAAATTGATGCTCGTCATATGAACCGCGTCTTCCTTCACGCGGTCCACAATGTTTCGAACGATAACTGCAACGAACATTGCCCCTACGTAACCTGGCATGACGAAACCAGTAGCGCTAGAGAACAGATCACCGATAAACGTACCGCCTGCGATACAAAGTGTAATCAATAACGTCTGTGTCAGGAAGTTATCGGTGTTGATTGGTTTTTCCAATGATTCCACGGAATAGGCTTCTTCATGCTCGACTTCCGTAGATTTTAAATCATATTTATTGATCAAGTATTTAACGATAGGGCCACCGATTAGACCGCCTGCTACGAGTCCAAAAGTAGCTGCCGCAATACCAATAGATAGTGCAGAATCAATCCCGAGACTTTCTAACGTTTCCCCGTAAGCAGTTGCACCACCGTGCCCGCCTTCCATGGAGACAGCACCAGCCATCATACCGATCAACGGATGCAGACCGAATATATAGGACATGGAGACACCTATGGCGTTTTGAGCCAGTGCTAAGAAGCCACAAGCTGCCCAGTAGATCATCAATAATTTTCCGCCTAGACGGATCAGACGAAAACTAGCGCCCAGACCGACTGTTGTGAAAAACGTCAGCATAAATAAATTTTGCAGTGAAGTGTCCAATGTAAAACTTAGTAAATCGAAGTACTTCAAAATAGTCGCTAAAAACGCGAATAGTAAACCGCCGACAACAGGGGCAGGAATACAGAATTTCTGGAGAAAGCCGACTTTACGGACTAACATCGTACCCAGTGTTAGGAGAGCTAACGCTAAAAACAGCGTAGAGATTTGATTTAGCTCAATTGTCATGTGATTCGACCTCCCAGCAATGCAAAGATTGCTTCATTTGTAAGATAGGCCCCCAGCTTAACCGTTTGATTATGATGATCAAGTGACGGATTTATTTCGGAAATGTCAAATGAAAGGGTTTTCTTATGTGATGCAACAGTCTGAATGAAAGAACGGACAATCAACGGATCCAATCCGAAGGGAGACGGCGCACTTACACCTGGAGCATACGCAGAATTCAGGACATCCGAGCACAATGTTAACAAAATAGCGTCCTGTTTATCAATGAATAACTGTATTTTTTGTAATGTATCGTCTAAAAGACTTGTCGAAATTTCTTGTTCTGTGACATATGTCACGCCTTTTGCATCGGCTTCTGCGAATAATGCGTCCGTGTTGCCAAATTCTTGTATTCCTAGCACGAGGTAGTCAACATTCGGATCAGCGTCGAGCATCTGCTTGAACATCGTGCCCGAAGAAGGTTGTTCATCGTAGCCGCGCAAATCGAAGTGGGCATCAATATTTATGACACCGAGTTTTGCGTCAGGGCCAAGGAAGTCTCGAACTCCAGTATAATGACCGTAAGCGGTTTCATGTCCGCCGCCTAAAATAACGGGCTTCGTGTGATAGAGAAGGCTCTTTTGAACGACTGCGCCTAATTCAGCTTGCGCTTGTTCTAGCTGCCCGTTCTCACATACGACAGTACCTACATCAACTAGCTGACAGTCAGTGGGCAAGCGCCAAGGTAGTTTCGCTAGTTCATTACGTAATGCATTCGGTCCTTCTGCAGCACCGAGTCTGCCATTATTTCGACGTACACCTTCTTCTGAAGAAAATCCGATGAGGGTACAAGTTTTATTGGTAGCGCTTTCTTTTATTTCGGAAAATTGAATAATTTGATGCGTTCGGAATGCAGCTCTGTCGGTCTCGCTATCGGTACGACCTGACCAGTATTTTTCATTTGATGGGATTAACAATATACTCACCCTTTCCAACGTGATATTCTTACTATACTGGTTTGTACTTATTAATTCTAATACATGTTTTTCATATATTCATGCATACAGACTATAAGTGGAGGTGAGATGAATGGAATTCAAGCAATTGCAGTATTTTGTCATGGTGGTGCAGCAGTCCAGTTTTTCTGAAGCGGCCAAAAAACTTCATCTTTCACAGCCTTCGCTCAGTAAAGCAATCAAGAACTTGGAATTTGAAGTAGGATTTCAGTTGCTTGAACGAACGACCAAGCGTGTCCAATTGACGGAATCGGGTAGCGTGATTTATGAACGTGCACTGCAGATTCTCCATGAGGCAGATATTTTACAGCAAGAAATTAAAGAAGTGAAGTGGACAGGCAGTGGAAGTGTGCAGATCGGTATGATTGAATCGGTGAAAAATTGGCTTCCTTCTATATTACATGCATACCGCCAGGAGTTTCCATCGATGCATGTGAAGTTAATTGAGGTGTTGGGCCGTGGGGATGTTGAGCGAGCACTCCGTCAATACGCTGTCCATGTCTGTTTAACCAATCAATTTATAGAGGCTTCGGATATCGTCACGATTCCTTTATACCAAGAGCAATTAGCAGTTGTCATGCATCCAGAACATCGTTTGGCAGGCAAGGATTCTATTACGCTAGCCGATCTAGAAGATGAGGCATTCATTGTCACGAGTGTTGGATTGCAAACAAGACAGGATATTTTTGCTGCGTTTGCTGAAGAAGGCGTGCGAATGAATGTATGTTACGAAGTAGAGCGTTTTGAAACGATTGTGGAGTTGGTACGGGAGAATATTGGAATTTCGATTATTCCACAAAAATATTTTGCGCATAGGCCCGATCCAACTATTGTCATAAAAACAACAAATTCGAAGACGTTGACACGCACAGTGTATCTCACTTATTTGAAAAAACGTTATATGCCACCAGCAATTGAGGTGTTGATCGGTAGTATTCAAATGCAGCGTGACTCTTCTGTAAAGTGGAAAGAAGGGGAGAACTAAATGAATAAGTTTTTATTCGGTATTTTAGTTGTCATTACGACTGCTTTAATGGCCTCCTCCTTTGCTATTGGGACACTAGTATAGAAGCTTTGTTACCGCTTGCAACAGTGGGTTGGAGTGATGTGTGGTCATTTGCATTTGAAAAATGGGTACAGTATTAAGGTTAGTATCTGCAGTAGCATGGGCTTTCGCGACGTTGCTTGTCAAAGTACACGGCTATCGTTTTGATACATGGGTGATGACTGCCTATCAAATGCTATTTGGTTTTATTTATTGCAGACAGGAAATCCCGAAAGAACGAGTGCATTTCTGCTTCTGGCACCATTCTTCGGGACATTGTCGGGATGGGTTCTGTTGGACGTAACGTTATCTATGTCATTCATTTTAGGAGGAATGCTCATCAGTTTGGAATATTCCTCGTGAACTGGCGCAGCAAAACGAGTATTGAATAGAGGACTAGTTGACTTGCCATAGACGACAATAGGCTTCAAGTTCGCTGAGGAATGCTTGTACTTCTTTCGTGTTAGAATGGGCTACCGTATAAAATGTACGTTGGATAGGCGTAACGTTATAATCGAGTACGGTTAGTTCACCTGTTGCCAGTTCATGTTTGCAACTATGGCGCGATAAAATAGCGATGCCTAGTCCGCTAAGAACAGCTTGTTTGATACTTTCTGGCGAGCCTATTATAGTAGGATTTACTTGTACTCCATATTGTTGAAGAGCTTGATCAATCAACGGACGGCTAGGATCTTCCGTGTCGGGCAAGATTCAATGCGTATTTTGCAAATCTAGGATGGACGAGCTTCTCTTATGTGCGAGCGGATGCGTGGCAGAAGCAAAGAGTAACAGTTCGTCTTGCATAAATGCTTTTGACGATGATAAGTTATCCAGTTCACTGCAACCGACATCGGCCTTATTGCTTTTTAGTAACCGCATAATCTTAGAAGATGGTGCGGTTGTCAGTTCCAGTCGCATGTCGGGATACTTCGCGTGAAGCCGAGTGAGGACGTCGGGTAAAATAGCTTGCGAAATAACCGGTGAAGCGGCAATGCGTAAAGTTCCTTTTAGTGCCGTTGTTTGCGTTAAATTTCCCTTTGTACGATCGGTCAAATCAATCATCTCCAAAGTGTGTTTTTATAGTGAACGTTCTGCGGGTATGATTGGTTTTTGTGTGAAAAAATAGCCTTGCATTAATCTGCAAGGCATCGAACATACAATTATAGAACTGTGTAATTTTTGTGTGCGACGACAGTCATGTTGGAAGCTGCTCCAATGTTTTCTGCGTCTTCTTCAGAAATCTTCACAATGACGGAGTTTTCGAGAATCTTGTGTATAGTTCCGGAAACTTCATGTTCATTACGGTTGAAAGATATGACTTCGTCTACATACCGTGATGCTACAAAATCAGAAACTGGACGATCTTTTCGTGGGAATGCCAATCGAATCAACTCCTTCAGTAGTATGGAATCTAGTTTGTCGTAATTTGTCAATAAAATCAGACGGAAAGTACGTACAATAGCTTACTAGAACTAGTATAACACATTTCGGGAAATTAATCATCATACTAGAGTTATGTCGAATGAGCAAGTTTTGTGAGGGGAATTTGTAAGAAAAGATTCTGGAAGTTGACTCGTTCTATCATCAAAGATTGAATCGTACAGATCACATGCAAATCAATCGGTTGACATTATACCTTAGGGGGTATAGTATAAGGGTAACAGTAAGGAGGTTGAGCGATATGGAATACGATGATAAAGTCAAAAACCGGTTAAAGCGTCTCGAAGGTCAAATCAAAGGTGTCTTGCGTATGATGGAAGAAGGCAAGGACTGTAAAGAAGTAATTACGCAATTATCGGCCAGTCGTTCTGCTATTGACCGTACAATCGGTGTAATCGTGAGCTCGAATTTGATCGCCTGCATGGAAAATTTAGACGACGCAGATGATCGTACGCATGAATCCATCATTAATGAAGCGGTGGATCTTCTAGTAAAGAGTCGATGAGCAACATCACTTGACTCTTTTTTTATAACATATAATATACCCCCATAGGTATTTAATAAAATGATTTTTAAAATGAAGGGGACGAGAACATGACGGAGCAAAAGAAAACAACGATAGTATTATTCAGTGGAGATTATGATAAGGCCATGGCGGCTTATATAATCGCGAACGGCGCAGCGGCGTATGATCATGAAGTAACGATTTTTCATACATTCTGGGGATTGAACGCATTGCGGAAAGACGAACCGATTAAGAGTAATAAAAGCTTCATTGAAAAGGCTTTTGGAAAAATGATGCCACGTGGAGCAGATCAAATGGGATTATCCCAAATGAACTTTGCAGGAATGGGTCCTAAGATGATCAAGCAAGTGATAAAAAAGCATAACGCGATGACATTACCGCAACTGATCGATATGGCAATAGAGCAAGATGTAAGATTGATCGCCTGTACGATGACAATGGATTTACTAGGACTTGGTGAGGATGAACTTCTTAAAGAAGTCGAGTATGGCGGTGTAGCGGCATACTTAGGAGAAGCGCAAGACGGTCAAGTGAATTTGTTTATTTAATTTTTTTATAAAAATAGATACCCCAGGGTGTATAGGAGGAATAAAATGATTCAGTCAGATAAGGTTTTAGATGCAAAAGGTCTTGCTTGTCCAATGCCGATTGTGAAGACGAGAAAGATGATGAAAGATATGGAAGACGGCCAAGTGCTTGAAGTCCAGTCTACAGATTCAGGCACCACTGCAGATTTACAGGCGTGGACGGAAAGTGCGGGTCATCAATACGTAGGGAATGTGAAGGAAGCAGATGTATGGCGCCACTTCGTACGAAGAGCAGGTCAGGAAGATCAGTCACAAAAAGAATATCCGGTTACAGTCCACAATGATCAGTTGCTGGAACAGCTGCAACACCCTAACGCTGTGTTAGTAGATGTTCGTGAAGAAGCTGAATATGCATTTGCTCATATACCTGGGGCCCTATCTATACCTCTTGGTCAATTGGATGAACGTATGGCGCACTTGAGTAAGGACAACAAGTACTTTGTAGTATGCCGAACAGGTAACCGCAGTGATATGGCATGCCGAAAACTAGTCGCAAATGGATTTGAATGTGTCACGAATGTAATTCCTGGCATGTCGGAATGGAATAGCGAGACAGAAAATACAACAGGAGGTATGAATAAATGAGAACCGTTCAATCAAGTGAAGTAGCAAAGCGCGTCATTGCGAAGGAATCATTATTCATTTTGGATGTGCGAAATGAAGGTGCATTTGAAGATTGGAAAATCGAAGGGGAGCAAGTGCGCCATTTGAATGTACCGTACTTTGATTTATTGGATGGCATTGAAGAAATTGAAGATCAATTGCCAAAAGATGAAGAAATCCTAGTTGTCTGTGCAAAAGAAGGTTCGTCCATCATGGTGGCGGAAATCCTGGAAGAAGCGGGCTTCCCAGTAGGTTACCTTTCAGGTGGAATGAAAGCTTGGAGCGAGTATCTTGAGCCAGTGAAAATTGCTGATTTGAAATCGGGTGGCGAGCTCTATCAATTCGTCCGTCTCGGTAAAGGGTGTCTTTCCTACATGGTCATGTCTGGTGGGGAAGCGGCAATCATTGACGCAACACGTATGACGGATGTGTACTTGGATTTTGCTGCGCAGCGCGGTGTCAAGATCACAAACGTACTTGATACGCACTTGCACGCTGATCATATTTCGGGTGGTCGTCAGATTGCAATCGCCACGGGTGCAACGTATTGGCTGCCTCCGAAAGATGCAGAAGAGGCAGTATTTGAATATGCAGCGTTAGAAGGTGATACATTCATTCAGATAGGTGATACCAAGATTGATATTCAAGCACTTTATTCGCCAGGACACACAATTGGTTCGACTTCATTTATCGTCGATGACAGCTATTTGATGACAGGGGATATTCTGTTCATTGATTCGATTGGACGCCCAGATTTAGCTGGTTTAGCGGAAGATTGGGTAGGTGATTTACGTGAGTCTTTGTATAGTCGCTATAAAAAATTATCTGAGGACTTAATAGTCTTACCTGCACACTTCATGATTATCGATGAGTTGAATGAAGATGGTAGCGTGGCGGAGAAGCTTAGCGTATTGTATGAAAAAAATCATGGCTTGAATATTCAGGATGAAAAAGAATTCAGAGAATTAGTTACTGATAACTTGCCCCCACAGCCAAATGCATATCAGGAAATTCGCCAGATGAATATGGGGAAAATCGAGCCTGATGAAGAAACGCAACGCGAGATGGAAATTGGCCCAAATCGCTGTGCGGTACGGTAACTATTTAGTTGATTTTATAATGAAAACAACAACAAAAACCAAATTTAAAGGAGAAGATATATATGAGTACAACAACATTTTTAGACGCTAAAGGCCTGGCATGTCCAATGCCGATCGTACGTGCAAAGAAAGCAATGAAGGACTTGCAAGCAGGAGATATTCTTGAAATTCATACGACAGACAAAGGATCAGTATCCGATCTGACTGCATGGGCAGCTTCGGGCAATCATGAAATCAAAGATCAGCAACAAGAGTCCGATGTCTTTAAATTCTGGATCCAAAAAGGGTAAACTACGGATAGAGGGAATTGCTGTCTCCCTCTTTCATCAGGAAGAAGGGAGAACATCATGACCATTCCATTTATTATCACGATCTTCCTCATTGGATTCGTCGGCTCGTTCCTTTCCGGTATGATGGGAATTGGCGGCGCAATTGTTAAATATCCAATGTTGCTATTTATCCCTGCACTACTGGGTTTTGCTGCGTTTACACCACATGAAGTGTCTGGGATTACTGCAGTTGAAGTGTTCTTTGCATCACTTTCAGGAGTTTTGGCGTATAGAAAGAGTAATCTGATCTTGAAACCACTCGTTCTCTACATGGGAATCAGTGTATTAGTCGGTAGTGTGATCGGTGGTGCCGGTTCCAGTATGCTATCAGAAGCTACCGTCAACGTCGTCTATGGTATTCTAGCCGTCATGGCAGCAATTATGATGTTCATTCCGAAAAAAGGTCTCGACGATCAGCCGGTTGATGAGATTACATTCAATCGCTTCGTTGCTTCTAGTGCAGCCTTTATCGTCGGCTTGGCAGCTGGGATTGTCGGAGCTGGTGGTGCATTCATTTTGGTACCGATTATGCTCGTGATACTAAAAATCCCGACACGCGTTACGATCGCTACATCACTCGCGATTACGTTATTGTCATCAGTGGGCTCAGCATCAGGCAAGCTCTTAACAGGGCAAGTACCCTATGGACCGGCTCTCGTCATGATCGCCGCAAGTATCATCGCAGCTCCGATCGGTGTAAAAGTTAGCCGCAAAGTAAATACTAAAGTATTACAAAGCATTTTAGCCGCGCTAATCATAGCCTCCGCCGTGAAAATATGGTGGGACATATTCTAAATAAGCACAATCGCCAGTACATCGTTCACTGAACATGTCTCTGGCGATTTTTCGAATGGAGTCGCAAGTAGAAACATCATTAAACTCACTCCGGTGCTTGTGGATGGCTCCCGCAACGTCGATTAACGGTGCTTTCTTACCTTTTTCTTTCAATTTAACATATTGAAAGTAATGCTAATTTCAAAACATTCTATTAAATTCTTGCAATAGACTAGGAATAGCCGTATACTATTTTTCAACGATGGAAAACGAATAGACACACTCTTATCAAGAGCGGCGGAGGGATTAGGCCCTGTGATGCCCAGCAACCGGCGAAAGCAAAGGTGCTACTTCCTACAAACTCTCAGCAGTTTGGAAGATAAGGGGGAATGAGCGAAAGCAGAGCCCTCTTCTTATTATGGAAGATGGGCTTTTTCTCTATATATAGTGAATCACGCTCTATGTTTTCCTTGTCTAGTCCCAGAGAGAAGATATTCGGGGCGTTTCGGTGTTCCATCAATACATGGAAAAGGGGAATGGTTATGACGAATTTACAGCCAGAAACGATACTATTACACGGAGGGCAAAAACCGGATCCAGCAACAGGTTCACGGGCTTTACCGATTCATCGTACGACTTCTTATGTATTCAGAGACACAGAACACGCACAAAACTTATTTGGCTTAAAAGAAGCAGGCAATATCTATACAAGAATTACGAATCCGACAGTAGCTGTCTTTGAAGAGCGTGTCGCACAGCTAGAAGGAGGAACAGCAGCAGTTGCGTTGTCTTCTGGAATGGCGGCGATTGCATTTTCTGTTATGAATATTGCTCAAGCAGGCGATGAAATCGTCGCAGCGAGCAATCTTTACGGTGGTACATACAACTTATTCGCCGTTACATTACCGCGCTACGGCATCACAGTGAAATTTGTTGACGCATCTGATCCAAAGAACTTTGAAGCAGCTATTACGGATAAAACGAAAGCATTGTTTGCAGAAACAATCGGTAACCCAAGCTTGCAAGTGCTGGACGTGGAAGCTGTCGCGAATATTGCACATGAAAATGGTATCCCATTGCTAGTAGACAATACATTCCCATCTCCATATGGATCAAATCCAATCGAGTACGGGGCGGACGTAGTCATCCACTCAGCAACAAAATGGATCGGCGGACACGGTACGACCATCGGTGGTGTAGCCGTTGATGCAGGGAAATTCGACTGGACACAAGGTAGATTCCCTGGCTTTACAGAGCCGGATGAAACGTACCATGGCTTACGTTACGGAATCGACACGGCTGCTGCAGCTTTCGCAACGAAACTGCGCGTGCAATTGCTGAGAGACTTCGGCCCATGCCTATCACCGGACAGTGCATTCAACTTGTTACAAGGTTTAGAAACACTTCATTTACGCGTACCACGCCACAATGAAAACGCGCAAAAGGTTGCGGCATTCTTGCAACAACATCCGGCAGTAGAGTGGGTAACGTATACGGGTCTAGAAGATCATCCAACAGCGGAATTAGCAAATAAACATTTGAAAAATGGCTATGGCTCAATTATTGTATTTGGTATCAAAGGTGGACGCGATGCAGGAAGACAAGTAATCGATAATGTAGAAATTTGGTCTCACGTAGCGAATGTGGGAGATGCAAAGTCATTAATCATTCATCCGGCATCTACTACTCATCAGCAGTTGTCTGCGGAAGATTTGAAAAACTCCGGTGTCAGCGAAGAGCTAATCCGCTTGTCTGTGGGGTTGGAGTCAGTAGACGATATTATCGCAGATTTGAAACAAGCAATCGAAAAAGCTGCAAACTAATACAAAAAATGAACACTACGCATGTGCGCAGTGTTCATTTTTTATTTTCGTTTGATTTTTCTTCGCTCTTCCTTTAAAGATTTGAATAGCGAGGTAATCATCATAATCAGTATGATGGAGAATGGTAAGGCGGCTATGATGATGACGTTTTGAAGTGCGTCCAAACCACCCACGTATAATAGAATAATCGCGATGGCGGACTGAATGATACCCCAGACGACCTTCAAGTTATTAGGTGGAGTCAATGAACCATATGCTGACTGCATACCAAGTACGAATGTAGCCGAATCCGCTGATGTAATGAAGAATGAAGTAATCAGCAAAACTGCGACAACTGAAATGACGAATGACCAAGGTAATCCACTGAACATCTCAAAAATCGTCAACTCTGTTGCAGTAGAAGCTAAATCGATAATGCCTTGCTTTTGTGTTTCAATAGCTGTCGTACCAAACGCTGAGAACCAAATTGCACTCAATACAGTCGGCACAACGAGCACACCGATCATAAATTCGCGAATCGTTCTTCCTTTTGAAACGCGGGCAATGAACATTCCAACGAATGGTGACCAAGCTATCCACCAAGACCAGTAGAATAGTGTCCAGTCATTCAACCATGAGCGGTTTTCAGGCGTAAGGGGTGCTGTGCGGAAACTCATGCGAATAAGGTTTTCCAAGTATCCACCGATAGAATCAGTAAGCATATTGAAAATCAGCAATGTTGGACCGATTGCAATGATAAACACCAACAATGTAAGAGCCAATACCATATTTGTATTCGATAAAATACGAATCCCTTTTCCGAGACCGCTCCAAGCGGATAGTAGGAATAATACAGTAACGACCGCAATAATAATAAACTGAGACCAGAACCCGATCGGAACACCAAATAAGTAATTCAAACCAGCGTTAATCTGGACTGCTCCAAATCCGAGTGATGTGGCGACGCCGAAAACAGTAGCAAAAACTGCAAAGACATCGATTACACTTCCAAGTTTGCCATCTACGCGATCACCAAAAATCGGACGAAGTGTAGCGGAAATCAAAGCAGGCTGACCTTTGCGGAACTGGAAGTATGCCAACGCTAAAGCTGTCATACCATATATAGCCCATGCGTGGAAGCCCCAATGGAAAAATGTTGAACGCATCGCTTCTTTATACGCTTCTTTCGTTTCAATAGGTGCAGTAGCTGAACTTACCGCATAATGCGAAAGAGGTTCCGCAGCTCCATAGAACACGAGTCCAATTCCCATACCCGCGGAAAATAGCATGGCGAGCCAAGAAAACATGGAAAACTGTGGTCTGTCACTGTCTTTCCCCAATCGAATCCTGCCGAGCGGACTGAATATCAAATAAACTGAAATGAAGAATAGCATAGAAACTGTCAGTAAGTAATACCAGCCGAATGAATCCGAAATCAGATTTCTAATATTGAGCGTAATCGCCTCAAAGTGTTCGGGAGCGATTACACCATAACCGACTGCCAATATGACAGCTACTAATGTAATATAAAATGTTGATGAAACTTTTTTCATAGGCACTCCTTTTTTAAATGTAGTTTGTGAAATAATCGAAGTAACTAATCAAGATTGTAGAATAAAATTGCACACATACACTTGACAATACCCATCTAGTCGTTCGTGTAAACGCTAACTATATGACAGTTTGTTTACAATGTCATCACAAGTGTAAATAAAAAAGACGAGAAAAATTCCTTCTCGTCCAATATGTAAGTTGATACCGTAGTGCAATTCATCTGCTCGCCCAGAACCATCAGTCTGTACTTGTGACAGTATACATGAAAGTTAGGGGTGATTTCCAGCCAGAGGAATGATTTCCTTTCATACAACAAGAACCGTAGCCATGTTATACTATAGAAACAAATGAAATGAGGAGGGGATTTTCATGCAATATTCACAACCTAAGATGCTTCAGCTCGTAAAGCATAGCCCAGCGTTAAACAGACGATTGAAAGAGATTATGAAAGAGCATGAGCTAGAGAAAAGCTTTGCATTGAAAGCACTTTATCATGCAGAAGTGAAAGACGGCGGAGTCTATCAGCGAGATTACCAGGAGCTGTAAACCTCCACTCACTTAAAAAAGCACGTAGTGTAATAAATAGTATTCATTAAAAGACTGATGGAAGATTCCTTTCGTCAGTCTTTTCTACTGTTCTTTTGAAATAATCAAAATTAGCGAATGGCAATGTGGTATACTATGGTAAAATTGAATAGAATATTTTGGTTCTTTACATTACTGTAAAGATGAAAAAGGAAACAGGTGAAAATCCTGTACGGTCCGGCCACTGTAAATGGGAAATATCTTTAGAATACCACTGGTGAAATACTGGGAAGGTTGAAGGTGTGATGATCCATAAGTCAGGAGACTTGCCAAAATAACATGCGTTACGCCTCCCAGGAAGAGGTATGCATATTGTATTGGATCAATAATTAAGTCATTACAGGAGTCCATCTATACATAGTGCCCTTGTCTCTTTCTGGAGGCAAGGGCTTTTTTACGTTCAATTTACGAAACTAGTATGAGGGGGAAGTCATTTGTTTAAGCGTTATGTATCTATCATCGCAAGTGTTTTACTAGCAGTAACGATTCTGTTGCCGACGACCAGTTCAGTTGCTTTGGCGAATTCGGATGTACAGCAAAGTAAAATAAGCACGCAAGCCGCTAACTACATGGTGGATGTGGAAGTAGAAGGTTTATCGGGAGTAATTTTAAAAGAAGCGATTCAAGTTACAGAAGGACAAAATGCGTTAGATGCGTTGAAGAAGGCACTTACTAGCCAGAACGTGAAATATACTGTGCAAGAAAGTGATTTCGGGGCGTACGTAACATCCATTAATAATGAAGAAGCAGGAACATTAGGCGGTTGGGATGGCTGGAATTATACAGTAAACGGACAAGCACCTTCTGTTGGAGCTGCTGCTTATGTAGTAAAAGATACTGACGTGGTGAAATTTTTCTATGGCCGTTGGGCTGCTATCTCTACGACTACAGAGGTTATAGAACATAGTGAAAATCCTGCAATTACGGTGAATCTAATAGGCGATACTTTTACACCGGCGGCGCTAGAGCCGGCAAATTGGACTGTTGGACAATCTAATTTGACAATTTCTACAGTTACTCAAAACACGGATCAGCAAATAACGATTCAATTTAACGGTAAAGTAGACCGTGAAAACTTCTCGCTAGTTGCATCAGAAGAAACAGTTGTAGGAAAAGCGGCAGATGCACTACAAATTACAGTAGTTGCGAGTCAAGCAAGCGTACCTGAAGCGATTGAGAAAGTGACAAATTATATACTGAGTAAATCTGTATCGAGCGAGTGGACGGCAGTCGGTTTAGCAAAAGCAGGAGTAGCTGTACCGGAAAGCTATACAGACATATTCGAACAAAATGTCCAACAACAGATCGTTGAGAACTCGGGACGTCTAAAAATTACAGATGCAGAACGTTTGACGATAGCGGCAGCAGCGATAGGGAAAGATCCTAAAAATATCAATGGTATCGATTTACTCGATAAAATTTATAACAGTATAGATATAAAAAACGTTGATACGATGACTCGCCAAGGAACAAATGGTTTAATTTTTGCGTTAGTTGCACTCGATACGAAAAACTATGAAGTGCCAAAAGATGCACGATGGAATCGCGAAAAGATCGTTGAGGCTCTTTTAAGCTATCAAAGAGCTGATGGTGCTTGGAGTTTAGCAACAAGCAATACAGGCGCTGCGAGTTACGATATGACGGCAATGGCTCTTATTGGATTAGCTCCTTACAATGAGCAACCAGCCGTCAAAAAAGCTGTTGAGAAAGCAGTTACTTTCTTGTCTGAAAGCCAAGGTCCTACTGGCGGATTTAATGAAACCTTTGTAGGTGGCATTTCTAGTGAAGCCACTTCGCAAGTCATCATTGGTTTGACAGCAAATAACATCGATCCACAAGGTGAACAGTTTACAAAGAATGGAATCAACTTGATAGATCACCTGTTAAGCTTCCAAACAGAAAACGGAGGCTTCAAGCATACTATGACAGGTTCGACAGACGGAATGGCTACAGAACAAGCGATTCAAGGTCTTGTAGCATTTGACTTATTTACAAAAGGTGAAGGAAGACTGTATGATTTTTCGGTAATATCGACGCAACTTGAAGTTTCAAGTCATTCAACTCTTCAAGGAATTGTTAATAACAGCCTTCTAAATGTGCAGAAAAACAAAAATGAAGCATGGTCTTCTATTTTTATTGAAAACACGGAAATAATTGAAGGATATTATATTGTACAAGCGGGAGAACAAGGGACTAAAAAAGAAACGTTGATTCCTGAAGGGACGAAAAAAGTATTCATAGTAGATAATGATCGTCCATATCGTTATTTCGATGCAAAAGTAGTAGAACCCACTCATACATTTACAGTCACGTTCAACAAAGAAATACAGGACTCAAAAGCGAATTTGGATAAAATCTATGTAGAAGATATTACAGGTAAGCGCGTGCCGGTCACAGTGAAAGCGAACGGTTTAGAAGTTACTGTGACACCGGAAGCCAATTATATGAAAGGCCAGTTATATTCTTTAGTTGTGATTGACCCAGTTTCTATAGAAGGAAAAACATTAAAACAAGCAGCTCGTAAACTATTCATCATTAAATAAGGAGGTATGCGTTATTTCTATCATCAAAAAGTTCACGAAAATAACAGCAGCATTCGCATTAGCGAGTGCCGCTATCCTTATGCCGGCTGCACCTTCATTCGCAGAGCAACCGACTCCGATTTATGAAAATCAAGCAGCACAGACACTACAGCATTCCATCACGATTTCCAATACAGAAGTTCCGATGCCGTTGTCTACCGTCGAAGTACAGGAAGGCGATACAGTTTTAAGTGTACTCAAGCGGAATGTTGAATCAAGAGGGATTCAAATGGAATACAGTGGCGGTGAAGGCGCGACTGCTTACGTAGAAGGGATAGATAATGTATATGAATTCGACCGCGGACAAGGCAGCGGTTGGATGTACAGCGTCAACGGTATCTTCCCGAATCGTGGAGCGGGCGTCATCAAGCTCATCCCTGGTGATAAAGTGGAGTGGAAATATACGACGGACTTAGGTAAGGACCTAAATGCCGATCTGTTCCCTTTCCGTGAAGACTTGGAACCGAAAATTTCAGTGTCAGGTGTTACTTCGGGAGCAACAGTTACGAAGTCTGCCCTTTCATTCCAAGTAAACGCAGCGAGTTATTTCGGAACAGCACTTCAACCGACAGTCACTGTAAACGGCAAGCCGGCAGGCGTTACAGGAAACGCAGTACATACGGTATTGCAGAGTGGTGAGAATAATATCGTCTTACAGGCAACGGATGCGAAGAACGATTCGGTTACAAAAACAGTGAAGGTGACGTATGCACCAATCGCTAACCCTGAACCGAACCCGTTACCAAATCCAGTTCCAAATCCGAACCCGAACCCATCACCGGAGCCTCCGGTAGTGAAACCAGGTCCAACACCGGAAACGCCGTCTACTAAAGATTACTCAAAGCTTGTCACTTCAGCCATTAACGAGGCAAGTGCGCAAATGCTTGCAGGATCGATTGACAGTGAGTGGCAGGCAATCGGACTTGTGAAAGCGGGCAAGAAAGTACCTGCGTCTTATACAAAGGAATTCTACGAACATTTACAAGACCAGGTGATTAGCAGAAGCGGCAAAGGTCGTATGAAGATTACCGATGTACAACGTTTAACAATGGCAGCTGCAGCAATTGGCATTGATCCAATGAATGCAGATGGCAAGGGTTTTAACTTAATCGATAAAATTATAAATAGTGAAAAGCATATGACGGGTGCTGATAGCCTGACATACCAAGGTAATAACGGAATCATTTTCGCGTTGATTGCACTCGATACAAAAGGCTACCAAGTGCCGAGCAACTCGAAGTGGACACGTGAGAGCCTAGTTGCGGAGTTATTGAAATACCAGAAAGATGACGGGTCGTGGAGCTTGTCGACGAGTAAAGAAGGCTCGACAAGCTATGACATTACCGCAATGGCTTTGATAGGCATTGCACCTTATACAGATAAGCCGGAAGTTCGTAAAGCGATGGATCGTGCAGTGAAGTTCCTCGCGAATGAACAAGGTCCAACAGGTGGATACGACGAAGCGTTCGTTGGCGGTATTTCCAGTGAAGCGACGTCACAAGTAATCATCGGCCTGACTGCGAATCAAATCGATCCGCGTATACCGATGTTTACGAAGAACGGCATCAACTTGATTGATCACCTTTTGAGTTTCCAAACATCTGACGGTGGATTCCAGCATACAGCAGGAGATAGCCGTTCGAATGCAATGGCAACAGAGCAAGCGTTGCAAGCTTTGGTAGCATTTGATTTATTCACAAAAGGCAAAGGGGTATTGTACAACTTTAAAGAGATACCTGTTGTTCCGGCGCCAAAGCCAGATCCAGATCCTGAACCAACGCCTGACCCAGATCCGAAACCAGATCCAACTCCACAGTTTACGGATATTCATACACACTGGGCAAAGGATTACATTAATCAAGCAGTAGAGCAAGGAATCGCGAACGGCTATAAAGACAATACGTTCAAGCCGAATCAATCATTGACTCGTGCGCAAGCAGTCTCTATTTTAGTTCGTGCATTGGATTTGAAAACGGAAAAGAAAGCCCCATTCCCTGATACACAAAAGTATGCTGCAAGTACACAAGAAGAAATTGCAGCTGCATACCATCATGGTTTAGTTAAGGGGAAAGACGGTAAATTCATGCCTGCACAAGAAGTAACGCGTGCACAGATGGCGCTTATGTTATACCGTGCGTATGAAGTGAAGAATGGCGAAATGTATAAGTTCGACAAAATGGCGCCTTTCCGTGATATCCGTTCATATAATATGGAAGCTGTAAAAGCGATGAGCATGCTATATGATTTGAAGATGGCAAAAGGAGAGAATGGCAACTTTATGCCGAGTAACTCTACGTCTCGTGCACATGCTATGAAAATGTTAATAGAGTTTTTGAATACAAAATGATCACACAATCTTGCACCCGCGCGGTGCAAGATTGTCTGTCTTTAACGTGTAGTATGTTGAGGTAGTAGAAAGGGGAAGGGTTATGGGCAATGGAATACAGGCAATTCACCCTTTCGTGATGTTTTTTTATTATATGTGCCTTGGCTTTTTTGCGATGTTCTTTAATCATCCGATCTTTTTGCTGGCGGGTTGCCTCGCATTAATTGCGGTCAATCTATCACATGACGGCGGGCAGGCGATGAAGCAGTGGGCGCCGTTGATGGTGACGATGACTGCGCTAATTATTGTAATCAATCCCTTGATTAACTCAAGAGGGATGCATGTATGGTTTGATTTCTTTGGAAAACAAGTGACGTTCGAAGCGATGCTCTATGGTGTCGTGACGGCGATGTCGTTGTTGATGATTCTCCTCCTATTCGTTTCATTAAATAGTGTCCTGAACGGCAATAAACTATTATATATTTTCGCAAGAATCCTCCCGAGGACCGCATTTCTTATTATGATGTCCATCCGTTTTGTGCCGTTATTGAAAAGGCGGTTGACCGAAATCCAGGATGTTCAGCGTCTGAAGGGCATGACGATGACACAAGGAACATTGAGTGAGCGTGCAAAGAGCGGAATGTCGATGTTGCAAGTTCTGCTATCGTGGTCATTGGAAGAAGCTGTAGAGACAGCAGATTCTATGAAAGCACGGGGGTATGGGTCTGGTACAAGACGTCCGTATATTCCGTATCGCATGACGAAGTCCGATAGACGTTGGTTGAGTTATTTACTCGTAGCTTTCGTCATGTGCGGCACGGGTGGATTTATGGGCTATGGAAAGATTGTCATTTATCCGGAACTTGGTCTATTACATCTGTCGTCGCTTGATTGGTTCGTATTCGCTTGCGGCATGGCCGTCGCGCTGTTTCCACTATTTGTAGAAGGGAGAGAACAACTGAAATGGAATTATTCAATTTGAACCACGTCTCGTTTTCTTTTCCGAATACAGATCAGCACGTGCTAAAAGACATTTCACTTTCCGTTAATGAAGGCGAGTTCCTTGTCATGGGAGGCGCAAGTGGCAGTGGTAAAACGACTTTATTGAAACTATTGAAGAGGGAATTGACGCCGACAGGAAAACTTGAAGGGGAAATTTTCTATAAAGGTAAGTCGATCAGTGAGTGGGAAGAGAGGCAGATGGTTAAGCAAGTTGGCTATGTGTTCCAGGATCCAGACAATCAAATCATCATGGATGAAGTGATGCAAGAGATTGTCTTTGGACTGGAGAACTTAGGGTACTCTACTTTTGAAATGCGTAAACGGGTAGCGGAAATGGTGCATTTTTTCGGAGTGGAGGACTTGCTGAATGCCAAGCCTTCCGAATTGTCAGGCGGTCAAAAGCAGTTATTGAATCTATTGTCGGTACTACTTATGAAGCCGCGTGTGCTATTGCTTGATGAACCGACCTCACAACTCGATCCGGTAGCGGCAAAAGAGTTGGTGCTGATGCTTGAGCGTCTGAATAAAGAAACGGGCATGACGATTGTATTGGTCGAACACCGTTTGGAAGAATTGTATGCAGTGGCGGACCGGATCGTACTGATGGAATCAGGTGAAGTTCGGTACGAAGGGGACAGTCGTCAAGTCATTGGAGAGTTATATGCGGATCGTGCGACACAGTTCTTTCCGTACTTACCTACATTCGCACGGCTCTATATGGAATTTGAACAGAAACCTATCATTGCGGCAATTCCTCTGACAGTGAAAGAATGTAAGCAGTGGATCGGTCGGGAAGAGCGTGAAACGATGCCTGTTGAAGCGCAATCAAATCAATTGAAAGAGCAATGGATACTCGAAATGAACGATGTGTTTTTTCAGTATCAAAAGAAAGCACCATTTGTCTTAAAAAGATTTACGTTACGCATCCCAAAAGGTCAGTTTTTTGCGATGGTTGGTGGAAATGGCAGTGGAAAGACGACTGCTTTGCGCGCAAGTCTCGGCAGTATAAAACCGCAACGTGGCAAGGTCCGTTTGAATGGGCAGGATATGAAGAAAATGAAGGATTCTGAGTGGCTTGGAAAAATTGCATACTTACCACAAAATCCACGAACGTATTTTGTCCAGCAAACGATTGAAGAAGAAATGCAAAATGTCGGTGAGCGCTTAAAACTATCCAATGTAACCGAACGGATGCATCATTTGCTTGAAGCGTTTGGTATTTCCCATTTACGTACGCGTCATCCATATGACTGCTCGGGTGGGGAAGTCCAGAAAGCGGCACTTGCCTGTATTTTGCTAGGTGAACCCGAAATGTTGTTTATCGATGAACCGACGAAGGGGATGGATCCGGTTTCCAAGCAGCATTTAGGCGAGTTATTGTATAGTTTGCAGCAAAGCGGACTGACCATCTTCATGGTGACGCACGACATCGGCTTTGCAGCGAGTTATGCAGAACGGTGTGCGATGATGTTCGACGGAGAAATCGCAGCGGACGGGACACCGGATGAATTATTCAAAGGCAATTATTTCTACACGACGGCGATCAATCGTGCGACGCGGGAAACAAAACAGCCTGAAGTTTTGACGTATGAGGAGGCTGTAGCGACATGGGCCGTTCGCGAAAGTATTTAGTAATTGTTTCATTGATATTATTATTGTTACTTGTCGTTTCCATCGTATTCTTTCATTATAGAGCGTATTTATTACTCAGTATGATCATGATCGCGGCTATTATGATTCCATTTTTCGCCCGCTTTGAGTGGCGGGATGTAGGGGGAAGAGAGGTCGTCTTGCTGGCAATGCTTGCGGCGATTGCGGCAGTTGGACGTGTTCCATTCGCTGGACTTCCAAGCATTCAGCCGACTTCGTTCATCATCATTATGGCAGGGTTGGTATTTGGTGCGGAGTCGGGCTTCATCGTTGGAGCGGTCGCGGCGATCGTCTCAAACTTCTTTCTCGGTCAAGGGCCTTGGACACCATGGCAAATGTATGCGTGGGGCATGATGGGAATGACTGCCGGCCTATTGCGCAATACCGCATTTATGAAGACATTGTGGGGAAAATGTACATTTGGTTTCGTCTGGGGCTATATATTCGGATGGTTCATGAATACGTGGGTCATTGTAGGAAATATCGAAGCATTGTCTTGGAAATACGTTGCGGGGATTTTTGCATCCAGTATCTACTTCGACCTCGCACATGCCTTATCCAATGTGTTTTTCATTATCGTATTTGGAGTTAGTTGGATAAAAATTTTACAACGCATTCAGCGGAAGTATGGATTGCTATATGAACAGTCCGGTTAACGGATGTACATACTACACAAAAAAAGAGTAGCCAGAATTGGCTGCTCTTTTTTATGTGATGAATGAAAAGCGAATGATTGTATTCGATAACCATGCCTTCTCCTTCAAAGTCACGAAGGATTAAACGGTTGATTACCTTCCGTCTGCTTATTCTTTTTCGAATTCGTTTTATTCTTCTTAGCCGCATCGTTCTGTCCAACCACATCAAAATCATCAGGACTCAAATCATATCCGAAGCCATACTCCTCACGCATGTTCTCAGTATTCTTCTTATTATTCTTTTTATTAGGCATATTCGTCACCTCCATTATAAGAGTGTGGCATTCTTATTCAAGATTATACATCAGCTATGAGCGGTTATGATGGTGTATAGAGCGGTTGGATGTGTTCTATGAGCGCTTGTGTGGCATGATAGAGCGCTTGGCCGTGTTCTATGAGCACTTGTGGATTTTTAAGAGCGGTTGAGGCAGTTTAATGAGCGCAAAGGAATTTATTCGAGTACATCTTAAGATTTTCTTCATATTTATCCTCAGTCTTTGTTAAGAGTGGGGTGGTAGAATGAAGTTATTAGTGAGACGGGGTGACCTACATGGCAGAGTTTACAGTGCTTGTGGCGGATGACGATAAGGAAATTCGCGAGGGAATTGAAATTTATTTGAAAAATGAAGGATATCGTGTACTGAAAGCGAAAGATGGTCAAGAAGCGCTAGAGTTGCTTGCATTGAATGAAATCCATTTATTAATTTTAGATATTATGATGCCGAATATGGATGGAATCACGGCAACATTCAAGATACGGGAAGTGCAAAATATCCCGATTATTATGTTGAGTGCGAAAGTGGAAGACTCGGATAAAATCCACGGCTTGTCAGTTGGGGCAGACGACTACGTCACAAAGCCATTCCATCCGCTTGAGTTGATGGCCCGTGTGAAGTCGCAACTTCGCCGGTACGTGCAGCTTGGAACGTATGAAGGGCAAAAAGTCATTGAAGTCAATGGCTTGGTTTTAAATGAAGAAGAGAAGGAGTTGACGGTGGATGGGACACCGGTTCGGCTGACTCCAATTGAATTCAAAATTACGGAATTACTGATGAAACATCCAGGACGTGTATTCTCAATCAATGAAATATATGAACGCGTGTGGAATGAACAGGCATATAACGCAGAAAATATTGTGGCGGTGCATATTCGGAAAATACGAGAGAAAATCGAAGCGGATCCGAAAAATCCGCGATATGTGAAGGTGGTGTGGGGCGTTGGCTATAAAATCGAAAAATAGAAACGGCTTGGTTGGTTCGCTCATTGCCATTGCATTAGCCCTTGGAAGTCTAATGTACTGCGCTTCCTTTACGGTTGATCTCTTCCTAGACGGCTGGGAACGATTAAACTTGGCAACTCATTACTTTGGTCGAATTATTAGAGGAGGAACCGTGTGATGAACAAAAATATAAAATTGGCCATTTGGTCCGCACTCGTGACACTTGTATTGATCGCGTTGCCGTCCATCATTCATTATGCACCACAGCTTGTTGGCAAATCGTTTACCGACCAAGAAGATTTTACCTATAGAATGGAACAAGAATATGATAATCTGTCGGCTACCGTACTGAATCCAGTCGACTTGAAAAAAACAGAAAAGGAATTAACGGTTTCGCTGGATGAAATTACAGAATACCGACAACGATACGGTACGCTGTCTGAACAGCTTGATAATATCCAGCAACAATATGCAGAACGAATTGCGGATGCGAAACTCGAGGAAAATGAAACTGTACTATTGGCTCTAGTTAAAGAGCGGAATACGAAACTAGGAGATATTCAACAGAATTTTGAAAGCGATAGTTATGTGGAAGACAAAATTCGTTCGGAAAAGGCAAAAGCTTTAGCGCGTCAGATTAAGGAGACAGAAAATAATCGCCAAACGAATATTCCGATTGCCTATGATCTTGTAAATGTTGAAACGGGTGAACGATTTACTCGGGGCGATGTCGAGGTAACGGCGCTCTTCCAACAAGAATTTACTGAAGCAACAGGATATTTCAAGGCGAACTCGGCTGTGTATGACAATGGGTACTCTGACTATTCAATGGAACAAGGATCGATGTACACAGATGACGATGTGGAAGGCATTAGCAACCCTCCCCAATATTTTGAAGGAACAATTATTATTCCCTCAGATGCTACGATATTAGGGGCAATGGCCAAGGAAAATGATCAATTCATCCGGGGGAAGTATATGGTATATGGATTGTGGGTTCTCGGTGTGCTTGCGCTTGTGGCGTTGTTTACAGTGATGAAGTTCCAGAAGGAATGGATACTCCAGTCGAGATTGGCTACTACGTATTCACGATGGAAATTAGATGTGAAAGTAGTTCTTTTACTACTGACTGCTTTTATCCTGACACTTTACATCGAATCGGCGATCTTCAACATTTTCAATCAGTTTAGATATGTAAGCTTGGGGACGATCAGTAATATGGCCGTCAGTTTCTTGCTGATAGGTGTATTGTTTACCGCGCTGTTGGCGTTTCAGGCTGTTCATTTATTTAGGCTATACCGTGAACCAGAACGACTGATGAAGGATTGGCGTGACAGTTATACGGTACAATTTGCACAAGATAGTAGAGACACATTCAGCAATCGTACGGTTGGTGTACAGTTGTCGCTGTTACTCATCATCTTTTTCCTTGCCGGTTTAGGCTTGGCGGGTGTATTCATGCAACCGGTGCTCATAGTAGTGTACGCTTTCTGTGTATTATTTGTCGCGCTACCCGCATTATTCCTTTTCGTGAAAAAAACCGCCTATTTGAATCGGATATTGGCTGCAACCAACGATATGGCGGCGGGGCATCTGACGCAGGCAATACCGGTCAAAGGTAAATCGCAGCTTGCGAAACATGCAGCGAATTTGAATAATCTTCGCGAAGGTGTTCGCGTGTCGATCAATGAACAAGCGAAAAGTGAACGGTTGAAAACAGAGTTGATCACGAATGTCAGCCATGACTTACGGACTCCGCTTACCTCCATTATAACGTATACGGATTTATTGAAAGATGAGACGTTATCTGCGGAGGAACGTGCGAAATACGTTGGCATTCTAGATCAGAAATCACAGCGCTTGAAAACGCTCATTGAAGATTTATTCGAAGTTTCAAAAATGGCAAGCGGCAATTTAGAAATGGTGAAGCAACGTGTGGATTTGAATCAGTTGATCCAACAAGCGTTGGCAGAACATGCGGAACAATTTACTGAGCAAGACTTGCATGTTCGAACTACTTTACCTGAAGAACCGGTCTTTGCGATGGTGGACGGACAAAAATGGTGGAGAGTACTCGATAACCTGTTCATCAATATCTTGAAATATTCATTGCCTGGTACGAGAGTATACGTCAATCTTCAGCAAGTGGGATCGACTGCACGTATCGTGTTGAAAAATGTGGCGAGATACGAACTTGGCGATACTACGGATGAGTTATTTGAACGCTTTAAGCGCGGCGATGCATCTAGACAGACGGAAGGTTCCGGTTTAGGATTGGCTATTGCTCAATCTATTGTCGAGCTGCATGGCGGCCGGATGGAAGTAGAAGTCGATGGAGATTTATTCAAAGTGACGATTGATGTCGTAAGTGGGTAAATTAGCACGGAGTAGGATGGGATAAAATTCCTATCTTACTCTTTTTTTGATTATTAAAAGGAATTAGTTTAGTTTATGGCGAATATGGGTATGTATAGAGAGTGCGGTCTATAAATTATGGATTGCATGAAAGGGAGGAATGGTTATATGACAATCGTTGACGGAAAGTATCCAAACAAAAAAGATCTAACTCCAAAAGTGGAAGAGATTAATGAGGAACAGTGTGTGGTCGAAGGTGTAGTAGTACCAGATGAACTACCTCTTGCCGATCCAGCAGATTCTGATTCAAGTGTAGCATTTAGAGAAAATGCACAGGATGAAACGGGAGAACATAAACCCTCCGCTTACAGTCAAAATAAATCACCAAGCCAAAATTATCATGATCTAACACCCGGTGAAATGTTCCCGTATGGAGATCAGGAAGAATATAATCGTAAATACAACCACGAAGCGCATGACCAGTGGAATGAGCATAAGAATATCAAAAAGAACGAAGAAGATAAATCGTAAAGTCAGCCTGCCTAAGTGCAAGGCTGTTTTTAGATTAGAAGAAAGGGTGGAATGAATGGGTGCATTGCAACAATTCTCCTTGGCAAGAGCATATACATTGGGCCTCATTAAACGAGTAGATGAACAGGTGTGGGATGCTCAACCTGAAGGCTTTTCTAATACCATAAGATGGAACGTAGGACATATTTATTCATTGACTGAAGATCTTCTTAACCGTGCAATGAATGACTACCCAGTCGACAAGCTGGAATGGGCAGAATTCTTTGCGCCAGGAACGAGTCCAACTACTTGGCCAAGCACACCTCCAGCGAAAGAGGAGTTATTCGCTGCGATGAAAGACCAAGGCAAGCGTATTTCTCAACTGACCGAACAACAGTTGGTGCATCAATTGAGTACACCCATTTCCATTGGAAAGTTCATTACGATGGAAACTGCGGAAGAAGTTCTACAGTTTCTGACATGGCATGAAGGTATGCATGCTGGTTTGATTGATGGTCTACTTAAGGCAAATAAATAAATTCAAATATAGCTGTTCAGGAGATCATAATGGATTTCTTGAGCAGCTTTTTTGTGTTGGAATTGGGATTCTATTTAGGTAGCAAGTAAGAAATGTCATGGGCTAGCAGTTTGGCAAGATCATTTGTTTATCTGTTTTGTAAAGAGCTACTCGCTTGACCGGCTTTGAGAGTGGACTGGTCATTGTCCCCACTACGGAGCTGGTGGATAGCTTTCGCAAGGAGCCATGGCAGTCGCTTCATTGGATTGTGGGTAAGGCAGTTCATATACATCTTTTTCAAAAGCAGAAAGTCAGTATTGCCAAGTCGTAAATCTTGTTCCTGTTACAACCACAACCAAAGTAACTACCACTCAGTAGCGCAGGCACAACTGCGGGGTAGGCCGTGGCCAGGAGACAACTGGCGGCACTTTGCCAGCTGGCTCCTGGCTGTAGGCAATCCCCCACGTGCCTGCGCGGGTCAAAAAGACGAACACTAACTAAATTCAATGCCCAACAGCCGGTCGAGCCACGCCCCAACAAAGAGTGACAAAGACTCGCAACCGCATAATCGTTCTACCAAAACAGTCCCTAGTCACGATACCTACTCACACTCAGCCTTAAGTCTGAGTTAGAAATCCGCTATGGGACCGTCGGAGAAAGCCGGAATTCATTATAAACTAAGGTTACAAATGAAGGGAGGACATCAACATGAAAAAACTTGGACTACTATTACTAGGAATCGTGGCAGGTTTAACCCTGGCGTTAAACGTAGGCCCCATTATCGCATTAGCAGTTACAGGTGCAATCGCGCTTGTCAGCTACCACTACTGGAGAAAGAGCCACTCGATGTTCGCGAAAGTATTTTGGATGACAATCTTGATCATCAGCGTAATCAGCTCGATTTCAAACATCGGTGCATTTATCGGGATCATCGCATTGATTGGAATCTATTATATATATCGCAAATGGAACGATCGCAATGTAAACCCGAACGTCATATCCAATGACCCGTTCACAAATTTCGAACGCCAGTGGAATGAACTGACAAAATAAAAGGAGAGATGCAGTATGAACGCATTTTGGCATAAATTGAAATATACAGTACAAGAAGACTTGAATAGTTTGATGGATAAACCACGAAAGAAAGAAAATCCGCTTGAATTATTGAATCAATATTTCCTAGATGCACAAAAGCAAACAGCGGAAATTGGTAAGTTGCTTGAACGCCAGGGTAGACTGAAAGAAGAATTGGAAAACGAATGTCAGGATGCGGATTTGATGGCGGTGAAACGTCGTCGTCAGCTAGAACTCGCTGAAGCGACAGGAGATGCAGAGTTGATCGCATTTGCGCAAGAAGAAGTAGAAGCTTATGAAGGACGAGTTGCCCGTTTGTCTGCGAGCATCCAAGACGCTACGCAAGAATTGCTGTCATTGGAACGAAAGTTTGAAGAGATGAAGCATCGCGTGAAGGATATGCGTGTTCGTCAGTTGCAATTGATGGGCAAAGAGAACGTGACGCGTGCGCAGGAAAAGATGAATCGATTCGTCAAGCCGGATCAATCGTTTTCAACACTTGACGACTTGCATTCGTACATCGAAAATCTTGGTGGTGGAACGAGAACGTCACAATCGCACTCGTCAATGGAGCAGCGTTTAGATTCATTAGAGAAATCTAACGCAAAATCTCAAGATATTGTGTAAACTATAAGAGGAAGCATCGCGCTTCCTCTATCGAGAAGGGAGAGAATGAAATGGCTAAGAGGAATTCTACTAAAGTTTCGGTATATTTTCTTGCTCTTTTGGCAATTGCTTTCGTCGAATCCATGTTGTTTTCAAACGGTAATTTCATCTTCCTCCTTCTCGGTTGGGGATTTCTTGATTATGGTTATCGAAAACGCGGAAAATGGACAGCAATCACAGGTATCGTCTTCATAGTGATCGCGCTTTTGACGTTATGGAGTGTACGTCTGCTGATTTTAGCAATTGTATTATATATTATAATGAAATTATGGAAAGGCACGCCGGCCAGTGAAGTATTTGGTGATTTGCAAAAACCCCGAGTTAGACGGTCGCAAGGTATGTGGAGGAACCGCTTATTCTCGGTCCAATCCACGCCATTTGCGACGTATGAGTGGGAAGATATGCATATGCAAGGGTTCTTTGGTGATGTGCATGTCGATGTGACGGATACAGTATTGCCTAAAGGCGCTTCATTTATTTCGATTCGGCAAATCTTTGGTAAAGTGCGTATTGAACTGCCTTATGATATTCCGGTGCGAATTCATTATGCCACGCTGTATGGTGAAGCGAATATTTTAGGCAAGGCCTCACAGCAATTATTTAATGAAACGATACAAGAACATGATGGCTATGAAACGAAGCGGTCGAATGATCCCGAGTTGATTATATCGGTGTTTACTTGGATTGGCGATGTGGAGGTGCGTAGAAAATGAAGGCAATCATTGGTCGCACCATTTTCTTAACGTTGACGTTTAGTACGATCGTCGCGGTCTTTTCCTATTTGTTCTTTGCTTTATCCATCGCTGAATATCAGAGGTTGCTACTCGATACAGAAGCTGCAGATATGCCGTTGCTGGTCTGGTTGTTCACAACGATTTTCATCATCAGCTTAGGAATTGCAAGCTGGATCAGTCTGAACAGCAGGACCAGAGAGAATATCATTATTGGAAAACTACAAGATTTGTATGCTAAACAGGAATTTACGAGCTCGAATAAAATGAAAAAACAAACGAATCGTTCCATTGAACAGCTATATGAAGTACTCGAAGCACAGCGAAATAGTTTGCGTAAGATTACGGATGAGCGAGTCGAGACACAAGATAAAATGATTCAAGAACGTATTGTTCAAGAACGCCAAAGATTGGCGAGAGAATTACATGACTCTGTGTCCCAACAATTGTTCGCGGCGTCCATGCTGTTGTCGGCACTTGCGGAACAAGCGGAAGAAGGTCCGATCCGCAAGCCCTTACAGCAAGTGGAACGAATGGTTCAGCAGGCGCAGTTAGAAATGCGGGCGTTGCTTCTTCATTTACGTCCGGCTGCACTGCATAACCAAACGCTTGCGAAAGGTCTCGAAGAGTTATTGAGTGAATTACAGGAAAAAGTGACGTTCGATATTACACATCGTTTAGAAGATATTGTGCTTTCTAAAGGTGCGGAAGATCATTTATTCCGAATTGCGCAAGAAACATTATCGAATACACTTCGCCACGCGCAGGCGACGGAAGTAGAAATTTTATTGATTGAACGTGATGGATTGGCTATTTTGCGCGTGCAAGATAATGGGGTTGGGTTTAAGCAAGATGACGGCAAAGGCGGATCATACGGTTTACAAAATGTGAAGGAACGTGCGATTGAGATAGGCGGTAGTTGTAAGATTGTCTCGGTGCCATCTCAAGGAACGATCGTGGAAGTGAAATTACCGATTTTGAAAGGGGAGCTGACGGATGATTCGAGTTCTGTTGGTAGATGATCATGAAATGGTGCGCATTGGCGTATCGACGTATTTACAGATGCAGCCAGATATCGAAGTGATTGCGGAGGCAGAAAATGGTCAGATCGGTGTCGTAAAAGCACTGGATTTACGTCCGGATATTATTTTGATGGACATGGTCATGCCAGTTATGAACGGCGCTGAGGCGACGGCTGCGATTATCGACAAATGGCCGGAAGCGAAAGTCATTATCGTCACTAGCTTCCTTGACGATGATAAATTATACCCCGCACTTGAAGCAGGGGCTGTCAGCTATATTTTGAAGACGTCCAATGCGAAACGCGTGGCGGATGCAATTAGGGAAACGATGCAGGGGCAAACTGTGCTCGAGCCGGAAGTGACGTCTAAAATGATGACAAAAATGCGCGGTGGTCAAACACATGCCTTGCATGAAGATTTAACCGATCGTGAGCTAGAAGTATTATTATTATTGGCTAAAGGTAAATCCAATCAGGAAATAGCAGATGAACTATTCATTGCGTTAAAAACTGTTAAGACTCACGTCAGTAATCTATTATCGAAATTGGAAGTCCAAGACCGCACACAGGCGGTTATTTATGCGTTTCAAAATAAATTAACGGATTACTAGTCTACAAGTAAAAGCTACGACATATTAGTAGATAGACGATAAAACTGTGGATAAAAAGTATTTATAATGAAAATAGTCTGAAATTACTAACTTCCCCACAATCTATCCACGCACTATGTGCATAACTATTCAGTTATTTGTAAAAATAAAAAGTGTGCACATGTGGATAAAAATATTCTGTCTGAAACTTATCCACTGTTTGTTACGTCATGGTAAACTGGATAATAGAAAATAGAATAGCAGAAGGGAGACCTTCGCGGAAAGAGAGTCATATGGAATTATTTGATTTAATTAAAGCATTGATTTTAGGATTCGTAGAAGGAATGACGGAATTCGCGCCCGTTTCTTCGACAGGTCATTTGATTATTGTCGACGATATGTGGTTGAAGACGGAAGAATTCCTTGGGAAATATCCCGCGATTACATTTAAGATCGTGATTCAGCTCGGTTCAATCTTAGCTGTAGTCGTTGTATTTTGGAAACGGCTATTTAGTTTAGTCGGTTTGTATAAAGTGGATAGCGGAGTGAAGATGAGTGAACGCTTTAATTTGCTACACGTCATCGTTGGTATGTTGCCTGCTGTAATTTTCGGTTTTGCGTTCAAGGATTTGATCGATGATTATTTATTCGGTGTAGAAACGGTTATTTATGCGCTAGTTGCTGGTGCATTGCTGATGATTGCTGCGGATAAGTTTGGGCCGAAAAAACCGCGAGTACAGACGTTGGATCAGATTACATATAAACAAGCATTTACAGTTGGACTGGTTCAGTGTTTGTCGTTGTGGCCAGGGTTTTCTCGTTCGGGCGCGACGATTTCTGGAGGTGTATTGTTCGGCATGAATCACCGGACGGCTGCTGATTTCACGTTCATCATGGCGGTTCCGATTATGATGGGTGCGAGCCTGGTGTCGGTGATGAAGAACTGGGAGTATATGTCGATGGATGACATAGGGTTTTACGTGGTTGGTTTCTTGAGTGCGTTTGTGTTCGCGCTGATTTCGATCCGTTTCTTCCTGAAGTTGATTTCAAAGGTCAAGTTAATGCCGTTTGCGATTTATCGTATTGTGCTGGCAGCGATCTTGGCAGTTATTGTATTTTTATAAGAAGTTAGGAGACCTTTGCGGTATTTGCAAAGGTCTTTTTTAATTGGAAGGCTGTTGGGGTGGGGGATTGGCGCTGCGGAGGGGACGCTTTCCTGAGGGCTCGCGGTGAGCCAACCAGGTCGCGAGCTCCCTATTGGTTGTCTCACCTGTCGAGCTGATCCTCTGGGAGTCGCCCCTCCTCCGCGCCAATCCCTTGCAATCTGAGTGGGTGACACTTTCTGTTGTGCATTGAAGTGATGCTTGTAATCGGAAATGAACTTTTGTGCTTGAACCTAAAAAAGTCAAAAACGTAATCGTATTTCACACAATACCTACAGTGAGTGATCTGAGTACCTCCACTATCAACGTAGGTTGGAAGTGGAAGCTGACGGTGACTCCTGCGTGCCCATAGGAAAGCGTCCACCAGCTGGCGCTTCCATCCCCCTGTACTAACTAATTTACTCTCCCAGTTTTAAAATATTGTATACTTCTTCCCAACTTCCGCAATCTCCACCGAACCACTAAACGTTTTTCCAGCTTCATTTAATATCTCATTTATATCACCATGATGTGGCAGATGGGTGAGGACGAGTTGTCCCACGTCTGCTTGCTGTGCCATGTTTCCTGCTTGGCTACCTGCCATGTGACCTGGTGATTTGCCGAGATGTTCTTCGTATAGATTGGCCTCGCAGAATATGATATCTGCGTGTTGCGAGAATGTCACGAGCTTGTCGGACCATTCCGTATCGGCTGTGAAAACAGCAGACTTGCCGTCTACTGTGAACTTCATTGCGAGACAGTAGACAGGATGGATGGTGGGACAAAACGTAACAGTGAATGGGCCAATTTTAACGGATTTGTTTTTTTGAATTTCAATACCTTGCGTTTGCTCTTTATACGTCAGCTTCTCAAACTGTTCTTTGTCTCGTGCGTGACTATAAATTGGCAAGATGGGTGACGGTTGTCCGAGATAATACTGGATTAACCGGCTGTATTGTAGACTACCAATGTCCGCTATGTGGTCGGCGTGGTAATGACTGATGACGACAGCATCGAGTTGGTCCAGTTCGATGTAATTTTGCAGGGATGAAAGTACGCCGCTGCCGCAGTCGAACAGGCAATGAAATCCTTCGTGTTCGATGAGAAATGAAGAGGTGGCGCTGTTGGCTTTCGGATAGCCACCCCAGATGCCTAAAGGGATGATGTTCATGTGAATTCCTCCTGTTTGGTTAATGTTGTACTTTCATTGTAAGTGAAGGATGAGTAAATGTCGTAAAAGTACGTTTTCATGAGATGTCGACTCTAAGCGCCACCTTTCACTTTTGGTTCATCCATGCGATAATGGAGAAAATACACTTTGAGGATGACGATATGAGTAAATTAGTTGAAATACAGTTAAATGCACAG
This sequence comes from Sporosarcina ureae DSM 2281, assembly GCF_000425545.1. Taxonomy (GTDB): domain Bacteria; phylum Bacillota; class Bacilli; order Bacillales_A; family Planococcaceae; genus Sporosarcina; species Sporosarcina ureae. Next base: position 30,122 of record NZ_AUDQ01000008.1, on the reverse strand, counting down.
GGCACGGTGGCTTTGAAGAAGGGGTATCCTTTGATTTTGAAGGATGCTGTGATGACAAGTGAGATTCAGGCGAAGGAAGGTAGTTTGATTCGTTTGACGGATCGGTACCATAAATATTTGGCTACGGGTTATTATGGAATTCAAAATAAAGGAATTGGCTGGGTGCTGACTTCGAATGAAAGAGAAGAGATCGACTTTGATTTCTTCGATCAGAAAATGGCGACGGCTTTTGAGCGTCGTGAGGCGTATGCTAATGATCCGGATACGACGGCTTACCGTTTGTTTAATGGGGAAGGCGATGGAATCGGTGGTTTGACGATCGATTATTTCGATGGCTACTATATGGTTAGTTGGTACAGTGAAGGTATTTATGCGTTCCGTCACCATGTCTATAATGTGTTGGATAAGCGTGGGGATTATAAAGCGGTCTATGAGAAGAAGCGTTTTGATTCGAAGGGGCAGTATGTCGAGCAGGATGATTTTGTTAAAGGAACGCCTGGAGACTTCCCAATCATTGTTAAGGAAAATGGCATGAACTTTGCGATTGATTTGAATGATGGCGCGATGACTGGGATTTTCCTTGATCAACGTGATGTACGCGAGACGATTCGAGACAACTACTCGGAAGGTCGCGAAGTGTTGAATACGTTCTCTTATACAGGGGCGTTTTCAGTTGCGGCTGCATTAGGTGGTGCGGTGAAGACGACGAGTGTGGATTTGGCGAAGCGCAGTGTTGCAAAGACGATTGAGCAGTTCAGTGTCAATGGTATCGATTACGAGCAACAGGATATTAAAGTAATGGATGTCTTTGATTATTTCCGTTATGCGAAGCGTCATGACATGAAATTCGGACTAGTTGTACTGGACCCGCCGAGCTTTGCGCGTTCGAAGAAGTACACATTCAGTACAGCGAAGGATTATCCTATGCTGATGAAAGAAGCGATTGCGGTTACGGAGAAGAACGGTATTATTGTAGCTTCTACGAATAACGCGAGCTTTAGTATGAAGAAGTTCAAAGGCTTTATTGAGCAAGCATTTAAAGAGACAGATATACGTTATAAAGTACTGGAAGAATCCTCATTACCAAGAGATTTCCGTACGCCACGGGACTATCCAGAATTTAATTATTTAAAAGTAGTTATCGTGCAAAAGTTACGTTAATTCGTCACAAAAACGTGGGTGACAATGTCAATATTTCCTAGTACGATGGATTCAATGAATTCGTGAAACGGGAGGAAGACATATGAAACAACTACTTGCGCTGTTGGCTGTGATGTCCATCTTAGTACTAACTGGCTGTTCCAACGTATATAGTCAAGAAGACGGCTACCGCATGGCAATCATCAATCAAGGGTTCCCTGTTCCGAAAGAAGCGTACGAAGTGAAAGCTGAGGATTGCGTAGGAGAGATTTCTAAATCGGCGAAGTATAAGTTGAAGGGAATTGGTGACTCCGAAGGCAATCCGCCAGATCATTATTTGCGTACGATTGAGGAATGGGGCTGGACGGAAATGATGGAAGACCGCAGAGGATCCATTCATTTCTATGAGAAACAAGGCAAGATCATCTCGCTTAATATTAAAGAGAACGTCTTTGATGTATTTGAAATGACGAGTGCAACGGAATCATAAGTGAGGTGGCGAGGGTATGGAGACGAAAAAACCGAAGCTGGACATAGAGAAACCTGTTGTTGCAAAAGCGTTCGATGTGTTGGTTATCGCTTTATTTGCTGCTGCTCTCGTCTATTTAGTGCTGCAGTGGGATCAATTGCCGGACCGTATTCCTGCGCATTTTGGTGCGGGTGGGGAAGTGGACCGTTATGGTTCAAGAATGGAATTACTGCTGTTGCCAATCATAGGTGTGGTCATGTGGGTAGGGATGTGGATGCTGGAGAAGTATCCGCATGCGTATAATTACTTGAATTTGCGTCCTGATAACGTAGAAATCCAATACCGCTATGGTGTACTATTTATGAACGTCACTAAAAACATTTCGACACTATTATTTGTCTTTTTAATATGGCAGACGACCGATATCGCTTTGTCTCGAATCGATTCATTAAACATGCCCATCTTCATCACGATACTCGTACTACTATTTGGTTCGATGGGTGTCTATTTTTATAAAGTAATGAAATTGTAGAGAATAGCTGTATTGTATTCCTAAGATTCTGCCAATAAATGAATCTATTGATCACCTCTTATCGTATACTCCTGATAAGAGGTGATTTTTTATGAAATGGAAACTGTTACTTGTCGCTTTACTCGCTTTCCTTGTTCTGCCGACGACAGCTGGAGCTGTAGATTTCAGCATTTCGGATGTAAAAATCAACGCGCAGTTGGAACCGGATGGCACTGTTCAGGTTAAGGAGCAGCATACGTATGATTTTGACAGTGAATTTAACGGGATCATTCGAGAAATTCAACCGAAAAGAGGGGCTTCAATTAAAGACTTTACTGCCTTTGAAAAGGGTAAAGAGTTAGAAATCGAGAAGCGCGATACTGAATATCGTGTACACCGCAAAGGAGACAGTGAAGTCGTGATCTTCGATTTGCAGTACACCATTAGGAACGGAATGGAAAAATATAATGATGGTGCGCAGTTTTACTGGCCATTTTTTGACCGTCGTAATGAAACCGATTATGGCAATATGACGATTAAAATCGTGCCTCCTAGTCAAGCGTCTGATGTGATGTTCATCGGCTATGATAGTGCGGAAAATACAGGGAAGGTACAACCGGATGGAACGGTCGTATTTTCATTAGGAGAAGTCCGTGCAGGTGATGATGGAGATATTCGTGTAGTTTATGAGTCGTCTTTATTTCCGGAAATGACTGCAGTAGATAGTGACATCCGTCCGACGTTGAAAAAGGATCAAGAAATGGCAGCTATGTCACGTCAGAAGTTCATACAGAATCAAAAGATGATCGGCACTGTGGGTGGTGTTAGTACAGTGGCGGGTATTCTTGGAGTCGGTTTTATTGGATTCATTGCGAATACTAGGAGGAAAAGATACGTTAGGGAAGCGCACTATCAGATGGAATCGAATGGTTTCTACGTTCCTGCAAATGATATGAGCTTACCGGCCGTACTTCTTTTCAAGAATGGAGTAGCTTCCGTCGAGCTGATGTCCGCGGCGCTGCTTGATCTCGTCCGTAAAGGGAATGTGAAACAACTATCTGATGAGGAGTTTGAGTTGGTCGATGCAAATGTCAGATTAGAACACGAGAAGCACCTGATTCAGTTGTTATTTTTCCAAATCGGCCATGATCAAAAGTTTACATTGAGCGAGTTGAAAAGATACACAAAAGAAAAGAAGAATTATGAAGCATTTGATAAGAAGTTTGTCATGTGGAAAGATTTTTTAAAAGCAGAATTGAATGAATATGATCTGAAGGTCAAGACTACGAAAGAACGTGTAATCTTAAGTCTAATCGGTGTGCTTGGGATCGGATTCGCGATCTCCTTTATCAATTATGAATTGTATGTACAGCTAGTCATAGTCGGGATTTTGACTTTGGTTGCATTTGGATTCGCCTTGTTTTACAGTCCGTATAATTATGAAGGGATTTTGCTCAAGCTCGAGTGGGAGCGAGTAGGTCAATGGATGAAGGAACTAGATACGAAGAAATGGGAAGGACTATCGCTTGATGATCGATTCCGTGTGCTGATTTACGGAGTAGGTGTGAAGCACCCTGAACTGGATTCGTATTATAAGGATTTCGTCAGTGCCCAGAAGCAACTTGATCAAAATCGTACGCGTAATGAAGATAGATATCGACAGGGTACAGGAGACGCGCAGTATGAAAACTCTTATTACGGAGGCGCGGTCTATAATCCGGTATTCCTCGCAGGTTCTTTCAACCAAGCGTCATCCAATGTATCAAACAACGCTCCAAGTAGTGATAGTAGCAGTGGAGGCGGAGGAACCGGTGGTGGAGGCGGTGGATCGGGTGCGTTTTAAGGGAAGTAAAAGGAGTGAACAGAGTGAGTAAAACAATAGTTTGGTTCCGAAACGATCTGCGTTTGCATGATCATCCAGCATTGGTGGAGGGGGCGGCACATGGTGAAGTGTTGCCCGTTTTCATTTTGCCAGAAACGCGGTATGCAGCATCCGATTGGTGGTTGCATCATAGTTTGCTGGAAATAATCGAGCGTTTTGCGGAGCAGCAGACCCAGTTCGTGGTCAGGCAAGGACAACCTGTTGAACAGTTGATGAAGTTGATAGATGAAAGCGGGGCTGATCAGCTTGTTTTCAATGAATTGTACGATCCGGAAAGCCGTGTAGCAGAACGTGAAGTAGCAGAGGCTTGTGAGAAAAGGCGTGTTCAAGTGCGTTCATTCCAAGGGACACTACTCGTTGCGCCTGATGCGATTTTTAATAAAACGAATCAGCCATATAAAGTATTTACGCCGTTTTGGAGGCGACTGCGCCAAGAACCGATCGCGACACCGCTTGCGGCGCCTGAACTCGTGCCGTCTACTGCTACACTACAGTCATTGTCTTCAGATCAATGGGGCCTGTTATCGGATAAACCTTGGTATGACAAGCTCGCCAATCATTGGCAACCTGGAGAAAAAGCCGCAATAGAATGCTGGGAAACGTTCCGAGATAGTGGATTATACGATTATTTAGTGGAACGGGACCTTCCTGCAAAAGCTAGTGTTTCACGAATGTCGCCTTACTTGGCTTGGGGAAATGTCAGCGTACGTTCGCTATGGCATGGCGCGGTAGCAGCGGCGGAGGACGTCGGTGATCAGCAAGTGGAAGCTTTTATTCGGCAATTGGCGTGGCGGGATTTCGATAAGTACCAGCTACTGTACTTTCCAGAGATGTTGACGAAACCTGTGCGACCGGAGTTTGAAAAGTTTCCGTGGCAACCTGCAGATGGTCAGCTCGAGGCTTGGAAAACAGGGCATACCGGCTATCCGTTAGTCGATGCGGGAATGCGGGAATTATGGGAAACTGGATATATGCATAACCGTGTGCGGATGGTCGTAGCTTCCTTTTTGATCAAGCATTTATTGATCAATTGGCGGGAGGGCATGGCGTGGTTTGAAGAGACGCTCGTGGACTTGGATTTAGCGAACAACGCGTTGGGATGGCAATGGGTGGCGGGCAGTGGCTTTGATGCCTCACCATATTTTAGAGTGTTTAATCCGATTCTTCAGGCGGAGAAATTTGACGGAGAAGCGCAGTATATAAAAAAGTGGCTACCCGAGTTAACGGATATGCCAGTAAAGTATGTATTTCAACCAGCAAAAGCACCGAATGAAGTGTTGGAATCAGCAGGAGTTACGATTGGTACAACTTATCCCGCTCCGATCGTTGACCACCAAGCAGCCCGTGCGCGTGCATTGGCAGCGTATGATACATGTAAAAATTCTTAAATCTCGTCAATTGATTCAAGTAGATGAATATGTTGTAGATGCAGCCGATCCGCCCAAATGAACGCTCCATATCCGCCCAGATAAAATTCGGTACTAGGATGTTGGCCTGCAAACTCGTCCAACTCCTGTATCATCTGCGGATCTTTCTCAAACGGAAACGTAGTGGATGCCGACAACAACACTTTGGCAGGCTGGATCTTTTCTACAAGAGACTGGATAGCGCCAGGAGCTGGTGTAGATCCAATCATCGCTGTACGCCAACCTTTGAGCATGAGTTGCAGTAAAAAAATATGCACCGGAATTTCATGTGATTCATGTGGGAGGCAAGCGCCAAGTAATATAGGGGAGTCTTCCCGATAGTGAAAGTTGCGCCGTAGCTGGACGAGTTGATCCCGTACGACCAAACTCGACAAGGCTTCTTGATATTCATCCCATTCACCACTTGCCCAGTGATCGCCTACTTGTTGTAAAAATGGAATGACGATTTGCTGCAGATAGTGTTCAAGTCCTAATCGATGATAGGCCGCTTGTAAGGAGAAGTTTAATTCTAGCTCATCACAATTTGTACCGTGGCGCAATAAATCGCTCAATGTATCTTCTAAATAGGTATTTTTAGGATTCGATGAAATAGTAGAGTTCTTCTGGGATTTGGCCATTTCAGCTGCTTGTGATAGCGCAAAACCATCTTCTGCATAGCGCTTCATCAACAAAAATAACCGAATGTCCTCATCATGATAGATTCGATAGCCATTATCGAGACGCTGTGGAATCACGATATCATAGCGCTCTTCCCACTTCCTCAAGACTTGCCTCGACAAGCCTGTTTGATCTGCAACCTGTTTAATTGTATACGTAGGGGTTTCAGACGACGGCTTCAAAGCAATCAACCTTTCTGTGTACTAGAATTAGCGATCAATTATCGCTCTGTTCTTCATGTCTAACATTATACATAGATTTGACGAGACAAGTCAAATCTGTTATTTTTACATTCTAGGAAGGTGTCAAAATGAAAACTACATATAGTGTACAAGGTACGTGGATCGGTATCGTAACGGGTATTTTTCTTGCTGTTTTTTTAAAAGCCGTGCAGTCGCTTACAGGGCACAAAGTATATACGTTGTTGTTGAATGTAGATTACATACCTATTATAAAAGAGTATGCATTTCCAGAAGTAATTGAAGTGTTTTTTCATCTGATCGTCTCGGTGGTGCTCTGTATCATACTGGTGATGTTGTACGATAAAAGTAGTGGTTTCATCCGCAATCATGCGATTATGTTCCCTTTTTTAGTGAATGTCGCCATCGGTTTAGTGCTGTATCCGACGACTTCGTTTTCTGACAGAACACCAAATGTCACGAACATGGTTTCCTTGTTCTGGTGGGTTGCCGGACACGCTGTATATGGTTTCATCGTAGGTTTTTTGATCAGCAGGAAATCAAAAAGTATAAAATAGGTCTATGCAGTCAATTGTTCTAGTATTTATAGTTAGAGCTATGTATTATTAACTTATATGAACATTATACAAAGTATGAACAAATTAGAAAATAGCAGTTTGTTCGTGTCGGTAGGATAAAAAGGAAGATCAGACTATGAATTATCTTGATTCATGGCATATCGAAAGAAGTAGCTATAAATATCCGATTAAAAGGAGTGAGAATGAATGTTTTTAGCCTGGAGCGAAATCAAGAAGAATAAATTACGATTTTTACTCATTACATCGATTTTGCTATTGGTGTCGTTCCTTGTGTTTTTCCTATCCGGACTGGCAAATGGATTAGCCAGCATGAACAGGGAAGCGATTGACACTTGGAATGTCGATGCGGTTTTACTGACAGAGGAATCGGATAAGAGTTTATACGAATCGGCACTCAACAAGGAAGTAGCCGATGAGCTGGATGCGAAAGAAACGGCTGTTGTCAGCCAAATGGGTGCCATTGCGAACAATGGTGATACCAAGCAAAATGTTATGCTCTTCGGTATTGATAGGGAAGAGTTCATTAAGCCAGAAGTTAGTGAAGGAGACCCAACGTTTTACGTTCAAAACGGTGTCGTAGCATCCGACGTGTTGAAAGATGAAGGCTTTAAAATTGGAGATACACTCGAGTTGTCATCATCCGATACGGAACTGACGATTGTCGGCTTCACGGAAAAAGCGCGTTTTAATGCATCGCCTATTCTCTACATGAAGTTAAATGATATGCAGAAAATTAAATTCGGTGACGCCTATACAATGAATAAAGACGTAGTCAATGCGGTTGTCGTCAAAGATAAAGACTGGGATACACTATCCTTGCCCGACAATACGGAAATCATTGAAACAGAAACGTTTATCGAGAATCTGCCGGGCTATACAGAACAGAATTTGACGTTAACGTATATGATTTACTTCCTATTTGTCATTTCAGCTGCAATCGTTGCGATTTTCTTGTACGTATTGACTGTACAAAAAATCAGTATGTTCGGTCTGATGAAAGCGCAGGGGATTTCCAGTGCCTATTTGGCAAGATCCGTTGTCGCACAGACATTCATTCTTGCGCTAATCGGGGTTGTCCTCGCCTTTGGTCTAACGTTACTTGCGGGAAGCTTCCTACCAAATGCAGTTCCTATCATGTTCGATATACCTACCATGATACTTTATGGTTTGATTTTAATAGTAGTGGCGATTCTGGGAGCTGTCATTTCGGTTTGGACGATTATCCGAATTGATCCGCTCGAAGCAATAGGGGGGTAAGACGATGGTACTGGAATTACGAAACGCGAAAAAGACGTTTGGTGAAGGCAATACGCTCGTTGAAGCGATGAAGGAGACCAATTTTTTAGTCGAACGTGGCGAATTGGTCGCAGTCATCGGTCCGTCCGGTTCAGGTAAAAGTACGTTCCTGACAGTGGCTGGCGGTCTGCAATCTCCAAGCGAAGGGCAAGTCATCATTAATGGCAAAGAGTTATCGCAGCTGAATGAAAAGCAGCGTTCTAAAGTCCGATTACAGGAAATTGGTTTTATTTTGCAAGCTTCCAACCTCGTGCCGTTTTTAACTGTTGACGAGCAGCTGGAATTGCTGAATAAAGTGAAGAAAGATAATATGTCGAAAGACGAGCAACGTAAGTTATACGAGGATTTAGGTATTACTAAGTTACACAAGAATTATCCTTCCGATTTATCGGGCGGTGAGCGGCAGCGTGTGGCGATTGCCAAAGCGTTATTCAGTAAGCCGTCAATTCTTTTAGCAGATGAGCCTACCGCTTCACTCGACTCTGATCGAGCGTTTGAAGTCATGGAGTTGTTGCGTAATGAAACGAAGTCCAATCAGACGGCGACCATTGTTGTGACACATGATGTACGGTTGATTAAGTACGTGGATAAGGTGTACAAAATGACGGATGGTGTGTTAAAGCTGGAGAGTACGGCTGAGAAGGATTTGGGTTTGACTGAGTGAGTGGGATGTTGAATAAGTAATGAAATAAACGCTTCAGACGGCCATTTTATGGCTTTCTGAAGCGTTTTTTTATTTGTGGGATTGTGGGGGCGCGCTCTATGTTCGATGTGGAGCGCTCTATACGTTGTGTTAACTGCTCTATATAGCGTGTTAAGCGCTCATAAAACTGTGGGAGCGCTCAATGTAACCGGCTATCCGCTCTATGTGACATGTTATCTGCTCAATCCAGAGTTTACTCGTGAAGCCGCTCATTGAATCGTGGCAGCGCTCAATGTAACGGGCTACCCGCTCTATGCGACACGCTACCCGCTCAATCCAGCGAGTGTACCGCTCATAAAATCGCACGAGCGCTCAATGTCGCCAGCTACCCGCTCTATCAGACACGTTATCCGCTCATGAAACCATGCACGACTGCTCTATTCTCCAACCATCACCCGAGCAAACCAGCCACAATCTTCCGAGCAGCCGTGATATCCTTCGTTCCATGCACCAACATCCGGCCATCGCGGAATAACACGAGGCGATGGTCGTTATATTCACAGGAAACTAAATAAGGGTTTTGTTTTAAATTAGAAACGATATCGCGGATGGATTCGGCGAATGGTATTAGTTCTACTTGTCGATTTTTCGGCCATGTCAGTTGCACGGTGTCGCGTCCGCACAGTACAGCGGTCCGCATGACTTCGTTGGCAGACAGATAAGGATAGACAGGGGTGTCTGAGCAACTTGGACAACCAGGTTTCTTCATGCTTTGCACGTTCATTGCGGCGCGTTCGCCTGTCCATAAATCAACGGATTCAAGGCGGGGTTCCATCGTCGCGCCCGTTATACACTTCAGCAGTTCGGCGGTTTGACGGGCGGCAGTTGTGACGACGATTGGCGAGATGACGCCGACTGTATCGCAAGTCAATGACTGTGGCGGCAAAGCTTCGAGCAGACAATGCAAGCAGGGTGATCCTTCTTTTACGCCGATAGGAAACGTCAGCCCGTAGCTACCGACGCAAGCACCCATGAAAAATGGTATGCCGAGTTGTAATGCGGCGTCGTTTGCTAGTAACCGAGTTTCTATATTATCTGTGCCGTCGAGAATGAACTGATGTCCTTCGAATAACTCGAGGACGTTTTCAGGCGTTACATCCGCCACAATCCCGCGAACTTTCACATCGCTATTGATAGCACGTAATCGACTTTCCGCTGCGATCGCTTTCGGCAATTGATTGATCACATCTTGCTCTGTGTATAATTGTTGTCTATGAAGATTAGTCCACTCCAAAATATCGCGATCGACAATCGTCAGTTCGCCGACACCTGCACGCACCAGCATCTCCGCTCCGGAAGAGCCTAGTGCACCAGCTCCTAGGACGAAAACTTTTGCTTCGCGAATACGTTGTTGCCCAACTAGTCCGATAGGTGCAAACAGCTCTTGCCGAGAATATTTACTGCTCAATTTGTCACGAGCCCTTCAGTCGGACTGCTAGCTACGCCATAATCGCGTACTGGCATACGTCCTGCCTTATAGCCGAGACGTCCCGCTTCAATCGCCAACTTCATTGCCTCTGCCATCATGACAGGATTTGCAGCTTCGGATACTGCGGTATTCAGTAAAACGCCGTCTGCTCCGAGTTCCATCGCAAAAGCCGCGTCTTTTGGCGAGCCGACGCCTGCGTCAATGATGACGGGTACATTGGATTGCTCAATAATAAAGGATAAATTCAGTGGGTTCAGAATGCCTCTGCCCGAACCGATCGGCGCAGCACCTGGCATGATAGCGTGAACACCTAATTCACATAGTTTTCTTGCAAGCACTACGTCGTCTGACGTATAGGGTAATACAATGAAGCCTTCCTCTAACAGCATTTCAGACGCGCGTAATGTTTCTACGGGATCGGGGAGCAATGAACGGCTACACCCGATGATTTCCACCTTTACCATGTCGCAGAGTCCGGATGCTTTTGCGAGACGTGCTATATGTACAGCTTCTTCTGCTGTGCTCGCTCCTGCCGTATTCGGTAGCAATGTATAGCGTGTTAAATCTAGTTGTTCGAGGAAATTGGGCTGTGACTTCTCAAAAATATCCATGCGTCGTACCGCGAACGTCAGGATTTCTGCTTCTGATACCTCAACTGCTTTCTTTTGTATTTTAAATGAAGGATATTTCCCCGTACCTAGTAATAACCGTGAAGAGAATTTTTTATCTGCTATTTTTAACATTTTCATCCGCCTCCTACAAAATGTATGATTTCAATTTGGTCTCGGTCCATAATTGGTGCGTCATAGTAATCTTTCTGCAAAATCTCTTTGTTTTTCTCCACAATCAAAATACGATCGCCAAGTCCTAAATGCTCAAGTAACTGCTGAATCGTCCCTACTTCCGGAACGACCGAATACGATTTTCCGTTCAAATCAATCATTTTCTCCATCAGACGACACTCCATTTCTATAACTTTGTAAGACTTTTAGTGAACGCATAGGGGATAATACGGCAGCACCTGCTACATTGTTTTGCTGTAAATTGGGCAAGTGATGCGGCTGAATTCCGCCGATCGCATACACGGGAATCGAACTACACTCTGCAATAGAAAACAATTCCTCCGTTCCGCGCGCTGGCAGTCCAGGTTTCGATTTCGTCTCGAAAACATGCCCGTACAAAAGCCAGTCTGCTCCTTCTTTCACAGCTTCCTTTGCTTCTGCCAACGAATGAATCGAGCAACCGAATGCCAGCTCAGGAAATTCCTGATGTGCATCTGGTAAAGACATGCCATAACCGGTCAGCTGTACTTTTGATAGGTTCAGCCTGCTAGCTAGGTGAGGTCTGGCATGTAGAATGAGCTTGTTGAGTGGAAATCCAGCACTTGCAAGGCGCGTGACTATATTTACAAGCTGTTCATCTGTCTTGGACTTTTCCCGCAAAATGATGGCGTCAAGAAACGGTGCAGTCTGCTGCAAGTGTAGCGTCAGTTCATCAATTGAAAGACGGTCGTCGGTCACGCCAAGTAATTTCATTCATTCCCCTCCAATAGGAAAAACCACTTCCCGAATCGGAAAGTGGTAGAAATGTCGACAGAAATATATCCGGAACGACTCGCCACTTCCCTCCGCAGGTGCTAATCTGTTCAGGTGATAAGGGTTTCAGAGCCACACTCTTTTCTCAGTCCTTGTGAAGGATTCCCCTAATGGTCAAAATATTTAGTTTTCATGTCTAGCATATCATGTGTATGGCGGAATGAAAAGAGTTTCTTTTACATATGTACGCATTCAGCGATTTGATTACCGATACCGATTTATACACCATTTACAGTGATTTCCATAATTTTGTTGTTTCAAAGGATGCTTGCTTCTTGTAGAGTCGGTTCCATACTTGCCTTGATGGAAGAGTACGTATGCTACTTAGTACGAATTTCAAAAAGCGCTGCAATTAAAGATAGAAGGTAACTGTATGAAAGTATATGATTCATTTCCTCCTCTTTAAAGTGTACTTGTGATCCTAAGTATAAGAGTATTTTGTGAAATCTGCAGTGATGCCTATCAACTTTCGTCAAACAATACTTTTTCTTCTCGTCAAAGTGCTTTATACTGAATAGGTAGTACACATTTATGAATAGAGGAGAATCGTACGGATGAAATTAACCTATTCTGGTAAAACGAAAGACGTCTACCGCTTGGAAGATGGCCACGTGCTATTGAAATTCAAGGATGATGTAACAGGGGAAGATGGTGTATTCGATCCAGGTGCTAACACAGTAGGCCTGACGATTGATGGTGCTGGGAAGTCTGGGCTTCGCATGACGAAATACTTTTTCGAGAAATTGGAGGAGCAAAACGTACCAACACATTACATCGATGCTGATCTGGATGAAGTAACGATGACGGTGAAACCTGCTACGGTCTTTGGTAAAGGATTAGAAGTGATTTGTCGATACCGTGCGGTCGGAAGTTTCTTGCGCAGATTCGGTGCGTATGCTGAAGAAGGGCAAGTATTGGATGCTTTCGTGGAAGTGACGCTAAAAGACGATGAACGTCAAGATCCACCTATTTCAGAAGATGCTTTGGCGCAACTTCATATTTTAACGCATGAAGAATACGCAACGCTTAAAGAATTAACTCAACAAATTTCTGAAGTCGTTCGATCAGAGATGGCGGAAAAAGGGTTAGAGCTATATGATATCAAATTGGAATTTGGTCGCGATCCTGAGCGAAACATCATGTTGATCGATGAAATTTCAGGTGGTAATATGCGTGTTTATCAAGGGGATACATATATTGCACCAATGGAATTAGAAAAGATATTGTTTTCATAAAATTCAACCGGAAACGAAAATTGTTTCCGGTTTTTTATATTCCCTCTTAGGCTATACGCTGACTGACTTATCAGTACTTTACTTTTTAATCAAATAAATAAATTGATATATTTACTGTTGACAACGTTTTCAGAGTTTCCTATAATTACAACCAGTGTCAGAGGAGACACATAGTTTGCTTCTTCACCAGTGTGTGAACGTTGGTTGGATGAATGCGTATGGTAGTAAATTCAAGATATTGAAAGTGTCTTTCATATCAGCGAATCTTTAATATATCTGCTGTTTCCATGAACAAAAGCTCCCCGCTTTTGTAAAGGCGCTCTTTTTTGCACTTCATACCGCAAGGCAGAAAGATAGCACCCATAGTAGCCAGCACGAATCTCCATTTTGGCTTTTCTACGTAAGTACCCTTGCTATATCCGCTAGATTCATAAGAAGAATCTGCCGAGCGTGTTTGCTCGGTCCTTAAAACCTCACATTGATGACTATTCGACGAACGTATTTCAGTTAGATGGTGTTCTCGGATGAAGAAGCACACATCTTAGAGAATTTCAGATGATGAAAATTTGTAAAACTACATGTAAGAGAACTTGGAGGAGAAACTGTTTGGAAACTAAACACAAAGTTTCGATTGCAGGGCTAGATCCGAACGATCCGTATTCATTTCGTATGCCGACTGTAGAAGATGGAAAGTTCATCTGGCAGCTCATTAAGGATACGAAAATACTCGATTTGAATTCCTCCTACAGTTATTTGCTGTGGGCAGATCAATTCAGCGACACGAGTATCGTAGTAGAAGATCACGGAAAGCTTGTCGGCTTCATTTCAGGCTTTATTCAACCAAAAGCGCAAGATACCTTGTTTATCTGGCAAGTGGCAGTCGATGAATCTGTACGAGGTAAGCGTTTGGCTTCTCGTATGTTGCATACGATTTTGCAAAGTGATGAATGTCGGAATATTCGGTATCTAGAAACGACAGTTACGCCATCTAATATTCCGTCAAAAAATCTATTTAAAGGCTTAGCACGTGACTTAGAGACGGAATGCACAATCACAGATGGTTATACGAAAGATCAATTCCCGGGTGGCGGGCACGAATCAGAAAAACTGTTCCGCATTGGACCATTCTGAGAAACTGGCCGATTGCCGCAACTTGACACTGGAAAAATACAGAATCTAACGGAGGAATTAATTACACATGGTACTGACAAAAAGTCAGAAAGTAATGGAAGTATTCGAGAATCGCGAGTCGCAAGTGAGAAGTTACAGCAGAAGTTTCCCAACAGTATTCAACAAAGCAAAAGGCTATAAGATGTGGGACACGGAAGGTAAAGAATATATCGATTTCTTTGCCGGCGCAGGTGCTTTGAACTACGGCCACAACAACGATAGAATGAAAGAAAAACTGATTAAATATATTCAAGATGATGGAATTTCACATAGCTTGGATATGGGGACGACGGTTCGAAAAGAATTTCTTGAACGATTTAACGAAGTGATCTTGCAGCCGAGAAACATGGACTATAAAGTAATGTTTCCTGGACCTACTGGGACGAATACAGTCGAAAGTGCATTGAAAATCGCCCGCAAAGTAACGGGACGACAAAATATTGTAAGCTTTACGAACGGTTTCCACGGCATGACGCTTGGCGCATTGTCTGTAACAGGCAACGCATACAATCGCGGTGGAGCCGGAGTACCGCTTAACAATACGACGTCTATGCCGTTCGATACGTTTTTAGAAGAAGATCAATCTTTGACCTTTCTCAAAAAATATTTAGCTAATGCCAGCAGTGGTTTAGATTTGCCAGCAGCTATGATTCTCGAAACGGTACAAGGCGAAGGCGGCATTAATCCCGCAAGCTTTAAATGGTTGCGTGAAGTAGAACGTCTCTGTAGAAATTACGATATCATACTAATTGTCGATGATGTTCAAGCAGGTTGCGGTCGAACTGGAACATTCTTTAGTTTTGAACCAGCTGGCATTAAACCTGACATCATTTGCCTGTCAAAATCCATTGGTGGCTACGGATTACCATTAGCACTCACGCTGATCAAACCAGAATACGATACATTCGGTCCAGCTGAGCATAACGGAACATTTCGCGGTAACAACATGGCCATCTTAACAGCGACTGAAGCTTTATCGTATTGGGAAACAGATGAATTCGCTAAATCGGTACAAGAAAAATCCAAGCTCATCACGAAGCGCATGGAAACAATCGTCGAAGACTATCCACAGTTGAAAGCTACAACTCGTGGCCGCGGCTTCATGCAAGGAATCGTCTGTGGTGAAGGCAAGGAAGACTATGCAGATAAAATCTGTGCAAAAGCATTCGAAAAAGGCTTGATCATTGAAACGTCTGGACCTGAAGGCGAAGTCGTCAAATTCCTCGGTTCATTGATTATAGATGAAAAAGGTATTGATCAAGGATTCGATATCCTAGAAGAAGCAATTGAGGAAATCGTAAAAAACTAAGGGAGAGAATGTTTAGTGATAGTACGTACAGTAGATGAAATTATGGGTAGCGAAAATGAAACGAAGGCAGAAACGTGGGCAAGCCGACGTTTCTTACTGAAGAAAGACAATATGGGCTTCTCGTTCCATGAAACGATTATTTACGCTGGAACGGAAACGCATATCCATTACCAAAACCACCTAGAAGCTGTATACTGTGTGGCGGGCGATGGTGAAATCGAAACGATCGCGGACGGCAAAGTCTACCCAATCAAAGATGGCACGATGTATGCGTTGAATGAACACGACGAGCACTATTTACGCGGTGGAAAAGATGACATGCGCTTGATTTGCGTCTTTAATCCGCCAGTCGTCGGGACGGAGACGCATGATGAGAATGGTGTGTACCCGCTGATTGAAGATTGAGTGTTGTGGAATGTAATGTAATGTGGGTAGAGAACGCTCTGAGGGTGGTTCCTTGGAGTGTTTTTTATTGTTGGGAGGGGTGCGGTGAAGGTGAACGCTCATTAATTTGGCTGAGTGCTCTATGTTGTGGCGTGTCCGCTCATAGTTTCTGGTTGAGTGCTCTATGTTAGGCGTTAAGCGCTCAATGTTACGCTGGATTCGCTCAAAGTCGGACGGTAAGCGCTCAATGTTACGCTGGATTCGCTCAAAGTCGGACGGTAAGCGCTCAATGTAACGTTGGATCCGCTCAAAGTCGGACGGTAAGCGCTCAATGTGACGTTGCATCCGCTCAAAGTCTGGCGGTAAGCGCTCAATGTCACACGCTGGATCGGCTCAAAGTCGGACGATAAGCGCTCAATGCCACGCTGGATCGGCTCAAAGTCGGACGATAAGCGCTCAATGCCACGCTGTATCCGCTCAAAGTCAGACGTAAAGCGCTTATTGCAACTCTACAACCGCTCTATTCAACTTGAAATCCGCTCTTAAAACTTCAGCAGCATGTTAGAAAATTATAAAAGTGGGTACACTACACACTATGAGTTCATTATCCAAGCGGTAATGAACTACAATGTACATAACTTACACAAGGAGGAATTTAATTATGTGGAAACTACCGAGTATTGTATTGGGATCAGCATTACTGATGGCGGCTTGTGGAGGCACGGCGGATGAAGAAAAAGAACCGGTGAACGGTAGCGGTGATCCGGTTGTGGAAGAAGAAGGAACAGCCGAGCCTGAAGTAATGGCACCAGTCATGAATGTTGACGGGGAAGAAATCGGTTCCGTAACGCTTACGCAAGGACCGTCAGGTGTAGCGATGGACGTTGACGTAACGGGCCTTGAGCCGGGTGAACATGGCATGCACTTCCATGAAACGGGCGTCTGTACAGCACCGGACTTTAAAGAGTCTGCTGGCGGTCACTTCAACCCAACGGATAAAAAGCACGGATTAGAAAATCCAGAAGGACACCATGCAGGGGACTTGGAGAATCTTGTGGCGGATGAAGATGGAAACGCAAAAGTTACTGTGACGACAGATGCGGTCACACTTGAGTCTGGAAAAGATAATTCATTACTTGATGAAGACGGATCCGCGTTGATTATCCATGAAGGTGCGGATGATAACATCACAGATCCAGCAGGCGATTCAGGAACACCATTTGCTTGTGCAGAGATTACATCTGAGAGTATGAAGTAATAAATAAAGTAGGATGTCTCGGACTTTGGGGCATCCTTTTTTTATGCGTGATGGGAATTAAAGTAGAAGGACGCAAATATCCTTACGTATCTCACTGCCAGCCTCTCCATTCTCGAAGACAAAAAAAGAACGCCCTCCCGGAAAGGGGCGTCCTGTTGATTATCGAACGATCGCGATAATCCCTTCTTCATCATCCAGCTTTAGCTGAATGCCTGCTGCCATCGGATCCTGATCGAGATACTGCTCGATCCAAAGGCGAAGCGCTTCGACGAGACGGGAGGTATCCAAATGATGCATCTTGCCATGAAGCTCGGCATCTGCTGAAAACCCAGTGTCGTCATCGTAAGCAAGTTCGACTTCCACGTCGTCTGGCATTGCACGTGACTCTTTTGCAATCAATACACATACTGCATTTACTACGTCTTGTTCGTAGATTATCTGTTGTTCCATTGATTCATATCCTCATTGCGTTTACGCTCTTTCTCTTTGAAGATCGCGAAAATCTTCCGAACCATGTAAATGATGAAGACAATCGCTAACACGTTAATTAGCAAGCCCATAATGGATCCAAGCATACCCATATTCGCAAACAAGCTGCCGAATAATAGACCTGCCAGTCCACCAACGAGTAGACCTTTCATCAAGCCGCCACCCATACCGCCTGGCTTCTTCGCTGTGTTACCTGCTGTTGCTTTATCATTACTTTGATTAGTATCTTGTTTCTTTTCAGCTTTATTCGGTTGCACACGATTAGGTGTACTGAAGCTCTTCTTACCAGACTTATAGCCACGTGCTTCGGCAGTAATTTCATCTTGGAAGATGATGTTTCCAAGTGGTGACAAAATCAACGTCGCGGCCAAGAAAAATGCAGCAAATTTTTTCAATTGATAATCTCCTTTAATGCTGTAATGAAGGTCTTCGATCTACCAAAGTCCTTCTCTTTATTTTACTGGATAACTGTCCGTAATGAAAGGAAATTCCCTTATTTGGCGAAGAAGTTTTCCGTATAAAATGGCTGTTCTTTGTCGTTAAAATCCACGCCGATCCCAAGGAACTGGTAGTCGCGGATTAATATGTTTTCACGGTGGCCTTTCGAATTCATTAGCCCTTCATGCGCAAAAATACTGCTAGACTGACCGTAAGCTAGATTTTCACCGGCACTGACGAATTGGACGCCTTGTTTTTTCATGCGGTCGAAAGGGGACTCACCTTGTAAATTTTCATGACTGAAGTAGTCTTGCACTGCCATATCCGTACTATGCAGACGTGCCGTTTCGGATGCAAGTTCATCCCATGTTAAAATGGAGCGACCGTGTCGAACTCTTGCCGCGTTCGTCAAATCAAATAGTTGCATCTCAAAGCCTTTGCGCATTGCATCGTTTTGAGGAGCATAGAGCGCGGTTTTTTTTTGCTCTAGCGAATCCGAAATCAATTGCACTGCAGTTACGGTATTCTCTTGATGCAAATCATAAAAAACATACATATAGAGACCATCCGAATGAAAGATGTCCATGCCTTCATCGTTTTGTAACTTATAAATGTTCGTACCTTTACGTATTTCGGAAATCGGTTCACCGAGCTCTTCACGTACTTCCGATTTCGGCACACCGTATTCGATGCCGATGGATGAAGCGATCAGACGATCATTTGTATAGATCGCATTGACGCGACGTTTGATATCGTATGACAGCATGACAAAGTTCTGATAGTTGTCATGGAACGTGAGCCATTCCGTACCGTATTCATTGACGGACTTCCGCATAGGGTCACCAAGCTTTTCCTTCACTTGCGCTTCGGTTGTACCAATTTCAATATTGTGGATAGAAATAATGCCTGTTGCCGGCGCATCGAGCACGGGTTGGGCGACTTCCTCTGGGGGACTGCTTCCGACGGCTTTATCGGAAACGAATGTAATTAAATCGACAATCGATTCTTTTGTATAGTCAAGCGCAGATCCAACTACTTCCTCGTTCAGCACGGTTTCTACTTTGGCATCAAGCGGGTCGAGAAACGATAAGTCCACATATTGCGATACAGGACCTTCCCATAAGGGCTTGAAAGCGTAGATCAGTACTGCGAGAAAGAGTAACTGAAACAGGCGTTTTATCATAAGAAACCCACTCCTCCATTACATTATACTCTGTTTGTACCTTGGCAATACAGCAGGAACTATGAAATGTTGAAAAATATCCTCAATAATAGCGGGAAAAAGGGTATACTAAAAAAAGAATGGAAAGTTTGGAAGGAGTGGATGGCATGTTCGGTGGTGTGAGCAGTGTACCTTCCTGGTTTTATATAGTCGCATTTGCAGTCGTTATATTGCTTGTCCTCATTACGGAATGGCGGACAAGATGAGGATCGAATTTCATTAGAAAGAAGGAATAAATATGTTAACATTTGAAGAGAAACAAGAGATTATAGAAGAGTTCCCGGAGTTAGTGAAGAAAGAAGTGTCTATGAAGCGCTTAAACTATCATTATGAAGAGTCTTTGTATGATAAAACGGTGGTCGTGCAGCATTTGCACCCGAACGGTAATGCGTTTGTCTACGTGGCAGACGTTGAAGGCTATGAAGCAGATGACCGTGGTCTAGTCAATGTACGCGAATACTCTGCGGATGAATTCCGCGCAGTGATCCGTGCGGCAATTGAAGGGTTGGCGACAGAGGTCGAGGAACCTGCAACAATCGCCGAAACGTGGCAGAATTCCAATGGTCAGATGCTGACACTTCTCGAAGAAGATGGCTTCTTTAATATTTATCATGAAGTAAACTTGGAAGAGGGCTTTGGAGATTACCAAGAGGCGGCAAGTTATTTGAAAGAAGAAGGATTCTCCGTCAAAACGAAATAACAGCTACAGGAGTGATATCGAATGAAAGGTAAAACAGTTGCGATTTGGCTGGTCGTGGTGTTGATTGTGGCGGTAGTAGGCATCGTGTTAATGGTTCAGGCTACCTTCAAAAACAATCCTACACAAAAGAATCATCAATCAATGGACACCCAGTCGTATACCGAAATCGGTACGTTTGGCTGGCAATAAAGATAAGAAAAACTGTCGGGAATGTACTATTCCCGACAGTTTTTTGTATGCGTCGCAACCGCGCCATTTCATTTTTTCACACTATATTTCTGGCTATTTGAACGGTACAGACCTTTGCCAAACGGTAGCCACCAGTTCCATTTGCCGAACAGTTTCATTAAGCTTGGAACGAGCAATAGTCTAATGATTGTCGCATCGATCGCCACTGCGACTGCAATTCCGACGCCGATTTGCTTCACGGGCATGACGTCTGTAAACGCGAAGGCGCCTGTTAGAACGATCATAATCAGCGCAGCAGACGTGATAACTTTACTCGTCGTGGCCAATCCTTCGACTGTGGATTTATCATTATTGAATGACTGTGCAAACTCTTCTTGCATGCGCGAGATGAGGAATACTTCATAGTCCATGCTCAAGCCGAATACGAGACTGAAGACGATGACTGGAATGATGAGCGCTACGGTACCTGGATTTAATCCGAAGTGGCCATACTGGAATATGTAAACGAGAATGCCGAATGTCGCGGACAATCCGAGAATATTCATCAGAATCGCCTTCACCGGAATGATCAATGAACGGAACGCGAACATCAGGATGAAGAAGGTAGAGACAATGATAATGAGCAATACGTAGACGATATGATCCGCTATTTCATCGAAGATTTCCTGGTTGAAGCGCGGTTCGCCACCAAGCAAAATGTTAAAGCCAATATCTTTCTCTGACCAATCGCGGATCCAGTCTTGTGCTTCATTCGAACTGCCGGAAGCCTGTAATGTTACAGGAATGAATAAACGGTTACCGCTGTCGGTGAAATTCTTCAACACCGGATTGAGCTGGTCGTACAGTTGCGGAATACGTAGTGTTTGCTCCCATTCCGCCACGTTATCGATTCCGCTGATCGTAAAGACAGTCGAAATTTCTTTGACCAATGAATCATCCACCAATTGATCTTGTAACGCTAACATATCGTGAAGACCTTCCGTCGTCTTCCAACTACCGTCACGCTCTGCGATCAAGAACACTGTACTCTCGTCGCCTAAACCAAATGTATCTTGCATCTGTTCAAAAGCTACACGCGTATCGAAGTTTTCCGGCAAAGAATCAATCTGCGGGATCGTCAATTCC
Source organism: Sporosarcina ureae DSM 2281 (assembly GCF_000425545.1). Taxonomy (GTDB): domain Bacteria; phylum Bacillota; class Bacilli; order Bacillales_A; family Planococcaceae; genus Sporosarcina; species Sporosarcina ureae. Next base: position 8,716 of record NZ_AUDQ01000008.1, on the reverse strand, counting down.
ATATTTTTCACTGGAATTACGGCAATGGCGAGTAACACAAACGCCACGATCGCAATCGTAACGGGGCACTTGATCACATAACGCGCAAACTTTCTCCAACCGTTCGCCTCTTCGCCACGCTCTTTCAGCAAACGTCCTGTATGGATGCGATCGCCTAGCATTAGCAAAACGGCAGGCAATAGAGTAAGGGAAGAGACGACCGCCATCCCGACGACAATCATACCTCCGAGTGCAATATTCATGAAAATATCTACTTGGATGAGAAGCATCGCACCGAGTCCAATGAACACGCATACCGCGGAGAAAATAATCGAGCGACCAGCAGTACGGATCGTCATAACGACAGAATCTGTCACGCTACGTTTGGTCAGTTCTTCCCGATAACGACTAATGAATAATAACGCAAAATCGATAGAGAGGGCTAAACCGAGCATCGGTACGATATTCAGTACGAAAATGGAAAGGTCCACCGTATTGCCGAGCAATGCTAGAATTCCGAGAGTAGAGACGACTGTACCGATGCCGACGATTAATGGAACGAAGGATGCGACGATTGTACCAAACGCAAACAGTAGTACGATAATCGCAATCGGCAAACCGATCGCCTCAGCTGTCATCAAGTCGCGTTGACTGGCCTGATTGACATCGTGTTCAAATGCCCCTCCCCCAGTGAGTGTCACGCCTGTTTGACCATCAATTTCGTCGCGAATATCTTCCACGACTTGCGGCATATCGTCAGGCGCCTTATCAAATTGCAACAAGGCATAGGACAAATCTTTCGTATACTGCGCTTTTTCAGCTAGAGGGGATACGATATCCGACATGATACCGAACTCTTCCAGCTGATCAAGTGAAGTATCGATTTCTGCGTCAGTTTTTCCGTCAAACACTAAAAACAAAGATTCTGCAGGTAAGCCAAAGTCTTCCGAGACAATCTTCATCACTTGTTCATGCTCGCCGTCCACGCGGAATCCGTCTCCTGCTAGTAGACCGGGCAATTGGATGGCGAAATACGTCATCATACCAAATAGCAAAATCCAAAACGTGAAAATCCATTTATATGATCGAGTTACCCATTTCCCGAAACGTTGCAACCTTATTCCTCCTCACTCTATGCAAAAAAATCCATTATTTTCTTGTCTATGCTTATCATAACAAGGAACTATAGTGAAGTGTTACGTAAATATGGAAAGAAATGCGCAAAAAAACCACTTCCTAAAAGGAAGTGGTTTGTATAGGCAAATTAGTTTTTAGTAACGTTAGTTGCTTGAAGTCCGCGTTGTCCTTGTTCGATTTCGAAAGACACGTCTTGACCTTCTTCAAGAGTTTTGAAGCCATCACCTTGGATAGCTGAGAAGTGTACGAATACGTCGTCGCCATCTTCACGTTCGATGAAGCCATAACCTTTTTCTGCGTTAAACCATTTTACTTTACCTTGTTCCATGTTTGTTTCCTCCTCGTGCACACTCGTGTACACATTGTATTACTATCCTTGCTCAATTTCTAAAAAACGGTCGAGATAAATCGTAGACCAACGTCGAACAAAAATAATTCTTCTTTATCATAACAAGAAAAGGCAGATATAGCAAGTGGAAAGATTAGTTCGATGGAAGAATGACTTGGATTTTCCAGTTGTTATAGAAAAAGTGCGAATAGTTTATAGACGACTGCAGCCATTAAAGCGGAGATCGGCATCGTGATAATCCACGTCAAAACAATCTTCTGTGCGACTCCCCATTTCACACCTTTCAAGCGCTGCGCTGAACCAACACCCATAATAGAAGATGAGATTACGTGTGTTGTGCTGACAGGTAAATGAAGAAGGGTAGCACCGAAAATAATGACTGCGGAGTTTAAATCTGATGCAATCCCGTGAATCGGTCGGATCTTCATAATCTTGCCGCCAACGGTCTTGATAATCTTATAACCGCCGATCGACGTACCAATTCCCATCGCAGTAGCCGCCGCAATCCGTACCCATAGCTGAATATCATCGGTTGTCTGTAATTCTGCTGCTATCAAGGCCATCGTAATAATCCCCATCGCCTTTTGCGCGTCATTCGTACCATGTGTGAACGATTGAATCGCAGCCGTGCCTATTTGCATGTAGCGGATACGACGGTTGGCTTTAAATAAATTTCGATTCTTTAATACTGTACGTAATATGGTCATGACAATAAATCCACCGACCAATGCAATGATAGGAGATAATAACAGTGCCTGAATGATTTTAATGAAGCCGCTGTAATTCAGAATGCCAAATCCAGCCGCCGCAATCGCTGAGCCGGCAATAGATCCGATCAATGCATGCGAGGAGCTGGAAGGGATTCCGAAATACCACGTGACTAAGTTCCAGGTGATCGCGGAAACGAGTGCAGCCAAAATTACGAGAGAACCATTTTCTAATAGGAACGGATCGACGATATCTTTCGTAATGGTTTTCGCTACGCCCGTGAATGTCAGTGCACCGACGAAGTTCATCGTGGCGGCGAGCATAATCGCAGTTCGGGGTTTCAGTGCGCGTGTCGATACCGAAGTAGCGATCGCGTTGGCTGTATCGTGGAAACCGTTAATGAAGTCGAACGCCAAGGCAAATACCACGACGAGAATGGTGAGTATGAGAATCGTATCCATGGGTTAGGACTCCTTACGCGTTGCGCATAATGATTGTTTCAATATTATTTGCCACGTCTTGACAAAAGTCTGCAGTATCTTCAAGCAGTTCATACAGATCTTTCAATTGAATGATGCGGATAGGATCTTTTTCGCGAATGAACATTTGCTTAATGGACGTTCGCAACACTTCGTCGCAAATCCGTTCATACTCTTTAATCTGCACAGCATGCGTACGCATTTCCACAAGCTTTTTCTTCGTCAGCAATTCCATCGCCAAAACGATTTCATCGGTACTTTTCATAATGTTGACCATGAACTTCTGCATGTATTCATCAATTTCAATGAGAGAAAACATCTCCAGGTTAGCCAGAAAATGCTCCATGCCATCGAGAATATCATCCATTGCAATCGCGATATTCAAAATATCTTCCCGTTCGATTGGCGTCATGAACGAGGTATTCAGTTTCGTGATTAATTCATGAATTAACGTATCACCAGCTGTTTCATATTCCTTCATTCGAATGCTGACACCTTTCAGGTCTGAGACAGAATCGATCTGAAAATCGTTCGCATAGTGCATAGATTCCTGCACGTGCTTTGCGATGTCTAATAACGCTGTGAAAAACGGATCGGGTTTACGTGGACCTAGCATCTCAATTCCTCCATCTATTGTTGACATCGATAGTGATTACATCATACAAAAACTGTCCGAAAAAAGATAGCGAACGGTGTAGAATTTGAGCGGAATTTCAATTAGTCATTTGTTTGTCCATCTATTGTTAAGTTATCGTTAAATTCTACTAAATCCATTGAAAATTAATGTAGACATGAGATGATCGGCAGTAAAGTATTACATAAGAGGAAAGGAGATCAAAATGAAGAATAATACGGCTTCTTCTGTAAAGAGACTAGTAGAACTACTTATCGTATCTCTTAAACTAGGACTGACCTCATTTGGCGGACCAACTGCGCATTTAGGTTATTTCCATGAAGAGTATGTACGAAAACGTAAGTGGATGGATGAAAAAGGGTATGGGGATTTAGTGGCGTTGGCGCAATTCCTTCCAGGTCCAGCAAGCAGTCAGGTAGGGATCGGAATTGGCGTGGCACGTGCAGGGGTAGTCGGAGGGCTAGTTTCCTTTCTAGGTTTCACCATGCCTTCCGTAGTAGCGTTGATCTTGTTCGCCACGCTTTTAGCTGGTTCAGATATTAGTGAAGCAGGTTGGTTGCATGGGTTGAAGATCGTGGCTGTAGCGATTGTTGCACATGCGATAGTAGGGATGTCGAAGAATTTGACACCGGATGTTAAGCGAAAAGCCATCGCATTACTAGCGCTCGTCGTTACACTTTTATGGCAAGCGGCTTTTACGCAAGTCGGTGTGATTATACTAGCGGGACTCGTGGGATTATGGCTGTTCAAAGTTCATGACACGTCAGATGCTGTTTCGTCCAAATTCCTCGTATCAAAGAAAATGGGAATCATTTGTTTAACACTGTTTTTCACTTTGCTCGGGATGTTACCGTTGCTTCGGGAACTGACGGGGTCTTACTGGGTTGCAGTATTCGATAGTTTTTATCGTTCAGGCGCACTCGTATTTGGTGGAGGACACGTCGTCTTGCCTTTATTGGAACAGGAATTGGTACCGGTGGGGTGGATTGGAAATGAGTCATTTCTAGCGGGTTACGGTGCGACGCAAGCGGTTCCGGGACCATTGTTTACCTTCGCTGCCTATCTAGGAGCCGTGATGAACGGTTGGCAAGGTGGGTTATTCGCGACGGTTGCGATATTCTTGCCTGCCTTTCTATTGATCGTCGGAGCTCTGCCTTTTTGGGACGTTTTACGTAATCATCCGAAAATCAAAGGAGCAGTCATGGGAGTCAATGCCGCGGTCATCGGAATTTTACTCTCGGCGTTATATAAACCAATTTGGACAAGCTCGATTTTGCGGGCAGAAGACTTCGCATTGGCGGCAATTTTATTCAGCATGCTAACCTTTTGGAAAATGCCTCCATGGATTGTCGTACTAGTCGGGGCGATAGGCGGAACTATATTGTCCATATGGTAGATCGGTAACTCAAGCGGCTGCTTTTTTGCTATACTGAATGAATTCTATAGAAGAAAAGGGTTATGTACATATGAATACTTCATTACAAAAAAAGATTCCCATGCCGACAGTTTGGCTCGTAGTATTGCTCGGCTCGCTGTCAGCATTCGGCCCACTATCAATGGATATGTATTTGCCGGGATTGCCCATTGTCGCGGATGACTTAAACGCTTCAACTTCACTTGTCCAATTAAGTCTGACAGCCTGCTTGATCGGTTTAGGCGCAGGCCAGCTCATTTTCGGGCCGTTAAGTGATATTTACGGCAGGCGGAAACCGCTCGTCATTACACTCAGCGTGTATGCCATCGCTTCCGTCTTATGTGCGTTTAGTCCGAACATCTGGATTTTCGTTGCATTACGTTTCGTTCAAGGAATGACAGGGGCTGCGGGAATTGTGATCGCGAGAGCTTGCGCACGTGACTTATATGTAGGAAATGAATTAACTAAATTCATGGCGATGCTGTCGATCGTCAGTGGAGCAGCACCGATACTTTCACCAATTGTAGGTGGTGTCGTGCTGAACTTTGCTTCGTGGCCAGCGGTGTTCTTATTACTCGGAATCATCGGTTTGTTGATGTTTTTATCAACGGCATTTTTCCTGCCAGATACATTGCCGGTTGAAGAACGTGCAGAGAGTGGGATGCTCGCAGTCGTCAAGACGTTTAGTGGTCTACTGAAAGATAAGTGGTTCATAGGTATCGCGTTGACGCAAGGCTTGATTATGTCGAGCATGTTTGCGTACATTGCGGGTTCTCCGTTCGTTTTACAAAATATTTATGGTGTCACGGCGCAACAGTTTTCCTTGTTCTTCGCGCTGAACGGTGTCGGGATTATCACGGCGGCGCAATTGACGGGTCGACTTTCAGGTAGAATTCACGAGGTGAAGTTCTTGCGCGCAGGCGTGTTGCTTTCATTTGCGGCTAGTATTTTACTTTTGTTGACTGTCTGGAATGAATGGCCGCTAGCCGTAATTGCGACGGCGTTGTTCTTTATGGTGTCGAGCGTTGGTTTGGTGTCGCCAGCGTCGTTTTCGCTTGCGATGCAGAGTCAGGGCAAGTCGGCAGGAAGCGCAGCGGCGTTTCTCGGGCTGATGCCATTCATCGGCGGTGCAACGGTTTCGCCGCTAGTAGGACTAGCGGGAGATAGCTCGGCTTGGCCGCTTAGCATGGTCGTGTTGACATGCAGTACGGGTGCTTTGGTGATTTTCTTTACAGTGGTTCGGAAGGCGTTTCGTATGCAAGATGTTTGAGTGAAGAGAGGCTGTTGGGGTAGGGAGTGGTGCTTCGGAGGGGACGCTTTCCGGAGTCGCCCCTACTACGCACAAATCCCTTGCAATCCCCTCGTACTCCCCCTTCCAACCCTTTTTAATTCAAATCTGCTCGAAAATAGGGCATGATAGAGATAGAGAGTCTGATTATTACTTTGAGAGGTGGATGTAAAGATGGAATATCGTATTGAGCATGACACGTTCGGAGAAATACAAGTACCAGCAGATAAGTTATGGGGCGCGCAGACGCAGCGCAGTAAGCACAACTTTAAAATCGGCGGGGAACGCATTCCGCTTGGTGTAATCCAAGCCTTTGCCCATTTGAAAAAATCAGCAGCGATCGCAAGTCATTCATTCGGCAATCTATCCGAAGTTAAAATGAAAGCTATTAAAGCAGCAGCAGAAGAGGTTATCGAAGGCAAGTGGGACGAGCACTTCCCGCTGGTGGTTTGGCAAACAGGAAGCGGTACGCAGTCGAACATGAACATGAACGAAGTACTCGCTAACCGTGGCAACCAGTTGCTTGAGGAGTGGGGCGAGGAAGAACGCCTGCACCCGAATGACGATGTCAATAAATCACAAAGCTCCAACGATACATTCCCAACTGCGCTACACGTGGCGGGTGTTATTGCGGTAGAGCGCGAAGTATTGCCGGCAATTGATAAACTAGCAACAACACTTCAAAAAAAATCCGAAGACTTCGCGGATATCATCAAAATTGGACGTACGCACTTGCAGGACGCGACGCCATTGACGTTGGGCCAAGAAATCAGCGGTTGGCACAAAATGCTAGAGAAAACACACAGCATGCTGGAAACTAGTGTCCAGACAATGAAAGAACTTGCAATCGGCGGTACAGCAGTTGGTACAGGACTTAACGCGCCAGCTGGATTCGGCGAAAAAGTGGCGGAGGAGATTTCAAAATCTGTCGGCATTGAGTTTACATCTGCACAAAATAAATTCCACGCATTGACGAGTTATGACGAAGTCGTCTATACACACGGCGCACTAAAAGCATTGGCTGCGGACTTGATGAAAGTAGCAAATGACGTACGCTGGTTGGCAAGTGGTCCACGTTCAGGTATCGGTGAAATTACGATTCCAGAGAACGAACCAGGCAGTTCAATCATGCCAGGTAAAGTGAACCCGACACAAAGTGAAGCATTAACGATGGTTGTGGCACAAGTAATGGGGAACGACGCAACAATCGGATTTTCTGCAAGCCAAGGGAACTTCGAATTGAACGTCTTCAAACCAGTTATTATCTACAACTTCCTACAATCAGCGAAATTACTTGCTGACGGTATGGTCAGCTTCAACGATAACTGTGCGGTAGGAATTGAACCGAACCGTGAAGAAATCGACAATAAAGTGAAGAATTCATTGATGCTAGTAACGGCTTTGAATCCGCATATCGGCTATGAAAATGCGGCGAAAATCGCGAAGAAGGCTCATACAGAAGGTACAACGCTGAAAGAAGCGGCACTTTCTACTGGTTTATTGACAGAAGCGCAATTTGACGAATATGTAGATCCAAGCAAGATGACGGGCAACTCATAATTGTCATGAATTTGTACGCTTGTTTTTCCCGCAAACCATGTATACTAAAGGCATAATCTCTATACGAAGGAGTCAGGAATATACATGAAAAAGAAGTTACTAGCAGGACTGGCTGCGTTGACAGTAGCGCTTGCGGCATGCGGAAACGGCGCTACAGAAAAACCTGCTGAAGTAGATCCACAAGATGTAAGGGCAGAAGCAGGACATGATCACGCAGAGCATTTGCCGAATGGCGACTTGCAGGAAGTAACCGCTTCAGCGGACATCTTGCCTTCATTCCTAGATGATAAGCCGGAAGATATGCGCATGATCTATCAAGTGGCGGGCAACGCAACGGACATTTTGGAATACATGCCTTGCTATTGCGGTTGCGGAGAAAGTGCCGGACACAAGAGCAATATGAATTGTTTCTTAGATGAAGTACGCGAAGACGGCTCCGTTGTCTGGGACGATCACGGCACACGTTGCCTAGCTTGTCTGGAAATCGCAGTGAAATCCGTACAAATGAAGCAAGACGGCATGTCCATGAAAGAAATCCGTGATGCAATTGATACGGAGTACGGTAACGGAGACTATGCGAAACCTACGGATACTCCAATGCCGGTTTGATTGGTTGATTGATTAGGCTGCAGATTCACTCTTTTAATGAGAGTGGGTCTGCAGTTTTTTTGTATTTGTGCTCAATGCGGATGCGTTTGCGCTCATAGTTTGTGGTTGAGCGCTCTATGTGGATGTGTATCCGCTCAATGCTGACGTGTTTTCGCTCATAGTTTGAGGTTAAGCGCTCTAAGTGTGTGCGAACGCGCTCAATACTGACGCGTATCCGCTCATAGTTTGGGGTTGAACGCTCTATGTGGGTGCGTATTCGCTCAATGCCGCCGCGTTTGCGCTCATAGTTTGTGGTTGAGCGCTCTAAGTGAGTGCGAACGCGCTCAATACTGACGCGTTTTCGCTCATAGTCTGGGGTTAAGCGCTCTATGTAGTTGCGTATCCGCTCAATACCAACGCAACTCCGCTCATAGTTCAATGGTTAAACACTCTAAGTGGTTGCTAGCCAGCTTCGCTCAATGCTACCGCGTTTTCGCTCTATATGTGTGTGTAAGCGCTCAATGCTAAAGCACAACCGCTCATTGCTCGAGGTCGAACGCTCTATGTGTGTGCGTATGCG
>NZ_AUDQ01000007.1 GCF_000425545.1 Sporosarcina ureae DSM 2281 | reverse complement strand
TCCGGAAAGATCCGGATGCTCCTTTAACCATTCAAGTATTTGATCTCGATAGGGATCTAACTTCTTACTTCTAGTCTGTAAAGACAATGTGAATTTGAAGAATTCATCTGGTTTCATTTTCCCATAATCAATCACCCTATTTCTAGAAATTTTGAGCTTTCTGGAGATTGCACTGTTAGAGAATCCTTCTTTACGCAATCTATGTATTTCATTGTAAACCATCCACTTTTCCACTTCCTATACCTCTCTTTCTATAGACTAGCTTCAGTATATAGAAAGTAGATTTTTTTGTGGAAAACTGTTGATTCTTATTTGTTGAAAGCTGTTGAATCTAGTTTAACGTTTACACCTTTGTACACACTGCATCATTTAGCTTAGTAGCTATAGTGATTAATACGATGTTACTTCAATACGGGGGAGATATGTATTTGGCAGCTTATGGTGTCGCCCAACGTGTCATTGCCTTTGCGGTTATGCCAATTAACGGGATCATGCAGGGAATGTTACCAATTGTAGGGTACAACTACGGTGCGAAACTATATGAAAGAATGAGAAAGACGATATGGTTATCTTTAAGATATGTTGTGATTATTTCTGTAGTCGTCGTTCTTCTAGTTCAATTATTCCCTGAGTATGCTATGGGAATTTTCACAAGCGACCCAGAATTTATAGAAATAGGATCAAATGCAATGCAAATCATTTTTTCTCTTTATTTTATTGTTGGCGTACAAATCATTGCCGGAGGTATTTACCAAGCTATAGGGAAACCTAGACAAGCTTTAATTCTTTCTCTTGCCAGACAAGTGTTTTTCTTGGTACCTTTAGTGATAATCTTACCTATTTATTTCGGGGTGTACGGGGTCTTTCTTGCATTCCCTATTGCTGATGTACTATCATTTATGTTGGCGAGTGTTATGCTTTATCGAGATAAAGAGATTATTTTAGTAAAAGGACAAGACGAATAAAGAGTACGTTCAAACAGTTTTCGGAGGGTTTTCACTTGTCTATTATAGATATTATGGATAGTTTTAAACACGAAGAAATACAATGAATGGGGTTGAAAGAATGCAATTTGCGAAAAGTACTGATTATGCGTTACATGCCTTAGTGTATTTGGCTAATTCAGAGAGTGAAGACAAAATAGGTATTAAAGAATTATCCAATAAGCTAAACGTATCGGAGAGTTATTTATCGAAAATTATGACTCAGTTACGGAAAGATGGAATCATAAGGGCTGTTCCTGGTGTAAAAGGTGGATATGAATTATCACGGCCAGCTAGTCATATCACATTTTTGGATGTTATTTTGTCAACTGAAGGTAGACAAAACATGTTTAATTGTTCTAATTCAGATTCTAAACAACATACAGTATTGATAGATGAAAGCAATGGGCAGTTACTAGAGCAAGAAGAGGATCAACGTGTTTGTAGAATTAAAGAGGTCATGGATCATGCCGAAATTGTCTTACACGAATATTTAAAAAGTCACTCCATACAAACAACTTTAGATGAGGCTACTAAAGATCGTAATGATCAATTACAAAAGGAATAAATAATTGAACGGACGTAAAGTAGCTAGATCATATCACCGTAATGATTAATGGAAAATCTTTAGACGTACTAAGAGGAAAGTTTGATTTTAGAAATCAGTAGTTTAGTATACTATTAAAGGGTACGATAACAGCGGTAAATTTAGGTGCCAGAAAACCTTTCAAAACATACGATGTTAGAAATGTATTTCGAAAGGTGACCAGTCGCATGGATAGTCAATTACGTTCCTTTATTTATGGACTGCAAACTAGAACGCCTTTACAAACTGTTGAACTATGGGTAGTAGGACTGCAAAACCGTAGTGGCGCTGTTCAACATGCAGTATTATCCCCAGCACTTCAAAAACGTACAGAAAAGCAATTTGCAGAAAATAATTGGGTAACTGGTCAATCTAGTCCATGGGTGTCAAATATTCATATTGTTCATGTTCATAAAATCAGTGAAACAAAGCAACAATTCACTCTTGCATATGACCTGATCACATCCTATGCGAGTTTCGGCAAAGGGCATAAAGTGATTACGGTAGAAAAGAATCCGGAACCGGGTCGTGAGAATTGGTTCATTACGAAAATTAGCACGACATTTCTTCCATATGAAGCGATTACTCCAGCTGAAATGATAAGTAAGTAAAATGATATGGCGATAAGTAGATATTCCTTATGACTTTGTGATAGGGGACAAAAATACTACGCATGAAAATAAATGAATGTTTGTTTCTTTCCCAAACACACTATATCTGCACTTTTCTGAGGTGATATCTAGCTATCCCAGTGGCTAGATGTTATCTTATTTTTTATGGTCAGTATTAGTTATGGAGGAAGGTTCGATATATGGAAGATTCAATACAAGAAAAAATAAAAATAAAGAATTAAAAGTCGCCCCGATCATGACTGTGCTATTGATTGGTGGATTTATCGGATTATTTAGTGAAACAGCATTAAATATGACGATGAATGACTTGATAAAGAAATTCGCTATTTCTGCATCTACGGTGCAGTGGTTAACTACGGGATATTTACTCGTACTCGGTATTATCATTCCCATTTCAGGATTACTCATCAAACGTGTTCCGACAAGGAATCTTTTTATCACGAGTATGAGCTTTTCTATCGCGGGTGTACTGATAGCTGCGGTTTCTCCGACTTTCACTATATTGTTAACTGGACGAATTATTCAAGCGATCGGTACGGGTTTACTGGTGCCATTGTTATTCCATACAGTTCTTATGCTCTTTCCACCTTGGAAAAGAGGGACTGGGATGGGGTTAGTAGGCCTTGTGATGATGTTTGCGCCTGCTATTGGTCCGATATCTGCGGGATTGATTATTGATTATTTCAATTGGCATATGATTTTTTGGATAATCGCTCCGATCCTCATTTTCGCATTGGTATTTGGTATTATTTACTTGCCCAATTTATCCGCTGTTCAGAAGCAAAAGATCGATGTGTTATCCATTATTCTGTCTACCATTGGTTTTGGCGGTATTGTCTTTGGATTTAGCTTTGCGGGCGAAAGTGAAGGATGGTCAAGTCCGATTGTGATTGTAGCGTTTGTAATCGGCTTGATCGCCCTCGTTGAATATGCTTTTCGTCAATTATCTATTAAAGAACCGATGCTTCATTTGGAAGTGTTTAAGCATCTAATGTTTACATTAGGCATTATCATTACGTTGTTTGCGAATCTAATTATATTCTCCTCCAATGTTTTATTGCCTTTATTTATGCAAGCAGGACTAGGTTTATCTGCTTCGAAAGCAGGTCTGTTACTGTTACCTGGTGGTATTTTTAACGGTATTATGTCGATGGTAGCGGACGTATTTTTGATCGCTATGGCCCGCGAGGCTTAGTTATTGGTGGATTTACAATTAGTACTGCGGCTGCGCTATTTTTTGCGACGATTTCATCGACAACTAGTTTTTACTTAATTATCATCTTCGTTATGTTATTAATGATGAGTATGTCGATGGTGACGAAGCCATCTCAAACAAATGGAATAAACTCGCTACAGTTAAACCGCTACCCTGATGGTACGGCGATCGTTAACTCCGTGATCCAAACGTCTGGAGCAATTGGTACAGCGATTGGGATTACTATATTAAATACGTCACAAAATACATTCTTACGAAATATCAGCGACCAGATTACAGCTGCTCATCAAGCGGAAGCGGTCATTTCAGGTGTACAGAATGCATTTTTATTTGCGACGATCATATAAATTATTGGTTTTGTCTGTTCACTATTTATCAAGCGAGTCAAAGTGTATAATGACTGACTAGCTGATCTTATCGTATATTTCTCACATATTTTATAAATTTCTGTGAATTTGTACAATAACTTTTCATTTCCTATTACATTCAGTACTTCTATATGCTACAATACATATTATAATAGTATGAATTAAAAGGGGATGCGTTTTATGTCAACAACAAACAATACGTTAGTAAAGATTTCTGCTACAGCGAAGTGGGATGAAGGGGTTCGCTCTACACATACGATCCGGGATTTTGAAGGATTTCCGATGGATGAACCTGTTCACTTAGGTGGAACTGATACTGGGGCAAATCCACTTGAGTTTATCGCAGCTGCGCTAAATGGCTGTAAAGCAGTAATGATTCCATTAATTGCTCACGAACAAGACTTTACTTTTACAGCAATTAATTTTGATACGACGGGAATCGTGGATGCTAGAGGTTTGATGGGGGAAGCAGGCATAAAAACTCATTTCCAAAAAGTTCGTTTTGTTTGTGAAATCACTACGAATGAGTCAGACGAGGCGATTGAGCAATTAAAAGCAGAAGTAGAAAGAAGATGCCCGGTATATAATCTATTTGCTGATGCAGGGATTCCTGTTGAATCGAAATGGATAAAGAAATAATGACAGCAAAATTAAAGCCGTGTGAAACCAAGTTTTATAACTTAAATTTACGCGGTTTTTTGGTTTGTAAAAATTAGGGAGAAGTTGAGAATGGAGAATTTTAACCTAGTTGAAATAGAAAAACTAGAAAGGTTGAGTTTAGAGTTCAGCAAATCACTATTGATAAAGTTTTGGACGCTGAAAGACAAATGGCCATTCAAACAAACTCCATTCATCGGTAGAATCAAAGCAAACATAAATGCGTTTTGTTTGCTGTGATCCATTAAAAATATAACTCATCAAAAATATTCAATAGAATTCGTGATAAAAACCCAAAAAACTATTGCGAAAACTCTCACTCTATCGTTTAATGAATTGATTGCAATAAATGAAAAGGACTGTGATAAATGAAAAAGATGGTGAGTTACTTAACGTTGTCCATGCTCGTTGCAACGTCACTCGTTGCGTGTACGCCAAAAGAAGATACTTCCAAAGAGAAGAAAGAGCCTGTAGAGGACGTAAAGACCGCTCCACTCTCAGATGAAAAGGACAAGTACTTGTCTAAAGTAGATGTAAAATATGCTTTTGAATTCGCTAAAGGAATGGAAGAATATAAAACCAATGAGAAACTTGGCTATCGTACTGCAGGTTCAGAAGCAGAACGAAAGACAGGGGAGAAAATTGGAGAAGAAATGAAGAAAATCGGACTGACCGAAGTGACGAAAGATGCATTTACGGTAGATAGTTGGGAATTTGAGAAGGCCGATTTAACCTTTACAGATACTGCCGGTAAAGAGCATTTAGCTGTACTAGGCGGCTATCAAGTGAACTTTGATACGAACGGTGTGAAAGAACTTGAGATCGTCTATGCAGGTAAAGGGACTGCAGCAGATTTGGAAGGGTTGGATATCGAAGGGAAACTCGTGTTAATTGACATCAATCAGCGAGAAGAATGGTGGATTAATTACCCTACTTATCAAGCGCATGTGAAAGGGGCGGCGGGGGTCATCGCGGTGCAGGAAGCTGGCTATGCCGAAGTGGATCCAGATGCGTTGAATACACAGGATATTTGTGGACCGGACGATGCTCCTGCATTCTCGATGTCTCAGACCGATGCAGGTGAACTGAAAAAGGCACTAGAAGCAAGTAAAAATGACACGCTTACCGTGAAATTTGATGCAAAATCTACTGTGAAGATGGATCAGGAAGCGTATAATTATTACGGGAAAATCGTCGGAAAAGATCCGGATTCCTATATTCTGTTATCTGGCCATTATGATTCGTATTTCGCGGGCTTCCAAGATGACAATGCAGCAATCGGCATGATGTTGGGAATCGCTAAAGGGATGATTGACAGCGGTTATCAACCAGAAAAGACCATTATTTTCAATGCGATTGCAGCGGAAGAATGGGGTAAGTCGAATACTCGATACGACTGGTCGACAGGTGCCTACAATCAAATCTTCAATATTCATCCCGAGTGGGTCGGAAAGACGTTTGCGAATATGAACTTCGAACTTCCAGCATTTGAACATACGACACAAGATGAAATTCGCTCGACTTACGAGTTGAATAACTACTTGACGGAGTTCGCAAAAGAAGTACCGCCATTATCCGATGTGTACAAAGATGGGATTTCAGTCGTTTCTCCACTACGTACATGGTCAGATGATTTCTCATTCAGTATTGCCGGTGTGCCAGCGCTTCGGAATGATTTCCAAGATAGTGAATTTATGCACTCTCATTATCATTCTCAATTCGACAGCGAAGACGCGTTCAACGCCGAGGCACTGAAATTCCACTTAAACCTTTATGGTTTATTGACAATACATTACGATCAAACGGCAATTGTACCGTTAGACTTCACAACACGTCTGCAGGCAATGAAAGACTTGATCGATGCCGATGCATTTAAACAGGCATCTGTTACTTCGGACGACTTGACGACAGAGATCGATCACGCGATGTCTAGTGCAGAAGAAGTGAATGCAAAAGTCGCTGACATTAATAAAGAGTATGCGGAAGCACTCAAAAACGAGGATGCAGACCGAGCGAAGAAGCTGTACGAAGAAAGTCGTGAGTTGAATAGCGACTTGTTGGCTGCTTATAAATATGCGGAAGACCAATTCGTGCGATTGACGTGGGAAGATGAACCGATTTTCCCTCACGAACATGCGCAAAATAACGTAAAAAACTTAACTGCTTCTATTGAGGCATTAACTACAGGAGATATCGCCACTCCATTGGACGAGTACTTGCACGCAATTGACAACAACTGGTATGCGTATGACTTCGATCAGGAAGTATTCAACTACTTCACGGACTATGTGATCAAAGCACCGAAAGAGCAGCTGATGTGGGGTGCTGGACGGATTGTGGACCATGAAGATTTATTTGATACGATCAAGTCTTTGAAGGCAAAGAAGGAACAAACGAAGCCGGATCTGTCAGTAGAAATCAAAACACTGTCGAGTGCGCTTGACAGACAGAAAAAGCTACTGGAACAAACCGTAACAGAGGAAACAGCTAGCGTGAAAAAATTAGGGGAGCTGTTGAATGAATTGACAATGAATTAACACATTAAAAGCATCGCATATATGCGGTGCTTTTATGTTTTAACAGACTAAACAAAAGTCACGTATCCATGGGTGTTTTACTATAGCAATACTTGAATTAATGAAACCTTTACCATTTTATGAACGTATGAATTATAGATCTATGCTTGAAGAATTAGTAATGATTATTCCAGCTGCATTAAAGTCATCTAGAGAGGAAATCATATATATGGATCATATAAAGAAGGGGTCAGAAAATATAAAACGCGATATTAAAACTAAAGACGTGATGTTTGCATTCTCTTCATTATCATTACTTTGTATAGCTGTTTTATTTGGTTTAGTGGTTTATGACGTACTAACTATTCAAAGTCTACTTTCCTTTAATAAGCCAATAGAATCTATAGTGATTACTGGTATTGCTTCAATTGCTTTATTACTATTCGGAGTCGTCTTAACGTTTAGTATTCCTTCGAATTCCATTGATGGCATGAATAAAACATATCAAGACGGTTCATTGTCATCACTTTTTATTTTCATGTTTTTAGCCGCTTTGTTTGAAGAAGTTTTATTTAGAGGTATTATCCAGAATTTATTTTTCGTATATACAGGTAACCAATGGGTGGCCATCCTATCTGCGACATTATTGTTTCTAGTCTTTCATATCCAATACTTCAAAAAGCCAATGATGTTAATGAATATCACCATACCAAGTATAGTTTTTGGTTGGATATATGTTAAAACTAACAATCTCTTAGTTCCCGTTTTTGTTCATTTCTTAATGAATTTTGGAATGACTATCTTATTTAAATATAAATTAATCAGTTTAAAGAAATGATTTTTTGTGGAGAGGTACTTGGCATTAGGAAGAAGAGATACTATATGCATAGCGAAAACACTGAATGATTTTCAGTGTTTTTTTGTGTCGTGAATCACCTATTTCACATCTCTAACAAACTTCATTTCACCGCTCAATTCGCAATGGCTTCAACATGCTGTTCTTATCTAAATATTGTTAGTGTAGATTTGTATGATTGGCGTATTATTTCGGTTGTTAGATCATCATTTTGCCCTTATACGTTCATGTACAAATGCCAACGTGATTGTCAAACTGTGTAAGAAACCAGTGTGATTGTGTAAACAGTCATAAAAGTTCATGCGCGGATATTTTTTAATTTGTATATTGAAGCAAAATAATTGTAATCATAATTTGAATCGTATACGATTAAATCGTGCGCAACCTACTAATGAAAAGAGGAATTTTACATGAAACCACTATATGAAACGACGATTATTAATACAGGCGGACGCGATGGCTCTGTTTATTCACCCGATAATATATTCAATTTAGATGTAGCGAAGCCTGTAGCGCTTGGCGGTGTTGTGTCCGGCGCATCGAATCCTGAACAATTGTTTGCAGCTGGATATAGTGCATGTTTCAACAGTGCACTCGAAATTCAGTTAGATAAAGGAAAAGTAGAATATGCTAGTAGTGAAGTAATCGCAACTGTGGCACTCTATCCAGATAAAACGGATGGCGGTGTGAAACTAGGTGCCAAACTTGAAGTGACAATTGAAGGTGTTGATCAGGCAACTGCAGAAGAATATGCAAAGAAAGCGCATAATTACTGCCCGTATTCTAAAGCGCTCAGCGGGAATGTTGAAGTGGAAATTACAGTGAAATAAGAGGAGGAATTCAAATGGTATCGGTTTACGATTTTGAAGTGAAAAAAACGAATGGCGAGTTGTTGTCTTTAAAAGAGTATGAAGGGAAGCCTTTAGTCATCGTAAACACAGCTAGTAAATGCGGCTTTGCTCCACAATTTGGTGGTTTACAATCGCTATATGAACAGTATAAAGAAGATGGCTTGATGGTACTCGGCTTCCCTTGCGATCAATTCAATGACCAGGAATTTGATACTATTGATGAAACGACTGAATTCTGCCAACTTAACTATGGTGTTTCGTTCCCGATGATGGGGAAAGTGATTGTAAATGGCGATGAAGCAGACCCGTTATTCAATTATCTTACAACAGAAAAAAGTGGGCTACTCTCGAAAAAAATCAAATGGAACTTCACAAAGTTCTTAGTAGATCGAGACGGACACGTCGTGAAGCGATACGCACCCCAAACAAATCCTGCAAAACTGGCGGAAGATGTGGAAAAACTATTATGAAAAAAGACTTTTCTACGCTAGATAAACAGCTGTGTTTTGCTGTTTATGAAACTGCGGGAGAGTTCACTAAGCTATACACCAGTGTTTTGAAACCATTCGGACTCACGTATCCGCAATACTTGGTGCTGCTCGCGTTATGGGAGCATGACAGAATTACGATGAAAGAGCTTGGTGAACTAGTAGGCCTAGGTACAGGGACGCTCACGCCGATGATTTCCCGTATGCAGGAAAAAGGCTGGCTCCGCAAAGAACGTTCTGTAGAAGACGAACGTAATGTACATGTCACGCTAGAGAAAAAAGCGCATAACGAAAAAAATACTATTACAGAGCGAGTCAACGAAGAAATTCAATTGTGTAATATCGCCTTGTCGGAGTATGAAGAACTTATGGCGAGATTAAATGAATTGCACAGTAAATTGAGAGAGCGCACGAAGCTGTAAGACATATGAACTTGAAGTGTACATTTTTTCGAAGAGTACCTGTACGAAAACAAACGTGAATGTTAACCATTCCTATTTGTTTTTAGAACAGGTACTTTTTTAATTGCTTCAAGTAGTATACAATTAGGTAAATAACTAATTAGACAAACATCTAAATGCTTGAAGTGAAAGGGGAAACTCGATTTGGATGACATTTTTAAAGCTTTAAACGACGAAACTAGAAGACAAATATTAACGCTACTCAGTGAAAAAGGATCTCTAACCGCCAGTGAAATACACGAAGAATTCGAGATGAGTAAGCCGAGCATTTCCAATCATTTAAACATTTTACGTAATGCAGGGCTTGTCACTTCGGAGAAAAAAGGGCAGTACATTCATTACACTCTCCACACAACCGTCCTGCAAGATCTTCTTGTATGGATGATAAAGTTGAATAAATAAAGTCGTAAAGTACTTGAGGATGTGCACCTATACGTACACGTAACCTGCGTGGAGTTGCCTAATTTTGAAAAGTGAATACGTAGCTTTGAGATAAAGCTACGGGTGCTAAACAAGGGAGATGGGGAAGCGATAGTACGGCGTTGAGAATACAGGGGTGTTACTATGACTACTATATTCCGACCAAACAAACAAAACTCGGTTTTGTTTGTTTGGTCGGAAGTGTGTAGAAATACCCGTGTCTGAAATGAACATGAATGTATATACATTCCTAAAAATCTCATGCACAGGTATTTTATGATTAGCTATACATTTCAATCGCATCACGAACTAGGCTTTCTTTAATGTGATAATGTGTGGCTTGCCACGTTGCTTTTTGATCTTTTACAATTAACAATTGCGGCGATTCATGTCTCACGTTTAAATCACTTTCAATCGCTTTCGAAACAGCTTGATCCGTTTGTACGACAATGACATAGAGAGGTAAGTCTGTAACGAGGTTATGTAATTCTTTTTTAGCGGATAGGCTACTGAAACATGTCAAACTCATTTTAAAGAGAAGAACGGATTGTTCTTTAGAACTTTCTCTAACAGTTCGCCATTCCTCTATAGTTTTAATGCGTTTCAATTTAAATCCTCCTGTTAATAGGTTTTATATGATCTATACAGTTACACTATATACCCCTGAAGGTATACAATCAAACTATTGATATTATTCATCGTACTTCCACAATTTGAAAAGTCATTTCTCCGCCTGGTGTTTTAACTACTACTTGATCACCAATAGAACGTCCTAATAGGTTATTGGCAAGTGGAATTCATTTGAAATGGTCCCGTTAACTAAATCGACCTCTTCGTCACCATCCGGTAGTTTAATGAATGTCACAGGTGCACCGAAAACGACAGGATCTGTTTCGTCATCCGGCACGGAAGTTACTTCTGCATGTCGTAGTCTATCTAAAAGCAGTAAACTACGCACTTCAATTTGTGCTTGCGATATTAATGCAGCCTCGTACTCAGAGTCCTCTCTAAAATCACAAAATTTACATGCGTTTTTAATGCGCTGTAATGCAACTTGTCGCTTTTTCGATTGCAGCTCGTACAACTCTTTCGATAAGATTTCTTTACCTGTTTTGATCATTACGTATTTTTACGGTTCCACTTATTTCAAGCTCCTTTTTAACACCTAGTACTATGTGTCGATTTTTGAAATACATTTTCTATATTTACAGAACTCTATACAATCTTTTATGCAGGTGCAACTTAACTCGATTCGATTCGTTTACTCTAGTAGTTCATTCAAGATTAAGAGGTAATATATAATAATTCTTACTAGGGGAGGTTCCGTGAAGATATCTTTTGAGAAACATAAAGTACTAGTATTATTCATGTTTGCTTATTGGGGCGTCTGTCTATTCATGCTCTTTAAGAGTTTGGATTTCCTCTATGCGGCGTTATCTTGGAATGTGTTATTAGCCATATTACCGTTATTCTTCATTAATCAAGCGGTCATAACGGTCGGGCAAAGAAAGATCAGTTGGTCTGTTTTCTGGATATTGCTTTGGTTATTTTTCTTCCCAAATTCCGTCTATCTCGTAACGGATTTTATTCATATAGCGAATGAAAAGTTCAGGTGGATGGCAAATGTAGGACCGTATGCGCCGGGTGGCGGTATAGTATACAGTCAAGACATCTTGATATGGGCGAAGTTATTAGTAATTGCCGTGGGTTTCTTTTATTCCATCGTAGTAGGACTGGAGTCTTTTTATATTTTCGAACAGATTGTCAGAAAGAAGTATTCAAGGAAGATCGGCTACGCCAGTATTTTAAGTGTTGGTTTACTGACAGGAATCGGTGTTTATATTGGAAGGTTTCTACGTTTCAATAGTTGGGATATAGTGTTCAATCCATTCCAAGTGTTACAACAAGTGGCGGAAGCAGATCGATTTGCGGTACAGTTCATTATCGCTTTCTCTGGCTTTGTTTTATTTAGCTATATGCTGTTTCGATCGTTTAAGGAAAAGTAAGAAGTGCACTTGTGCCGGCAATACACATGGATGTTTAACTATTCATGTGTATTGCAGACACAGGTGCTTTTTGATTCTAAAGGGGAATGAATGTTTAGTTCACTTTCAGCAAGGGAAATTACATGGATAAGGCGAGTAGAAGAGTTTACTTTTAAAAAAGGAGTAAGATAAAAATGGAACAGTTGAATATACAATCGATGCGATTGAATGATGAAACGAACCTTCCTTCAATTGGTTTCGGAACGGTTAAAGTAAAAGGTGCGCAAGGTGTAGTCAGTACGTTAACTGCGATCGAAGCGGGGTACAGACTGATTGATACATCAACGAATTATAATAATGAAGGAATGGTAGGAGAAGCGGTTCGGCGGTCATCTGTACCTAGGGAAGAACTGTTGGTCAGTTCCAAACTTCCTGGAGCTTCACATGATTACGAAAGAGCCATTCTGATGATTCAAGAGTCACTGTACCGTATCGGAATCGATTACTTTGATAAATACTTGATTCATTGGCCACTTCCAAAACAAGATCAATACGTAGAAGCGTGGCAAGCTTTAGTCGATGCGCAGAAATTCGGACTGATTAAGACGATTGGTGTTTCTAATTTCTTGCCGGAACATCTAGAGCGTATCATTGAGGAAACAGGTGTAACGCCGGCGACCAATCAGATTGAACGCCATCCGTATTTTAACAATAATGAACTAGTGGAATACAATAAAAGCCGCGGTATCGTAACAGAAGCTTGGAGTCCTTTAGGGCGCGAATTAAACGACGTGTTAGAAAATGAAACGATTGTTTCGATAGCTAAAAAATACAATAAGCAACCAGCGCAAATTATTATTCGTTGGAACCTGCAGAATGATATTTTAACGGTAGTAAAATCATCTAACTATGCCCATCAAAAAGCGAATCTCGATGTATTCGACTTTGAATTGACTGAAGAAGATTTGAGACAAATTGATTCTTTAGATAAAGGCGAAGCGGGAAGAGTAGAAGGGCAGCATCCGAATGAATATGAAGAGTTTGATTAAACGTATCTATTTTAGTAATGGGCTACATTGAAAAAAATCACAATTTCAGATCTTGTTATCATAATAAAAATGACCCACCTAGATCCGCATTGCAAAGAGGCGTGGTGGGTCGCTTTTTATTGTACCAACATGAAATCCAACTTTGAAAGGACAACGGCTAAAAGTATTTGTGTAATTGGGTGCGTGAATGGAAAACGAAAGTACGTCACAATACCGGTGAGTTTTTCAGAAAGCCAATAGAGCACAAAGCCTGTTTTTGAATAGCAGAACATGTATTAATAATGGACACTCTCGATCTTCAAGCATTTCATACATTTCCTATATGTTACAGTTTCTGTATATTCGTGTATGCATTGTGCTTGCAGGAGAGCCAACTGTTCTTCTAACTGATGAAGATTTCGGCGTTTTACAGAGATCTGATGAATTAACTGTTCGGTTGTCATAACTCCATTCACTCCTTATTAAAGATAGATTTCAGCACCGGATTTTTTAAATTCTTCAGCCTTTTCCTTCATGCCACTTTCCATTGCTAGCTTCTCTTCTAAACTGTTTTCATCAGCATATTTTCTAATGTCGTGTGAAATTCGCATACTGCAAAATTTAGGTCCGCACATCGAACAGAAGTGGGCGATCTTGGCTCCTTCAGCCGGCAGTGTCTCATCATGATATTCCATCGCACGTTCTGGATCCAAGCTTAAATTAAATTGATCTCTCCAACGGAATTCGAAGCGGGCCTTTGATAGTGCGTCATCACGTTTGTGTGCATTCGGATGACCTTTAGCTAAATCAGCTGCATGGGCTGCAATTTTATACGTTATGACGCCTTCACGCACATCATCTTTATTCGGTAGACCAAGGTGCTCTTTAGGCGTTACATAACATAACATCGCGGTCCCGAACCAGCCGATCATAGCCGCACCAATAGCAGATGTGATGTGGTCATAGGCAGGAGCAATATCTGTCGTCAAAGGACCGAGTGTATAAAAAGGCGCTTCTTGACAAATCTCCATTTGCTTATCCATATTCTCCTTAATTAAATGCATAGGCACATGTCCAGGACCTTCTACCATGACTTGCACATCATGGGACCAAGCAATCTTCGTTAGTTCGCCAAGTGTTTCAAGTTCTGCGAATTGTGCCTCGTCATTGGCATCAGCAATTGAGCCGGGACGTAATCCATCTCCCAAGGAAAACGCGATATCGTACTGTTTCATAATTTCACATATATCTTCAAAGTGTGTGTATAGAAAACTTTCTTTATGATGCAACATACACCACTGGGCCATAATAGAACCACCACGTGAGACAATGCCGGTCACACGATGAATCGTCATGGGAATATAACGGAGCAGAACACCCGCATGAATGGTAAAGTAGCTGACACCTTGCTCAGCCTGCTCAATCAATGTGTCGCGGAATACTTCCCATGAGAGATCTTCCACTTTGCCGTTTACTTTTTCCAACGCTTGATATAATGGGACCGTTCCCACTGGGACAGGTGAGTTGCGGATGATCCATTCACGTGTTGTATGAATGTTCTTTCCCGTTGATAAATCCATGATATTATCTGCACCCCAACGTGTAGCCCATGTCATCTTTTCCACTTCCTCAGCAATTGATGAGGAGACCGCAGAATTTCCGATATTCGCATTGATTTTCACATGGAATTTACTACCGATAATCATCGGTTCCGCTTCTGGATGGTTAATATTAGACGGTATAATCGCCCGTCCTCTCGCCACTTCATCCCGTACAAGTTCAGGCGTTACATTTTCGCGGATTGCAATGAATTCCATTTCAGGTGTAATGATTCCTTTGCGTGCATAATGCATTTGTGTAACATTCATGCCACTTTTTGCTCGTAATGGTTTGCGTTTCAACAATGGAAATTCTGCGTCATTTTTCATTTTTTCCATTGAACGGTACCCATTATCCTGTGGCTTCACTTGCCGACCTTCATACTCTTCCACGTCATTTCGTTCAACTATCCAGTTCTTCTTAATATTCGGGAGTCCTTTTTGGATATCCACTTGATAACCAGCTTCCGTATATTTACCGCTTGTATCATAGACACGGAAAGGTTCATTTGGTATTTCACCTTGATCAGTTACAGTTGGTGATAGTTCAATTTCGCGCATCGGTACGAGTATGTCAGGACGACTTCCTTGTACATAAGTCTTGCTACTTGCCGGAAAACATTCATGGATACGGATTTCTTCTTTCTTCTCTTGCATTTTGTCATCGTCTCCTTTTGAGGGGTGACCATGACTCGATTCAAGTAAAGGGAATCGGCAACAAAAAAGACCAGTTCCGTAGATAGGACCTGGTCTTCAAAACGCAAAATAAGCGTTGCTGATAAAATGAAAACTTCCCTACGCTGGTACGAGCCAGATCAGGTCCAAAGAGTCCGGAATGCGTGTACTAACATTCCATCTCAGTCCAATAACGTTGGACGCCCCTAGTTATAGTATTTAATTGTGTGTACAGGAATAGTATGCCATATATTCAGATTTTTTTCAAGAGTTAATACACTTTTAATTTTCGTACCAATCAAGAAGGCAGGCACTAATGAGAAGTGAATGTCTTTATATGACTTGTAGGATGCATTAGTAGTGATGACGTGAGATAATCAATAGTGAAAACACAAAAGAGGGAAGGATGGTTGTAGTAGAGCTTACGTCGTATAAAATATCAGTGGTTGAGAATGATGAATACTATGGGGAGGTAAAATCAAATTCATTTTCTTGAATAATCATTGTGCTTGTAGGGATTTACATAGTGTTAATGTAGTTGAAGAAATCATTTTAGAATAGTCAGGACATGCTTACATACAGCTAACTAGAAATTTCATTCCTATGGAGGAGGTAACCAATATATGTCCTATGTATTACTCATTATTGGGTTTGTATTCTTAATAAAAGGAGCCGACTATTTCGTTGATGGCTCTTCAAATATCGCGAGGCTGCTTCAAATTCCTCCTATATTAATTGGACTCACTATTGTAGCGCTCGGAACTAGCTCACCGGAAGCGACAGTCAGTATTATTGCAGCGATGGGCGGAAACGCAGATGTCGCAGTGGGGAACGTAGTCGGAAGTAATATATTCAATATCACCATCGTTGTCGGGATGGCGGCATTTCTGTTTCCGTTGAAGGTACAAAGTGAGACTATCCGGAAAGAGATTCCGTTCACTTTATTAGCAAGTATAGTCATGTTGGTGTTGATAAGTGATATGGCATTACAAGGCTTCAGCAGCAATATGATCACACGCGGCGATGGAATTATTTTCTTACTATTCCTTTCGATCTTTATGTACTATGTGATTGAACTTGGCCTTCGAAGCCGTCAAAATGCTACGCTTACACAAGCCACTGATAATGTGAAGTGGGGGAAGAATATACTAATTACGCTAGTCGGGTTGGCAGCGATTATATTCGGAGGCGATTTGGTCGTTAGCAACGCCACGAAAATCGCTTATTCTCTTGGCATGAGCGAAACATTAGTCGGTCTTACGATCATCGCGATCGGTACGTCATTGCCTGAATTGGTTACATCAATTTCAGCGGCTTTGAAAAAAGAAAGTGAAATTGCTTTAGGGAACATCGTCGGTAGCAATATTTTTAACATCCTGTTTGTTCTCGGGGCTTCCTCTGTCATTACGCCTATCGCGGTGAACGATAAAGTGTTTATTGACGTCATCATTATGCTTGTATTGACCCTAGTATTATTGCTATTCGCTAGAACTGGCTTCAAAATTGGTAAGCGTGAAGGGCTCATGCTAGCTGTAGCGTACGTCGTGTATCTAGTGTATGTTATTTTACGTAATTAAGAAAAGGCTACTCTCCATTCATGGAAAGTAGCCTTTTCTAACTTTATAGCATGATATGTAGTTACCTCCACTTATAGCCGATGCCCCAAACTGTCACCAAAATCTCATCAATTGGAAAATTTGATTTCCTCAACTTATCCCGTAGATTTCGAATATGCGAATCGACTGTCCGAACCTCTGTATACGTGTCATATTCCCAAGCTACTTGAAGCAAGTCTTCCCGGGTAAACGTCCGATTTGGCCGATTCATCATTGCTTCTATAATATAGAACTCCTTTAACGTAAGTTGAACTTCATACGTGTCATACAGGATGGAATAGGACTCCAAGTCAAGAGTAAATGGACCTTCATGAATAGTCTTCGGTTGATTTTCGTTCTCTGTACGCCGTAATGCCACGCGCACTCTCGCGATGAGTTCGCGCTCGTCAAATGGTTTCGTAATATAATCATCTGCCCCTAGGTCAAGTCCTTTTACAACATCGGATTTGTCGGATCGAGCCGTTAATAAAATTACAGGTACAGCTGAAAATTCTCTCATTCTGCGGCAAACTTCCCATCCGTCCATGCCAGGCATCATGACATCGAGCAACACGAGCTGTACGTCCTCCACTTTGAATAGATCAATTGCTTTTTGGCCGTCAGTCGCTTGCAAACAGCGATATCCGTGTGGTGCAAGGAAAAGTTCTAGCAGATCGAGCATGCGTTGTTCATCATCAACAAGCAAAATGGTCTTCATATGCGTCACCCACTTTCATTATAATCGTACCGTAAAGATACTGCCTTTTTCTAATTCGCTTTGTACTTCGATCGTGCCACCATGTGCTTCTGTTAATTCCTTCACCGTTGCCAAACCAAGGCCAGCACCGCCAAATGAACGAGAACGGGATTTCTCGACGCGATACAGTTTTTCAAAAATTTGTTGCTGATTTTCCGCTGCAATGCCGCATCCGCTGTCTTCGACTTGTAAGATTACATGCTTTTTATCTTGAAACGCACGAATGATTACGGTGCTACCGGTTTCAGAATAGTGAAGCGCGTTATCTAACAGATTAAGAATAATTTGTTCGAGGCGCATTCGATCTGCCACGATAGGGAAATCGCGGACTTGTTCGATCCGAAGCGTAATTCCCTTCAAATCAAATGATGGTTGGACAAGCTGCACAATATCTCGGATGAACTCATCGGCAGAGAATTCGGATTTCGTCACAGTGAACGTCATTTCATCCATTTGCGCTAGATCCATCAAGTTTTTCACGAGTGTTTTTAAACGCTCAGCTTCTTCTTCGATAATCGATAAGTAGTCGAATCGCTCCGTATCATTCAGTTCTGTGCGCTGAGCCACTTTGGCATAGCCGATCAAGTACGTAAGGGGGGTTCCCATTTCATGAGACACGGACGCTAGAAATTCTTTTCGTTCACGTTTCACACGACTCAAATCATTCGATAATTTCCGGATGGAAGCTGCCAGTTCTCCTAGCTCATCATTAGACAACTTCGGTAAGTCCACATCATACAAACCTTCACTGATCTGTTCCGTTGCTTCTTTCATCCGAATGAGTGGACGTGTCAACCATTTGGACAGTAATAAGTAGACAATAAACAGAACGACAATGCTTCCGCCACCTGCAAGTAGAAAATGGGCGTTAAGTTGATTGACAAGTTGTCGGATTGGAATAGTACTTTGCAACATGACGAGAGTCCCTGAATTGCCTTTTACTTCATACGGATGCATGCTGACAAGATAAGGAGACGTTTCCCAATCCACGGGTAGTATAGTATCTTCCGTTAGTTGCGTGTCGTGTAGTTCGGATACGTATGGAGTGAGAATTTCTTCGTTATCCAATGAATGCTGTACGATATTTCCTCTATCATCGAGAATCGCGACGTCTCGTTCGCCACCGCTTTCCATAAGAATAATATGGTGTAGAGTCGTTTCAGTATAATTATCTTCCAACACATTTCGATGATTGCTACCCGTTTTTAAGAGTCGATCTAGTTCTTCATCCACCCGGGCATGTGTGATGGTTTGATGTAAATAGACCATCAGCAATGTATCCAAAATAAGAAATGAAATGATGAATGAAGCCGCTAACTTCGTTGAAATTTTATTCATAGCATGCGCTCCTTTTCCCTCTATTGAGCAGTATAAGATAAACGTATCGAAAATGTATGCAGAAAGCACCGATTACGTGTAGGACTACAATACTTGTACAAAAATCATGCCAACATCTTTTCGATGGCATGATTACAATTTAGGAGTTTCTAAGGAGTTTAAGGATTTAGCTTAAAGCAAGAACAGAAATTGCTATACTAGTATTAATTTAATAAAGGAGTGAAGTCATATGAAAAAACAAGTACTTTCAATAAGTGCGGCGTTTGCTCTAGTGCTTGCAGGATGTGGAGCGGCGACGCCAAAAGAAGAACCCGTTAAGAGTGAAGAAACTTCACACAATGATATGCAAGGGATGGACCATTCGAGTGACGGAAGTATTCCTGAAGGTTTAACGGAAGCCGTAAAACCGACATACCCGGTTGGATCTGAGGCTATTATTGAAACGGATCATATGGAAGGCATGAAGGGGGCTACTGCAACTATCGTTGGCGCATTTGAAACGGCTGCCTATTCCATTAACTATACACCGACAGATGGCGGTGAGAAAGTATTGGATCATAAATGGGTCGTTCATGAAGAAATAGAAGATCCAGCACCCGCTCCTCTAGACAAGGGAGCTGAAGTGACTGTACTCGCGGATCATATGGAAGGGATGGAAGGCGCAAAAGCAGAAATTGAATCTGTAGAACAGACTACTGTCTATATGATCGATTATGAGTCAACAACTGATGGAGAAGAAGTACAGAATCACAAGTGGGTTGTTGAAGACGAGCTATCAGAAAAGTGATGATCCAATGATGGAGTTGCCTCGCGCAGCTCTTTTCATTGTATGTAGGTAAAGATCAAGTACACGTTATATAAAAGGTCAAACATTCGTTACATGTGCTCTTCTAAACAGACACAAAAATACATGGAATAGGTTGTGAGAAGATGAAAGGGAAATTGATGGTCATGTTATTACTGGTCACCGCTTTATCAGTCGGTTGCAGCAATGAAAATGCGAATAATGAAGTACAACCATCACCAACACCACAAGAGACAGTGGATATTAAAGAATTAGTAAACGACTATACAGTGAGAAATGCTGTAGCTGCTTCCGCTTCTATCACATCGTCTGAACTAATTGTCACAGATGATGATAAAAACGTGACGAAGTACGATCTTCCAGAGGATGAGTTTTTTGTATCGATTGCTCCATTCGTGAACACTACACACCCGTGTGACGTCCATAGTCTGACAGGCTGTCAAGGTGAACTCGTTGAGGAAGATTTCGATGTGCACATAGAAGATTCTGAAGGTAATGTAATTCTCAATGAAGTCAAAACAACTGAAGCCAATGGATTTATCGACTTGTGGCTACCACGTAATAACACATTTACCGTAACGATTAAACAAGATGCGAAAGAGACAGTATCTGAAATTACTACGTTCGATGGGGATAACACATGCATCACGACTATGCGCTTGGAGTAATTTCAAAAGCGTTCTATCTTGAACTCTATATTAAAAAATACCTGTGTCACAAACATATAAGTTTGCGGCACAGGTATTTTACTGTTTATTTATACTTGGTTAGCTTGGTGCAATTGAGCGAATGTACCGTTTTGTCGTACTAAATTTTCATACGTTCCTTGCTCTTCGATACCGTCTTCTGTCATCACGATGACTTGGTCGGCATTGCGAATCGTAGTGAGGCGATGCGCGATGATGAGTGTGGTGCGATTAACGGATAATTCTTCTAGTGATTGTTGGATGATGCGCTCTGTTTCTGTATCGAGCGCGGAAGTCGCCTCATCTAGAATGAGAATCGGTGGATTTTTCAAGAACATCCGAGCAATGGCCAGGCGTTGCTTTTGACCACCTGATAGTTTTAATCCACGTTCACCAATTTGCGTGTCATAGCCATTCGGCATACTGTTAATTAAGTCGGTAAGATGTGCTTTTTCTGCAGCTTCAAATACTTCCTCGTCTGTCGCATGTAATTTACCGTACGCGATATTATCACGAATCGTTCCTGTAAATAAGAAGACGTCTTGCTGCACGATCCCGATTTGACTACGTAATGATTTCTGTGTCATTTCCCGAATGTCTAATCCATCAATTGAAATAGAACCTTCATTGACTTCATAGAAACGAGGGATAAGTGAACAAATAGTCGTCTTTCCAGCACCTGAGGGACCGACGAACGCAACGGTTTGTCCAGCATGAATTGTTAAGTCGATATTGCGTAAGACCGGTCGCTCTGGGTCGTAACCAAATGTTACGTCGTTAAGTGTAATATCTCCGTGTAACTGATCGACGACTTTTGCATTCTTTTTATCTTTTATCTCTGGCTCTTGATCAATTAATGCACGGAAACGACTAAAGCCCGCCATACCTTTTGGATATAATTCTAGCAAAGCACTAATTTTATCAATAGGTTTAATTAAAATATTGCTGAATAAAATAAAGCTGACTAGTTCACCGTACGTTAATTTATTATTCACTGTGAACCAAGCCCCTACAATCAAAATGACGAGTGTGACGAGGCGAGTGAGCATATACATTGAAGATGTAGCCCAAGCCATGACTTTATACGCTTTTAGTTTAGCTAAGCGGAACTGACCATTGTCTTCCTGGAAACGACGTATTTCAAAGTCTTCATTTGTAAATGATTTCACAACGCGTGAGCCGGATACAGAATCCTCCACCCGCCCGTTGACATCCGCGATATTTTGATACATTTTATGCCACGCTGCATTCATCTTCTTATTAGAGTATGAGACTACTACTGCGAGCAACGGAACCATCACGATGGCGATTAAAGCGAGTTCAGGATTGATCGTATACATGATGCCGAACGCACCTAGAATGGTCATGATCGCAATGAAAGCATCTTCTGGTCCATGGTGAGCCAGTTCACCGATATCAAATAAATCGGTTGTGATGCGCGTCATAATATGGCCCGTTTTTGTATTGTCAAAAAATCGGAAAGATTGCTTCTGCACATGTTCGAACAATTCACGGCGCATATCGGTTTCGATGTTAATCCCGAGCTTATGCCCTAAATAGCTAACAATATAATGAAGAAACGTACTTACTAAATAGACGAGCAATAGTAAAAAGCTCACGGTGATAATTCGGTTCCAATCTCCTGACGGCAGGAGTCCGTCAATAAACCACTGAACAGCGAGAGGGAAAGCTAGTTCAAGAAGCGCTACGAAAATAGCACTGAAAAAATCGATCAAGAACAAGCGCCGATGTGGCTTGTAGTAGGAGAAAAATTGTGTAATCATGTAGTAATTCCTTTCCGTTGATGTACTAGTAGTATAAGAGAAGACTGAGAAAAAGTCATCTTAGACGTGTGAAAATAGAGGCCAAGTATATAATAGAAGGAACTTCACACGTAGTAAGGCTTACTGCCATCTGAAATGTTCCGTAATAGGAGGCGTACGTGTGTTTGTCCTTGTTCTCGTTCCCCCAGTGAAGTGACGGTTTTTAAAAAAGTGTAGTGTGTTTAAAAAAACTATTAAATGAAACATGAATGAAGTAATTGGCTGTTCGCTTAAGTAAATAGATCATTAAATACTATTCCAACGAGTGCGATTGTGGAAGTTGACCTGTTACTGAAACGGGCTAGGATTATGGAAATTAAATGATTTCGATATCTAACTTTAAAGGTCTCTCCTTAAACTATCATGTGTTTTAATGAATAAGTTTAGAGTGGAAGACAGCGACTCCTGCAGGTTCACCGTCCGTTTGGAACGGAAATCAACTGTTTCTTAAGACTGTTTTGCTATCTCTATTGATGAATTGAATTAGTGGCGTAACTCTGCTAATATTTGCAGGAACATACATTCTTGTTTTTGAGAGTAAGTAGGAGGATTAGTATGAAAAAACAAAGGAAGTTAGTATTATTTATTGCTCAAAGTTTAGATGGTTATATCGCCACAAAAGATGACTCACTTGATTGGTTATTTGAGGTTGAGGGGGAAGGAGATAATGGCTATTCGGAGTTTTCGGAAACCATCGATACAGTCTTAATGGGTAAGAGGACATATGATTGGATTATGGAACAAGAAAAAGGTCAATTCCCTTATACAAATAAAAATAGCTACGTTTTTACCCGGTCTTCGGTAACGGATACAAAAGACGTTACATTTATAAATGAAGATATTGTTGACTTTATTAGTAATTTGAAAAAAGAAGAAGGTAAAGATATCTGGATAGTTGGTGGTGGAGATATACTACATACATTTTTAAAGGAAAAGTTAGTCGATGAACTGATTGTAACAGTTGCACCAACAATCATCGGAGAGGGAATTCCTTTATTTAAACCAGACGATTATAAACTCGATCTTTCTCTTAGAAGTACTAGAACTTTCAATCAATTTGTTGAATTACATTACACAGTAAATGAATGAGTACGAATGTTTAGCAGTTACCCTTGTATTTAAGGAATAAGCTTAGAGTAGACACTTAGTTGATCGGAGTCGAAGAAGGCGACACTGGGAGGGTCAGCGAAAGCCGTAACGAAGAACGGCTCTTGTAGTAGGGTATGGTTCATCGT
This sequence comes from Sporosarcina ureae DSM 2281, assembly GCF_000425545.1. GTDB lineage: Bacteria > Bacillota > Bacilli > Bacillales_A > Planococcaceae > Sporosarcina > Sporosarcina ureae. The sequence goes on along the minus strand of NZ_AUDQ01000007.1, from coordinate 130,902 downwards.
CCGCCATCCAGAACACAAACTAACGTGTATAACACTACTCCAAATTCATGTTCGTTTAATGTATAAGAGCGCGCTCATTAGCAAAAAATTAGATGATAGGGGAACCAACACACTTCAGAACAATGTAATATCATCTGAATTAGCATGACACTAAAGTAAATGAAATAGGTGAGACAATTTGCGGCGAAAAACAAGAGCAAATCAAACGAAGCACATGATAAAAGAAGGAAGTTTCACTACTTTTCTCAAAGAGTCTCTTAAAGGAATATCCCAAATCATTTATATTGAAAACACGATAACAGGCCTTCTAATTTTATTAGCTATTTCGGTATCGTCATTTTCATTAGGCATCATTGCACTTTTATCCGCCATGATTGGTACACTCGTTGCAAAAGTAGGCGGAGCAGATCAAAAATTGGTCAGTAAAGGTTTAATGAGCTATAACTCTGTGCTTTCGGGATTGGTGCTGCAAACATTTTTGACCGGACCTACTGCCTGGATTGTGGCATTGGTAGGAGCGGCGGTCACTGCGATACTCACAGCTACGCTCATGTATTTCTTAGGCAACTTTGACATCCCAATCTTGACATTACCATTCATTCTATTAACTTGGTTTACATTGCTTGCATCCTATAAACTCGAGAGTATCAAGTTAAGTGACTCCCTGTCTCCTCAAAGTTTAGCTAATTGGGAATTGCATATAGAAGGCAAAATCAATCTACTCCAAGCAACTTTCAATGGTATCGGTCAAATCTTTTTCCTCACAGAAGCTTTACCTGGTCTTTTATTATTTATTGCAGTATTTTGGGCTAGCAGGAAAATGGGCATATATGCGGTGATTGGTAACGTGGCTGCATGTGTTACAGCCCTTGCTTTAGCTGGAGAACATAGGCTGGTCATGCTAGGGTTATATGGTTACAATGCTATTTTAACCATTCTAGCCGTATCGGTTGTGTACAACACGAAGGAAAATCGCTATGCACCCATTACAGGTGTGGTGGCGGCATGTATTACAGTTCCTCTCATGGCGAGTGTTAGTATTTGGTTATTACCGTTAGGACTTCCCGCATTGACGATGCCATTTGTACTGAGCACGTGGTTGATTTTAGGCGCTAGAAAAGTTCTACCGAATTTGTAATTCATCTATAGTGAAAAAGTAAATCGTTATGCAGGACAAATGTAGACGAACATGAAATAATTGTAGAATGCGGAAAAATATGTTCCATAAAAAGGAGATAGTAATGATTACATTTAATAAGAGGATATTTGTACTTTTCATGGTACTTGTAGTTATTGTGGCAGGTTGTAGTAAAAAAGAGGATGCAAAAGAATCAACTCCATCTAAAGAGAATCGCCTCATTTATGCTTCTGAAGAGGAGTTCGAAGGGCTTAACCCGATCCTCGAAGAAACGAATCTAGATGCACTATTGTTTCGTGGAGTTATGCGATTTGATGAAAGTAATAAAGTAGTTACGGATATCGCAGACTCTTTCGATGTGTCAGAGGACAAACTTACGTATACGTTTAAGCTAAAAGAAGGTATTACATTCCACGACGGAGAAGAGCTTACAGCAGATGATGTAGTGTTCACGATTGAGAGTATTATGGATGATCAAAATGCTTCATTTTTGAAATCTGATTTTGAAGAAGTGGCAACTACTAAAACGCTGGATGACTATACCGTCGAAATTACATTAAAACAGCCATTTACACCGTTACTGGACAAGTTAACCGTACCGATTCTTCCAAAACATGCTTTTGAAGGAATCGATATGAGAACAGCTGACTTTAACAGCCATCCGATAGGTGCAGGGCCATATATGTTTGATAAATGGGATCGTGGAAATTCATTGACATTACAAGCATATAGTGAGTTTTTCGGAACGAAGCCTTCGATTGAAAAAGTAATATTTAAGTTTATTCCAGATAGTAATGTTCGTGCACTTCAGTTGAAGTCTGGCGAGGTGGATGTTGCACTGTTGGATCCTGTACAAGTTGAAAACTTGGAAAGAGAAGAGAGCTTAACTATTTACGATATAGAATCCGCGGACTATCGCGGCATTTTATTCAATATGAATTTGGACCTTTGGAAAGATGTCAACGTACGTCGTGCATTTAGTTACGCAACCGATCGAGAGCAAATCGTAAAAGGTATTTTAAAAGGACATGGTTCTGTTGCCTATTCACCATTGCAAAACCATGAGTTCCACAATGAGAAAATAGAAAAATATACGTATGACCTCGAGAAAGCGAACGCGTTGTTGGATGAAGCGGGTTGGAAAGAAAATGAGGACGGTATTCGTGTTAAAGATGGAGAAAAACTTTCATTTACGATTACTGCCCCTGCAAGTGATACCGTTCGTGTGAACATGGCAAATTATGTTGCTGAAGGTTTCAAAGACATTGGTGCGGATGTAAAAGTAGCTGCACTCGACTGGAGCGCAATTACAATTGAAGACGCGGACGCGTTCATGGTTGGCTGGGGCAGTCCGTATGATGCAGATCATCATACGCACATATTGTTCCATACGGATGAATCGAGCATCAAGAGCTCCGGTTATAACTATGGTAGTTATTCGAATAAAAAAGTGGATGAACTGCTCGCGAAAGGCCGTACAGAGACTGATCCGGATAAACGTAAAGCGATTTACATGCAATTCCAAGAAGAACTTGCGAATGATCCGGCATTTGACTTCATTGCCTATGAAAATGCAGTGTACGGCATTAACAAAAATGTCAGTGGTGTGAAAGAACGAACGCTAGGTCATCATGGATCTGGTTTCCTTTGGAATGTCGAGGAGTGGAAGTGGAATGATCAGTAAATGGGTAGGGAAGCGAATGGTGATGGGGATTGTGGTCCTCTTCATCGTTAGCTTCCTCTCTTTTTTCATTATGCAAGCAGCGCCTGGAGATCCTGCTGCCGCTTTCTATGGAGGTAATGCACAGACGTTAACTGCAGCCGAAAAAGAACGCATCACCCGTGCGTATGCATTAGACCGTCCTGTTGCCCAGCAATACATTGCGTGGCTAGGTGAAACGGTCAAAGGGAATTTAGGAACTTCCTCTAAAGAAGGCAGACCCGTTTCTGAAATCATCATGGAACGGCTACCTAATACGTTACTATTATTTAGTGTGACGATGTTTTTTATTATCATTGGTTCCATTTGGCTTGGCACAGTGGCGGGCATGAGGGAGGGGTCTATTTGGGATAAAGGACTGTCCACATTTAGTATCGCAACGTCTTCCATACCTGCCTTTTGGCTTGGTATTTTGTTCATTTACTTCTTTGCTGTAAGTCTAGGGATTCTTCCTTCTTCTGGATCGGGCGATGTAGAGGGGAATGGCGGTGTTATAGATAAAATCAGTCATCTCATTATGCCCGCCAGTGTGTTGATTGTAACGCATGTGGGGATTTATGCACGCTTTCTACAGGAAAGTATTAAGATAGAAAACAGTCAATACTATGTGAAAGTTGCACGTGCAAATGGTGTAACGGAAAGCTCCATTCGAAAAGGTGTAGTGCGTAACGCTTCCATTCCTTATTTGAATTACATCGCTATGACCATTCCGTCATTCTTTGGTGGATCTATTATTGTGGAATCTTTGTTTGCTTGGTCTGGAATAGGGCAATTGACGGTGAAAGCAGTCACAACAAAGGATTTCCCTTTATTAATGGGGAGCATTATGGTGACAGGTATCCTAGTCGTCATTACGCTTTTTATTGTCGATCTCATTATGTACGCCATGGATCCGAAGATGCGCAAAGGGGGCGCCCGATAAATGAAGTCACGGAAAGCACTTTTGTTTTGGTGTAGTCTACTTGGATTGATTGTCTTTTTGACAGTGTTTTCAAACATGCTCGCCCCGTTTAGTCCGAATGAGATGAACATGGATGATGTATATAGTGCACCGAGTAGCGACCATTGGTTAGGAACGGATCATTTAGGCAGAGACGTTCTATCGCGGTTATTAGAAGGTGGGAAAGTGACGCTAGCTGTAGCAAGTGGTTCAGTTATTTTGTCGCTGATCATTGGAATTGTCTATGGCGGCATTAGTGGCTATTTTGGCGGTTTGACTGATACCGTCATGATGCGGTTGTTGGAAGCTCTGATTACCATCCCTGCGCTAATTATTATTTTGTCGTTTCAAGCAATTATTCAAGGCGGTATGTGGGGCATGACACTTCTCATTGGATTGACCGGATGGCTTGTTACCGCAAGAATTGTGCGTTCAGAATTCATTCGGCTCAAAGAAGAAGAGTTTGTTAAAATGGCTAATATGTTCGGTACGCCTGTTTGGAAAATACTTTGGGGTCATTTGCTGCAAAACAGCATTCCCGCTATTTTTGTCGTAACGCTATTTAATTTTGCTGGCGCGATATTTATGGAAGTATCACTTAGTTTTCTCGGCATCGGAATACCTCCAGCAATACCTTCTTGGGGGAATATGTTGTACTACGCGCAAAATGATATTTTAATTGGTGCTTGGTGGATTGCATTATTTCCAGGCATTATGATTTTCTTAACCATTCTCTCCATTAATTTTATCGGAGAGGCGTGGAAAAATCCGAAGCGGAGGCGTGTCAATGATTGAAGTTAGAGACTTAACTATTAATATAGAGGGTAAGCACATTACGCAGCACGTTGACTTTACAATACCTCGTGGAAGGATCACGTCTTTGATTGGAGAAAGTGGTAGCGGAAAAAGTATGACGGTATCCGCCTTGCTTGGTATGTTGCCAGTAGACGCGAAGGTAAGCGGATACGTTATGTACGAAGGTCGAAATGTATTGGATGCATCTGACCAGGAGATGGAGAGCGTGAGGAAACAAGATGTTTTTACTATATTCCAAGACGCATCAAACAGTTTTAATCCGTCTGTGAAAATGGGACGTCAACTGTATGCATTTTCAGGGGAACGCGTTGGTGATACGATAGATGTATTTAACGAGAAAATGAAATTGATTTTAGACCAGTTGGGCCTTGCTTGGGACGTTGTTGAGCAATATCCTTTTCAGTTATCCGGCGGAATGTTGCAAAGATGTATGATTGCGTGCGCATTTTACGTGGAACCTGCTTTACTCATTGCGGACGAGCCCACATCGGCACTCGATATGGTGCTACAAAAGGAATTCATTCAATTGCTAATTCGTCTTAATGAAGAACGGAATACGACGATTCTGCTCATTACTCATGACCTCGACATCGTTGCTGAAGCTGCTCATGAAATGGCGGTTATGCAGCAAGGAACCATAGTAGAAACGGGGACAGTGGAAACGGTTTTCTCGAATCCTCATCATGCCTATACGAAGCGGTTATTGGAGAGTAGATTTTAGGAGTGGACGGCAGATGTTAGAAGTATCAAATGTTTCGAAAAGTTATTTCAGTGGAAACCAGACGAGAAAGGCGTTGAATGGGATTGATATGACTGTAAGTAAAGGGGAAGTTGTGGGGTTAGTAGGGGAGAGTGGTAGTGGAAAGAGTACGCTCTCTCGTGTCGTGATGCAACTTGAATCAGCTGACGATGGTTCAATTGCATTCAACGGTCAACTAGTTACACGGAAAAACCGAAAGTCATTTTATCAAGCGAGCCAATTAATTTTTCAAAACGCATCAGCAGCGCTTAATCCTTCATGGACGGTGCGCGAAATATTGCTAGAACCTCTCCGTACGATGAAAGGAGATCGTGAAGCGCATATTCGACGAATGCTTGGAAGAGTTAAATTATCAGAGACGTATTTACATAGATATCCTTCAGAATTGAGTGGCGGTGAGCAGCAACGCGTCAACTTGCTTCGCTCACTGTTAGTTGAACCCGATTTGCTCATTTGTGATGAAATCGTATCCAATTTGGATCGATTGATTCAAAGAGAAATCATTGATCTGCTTCTTGAACTGAATCGGGAAATGGGTATGTCGATTTTATTCATTGCACATGACTTACCAGCTGTCATGTATGCATGTGATCGAATTTATGTCATGAAGGATGGCCGAATGGTAGACGAGAGTGTGAAAAAGGATGGAGTATTTCACTTTTCACATACGTATGCAAAGCGACTATTTGACTCTGTACTAGGCAATCGAATGAAGGAGTAGAATATTTTATACAAAACACCATTCTCGTTTATTATTTCATAGACTTCACAAGATAAAAACCTCCTTACCTTTGCGGTGAGGGGTTTTTCGTATAATTTTAAAAAACCGTCCAAGCCGTAATTCGGCTGGACAGTTTTCACTTTTTCTTGATTAAGAGAAATCGAAGTTGTCAGGATCTGGTCCGATTCGCTGATCTTGATTTAACTTATTGATTTGTTTCATATCCTCTGAAGTGAATTCGAAGTTAAACACATCCGCATTTTCAGCAATGCGATGGGCTTTCGTTGATTTGGGAATCGTTACTACACCATTTTGTAAATCCCAACGCAAAATTACTTGGGCTACCGATTTGTTGTAGCGATTTGCGATTTCTTGTAATTCCGCATTCCCTAGTAGCTCACCTAGCATGAGTGGTGACCATGCTTCAAGCTGAATGTCGTGCTTTTGGCAAAATGCCTGTACTTCTTTTTGGGATAAACGAGGATGGTACTCGACCTGATTGACCATCGGCTTGATTTTTGCATCTTTCATTAATTCTTCTAAATGATGCAGCTGAAAATTACTTACGCCGATCACTTTAGCTTTTCCTTCTTCGTACAAGGTTTCCAGTGCGCGCCACGCGTCTTTAAATTGACCTTCTACAGGCCAATGAATGAGGTATAGATCCAAGTAGTCAAGACCAAGTTTAGTTATACTCTCGTCAAAAGCTGCAAGTGTTTTTTCATATCCTAGTTCGCTATTCCATACCTTGGACGTGATGAATATATTTTCATGATTATATTACATCACCTCCTCCAGTGTAGGTACCGTTACATTGTCTCTACGCTCCAGCAAACGGCTAATGCCCGTTAAGATGGCTGCAAAGATCACCATACTTGCACCAATCCAAGGTGTATGAATAATACCGATTGAATCCGTAATGACTCCACCGAGATACGCACCAATGGCGATACCGGCATTAAAGGCAGCAATATTTATAGCGGAGGCTACATCGACTGCACTTGGAATGAATCGTTCCGCTAAGATGACGACATATACTTGGAGTCCTGGAACATTCATAAAAGCGAATATACCCATCAGTATAATAGTTATTAAGCCCGCCACTTTAAATGGTGCAGTGAATGTTAATACGAATAAAATGACGGCTTGTGCGATAAACATATAGAATAACGAATTTATTGGGTTTTTATTGGCCAGTTTTCCGCCAATCATATTTCCTATCGCGATTGCGATCCCGTAGACGAGCAAGATGAGTACAATCGTGCTTTGCTTAAATCCGTTCACTTCCTGCAGTAATGGAGATAAGTAGGTGAACACAACGAATGTTCCGCCATAACCTAAAGCTGTAATAGCGAATACTATTAGTAAACGACTATTCGTCAAAAGTTTTGCTTGATCCTTCAATGTAGTTGGTGCGCTCTGCCGTAAGTTTGAAGGAACTAGGAGGCTGTTTGAAATAAGTCCAATCATACCTATAATCACAATTAAAATAAAAGCAGAACGCCATCCTAACTGTTGACCGATAAATGTACCAAAAGGAACGCCTGTAATCGTAGCAACTGTTAATCCTGTAAACATGATGGAAATAGCACTTGCTCTACGATTTTCTGGCACTAAATCCGCTGCGATTGTAGCACCTATAGACATGAACACGCCATGTGAAAATGCGGATATGATTCGCGCAAACAGTAATACGCTTAGACTTGTTGCGGCTGCGGCTATACTGTTTCCGATGATAAATATGACCATGATCCAGATTAAGACGGACTTTCTAGGTAATCTAGAAGTTAAACTGGTGAGGATTGGAGCCCCAATCATCACCCCTACAGCATATAAGGTAATAGTTAATCCGGCTAGTGAAACAGAAATATCTAAATCTTGAGCGATGAGTGGTAATAGTCCGACACTCACAAATTCGGTAGTACCTATCGCAAATGCACTGATAACTAATGCAAGCAATGCAAATGTACTGCGTTTTTTATCAATTGACATTTTCTCACGTTCCTCCTACTAATAAGTTGCATGCCACATTCACGACATGAATACAGTTGATGTAGTGAAATGTACTTGCAAATGTTAGTATGAAGTATAGAAATCTAAAAGAGAAGTACGCACTTTAAAGTAATGTAGACACCTTTTAGTGCCTATCAAAAGAGGAGGCGATAGAAATGAGCAAAAAATATAATATTAGTGTGGAAGCAACATTGGAAGTAATAGGTGGTAAGTGGAAGTGTGTAATACTTTGTCATTTGACACATGGTAGAAAGCGGACAAGTGAATTAAAACGATTGATGCCAAACATTACACAAAAGATGTTAACTCAACAATTACGTGAATTAGAAGCGGACGGAGTGATCAATAGAATTGTTTATAATCAAGTACCGCCTAAAGTTGAGTATGAATTGAGTGAGTACGGCCAAAGTCTAGAAGCCATTTTAAGCTCGTTATGTGCATGGGGAGATGTACATATTACTAAAGTGTATGGGGATAAATCTAAAGTGCTGGCGGAAAGTGTGTTAAATGAATAATGCTGCATTCAATTGACTAGGTGGAGGAGAATTTATAAAATGAAAGTTATTAACCAATATATTGACCAAACCTTTGTTTCAACTGATCAAGTTCTAGAGGATGTGCTGTTATCAATCCAAGAAAATGGTATGCGTTCGATCTCGGTTTCTCCAGCGTCGGGCAAAACATTAACGATGCTCGTTTCGTTGACGGGTGCCAAAAATGTTCTTGAAATTGGTGCACTTGGCGGATATAGCGGTATATGTCTTGCGAGAGGATTTAACGAGGAAGGACATTTGACTTCACTGGAATTAGAGGAGTCATTTGCGACGTTAGCGAAATCTAATTTAACGAAGGCAGGATTTGGTGAACAAGTGACGTATAAGACAGGACTTGCTGTAGATAGCTTAAAAGCATTGAAAGCGGAAGGGAAAACATTCGATTTCTTTTTCATTGACGCGGATAAAGAAAATTACCAAAACTATTTAGACGGCTGTTTAGAGCTGGCTGAACCGAATGCGGTAATTGTAGCTGATAACGTGTTGGCGGGCGGTTCAGTAGCCAACCCGTCCTTCCTAGATAAGCAATACACAGAGAACATGCGGAAGTTCAATGAATACACAGCACAGCATCCTCGTTTGACGTCAGTATTGTTGCCGATTGGTGATGGATTGACGATATCGCAAGTTCAACCGGTACGTTCATAGAACTAAAAGTCAAAGCTAGCATGCAGACGATCTACTACCATCTGCATGCTAGCTTTTTTAATGGATGTATAGACTTAAACACTCTTTTTAGTGAGCGAAGTTGAACATTATGCATATTGAAAATCATATGATAGTATAAAAAGTCTCGATCCATTTGGAAATAATGTAACACCCGAAAAATTACGAGAAACAAAGCTCAACTAAACGTGTAGGGCTATAGAAAGGGTGTATAGAATGAATGACTATTTAGTAAAAGCGGTGGCGTATCAAAATCAAGTGCGCGCGTACGCCGTGAATTCAACTACAACAGTAGCAGAAGCACAGCGACGGCATGCGGCTTGGCCAACAGCTGCAGATGCCCTTGGACGTTCCATGACTGCTGGTTTAATTCTTGGCTCTATGTTAAAGGGTAAGGAGAAAGTATCGGTAAAAATTAATGGTGGCGGCCCACTCGGTACAATTATTGTGGATTCGAACGCAAAAGGTGAAGTTCGAGGATATGTCTCGAATCCCCAAATTGCCATAGAATTGAACGAAGTCGGAAAGGCAGTTGGAACGAATGGATTGCTAACAGTCTCAAAAGATGTGGGGCTGATGTATCCTTTCGTAGGACAAATCCCTCTCATTTCCGGGGAAATTGGTGAAGACTATACATCGTATCTTGCTAAATCTGAACAAACGATCTCTGCTGTGGGAGTAGGCGTGTTAGTGAATCCAGATTATACAGTTAAAGCCGCAGGTGGATTTATTATTCAACTCATGCCGGGCGCAGATGAGGAAGTAATGTTTAGGATTGAAGAACGAATGAAAATGATTGCGCCACTTTCTTCCATAATCGAAGAAGGAAGTACACCTGAACAAATACTTGAACACGTACTAGGATCGGAAAATGTCACGGTGTTAGAAAGTATGCCCGTTCAATTTCAGTGTCAATGCTCTCTGGACCGGATCTCCAATGCGATTATCAGTTTAGGCCGTGAAGAAATTCAAGACATAATTAACACGGACGGACACGCCGAAGCGAATTGTCATTTTTGCAATGAAACCTATTACTTCGATACCGAGCATTTGGAAGCACTGAAAGAAGTAAGTTTTTAATGAAATGAAAATTAGCACTTGTGCGAGAAACGGACATGTTTGTGTAAACATTCATGAACGTTCTTATACGGGTGCTTTTTATGTTGATTTGAAGATAATTACTGCGTGTTAGGTGTTGTAGTACGGACTATTGTATGGGCTTAGCAAATCTCTAGATATATAGTTCTACACGCGGAAATAGTTCACTAATCGAACTATTTGAATATGGGATGAAACTTTTATAGTATTCACTCGTATGTAAAGTAAGAAAGAATATCTAAGTGAGGGATCAATATGATAATAATGCTACTAGTTATCGGAGTGTTTATTGGTTTAGGAATTGTATTTATTAATGGCAAAGGTTCAATGTTCATTGCGGGCTACAACACTATGTCTCCAGTAGAGAAAGAAAAATATGATGTGGTTGCACTTTGTAAATTCATGGGGAAGATGATGTTTGCATTGTCATGTAGTATGGTTTTTTGGTTACTCAGTGATGTGTACAATAACAATTCCTTGTTCTACTTTGGTCTTGTTTTATTTATTGCCATCGTTGCATTTATGCTTTTTTATATGAATGCAGGAGACAGATTTAAAAAATAGAATAACTTCTACTCAAACAGTTACATGCTTTTAAAGTTATAGTTCAATAAAAGATCCAAATAACGCAATAACTAACTTTTGGGAGGCAGGTGTTTAGATGAATAAAAAGACGTTAAACATAATCGGATGGATTCTGCTTTTAGGAATTGGTGTTTCGTGGATCGCATTTGGTTATACAGAATGGTTTTTATTATTAGTGCCATTAACTTATATTTTATTTTCCATTTCTGATGGTAGTATTAGTAAATTGGAAAAAATAAAAAAGATTACAATTTCGCAACTTGTTTTAATAGTGATTGCATTTATTGTCTCGATTGGTATTGTGTTTGGTTTTATTCAACTAGCAAACTACTTGATCAATGATTTGTTAGGTTTAAAAGGATGGATCAAGACACTTAGTCAGTTTATAGCTATTATACTTTCGTTGATTCCTATTCAATTAGCTTTTGGCGGTGTTATATATAAAGTGATTGGTGATGTGAATTCTACAAAGGTATAACAAATCTTTAAAGATTCCATTCTAGCATCAGGTGTTTTTCAAGAATATGCGTACAACATGAGGAGTATGGTTATGGAAACGGAAGTTTTGTATTTTAAGAAACTTGAAGGCACAGTACTAGCTATTGATTATATAGAGTGGGCTTTTACTATGTTGCACAATCGAATGTCAACGCCATCTCTAAATATACTAGCTTCTCTAACAGAACCTTTGAATATATTTGAAGTAGAAGATTACTTTAATAGGGCTTTATATGAGCTAGACATTACGGAACCCTCTTACGAAGATAGTGCCAAATACTATGTACGATATTTGTTAAGACAAATCGTGGATGATCCACGATTAGCAATTGAAAATGCTTATAAGGTGTATACAATTGCGCGAGATCATTTCCTCGATGAAGAACAAGATCGTTGGTATGAAATTAGTGAATTAATTGATGATGTCTTATACGGAGATAATAGTAAAAACATCACGCAAGCATCTTTGAACCAATCTATTGTGCGATTATCCAACCAACAATTAGACAATTCTTCCTTTTAAGCAAACCAATTCTTGATTGTGGAAGTTTAGGCTACCTATCTAAAAGGTAGCTTTTTTATTTACAAAAGTAGTCATTATTAGAATTGAATAAAATAATTATACTATTTTACCAATTCTGTATTGTTTGTTATTGTAATAGAAGATTGTATGCTTAATGAATAAGAGTAGAAGTAAGTTATTAGGAGAAAAGCATGAGTAAGTTAAAACCAAATATGATTTGTGGGTTTTTTGGGGGATACGATTAATGCTTATTATAGGCATGTTGATCATTCCGTTGCCGAATGCAATTCATGAATTGGAAATGGAGCTCAGTTGACTAAAATGAACATTGAAGAAACCTTCTATAAAATTATATATAGATTAGAGTGAAGTTATGGATCGAATTAAGGTAGGAAGTTATGTACTTGAAATAGATGAAAACAAAACAAGGCAATTTTATGAAAAGCACCATTTTATCACGGAAGATTGTGACTGCGATTATTGTGCTAATTATATTTTAGCTTGTGACACATTCTCATCAGAAGTCAAACATTTATTTAATATACTGGGTATTGACCCGCGTAAAGAAGGTGAGATTTCCGAGTATATGGAAATGGATGATGGCACACATTTATACGGCGCATTTTATCATATTGTCGGTAAAATTATTGATGGACCGCAATTACAGCTACTGACTAATAGTGAAAAAGGAGTTTCGATACCTAATTGTGATGAGGTCGAAATAGATTTTAACGAAAAGGATTTAGATTTAGTTCCAGACGACTTTCCTAAGCCGACTGTTCAATTTGAAATACAATTAAATATTCCGTGGTTGTTAAGATAAGTAAAAACACTGAATTATATTCAGTTTTTTATGATCTTGTTCAAATTCAACTAAAGTTCCATCGCTTTCCTATAAAATAATATATCGATTCCGACAAAATAAAAACGTACCCATAACAGTTGATTATTCTTTCGGCATATATTTTATTGTGAAAATGCTCAAAGGTGTTCACATTCAATTAGTAATGAAATCTGTGTATTCGATTAATCGGAAAAACAATCCATATTTATTGCCAGAGAATGAAAGTACCGCTATGGAAATCAGTAAAGGGGGAGGGCTATGTTGAAAATACTGAATATAGCATTACCAATCACAGTCGTACTAGCAGGTATTATTATGCTAGTTACGAAAAGATTTGAATATATGATTTATTACGTATTGTTACTAGGTGGGTTTACTCTATTTACATCGATAAGAGATATACGTAAAAAAGAAGATGAAGGTCAAGCATACATGAATATCATAATTTTTGTGCTCCTTCTTATTCTATACATCTTTATTTTTGTATTGAACTAAACGGCGCAATTAAGGAATTTTTTATTCTACTAGTTTAAATGAAGTATGCAAAACCTGTTAAAATCTAGTTCACCAAAAATAACTTGATGTCATAATGGCTTTTCTATAATACTTGAAAAATAAGGAGACAAACGATAAATGAATCAATCTAAGTCCGTGTTGAGTAATTCTCTACAACTTCCAAACGGAACCATCATTAAGAATAGAATATTTAAGTCTGCCATGAGTGAAGCTTTAGGAACGGCTCATCAAAATCCGACTCCGGCATTGGTGACTTTATATAAAACTTGGGCTGACGGTGGCGCTGGTCTTGTTGTAACAGGTAATGTTATGGTAGATTGAAATGCTTTAGGGGAGCCAAATATCGTCGCAATAGAAGATGAACGGGATATAGAGATGTTAATGAAGTGGGCGAAAGCGGGAACTGAAAATGAAACCCACCTGTGGATGCAGCTTAATCATCCAGGAAAGCAATCACCGAAAATGATTTCAAAAGAACCTGTAGCCCCGAGTGCAGTGCCTCTTACAGGTGGGTTACAACGATTCTTCAAGGAACCACGTGCTCTCCAGGCGTCCGAGATTGTAGATATAATTAACCGATTTGGAGAAGCTGCAAGAATTGCGAAAAAAGCAGGCTTTACAGGTGTACAAACCCATGCAGCACACGGATACCTTGTTAACCAATTTTTATCCCCTTATCATAATCAACGTACAGATGAATGGGGCGGAACTTTAGCAAATCAATGAGGTTTTTGGAAGAAACGTATAATGAAATCCGGAAACAAGTAGGAAGTTCTTTTCCAATAGGTATTAAACTCAACTCTGCAGATTTTCAAAAGGGTGGATTCACTGAAGATGAGTCTATGGAAGTTCTTCGAAGAATGTCCGAAACAGGGATGGATCTCATTGAAATTTCAGGTGGGAATTACGAGAATCCGATCATGATGGGGGCAGATGTAAAAGAAACCACAATCAAACGTGAAGCATATTTTATAGACTATGCAAAAAAGGCTCAAAAAGTAATCTCTACACCTATAGTAGTTACAGGCGGCTTTCGTACTCAAAAAGGGATGGAGGAGGCTATTACCAACGGAGAAATTGATATGGTTGGAGTTGCAAGACCTTTTGCCTTAGTGCCGGACTTGGCAAATAAAGCTTTTACTGGTGGCTATGAAACCGTTCATACAAAACCGATTCGAACGGGGATTAAACTACTAGACAAGAGTGCTTCCTTATTAGAAATAGGTTGGTATGAACAGCAGTTAGCAAGAATCGGTAAATCTAAATCTCCAAACCCTCACCATAATGTTTGGATATCTTTAATACAAAGCCTTATAGGGAATGGTCGTAGTGTATTTTTAAAAAGGCGTGCATAGACGATTCCGTAATGGCGTGCAGTTCTTAACTATTCAAGAGTAATTGATTTAAAAAATAACATAAGATAGATGGATTGTACTTGTCTAATAAATTTCTAGAAAAGAAGTGAAATGTAAAGATGACTAAAAGAAAATTATATTGGACGCTACTCATTCCTAGTATTTTTATATTTGCGTTAGCAATCATCTCATTACCTGATAGCAAGAAAAATTATGCAGCGTGTATCCCGCTATTATTTTGGATTGTGAATTATAGTGTAATGAAAATAATGAAAATTAATACTTGAAATGATAAAGTGATCTATTATTTAAATCCGATTCTCATATGGAGGTTTTTACATAATGAATATAATAATTGCTATATTAGGAGTCATAGTAGCTTCTGTATCTAGCTACAGTTTACTAACTGGTGAAAATGTTACTTTGCCTTATATGCAGATTCTTTTGGGCGTGATGCTATTACTCTTGGGATTCAGTCAATTAAAAGCAAATAGAATAGGCTTAGCGATATTCCTATTCTTTGCAGCTGCATTTAGCCTATTCATAAACATTAACATCTTATTTAGGTAATAGACGTTTGGAGTATTCTACAGGAAAAGAGGTGGAGTGATGGAGTACTGGGATATAACGGTGAATCCTACGGGTGAGCTATATAGAAACATGATCAACGTGTTATGTGATCATTCGGATACATTTTATTTCGTCACACGGAAAGAACTTACTTATAATCAAGACATACTGGACCAATTCAAACCGTACACTACGGAAACTTATAAAACGAATGAGTGGGCGAATACGGTGACAAAAGGTCCGGCTGCAACCGTCTACGTGATGGAATCAAACGAAAGAACATGCGAGTTATTAAAACACCACGCCAATACTTTGTATGACTGGGTAGCTCCTCATTTACCTGAGGATTTAACCTTTATGAAGAATGGTTTTGCTTGGTTTTCCTGTACGACACATGAAGAATGTAGCGGGTTTACTATCCGTTCAGATTACTACAAAAATATAATGTGTGCTATTGAAGGTTTGAAAACACAGAAGTCGGAGTAATTCATAGTTGTGTTAGTAAAAAGTATCTGTGCTACAAAACAGACATGAATGTTTAACGATTCATGAAAGTTTTGTGTACGGATATTTTTTTATTAGTGAATAATGTATATTTGACTTTATTAAGTAAAAAATGTTAAGGATAAATACATTAAAGTAGATGGAATTCAGTAACAGTGGATACTCATTGGGAATAAATATAAATGATGAAAACATATCGATTGGAGGTATATAGTATAAAAAAATCGACTTTATACATATTTGCTATTTGTATCATTTTGTTAACGCCGATGATTGTTTTCGGAGATGTTCATTCTGGTTCAGTTGGCCATAATGATGAAGATGATCTTGGTGAAGAGATAGGGAAGTTTATGGGTTGGATGGGTATTGCTCTAGCTGCGGTGCCAGTTGCGCTTTATCCTGCTAAAAAAATCATACCTATGGTTGTGCGAAAAAGAAAAGAATTAAGGAATAGGTTAGTGTCACTGCTAGCTGCTCTGAGAAAGTTACATATGCCAATCGGAATTACCGTTTTCTCCATAGTTGCCTGGCACGGTGTTTTATTATTTTGGTCTGAAGGCGAGTTTGGTTTGGTTGAATGGATCGGCACGATTTCACTAGTTGCAGCTGTGATTGGTGGTATGTTCGGAGCATCGTATATGAAAAGGAGGAAAGCGAAACCTCTTCGCGATATCCATATAGGCTTGTTAACAGCGGCGATAATGATAGCTGCCGTTCATGTTTTATTAGCATGTAATAGTTAAAGCACCTGTGTCGGAAACTCTCATGAAGGTATAAACATTCATGAAAGTTTCGTGCACAGGTGCTTTTTACGTCACGGCGCGATTTGAACTGGCCTTTTTCTGTGAAAATCCACCGAGCAATAGCTTTCCATGTGGTAGAAACTTTTGGATAATGATCGAAACTACAATGGGAACGAATAAACCGAATGCGGTGAATCCAATGACCCCATACGTAAAGTAATCATTTAATAAAATATCTGTAAAGATATGCAAATACATAATGGTCAAGGAATGCTTTTCAATTTTTTGTAGCCAATTTAACGATGATTTAGCTGCTATGAGTTGGAAAATACCAACCAACACAACTGTAAAAGAAAGCGGGATGATCAAGTCTAAGACGAAATGGTCGTAGCGTAAAAATTTCATACTCAAGTGATAGTCAATGACGTTATAATTATCGAGTAAAACGGCTGATATACTAACGAGCACACCAGCAATCAACCATTTATGCGAGACATTCATCCAAAAACTCTTCAAGTAATAGCCGAGTGAAAAATAGACAACTGCCATCAGTGCGACATCGATGTTCCAAATCATCGGGATCGTTTGCGCCGCTTCAGATGGGGAACCCCCAATGACATGCATAGCGAACAAGCTTTCAAAGTGGGCGATACTATAAAAAACGGCTAATATAATAAGTTGTTTCGTGCGGTTAAAGTTTTTAGTCATCCATAAGAAAAACAAATACGTAAAGAATAGCGTCGTAACAAACCAGAATACACCATAGGCCCCCCGTACAAAACGTCCGCCGACAACAAGTGTCCACATATCATTTACATACCATGATAAGTCTTTGTTGCCCGAACCAATCTCTATCCCGTAACGGATTAGCGTAATGCTGACGAGGAAAAATAAATAAGGAACAATCAACTGCATGAACCGTTTTTGAATCGAAATTTTCATTAAACTTTTTTCAACTACAGGCTTGAAAAACAATCCGCTTAAAATGAAGAAAGCTGGCATGTGAAACCAGTAAATATACTTAACAAGTGGGAAATCCAACTGTCCAGGATAATGTCCAATGACGACAAGAATCATTAAAAAACCTTTGGTGACATCTACCCAGGTTAAACGTTTCTTATTCATAATCAGGCTCCTCGAGAAAACTATCGTACATTCATTGTACAACCTTTCGTCAACTTTGAAGGAGATGTAACAGAAATGACTTGAAAATGTAAGCTAATTGGAAATACATAGGAGTATTTTGGTGCTCTATTACTATTGACTGAATAGTGAGACGTCTCTGTAGTTTTGTAATCAAAGGATTGATCTGCACTAAAAACGCTTGTGAGGTGTAACCCTCACAAGCATTTCATACGCAGATCCTTTTTCATTTCTCCTGTTCTCTAGAAAACTCCATAAACATACGTAATTTCGCTGCAGCTTTTCCATAGACGGTTTCTATGTCATAGTCTCCATGTTCATTCGGATGTCCAGCCGGTACACCAGTTAAAATTTCTATTCCTTCTTCAATCGTGCGCACTTTATAAATATGGAACTGTCCAACACGAACAGATTCAATGACCTCGTCATTCAGCATCAAATTTTTCACATTTTGATGGGGGATGAGGACGCCTTGTTCACCTGTTAGTCCTCTACTTTTACATACATTATAGAAGCCTTCAATTTTTTCATTAACGCCGCCGATTGGCTGAATTTCTCCGTTTTGATTGACAGATCCAGTTACAGCTAATCCTTGCTTAATTGGTATTTCTGCCAGGCTTGAGAGAATTGCATATAATTCTGTGCTTGACGCACTATCACCATCCACGCCACCATAGGACTGTTCAAAAGCGATATGTGCAGTCAGTACTAATGGATACTTTTGAGCGAATTTTTGACCTAAATAGCCACCTAATATATACACACCTTTATTATGCGTGTTACCGCTCATTTGGCTTTCTCTTTCAATATTGACAAAGCCTTTCTTTCCCATAAATGTAGTGGCTGTAATACGTGAGGGTTTACCAAAATGATATTGCCCTAAATCATAGACTGCCAAGCCATTTACTTGTCCAATCTTCTCTCCAGTCGTATCAATCAAAATACTTCCTTCTTCAATACTCGCTTGAATTTTTTCTTCATATAAGTTCGAGCGATATCTCTTTTCCTGAATAGCTTTTTCAATATGTTTGGCCGAAACAAGTTCGTCTCCCATTATTCCTGCCCATGTATCCGCTTCGTAGAGTAATTCTACTTGTAAATTAAAGCGAGTGGACAATTTATTTTGATCGCCAGCGATACGCGAGCTGTATTCAATGATTTTTGCCACAGCTGTCGGATCAAAATGTCGAAGTTCGTGTTTTTTGCAATGGGTATGAATGAAACTTACTAGCCCTGCAATATTATCTTGGTTGTATTTCATTTCCACATCAAAGTCTACACGAATTTTAAATAGTTTACGAAAATCTTCATCATGATGATAAAGAACTTGATAAATATCCATATTTCCAATAATAATCACTTTTACATTGAGATGAATCGGGTCTGGATTTACGGATGCGGTAGCAATGATGCTTGCGTGTTCACCAATATTCTCAATTTGTAATTTATGGATCAATAATGCTCTTTTTAATCCTTCCCAAGACTGTCTTTTTGAAAAAATATCCTTTGCTTGAATGAGAAGATACCCTCCGTTCGCTTCATGCAAATAGCCCGGTTTAATTTTCGTGAAATCAGTACTCATGACACCCATTCGATTTTCATATTCCACTTTACCCATTATGTTATAAAAGGTAGGGTTGTCTGCTGATATAACAGGCATGCCTGTCGTTTCACTATTATCAACTAGCACGTTAATCGTATATTTTTTTAGCGCTTGATTTTCGTCTTTGAACAGATTGCCTAGCTGCTTTTCATCCTTTTTAGATGGACTGGGTAAAAACGCGTGAAAGTTATTAACGAGATCTTTTCGTACTGCTATAATATAGTGCATCACTTCAGGACAGTCTTTGTAGTTCTTTTTTAATTCATCAATATGAAAATCGATAGTCGTAATAGCCGTCTGATGATCAAAGCGTGCCAACGATTTTTTCAAATCCTGTTCAAAATGAAGTATGGTTTTCGTCGCATCTAGAATAATTTCTTGTAATTTGGCAGATTTACTTTCAATAGCTGCCAGTTGTTCCTCATTCAATAAGTTATAAGCTTCCTCACTTATAGGTTTTCCGTCCTCACCAATCGGAATTGTAGCAATCGTGGAATCGGACTGTTTAAGTATAAATCCATTCTCTGTAGCTATTTCATTGGTCTGTTTATACACTTGGTCCACTTGATCTTTATACTTTCGAATGATCGATGAACGATTCTCTAATCGATTTTCTTCATTAAAAGCAGTGGGGATATCTACTTTTAAATCCTTCAACAGGTCTTCCATCGATTTTTGAAGTTGCTTCCCCAATCCGACGGGAAGTTTTAGCACTTTAGGTTTGTACTCGTCTTCAAAGTTATTTACATAACACCAGTCAAAAAGGGTAGCTTCTTTCTTTGAAAAGTCATTTACGACGGTAGTGACAAACGAGGTTTTCCCGACGCCTTCTATTCCCGCGACGTATAAATTATATCCGGGTTTATTCACGTGCAAGCCAAAATTCATCACGGACCGCGCGCGTTGTTGACCAACAATATTTGTCAGCTTTTCTACTTGTTCTGTTGATTCGAATGAAAACATCGAGTAGTCTACCGCTTTTTTTAGATCTTTAGATTGTAACTCCGCTTGTAGTTTTATGGATTCTTCGTTGAAATTTGCCAATTAACTCACCTCACTCATTTTTACTCTCTATTCAGTACATACCCTTAACGGAGTTAGTACACACAATAATCAGATAAATTATTGCGGAATACAAGAAATATTAAATCACGGAAGTTATAGGTTTCAGCAATCATAATAAATAAAATAGAAAAGGTATTGCAAACGCTGAAATGCGCACAGCAACACCTTTTATTATTTACGGCAATATGTAAAGACTACGTACGAGAAAACGAGAAGCTTTTTCGGGTTTGGGCGAAGAATCCGTCATCGGGCGTGAGGAGTGTTTCAAATTATGCTGCGTAAAAAATAGAAAAGTGAGGGGAAGTGGGCCCGAATGCGTGCGTCAAGTCTACCAGTTATTTACTTTTAAGAAGTTGAATTGCTCGTTAGAGTTCAATTGTCATGTAAGGTGCTTCAGTCTGGTATTTTTTCGATTTATTACATATTTTTTCTGTGTAACCGTTTCCGTCTAATTTTTCTAGATATATCGAAAGCACCTTTTCTCATATGAGAAAAGATGCTTTTCATTTTGAACAGTAATTTTCAAATTAATACACTGCAACCCAGCCCTCAGGTGTAACGAAAATCCGAAGTGCAACTACTTGGCGATCTGGGGCCAAGGTGAAATAATGACGAATATTTTCAGGTACAGATATTAAATCACCAGGATCTAGATGCACTTCGAAAAAGCGCTGATCTTTACCTTGGATAACGAACACGCCATGTCCACTGACGATAAAACGGACTTCATCGTCGGTATGATGATGTTCCCGTTCGAAGTTTTTCAGCATTTCTTCAATATTCGGTGTGTCTTTGGATAACGAGATAACATCTGCCGCTTTGTAACCGCGGCGTTCAGAAATTGCGTCAATATCCGATTTGAAAGTGTGAAGAATCTCTTCTTTCTCAGAATCTGTCAGATTGAACTTTTCGCGGAGATGAGCAGGTAATTGATCAATCGGCCAGTGTTCATAAATAACTTCCTGTTGTGTTAGGAACTGGGTAACTTCTTGTTGTCCTTCAATCACTTCGTTCGTCCCTTGAATCGTAATCGTTGCCATATTAGTAGTCGCTCCTATCTATTTGAAATTACAGTTGTTCTTTCACAATATCGATGCAATCAGTAAATGTTTCAAAGCGCGTATAAGGAATGTCCAGTTTCTCGCAAGTTTCCGCTAAGAAGTCTCTTGCAATGACTACGTCAGCCAATTTCGCTGCTTCAAAATCTGTTACCGAATCTCCGATGACTATGCGTGTCTGTTGCTCGTCTGAGAGCTTGCGCATGATGGACGGTTTACAGCAACCACAATCTTGCTTTGTGCAGTACGCGTCACAAGCATGCGGATAATGGATCGCAATTCGTTCTTCGTCAAATGTCGCTTTGTTGCAATAGATATGATCGAAAGGTCCAAAACGCTCAAGCACAGGATGAACGAAAAAATCGATCCCGCCACTGACAACATAGAGTGGAATATTCTGCTCCCTCGTAAACTGAACAAAATCGCTGAATCCTTCTCTGATTTCTGCATCTCGCATTACGAAAGAGACAATGTCCTCTTGTAACGTACTCGGAATTAACGAAAACAGCTGACGTACACCATCTTGGATCGAAATATTTTGATGTAAAATATCATCTGTAATCTCTTTCCAGCCAGGCACTGCGAATTCTTTCATGATGCTAATGATATTATCTTTTTTCGTAATGGTTCCATCAAAGTCACAAAAAATAACTACTTTACTCATTGTTTACCCTCCACTTTACGTAACGTCGATAGTGCCCCAATGATCTAATGCGTGCCGCAAAGGGCTGGATGTTTTTGCAGCTTGTTGTAATGGAATATGTTCAACACTTGCATCGATTGCTGCGCGGAAAGCTTGTGCGCCAGGTGTTGGACCATCAGGGTGTCCAAAAATCCCGCCTCCTGCATTGATTACCAAGTTGTCACCGAAGTCTTCAAGCAACTGCGGTACCATTCCTGGATGAATACCAGCAGACGGCACGGCAAATGTTCGTTCAAGGCCATTGTCTTGTATTAACTCCTCATTAATCCCTAGCGCGTCTTTGCGTGAGATCGCCACATTTCCATAAGGACTCGGGAATAGTGAGAGGTCCCCACCAACGAGACGCGTCAACTTCCCAACGAGTAAAGGATAGGAAAATCCACTGCCAGCTTGACCCGCAAGTACACCAGACAATGCGGAGTGAGCCAGGATAGGTAAGCCGATGTTATCGTTTTCTCGTAGTGATTGTAGCGTATCTAGACCATAGGCATGCACATTAAATAGTAACGCGCTCGCACCTAGTTCGGTTGCGCGCTCTGCCTTTTCATGCAATTCATGAGATCTACCTGATAAATTGACGGCATATAAGGCATGTGCACCTGTTTTCTCATAATGATGATCGATTATGTCTTTAGCTATAGTTACACGTTTATGAAAAGGAGTTAATTCATTTTCGAAAAGAATTTCATCGTCCTTGATCAAATCGATACCACCCGCTAATAAGTCTTGGAGTTGAGTGGAGAAAAAGGATAAATCTCGTCCCATAACTCCTTTGAAAATCGCTTTTAATAGTGGGCGATCATAGACGCCGAGCTTTTCACGAATTCCATTGACACCAAAACGTGGGCCAGGGAATTGTGCAAGTAATGAATTGTCAAACTGCAAATCAATCAGTTCATAGCCTTCGAAAAAGGATAATTTACCGTACACGGTAGTAAAAATTGCCGGTAGATCCGCAGAAAAGTTAGCTGACGGATAAAAAATCGTCACCGTGTCTTTCTGTTCGCCTTTAACTACTGATACTACTTCACCTTTATGATGTTTCAATTGTTGCTGCTCAATATGGGGGATATCGGTCCATGAACCAATCGTCAACCCAAGCGCGTGTTGTTCTGCAATTTTTTCCTGATCAGGATGAGTAGGGAATAAATAGGTCGCTGTAACGCCCATCGAATTGCCTCCTTTAGTATTTATCTAGATGCTTGAAACCACTGACTTAATTGTTCTAACGAATGGATCTGTTTACGTTCCATAATCATATATTTTCCAAGTTCTAAAACTTTCTTTCTAGCGGCCATGCGCAAGTCTTCATCTTCTTCGGTATTCATATCTGGAATTTGTGCGATGCTGATTGCTCGTCGTACTAATTCACATCCTGCATAGCCAATGAGGTCAGTAAATATCTCTTCCATAATGATAGTGTAAAATCCATCAACTTTCGTATAGCGCTCATTTGTATTGTTCTGCCACAGATTTGAAAATGTTTCCACAAATGCATACCATGTTTCTTTGGCTTGTTCAAAACGCTTTTCCTTAAACTCAGGGAAGGCAATGCCATTCAAAAATAGATTGGCAATGAATTGTCCAAGGTCGAAACCAAATGGACCGAAAAGTGCAAACTCCGTATCGAAAATGACCGTTCGATTTTCTCCTGTGAAAATTGCACCGCTATGCAAATCGCCATGAATGAGGCCGTCCGATTTTGTCATAAATTTATGTTTAAGTTGAGCTACTTCAAGTAATAAGCGCTGATCCTGACTGAGGAATTTCACCTCGTTGCGCATACCGTCCTCACACTCATTGGTCTCGTGGTCGCTATAAGGCCAATCAAATACTAGTTGCTCAGTCAACTGCCGCATCTCTGGGTTCGCTAATCGTGCTTGTAGCTCCTTTTTATCAGAAGAAGGCATGTAGAAATCGGATGTTTTAAAAAGTACTTCAGCTGACATTTTGCCAATATCAGCCGCGAAATGTGCGGACTCACTTCCATTGATTAATGCAGTACGGCCAACTTCAAGTGGAAGCATGTCTTCCATCACGACGACCGCCATCACTACGTCCAGATGTAAGACGGAAGGAACACTTTTCGGAATGATTTTTTCGTAGAGCGCCATCACTTCCGCTTCAACGCGTACACGGTCAATTGGCAGAGGCATCGACTCACCGACAACTCGTGCGTAAGGAACTGCTTGTTTAAAAATGATGGACCTGAATTCATTATATAATCTATAAACGTGATTGATTTTGCCATCACTCACTTCGATTACTTTTATATCTTCAGGTTCAGGAAAAAGATCTAGGCTTCTAACATACTGTTTAATATCCTCGATTTCTAAAAAGCGATATGTAGTATATTTCTGTTCGTTGACAACTACGTCCATCCATACAACCTCCTATAGTATAAAAAAGACCAATCCACTAAGGGGATAGGTCTGTTACAAACAAATGTCTATCTCATGCTGTGGTAAAAGTCTACGCGCCGATTTTTCTAGTTGTACTATATGTGACAATAATTCCTACTAAATATGTAGAAATTATCACACGAATTAAATAGTTTGTCAATTAACTTTAAAAATATTCCGATTAGTTGTAGTATTATGCTATTGAACGAGTAAAGATAGGAGCTTGACTACATATGATTAATCAACAGCCTCGTTATAAACGAGAAGACATACTAGAAAATATACGAACAGAAGAATTTGATGTACTTATAATTGGAGGCGGTGTGACTGGAGCAGGTATAGCACTCGACGCAGCGAGCAGGGGGCTGAATACAGTGTTAGTAGAAATGCAGGACTTTGCAGCGGGGACTTCTAGTCGCTCTACGAAAATGATTCATGGTGGATTGCGTTATTTAAAAAAACTCGAATTTAAAATCGTTTCACAAACTGGACAGGAACGTGCGGTAGTTTATGAAAACGGACCCCATGTGACGACGCCCACATGGCTGCTGTTGCCCATTTATAAAGGAGGAACTTTCGGAAAGTTTAGCAGTTCGATCGGTTTACGTATCTATGATATGTTAGCCAAAGTAAAGAGGTCAGAACGTAAAAGTATGCTTTCAAAAAAACAGACATTACTGGCTGAACCAAAATTGAATCCAAAAGGTCTCCTTGGTGCAGGGAAATTCGTAGAGTATCGTTCAGACGATGCGCGCCTAACTATTGAAGTGATAAAAGAAGCTGTCCAGCACGGAGCATCGGTATTAAATTATACAAAAGTGGCAGACTTCGTGTATCAAGACGGAAAAGTGGCGGGAGTCGAAGCGGTCGATCAGCTAACAGGAAAATCCCGAGTGATTTGCGCGAAGAAAGTAATCAATGCGGCAGGTCCATGGGTCAATGAAGTCCGCTACAAAGATGCTATGCCTGATCATAAGAAGCTTCATTTGACTAAAGGTGTTCACTTAGTCTTTGATCAATGTGTATTTCCTTTAAAACAAACTATTTATTTTGATACACCAGACGGTCGCATGGTGTTGGCAATTCCGCGGGATGGCAAAACATACATAGGAACGACGGATACAGATTATCAAGGAAGTTTGACCGAGCCGCAGATCACACAGGCAGACAAAGAGTACTTGCTGAAGGCCATTCGTTTTGTGTTTCCGAAACTTGAGATTTCCGAAGAGCAAATTGAATCGGGTTGGGCGGGCCTTAGACCTCTCATACAAGAAGAAGGAAAGAGCGCTTCAGAGATATCCCGAAAAGATGAAATTTGGATCTCGGATTCTGGTTTATTAACGATTGCTGGCGGTAAGTTGACCGGGTATCGCAAAATGGCAGAAACGATTGTCGATCAAATCGCAGCAGATCTTCAGACTCAATATGGCAAGAAAGTGCCGTCTAGCCGTACAAAAAAGCTCCCTATTTCAGGTGGCCATGTAGGTGGTTCGAAAGCGTTTGAGACTTTCGTTCAGAGAAAGGTGAAAGAAGGGATGAGTCTAGGATTAACGGAGAAAACAGCTTATGCGCTCGTGACACATTACGGTTCGAACATACATGATTTGTTCGGCGTAATTCAAAACGGGAAGGCTGACGCGCAGAGAGCCAATTTACCGATCGAAATTTACGCGCAAGTGTGGTATTCCATTTCAAAAGAATTCGTTTGCACACCAGTAGACTTCTTCTGGAGACGTACGGGCGCATTGCTCTTTGACATCGACTGGGTCGATCAATGGAAAGAGCCTGTCATCGATTTCCTAGCTGTTCAACTTGGCTGGTCAAGTGACGTGAAGAAACAAATGACCGAAGAGTTAGAGCGGAGTAAACAATTGTGCATGGGAACACTAATAGAAGGGGAGACCCGTTCATAAGCCTACAACCTCTGCCAGCGTACTTGCGGTAGAGGTTGTTTATTTTCCTTGTACGAGTGCTCTTTATATGAAGTAAATAAAAAATAATGGTTTCTAAAAGTTTTTAGTATGTTTTCTAAAAAATTGCTCATTCTATTGTCAGAAGGAGGTGGACAACATGACAAACAACAACAACAGCAACTCAAACCAACTTTTAGTTCCAGGCGTACAACAAGCGATCAACCAGATGAAGGAAGAGATCGCTAACGAATTCGGTGTAAACCTTGGACCAGACTCCACATCGCGTGCCAACGGATCCGTCGGCGGAGAAATCACAAAGCGATTAGTGCGTCAGGCTCAATCACAAATGAACGGTTATACGAAGTAATCGGTTCTAACCAGCTAGATTAGCATGTGAAAAATCAATGTCACTATACGCTTTGATTTCTCAAAAATTAAAAGACGACAATTCATTCAAACGTGAATGGATTGTCGTCTTTTTTGTATTGAAAGAGTTACTATTACAAATAAAAATAAACTTGTTTAGAATCATTGAGATATTTATTTTGAAATTCAAAGTGTTCAACAGACTACATTTTATTTTTTTGTGGGAATTTCCAGACGCGCTGAAATATTATATATAAGTTAACACGACGTAAAACCTCCTTACCAATGTAGGGAGGTTTTGTTGTGCTGCATATTATTTCCGTTGAATATCATATAAATCACCATAAGCGAGTGCTACTATGTCAGAGCGGTCAGAGAAACACTTTACATTCAGTAGACAAATTATATGCAACAGTTTAATGAAATAAATCGGTTTCACGTGATTTCGCTAAAAGATGATTGGTCGCTTTATTCATTTTTTCTTTGAATACTATACCGAATGTAATGAATGCCAATCCAACTACCGCCAAAAACAACAGATCCTTTATAGTTCGGGCCCAGACGATTCCTCCAACGGCCTCTCTCATCAAGTCAATTGCGTACGTGAAAGGTAGGAAAGGGTTGATCCACTGGAAAAATGAAGGTAGTAGCATAATCGGATACGTGCCGCCAGATCCTGCAATCTGTAGCACGAGTAAGATAATGGCCATCGCTTTGCCTACATCACCGAACACTGAGACGAGCGTATAGACGATTGACATGAACACTATGCTGATCAATAAACCAAACAAGAAAAATGGTAGCGGTTCTTTGACGGTTACACCAAGCAGCACGATATCGCCTGTCATCACGATTAGCGTCTGAATGCATCCGATCAAACCAAATGTGAAAAGCCGACCTACATAAATTTGTCTAGCCGTGAATGTACCTTCCCGATTAATGTCTGTAGAGAGTAAGGAAATTAACAATAAACAACCGACCCAAATCGAAAGTACCGTATAAAAAGGTGTCATGCCGGTACCGTAATTTTTGATCGGGAATAGTTTTGTTTCATTTAATACAATCGGTTCCTCAAAGAAGCTGCGCTCCGCTTGTGGATTATTTTGCAGTAAGTCGATGATTTCATTGATATCTGTTGTGCCTTGAATATCCTCAATACGATTTGCGAGCTGGTTCACTTTCTCGTAGACATATGGGTATTGGTTTAACGCGCTCTCGACTTGCTGTTTACCTTGCGTCAAGTGTGTATCAGCACTAGTTAATGTTTGTTGTACTTCGGGAATGGTGTTCTGTACTTCTGTCAGCAACGCTTTGGCACTAGTTAGTGTCTTCAATGCCTGGGCAATTTCTTTGCGGATGTAAGGTTCTATCGTGTCGGTATATTCTTTTAGGAATGAATTAGCTTGAATAGACGTGTTTTCTGCAATCTTTTGCAAATCATTAATACTATTACGTAGACGCTCTTCTTCACCTTGCACAAGTGAGTCCATCGTACGTGCATTTTGTTGAATTTCATTGAGTAGATTTTTGAGATTGTCGACTTTTAGTAATGCGACGTCTATTGGCTGGGACAGAGAGGCATCTGTTGCATTCGCTTGTTCACCGTTTAATTGTTCAGCTACATTCTTGATATTCAGCAGGTCTTGCTCAAGTCCATCCAGTTTTTCAATACTGCCAGTTACACGGTCGTCAATTGCTTGTGTCGTACGATTCCATTCAGTGAAGTCAGGTGATAGTTGCTGAATCTGTTTAAGGAAATCATTCGTTTCATTCGTAATAGTAGCGATTTTCTCCAAATCCGCTTTAATACGTGGTGCAGCCGCTTCTAGTCGGTTCTGCGCTGTTGTCAGCTGATCCAACGTATCATTAATCGTTTTCAGTCCTGAATTCGTAGTTCGTTTCGCTTCAGGCAGTAACTGTTGCGCTTTGTTGATGATGCGCTTCGCAGAGTTGGCATCAGTTACAATTCCTTCTAACGTCTGCTGAATCGCCGGTAGTTGCTTTTGAATGTCGAAAATGTATTGCTCGAATTTCTTGATGTCTGGTAAATCTTTCTCGATTTCTATACCAAGTTCATTAAACAAATCGAGTACCACACCATTGACAGTAGAGATAAAACGGCGGCTTACTTTATCGACAATGACAGAAGCGCCTTTTTCCGTAATTTTAGGTGCAATAGAATTCAATTTTTCATTGACGAAATAATGAATTTCTGCTTTTTTTGGCTCTCCTGAAGTGACTGTCGCAAGTTTGCTGGAGAAGTCTTTCGGAATAAAAATCGCTGCAAAATAGTCACCATATTCTACGCCATCCATCGCTTCCTCACTTGTAGTAAATGACCAATCCATATCTTTATTATCTTGTAACGTATTTATTAGTTCTTTACCGACATCAATCTGTTTGTCACGCACCATCGCGCCTTCATCTTCATTGACAATCGCGACAGGTAATTGGTCGGTATGGGCATAAGGGTCCCATGTTGCGTAGATATTCAGCCATGCATATAAAGATGGTAAAAAAGTCAATCCGCCAATCAATAGGGCAGCTACCCAGTTTTTACTAATATGCTTCAAATCCAATTTAAAAATATTCCAGCTTGTTTTCACCATTGTACCTCTTTTCCAGTAACGCTTTTTATTAGCTATTATGCCCATAACACAGGAGTTCAACTGATTTCTTTTGTGAATTTAAATTGTATTTTCGCGTTTATGTTAGAAAGCCAAAGATTGTTACTGAAATGCATAGGAATGTTTTTCGCGTGATGGAGGTTGCACTAAAAAAAGCACCTTGTCCCTGGTTGATATAGCAGGGGATAAGATGCTTTCCTATAAATATGTTGGTAATTTATTTACTCACACCAATTGCAGCTCCATTACGGCTGGAATCAGCAACGCCTTTATAGACGCCTTCCTTTTGATCGATTAGAATACTTTGTACGTTCCCGATCGTAGTCGGCTTGTCGCCAAATTGATGACCAAGTACACGCAAGTAATCCATTGTTTCTTGTGGAATCTCGCTCTCATAACGATAGGATGATGTACTGTTTGTATAGATTCTAGGTTCTTCTACAGCCGCCTTAAGCTCCATACCGTATTCAATCGAATGAATAATTGTTTGTAGGACTGATGTGATAATTGTAGGTCCACCAGGGGAACCAACCGTAAGAACCGGCTTGCCATCTTCAAATACGATAGTAGGTGTCATGCTGCTGAGTGGACGTTTATTTGGTTCCACTTGGTTCGCTCCGCCTGGTACTGCATCGAAGTCCGTTAGTTCGTTATTTAGGACAATTCCGTAACCTGGTACCATGATTCCGCTACCAAATAATTGTTCAATGGTTGTCGTGTTAGATACAACATTGCCCCATTGATCCGTTACGGAGTAGTGCGTCGTTTCACCGAGTTTGTCTGGAACGGGCTGTACTGTAGCTACAGTCGCATTCGGTTTATGTTCATACTTCCATGGATCTCCAGCTTTTGGCTCTTTCATCATGTGATCTAAGTTGATCAAATTCGTACGTTCCTGGATATATTGTGGATTCAATAGTCCTTTTAATGGAACGTCGACAAAATCAGGATCTCCAGCATACATGGCACGGTCAGCGTATGCGAGGTGCATAGTTTCCGCCAGTAGGTGATATTTCTGCCATGATTTTACGTTATATTGAGATAGATTGAAGTGATCCAGAATACCAAGCATTTGAAGAAGGAAGACGCCTCCAGAGCTAGGAGGTGGCATGCTAGCAATCTGATAGCCTTTGTAATCTCCCCAAATTGGATCATCCATCGTAATCGCGTATGTACGTAAATCTTCAGGTGTCATAGTGCCGCCATATTGTTGTACTGCGCCTGCGATAGCTTGTGCAATTTCTCCTTTGTAAAATACATCTGTTCCTTGGTTTTTAATTAATTCAAATGTATTCGCTAGATCTTTTTGTACTAATAAGTCGCCTTCACGCATAGGCTTGCCGTCAGGTACGAATATTTTTCCGGACTCTTTGAAAGCTAGTTTGAGCTTATTATCTTCAATAGCTTCCGCAAGTACCGAGTCAATTGGAAAGCCATTTCGCGCTAAGTCAATTGCGGGATCAATTAATTCGGACATTGGAATTGTACCGAAGCGTGAAAGTGCTTCCTCCAGTCCTTTTAACGTTCCAGGTACCCCAACTGAATTTCCACCTTCCACACGTTTAGAGAAGGGGATCGGTTCACCTTTTTCATCTAAAAACATATTTGGAGTAGCTCCTGCAGGTGCGCGTTCACGGCTGTTGATGATCTGTGTTTTATCCGTATTGGCATCATAATACATAAGGAA
Source organism: Sporosarcina ureae DSM 2281 (assembly GCF_000425545.1). Classification (GTDB taxonomy): domain Bacteria; phylum Bacillota; class Bacilli; order Bacillales_A; family Planococcaceae; genus Sporosarcina; species Sporosarcina ureae. The sequence continues at coordinate 99,771 of NZ_AUDQ01000007.1, read as the reverse complement.
GCCTCCGCCACCAATACCAGACATCATAGGCTCAGTCACGTTCAGTGCAAATTGGATAGCGACAGCGGCGTCAATCGCATTCCCGCCATTCGCTAATACATCAGCACCGACTTTCGATGCTAATGGATGCGCCGTCGTTACCATACCATCAAGTCCAGTTGCTACTTGACGATAATTTGAATAGTCCGTATCCCATTCGCTAGCAAGTATAGTTCCCGGTAATGTACTGAATAAAAGTAAAAAACTCAATGGAAGCACTAGAATCCAATTCAATCGTTTCTTCAATTACTTCACCCTTTCAGAAATGTTTTTACTTTACTCCAGCAGTGGATCTCCTTCCCAATTAAGTTAGATTATCGCAATTTAATAGTGCGATAGCCTGAATAATTAGATTATAGCAAACGCTTTCATATTTAAGGAGATTATATTTCGGATTTTGAAATTCAGTTCAAAAGTAGTTAACAAGCAAGGGATTTCTAGTTATAAATAACTTACTTCCAATCTACCAACTTTCTACTAGATAGGTTAAATGAAACCTCTTCACTATGAGCATGGCATATTTTCTACATTGAAAATATTTTATAGTCTTCATACATTCTTAAGAAATATCCGCTACCATTCTTCAGATTTCTACTTCATAATGAATAGTATAGGCAGGTGTATACATGAAGAAATTACTATTGATATTACTCATCTGTTTGGGGATCTATGCTGTTGTTACCCAATGGAACGATGTGCAATTGGTAGATGAAAATTGGAGTGCCTCGTCGAAGGCCATGATTCTATACAATGCACATACAGGTGAGGTGTTATATGAGGAAAACAGCAAAAAGTCATTACCCATTGCTAGTATGACAAAATTAATGACACAATATATCGTTTTAAATACGATCAAAAATGGAACGATTTCCTGGGAAACTACCTACCAACCAAGTCCCACGGTGCTAGATATGGCACAGTTCGCTAGTGCTGCGAAGCTCGGCATGAAAGCGAATGAAAGCTATACAGTACGTGAATTGTTTACGGCGATGACAGTCATTTCAGCAAATGATGCGGCCCTTGCGTTAGCTGAGATCGTGGCAGGGACAGAAGATGAATTCGTTGCCATCATGAATGAACAAGCACGTGCGTTTAAGCTAAAGAAAACCGTTTTTTATAATCCACATGGCTTAGATGGCAATTATCTTGGCAGAGGTGATGATCAGAACAATTTAGCTTCCGCACATGACATGGCAATTATCGCTGATCGACTCATCGCAACGCATCCTGAAGTATTGGAGTTTGCTAGCATGACGCATTTCATGTCTAACGAAGGAATGAAGATGTGGAATACGAATCTACTGTTACCGGGTATGCGCATGCAAATGGACGGTATCGACGGATTAAAGACCGGTTATACCGATGCGGCGGGTTCGTGTTTTACGGGTAGTGGTGTATTCAATGGGGAACGGGTAATTTCCGTATTAATTGGAGTAGAAGAAGTGGAGGGAAATAGCTCTGATCCTCGTTTTCATGTGACACGAGAAATGGTGGAGCGGTTTGTCAAGTGATGGTGAACTTATATCTGTTTGTAAATGCAAAGATTACTAATACCTCTGATTTGACAAAGGTGTTATCCATATAAAAGGTGATTCAAGAAAGTCCATGCTAGAAACAATGTTTGTTTCTAGCATGGACTTTTTTATCTGTTTGTAGTTATTGCTGAATACTATCCATAGCAACCGATTCTTCTGTCACTGCTTTAATTCCTTCTACCATGAGAGCGACCATTTCCGCTAACTGTTCATTTGAAGTAGCTAGAGGCGGCATTAGGACAATGACATCCCCGAGCGGCCTTGTTAGCAAACCGAGCTTTCTCATTTCCAATGTAGCCCGGTAAGCTACACGGCTTTCTAATGGGAAAGACTCTTTTGTGTGCTTGTCTTTTACGATTTCAATTCCGCACATCAAGCCACATTGTCTGACGTCTCCCACATGCGGAAGTTGCTTGACGTTCACTAGTAATTCTTTAAGAAACGTAGACTTTTCCTCTGACTGCTTTACGAGTTGCTCTTTCTCGAAAATTTCCAAGTTAGCTAGTGCTACTGCACATCCAAGCTGGTTCCCCGTGTAAGAGTGTCCATGGAAGAATGTTTTCATTTCCTCATATTCTCCGTAAAACGCATCGTAGATTTCTTCGGTCGCGAATGTAGCGGCGACTGGTAAATAGCCCCCTGTAAGTCCTTTTGCTACAGTCATCAGATCGGGTTGGATTCCTTCATGCTCAACAGCGAACATTTTCCCAGTACGACCGAAACCGGTAGCCACTTCATCGACTATGAGTAAAACGTTAAATTCGTTGCACAATTTTTCAACGCCCTTTAAATAACCTGCTGGCATCGTATTCATCCCGCCCGCTCCTTGAATCATCGGCTCAAGCACCATTCCCGCAATTTCTTCATGGCGTTCTTCAAATAGCAAGCGCAGTTCCTGCAGACTTTCATCTCGCACGATATTCTCATCACCTGAAGGGTGGCGGTAAACGGATGGGAATGGAATGACGAGCGCATCAAATAATAGGGAAGTATAGACTTTGTGATACAGTTCAATAGAACCAACACTCATCGTACCGACCGTATCACCATGATATCCGTTGCTAACTGTCACAAAGCGTGTTTTTTTCTCCAGACCTTTATTCTGCCAATACTGATACGCCATCTTCACCGCTATCTCAACAGACGTCGCGCCACTGTCCGAGTAAAATACACGGGTCAATCTTTCGGGCACTAATTTCACTAATTTCTCCGCCAACAAAATCGAAGGTATATTTGCAGCACCGAGTAACGTCGAATGAGCAATGGACTGCAGTTGTGTTTGGATCGCTTCATCTAATTCCTTTTTTCGGTGGCCATGTACATTTAGCCACAAAGAGGAATAGCCGTCCAAATACGTTTTGCCATGTATATCCGTAACTGTCACGCCTTCTCCGCTTGCAATGATGAGCGGGTCTTTCTCGTAATCCGACATTTGTGTAAATGGTAGCCACATATATTGCTTACTTTTCTTGAGTAATTGATTCGCTTCCACTCTGTAACGCCTCCTCTAAAATTGTATAATTCCATTCTTCGTAGCATTTCTTTCTCTTTTCCGAATCCATCAACGTTTCTTGAATGTCTTTCTGATAGGGAATGATCCCTATCACTGGAACACCGCTAAGCTTTTGGATCATTTCCACATTATCTTTAATGACATTGTGCTGGTCTTGCGCCATATCATTGAATAAAAGCCCGGCAATTCGAATCCCTCTAGCTTTCATTGCTTCGATTGAAAGGAGTGTGTGGTTGATCGTCCCAACTCCCGCTCGTGCCACTAATACCACAGGTGCCATCAATTCTTCCATCCAGTCAATCATGCAATATCCTTCTGAGGTAAGCGGAACATATAATCCTCCCGCTCCTTCTACTACGATGCCGTCATAACTTTCACTAAGTTTCTTCACCGTTTGTGTCAATCTATTAATATCGATTTGTACGTCTTCCAAACTGGCAGCCAAATGAGGCGAGCAAGGTGTAGTGAATAAATAGTCGGGGGAAAGTTGTTCTTTGCCTGACGCCAGCTCATACGTCATCATATCTGGTGCCGCAAAGTGGTCATTGCGTAAAACCGCCCCTGTTTGGATAGGTTTAAACGGGACGAAATTCCGACCTTTAGTAGATAAAAAGTCACTAAGTAACACAGTGGCTACAGTTTTTCCAGCATCAGTATCTGTTCCAGTAATGAATAATATCGACACATTATAATCTCCTTTTTAAAATATGAGTTAACTAAATACTGAATTATGTTAACATATAATTTGTAAGACAACAATAGAAAGTAGGAGGATCAGAAAATGAAAGCAAAAGAAATTGTACTTTGCGCATTATTTGCAGCACTGATGGGGGTGGGGGCGAACATAGCGCCGCTCCTTACGATCGGGGGTGTGCCAGTCACGCTTCAGCTACTATTTGCAATATTGGCAGGGGGATTACTAGGTAGCCGCTTGGGTGCCATGTCAATGTTCGCGTATTTATTTATTGGGTTAGCAGGTGCTCCGATTTTCGCACAATTTAAAGGAGGACTCGGTAGTTTCATCAGCCCGACGTTTGGTTACATTATTTCCTTTATTTTCGTAGCTTATCTCGTAGGGAAGCTCTTCGAGTGTAAACAGTCGTGGTTTAGTTATGCGGGTGCAGGCTTTCTCGCAATAGCAGTGAACTACATAATCGGTACGAATTATATGTATTTTGCGTATGTATACTGGGTAGAAGCACCTGCTGGCTTCAGTTATGTACTTGCTTGGTCCTGGATGGTTGCTTATTTACCACTGGATATTGGAGTTACGATTCTGTCTATTATATTAATTCCTAGACTGCAAAAAGCTATTAAATTCAAGCCTCTGAGTAAGCGTTTGACGTAAAAAATATACCTGTGTGAGGACAATCAAAAAGTTCTCACACAGGTATATTTTTACATTACACCATCAAAAATCCGCCACTAACACTAATGCACTCGCCATTTACAAAACTCGAATCATCTGAAGCTAAAAACGCAACAACCGAAGCTACTTCTGCAGGATCACCTATACGACCAACAGGCGTTAACATCGTCGCCATTTTCTTCACATCTTTTGGCAAATCCTTCGTCATATCGGTATTGATCTGACCTGGCGCTACCGCATTGACCGTTATCTGCTTACCGCCGTTTTCTTTAGCTAGCGTTCGAGTCAAACCAAGTACACCCGCTTTTGACGCACTGTAATTTCCTTGTCCCAAATTACCCCAGCTGGAAGAGGATGAGACATTGACGATCTTGCCGTATTGCTGCGCACGCATATGCGGAATGACGGCTTGGCACGTATAGAACATGCTGTTGAGATTGACGTCCAGTACAGAATGCCATTGCGCCGGCGTCATTTTATGGAAAAATGAATCCCTCGTTATACCTGCATTATTAATCAATATATCAACCTTGCCGAACTTCTCGTAAATAGTAGAAAATGTTTTCGTCACTTCGTCTGGATCGGCTACGTCGCACTTCATAGCGAATACCTTTTCACCTGAAGAGTCTAATGCGGAAGCCGTTTGTTGCAACTTGGTGAAATTAACGTCCAACATGATGACCGAAGCCCCATCCTGAAGTACACGTTCCGCAATTTTCTCTCCAATTCCTTGTGCCGCACCTGTTACGATCGCAATCTTATCTACTAATTTGCCCATATTTCACACTCCTTATCATTTTTATAGAATAGTAAGATAATTTTATCATGAATGAATGATGATTCATATAGCGGATTATTCGCTCAAAGAATATCAGTGAATACAATATTCTATCTTTCGCCAACTCAATCACGTGAAATAATTCCTTCTATCCTTTACTATTGAAATCAGTACGACATAAAACACTTACCCCCCCATGAAAGGCGGAGATATTCAAATGAACGCTTATGATGAGTACATGCGCGGAATCGTTACACCGATGCGCGAAGAATTAACAACTGCAGGATTTACAGAACTAACAACGGCTGAAGAAGTCGACGATACACTAAAAGACTTGGAAGGTTCCGCTATTATTGTGATCAACTCTGTCTGTGGCTGTGCAGCAGGTTTAGCACGTCCGGCAGTACGCGAGGCGATAGAAGAAGTGAAACCGGATCACCTATTTACGGTGTTTGCAGGTCAAGATAAAGAAGCGACGGAAACGTTCCGTTCGTACTTCCCAGAAATTCCACCAAGTTCACCATCCATTGCGATCTGGAATGAAGGGAAAGTTGTATACTTTATTCCACGCGAACAAATCGAGAATTTCCAGAAAGATCAAATTAAAGATCACCTGGTTGACGTCTTAACTAAAGTTGTCGCTCAGTGAACGTGATCATTACGACAGCAGGACGCCCTGATGAACATTCCACTGCACTGATGCATCAAGCAGCGGACGCGTTACAGGCACCTGTCGTCGAGCGAAAAAAGCGGTCTATCCCTACACTACAAGACGTCTATCAAGCAGATGTTTTAGTGGCGGGGAAGGACCGCTATTCGTTTTACAAAAAAGGTAGTAACGAGTCGTTCTTCTTTCATCCGAACTCTGCTACTTATCGCTTGAAACGCATCCTAAAAGGCGAAATAGATCCACTCGTGGCGGCAGCCGATCTTAAACCGGAAGACTCTTTCCTCGACTGCACACTCGGCCTCGGCTCTGATGCGATCATTGCGGCGAGCACTGTGGGAGAAAAAGGAACAGTGGAAGGGATCGAAGCAGATCAAATTGTCGCCTTTCTAACTAAAGTCGGATTGCATAACTTCCCAATCGACTTTCCACTACTGCAAGAAGCGATGAGACGAGTCCAAGTCATTCATGCGGAAGCCGTAGATTTCTTGAAAACTTGCGAAACGAACTCACGTGACGTTGTATTTCTCGATCCGATGTTCACGACTCCAATCGAAGAGTCATCCAATTTTGAAGTTTTGCGGGAAATTGGTGTGACCGATACTGTCACGGAAGAATGGGTAGCAGAAGCTTTGCGCGTATGCCGACGCAGTGTCGTCCTGAAAGACCACTTCCAGTCACCGATGTTCGAACGCTTCGGCTTTATTCAGCAAATTCGCCCGTATACGAAAGTGCATTATGGCGTGCTTGAGAAATGAGATGGGCTGTAGCGCGGTCTCATTTCTTTACTTAACGATTAACAAGGAAAAAAGACTGTATAGCTTTTTATTAAGCCATACAGTCTTTTTTGTGTTTTACCATAACGCCAGCCTGTCGAGGCTATACGGCGTTCTTCGCTATTGAATTAGTGCGTGAAATTAAGGGAGCTCAAGTACAAAGTCAATACCAGCATACCAATACCTAATAGTAAGTTAACATCCATTGTTGCGACCTCCTTTATATGTAGCGCGTTGATTGAAATCCGCTTAACTTGCAATCAGAGAACATTTTGTGAAAATTGATGATTGAAGTTTGACTTTATTGTACAATGAAATAGTAAAAGATGAAACCTTTTGTGACGCTTTTCGTATGAGTTATGTAGATGTATGACGGAATGTTGAAGGAGTGATGGAAATGAAGCAATGGTTACAGCGGCTGATGATCGCATCTGTCGCCGTGTTGACACTGGGCATCATTACACCCAATCATGAAATTTGGACAAACTTTCAAGACAAGCATGAACCGAATGAATCCGGAACCCACGCAGAAGGCATGGAGTATTCCCTTGAACTGCAAGACAATCGAAATGACTTACTGACGCTTGACAGCTACACTAGAGAACAGCAATTGGTCGCACATGCACGTCTGTTAACATATGAAAAATTCGGACAGCGTATCGGCCCCGTAATCCAGAATGAATTCGATAATGAGATTTTTCCACGAATCGAAGCGGTAATTCAAACGACCGTACATAATGCAGCAGATCGCCGTCTCGCAATCACCGAGCAGCCTTCAGGCGATTATGCGGAAAAGATTTTTCACGTCTACGACAAGACAGCGAACCAAGATCTGATCAAATTCCACGTCCGGACGGAAAAACGACCTATTGACGGTTACTTCTATAACTTCCATTACCATACAGCGGATGATGGATTTGTCGCGCATCACTCAGTTGGCGATATTTACTGGTCTAAAAACACACCACCGAAATGGCTTTCGTAATCAGCTATTTCCCGGTGTGTTTTTTTGTGCGTAAATCCAAGTACTTTCTTTTTGCATGAGGGCAAAGAATGCTATACTAAGTGTAATTTCAGAAGAGGGAGCTTGAAGCATGAAGCAATATTTAGATCTATGTCAACATATTCTGGAAACAGGAACAAAAAAGGGAGACCGTACGGGTACGGGGACATACAGTGTCTTCGGCTATCAGATGCGTTTTGATTTAGCGCAAGGATTTCCTCTGCTAACAACAAAAAAGACGGCGTTTCGTTTGATTGTCTCGGAATTATTATGGTTTATTAAAGGTGATACTAATATCCGTACGTTGATTCAAGAACGTAATGGTATTTGGGATGAATGGGCATTTGAGCGGTATGTAAACAGTGCGGCGTATACAGGACCGGATATGACAGATTTTGGCCGCCGTGTATTAAAAGATGAAGAATTCGCGACGATTTATAAAGCGGAACTCGCTTCATTTAAAGAGAAAATCCTAGCAGATGAAGAATTTGCGAAGCAGCACGGGGATCTAGGTCCTGTCTACGGCAAGCAATGGAGAGCGTGGGATAGCGCGAACGGTGTCATCGATCAGCTTGCACAAGTAATCGACAGCATCAAGCATAATCCTGACTCTCGCCGACACATCGTCACAGCGTGGAACCCGGCTGAAGTCGATGAAATGGCGCTGCCACCATGCCACTTACTGTTTCAGTTCTATGTAGCGGACGGTAAGTTATCATGCCAGCTCTACCAACGCAGCGCGGACGTCTTCCTCGGCGTACCGTTCAATATCGCGTCGTACGCATTACTTATTCATTTAATTGCGCATGAATGTGGTTTAGAAGTAGGCGAATTCGTCCATACATTAGGGGACGCACACTTGTATCAGAACCATATCGATCAAGTACATGAGCAATTAGCGAGAGAACCGAAAGAGTTACCGACACTGAAAGTCAATTACAATGGTCGGTCGATCTTTGATTTGACGGCAGAAGATATTTCAATTGAAGGTTACGATCCGCATCCGAGAATTAAAGCACCGATCGCAGTATAAGGAGGACATACAATGATTTCATTATTAGTTGCACATGACCTAGGCCGAGTGATCGGCAAGGACAATGAGATGCCATGGTATATTCCGGAAGAATTACAATATTTTAAAGAGAAGACAATAGGCAAAGCGATGATCATGGGGCGTAAAACGTTTGAATCGATTGGTCGCCCGTTAAAAGGCAGATTGAATATTGTCCTCACGCGCAATCAAGACTACGAAGCGGACGGCGTAACGGTCGTTCATGATATGGACAGTGCTGTGAAGCTCGCCAAAGACTATGCGGACGAAGTAATGGTCATCGGTGGCGCGGAGATTTTCAAGATGTCGATGGCAGATGATGCAGACAGATTGTATGTGACCGTCATTGAGAAAAATTACCCGGGTGACACGTTCTTCCCTGAATACGAAGAAGACTACGCGTTAACAAGCAAGTCCGAGCCGCATTATGCGAAAGACGGCACCGCGTATACGTACCAAATTTGGGATAAAAAATAACGTTCCTCTCTATACATAGAGAAGAACGCTAAAGTACATCGATGCGCTGCCTGCCATGACGAACAGGTGCCAGATCGCGTGATTATACGGTACACGGCGTGACATGAAGAAGTACGCGCCCGCTGTATAGAACAACCCACCGATCACGAGCAACCATACGCCTTGAGTAGGCAGTGCATTATATAATGGTTTAATCGCCAACACGATGAGCCAGCCCATAATGAGATAGAGGGCGAGCGATAGTTTGGCAAATCGATGAATATAAAAGATCTTGAACAAGATGCCGAACAAGGTCAATCCCCAAATGATGCCGAATAACGTCCAGCCGAGCGCCCCTTGTAAGGTAACCAATAAAAATGGCGTATACGTTCCGGCAATCAGTACATAAATGGCGGAATGGTCAAGAATAGCGAAAAAAGATTTCAATTTGACCGGCATACTATGTAGTAATGTACTTGCGAGGAATAGTAACAACATGGACACGCCAAAGATCGTGAAGCTCGTTATGGCGATTCCGGTGCCTTGTTTCACACCTTTTAAGATCAGCAAAACCAGTGCAGGTATGCTGAGTAAGAATCCGATGGCATGCGTGATCGCATTCCAACGTTCTTCCTGCAGATTCTTATAATCGAATGATTCTTCCATTCTGATAGCACCTCCTGCAACACACTATACCAAATACTGCGAAAAAAATCGCAAAAGCCACACCCGAAGGAGATAGAAATCATGAAAAAAATTCAAATCGTCACGGATTCCACTGCAGATTTAACGGATGACCAGATTGCTCAATACAATATCCATGTCGTACCGTTAACGCTAACCATCAATGAAAAATCCTATGTTGACGGCGTAGAAATCCAACCAGCAGAATTTCTCGACTTGATGCGCGGTGCCAAAGAATTACCGAAAAGTTCACAGCCAGCAGTCGGCGTATTCCAGAACCTCTATGATGAACTGGGTGCGGATGGGTCGCAAATTATCTCGATTCATATGACAGGCGGCATGAGCGGTACAGTGAAATCTGCGGAAACAGCAGCTCATGCGTCAAGCGCTGACGTTACGGTCATCGACTCGATGTATATTTCACACGCACTGTCATTCCAAGTGCTTGAAGCATGCCGTCTGGCAGAAGAAGGCAAAACGGTAGCAGAGATTGTGGACACACTTGATCATGTACGTAAAAGTTCTTCCTTATTCGTCGTACTGGATGTTCTTGATAACATGGTGAAAGGCGGACGTATAGGCAAAGGGAAAGCGATGTTAGGTTCTCTGATGAATATCAAGCCTATTGCGTCACTGAAGGACGGAGTGTATACACCGGTTGCGAAGGTACGTAGCCATAAACAAGTAGTCTCGTATTTGTTTGATGAGTTTAAGAAGGAAACAGCAGGGAAAGTAATTCGTAGTGTCGGGATCGCGCATGCAAATGGCCTCGCGATGGCGGAGCCGCTTAAATGCAAGATTGAAGAGATGGGCATTCAAGTGATGCTGACATTTACGACACCGATCGTTAGTACCCACACTGGAGAAGGCGCGATCGGATTCATGTATTACACCGAGTGATATTAACTACAAAGGATATGACATTATGAGAAGAATGCTAGTGCTAGGTCTCGTCTTTTCATTGTTCTTAGCAGGGTGCCAAGCCCCATTCAGCAAAAAAGAGACGACGCTTGCGGAACGTGAAACCGTCGCGTTCGATCCGTTCGTTGTGCCGGAAACATTTATCCCGAAACGTGTAAACGTCTTAGGGCTAGGTGATTCATTGACACAAGGTGTCGGTGACGAACGTAAAGAAGGCGGATATTTCGGCCGTTTGACGTCGGACATGGAACAATGGAAAGGCGTTATGGAAGTGGACGCCGTGAACTTAGCAAAACGCGGACGGCGCAGCGACCAGTTTTTAAAACAATTGCAAGATGAAGAAGTACAAGAAGCGGTCATTCAAGCAGATTATATCGTCTTTACGATCGGTGGCAATGACATCATGAAAGTCGTCAAAGGGAATTTCATGCAAATGAAAATGTCTGATTTCTACAAAGCTCTCGGTAAATTCGAAACGAGAATCGAAGAGTTGTTCGAGATTATACGTCTGTATAACCCGGATGCACCGATCATCGTAGCGGGTCTCTATAATCCGTTCTCTGTCGTGACGGACGAGGTACAAGAGTTCGAAGACATTATCGCGGACTGGAACCGCTCGATAGAAGAACAAGTGGAACAAGACGGCATGGCTTGCTTTGTTCCTGTGAAAGATTTATTTAATTCGAATGAAAACTTGGTTTATCACACAGACTTCTTCCATCCGAATAGTAAAGGGTATGATTTGATGGAAAAGCGTTTCGTAAGAGAAATAAAAGGCTGTTCAGCGGTTGACCTGGAAGTGGAGTGAAGTACAATATGAATATTTGGAAAGTAGCGTTTTTCAGCCTGGCGGGAATAGTGGCAGCGGCGCTTGTAGGATTAATAATTCTCATCAGTGGCGCCACTGCTTCTCCACCTCTACCGGAAGATACAGCGGTAAAAGAGGAAGGCTACACGTTGGCATTGAATACAACCAAAGAGAATTTTCAAGGAATGGCGAATACGTATATCCGAAAGGCCGTGAAAGGCACGTTACCAGTGGAACTGGAAATGCATGACGATGTATTATTGACATCCGAACTTACGGTATTCTCGCATACATTACCGCTCGCGATGCATTTTGACCCAGTCGTACGAGAAGACGGAAACTTAATTCTCAAACAATCGTCCATGGAATTAGGGCAGTTGAATATTCCACCTTCTACGGTATTGAAATTACTGAAGAGTTCTGTAGAGCTTCCAAAGTGGATGGTCGTCCGACCAAAAGAAGAGGAAATTTTCATCGATTTAAAAGATTTGCCAATCTCGGGTGACGTTCAAGTAAAGGCAAAAGAAGTGAATTTAGCAAAAGATGAGATTATATTGGAAGTATTGATACCGAATAACTAAGGGGGCACTACCTATGTCAACACAACTCGCAACTTTCGCAGGCGGATGCTTCTGGTGTATGGTCAAGCCGTTTGACCAATACGATGGTGTACATTCCGTCACGAGTGGCTATACTGGCGGACATACCGTCAATCCAACGTATAAAGAAGTTTGTACCAATACAACGGGTCATCGGGAAGCCGTAGAGATCGAATTCGACGATAGCGTCATCAGTTACGACGAATTATTGAGTATTTTCTGGCAAGTGATTGATCCTACTGATGCAGGCGGCCAGTTCCATGACCGTGGCGAATCGTATAAGTCCGCGATCTACACTCACTCGGACGAGCAACAGCAAGCAGCAGAGCGATCGAAGCAAGCTTTACAAGATAGCGGCAAGTTTGACGCGCCGATTGTAACAGATATTTTCCCGGCAAAAGCATTCTATCCAGCGGAAGAATATCACCAGCAGTATTATGAAAAGAACCCAGACCACTACGCACGTTACACTGTTGGATCAGGACGCGCAGGATTTATCGAAAAAAATTGGGGGAATCATTCATGAAAAAAGACTTACGTACTGAATTGAACGAGATGCAGTATCATGTGACGCAAGAAAGCGGAACGGAACCACCATTTCGTAATGAATATGATGCGCATTTCGAAGACGGAATCTATGTAGACATTGTGTCGGGCAAACCGTTATTTAGCTCGAATGATAAATACGACGCGGGGTGCGGATGGCCAAGCTTCACGAAGCCAATTGAAGCAGTGGAAGTAACCGAGCACTTCGATACCACTCACGGCATGCGCCGCACGGAAGTACGCAGTAAGACAGCGGATTCTCACCTAGGACATGTCTTTCCCGACGGACCAACAGATCAAGGCGGATTGCGTTATTGCATCAACTCCGCGGCATTGCGCTTCGTTCCGGTGAGTGACCTAGAAAAAGAAGGTTATGAAGAATACAAAGGGTTATTTGAGTGAAGGAAGGTGACGACGATGGATCGATCCTTTTACCATTTCGCGCTACGTTATCGTGGCGGTGGAAAAGATGATGAAAAGGCGTTGTTTGCAGATAGGATGTTTCTTGATGCCGGTTTCCCGAAGGATGAAGAGGATTTCGATTCATTGTCGCGTTACGTCGAGGACATGGCGGATGATCATTTACGTTCTACTACGTTTGACGAATTATACGCAATCTATCAAGAGCTTTGCAGTAGGTAAATGGCGAGGGTTTCATTGCATCTCGCCATTATTCACTGTATGATAATAACAAATTAGTGAAATGAGGCTGAAAAAAGATGAGTATACATATTGATGCAAAACCAGGTGATATCGCAGAAACGGTTCTACTTCCAGGAGATCCATTGCGTGCGAAGTATATCGCAGAAACATTTTTAGAGGACGTTGTACAGTATAACGAGGTACGGAACATGTTTGGTTATACGGGAACATACAAAGGCAAGCGTATTTCCGTACAAGGTACTGGAATGGGCGTTCCGTCTATTTCTATCTACGTAACCGAGTTAATGCAGGAGTTTGGCGTTCAGAAATTGATCCGCGTTGGAACATGTGGCGCGATTCAAAAAGACGTAAAAGTACGTGACGTCATCCTAGCACAAGGTGCGACAACCAACTCTTCATTAAACGACGTAACATTCGGACCGATTCGCTTTGCGCCGATTGCGAACTTTGATTTATTGACGAAAGCGTATCATGCAGGGAAAGAAAAAGGCTTGCATTTACAAGTAGGTAACGTCTATACAGAAGACTTCTTCTATAATGAAGACGCACAACACGAGAAACTAGCGCGTCACGGCGTATTGGCAGTGGAAATGGAAGCGGCAGCACTTTATACACTAGCAGCTCGCTTTGGCCGTCAAGCACTCGCTGTCCTAACAGTAAGTGACCACATCCTTACAGGAGAAATTACTACTCCTGAAGAGCGTCAAACGACATTCAACGAAATGATCGAAGTCGCGTTAGACGCAGCAATTGCAGACTAATTGAATAGATAGAAACTGGTAATAGACCGCTCTTGGCAGCGGTCTTTTGCAGGGATATGGAAAGTAGGGAAGACAATGAACGAAAACGATTCGCATGAGAACGGGAAACCACAACCGGAAGGGCCAAAACCTACTCGCTTTATTCGGATTAAACCGTTTTCTCTGATCATGCTCATTTTTTTCCTTGTGCTGGCGACAGCCACCGTTACCTTCGTTGCACTGACAGTCGGAGACGATAAAGTAGTAGAAGTCGTCAAACCGAATCAAGTAGGTACGGAACGAAAAGAGTTCAAGAAACTGTATGAAGCATACGATCAACTAAAAGAAAGCTATTTTGACGAAGTGGACGATCATGTCGTCATCGACGGCGCGATCAATGGAATGGTCGATTCATTAGGCGATCCATACTCAGATTATTTAAATGAAAAAGAAGCCAAGCAATTAAATGAAAGTATATCTTCAAGTTTTGAAGGAATCGGTGCAGAAATTCAAGAGTCAAACGGCTATATTAGTATCGTGTCACCGATCAAAAACTCACCTGCTGAAAAAGCGGGTTTACTACCGAACGATACCGTACTATCGGTAGACGGTGAAAGTATACAAGGTTTGTCTTCATCGGAAGCGGTATTGCTCATCCGCGGAGAAAAAGGGTCAACGGTGACATTATCTGTACGACGCGGCGAAAAATCTGATCCTTTTGACGTAAAGATTGTTCGAGACGTCATTCCGATCAATACGGTTTACGCAGAAATGCTCGACGATAATATCGCACATATCAATATCACATCGTTCTCTGAACATACGTACGAGGAATTACTCGAAGCGCTGAATGAAATGACCGATAAAGGCATGGAAGGCGTACTCATTGACGTGCGTCAAAATCCAGGTGGCATCTTAAGCGGGGCAATCGATATTTCCGATTTGTTCGTCCCAGACGGCAAGATTCTGTTCCAAACAGAAGAAAAAGGCAAGACACCAGAAGCGTATCCTTCGTCTAACGGACAGAAAGTAACGGTTCCCGTCGCGTTGATCGTAGATGAAGGCAGTGCGTCTGCGTCTGAGATCTTAGCGGGTGCGTTAAAAGAGTCTGCGGGTATTCCGATTGTCGGCGTCAAGACGTTCGGTAAAGGAACGGTTCAAACACCGACTCAATTACCAGACGGCTCCAACTTGAAATTGACGACAGCGAAATGGTTAACTCCAGACGGCAACTGGATCCATAAAAAAGGGATCGAACCTGATGTGAAAGTACCATACCCTCCATACGCATCACTGCCGTTCCTTGATTCATCTGAAGAGATGGACGAAGGTGTCGTCTCTCCGTCTGTACAAGCTGCAGAAGAGATGTTAGAAGCGGTAGGGTATGATCCAGGAGAAGTAGATGGTCTCTACGACGCGGGTACAGCACAAGCCGTTAAAACGTTGCAAAAAGATCTATCACAAGAGCAAACAGGCATCTTGACTGGCGATACAACAGTCGGCTTAATGCAGAAATTACGGGACAAGATGAAAGAAGATGACCCGCAATTGCTGAAAGCGAAAGAAGTCGTGTTAAAAGAAATTAACTCATAATCAAAGAAACACGCGTCCAGCAATCGTTGGGCGCGTGTTCTCTATGGAAAAGGATGATCCACACATGATTGATGTATATTTACTCAGCGGCTTTCTCGGAAGCGGCAAGACGTCGTTACTCGTAAATCTAGTCGACCAAGTAAAAGAATCCGGTAGACAACCAGCTGTATTGATGAATGAATTCGGAGAACTGAACATCGACAGCCAAATCGTCGAGGATGCAGGAGAAGTTCCGTTAAAAGAGTTACTAAACGGCTGTATATGCTGTACGGGTGCGGAATCTACGGAAGCACAATTACAAGGCTTATTAGCAGATTACCCCGAGATTGACGTACTGTTCATTGAAACGACTGGTGCAGCTCACCCCGTAGAAGCGTTAGACGCCGTATACTCGCCGTTATTCGCAGAGAAACTGGACGTTAAGGGAATTGTTACCGTAGTGGATGCCAAGCGCTGGATCGACCGTGACAAGCTCTCACCACGTATACAAGCATTATTCCTTGAACAAGTCCGTCACGCACACTTTATGGTGCTCAATAAAACGGATTTGCTGACAGACAATCAATTAGCTTTCGTGACGATGCAAGTGACACAATTTAATAGTTACGCACCGCTCGTCCAGACAATGAACGCGAAAGTCGATTTCAGCTATGTCGAGAAGATGGTCAATGTGGCGGCACCAAAACAGTCGGTCACAACAGGTAGTGGTTTGCCTCTCGTTTCAAAAGTGTTGTCGTTTGACGCACCGATCAACCAAGAACATTTTGAAGACTGGGTGCGCACATTACCGGACAGCGTCTATCGGATGAAAGGCTATATTCAACTAGAAGGTTCTCGGTACTCGCATTTATTCCAATATGCATATGGCATGGTCAACTGGATACCGGAATATATGCAAATTCCGTCTAAATTGGTGATCATCGGGGAGCAGCTGACCGACATCGAGTATTCGCCAAAAAACTAGTTGTCAATAGCTTTTTGTTGGTAAAGGTCTTCTCCACTGGACAAAGTTGCTAATTATATCGTTCTTAAACTCTCATTTCATAGCTTTGTAGAGTTTGTTGGACAAATTGGTTAGAATGACCAATATCTCTCCTTTTCTTTGACGTTATGCTAAGTCTCGTAGAAAAGGAGGGACCAAGATGAAAAAACCGTTATCACTCATCTTATTAAGCTCAGCTATTTTATTGCCTACTCATGCAGCAGAGGCAAGCACGACAAATCAGGTGCAAACTCACACGTATACGTGGAGTGTATCGAACAAGCAGGACTATTCATGTTACTGGGGCAACTATCAGAAGCCACAGCAACCTAGTAAGCCGGTAGCGAAACCGACACCGCCTGCACAACAACCTACTCAACCAACCAAACCAGTGGAGAAACCACAAACAGACAAGCCAGCACAGCAGACAGCGAATGTGTCTGCTACAGAGCAAGCCGTACTCGATTTGACGAATGCGGAACGTACAAAAGCAGGCCTCAAGCCGTTACAGATCGATGCAGCTTTACAGAAGTCCGCAAAGCAGAAGTCAGCGGATATGGCAGCGAACAACTATTTCTCTCATACAAGCCCGACATACGGTTCACCGTTTGATCAAATGAAGCAGAATGGCGTTACATACCGTTCGGCAGCCGAGAACATTGCGATGGGTCAACGCAGTGCACAGGATGTCGTGACAGCTTGGATGAATTCAGCTGGACACCGACAAAATATCCTGACACCTGGGTTTACGCATATCGGTATCGGGTATGATGCGAATGGACATTATTGGACGCAGCAGTTTATACAGAAGTAAGAAGGTGAAGGTCAATGGATTTATATCCATTGACCTTTTTTTAATTGGGAGAGTTTGAGACTTCATTCGCGTGATAGACTGGCATCGTTCGTTGTGTACGTTTGAGTGATGGGTCATGACTGATAGAGACGCTGGGGTAATGAGCGGATACGAGCTGTTATAGAGCGCTTAACGTAAAGTAATGAGCGGTTGCAGACGCTGATTGAGCGGTTGGCGGTGACGATAGAGCGGATACGCATGAACTATGAGCGCTTAAGACGAATTTATGAGCGAAACCCGCGCCACTCTCACCAGTTATTCACTATTGAAACTCACAACTACAAAAAAGGTCGATGGAATAAAATCTCCATCGACCCATACATATCTATTATTCAACTTCACGGTACTTATTCTGTATATACCGTAACCTAAACGAAAGAATCACCGCACCCACCGATAGACCAACGATGAGACCAACCCAGTAACCGTATGCGCCTAGCTCTGTATAGCGGGCAAGAACGAATCCCGTTGGCAACCCAATGAGCCAGAATGACACGACGCCGACTAAGAACGTCATTGTCACGTCCTTATAGCCGCGCAACGCACCTTGGATCGGCGCTTGCACCGCGTCCGATAGCTGGAATAGTGCAGCATAGATGAAGAAATGTACGGCCAGTGTAATAATCGCTGTGTCCGTCGTATACATAGAAGCAATCGACTCACGGAACGTCAGTAAAATGAATATGGATAAGAAACTGAAAATAACTGCGAACGCTATGCCGAGATACGTATATTCCCGCGCGTCTTTCGTTTTATTGGCACCAATGGACTGTCCGACTAGTATCGTCGTCCCCATCGACACACTTAACGGCACCATATAGAGAAGAGACGTAAAATTGAGCGCGATCTGGTGAGCCGAGATGACTTGTGCGGTATAGCTACTCATCAATAACGTCACGACGGAGAAGATACTCGTCTCAACGAAAATAGATAGACCGATCGGCACGCCGATGAGTAAAATTTCTTTCCATTTGCGGAAGGAGATTCTTTGCCAACCACTAAACAGCGTATACTCCTTAAAGTGGCGGGACGACCAAGCAATCAGTACCGCTATGAAGAATACGAGCCAGTACGTGAATCCAGATGCATACCCTGCACCGGCACCCCCTAGTTCTGGAAACCCGAAGTTACCGAAAATTAATAGATAGTTCAATGCAATATTGATTGGCGCGGACAACAGAATGATAAACATCGAGACACGGGTTGCACCGAGTGCGTCAAAGAATGAACGCAGTACGGTATAGGCCATGAGTGGAACTAATCCAATACTCATGCCAGTCAAGTAGGCGGAAGCTACTTCTATAACTGGCGCATCGAGTGGCATTCTGGTAATGGCCGGTAACACGACAAAGTGGATCAGCACGAAAATGATTGCTGAAAGTGCGAGAGATACGTATAATGCTTGCTGGACAGTAGGACGGACATCGTTTTTATTCTTCGCACCGATTTGCTGTGCGATAATAGGAGTCAGGCCCATCAGAATTCCGGAAAGACCGGTGTAGACCGGTATCCAGAAGGAACTGCCGATGGTCACGCCTGCTAAGTGGAACGTGTCATAGCGTCCGGTCATGAGAATATCGAAGAACGACATCAGATAAAGCGCGACTTGCGTAATGACAATGGGAATCATAATTTTAATGAAAATGGATGTTTTTTGTTGCAAAGGTTTCGTTGCAGTAGTCATAGTTTTGATTTCCTCTACTAATGTTTTCGTTTTGACTATTGTAGCATGAAATATAGTAGGCAACGTATAGGGAAGGATGGAAAGAATGAAGCAACCGGTAGTCGTATTAACAGGTGGCGGTACAGCAGGACACGTATCCGTCAATCAAGCGTTAATTCCTGTATTTTTGGATAAAGGATATAGCGTGCATTATATTGGTTCCCATGAAGGAATCGAAAAGGAACTGATCGCGGAAGGTCACCCGGAAGTGGTGTATCATGCGATTCAAAGTGGAAAGTTACGGCGTTATTTCTCAATGAAGAATTTTACGGATCCATTTCGTGTCGGTGCTGGGACATTACAGGCGCTCGCTATTCTTCGTAAAGTAAAGCCGGAAATAATTTTTTCCAAAGGCGGATTCGTTTCCGTACCTGTTGTGATGGCGGCTAAGCTTGCGAACGTGCCAGTCGTTGTGCACGAGTCGGACGTCACGCCTGGTCTTGCGAATAAATTGGCATTGCCGTTCTCTTCGCAAATTTTCACGGTCTTCGAACAGACGTTGCAGTACGTGCCGACAGCGAAATCTATGTGTACGGGTCCAATTATTCGACCAGAGCTGTTTATGGGTGATCGAGAAGAAGGATTGCGCAGAACGGGTTTGAATTCCGAAAAGCCGGTATTTATTATTATGGGAGGTAGTCAAGGCTCTGCCGTGTTGAATGAAGCGGTGCGTAATGAACTGCCCGACTTACTTAAGAAGTATCAGATCATTCATTTATGTGGTAAAGGGAATGTGGTGGAAGGTCTTTCAGTGGCGGGGTACGTGCAGTATGAATATGTCACTGATGAATTGCCCGACCTGCTCGCAGCTGCTGATTATGCGATTTCGCGTGCGGGGTCGAATGCGATTTTCGAATTGCTTGCGATCCATAAGCCGATGTTGCTTGTTCCGCTTGCAGCGTCAAAGAGTCGGGGCGATCAAATATTGAATGCGAAATACTTTGCTTCCAAAGGGCTGGCATTACAAATAGAAGAAGAACAATTCGAAGTGCAGTCTGTTACAGAACAATTTGATAGACTCATGAAGGAAAAAGCTCGATTGCTGTCGAATATTGAAAAGACGACAGAACCGAAGACACCTGAAAAGATGGCAGAATTGATTTTGTCGTTCCAAAAATGAGAATGTACGTGAAGTGCCTAAGAGACGTAGTTTTCAGTATTATTTAATATATTTTTAAGAACTTTGCAGAAAACTACGCATATTAGGATTAATCCCTTTCAGTTCTAAGGTTTGCGTGCTATTATTATGTAGAAGTAGTGAAAATAAACACAACAAGCCATTTGGCAAATGTGGAGGTCATATTACATGTCGAACAATGTGGATTCCCATCGTTCCCCGTATGCTAATTTTTCGGGTCCAAACCTTGGGTATGTAATGGAAATGTACGATCTGTTCAAAACAGATCAAGATGCAGTAGATCCTGATTTAGCAGAGCTATTCAGGAATTTTGGTGCGCCTCAGATGGATGAGTCAGGTCAAGAGGCAGTTATAGCGCAAGGTTCCCAAACGGATTTGCGTAAAGTTCTTGCCGTTTATTCTTTACTTGAAGCTATTCGTTCTTATGGACATCTTGCAGCAGACATTTATCCATTAAACGATCGACCTAAAGATACATCACGTCTTGAACTGTCCTATCATGGATTGACAGAAAGCGATCTGGTCGGATTGCCAGCAACTTTGTTCTTGAAAAATGTTCCAGCGACAGTTGAAAACGGATTAGATGCAATGAATTATTTAAAGTCTCTTTATACAGGCTCCATTGCATACGAATTCTCTCACTTGATCGATGAAACAGAGCGTAACTGGATTCAATCAAAAATTGAAAACGGCGACGTACAGTCAAAAATGCAAGGAGACGAGAAAAAACAACTTCTTGAGCGTTTGACGAAAATTGAAGGCTTTGAAAAATTCATTCACCGTACATTCGTTGGAGCAAAACGTTTCTCTATCGAAGGTGTAGACACATTAGTCGTCTTAATTGATGAATTAATGCGTCTATCCGAAGATGCGCAAATGGAAAAAGTGCTAATTGGCATGGCTCACCGCGGACGTCTGAATGTATTGACGCACAACTTAAACAAACCATACGAAATGATGTTTGCAGAATTCGCAGGCGTACCTGCTTCACCGTTCTTGCCAAAAGACGGATCTCTTGAAGTAACTCGCGGCTGGTTCGGCGACGTGAAATACCATATGGGTGCTCTTCATAAAGGTAAATCTGGGATGAATCGTTTCCTTGCGTACAACCCGTCTCACCTAGAAGTGGTAAACCCGGTGATTACTGGTCAAACTCGTGCTGCACAAGAAAACACGGACAACCCAGGTATTCCACAACAAGATACAAATAAAGCATACGCGATCTTAGTACACGGTGATGCTGCGTTCCCTGGACAAGGTATCGTTCCGGAATCATTCAACTATTCTCGCGTTCGTGGTTTCAGAACAGGTGGATCGGTTCACGTCATCGCCAACAATACAATTGGCTTCACGACGGAATATTATGATTCCCGTTCTACACACTATGCATCCGATCCAGCAAAAGGCTATGAAGTGCCTGTATTCCACGTGAATGCAGATCACCCAGAAGAAGTACTAGCTGTTGCTAAACTGGCATTTGAATATCGCCAGGCGTTCGGTAAAGACGTACTAATCGACTTGATTGGGTACCGTCGTTACGGACACAACGAAATGGATGAGCCACTAGTAACGAATCCAGTGATGTACCACGAAATCCATAAACACCCAACAGTTCGTGAACTTTACGGACAACGTCTAGTAGAGCAAAAGCTCCTAACAGACGAAGAGGTTAAGGAAATGGACAAGTCGGTGATCGCAACGATGCAACAAGCGTACGATCACGTAAAAGAACAATCAGCAGACGCACCGGAAATTTCCAACGCAACGCCGGAAGTCGTACAAGCTGGACTTCCACGTGACCTTGAAACAGGGGTAGCGGAAGATCGCCTTCGCCTAATGAACGAAGAGCTATTAACATACCCGGATGAATTCACTGTTTTCAACAAATTGGATAAAATCTTGAAGCGTCGCCTGGAGCCGTTTAAAGGTAAAGGGAAGATTGACTGGGCACATGCGGAGCAATTAGCATTCGGTTCAATCATTCAAGACGGTAAACCAATCCGTATGTCTGGACAAGATATCCAGCGCGGTACATTTGCACAGCGTCACTTAGTATTACATGATGAAAAAACAGGTGAAGAACTTGTTCCATTGCATCATATTAGCGGATCCAATGCTTCATTCGTGGCGTATAACAGCCCACTGTCAGAAGCAGGAATCGTAGGTTATGAATTCGGTTATAACTTAGAAGAAGACAAAACGATGTCGATCTGGGAAGCGCAATACGGTGACTTCTCGAACATGGCACAAGTTATGTTCGACCAGTTCGTATCTTCAAGTTATTCGAAGTGGGGTCAGCAATCCGGCCTAGTGCTATTGTTGCCGCACGCATTTGAAGGACAAGGACCAGAACACTCCAGTTCACGTATTGAACGTTACCTACAACTTTGTGGGGAAAACAACTGGACAGTCGCGAATATCTCCAGCGCAGCAAACTACTTCCACGTATTGCGTCGTCAGTCGAAAATTCTCGGCAGCGAAGCAGAACGTCCGTTAGTTATTGCTACACCTAAGTCTTTACTTCGTCACCCACTAGTTGGAGCGGATGTTGAAGACTTAACGGAAGGTCACTTCAAGACGGTTCTCGAGCAACCTGGCACAGGGAAAAAGCCTGAAAAAGTCAAAAAGATCTTGTTTGCAAGCGGGAAGATGGCAATCGACTTGGCTGAAAAGATTAAAGACGGCGAAGGATTCGACTACTTGCACGTGGTACGTGTAGAGCAGCTATATCCATTCCCATCCGACAAAATCAAAGAAATCGTTGCACGCTACCCGAAAGTAAAAGATTTAGTATGGGTTCAGGAAGAGCCGAAGAACATGGGTACATGGTCATTTGCTTATCCATTCCTAGAAAAATTAGCTGACGGTAAGAACATTTCGTATGTAGGACGTATTAAGCGTTCAAGTCCTTCTGAAGGTGACGGCGCTTCTCATAAAAAAGAACAAAATCGCATCATTGAAGAAGCTTTAAAAAAGTGATATAACAAGTAAGGAAGCTTTACAATTAAATTTAAAAACTACTTAAACAAAGTAGCTTGTCCGTTAATAAAACGGTATACCTACGAGGAGGAATTTATTGTGGCAGAGATCAGAGTACCTGAACTAGCAGAATCAATTACAGAAGGTACAATTGCAAAATGGTTAAAACAACCCGGTGAAAACGTGGATAAAGGTGAATTCATCGTTGAATTGGAAACAGATAAAGTAAACGTCGAAGTCATCTCAGAAGAAGCAGGCGTTTTGTCTGAACTATTGGCTGCAGAAGGCGACACAGTTGAAGTTGGCCAAGTTATCGCGATTGTAGGGGAAGGTTCAGGTGCACCGGCACAACAAGCTCCACAAGCAACTGAAGCTGCAGCACCTGCTCCAGCGCAAAAAGAAGAAACTCCGGCTCCGGCGGCAGCTGTAGCGGAAGAAACATCTTCTTCAGACCGCACGATTGCAAGCCCAGCAGCACGCAAGCTTGCTCGTGAAAAAGGTATTAATCTTGCAGACGTATCACCTGTTGATCCAATGGGTCGCGTACGCGCACAAGACGTATCTGCTCACAACAACGCTCCAGCACCTAAAGCTCCTGCAGCACCAGCTGCTAAAGCAGAAGCAAAGGATGACGGCCGTATTACACGTCAGAAAATGACTCGTCGTCGTCAAACAATCGCTAAGCGTTTGCTTGAAGTAAGACAATCCACAGCAATGCTGACTACATTCAATGAAATTGATATGTCGAAAATGATGGAACTTCGTTCACGCAAAAAAGACCAATTCTTCGAGCAAAACGATGTACGTCTAGGCTTCATGTCATTCTTCACGAAAGCAGTCGTTGCAGCATTGAAGAAATATCCATATGTTAACGCTGAAATCGATGGCGATGAAATTCTATTGAAGAACTACTTCGATATCGGTATCGCAGTATCTACTGACGGCGGACTAGTTGTTCCAAACGTAGTAGACGCAGACCGTAAGAGCTTTGCTGAAATCGAAGCATCTATCGGAGAACTTGCGAAAAAAGCTCGCGACAACAAATTGACAATGGCTGATATGACAGGCGGTTCATTCACCATTACAAACGGTGGGGTATTCGGTTCACTATTGTCTACTCCAATCCTTAACGGTACACAAGTAGGAATCTTAGGTATGCATACAATTCAGAAGCGTCCAGTAGCTGTTGGTGACAATATCGAAATTCGCCCAATGATGTATGTTGCACTTTCTTATGATCACCGTGTAATTGATGGGAAAGATTCAGTAGGATTCTTGAAGATGGTTAAAGAGTTGCTTGAAAACCCTGAAGACCTTCTACTAGGTTCTTAATTAACTCAAATCAAGCGACCCGCTAATCAGCGGGTCGTTTTTATTTAAGGAAGGAGAGATTGTATGTCATTTTTACAATGGTTGGATGAACCTTCGTTGAAGACGGTGACGTGTACGCATACCGATGCAGCGAAGTATTTGGTTAGTAATATGCTGACAGTAGGGAAGTCGTATGAAGTAAAAAACGAGACAGAAGAATTTATCTTTGTAGTAGATAATTCTGGCAAGGTCGGCGGGTATTATAAGACGTATTTTGAGTGATTGATTGGTGAATAGATAGTATAGTAGGGATTTTGAGACGATTCTTAATTGAATCGTCTTTTTTATGTTTGAGATGGGTAGGGCGGGAAGTGTTGTAGTTTGAAGTTTTAGACGTGATTAACTGGTGAGGACGGCAATGCGGGTTTCGCTCATTAAATCGTCTAAGCGCTCATAGTTCAAGCGCATTCGCTCTATAGTCACTGCCAACCGCTCTATCAGGTGCCGCACCTGCTCATACGATAACACTAAACGCTCTATCGTAGACTGTAACCGCTC
Organism: Sporosarcina ureae DSM 2281; assembly: GCF_000425545.1. Taxonomy (GTDB): domain Bacteria; phylum Bacillota; class Bacilli; order Bacillales_A; family Planococcaceae; genus Sporosarcina; species Sporosarcina ureae. The sequence goes on along the minus strand of NZ_AUDQ01000007.1, from coordinate 74,486 downwards.
AAAGCCCGCAACCGCTCTATCGGTCTAGGCCGATATACTGAACTTACACAACAAAAAAACCGTCTCTCTTACGAGGGACGGTTTTGTGACTCTTCATATACAGCGAGTAAACGTGTTTTGAGGTCTTGTTCCATTTTAGCGATCTCGGTCTCAGCAGCTTTGCGTTTCGCGCGGCCATCCGCTTGGATCAGTAAAGTTTCTTCGATCGTCTGGATCAAGTTCTCCTGTGTCGTCTTCAATGTATCGATTTCAATAATACCTTTTTCGTTCTCTTTTGCGGTTTCAATACTATTCACTTTCAACATTTCGGAGTTACGAAGCAACAAGTCGTTCGTAGTCTTAGTGACAAGCTTCTGTGACTCCACAGCCTTTTGTTGACGGTTTAGCGTCAGGGCAATTGCAATCTGGTTCTTCCATAGGGGAATCGCCGTCATGATGGATGCCTGAATTTTCTCTGCCAACGTTTGGTTCGTTTGCTGGATCATGCGAATCTGTGGAGCACTTTGAATCGTGATTTGACGGGATAGTTGCAAGTCGTATAGGCGTTTTTCTAAACGATCAACAAATTGTGCCATATCGTTGACTTCTTGGACCATCATTTGATCGTCTGACTGCTGTGCTTTTTTATGCAGTTCAGGAATGATTGTACTATTGATTTCATGGATCTTTAATTCCGCAGCTGCGATGTAAACGTTCAGTGCTTGGAAGTAGGTTTTATTTTGTTCATACAAATTATCTAGCATGCGGACGTCATCCATTAAACCGCGCTTGGAGTGTTCTAGTTGAACGCTTATTTTATCGACTTGTGTGCCGAGTTTTTCGTATTTAGTCATAATTTCTTTAATCGGGCGAGTCGCCTTGTTAAATAAACGACTAAGACCTGATTTCTTTTTATCCGATAAATCGTCTGTATCAATTTCGGATAGTTTAGCCATTAATTCATTCAGTACCTCACCGACAGGGCCGATGTCTTTGCTTTGTACATGATCAAGCATTTTGTGTGAAAAGTTGGATAGTTCATTTTGTGCATTAGCACCGTAAGAAATGACAGCTTCGTAATTACCAACAGGAATTTGTGAAGCCAATTGTCTTGCTTTGTCTTGTTCTTCAGGTGTTAATCGGTCGATCAATTTAGCGGGTGCTGCTGTGTCTGCCAGCGAATTTTCCATCTCTTTCGGAAGCAAGCTAGCATCCATATCAAATGGATTGTCGAGTAGGTCATCCATTGTTTTTTCTTGTAGTACGTTTTTATCTGTCATTAGAGTGTTCTCCTTTCGATTCAAGCAACGGTTTGTCTCTCTTGAGTGTAATATCGACGTAATCAATTTCCATACGGAGCTGTTCCAAATCAGTTGATACAGCGTTGCGTAGATCTCGTTCCATTTCGAGGCTCAAATCGGACAATGTTTCGCGTGTATGTTGTAACGCGACTTTGATATCTTGGTCTTTTAATGGTTGATTAACGAGTAGGCTGTACTTTGATGTTAATTCAACGACAGAATCAAGATGAGCATAGAAAAAGCTTTCGACTTGATAGAACTTTCTTGGATTGGACTGGACGATCTTAATGATGCGTCGAGCCATCGAAGACATATCGTATACTTGTCTGAATGCCTGTATTGAACGAACTTGTCCGTACATACTTCCGAGTTGTTTTAGCTTCCGTTTAGATTCATTCACTTGTTGTTCAATATGTTTATATTCAGAGCGCGCCATCCCGAATTTTTTTAGTGTGGAGCGTAACTGCAGTTCTTTAATTCCTACGTTGCCTCCTGCATACAGTGCGATCCCGATCGCGGAGCTTATGAAAAAGTTCATGCTTGTACCGCCTATTAGGAGAGCCCATGTCAGGAAACTAGTCGGAGCCATAATTACATGTCGTGTGAAGAAATTTTTTATATTATTCATGATGGTTCAGGCCGCCTTCCATTCTGACTCTATATAATACTTACGGATTAACAGCGAAAAGGTTTCATTTATCGTGTAGATAGTAAGGTTACTGGAGCCTATATCAATTATAGCCGAAAACCGCCGAAAACTCATATATTACGCCACATGAATCAATTTACTTTGATAAGCGAGTTGAATTTGCTAGAATGAATATCATTCCTGCATAGCGAAAGATAAAGGGGTGCTTACTGAATGTATGAAGTGGTATACATGAAGGCGGACTTTGAGCCGTGGTGGATGTTTGAAGAGTGGAGAGACTACTCCGTTTCATCCAAAACATTTACGAATATAATCGACACAGAATCATATATTAAAGAAGTGATCGGGAAGATGGAACCGTATTTCGAGCATTATGAAGTTCGTAAAGGCTGCTTCCATGCATTTTGGTCGACTTCGGAAAAACACTATTGCGAAGGCTGTGAGGGAGATTTACAATTGTATCACGGCATCATTGTGTTAGTAGACGGAGAACCAAACATATCGTAAGAACATTCTGTAAAAATGTATTTATTCAATTGACAAAGAAGCCCAGTATGTTATACTAGACGTAAGTAAATCAATCGAACGACCGTATGCTAAGAGATTCACCTATTACAAAAGGGATCGGCGACGTCGGCAACTTTTGTAATACGTGAATTTTTTTGTATGTTAAGGTTCGTGTATTAAAGTATTTATATTTTTTTGGAGGTAATCGAATGAAACAAGGTACAGTGAAATGGTTTAACTCAGAAAAGGGCTTCGGTTTTATCGAAGTTGACGGAGAAGAAGACATCTTTGTACACTTCTCAGCAATCCAAGGCGAAGGATTCAAATCTCTTGACGAAGGTCAGCAGGTTGAATTTGAAGTAGTCGAAGGTAACCGTGGTCTACAAGCAGCTAACGTTGTTAAAATCTAAACCACTTAAAAAGGCGCCTAGTGTGGCGCCTTTTTGTTTGCAAAAAATCAAGGTTGTGTCACTGTTTCTAGGCTAGACGTGACAACGAATTCTTCTTCGCCTTCCATCGGCATCACCGATTCACGTTTAACTTCTCCGAAATCCTTCACGAGATAGATCCTGTTCACAAAGTCATTTCCAGCCTGCTCCATTACGACCGCATCTTCAAATTGCTGATAAGGCGTTTCCACTGAGGCATTCATCTCGACAATCTTCCAGTCATCAAATGTTGTCCCTACTTCGATAGGACCTTTCAAATACGTACGGACCGGATTCATGGACTCTAGCTCAGCTGTCGTTGGGACTCCAGCATCCAATTCGATATGTTCCTCTTGCAATACTTGAATTTCATCTCCATCCACTTTAAATACTTTTTGAACGAATGCACCACCGTTGTTTTCGTGTATCACGACATAATCTTGTGCAGGTCGTGCAACAGTGATATCTAGCTCAGCAAATTCATTACCGACACCTTTATAATGCGCGCTGGAGCCGTCAGGAAGAAAGTAATCCAAGAGAGATACGTCGGTTAAATTAGCATCCTCGTTGCCATTTTGCTGTTCTGACTTGTCAGTGTCCGTCCCTTTTTGATTTGTCTCTGAAGAGTCAGTCTTACCATCCATCGACGTAGTAGGCTTGTTTGAGCATCCAGCGAGCACGAGAAGCAGTGCAGCCATTAGAAACCATAAATTGCGTTTCATAATGAAAAACCTCCTTTTACTTTGTGTTATTCCCTTCATAGTGGAATCTATTCGTAGAGTATAAAAATAGGTCAGAGTAAACGGCTCAGGATTCAATTTAATTTTTGGGGTGGGACAACACTTAAAATATACTTTACATTTCATTTGATTTCTAAGCTAAAGATTTCTTTCGACAAATGAATTCTAGCAAAAAAACATTTAATTTTATAAATATTTTTGAATATAGAAATGGAGATATCGACTCTCAAATTATAGGGCTAATTTACTAACCTCCAAATTAATCCATCTATAAACATATTATATAGTTCTAACAAAACCTGGTTCCAAATAATCCCTATATGCTATAATAATACTCGCATCTCATTATTTGGTATACTATGCATAACGCACGTACAGCAATCAAGGGGGGAAAGATCAATGAAGAGTACTTTCGTCATTCGTCAAAGAGCTTTTTTGAAGCTCTACATGCTCAACAAGGCAGAAGAAGGGAACTTGTATGGTTTACAGATGTTAGATGACCTTCAAGATCATTTTAGGGACCTAGGTTATCGTCCAACTAAGTCTGAAGTATACAAATCTCTCCATGATTTACTCAACGATGGATTAATCGTCAGACATCCAATCCATAAGCAAGGGACGGAGATGCAGACGCTTTACATTTACCGCATTGGGGACAAGGAGAAAGTGAAAGCTTATAAAGATACTATAAAGTTCGAGATTGATCGATCTATCTCTTTACTAAAGAGAGCACTGCAAGACAATTATTCGCAAAAGAGACAATAATATGTGAAGTCGTGATGGCTAATATTTTAGCAAATCAAGTTTATGTCGCTAGCAAATCGACGGCTTTTATACATCATGTATTCGTATAAGTGCAAAAAACTCCCCTAGAAGTTTTACCTTCTAGGGGAGTCACTATATCCACTACGAATTAAGCTTTCTGACCTTTCCATTCCAAATACTCATCATATGTCATCATCTTATCAAAGATTGTTCCATCATCATTGATTTCGATTACACGATTAGCAATTGTTTGGATGAACTGGTGGTCATGAGATGTGAAGATCATAGCGCCCTTAAACGCGATCAAACCATTGTTAAGTGCTTGGATAGATTCCAAGTCCAAGTGGTTTGTTGGCTCGTCTAGAAGAAGAACGTTTGCGCTTGTCAGCATCATTTTCGATAACATACAGCGAACTTTTTCTCCACCTGATAAGACGTTCGGCTTTTTCTTTACTTCTTCACCTGAGAATAGCATACGTCCGAGGAATCCACGCAAGAATGTTTCCGTTTCATCTTCAGGAGAGTATTGACGAAGCCATTCAACTAATGTCGGCTCGGAACCTTCGAAATACTTCGAGTTATCCATAGGGAAGTAGGCACGAGTTGTCGTCACGCCCCATTTGATTACTCCTGTATCCGGCTCTGTTTCTTCAGCTAACATATCGAGTAAAGCAGATTTTGCAAGTGGGTTACCGATCAATACGACTTTATCATCTTTATTGAGTGTAAAGGTCGCATCTTTAATAAATGTTTTGCCATCAACCGTTTTTGTGACATCTTTGATCGTCAAGACATCGTTACCAATTTCGCGGCCGATTGTAAAGTTAACGAATGGATAACGGCGTGAAGAAGGCTTGATATCATCCAACTCGATTTTATCCAATGTCTTTTTACGAGACGTTGCTTGTTTGGATTTCGATGCGTTAGCACTGAAACGCGCGATAAACGCTTGTAATTCTTTTACTTTTTCTTCTTTTTTCTTGTTTGATTCTTGGGACAGTTTCAAAGCTAATTGACTTGATTCGTACCAGAAGTCATAGTTACCCGCGTAGATCTGGATTTTACCAAAGTCAAGATCGGCGATGTGTGTACATACTTTATTCAAGAAATGACGGTCGTGTGAAACGACTACGACAGTGTTTTCAAAGTTGATCAAGAATTCTTCAAGCCACTGGATTGCTTTAAGATCCAAGTTGTTTGTCGGCTCATCTAGTAGTAGTACGTCTGGTTTGCCAAACAAAGCTTGTGCAAGCAATACTTTTACTTTGCTTGAACCGTCAAGCTCTGCCATCGTCGCGTGATGCATACTTTCAGGAACACCAAGACCTTGAAGAAGTACAGAAGCTTCAGATTCCGCTTCCCATCCGTTCATCTCTGCGAATTCACCTTCGAGTTCAGCTGCACGCATACCGTCTTCATCAGAGAAGTCTTCTTTCATATAAATCGCGTCTTTTTCTTTCATGACTTCATATAGCTCTTTATGACCCATGATGACTAGATCCATTACTACGAACTCTTCATACTCGAAGTGGTTCTGCTTCAGGACAGCCAAACGTTCATCTTTTCCGAGAATAACATTACCTGTTTGGGGTTCAAGTTCGCCTGACACAATTTTAACAAATGTTGATTTACCAGCGCCGTTCGCTCCAATTAATCCATAGCAATTGCCTGGATTGAACTGTATATTGACATCTTCGAATAGCTTGCGATCGCCGAAGCGAAGACTTAAATTACTAACTGCTAACATAAATAATATCCTCCTAATTTCACAATGTTCCTAGTATACATTAAAATTACGTGAAATGGAATGTTTGAACTAGTACTGTTTACAAATTCGTTTTACGATATAATGACGGTAGATGTTCTATACGTATCCTATACAAAAGGAGTCTTTGGATTGCGCTCTAAAACTAGTCAAGGTCTATTATTATTTGCGATCTTTATAGTCGCGCTCAACTTACGGCCGGCAATTACGTCCATCGGGCCGATGCTAAACATCATCCGTGATGATTTGTTGTTGTCGAACACTCAAGTAAGTCTACTGACTGTTATTCCGGTTATCTGCATGGGCGTCTTCGCGATGCTAGCGCCGATACTGAATAAAGCAATCGGCTTGAATAAAACGATGTACTGGATGTTGTTGTTACTCGCTGTAGCAACCGGCATGCGTTATTCTGTCACGTCGTTCAGTGTGTTATTACTGACAGCTTTCATCTCAGGTGTGGCCATTGCTGTCATTGGTCCGCTATTATCCGCACTGATCAAACAATACTTCCCGATGCATGTTGCTGTAGTCGTCGGAATTTATTCATTCGGCATGGGCATGGGGGCGACGCTGAGTACTGGATTGACAGGTGTCTTTTATGTAAAAGTTCATTCCTACTCATTTGCACTTGCTGTTTGGGCCGTCATTGCAATTCTTGGCATTATTGCATGGGCAGTTACGGCTGCACATCCGATTGAAGTGAAGCAAATAACAGAGCAACCCGCGCAAAAAAGGAAGAACCCTTGGCGCAGTAAACAGGCATGGAGCTTCCTGATCTTCTTTGGTTTACAGACCGCATTATTCTTTTCTGTTTTGACGTATCTCGTTCCTATTGCGGTATCGCACGGCATGACGCTTCTACAAGCTGGGACATTGCTAAGTGGAATGACAATCGTGCAAATTTTTATGAATATAGGCTTTCCTATTGTTTTACAGAAGTTTGCTAGCAGAACGCCGGCACTTGTTGTAATTCTTGCACTCGGTATTGTCTCAATTGGGTTAATGTGGACAGCTGATCCGCTGTGGTTTGCCATTGGAGTTCTCGTCATGGGGATTCCGCTCGGTGGATTATTCCCGATTTGCTTGTTGATGCCGATGGACGCGACGGATACTGCCGAAGAAACGAATTCATGGACTGCTATGATGCAGACAGGTGGTTTCATCATCGGAGGGATTTTGCCGTTACTGATCGCTTCCTTATATGACTATACTGAAAATCATTACGTGACATTGTTCGTATTTCTTGTTTTATTTGTGGCTATGCTAGTGCTAGCGTTGCAAATAGGTCGGTCCGCCAAGCAAAGCTCGTAACTGGACGCAACCCCTTGTGAACAGAAACGTCCTGATTAACAGGATACACACGGATAATGGAGGAATGAATGCCACATGGAAGAACACTTCGACGAACAACAGCCGCATCGCAGAAAAAAGAAGCGTAAATTACGCGTTGGCAGAGTTTTTATGACAGTACTATTGCTTTTCACGGTAACGACCTCAGCGTATAGTTACTTTCAATATAAACAAGGTAAGGCTATGACGGCAGGCAGTAAGATTAATCCAGGAGAGTTTCAAGGTGATTTGCTGAGTCCGCAAGATCCGACGACGGAAAATTATTTATTGCTTGGCATCGACAATGATGGCACTGGAAAATATCGCACCGATACGATGATGGTGCTGTCTTGGGATCAAACCGCTGGTACTGCGCATTTAATTTCATTCATGCGGGATATTTACGCACAAATTCCAGGGTACCAGTCGTACAAGCTTAATACCGCATACTACTTAGGCGGAGTACAAACGGCGAAAGAAACGATTTCGGGGATGTTCAATATCCCGATTCATCACTACGCAGTCGTCGATTTTAATAATTTCGAGTCGATCATGGATATTGCGTTTCCGAAAGGCCTCGAAATGAATGTAAAGAATGAAATGTCTGAGAAAATTGGTGTTACGCTAAAACCGGGCGTACAGCGGTTGAACGGTAAAGAGTTACTCGGTTATGCACGATTCCGCGCAGACGATGAAGGCGACTTCGGTCGGGTCAACCGCCAGCAGGAAGTGATACAAGCAGTGAAGGACGAGCTATTTAGCGTGTCCACTGTTATGCAAGCACCGAAAGTAGCCGGCGCACTCGATAACTTCATTGAAACGGATTTAACTACGAAGGACGAGCTAACAAAAGTGCTGACAGTTATCGCAAAACGTAAACTGGATCTGCAGACATTACGTATTCCAGTTGAGGGCAGTTACTCCTTTACTTCATACAGCCATGCAGGATCTGTAATCGATATTGATTTAGATAAAAACAGAGAAGCGATCCGTTCATTTTTAGCAACACCCTAACGGATCGAATAAAGGGGGAGTGAAACGTTGAGGCAGCCACCAAAAAAGCCTTCTTTACGAGATTTCTGGTCTATTCCTTCTACATCACCAATTGTCGGATTTCTCGGTGGTCAATCTACATTGTTTGTACTGCTTTGTTTATTGTTCATTGGATTGATCATCTTGGTCTTCACTCAAGTTTCATTTATTTTCTATCCAATTCAAGTATTTTTCTCGACTGTCGTTTTGCCGGTAGTACTTGCGACCATTTTATACTACTTAATGCGTCCGATTCTTCGGTTTTTAGAAGAGCGTTTACGCATACCACGCGTCTATGGGATTTTGATCCTTTTACTGGCAACTGCTGGGTTACTAACATTAGTAATTTTCTTAGTGTTACCGTTCCTACGTTTGCAGTCGATCAATTTATTCGATGAATTTCCTCAGTACTTTAAACAGTTGATTTTGGACATGGATAATTTTTTCAAGAACTCCATTTTTGCTCCGATTTATCAAGGATTCAACTTTAACGTCAATACGTTCCTTGACTCCGGTTTTGAAAGCATCGGCAAATTCTTCACGGAGACGATAGGTGGTATCGCATCAGGCTTGACGTCATTCGTTTCCGCGCTTACTGGAATTATCTTGAGCATTGTCACCGTGCCGCTCATTCTGTTTTATTTACTGAAGGACGGTGAGAAGTTACCACAAACGATTTTGCGTATGTTGCCCCCACGTTTACGTGACGATGCAGCGATCATCTTCCGCGATGCGGATAGACAAATCAGTGCGTATATTCAAGGTCAGATTTTAGTTGCGATTGCGATTGGGATCATGGTATCAATTGGCTTCCTGATTATTGAAATGAAGTATGCATTGCTGCTCGGAGTACTTGCGATGTTCACGAGTATCGTGCCATATCTGGGACCGGTGATTGCGATCACGCCAGCGGCTATTATTGCGATGGTCACGTCGCCATTCATGCTCGTGAAGCTGGCGATTGTGTGGACGATTGTGCAAGTGATCGAAGGGAAATTTATTTCGCCTCAAATCATGGGGAAGTCGCTGCATATCCACCCAATCACGATTATATTTGTTTTACTGACGGCCGGCTCGCTGTTCGGCGTCGCTGGGGTGATTCTCGGGATTCCCGCGTATGCGCTGCTGAAAGTCGTTGCGACTCATGTATTTTATCTGTTCACGATGCGATATAATCGCTTTGAGACGCAGGAAGAGATGTATTATGAGACAGATTCGCTTGAAGAGTATTATGAGAATGATAGAGAGTAACCCGCCTTTTACTAGGTGGGTTACTTTTTTGTTGAAGGTGTTTGGTGAGTGTGGATAGGCGAAATGCTGAGGCTAATGAGCGGATACAGGTGTTGATAGAGCGCTTGATGAAATGTATGAGCGGTTACGGACCGTGATAGAGCGGTTGGAGATGGCCATAGAGCGGTTACGCATGACCTATGAGCGCGTAGACGAATTAATGAGCGAAACCTCACTAGTTACATAAAATCGATCCACTATGCCTACACCGTTTCATACAAAATAGTTCCAGTTTTCGTTAAGTCATAGCCACCCACCGCAGCCAATTGCTCTTTGAACGAAGCGGAGTTCAGTGTCTCTACTATGAGTTCGCGCAGCTTTTCATTTTCAGCCGTTTTGATCAGCACTAAATCATACTGCTCCTGAATTAATGGTATGAAGTCCACATCGATCAATCGGGCAGTTTTTTCGATTCCGACGCCTACATCTGCGTAACCGGAAGCAATGCGGGTCGCTACGGCCATGTGATTCAACTCCTCGTCGTCATAGCCTGTAATGGAAGGGGCTGTAATTTCTGCGAGTTGTAGTTGCTCATCCAGCAAAACACGAGCTCCTGAGCCTTTCTCGCGGTTCACAAGGCGGACACCTGGTTGTCCCAGGTCTGACCAGTTCTGTAGTTGCTTCGGATTATTCTTTTGTACATATAACCCAGCTTTTCTACCTAGCAAGTGGATGACCATATAAGAGCGCCCCGTAAGTAGCCGTTTAATATATGGCAAATTATATTCACCGGTTTCTCCGTCAAATAAATGCGTACTGACGATGTCGGCTTGTCCTTGATACATCTTGATCAAGCTATTCAAGCTGCCGGAGAATGATCGCAACGGTCGATAGAGTCCCGATTCTTCTACATGACTAGCTACGATGTCCAGACTCAAATCTTGCCCGCTAATGATGACGTGGCTGTCTGTAACCGTTTCTGAAGCAGCGACTTGTGAAATCACTGAAGTCGTGGGCGCCGTTGCCGATTCGCCGCCGCTTTTCAGTCGTTCTTTATATGCTGTCAAATCTACGGCATCGACACGCATTTGACGTCCCACGCGATAGGCTCGGATTTCTCCTTTTTTAATAATGTCATACACTGTTAATTTCGACACTTTCAACAATTGAGCGATTTCATCGGTCGTATAGGAGATATCATTTTCTAAATTTGTCATGTCTCAACCCTCCACAAATAGTACATCTATCTTCTAACATATCATCCATAATTGCAAAATTGACAAGCTTTATAAAGCATAATATGATGATTCTAGATATAACTAGTTATGTTTAGATATATTTAGTTATAGTTAACAGGGAAGTAGGGGGTACTACATAATGAAACGTTTTTCATTTTTCACTCTGTTCATTTCACTAACCGTTTTGCTTGTAGGATGTTCAGATACGAATGAAACGGAGAAATCAGGCGCAGTGGATCGCGAGAAACCTGAAGCTGAATTATTAATATCTGCTGCGGCCAGTTTGACGGATGTATTGGAAGAGTTAAAAGGACCATTTGAAGAAGCGCATGAAGGCATTACGGTGACATACAACTTTGGCAGCTCGGGGAAATTGGCAACGACTATTGAAAATGGCGCACCGTCTGACGTATTCTTGTCTGCTAGTTCAAAAGATATGAATGATATGGAAGATAAAGAGTTACTCGTCAAGGAGTCAAGAAAAGATTTTACTGAAAACGCACTCGTATTAATTACACATAAAGATTCTAATCGGACGATTTCCTCTTTTGAAGACATAGATCCAGCAGCACTCGATCATTTAGCAGTTGGTGAGCCGGAATCGGTGCCAGTGGGTCGCTATACGAAAGAGACACTTGAAAGCTTGGATCTCTGGGAGTCTTTGCAAGAAAAATTAGTTCTTGGCTCAGACGTACGTCAAGTACTGACACATGTGGAAATGGGTAACGCAGATTACGGTGTCGTGTATTCAAGTGATGCATTCATTACGGATGATGTAAAAGTCTTAGCAGAAGCAAATGCAGTTTGGCATGAGCCGATCGTGTACCCGGGCGCTGTGTTTGCTGAATCTAAGCATCAGGATGCCGCACAGCAATTCCTTGACTATTTGACTGGTGAGGAAGGAAAAGAAACGCTGCAGAAGTTTGGATTTAAGTAAAGGAAAGGGGGAGAAAGTTTGCTCGATATGGATTATTCACCTTTATTATTATCTCTGAAAGTAGCTGCTATCTCCACTTTCTTTGTTTTTGTAGCTGGTGTGTTCATTGCGTACTTACTTGCGAAGCGTGATTTTTTCGGAAAAAGCATATTGGAAGCATTGTTTTTATTGCCTCTCGTGTTACCACCGACCGTCGTCGGCTTCGGTTTACTCATTTTATTCGGTAAAAAGGGCTGGATCGGCAGTTGGTTACTCGAATGGTTCGATTTTCAAATCGTCTTTACGTGGATTGGCGCTGTTATTGCTTCGATTGTCGTATCGTTTCCTTTAATGTATCAAAGCGCAGCGGCAGCATTTGAAAGTCTCGATGAACGATTATCAAATGCTGCGCGTACGATGGGTGCTTCGGAATGGCGCGTGTTCTGGTCAGTCGTATTCCCGCTTGCTTGGCCTGGTTTACTGGCAGGGTTGGTGCTGTCATTCGCAAGAGGTCTAGGAGAGTTCGGTGCTACTTTAATGCTTGTAGGGTACATACCAGGTAAAACCGACACGATTCCGATGGCGATTTATTTCGCCGTAGAGTCGGGACAGATGGAAAAAGCGACGTTTTGGGTAGTGATCATCATTACATTCGGATTTAGTTTGATTTTATGGGTGAATTGGTGGAGCAAGCGCAATATTAGGCGTTTTACGAAGTCTTGAGGGTAAGGGGGATTTGACATGCTACATGTGGAAATCAATAAACAACTCGCGCATTATGAAATGAACATTCATTTTGAAATGTGCAATGAAATCCTGGTGTTAGTCGGCCCATCCGGCTCTGGTAAAACGACGATATTGAACTATATTGCGGGGCTTGCACAGCCGGATCACGGGATGATTCATTCGAATGAACGTACTTTTTTTGAAACGGGTGAAAAACCAATGCCTGCTCGCGATCGTCAAATCGGTTATTTATTTCAAGACTATGCATTATTTCCACATATGACGGTGGAGAAGAATATTTGGTTCGGCGTGAAAAAGAATGAGCGAAAAGAAAGCAACAAAATGATTTGGGAGTTACTTCAAGTACTAGGAATTGAGCATTTACTACAGAAGTATCCCCACCAGATTTCAGGCGGAGAAAAACAGCGTGTAGGGTTGGCTAGAGCACTTGCTACCCAACCTTCCGTGTTATTGCTGGATGAACCGTTGTCTGCTCTCGATAAAGAAACGCGGAAACAGTGTCAAGATGAGCTCTTACGTTTACATGCCATGTGGAAAATTCCGTTCATTATTGTAACTCATGATCTTGACGAAGCAGAACGCCTAGGTGACCGTATTATTTATCTTGATCAAGGACAAATAACGGATGAAAAGTGGAAAAAACATCTAGTTTCAACATTTTAAAACGTACAAAGCTCCGATTTTATATCAGAGCTTTTTTATATTTTGTGTAATCGAAGTAGAACAGCTATAATTCATAGTAACCGACTAATATAAAAATGGGTTTACTAGTAGATAGGAGTTAATATCATGGGCAAGCAACTGAATGACCGGAAAGCACAGCATATTCAAATCGTGTTGGAAGAACATGTGACTGGAAATGCGATTACGACAGGTTTGGAGCGGTATGAATTTCTGCATAATGCCTTACCTGAATTATCATTTGACGATATCAATATGGAGCAAAATTTTCTAAATAAATCATGCAAAACACCTTTTTTAGTGAGTTCGATGACCGGTGGTGCGGATTTTGCGGAAACGATTAACCGGAATCTAGCATTTGCTGCAGAACAAAGAGGCTGGGCACTGGCGTTAGGTTCGACACGCGCTTTAATAGAGAGTAAAGCATTCCGTCCTTCATTTGCATTACGAAAATATGCTCCAACGGCTCCCATTATCGCAAATTTAGGTGCAGTGCAATTGAATTATGGTTTTTCTGCAGACGAATGTCGTCAAATTATCGATTATACCGATGCAGATGCATTAGTATTGCACATAAATGTATTACAGGAAGTCATTCAACCTGAAGGTAATACGAATTTCAGTAATTTATTATGTAAAATCGAGAAATTATGCAATGAATTATCGGTTCCTGTCGGCATTAAAGAAGTGGGATGGGGAATAGATGGTCAAACCGCTAAGAAGCTCTTGGATATCGGTGTGTCTTTCATTGATGTAGCTGGTGCAGGGGGAACATCTTGGAGTCAAGTAGAGAAATACCGCACGACACCGATTAAACAGCAAGCGGCAGCAGCATTTAGCGAATGGGGAATTCGAACGGCAGATTCACTACAGCTAGTTAAACCTCATATGAACGATAAGTTATTAGTAGCAAGTGGTGGACTTCATACAGGTGTCGACGCTGCAAAATGTATCGCGTTAGGCGCAGATTTTGTCGGTTTTGGTCGAGCGATTTTAGAAGAAGCAACTATATCAGCTGAAAACGTTTTCCAAACAATGGAAGTTCGCGAACTAGAATTACGCATGGCGATGTTTGCAACGGGCTCTGCGAATATCCGGGCGTTACAACAAACAGATCGATTACAAAAGATTAACTCGTGAATGTACTATTTGCGAGTTTTTCATATCTAAGGAGGAAATGACAATGTGGAAATTAGTGAACGGAAAAATGATTCAAACGACAGATGAAACACGGATTAAATTCCGCACGAATATCAGTCAAGAGATTTTACAGCAATTAGAAGATTTATCTGAAGAACATGATACATATAGCAATTATTTATTGGAAAATGGATTGTGGAACGTATTAGCCACAGGAGTTATTGAGTACGATAAGAATTTACGTCCAACAGATCGAATCCAGTACAAAACGACGTACGATAAAGAATTATTGGAATCCGTTAAACAGCTGGCAAAAGATCACAAGCTATTCATTAACGATGTCATTGAGTACAGTGTAGGACATATCGACTTTGAACACATCAAAACTAAAGATCATAAGAACCGCTTAGAAAGCTAGCGCGAGAAGGACACATGGAGAGTAGAATATGTATAGATCGTAGAACGCCCCGAACATAATATAAATTATAGGAAGTTATGTATCACTTATAAGTATACTTGTGATAGTGAGATATCAGCGCTTTTTTAGATGAATTAAGCGCTCGATTTATTATAATTGCTTAACAAGTTTACTTCAAGCTTTACGATGTTTCTGTATTATTTATGTGTTTGTCATTAATTTTCTTCGGCAAACACTATTTATTGTTTTGTTCCTGCTTTGCATTTTATATGCCGTTTTACTATCTTGCTTGATGATCAATCATACTAGCTTAACTCGACCAGTCATTTATAAGCACTCTTTAACGTAATGCTTAATCCATCAACCTATCACTTTTATAGGCTTTTGACATGTAAAGTCATCGTCATATACTTTTCATACCGATTATCCTATCGACAAAAATCTGACGGCCCCTTCTCTTCCAGTTAATTGATGGGCTTTCTCAATAATCTGCTTAATCTCCTTGTTTATGTATTCGAAGATCTCGTCCTTGATTATTTTACGTGCGATAGTCGATGTTTGTTAGATAATATGGTGCGTGGAACACTGTATAAACAAGGATTATTTGGAACCATGTTCACTAAGATTACATACTACGTTTAGCCTTACTTATGAATATAAACCCTGCCTAGTATATCACTTGTATAGCGCTTGTATGTTCGTGCTTTGTTTTTGTTTATATATTTACTGATCTTTTATCTTCAAATAACGTTTTATAAATTGATAAGCAAAACCGGCTTAAATACACCTTGCCAGTGTTGCTCAGCAAATCTATTATTCCTTTACAGAAATTCCACCTGCACATTGAATACATAGAATCACGACATTTAAGTACATTCTCCTACCTATCAACCGAGCTCTATGCATGATATTACTGTTGCTCTCCAGGATCTCCCTTCCTTGATTGCTGCACGTGTGATATTTATGGCGTGCTAATTTACATGATGCGAATAATAGTAAAGTAAGAAGGATTATTTGGAACCAGGTTTCTTAAGAATTTAATGTTCTCTACTTATTACTTTTGTCGATAAAAGAAAGCAAAGCTCGACAAAAAATGAGCTTTGCTTAGTATAACACTAGTATAGCGTTTGTATGTTCGGTTTTTAAAAAAATAATTTCGAAATTGAATTAAGCTGACACGTATTCAGTAATACCAACTTAATTTAACCAATCTTTCATCTTTTTATAGACGGTTTGTGACGGTAAGGCTCCACCTCGTTCAATATTGCTTATATAGGACGTCGATATATTCAACTCTTCGGATACTTGCTTCAGTGTTAAACCACGGTTGATGCGACATTCTTTAAAATCACTGCCAATATTCTTACAAATTCCTTCTTTGTTTTGCACTACGGAAAAAGTAGTTGGTGAATTGATTGATTTCTTTCTCTCGATCGGCTGATAATAGCCGACAATCTCGTCAGGTGGCGCGATGATGATCGTAGCATCCAACCAGATACGCAACCAGCCTTTCTTCGACATGCTATCTTCATTCCATTGATTGTATTGCCAAAATGTTATTACGCCTTCTTCCTCCAATAGGTCTAGGGCTTTCTCCAATCGGTCCCGAATACGTGAAGGTGCCTGTGAATCTATTTGTATACCGATTTTTTCGAGTAATGTACTAATTTTATGCGGCTGCAAGTAGCTTGCTTTTCGTGCTTGAGTACGCCAACGCCAGCTTACATAACGGATGAGTTTTTTCTCCCATTTCCGTTGATACGGATTGAATTCGATCGCTTGATTCGGTAATAACTTTACTTGTCTGGCAGTGCCTTGCAAGAAAGAATCAAAAACTTCCCCAATCGTTACATATAGACGTTCGGGTAATGACTCTTCATTTAATTCGCACAGACTACCGTCTTCATTCGTAAAAATGAACGCACGCCCTTGCATCTTCTTGTTGACAGGTTTACCTTGTTCATATACTAAGACCGTTTCTAATTCCATCCATAGTGATCGTATTATAGAAAGCGCTTTCATCACATGGATGCGTTGTTCTTTTTCATAGCCACCGCGCCTACCTGTTCCTCCTAGTTTTGTCTTCAGTCCACGGATTGTAAGCAGATCATCGAAGCGGATTTCTACGCGGTCACCTACCTGCCCTAATTGCGTCAAATACATATGGCATAGGGAATCTAATACGTCCACATCGACTTCTGATAACGTCCTCGAATCGTTATGCAGTTGATTCATACGACTTGCTGTCCGATCCTCTTCACGCGGAAGTAGCTGCAAAGAACCTGTCAGCGTCGTACTACGTATCGTCGCCTGTGGCCATTGATCTGGCTCACAAGTAAATTTTTGGTTGGAAATAGCTTCTGTGATGAATTGATAAATGGCGTTGCTCATCACTATGAGATTATTAGTTTTTACTGTGGATTCAATCGGTTGATGCTCGGATAACCGATTGTTCACGCCGAGTAATTCATTAATTTGCTTCATTGAATCTTTTTCTAACTCGAAAACCGCAAGTGTTTCAGATACCATTTGCTCTATATAGACATTGACGTCTGTTGTGAATGTATTTAGGAAACTATCGTTAGAAGCAAAGCTAGTATTTATTCTTTCAAGAAATAACTTGTTCAACTCTTCATTAGATAGTGCATCTAGTGTGTTGTAGCCGTGAATTTTAATCATTTCATTCACGGTATGATTGATTAAATATGTTTTGTACCACGAACTAAATACACTCCATGATTCCTCATCATTTAGCCAAGCGGTTGTATTCAGCATCTTTGCGTATTTATTGTATAATTTATTTATTATTTCCCATTTGAGAGTAGGCTTATTTTCAAGTAATGGTGTGAGATGACTCTCATAAGTACTAAAAAATTTAGCTGTCATGAATTCTGTCACTTTCGCTAACATTTCATATCTGGCCCGCAGACGCAATTTGAAAAATAATTGAAAATTTTCATCGTAGTTGTGCTGTCGGACGATGAACGTCTCGTTTTTCACTCTTGGAAAAATGTGATTCGTTGCTACTTTTTTTCGTACTTTTTCACACGGAAAATTGATTAAGTAGTTATAGTCAAAAAAGTTAGGTTGTGGATCATAGATGACGATTACTTGGAAGTGGTCAATTTTATTGGCAATATTTTGATGATGGATTAATTCATAGTGCGTAGTATTCAACAGTAAATCGTAATTAATCAAATATAGTCCCCTCCGATAAACCGTAAGTTCAGAATAGTATAACATGGATTTCCAAGTTTCACTATTTACTTTTGTTTCAGTAGAAGTGATATGTAGTAAAAACTAGAACGCAAAAACAGCTTGGAAAGTTCGGTAATCGAACTTTCCAAGCTGTTTTATGAATGGTTAGTAGTTAGGATACTAACGCGCCTTGCAATTTGAGTTCTTCGATGAATAACGGCAGAACTTCGAACAAGTCGCCGACGATGCCGTAATCTGCCATCTTGAAGATATTTGCTTCTTCGTCACTGTTGATCGCGACAATCACTTTGGAGTTCGACATACCTGCCATATGCTGGATCGCACCGGAAATACCTACCGCGATATAGAGATCGGGCGTAACCACTTTTCCGGTTTGACCGATTTGCAGCGAGTAATCGCAGTAATCTGCATCACAGGCGCCCCTAGAAGCCCCTACAGCGCCACCTAACAAGTCTGCCAGCTCATACAATGCATTGAACCCTTCGGCGCTCTTAACACCGCGTCCGCCCGCAATTACGATTTTCGCTTCAGATAAATCTACACCTTCCGTTTTCTTGCGGATCACTTCTTTAACGATCGTACGCAAGTCTTTGACATCCACTTCTCTTGCTATGATGTCACCCGTTCGGCTAGCGTCAGGTTCCAATGCAGAAATATTATTCGGACGGATCGTGGCGAATAGCAGACCTTCGTCCTTCATCACTTTCTTTTCAAACGCTTTACCGGAGTAAATCGGTCTAGTGAAGATGACTTGATCGTCTTCTTTTTCGATTGCCACCGCATCTGAGATCAATCCAAGTTCCAAGCGGCTTGCGATTTTAGGTGTCACATCTTTACCGACTGACGTATGACCCATGATAATGCCAGATGGGTTCTCGTCATGCATCACTTCCATAATGACCTGTCCGTAGCCTTCCGATGTATAATTGCTCAAGTTTGCATGTGAGACGGTAATGACTCGATCTGCACCATAGTGAATCATTTCTTCAGCCGGATGCTGCAAGTCTCCGTCACCTAGTACCAATGCCAAAATTTCTGCGTTAGCATTTAGTTGTTTTGCCGCTGCAATCGTCTCATAACTTACTTTACGAAGAACCCCTTGCTGCAATTCCCCGATTACTAGTATCTTTTCACTCATAGTAAAACTCCTTTCGTTTTGTAGATTGCTTAGATTACTTTCGCTTCACTAGACAATAAGCTGACCAGTTCTTTGACTTGCTCTCCCGTTTCGCCTACCAAAATGCGTCCTGCTTGCTTTTTAGGTGGTAAGAAAATAGAAATCGTTGCCGTTTTTGCTTCCACATCGTCTTCATCGAGATCTAGATCATCGAGTTCAAGTTGCTCAAGCGGCTTTTTCTTTGCCTTCATGATACCTGGAAGGGACGTGTATCTCGGTTCATTCAGTCCTTGCTGACACGTTACGAGCACCGGCAAGGATACATCAATTTTCTCGAGATCCCCTTCAAGGTCTTTCTCGATTTCCGCCGTGCCGTCTTCAATATCCAGCTTGACGATCGTCGTAATGAAAGGCATATTTAAACGCTCCGCAAGACGAGGTCCTACTTGTCCGCTTGCTTCGTCAATTGCTACATTTCCCGCGAGGATCAAATCCACTTCTTTTCCTTCAAAAAATGTCTCGAGAATCTTAGCTGTTGTGAATTGATCCCCTTCATCCAGGTCGTCACTCGTATTGATGAGTACCGCTTCATCCGCACCCATCGCAAGTGCCGTACGCAATTGCTTCTCTGAGTCCTCATCACCAATCGTCACAACCGTTACAGTTCCGCCGTGCTTGTCGCGTTGCTGGATCGCTTCTTCGACTGCGTATTCGTCGTATGGATTAATAATGAACTCCGCACCACTTTCATCTATTTGATTGCCCGACACGGAAATCGCTTCCTCCGTGTCGAATGTTTTTTTCAGTAGTACATAAATATTCATATTAAAGACTCCTCTCTATACTTTGTCGCGCAATTTATTTGATTTCTTCAGTTTGTAACGCTTTCGGCACTACATTGGTATCGACCAAATCGGCTTCACTCGTGTGAATTCCAGGAATCGTTCGAGGAATCAATGGTAAGAATAACAACGCGATGACGATGAAGCCCATAATCACCCAAGATGTATTCACTACTGCCCCAACATTATTACCGCTCGCTGAGAAGATAGAGAAAGCAACAAGTGCTAACGACGCGCCCATTCTCTGTGCCAGGTTTTCAATTACCGTATTCGTAAATGTCACGACATTCATTCGTTCAGTTGAAGCTTTAGACACGACAAGTCCTTTGACTACAGGTGTTTGGAAACCAACACCGATACCGACCAGACTCATAGCAATGAACAAATACGTAAACGATGTTGTAAGTGTAACGAAATTTAACATGATGATTCCGGAAGAAAAGACGAGAATTCCCGATCCCATAATCAATCGTGCTGATAGCTTTTTCATAATTCTTCCGCTTAAATAGGCTGCAACCGATGTGCCAAGGAATACGGCCATCTGCAGGAAGCCTACTGTTGTAGCGGCTTTTCCTTGTACGTTCTGTACAAAGAATGTTAATAAGTACATCACACCCGAGTAACCAAGGAAGATGAATACAGCAATCGTTGTAGGTACCCAGAAGTTCCGATTCGCAACGTACTCCAAATCGAGCAACGGTGCTTTTTGTTTTTTCTCTACAAAGATCAACATGATCAACGCAGTGACGAATACTAGCAATGATGGAATCCACATTCCAGATTCGATTCCGAAGCTGTTGATGAAGGTTGGAATCGTCAGCAAACCGAGCAATAGAGCGATGACGAAAATCAATCCTAGAACATCCAGCTTCTTACGTGCTTGTACTTTGACATGCGGAACAAAAGCAAAGAGTGCAATGCCTAAACCACCAAGAATAGCAGTGAATATAAAGCTTGCCTGCCAGTTCGCTGTATCAACAATCATACCGCTGATGACTGGACCAAATACTGCACCGATTGTAATAAACGCCGCAAACGTTCCAATCGCTTTTCCCCGCTGTGTCCCGACCATGAATTTACCAGCATAGGCAATCCCTGATGGTGCAATCGCCGCGCCCGAAATACCTTTAAAGAATAAACCAAGAACGAGCACCCAGAAAGAAAACGAGAAGGCTACGAGCAATGATCCGATGACCATGAAAATACCGCCAATTAGGATGACGATCTTCAATCCGAACGAATCTCCAATCCATCCAAGTAATGGCTGGAATCCTGTTAAACCAACAGCCAGACCCAGCTGCATCCAGACTGCGTATCCCGGCGTCAGATTAAATTCCGCCAGCATATGCGGATATGCGGGAAGATGGGTTGCTAAACTTAACATAATAAAGAATGCTCCGAAACTTATGAATAAAAAACCCCTATTAATCGATTGATCTTTCAATGCCGCTTCATTCATATAGTGGCCCCCCTTTATCGATGGTGTCATAGTTCTTACAAGCTTTATTCATTATGTCAAATCTAGGTGTGGTTTAAAGTGAAGATCTGCAGAAGAAGGTTTCGATATGCTTGGTGCAAAACCGAAGCCCTCCCGCCACAGATCAGACGTTACTGGTTGTTTACCGAATATTGATGACACAAGCTTTTTCTAGTGTATAATCCAGAACCGAGTCTGTACCGTAACCGCTCTCTTTAACGCCGCTAAATGGAAGATCTGCACCTACTCTAGCGTACGTATTGACCCAAACATTACCTGCCTGAAGCTTATCAATCATACGATGTGCAAGACCGAGATTTTGCGTCCATACGCCCGCTGCCAGACCGAAGTTCGTGTCATTGGCAATTTGAACGGCTTCTTCTTCCGTATCGAACGGAATAGCGACCGCCACCGGACCAAAAATTTCTTCACGAGCTAGTTTTGAACTGTTATCGGCTACTTTAACGAGCGTAGGCTGCACCCAATAACCGTCCGCAAATTCTGGTTGCCCCGGTAGGACAGCTTCTCCACCGTATTTTCCTCCGAAGACGACTTCATACTCTTCTTTTGATGCCTCATCGATAAACCCGCATACCGACTGAAATTGCGCTTCATTCGCGATAGGCCCCATGGTGTTGCTCGTATCCTGAGTATCACCGTGTTTGACGAATTCATTGTCCGTCATCAACTCTTTTAAACGCCCAATCACTTCGTCGTAAATAGAGCGCTGGATCAGCATGCGTGAACCTGCCACACAAATCTGGCCAGAGTTCGGTGTGAAGATGCCGTTGATCAATCCGTGTACCGCTTGCTCGATGTCCGCATCTTCAAAGACGATATTCGGAGATTTTCCGCCGAGTTCAAAGATCAACGACTTCGGTGAATGCGCAGTCGCTTTTGTGATACGCTCCGCTGTTGCTTTCGATCCTGTCAAACTCACTTTATTCACTTCTTTGTGAGAGACGAGGTAATCCCCGATTTCACGACCCGCACCTGAAATGACATTCAGTACGCCAGGCGGTAAGGTTTGTGAAATCAACTCGCCATATCGCAATGATCCGACCGCTGCACTCTCAGACGGTTTAATGACGACCGTATTCCCTGCCGCTAGCGCATAGGCAGCCTTAATTGTAAAGGTGAATAAAGGTGCGTTCCAAGGTAAGATTCCAACTACTACTCCGTATGGCTTTCGTGAAGTGAAACCAAAATCCCCTGTGCCCATCTGTACCGTACGACCTTGTGCACCTACGAGAGATGCCGCTCCCGCTGCGTCATACCAAACCTGCTTTAACACTTCCGCCAAATACTGATACTCATCTAGTACCCAACCGTTATTACGTGTTTCAAGTTCAAGCAACTCCGCAGCATACTCGGGAATCATGTCCCCAATCTTACGCATATAGTCGCCGCGTGTACGGGCAGGTAGATTCGCCCAGTCATCGAATGCTGCGCGTGCTGCCTGGATGACCAGTTCTGCGTCTTCCTTTTTACTAGAAGGAATGGTCGCCCATACTTCCGCTGTAGATGGATCGATACTGTTTGATACAGCTCCGTCTTGCGCCTGTACCGACTTGCCGTTAATGATATTGCCGTAAGTCGTCAATTTAGATTTCTCGGATACGTTCGTCATATGTTTTCCTCCTTCAAATTACCAGCCTAGTGAAGCGACTACTTTTTCTTGATAGAAAGGCGTGGAGCCTAAATACTGGTCATAATAACGAGCCCGCTTGACATATAAGTGGCAATCAATTTCTTCCGTGAATCCGATGCCGCCATGAATTTGGACGTTATGTGCCGAGACTTCGATGAATTTCTCCGTCGCATATGTACGGGCGCTGTAAACAGCCGCTTCTCGGTCGAGTTCGTCCGTGTCCACTACCCAGTTGGCATAATGACTGAGGGAGCGGGCAATTTCCAAATTCACTTTCATATTGACGATACTGTGTTTGATCGCCTGGAAACGTCCGATCGCTTGGCCGAATTGCTCCCGGATCTTTGCATATTCCGTAGCCATATTGACGACGCTTTCCATTGCACCGACAATGTAGGAACTAAGTGCGGCATTGAAGTACAACAGACCTTCTTGAAGCTGTGTCCATCCCTTGTCTACTTCACCTATAATTTGATCTTCTTTGATAACGAGATTATTGAATTCGATCTTCGCTACATGTTTTGATTCGTCAAAAGAAGATTGTTTCTCGATGTTTATTCCTTTTGTCTTGTCGATCAACACAAGAGATAATCCGTCTTCTTGATCCGTTTGGTTTGTGCGTACCAATACGAGGAATGCATCCGCAAGTTCAACTTCCGGTACAAGGGTCTTCGTGCCGTTTAGCACGTACTGTCCGTCTTGGCGCACCAATGTACATTGGATACCTGCGGGAGAAAAGTCGTTGAACGGCTCCAGTGCCGCGAATGAAACGAGTTTTTCTCCTGAAGCAATATTCGGTAGATACTGTTGTTTCTGCTGCTCTGTTCCGTATTTCTTAAGGATCGGTACTACCAACGCGGAAGTTTCCATGAACAAGCCGGGTACTAGTGAACGTCCCATCTCTTCGAACGTCGGAACGAGATCGAGTGCATCCAAGTCCATACCGTCGTATTCTTCAGGAATGTTGATGCCGCCGCATCCAAGTTCAGCTAATGTCGTGTACACCTTCTTCAGGTTTTGCGGATTATTGTCAATCATTTCTCGAGCCAGCTGTGTACCGCCGAATTTATCCAACATTTTGCGGATATGTCCACGGAACATTTCTTGCTCTTCTGTTAGTGAAAAGTCCATACTTCATCCCTCCAAATCTATTAACGTCCCATGTCTTTCGGCAATCCCAGAACGCGCTCGCCGATCGTATTGCGTTGCACTTCACTCGTACCGCCACCGATTGTCTGTCCGAATGATGCGAGGAATAAATGCTGCCACTTCGGATCCGCTACGGCATCCTTATCAAATAGCACACCTTGATGTCCTTGAATCTCCACTGCAAATGCAGAGAGTGCCTGGTTCAATTCGGTTACCACCAACTTATCGATAGATGTTTCCGCTCCTGGTTGACCGTTTTTGATCGTAGTGGTCAGATTTTTATAGTAATTCAGTAGCGATCCACGTACGCGGGCATAGAAATTCGCCAATTTTTGTCTGACTACAGGATTTTCAATCAATGGTTTGCCATTTACTTTATACTGCTGTGCCAGTTCCACTGTATCGTTGAATTGCTTTTCGAGTGTGAAGAGTTCCGCACCGATCCCTGTACGCTCATGGAGCATCAACGCAATCAATACATGCCAGCCCGAGTCTACTTGTCCGACGATATCTGCATCTGTCGCTACAGCGTCTGTCATATACACTTCGTTAAAGTCTTTATGTCCATCCATCTGCACAATCGGAAGCGTTTCGACTCCCGGCTGGTGCATATCCATCATGAAGACGGTAATCCCACGGTGCTTCTTTTCCGGGTGCGTACTCGTTCTCGTCAGCAGGAAGCATTTATCCGCCACGTGGCCAAAACTCGTCCAGACTTTCTGGCCATTGATGAGCCAGTGATCGCCGTCTTTTACCGCACGTGTTTTAAGTCCTGTTAAATCTGATCCTGCACCCGGCTCTGAATAGCCCTGGCACCATATTTCTTCACCCGTCAGGATTTTCTTCAAATATTTCTCTTTTTGTTCATCCGTTCCAATGTCGATCAACGTAGGACCTACCATATGGATTCCGATATAGTTGATAAGTGGCGGCGCTTTGACGCGTACCATTTCTTGATGGTAGATGATTTCTTCCATCAAGCTAGCGTTGCGACCGCCATATTCTTTCGGCCAAGCGATGGCTGCCCATCCACCTTCATACAATTTATTTTGCCATGCACGTAATACACGGGAGTATTCATCCAAGTCTTCCGGCAAATCGCGCTTGCCTTCTAGCCACCCTTCAGGAAGGTTCGCTTCAAGCCATGTTCGTAGTTCGGTTCTAAATTTTTCTTCTTTTTTCGTGAAAGAGAAATCCATACTCACTCATCCTTTCTATATCGCCTATCGATCAATTCGTCGCTGGAATCCACTGTGGCAATGCACGGTCTTCCGTAATATCCACCCATGTCATTTGGATCGGCATACCGATTTCCAAATCTTTTTCCTGGCAATTCAAGATATTGCCCATGATTTTCACTTCCGGCACTTTGTCGAGCTGTGCGAGTGCGATAATCGTCGGTAACTCATCCTGGAAGCCTGGTAAGAATGGACGGTAGGAAACCACATACGAATAGACTGTGGCTGTAATATCGTCGCCGAACTGTTCCCAGCTAACGTTTTCACTTCCGCATTTTGCGCACGTAGGGCCTGGCGGTTGTGAGTATGCATTGCAATCATCACATTTTTGCAGAGCCAGTTGATGTTGGTCCGCTGCATCCCAGTACGGGGCATTATCTATATCTTTCAATGGAATAGGTTTTTGATAAGCAGTCGTTGATTGTGTCATAGTGATTCCTCCTAGTTTCGTAAGATCATAGCGCCAGCGATATCCGGTCCAGCCCAGCCTGTACAAATACCGATCTTGCAATCTTCCACTTGGCGTGCTGTTCCATCGTAGTCATGGCGTAGCTGTCTGACGATTTCAATGGCGTTATTCATTCCGTGCGTATAGCCTTCCGATAACATGCCGCCCGCTGTATTGGTTGGCAGTTTGCCGCCGATCTTCAAGTTGCCTTCAGCAACAAATTCTCCCACTTCTCCGCGTTTCGCAAATCCGTATGCTTCAAGCTGGCGCATAACAACCCAGCTGAAACAGTCATAGATGGAGGCAACATCGATATCGTCCGGTGTTACACCCGCATTTTCGTAGAGTTCTTTCGCTACGTAATCTGAAGCGACATGGTCGATATCGTTCCAGTAATGAGCGTGCGGATGACATTGTCTTGCTGCCATTCCCATGATATAGACTGGTTTTGACGTACAGTCTTCCGCTTTTTCGGCAGATGTGACGATGATCGCATTTCCTTCATCGAGCTCCAAGCACGAATCATGGATATTGAATGGAGAACTAATATCCGGTGTAGCGAGATAGTTTTCCATCGTTAACGGCTTGCCGTGCAGAAAGGCTTTCGGATTACGTTGTGCATGCTCATAGAAACTCAAGCAGACATGTCCGAGATGTTCTTTCGTAATGCCTGTTTCATGCATGTGACGCGTCGCATACATGCCGAACCATTGCGATGGACTTGCCGATCCGTACGGAATCACAAAACTTCCGCCAGCCAATGCCCCTTGCAGCATATCAGGATCATACCCTCGGCCTACACGAGTCCCCGAACTACCGTTCATAGAACGATAGATCAAAACCGTGTTCAGTTGGCCTGCTTCAATGAGCGCCACTGCATCCGCGATCAACATTTCCGTACTCGCTCCGCCACCCTGGATATCCTTAACGTACTTCGGTCGTACACCAAGATACGTTGCCAGTTGGTGAGACGTACAGGAATCCCCTTCGTTATAGTTCATGAATCCGTCTATGTCTGTTGCTTTCAAACCTGCATCTTTGATTGCTGCGTTGGCCGCATCGAGCGCCAAATGCAGAGGCGTTGTTCCCGATTTTCTTGAGCGTTCGCTCTCTCCTACGCCTACAATGGCATAGCGGTCCTTAATAGTTCTCATAGATACATTTCCTCCTATTTCACGTCTGTTTATGTCAGTTGCAAGATGGCGCTGCCTGCTCCAACAACTTCTCCCGATACTTTCTCGGCCGTCAGTTCCAGTGCGATGCACCTCTTGCCATCTTCTTCATATGTTCGTTCGACTACACCCGAACAGCGTATTTCATCACCCGGTACCGTCATTTTGCCGAAACGCATCTTAAAGTTTGCGACGCGTGCTTCCTTGCCAGCAATTTTCATCACGTACTCCCCAAGGAAACCCATTACGAGCATACCGTGCGCTATAACACCATCCATTCCGATTTTCTGCGCAAAACCATCGTCCAGATGCAACGGGTTGAAATCCCCAGAAGCACCTGCATATTGTGCTAGCTGCACTTTCGTAATCGGCGACTTTACCATCGGTTCAAGTTTCTGATCCACGGTCAATTCTTCCAACACCCAATCTTTGATCATATAAAGTTCCTCCAATTAGTTTTTCGCTGCGCGATAGACGATATTCATTCGGCTAATACAGACCAGTTCGCCCGCTTCGTCTTTCATTTCCGTATCGAGCTTCAAGAACTGCATCTTGCCGCTCTTTCCTTCTTTGTCATACAGATCGCTTACTTTGATCTGGCAGCGTAGTTGATCTCCTATGCGGATCGGTTTGTAGTATAGGAATTCCTGCTCACCGTGCAACATCCGGCGGTGGTCGAGCTGCACTGGCATTTCTACTTTGCCGTCGTTCATCGCAATCGGGAATGTCGGCGGGACAACTAGCCCTTCGTATGCCGACTCCTTCGCATATCTGTCGTCTGTATAGAGTGGATTGTCGTCTCCGATGGCAGTGGCGAATTGGCCGACATGCCGACTTTCGACTTCAAACACGTATTCGTCACTCGTTAAGCCTATAACGCTTTTATCCAAGTCCATTTTCCATCCTCCTCTTATTTGGTGATGATCAATGCATCTGCCGCTACAATTCCGTCTTCGTAAACGATTAACGGGTTAATGTCTATTTCCTGAATGATATCCGAGTAGTCTTCAATTAATCTAGAAACTTTCAGTAACACGTCGATGATGGCCTCTTGATCGACGGGCTTTTTATTGCGTACACCTTGTAGGATTTGATAGCCTTTCAAGCTTTCCATCTTATCGATCGCATCTTGTCTTGTGATCGGTGCGACACGGAATGATACATCTTTGAAGACTTCTACAAAGACACCGCCGAGACCAAACATAATGACGGGACCGAATGTCGGATCGCTCGTCACACCGACGATGACTTCCACGCCTTCAGGCAACATTTCCTGGACGGATATCCCGTGAAGGTTCGCTGTCGGACAATGTTCTTTCGCACTGTCATAGATTTCTTTGAACGCCTGGCGTACTTCTTGGCCGTTCTGGACATTCAATCGGATGCCGTTAACTTCCGTCTTATGTGGAATATCAGGTGAATCGATTTTCATGACGACTGGATACCCCATGTTGTTCGCAGCTTGTACTGCATCGTCCGCCGTCTTGGCAGTGATTCGCTTCGTTGTGCGGATACCGTATTCGGAGAGGATTTCGCTAGATTGCGATTCGCTCAATGTTTGATTTGCCGGTAACAGGTGGCGGATATTCGATACGTCGAGTTCTTTTCTTGCAGGCTCATCATTGATCTTGTGCGCTTTTCTATACGCTTCTGCGTAATCCACTAATTTTGCAAGCGAGCGGATCGGATTCATGTCACCGAGAATGAATGGAATGCCGTTGTCCTCAAGATACTGGACACCTTTAGGGATCGACATGCCTTTTAGCGGGAAGTTCGATATCAACACGAACTTATCCGAGTTTTTACAGATCTCGACGAATTCCTGAAGAAGTGGCGTGTTTTCATCCCAGTGAATAGGGAATTCAGGAAATAAGATAATGTCCGTATCAGGATCATTGACTAGTACTTTTAAAGGTGCGAGATACAATTCCGGATTGGTGATCGATGCGGCTGCGGTTAAATCAACCGGGTTGGAAGCGCTTGCAAAATCAGGAATGTCTTTCTCAATTTCTTTTCGCACTTTATCGCTTAGCGCATGGATGTTTAATCCGTACGATTCACAACGATCCGCTTCGTTGATTCCTCTGCCGCCTGAACTCGTGACGATCACTGTATTTTTGCCTGTCGGGAGTTTTTTGGCCAAGAATAATTTAGAGAATGAAAGAATGTCATCGTAATCGTCTGCACGCACAATACCGGCTTGCTTGAAGAATCCGTCATAGACTTTATCAGCACCTGCCAATGAGCCGGTATGTGATGCCGCTGCACGACTGCCTGCACTGCTTCGTCCGGACTTCATGATGACAATCGGTTTATTGATTTGAAGTGCGAATTTCGCTAGTTTCCGTAACTTGGCTGCGTTTTTCTCGCCTTCCAAATAACCGCTTGCTACTTTTGTTTTTGGGTCATGCAACATGTATTCAATAACATCGGAGAAACTTACATCGACTTCATTGCCGACACTGACGAAGTAATTAAACGTCAATCCATGTTGAGCTGCTGCAATATATGTCAACACGCCAAACGCGCCACTTTGCGTAACAAATCCCACTTCACGTTTCTTGCCAAGCGGCACATTCGTAAGTCCTGGAGAGAATGTCCCCATCAAGCCATTTGTTGTATTGAGTAGACCTACACAGTTTGGACCGATCAATCGCATATGGTATTGTTCAGCGATTTCTTTCAGGCGGTTTTGTGCAATAATTCCTTCTTCGCCAATCTCCGAGTAGCCGGATGCAAAGACAATCGCCGCCTTGACACCGCTTTCACCGCAATCGATCAAACATTTCTCTACTTGATTTATGCCGACACAGAGAATAGCCAAATCGACTCGTTCCGGGGTGTCGCCTACGCTTGTGTAACAAGGCAATTCTCCAATCTCTTTCGCTGTAGGATGGATGGGGTAGATCTCGCCTTCAAAGCCTGCGTCTAGTAGCGCTTTCAATTGCAAGTAACCAATTTTGTTCGTGTTTTCCGAAGCACCTAGTACGGCAACTCTTTTTGGGTTGAATAAGGGATCCAGCTCAATATTCGATGGTAGTACTTCATTCATCATTTTCATCATCTCTTCACCTCTACGCTTTCTTATCAACTTTTCTATTTACTTGCTTGAGTAGAATCATAGCAAAAGGGGTTTTCCATTACATTTTCTTTTTTGCATTAAATAATTAATGTTATTAGGGGTGGAATTATAAATTGAGCGGCCGCTCAGTGCTTGCTGTGTAAACGTTTTATACATTTATTATTTTCTGACTAGTCATGATAGACCCGACTTACGTGCTAAATGGCCGCGACTTCGGAGAGGGATGGGCGCTTTTTTGTGGAATTCAAGGGTTATCGTGCATGGTTTGTGTAATATTTATCGCGAGGTTACTAATAGAGGCTGAAGCCTGTAATACTTGATTTTAAACGTAAAACAAAGCAAAAAACGTCCCCTGAAGTTATGTAACTTCAGGGGACGCTCTCTTATTAGTTACTTTCTATCCTTCTTTACCGTCACCACTTGCACAATCTGTCCGTCTTTCGCCTCGTCCACTACAGAACTTCCTGTAGACTGACGATTAGAATTTTTTATCGACATCGGCT
The DNA here is from genome assembly GCF_000425545.1 of Sporosarcina ureae DSM 2281. Classification (GTDB taxonomy): domain Bacteria; phylum Bacillota; class Bacilli; order Bacillales_A; family Planococcaceae; genus Sporosarcina; species Sporosarcina ureae. The sequence goes on along the minus strand of NZ_AUDQ01000007.1, from coordinate 43,723 downwards.
CAACCTCTATCTTTAGACCTTTAGACGTATGAATCACGAACTCTTCTTCGTCTTTCACAAGCTTCATATCTACCACTCGATATGGATTGGACTTTAGCTCTTTAATGATCGTGACACCTCTAAGCGCTCTAGAGCTTGTCTCGAACTCTGAAATGTTCATTCTTTTGATGGTTCCACGCTGTGTAGCTACAAATACATTGCGTGCTTGCTCTGTAATCACTTCAAACGCCACAAGCTCGTCTTCGGCTTTCAGATTGATTCCCTTGACGCCACCTGTACGGATACCGGTAATCGCGAGTTCTGACAAGGCAAATCGAAGTGAATAGGCTTGTTTACTTACCAATAATACGTCTTCTTTACCCGTTATAACCCGTGCCCCCACCAATCGATCGTCTTTTTTGACGTTCATTGCTTTGAATGTACGGTTAAAACGTTGCACTTGGAAGTCCGTCAGTTTCGAGATTTTTACATTCCCATTGGATGAAGCAGTCAAAATACTGCTATTTTCATCAAATTTCTCAAGGGCGATCGCGTCCACTAGCTCTTCGCCTGGCTCGAGTCCGCAAATGCTAGATAAATGCTGCCCTAAATCACGCCAGCGGATCTCTGGCAGCTCGTGGACCGGTTGGTAGATGTAATTACCGAATGATGTGAACAACAGCAAGTGATGCTGTGTATTCATGGGAGATTCGATTAGATTATAATCGTATTCCTTCATTTCTTGGCCTTTTCCACCTGATGCGGAGTAAGAACGCATACTGGTGCGTTTGACATAGCCGCCTTTTGTGACGGATACCATGACTTCTTCGCTAGGAATTAGGATATCGAGATCTACTTTCAACTCTTCAATTTTTTCTTCGATGACAGAACGACGTGGCTCAGAAAACTGCTTGCGGATCCCTTTCAGTTCCTTTACCAAAACAGATATCAATTTAGCCTCGCTTGCCAGGATCGCTTCTAACTCTTTGATCAAATCACGGAGTTCTTGTTCCTCGCGTTTTAATTCCGTAATATCGGTATTCGTCAATCGATAGAGTTGCAATGAAACAATGGCTTCTGCTTGAACTTCAGTGAAATCATATGCATTGACCAAGTTCAATTTTGCATCTTTTTTATCTTTTGACGCGCGAATTGTCTTAATGACTTCATCAAGGATCGATAAAGCTTTCATTAAGCCATCTACGATATGTAGTCGTTCTTTTGCTTTTCGAATATCGAAGTTGGAACGTCGTGTAATGACGTCTTTTTGGTGATCAATATACGCATCAAGAAGCATGGGTAGTGACATTAACATCGGACGTCTGCCCGCAATAGCGATCATATTGAAGTTGTACGTAATCTGTAGATCTGTATGCTTCAATAAGTACTGCATGATGGCTGTGCCGTCTATTTCTTTCTTCAACTCGACTACGATCCGCATGCCTGTACGGTCGGATTCATCACGAATTTCCGCAATACCATCCAATCGACGGTCATGGCGCAGTTCATCCATCTTCTTCACTAAATTGGCTTTATTGACGTCATACGGGATTTCTGTAATGACAATCTGAGATTTACCTGCTTTTAACTGCTCGATTTCCCACAACGCGCGAATAATGAAACGCCCTTTGCCAGTTTGATAGGCAGTGCGGATTCCATCTGTTCCTTGAATAATCGCACCTGTCGGGAAATCTGGCCCAGGAATGACCGTCATTAGCTCATCTACGGTGACGTTCGGCTTCTTTAAGCGCATTAAGACCGCATCGATGACTTCATGCAGTGCGTGAGGCGGAATATCAGTCGCATAACCAGCAGAGATACCTGTAGAACCATTTACTAGCAAATTGGGAAAACGCCCCGGTAAGACAGTGGGTTCAAGTTCCGTATCATCAAAGTTAAAGGCAAAATCGACTGTTTCTTTACGAATATCGCGCAACATTTCACTCGCAATAGCAGACAGTCGAGCTTCGGTATAACGCATTGCGGCCGCGGAGTCTCCGTCGACCGAACCGTTATTTCCTTGCATATCTATCATTTCATGACGCAGTTTCCATGACTGACTCATCCGGACCATTGCATCGTAGACGGACGTATCACCGTGCGGGTGATAGTTACCGATTACGTTACCGACGGTTTTTGCGGATTTACGGAACGCTTTTTCATGTGTATTGCCTTCATGGAACATCGCATACAAAATACGACGTTGCACCGGCTTTAATCCGTCCCGCGCATCTGGAATTGCACGGTCCTGGATAATATATTTACTATAACGCCCAAAACGGTCACCAATTACTTCTTCCAAGGGCAGATCTTGAAACGTTTCTGACTGTGTCATTTCGTATCCCCCTCAACATGTATATATGCATTGTCTAAAATATTATGTTCTTCAATCAAGCCGAAATCGACATTCTCTTCAATCCATTTACGACGTGGTTCGACTTTATCTCCCATCAATGTGGTCACGCGACGCTCGGATTTCGCTCCATCTTCAATCGTTACACGAATCAACGTCCGTGTCGATGGATCCATGGTTGTTTCCCATAATTGATCAGCATTCATCTCACCAAGACCTTTGTAGCGTTGAAGCATATAGCCTTTTCCAACTTTTTCGATAGCTTCTTCAAGATCATCATCCGTCCACGCATAGGCAAGCTTTTCACTTTTACCGGTACCTTTAAATACTTTAAATAAAGGCGGCAGTGCGATATATACTTTACCTGCTTCAATTAATGGCTTCATATAGCGATAGAAGAACGTCAAGAGCAACACTTGAATATGCGCACCATCGGTATCGGCATCGGTCATAATGATGACTTTGTCGTACGCAGCATCTTCAATTTGGAAATCAGCACCCACTCCACCACCAACTGCATGAATAATCGTGTTGATTTCTTCATTTTTCATGATGTCTTCGAGTTTCGCTTTTTCCGTATTGATGACTTTACCACGGAGCGGCAAAATTGCTTGGAACGTACGATCACGACCTTGTTTTGCTGAACCGCCGGCTGAGTCACCCTCCACGAGGTATAATTCATTCTTCGCAGCGTTACGGGATTGTGCCGGGGATAATTTACCAGACAACAATGTATCGGATTTTTTACGTTTCTTTCCTGAACGCGCATCTTCACGCGCTTTTCGTGCGGCTTCACGTGCTTGGTGGGCACGGATTGCTTTCCGGACAAGATTTGCGCTCAATTCCGCATTTTCTTCAAGGAAATACAGCATTTTTTGCGAAATGACGGCATCTGTCACCGTTCGTGCTTCACTAGTACCGAGTTTCCCTTTCGTTTGCCCTTCAAATTGCAGGATTTCTTCCGGTATACGAACCGAAACGATTGCCGCAATCCCTTCGCGAATATCAGAGCCATCGAGATTCTTATCTTTTTCCTTCAATAAGCCCGCTTTACGTGCGTATTCATTCACCACACGTGTCATCGCAGCTTTTGCACCGGTTTCATGCGTTCCGCCGTCTTTAGTTCGAACATTGTTGACGAATGAAAGAATCGTTTCGGCATAGCCATCGCTGAACTGGAACGCAAATTCGACTTCAATGCCGTCAACTTCACCTTCGAGGTACGCTACGTCGTGCAGTACTTCTTTTTCTTCATTCAAATAGGCAACAAATGCTTCGATACCGGATTCGTAATGGAAGATATCTTGCTTGTCCGTGCCTTCTTCTTTTAGCGTAATCTTTAAACCTTTCAATAGAAAAGCGGACTCACGCAATCTTTCTGCCAGTGTGTCGTATTGATATTTAATCGTAGAGAAGATCGTCGTATCCGGTTTGAAATGGATCATCGTTCCTGTTTCTCTAGTTTTACCGATTTCTTCAAGTGTCGTAGCTGGTTTACCACCGTGCTCAAAGCGCTGAAGAAATTTCTTGCCGTCACGGTAGATCGTCACTTCGAGCCACTCGGACAATGCATTGACAACGGATGCCCCAACACCGTGTAAGCCGCCACTCGTTTTATAGCCGCCCTGCCCGAACTTTCCACCTGCGTGCAATACTGTCATAATGACTTCAGCAGTTGGTTTCCCTGACTCATGTTTCCCCGTCGGCATACCACGTCCATAGTCTCGTACGCTAATGCTGCCGTCTTTATGGAGCGTGACATCAATCTCGTTACCGAAGCCTGCCAGCGCCTCATCCACCGAGTTATCGACGATTTCGTAGACTAAGTGGTGCAGACCTCTCGTATCGGTCGAACCGATGTACATTCCCGGTCTTTTCCGTACCGCTTCTAAGCCTTCTAAAATTTGAATGGAACTATCATCATACGTATTTTGTATTTTCTGTTTCGTCAAAATGAAACCCCCGTCAAACAAATGTTCTGTTATTTTAATCATACATCTTCTGATAAACCTTGTCAAATCAACGTTTTGTTTCAGCTCAACCTATTGTATAGAAGAAATGTACGGAATGCAACGAGCAAACGATGACAACGCGCCGAACGATTTATGCGCAAATTCCTTTTTTCGCCTGTTCTTCATCTTCCTCTAGAATTCTATTATTGTCCAGAACTTATGCATCTGCTACACTAATAATAAAATTGTTTATCATGCATAAAGGGGTTCACTATGGAAAATTACGTTATCATTCTGGCAGCTTATTTACTTGGCTCCATCCCTTCCGCTCTCTGGATCGGCAAGCTTTTTTATGGAACGGATGTTAGACAGCATGGCAGTGGAAACATGGGCGCGACAAATACATTTCGGGTACTTGGAAAAAAAGCTGGCATCGTTGTCACACTGCTGGACATCTTCAAAGGAACAGCAGCTGTCCTCTTACCGCTTTTACCGTTCTTCCACGATACAGCGATTCATCCATTAATACTTGGAGTCGTCGCAGTTCTTGGACACATCTTCCCTATTTTCGCAGGACTTAGGGGCGGAAAAGCCGTTGCGACTTCTGGCGGTGTATTACTTGGCTTTAATTGGCCGATTTTCTTATTGGTCGTCATTACGTTTTTAATTGCATTAAAACTAACGAAGATGGTATCGTTAACATCCATCATCGTGTCGGTCTTGGGACCACTATACTGTCTCATATATTACTTTATGGGTGGCGACCTGTATTTATTTTTAGTCGTCGCACTGATGGGCTTCTTCATTTTTTATCGCCATCGTGACAATATTAGTCGAATTAAAAATGGGACCGAGCCGAAAGTGAAATGGTTATAGGTTTATCCACTGGAAAGGATGTATAAAGCATGAATATTCACCTATCCGAACTAGCAATTCAATGGTTTGAAGAAGATATGGAAGTCGCTGCAGGCGATTATGTGAAATTTTTCGCGCGTTATGGCGGATCGAGCCCGTTGCATGAAGGCTTTTCCATAGGGATTACGAAAGAAGAGCCGGATGAACTGGCAGTCGAAACCATTGTGAATGATGTGCATTATTACGTAGAAGAACGCGATGTTTGGTTCTTCGATGGACATGACCTGCATATTGATGTGGATACGTCAACGAAAGAGTTATCCTTTGACTATCAAGTAGCGTAAATGACAAATAAAATGGTAAGCACAACTCCTATAGAGAGTTATGCTTACCATTTTTTAATTGGGTTAATTGATGTAATTGCCCTTCTTGCTTTAGAATTTCCACTTGACGTTCGCCGAGCAGATCAAAATGTGGGTATTCTTCGCGTGCGTGGATCCATTCCGGTTGCAAACCATACTGTCTTCCCCACTGTATGAGCTTTTCCACATTACTGCATCCCGCTTTTGTGACTGTATTTACTGTCGGAAACCGGTCGTCTAGCCAATAATGTGTCAAAAACGCAATTTCCTCACGTCGGACCGCATTTTTCCACTCTTTTAATTGCTGGCGATTAATTCCGAATGCCATCAGCTTTCGCCTCGCTGGATTTTTGTATACACCGCGTCCCATTCCGGATGAATTTTGCGCAACGATACCGGGCGGAAATTTTCTTTTTTGACTATGACGTGTTCCGTCACGGCCGTTGCCGCAATCGATCCATCCGCATGTAAGATCTCGTAGCCATAGACCGTCCGTAGCTTGCCGTGCGACTCCACCCATGTTTTGACTGTAACGGTCTCACCATATGTACTCGCCGCCTTATACTTCACTGACAGCTCTGTTACAGGCGCTAGGTAGCCTTCACGTTCGAGCTGCGCATATTCGTATCCAAGGTCTTTGATCAGCGTGGTGCGGCCGATTTCCATCCAAACTAAGTAGTTGGCATGGTAAACGACGCCCATCTGATCGGTTTCTGCGTATCGTACTTCGATTTCTTTTTCACTGGTAAACATGTGATCACCTCATCGTCTAGTATAGCGAATGGGAAAGTGGATTGCTTGTGATAGACATTATGATGGGGTCGAAAGTATAGTTAGAGTCGCGTTTGGGATTTGCGCTTTCTAGTTCATAATGAGAAGTGAAGTGAGGCTATGAGCGTTTACGGACTATGATAGATCGGTAGATAGTTGCTATAGAGCACTTAGGACGTCCTTATGAGCGGTTGCAAGTCGGGGATGAGCGGATACGGACTGTGATAGAGCGGTAGATTGTTGTTATAGAGCATTTAGAACATCCTTATGAGCGGTTGCAAGTTGGGTATGAGCGGATACGGACTGCGATAGAGCGGTTGCCTCGTATCATAGAGCGCTTCGCGGTGACCATAGAGCGGATACGCATGAACTATGAGCGCTTAGGCGAATTAATGAGCGCCTACGCAATGTTTTTCACTATTTCTTCGCTATTGTACTTGTAAAATACGCAAAAAAGATGCCCGGCAATGCCGGGCACCCTCATTTATTCCGTATTACTTTGCTGCTAATTTATTACGTAGAACCATTTGAAGGATTCCGCCGTGACGGTAGTAGTCCACTTCAACTTCAGAGTCGAAACGAGCTAGTACTTCAAATTCAGTTTCCTTGCCGTCTGGAGCTTTCGCTGTAACTTTAAGGATAGAACGTGGTTTTACGCCTTCAGCGATATTGACGCTGATTTCTTCTTCGCCAGTTAAGCCTAGAGACTCAACGTTTTCACCATTGATGAACTGAAGTGGAAGTACACCCATCATCACTAGGTTCGAACGGTGAATACGCTCGAAGCTTTCTACGATTACTGTCTTGATACCAAGTAAGTTTGTACCTTTTGCTGCCCAGTCACGTGAAGAGCCCATTCCGTAGTCTTTACCACCAAGGATAGCTAGACCCGTACCGTCTTGTTGATACTTCATAGCTGCATCATAGATCGGCATAACTTCTTTGTTTGGCCAGTACGTAGTGAATCCACCTTCAGTGCCAGCTGCGATTTGGTTACGAATACGAATGTTCGCAAACGTTCCGCGCATCATGACTTCGTGGTTACCACGACGTGAACCGTAAGAGTTGAAGTTACGTGGCTCTACGCCATTTTCACGCAAGTAGATTCCAGCAGGTGTATTTAAGCCGATCGCTCCAGCAGGTGAAATGTGGTCAGTCGTGATCGAATCACCGAACTTACCGATTACACGCAAGCCTTTAAGCTGCTCGATATCCGCAGGTTCTTTCGAAAGGTTTTCGAAGAACGGTGGATTTTGAATATATGTTGAAGACTCATCGAAATCGTATAGAGAATCGTCAGTCGTTTCAATTGCGTTCCATGCTTCGTTTTCAGTGAATACGCGAGCATATTCTTTACGGAACAATTCAGGTGTAACCGTAGCGTTCAATACATCGTTGACTTCTTGTGTAGAAGGCCAGATGTCTTTGAAGAATACTTCATTACCGTCTTTGTCCGTTCCGATTGGATCTTTTGCGAAGTCAATGTTCACTGTTCCAGCTAGTGCGTATGCCACAACTAGTGGAGGTGAAGCCAAGTAGTTCGCTTTAACGAATGGGTGTACGCGGCCTTCAAAGTTACGGTTACCTGAAAGGACAGATGTAACTAGAAGATCTTCGTCACCGATTGTTTTTTCGATTTCTGGAAGCAATGGACCAGAGTTACCGATACATGTAGTACATCCGTAACCTACTGTGTTGAATCCAATTTGATCCATGTAATCAGATAGACCTGATTCGTTCAAGTAGCCAGTAACAACTTTTGAACCTGGTGCCAATGAAGTTTTAACGTATGCAGGAGGTGTAAGTCCTTTTTCAACAGCCTTCTTCGCAACCAATCCAGCCGCTAACATAACGTAAGGGTTAGATGTGTTTGTACAAGAAGTGATAGCTGCGATCGCAACGTCACCTGTTTTAAGCTCCACTTTACGTCCGTCTTCGAACTTAATTGTGCCTTTTTTCTCAAGCTCTTTTGGAGTTAAGCCAAAGCCTTGTGTTCCTTCTGGAGCTACAACTGCGTCTTTGAACGACTGTTGCATTTCAGTCAATGGAATCAAGTCTTGTGGACGTTTAGGGCCTGAAAGGTTTGCAGCGATGTCGCTAAGGTTGATTTCTACAACTTTAGTGAATGTCGGCTCTTCCTTTTCAGGAGTGAAGAACATATCGTTTTCGATCAAGTATTGCTTCACTACTGCAATGTGCTCTTCGTCGCGGCCTGTTAAGCGCATATAGTTAAGTGACTCTTCGTCAACTGGGAAGAATCCACAAGTTGCACCGTATTCAGGTGCCATGTTTGCGATTGTCGCACGGTCAGCAAGTGGCAATTTAGAAACGCCAGGGCCGAAGAACTCAACAAATTTACCTACAACACCTTGTGCACGAAGGATTTGAGTTACTTTAAGCGCTAAGTCAGTTGCAGTTGTTCCGTCTGGAAGATCTCCAACCAATTTTACACCGATAACTTCTGGAATTGGGAAGTATGAAGGTTGTCCAAGCATTCCTGCTTCCGCTTCAATACCACCAACGCCCCATCCAAGTACGCCGATCCCGTTGATCATAGTTGTATGGGAGTCCGTTCCAACTAATGTATCAGGGTATGTTTCGAATGATCCATCTTCGTTTTCAACAGCGTGAACAACGTTTGCAAGATATTCAAGGTTTACTTGGTGAACGATACCAGTTGCAGGTGGTACTGCACGGTAGTTATCGTATGCTTTTTGTGCCCAGCTTAAGAACTGGTAACGCTCAGCATTACGTTCGAATTCAAGTTCCATGTTCAGTTGTAGAGCTTGTTGCGTACCATAGCTATCTACTTGTACTGAGTGGTCAATTACTAGATCCACTGGAATTTCAGGGTTGATCTCGTTTGGATCTCCACCTAGTTCGTTCATTGCAGAACGCAGTGAAGCCAAGTCCACTACAACAGGAACTCCTGTGAAGTCTTGTAGGATTACACGTGAAGGTTTGAATGGAACTTCAGCGTCTGCGTTTTGTACAGTGCCCCATTTAGCTAAATCTTCAACATGGTCGTCCTTGATTACGTATCCGTCGTGTTGACGAAGTACTGATTCTAGTAATACTCTTACGGAATAAGGAAGTTTCGATACTTTTGTTAGTCCTGCTTCTTCTAAAGCTTTCAAACGGTAGTAGTTATACGTCTTGTCGTTTACTGTAAAAGACTGACGGCTATTATGCAAATTGCTCTTTGCCATTTTTATGTTTCCTCCCTTTATGTACTGAAAGACGAAAAGTTTACATCTTTCCTCTATTCCATCTTAGTATATCAAAGAACAATAGTAAAATACATATAATTTATAGGTATACATAAGAAAAGCTTATGACTAATCGAAATATCGTTAAGAATTCTCAATTAGTCATTTGCATTCTCAAATAGCGCGCATTTCACTCGTAAATAGGCCGTTTATGACATTTATTGTATATCTTATTGGTAAAATAATTAATTAAAATATTTTATTTTTTATTATAATTTTATGTATTTATGTAGATGAATAATGCTAAAGATGTCTTTACATATGTTTAGACACCGAGCCGCCACTATGAAAAAATAAAGAAAAGGAGTTGTTCTATATGAAGAAAGCGTTACTCGTTGTAGATTATACAGTGGATTTTGTAGATAAGGAAGGCGCGTTGACTTGCGGTGAACCAGGTATCGCGCTAGAGGAGTATATCGTGGATCAGACAGCAGCTTATTTGAAACAACAACTGCCAGTATTCGTCATCAACGACCTGCATGAAAAAAATGATCAATATCATCCTGAAAGCAAGCTATTCCCTCCTCACAATATTCGAGGCACGGAAGGCAGAAATCTTTATGGGAAACTGCACGATCTCTATACCGAACAGAACGAGGAAATGATCTGGATGGATAAAACACGTTACAGTGCATTCGCCGGAACAGACCTCGATATCCAATTGCGTGCACGCGGCATTACAGAAATTCATCTTATGGGTGTATGTACGGATATTTGCATTTTACATACTGCAGTCGATGCGTACAACCTCGGTTACACGATTGTCGTCCACGAAGGCGGTGTCGCAAGTTTCAATGCTGCAGGCCACGACTGGGCTCTCTCCCACTTCCAAAACACATTGGGCGCAACCGTTTTAGCCAAATAAAACGATACAAAAATTCAGCAGGTATTTTTCCTGTCTGAACTTTTTTTCGAAAAATGTTTGAGGTATTAAAAAGATGGTAATACCAATACTAAGCGAGAGCTACATAACAATTTGAAAAGGAGATGAGCAACATGAGCTTTTTATGGTTCTTAATTATCGGAGGTATTATTGGTTGGCTAGCTGGACTTATTTTAGGCAAAGATATTCCCGGCGGTATTATTGGTAACATCATTGCAGGTATTGTAGGTGCATGGATTGGTGGTGCACTATTAGGAGAATGGGGTCCACAGATCTCAAGTTTCTATTTCGTACCAGCGCTAATCGGTGCGATCGTACTTGTATTCATTGTGAGCTTGATTATGAAGAGTATGCGTAAAGCTTCATAAAACTAAACATTAAAACGTGAAGATGCCATTCGGTGATCTTCACGTTTTTTGTTTTGTAAATGAAGGTCTTGCAATTTCGCTTTTTCGCTCATTAATTCGGCTAAGCGCTCATAGTTCATGCGTAACCGCTCTATGGTCACCGTGAAGCGCTCTATCCTACTTGGCAACCGCTCTATCACGGTCCATATCCGCTCACATACGCCTTGTAACCGCTCATTACGCCTCCCGTGTTTCTGCAGTTCTCAAACGTAAAGAAAATAAAAAACGCAGAGCCACCATATTCGGTGGACTCTACGTTTTATTTCTTCACTTGCTTCTCAGATGCTATGCGTTGCTCTTCGAACTCATTATAGTACCACAATACATCTTCTACATACTGATCGCTGTGATTATAAGTAAAAACAGCTTTCTGTATATCTCCGTCAGCTGCACCACTATCCGATAGATAATTCGCGGCGCTGAAGATGGCGTCTTCTATATCAAATGGATCCGCTATTCCGTCACCATTTGCATCGACACCGTAGCCGCCGTATTGCTCGATGACAGCAGGATCAATCTTGTCGCGTTCAGGAATATCTCCCTTGCCTAACTCCTTACAACCAGGATAATCCCAGCCAACGAAGGTACACGGCATGAACTGCATCGGTCCTTCCGCTCCAACAGGCGAAACGTCAGTTTTCATTGTAGAGAACCTGGTCTCAATGCGGTGATGCGCTGCAAGCAATGTCCAAGGAATATTGTATTCTTTTGCTGCTTCAATATAGATTGGAATAAATTCCTGCGGGACGGCTTCTCCAGTTTTACGGTCTTGTATATGAAATAACGCCGTAGCAGTTTCTGTGATGGTGTCGTGTTTTCCGAAATTCACCCAAAGAATGGCGGAAATCGTAAAGAGTGTGACAGCAACAGGTACTAATAAAACCAAAAAAGCGACCATAACGCGTCCGGATCGACTCAGCCTCTTTTTCTTTAATTTCTTCATTGCCTCACCCCTTCTGTTGATTACTTGCCTTCTTTGATGAGTGCTTTTATGTCTTTTACGATTGTATCATAGTCTACATCTTCGTTCCCACCATACAATTTTACTACTTCATTGTTCTGATTCACTAAGCCGAAAGAGACACCATGGATGACTTGATCATCGTTAGGAATTTGTTTCACTAATTGTTTAAATGATGAAGCCGCTATTTTTTCAATCGTCTTCATATCGTATCCTGTCAGCATCTGCCATTTACTTTCATCCGGTGCGCTAAACATGTCGAGATACTTCGCAAGTTCTTCTGGTGTATCCACATCCGGGTCTACACTGAATGACACGATGTTGTAATCCTCGATATTATTATCAATCAATTTTTCCTGCAACGTGACCATATTGCTCATCATTGGCGGACAAACGGTTGTACATTTCGTGAATACGAACTGTGCCAGCCATATGGAGCCTTTCAAATCTTCATCGGTTACAGTTTCATTGTTTTGGTTAGTAAATTCAAATGAATCCACTTTGTATTTATGGTCCGGTTTAAAACCGCCACCACACGCACTCAACATCAGCACGAATATAAGTGTCAACGGTACCAAAAGCTTTTTATACATTTTCGATTCCTCCACCTTGTAATAGTTACTTTATCATAACGAAAGTTCACACCTCATACAAGGTGAAGACGTCCCCCATTTTGGCTAAATCTTGTCCGAATCATGAAGTTCCTATGAAGTTATCTGTTTTTGATATCCGAGAGAACGCCATGAATCGCTTCTAACTTCACTTCCAAACGATGTAGTAGATAAAACGATACGAAAATCGGGAATCCGACATCTTGTATAAGCTGTAGCCAGTCCTCCATTGTTCACTCCCCCTCTCTAGTTTTCATTCAATGAAAAAGCCGGCTTCCAGTACGTGACTGAAAACCGGCCGCAACTTATCGACTGACGATGTTTTGTGTATCACGTGCAACGATTCGTGCACTTTTGATTGTAGCGAGTGGAGATTCTTCAATGAGGAAGATATTGCTTGCGATCACTTGTTGCATAGCGGCTTCGACTTGCCCTTCCGTAAGGTCTTCATGCGGTTCATCCACCGTTAATTTCACGGGCTTATTCGCCGCGGTTAAAAATGTTAATTCTAATACTTTTGCCATATGCACTCTCCTCCTGTACGGTTTTAGTTATGAATATCTTCTGTTACAACTTTCTCGAGCTGAATAAACGGGTAGCTTGATAATGAAGCCAGTTGTGTCAAAGCGGTGTACATATTTGCTGGTGTTGCGTCATCATTGATGAATTTGTACGTTTTAATCTTGTGAATGAAGTGACCTTTCTCGTTAACGCCTGCGTTAAAGTGGATCCTAGCCGTAGCCTGACTGAATTCTAATGATGCTGCCATGTGTATCACCTCCTTTCATCCGCTATATAGACAGAAATCATGAAAAGGATACTTTGTTAGTGAAATATTTCTCAATTGCTTTTATAATGGAGGATAGAATGGAAGAGGTGAAAAAACCGTGCCAGACCTATTTATGTGGTTTATTATATTTTGGGGTATTGTGATGATCGGCTTATTCGCTATCGGTGGATTCTTTATGTTCCGGAAATTCCTCAAAGTATTGCCGAAAGAAGACGGAAAATCGACACTGGATTGGGAAGAGCATTACGTCAATGAGTCGTTGCATTTATGGAATGACGAGGCGAAGAGTATGCTCAACGAACTCGTTACGCCTGTGCCGGAGTTGTTCCGCGACGTGGCGAAGCAGAAGATCGGTGCCAAGATCGGTGAGATTGCGTTAGAAGACCGCGCCAAAACTATTGAGTTTGATCATATTATCAAAGGTTATATTCTGGCTACGCCAAAGCGCGACCATAACTTCTTGCGCAAGAAGCTTAATCAGATGGAAATTGATATTCAGCCGTATGAGCATTTATTTACGTGAGTATGAAAAAACAGGATGTCCCTATTGATGGGGCGTCCTGTTTTTGTGTGGATTTGAGTATTTAGTTCAAGTTCATAAGTTCAGTGAGTTAGGGGGATACGTCATGGGATGGAAGCTCCAGCTGGCGGACGCTTCCTATGGGCTCGCGGTGAGCTGATCCATCAGGAGTCGCCAGCTTCCGCTTCCATCCTACGTTAATAGTGTTAGCACTTAGATCGCTCACTGAAGTCAGTGTGTGAATTATTGTTGTGTCTTAACTTATTTAAATTCAAGTACTGAAGTTCAAAATGGATTTCAACACTTACTTTAATGCGCAATAAAAAGTATCTTCCACTTACATTGCGAGTAAAAGCGGAACGTTAGGAGCATATCTTTGCACTTGAAGGCGGCCTCTCCAGAACGCGTCCGCCTAGAGCGCAAATCCCTACCCCTAGCCCCTGCCTTCCCCCTTCATTCCATGCATAAAAAAAGAAGCCGTCACAAGGACGACTTCTTTCCTACATACTCTTCTCAAGCTTCTTATACTTCACCAACATACCGATTCGCCACGGCAAAATCATCGAGAATGCGAGGATGAAGAACATGCCGCCGAGCTCGCCGATATCGATCGTGTTACTGAGGACGATCTTGCCGACCATGCGAATGACTAGCAAGCCAAGCAAGATGATCAGGAATGCTTTCGACTTCTTCATATAAATTCTGTCGTTCTTCATCTCGAACGTTGTCGTATAAATCAAAAACGCAGAAAATAGTATACCGACGAGACTCGCCTCGAGTACTTGCGTCCATGGTACACGGAACTCGTCGAATAAGAACATGAACATCCCCGTCGACATGAACAATGGCGGTAAGATGATCTTCTTCGCCAGAATCGGCTTATTTGACGCCTTGGCTCGCATCGTATAGACGATTGTTGTCATCACGACGAAAATTACCGTCGAACCGATAATCAAGTAAATGGATGGAATACTTGTGAAGACATAATCTATCAGTTCTTGTATTTTATGCATCTGTGTTCCCCCACTGCACCAGCTCATCGAGGCGTTTTTTCAGATCATTCATTGGAACAATCCGTGCGAAACGCGTCAACTCTTTCTGTTCGTTAAATAATAAGACGACCGGCGCTGTAAAGAGTGACAATTGTCCAGCCATTTCCGGAACTTCCGCTGCGTTCACGCGGTAGAAGTTAAACGGATAATCGCTTTCAAGTGCCGCCACCTGCGGATAAAGTCCTTCGCAGACGGAGCAGTTATTCGTCTTCACGAACAACAGAAACTGCGGCGTCTCATTCAATACATGCTGCCACTCGTCAAAAGAAGTAATTTCTTTCATCATACACCTCTTTTCTGCTTACCAGTTTACATTAAAAGCCTTGGAAGTCGCCAAATATTGGGCTAAGCCAACTTGTGAAATAGACCATTCCATTAAAGAACAGTATAATACCGAACACGATCATCAAGTAGCCGCCTACTTTCGTAATCTTCATACTGTGTCTGCGGATCCAGCCAATTCTTGTAATGAAGAATGACAAGAAGAAGAATGGAATCGCGAAACCAAGTACATAGAGCATCATATACAACATACTAGATGCCGGGTTCGTCGCTGCTAGATAGATGATGGCACCGATGATCGGTCCCATACATGGCTGCCATCCAGCGGAAAAAGCTAGACCGATCAGCGCTGTACCGAAGTAACCCGCAGGTCGATTTTTAAATTGGAGCTTTTTCTCTCTCATTAGAAATTCTGGTTTAAATAATCCAATCGTCATCAGTCCGAAGATGATGATGAAAATCGCACCTACCTGACGAATCAAATCTTGATATTGCAAGAAGATGGATCCGATAAAGGACGTACTGAATCCTAAAATAATGAATACGATCGAGAATCCAAGTAGGAAGAACAGCGTGTGCAACATGCCTGCACGGTTCATTCCTTTTTTCTTATCTCCGAGTTCATCCAGTGACATGCCGGTGATATACGATATAAAGGCCGGGTATAGTGGCAGTACGCATGGAGAAATAAAACTCAGGAAACCTGCTCCAAACGCAAAGAAAATATTAACATCCGTCCCCAACAAAATTCCTCCTTTAACAGTAGGACAAGTAGAATGCCGGCGAACGCCAACATTCCCACTCTATCGTACCAAACAAGAGGCTAGATTACGCTCCATTTGATTGTGAAATCTTTTTGACAATCGCGCAAATTTACGCTTGTGCGCCGTTTTGCAATTCATACATCGTGTAATACAAGCCTTTTTGTGCAAGCAACTCTGCGTGTGTCCCACGTTCGACGATTTCGCCGTGATGAAGTACGAGAATTAATTCTGCATCGGCGATCGTACTTAGACGGTGAGCGATCGCAATCGTTGTACGGCCTTCACGCATCTTCTCTAAACTTTTCTGGATCGCAACTTCCGTTTCCGTATCAATATTCGCTGTCGCTTCGTCGAGCACAAGAACTTTCGGGTTCATCGCAATCGTCCGTGCGAACGCGATCAATTGACGCTGTCCACTTGATAACGTCGAACCGCGTTCTGTCACTTTCTGTTCGTAGCCGTTTGGCAACTCTTCAATAAAGTGATCGGCTTGGACGAACTCTGCAGCTTCCCGCACATCTTCATCCGTCAACTCTTCGTTATGCAGACGGATGTTGCTTGCGATATCACCGTAAAACATGAACGGATCTTGCAGGACAAGTCCTACTTTCTTCCGTAATTCTTCTATTGGATACTCTTTTAGCGATACGCCATCAATGAAGATGTCGCCGCGCTCGTATTCATAGAAACGCATAAATAGATTGATGATCGAACTCTTTCCGCTTCCCGTATGACCGACAAGTGCGACCGTTTCGCCTGCATTCGCGGTAAAGGAAATATCTTTCAGTACATCATTTTTACCGTCGTAACTGAATGTTACATTACGGAATTCAATCGTACCTTCTTGAATCTTCTGAGTAGATACTGCTTTTTGTTTCGGTTCAATTTCCGGATTGTCGATTAGCGTGAATACTCGTGACGCAGAGACGATCGCTTGCTGGAACATCGACAAACGTTGCATCACTTGATTGATCGGCTGGAATAGACGTCTTAGCAACGTAGTGAACGCATAGATAATCCCGACGTCGACGACCGACGTAAGAGATGCCGTTCCGAAATAACTAAGTACCGCAACGATCGATAAGGCATACATCAAGTCGATGAATGGCCCAAGCATCAAGCTATCGAAACGAATATTTCGCAGTCCGACGCGGTAATGTCCTTCATTGACTTCGATGAATTCGTCAGACAAACGCTTCTCCTGGCGAAAGGCCTGAATCATGTCCATACCGGATAAGGACTCGGAGATTTTCGCATTCAGCTCACTTAGTCGTTCCCGGATATCCTGATAAAAGTCTGCACTATAATAGCGATAGACCGATACGAGAATTAGGAATAGTGGCAACAGGATCAGTGTATAGAGCGCAAGTTTCCCGTCTAGCGTGAAGAGCGCAATATAGACGCCAACAATTCCGAAGATCGCCTGCATGAACGTAACTGCCACACTGACGAACATTTCTTTAATCGATTCCGTATCATTCGTTACACGTGAAACGATTCCGCCAGCAGGTGTCTGATCGAAGTATCGTAGTCCTAACTTCTGGACTTTCGAGAATGCATCGATCCGGATTTGCTGGATGATCGCGAGTGCGAGCTCCTGAAACCGCAATGTTTGGAAATACGACCCGACAATATTGACGAGTTGTAGTCCGATGTAAATTAGTGCGATGATCCATACTTCTTTCGCTGGGAAATCTAGCGGTACGACATAGTCATCGAGGAATCGCTGAATCACTAGGGGTCCAAGAATCGTTGATGTCACCGTCAACAGCAATAATAGAGTTGCAATCAATGCACTTTTCTTCATTGGTAAGACGTATTTCGCTAGCCGCACGAACGTGTTGAACTGATCTCTGGCGGACATCTTCTGTTTGTTATTCATCTGCGCCGCCCCCTTGCTCTACGATCGACTCTAGCTGTTGCAGATCGTACATTTCTTTATATATCCCGTTTTGTGCGATTAAGCTTTCATGATCGCCAATTTCGACGACTTCGCCTTCATCGAGAACGATAATCTGATGAGCATGCTGAATAGCACTTAAGCGGTGCGACGTAATAATGGTCGTCTTCCCCGTTCTTTCCTCTTTCAATGAACGAAGAATCGCTTCCTCCGTCCGAGCATCTACTGCGGACAATGAATCATCCAGCAACAATAGCTCCGGATCCATGAGCAACGCACGCGCAATCGACACACGCTGACGCTGTCCACCGGATAACGATACGCCACGTTCTCCAACCATCGTCTCGTAGCCTTCTTCAAACGTCAGAATATCTTCGTGAATATGCGCGGATTTCGCAGCCGCCACAATTTTCTCCGGATCAATCTTCGGGTTCGTAAAGGCAATATTTTCACCAAGTGTCGTCGAGAACAAGAAATGGTCTTGCGGTACATAACCGATTGCCTGGCGCAAACATTCCTTCTTATATCGCGTAATCGGAATGCCACCATACGTAATCGTTCCTGAATACCCTTCGAATTCTCGCATTAATAACTTGAGAATCGCTGTTTTCCCTGAACCCGTCTTCCCGATGACGCCAAGTGTTTCCCCTTGCTTGATCGTAAAGTGTAAATTACGCAATGATGCCCGCTTATCGTCTGGGAACTTGAACGTATCGATATCGAAGACGATATCTCCGTGCGGTAATTGACTCACCGCATTCGGACGATCTTGAATGCCAGGCTCAATCGAAAGTAAATCTTGAATTCGGCTGTACGATGCATTTCCTCGTTCGACAATATTGAATAGGAAACCAATTGCTAGCATCGGCCATGTTAACAGTCCCAAATAGGAAGTGAACGCGACCAAATCCCCGATCGACAATTCACCTGATAAAATGAAGCGTGTACCGAAATAAAAGGATAGAACATATGAGATCGCAAAAATCCCTGCAATCGTCGGATCGAACAACGCATCCACTTTCGCTACGCGCATATTTTCCTTGACGACTTGTTCGGAGCGTTTCGTAAACGATTCGACATCTTCTTCTTGCTGACCAAACGTCTTCAGCACTTTAATACCTGAAATACTCTCTTGTGCTTTGTCGTTCAAATCGGAGAATGCTTCCTGCGCCACACGGAATCGATTACGTAATAACCGTCCATAATAACTTGTCAGGATGATCATCACCGGAATCGGTAGAAGGGCGATCAGCGTTAATTTCCAACTAATCGAAAATGCCATCATCAAGATGACGAAACCACCTGTCGAAATCGAATCGAAGAGTGTCAGAATTCCTGACCCTGCCGTTTGTTGCACCGCATTGATATCATTCGTTGCGTGTGCCATTAAATCTCCGACACGTCGTCGCTGATAAAATGAAGGCGACATGCGCGTGAAGTGTGTGAATAGACGCTCTCTCATGACGCGGGCGAGGTATACCGATGAGCCAAATATCATCACGCGCCAAATATAGCGCAAGACATACATCAAGATTCCCGCTACTGCCAAAATAATCATCCAGCGTGTCAGCATCTCTGCGGTCAATTCATCTTTCGCGACCGCGTCGACAATAAAACCGATAATTTTCGGCGGTGCCAGTTGCAGTAACGCAACAATCATCAGGGCTGTGATCCCTATGCTGTATTGTTTTTTTCTCTCAGAAAAAAACCAGCGTAAATCCAGTAATACTTTCACTGGCTTTCCTCCTTTGTTCTGCACCACTTCTCTTGCAGTATTTTTTACAATGCTCGCTATTTGAGTTTAGCAAAACTTCTAGCATATCGAAAGTTCCGGAACTGGGATATTTCAGCATTTGAAATAAATCCTTTCTATATAGTGAGACTATACGACGTAATTCGACTGATTTTCATTTATAATGACCACCGATTAATTGATTTCTTCTATATGCGGTACCGCCTGGCGTAACGGACACTGCGCGAAGAATAGCAGCAGATCCATACTTCACGCGAATTTCATCCATCACCTGACCGATTTTCTGCTGCTTCCAGTTCATCGGTTCAAATAAACTGAGTTGAAAACTGTCATGTTCTTCGAGATTCGACAAACTGACGGAAATATGGCGCACGGGACGCCCGTCATGGAACGTTTCAAACAACTCCAGGCAGACGCGATAAATCGCCATCGTTTCATTCGTCGCTTCTGGCAATGTTTTTTGACGATTGAAACCGCCACCTAACGCGTGCTTTGAATAACCGAACGACAACGTAATCGTGCGCCCTTTCTTTTTCGCAAGCCGCGCGCGCATCGCCGTATCCTCACACATCTCAAGCATGACGGCCAACACTTCGTCAGTCTTCGTATAATCGCGCAACAATGTCTGGCCTTTGCCGTAACTCAATTGCCCCTCGATTAACACGGAGCCGAGGTCGGAATAATCAATACCGTGCGCATGATAATAGAGTTGATTACCCATCACACCGAACTTCTTCTCCAAATTCTCAAGCGGCGTGTGCGCGAGATCACCGACTGAATAAATGCCCATATCTTCAAGTGTCCGCTCCACACGCTTGCCGATGCCCCACATTTTATGAAGCGGGGCAACAGGCCATAGCTTCTCGGGTACATCTTCATACGTCCAATACGCAATCCCCGTTTTCTTCGCTTCTAGATCTAGTGCAAGTTTCGACAGCAACATATTCGGCCCGACTCCGCACGCTGAACGCAACTCAAATTGCCGGTACAACTCATCCTGAATGCGGAAAATCAACGTCTCAAGAGGTCCCCACAATTTTTCCGTACCCGTAAAGTCGACGAAACTTTCATCGATACTGTACACATGAATCGCTTCTTTTGGCACATAGCGGTTCAACAACCTCGTTAATTCCATCGACACATCGATATAAAACTGCATTTTTGGTTCAATTAAACGAATGCTTGGATCGTCCGGAATCTCATATAGACGCATACCTGTCGTCACACCAAATCGCTTTTTCAATGGCGGCGAAGCAGCCAGTACGACACCGCCTTTTCTTTCGATATTGCCGACAATCGCAATCGGCACTTCCATTACGTCGAGTCCTTCCATTGCCGCGGCACAGCTCGCGTAGAAGCTGCGCATATCGAGGCACGCAATTTTTCTATTCGGTAATGGTTTCATATGGTATTCACCTCTCAAAGGAACACATGTTCTTATGAGTAGTATACCCCCATTTATTGCGTTCAAGCAATGGAAATTCGCGGAATTTGCGTGTATTTGTGGTGATTTCTCCAACTAAACAAAAATACCCCGAAAATCAGAGTGCGACCTCTCACTTTCGGGATATACTATTCAGGTATACTTTTATAATATAGTAATTATTTACAGGGAAATATCTTGAGGGGGTTGGCCTGATTTATTCATCAAACGAATCGCCTCTGGTTCAATTTTCAAAATAACTAAATTCGGATCTTCAGGACCATCAAACCATGCCTTCATATGATCGTTCCAGATCTTCTCTTTTAAGCTTTCGTCATCGGAAATCGTGACACGACCCGAATACTCCACAAATGCATCACCAAATCCTTCGCCTTCATAGCCAAGAAGAATATGCGTATAAGGATGATCTTCGAGCTCATCCACCTTTTCCGTTTTCTTATTAGTAGGTGTATACAAAGTCAAACCATCACTCATGAATGTCATATACCGGCTGTACGGTTTATTGTTGTCCACCGTTGCCATCGTTCCTATCATGCTCTCATCCAAGATTTTCTGTACTGTGTCTTTTGCAGTCATTTATTTCCGCTCCTTTCGCGATTACTCCTAGTCTTCCCACCTCGACATTTTCTAAACCTTAAAAGGATTGCAAGCAACTCACTTCAGCCAATATTGACTGCCATTGCGCGTCTGACCGAAATAGCCGTATTCAATTAAATAATTCCGAAGTGTAATGAAATCTTCATGGATTTCCGAAAGCCGATCGTTCATCTCATGTTTACTGTACGAAATGTCTCCGTCAAAGCGCTTACTAATTTCCTGGACAATAATTCTCCGCTGCTTTTCTGTCGCCGGCATCTCTTTTAACTGGCCGTCGTTTCCTTCAGGGAAAAACGTCCGTAGTATCGCTTGCTGCTCTTCCTCGGCAACCAAATAATCATCGTGGAATAACTGAGATGCTTTATGTGGTGGAATAAACGCCTGCTCGTACAATTCACGTTCTTTCAATAATTCCATCATCGCAAGGAACACTTTCGCCTGCCGTTCTTTTTCTTTTAATGCAAAGCGATGATGCCGCACAGTCGTCGCACTGCCAATCTCCAATTCTTCCTGTATACTTTTATCGCTTTTTCCTTGATAGAATAAACGCAACAGATCACCTTGATGATCGGTAATGCCTGACCATTTCTTATCGAGTTCAAGCAAATACGCAAACACCGACTGATGCGAATGTTCGATATGCACATGCATAAATCGCTCCGCTTCATACAATGCATTCTCGTACGGATAAATGACACCTTTTTCAATTTGTTTACCGCATAATAAACAATTATACGATGTGGAATTTTCTATATACCCTTGCTTTAATTCCGTTAACGAAGCATCCCAAAACGTTTCCGTAAACTCCATGCATCCCACACTCCTATTACATTTTCAGCACCAACAAACAAAATCACTATTTGTTTATCCGTTATGATCTATTATACCTCGTATATACTCTGACTTCAATAGCGAAGCAAACAATACATCGTTTTGTTTACTCTCTAGTTTGCAGCACTACCATACAGTCGCCAAACAAAATCACACGTGATACACTACTTTCATACATACACAAACGGGGTGACATTATGTGTTTACTAGCATTTCAATTACAAAGCCATCCGAAGTATCAACTCGTCATGATGGCGAACCGAGATGAAGCGTACGGACGTCCGACAGCACCAGCCAACTTCTGGAACGATTATCCCGACATTTTAGCAGGGCGCGATCTCGAACAAATGGGCACGTGGCTCGGCATTAATAAACAAGGGAAAGTCGCTGCGCTGACGAATTATCGTGACTTCACGCTACCAGAAACAGGCAAACTCTCACGCGGTCACATCGTATCTTCCTATCTACAATCGGAGCTATCAGCACGCGCATTCATGGAGCAACTGCATACAAACCGAGAGGATTATGCCGGCTGCAACGTACTTGCTGGGTCAGCAAAAGAGATGTATTACTACTCGAACATCGAGCGATCTATCCAACAGTTAACTCACGGTACACACGGACTTAGTAATGCATTTCTAAATACTCCGTGGCCTAAGGTGGATAAAACGAAAGCTTTGCTGGCGGAATATTTGGAACAAACGGAGACGTTCAATCCAGATGTATTATTCGGCATGATGCAACGAGCGGAACGATTTCCGACTGAGCAACTACCTGATACTGGCGTTGGTGAAGATCTCGAGAGTTTACTGTCTTCGATCTTTATTGCGTCAAAAGACTATGGCACACGATGCACAACGGTACTGACAATAGATAGCGAAGATCATGTAGAATTCGAAGAGCGCACATACGAAAAAGGCGTATGTACAACCACTCAAAAATATTCATTTCACATTGAAAAACCGGCTCACTCTTAAAGGAGTACAGCCGGTTTTTATCTGTTTTTCACGTATTATTTTCATATAATAATTAGAGCATGTCCATATACTTTTTGAATTCAGCTAAAGCTTTTTCACGATCCCCCGTACTAAATAAACGCTTATGATCCGCTCCGATTATGCGATAATGTCCACCCGCGGTATGTTGTTGCAACTTATATTGCTGCCATTGCCCCATCTCCGTCCACCAATTGATCGACGCGCTCGCTGCGGTTTCCCGCGAATGAATCTCTGCATGCACTGCCATTTCAGCCAACTCAATTGGATCTTCTCCCATAACCGAGCGCAACAGAGCACTCTCACGAAACAGCGCGCAAACCACTACCGCCGTAGCCCAACCAATTTCCTGTCGGCCTTTCTCTAGCTGCACTAATGTCTTCTTAGAGATGCCTATAATCTCCGCCATTTGATCTTGTGTATAGTTCATTTCTGTCCGAATTAACTTCAAGCGGGGCGACACTAAGTCCATAACCGTCTGCTTATTCAACGCTTTATTCCTCCTTTGCACTAATAGTGTATATTTACACTATTAGTTACTTAAGTGATTTAAGTTGTAATTGAGATGATTATTGTGTATATTTTCCTCATTCGAGTAAATTGGCTTTTAACTCCACTAACAGTGTATCACAATCTAAATTACTATATAAATCTACATAGAAAAACCTGCTGAACCGAAGCTCAACAGGTTGTAAATATAGCGTATTAAATGGTTCTTGTAGAATCCCAGTTTGTAATATCTTCCTCTAGTGGAATCTGTGCAGCTCGAGCTTTTACTGCAGCGTTAAAGAACAGAGCTACTAGGAAGATCGAGATGACAGTCGCTCCAATTAAAGAGACATTCATTGGTAAGCCGAATCCAATGGCTGCGTTTAGTATATACGTCGTCGTCGCCATCAGCATGAACGTCCCAGGTATGAGTGCGACCCAGTAGTTCTTACCGGCAATGAAGAGATACATCGCTCCGACAAATAACGCAATGACGGCCGTGGACTGATTGGCCCAGGAGAAGTAGCGCCATAGGATGTTGAAGTCTATTTGAGTTAAGGCAATCGAGATTGCGAACATCGGAAGTGCAATCCATAGACGGCTCATGATTTTCGCTTGTGGGTACTTAATGTAGTCCGCAATAATCATGCGTGCACTACGGAATGCCGTGTCGCCTGATGTGATAGGTAAGATGATGACACCAATTACCGCAAGTGTTCCTCCAACAGCACCTAGCATCGTGATAGATACTTCGCTCACAATAACTGCTGGTCCGCCAGCTGCAAGTAATTCATTCAATGTTACACCGTTGAACAACGCCATACCAGCCGCTGCCCAGATCATCGCAATAATAGCTTCTGCGATCATCATGCCGTAGAAAATTTTGCGACCTTGGCTTTCATTCTTCGTTGTCCGGGAAATAATCGGAGACTGAGTCGCATGGAAACCAGATAGCGCTCCACATGAAATCGTCAAGAACAATAACGGGAAGATCGGAATATTATCTGGATGTAAGTTCGCAAATGTCAATTCCGGAATCGGAACACCTTTGATGACCATCATGCCTCCGATACCAACTGCACTGATCACCAGTAGTGCGCCGAAGATTGGATAGAAACGACCGATGATTTTATCGATCGGTAATAGTGTGGCCAAAATATAATAAAGGAAAATAAGTGCAAGGATGATTCCCATAGCCATCCAACCATTCATCAGGTTGTACAGCAATCCTGCTGGTGCCGAAACGAATACGGTACCGACTAGAACGAGTAATAAAAGTGCAAATGCGTTGACGACGTGTTTCATAAATTTCCCGAGGAATTTTCCTGCCAGTTCAGGCAAGTGTGCTCCGCGATTTCGAATGGAGATCATTCCTGTCAAATAATCGTGTACAGCGCCTGCGAATATTGCCCCGACGACGATCCAGATAAATGCGACGGGTCCGTATAACGCCCCCATAATCGGGCCAAAAATCGGGCCTACACCTGCGATATTTAGTAATTGAATCAGTGAGTTCTTGCTAGTGCTCATCGGCACATAGTCGACTCCGTCCGCGCTCGTATACGCCGGTGTCGCACGTTCTTCCTTGACGCCGAACATTTTGACGATGTACTTACCATACGTAAAATATCCGACTATTAATAATACAATAGAAAATAAAAATGTAATCATTGCTACTTTCCCTCCCTTAAAGTGATAACGCTTACATTAACTATAATAGAAAGGTGTCCAAATGATGACAAAATCTCGCAACATGTCAGTATCGCGAAGTAAGATGCACTCCGGGAGATTAACATGTTACGAGATTTTTTATCCTTCGAGGCGTTGACGTAATTCTTTGACATAATTTCGGCTAACTGACAATTTCTCCGGACGTTGATCCACTTCTAGTTGATACGCTCCGTTGAACCACGGCGTCAAACTACTGACGTGCACGAGGTTCACGAGAATACTTTTATGGATGCGGAAGAACGATGAATATGTCAATCTGTTCTCAAGTTCTTTCAATGTCATGCGCGTTTCGTAATCTCGCGTAGGTGTAACAATCTTCGTCCAATTTTCTTCCCGGTGTACATAGAGAATGTCGCCAATCGGGATATAGTGGATCTCGCCTTCCATTTCGACCGGCAATCGATCGATTCGTTTCGGTGACGCATCGGTTTTTGGCTGTAGCAACTGTTCCACACGGGCAATCGTCTGCCGCAATTGCTCTTCATCATACGGCTTCAGTAAATAATCGATCGCATGAACACGAAACGCTTCGGCCGCGAATTGCGGATAGGCTGTCGCAAAGACGACCAGCGGTACTTTCTTTAGCGAGCCGAGTGTCCTTGCCACTTCCATGCCATCCACTTTCGGCATTTCTATGTCGAGAAAAACCACGTCCGGCTGCAGTTGCATCGCCTTAATAATCGCTAATTCTCCCGAGTCGGCTTCCCCGACAATCTTCACCCGTTCAAATTGCTCAAGCAAATAAATCATTTCTTCGCGCGCGTACCTTTCATCATCCACGACCAATGCGCGAATCATTTCCGTCATATCCGTTCACCTCCGACTTCGGAATGTAGAATGAAATCTTCGTTCCTTTATTCGGTGTACTTTCTATTGCGAGTCCTGAATTCTTATCAAACGTCATCAGTAAGCGTCGATTGACGTTATACAGACCGAGCCCAGTACCTTTTTCAGACTGAACTTGTTCCTGCCCAAGCACGGCGAGACGCTCAGGACCAATTCCCTCACCGTTGTCCTCCACCATAATATGAATGACGTCTCCACTTTCATGTATCGAAATATGGACCATCGCGTTTGCGTCCAAATCTTTAATACCGTGGGTAATCGCATTTTCAACGATCGGTTGCAACGTCAGTGGCGGAATCTTCTCCTGCATGACGCTCGGATCGACGTCGATACATATCTTCAGTTTATCAATAAAACGCGCTTCTTCAATCATCAAATACGCTTCGACGTGCGCAAGCTCTTGCTGTAACGTAACCATCTTCGCAGTCGTCCCTTCAAGATTCTGACGCAAGAAAAACGACAACGACGACAACGACGACAGCAATTTCCGCGCTTCATCCGGATTTGTCCGTATCAATGAAATGATAATATTCATTGAATTGAACAGGAAATGCGGACTGATCTGCGCTTGCAACGCTTGAATTTCAGCTTCCTTCGCTAGTTGATAAGCATGATCCGCTTCGGCAATTTCAAGTTGGTTGCTGAGTAATTCAGCGAGTCCCGATATTAATTCAATCGTGGCATCCGTAATTGCTTTACGTGAAGGATAGAATAGTTTCAACGTCCCGATCGTTTCACCGCGCGTTTTGAGTGGCGCAATGACGATGGCCCCTGATGCCGAGACACTCGGGTGATCATGCGTGACGGAATCCGTGACAATGAGCCGTCCATCTTGAATTACTTGACGCGTTAAATCCGTCTGAATCGAGCCTTGCATAATCGTGCCTTTGGAGCTGACAAACGCAAGAATATCCGTTTTATCTGTCATCGCGACAGCACCTGGCTGCAACTCGTTCATGAGAATACCGCACACGGCCGAAGCGGTATCTTTTCGCATACCTGTCCGTAAATAGCCAAGCGTCTGATCCGCGATACGTAATGTTTTCTGCGCTTGCAACGCCGTCTTTTTATCCTGATCACTAATAACGTTATACGCAATCAGCATGAATAACGCAGCCCCCATACCGTTTGCTAAAATCATCGGCAAGCCAATCGCTTGTACCAATGCAAACGCTTTCTCAAACGGGTCCGCAATAACAAGAATGAGCAACATCTGCAACGCTTCCGCAGCCGCACCAATCGCGAATGCTAAAAGTGGACTGATGTGCTTGCCCTTCTTATAGAAGTAACCTGCAAGGATTCCAGAAATAATAGTGGAAATCCCACACGAAATAGCCGTGAATCCACCTAAAGACATCCGGTGAATCCCGGCAATGAGTCCAGCACCGATCCCGAGTCGATAGCCACCAAGTAAACCTGCGACGACCACCCCAATCACACGGGAATTCGCAATCGCCTCATCGGTCTGGAGTTGCCACGACATATTTTCAAAATGAAACGTCTGCATATCCAGCGCCACACCGAAATACGTTCCGAAAATGCCAAACAATCCAAAAAAGAGTATCGCTGTCAGCTCTTGCCGACGATCCAATACATCTTGATGGATCATATTTTGGAAAAATCGAAAACGAGTCAGAAGGAAAGCGACCGCCACAATCATTCCGACCCGTTCTAACATAATGATCAGTAAATCTAGCATCGCCATCCTCCATTCACTCGATTACCTATAGGTCATTTTAGAATCGCTTTGTTCACGACCGATACCACTTCGATCCGCGACATCTTCTCGCGTCCTTCTTTAAGTGCATCGAGTGTACTATGCGCTAGCGCCAATGGAATATTACAGAAGTTTAGAATGGTCTTCGTATGAATGTCTTCAATATATGCATCCGCAAGTGCCAAATTCTCTTCCGCATACGCGAACATTTCCGGTAGCTTCCAGTCATTCGGGAAGAAGTTCACGTCACGCACTGCGTCTTCCTTGTAGTTACGAAGAATATTAACAGACTGCAACCCACGGCCAAAGCCTATCGCAAGGTCTCGATCCGTCTCGGTGCCATCATACCAGCGCCAAATATCCGCAAGCATGACGCCCACTAATCCAGCGACAAAGTACGTATAATCATCGAGATCTTCACGCGTCTCGATCACCCAGTCCTTACCTGCCCACTCCGCCATGCCACGCCCCATGATCGCAGTCGATTCGAGTACTTTATTACGTGCCGTTTCCGGACAGAACTCTACCCAGTCAGCTAAGCGTAACGTCACTTCAGGCAACTGATCACGATATGGTGCGAACAATTCGTCCAATGCAGACGCCATCGATTCACCTGTTGCAATTGTGTGATCCAGTATGTCGCTTACTTTATTCAATAAGTCGATGACGATCGTCACGTCTAGTTGTTCATGATCTTCGATTTCGTCGATTGCACGCATACACAGGTACGCAGACGCAACAGCTTCTCTAACGTTTGATTCGAGTAATTTAATTGGTATGTAGAATGTACGGCTTGTCTCTTTTAGGACTTTCATTGCTTCTTTTTGTAGTTTCGCTTCGGTTTTCATGTAAGGTTCCCTCCATCAATCTTTGCACAGGTAGTGATTATATAGAATGTGTTTATTATAGCATTGATTGGGTTTGGGGTGCGAGTGGGGAGGTGCTGGAGGTGGAAAAGCTGGATTGCAGTCAATGAAATGAGAAGGGTTTTAGCGCTGTTTCGCTCCCCTGGAATGTATTTAATTATTAGCGAGTGGTCTACTAGCATAAATGATGTTCCGACTTCAATCAGCTGGAAATACTGACTACGAAAGACATTGACCAATTCCTGGTGATCATTATACACATATCCAGATGATATATAGATTCTACTGGAGATTAATTCCGTTAGAAAAGTTGATATTTTATCAATGGTCGCAGGCAAACTCAAAAAGATGTAGGAAGTTATTGTATTGATGTCGTGTTTTTGCAAAGAGAGAGAAGTATTTCGCTTAAAGGTGGAGGGCGATGTAGGGGCAGACGTCAACTGATGTGATGAATGCTACAGTAACTTTGATTATGACGCTGTAAGTTTGTAGGTAAGAAGTATATTGAAATATAATTGAAAACCGACACACTTAAACGGTAGGGGTAGTTGGTTTATTTTCGAGTCTCTTAAGACGTACCTGTTCGTCAAGTTTACAAGTTTGTTTTATTAAGAATGGTTAATTAGATAGTAATAATTGTTTTTCACCCCCACCTCAATAATAAAAAGACATCTACTCTCCCCTATAACAGGTCGAAAGTAAGCGTCTTATCAACTATGCCGTGTATATAAAGTGCCGGTTCCGAAACATTGAAATTCATTAGCTACAAATTACAATCCTAATTCTGCTTTCATCTCTTGTACACGCTCTAACGATAACCCCGTTGTTTCAACTACGAGTTCAATATCCAGATCCTTCAGTAGAAGTTTACGTGCTATATGTTCCTTTTCCTCTGTTTTTCCTTGCTCTATTCCTTGTTCTATTCCTCGTTCCGTTGCTCTTTTTTCAGCAACTTCTAATCTCCACTTTGCTTCATTGACCGCAGCTTCCTGATCTAGAACCTGTTTCAAGCGCACTTCATAAGCAAGTCGTTCTTCCGAATTGAGGCTCATTTCATTCCAACTCGAAAATGCTTCTTGTAAATGTTTGTCAGTCATCGCAATCGCCTCCAGTTCTTTGTATATGTCTTCGTAAATATGTTGTTTCCGCTGATCCACTATACTCAACAGAAGCAACCAACGAGCCAATACATCACTCCACGGATCCAACTTTTCATCATACCAATGCGCAAGTAGCTTAGGTATTTCAATGAAATGTAACTCCAATCCGTCCGCTATACGAAATTTCTTTTCATCCTCGTGTAAATGATACGCATCGGTTTGCGTAATCAAGTCAAAGTTTAAGATGTTCATCATGATCGTAGGTTGTAGCGTCTTGTATGCCAATCCTTTTTTATTTTGCTCACTGTATAATCTGGCCCAATAATAGAGACTTCTATTGACCATGTCGTATTGGTTGGTAAATTGCATTTCAATATTAATAGGATGTCCGTCTTGCGTGGCGACAAGAATATCCAGACGCGATAGCTTGTCGTCTTCATATACCGCGCCGATTTCCGGATTTCTGAAGGTTACTTCTTTAATGGAATCCCGGTCGGTTCGTTAGAGAATGGCATTCAGAAAAACAATCGTAATTGCTTTGTTCTTCTCGCTACCAAACAATTCTTTAAACGCAAAATCAATTTTCAAATCGACTAGATTCTTTAAATAAATACGTTTCATTGCCCGCTTGTTCATGTATTTTCCTCACACTTCTTAGAATAAAGTATATCATTTTTCCGATGACTTTTCTAACTGTTCTGTTAGTAGCTGTATTGAAATCAGCATATGACAAGAACAGAAAATCGTCAAAACCTGGAAATTGAATTGTGTAAGGGAGAGAATGCGGTAGATATGAGGAATTTGATATCGAGAATTCGTTTTTGAGGTGTTTTTGAAGGCGAAATTGAATTGTTCATATTTTTATAAAAGAATGTAGTAGCTCTCTGACTGCGACGAAACAGAACTTAAAAAAAGCTACCTAGAGTCAACGTACTGACTTCCTAGGCAGCGTCTTCTATTTTCACTATTACTCAGTCCGCATATCACCTTTCCCACGATGAAACAAATACAAAATCCCTTCGATCGCAAGTACGACCAACAATGAAATCCCGAAGAGCGGCATGATGACACCTAAGATCACCATCAGCACAACAAACCCTATCGAAATTTTACTCGTCGTCTTAGGTGGTGCCGAAATATTTCCATTCCTCTTGCGCGACAACCACATCTTGAAGCCATAGAATATGAGGAATAAAAATGCGAGGCAGACAATTACATTGATAATTTTATTCGGCAAGCCAAACAGATGACCCTCGTGCAGAGGAATTCCCCACGTAAACCACTTCGCCAAGATTCCATACTCCTCGTAGCCTACTTTGGAAATCAAATTGCCGCTGTATTGATCGAAATAAGAAGTCATCTCTTCAGAAGGATGTACATCTAACCCTGTTACTCCGGTGTTACTACCTTTGGATACCGTGAACACACCATCTTCAGAAAACGGATAGACGATTGAATACGGTTTCGAAATCCTTTCATCCTGTACTTTCCCCATCAATTCTTCAACAGAAATCCCGTTATGGCCCATATCCATTCCAGGCATTTCCCCATTCCCACCGTGATGCGCGTGAGGATCCGGTTTTTCGGATGTAGGGGCTGCTTCTTTACGAGTTGCCCAAGGAATCTCACTCATATCAGAAGTAGGTGGCTGTTGTTTTAGCAACGGCGTTCCGATAGAAGGATGTTCTTGAGAGGCAGTATAGATGAAATTCCCCATGAATGCGGACCAAGGAAGACCTGTAAAAATGAGAATAATCATGGGAATAGTGATGATTGTACCGATTAACGCATGAATCCGTTTAAATTGAAGTCGTCGTGTCGATTTCTTCGGTTTCTTCAGCGCACGACTTTTGAATGTCATATACAGTCCAGAAAATAATAAAAAGATTGCCCAGCATGCAGCTAATTCAACTAAGTAATTGACGACAGTTCCGCCAACGAAAAGTGAACTATGAACATTTCTCATAATATTGGCGTACGTATACTTTGGATTTTGAGAGCCGACTATTTCGTTATGGTCATCTAAAAATACGTATTTCTCTTCGCCTGACTCGGACTTCAATGTCAGCCTCGTATTATACGGCTCGTCCATGATCATAATCTTCGAAACTTCAAATCCTTTGTTCTCCTGTTTCACAAGAGAAACTCCTTCGTCGATCGTCAGTTGGGACGTTTCTTCGCTAGTACCAAAGAAAAGATCCTTGTACGCAACGTTTTCCACATCATTGTAAAACAAGTACCCAATTCCGCTCAGCGTAAGCGTAATTAGAAGTGGAGCCATGAACAATGCACCAAAGAAGTGCCATCTCCAAAAACGATTGTATGTACCTTTTTTCATCGTGTCCCCTCCTCATCTAGTTAGTTATCATTTTATAGCTAACGTAATCGATCTCATTTTGGATCACAATATCTTCAACATTATGGGCCTTTTTAAAGAATGAAGTGAACGAAAGCATGATCCATTGCATATAAGCTTATGTAATTAAACCAGGAAGATATGAACTATAAATGAATTAAAGAACATTTTTTATTTTCTATTATTCAGTACCAAGGACTCCTTTATTAATGGTAAGTAGATTCTTTTTCTAATTTGAATACTTTTTAAACAAGAGGGTAGAAAGTAAAGAGGTGATTTAAGAGGAGTGAAGCAGGATGAAACATGTATTTGTATTGGGTGGAACTGAATTGCTTGGATTTGAAACTATAAAAGAATTATTGATGCAGGGATTAGTCCACGCTACCACGATAGGCAAACAACTGCTTACTATTCCGGCAAATACGGACTAAGTATGGGCATCGACTGACAATACACTATATACACGAGCGAGAGGTTATGCCTTGGCTCGGTCTTCTAGCAATGAATCGTCTTAAAGTATGTATGTGAAAGCTAAGTAGGCTTCCAACTGTCAACGGATGTTTAGCAATGCAGGATAGGAAAGGCCATGTACATCTGAGACGCTTACTCCTTCGTTCCATTCTATAATTCTTCGATAAAGTGTCATGACAACGATGGAAGCTATGTCATCCAACTTTCTTTTGGATCTGGTTGTAACGTAGATCGTTTTCATTTCGTCAGGCTTAGCTTCTTATATAGTTTGTGGCGTATGGTTTTCTTTCATTTTACAGTCTGGCGTACTCTCTCTAGTTTACTAGTTTGAACAGGTGTAGAAGTGTTGGATAAAGACGAAGAGTAGATCCCGAAAGATATTTAACAAGTTCTAGTGATAGTGATACACTTATATCCAAGTGATATATTGATTGTGCTGGGGGGTGATTCCATGAATAAGGTGGAGATTCTTTCATTAAATGTAGGGAAACCTAAAGATATCGTTTTTGGAAAGAAATCTGTTACGACCGGCTTTTTCAAAGAGCGGGTGCAGCAAGCGGTTTTTTTATCCTCTGTACACTTCATTGGAGATGGTCAGGGAGATCTCGTTCATCACGGTGGTGTTCATAAAGCAGTTTGTGTGTATCCATGTAAACATTATCCTCATTGGGAACGCACATTGGAGAGGACACTTCCGTACGGAGCGTTCGGCGAAAACCTTACTATAACTGGGATGACAGAGGAAGATGTTTGTATTGGTGACTCCTTTCAGCTTGGCGAAGCGATTGTTCAAGTGAGTCAGCCTCGCCAGCCTTGTTTTAAGTTGGCGCTTGTCTATGACCGAAAAGATTTGCCGCTTCTTGTACAGGATACAGGTTTTACAGGCTTTTATTTCCGCGTGTTGCAAGAAGGGTTGGTTTCGCCGACCGATCGGTTAGTTCCGTTAACACGCCAAGCACATGCTATTTCAGTAGCTGAAGCGAATCGGCTGATGCATCAGGACAAGCATGACTGGGAATCGGTGCGTCGATTGCTGGAAGTTGAAGAGTTGTCCCCTAGCTGGCGGAAGACTTTTGAAAAGCGGTTGGCGGGTCAAGACGTAGATACTAGCGAACGGATTTCTGGTGAGACATAAGATGGATGTTGAATCCAAGTTATTTCACGAGAAGAGGTGCAAGACATGGAAAATGATAAAATACGAACTATGACTACTTGGTTCCGAAACTGGTTTTTGGATAATAAAGTAGTCGCTATATTATTGATATCATTAGTCATTTTATTGAACTTACTAGTTTTTTCGAAAGTTATGCATATGTTTCATTTTGTAAAAGAGTTTCTCGGTGTAGTGGCATTACCTATCATCATGGCGGGGATTCTATTTTATCTAGTAAATCCATTGATCGATATGATGGAAAGAAAGAAAATCAAGCGTGTTTGGGGAATTGCACTAGTCTTCATGGTCATCAGTGGATTAGTGGCATGGGGCGTGATCATCCTCATTCCGATTATACGCGAGCAAGCTACCAGCCTCATTCAAAACTGGCCGGAATATTGGACTCAATTATTGGCACAATTTGAGAGCTTATTAAGTAGTAATTTATTTTCTCAATTGCAAGGTAAGTTGGACGATATCGATCAAAGTATTATAGACTCGATAACAGAACAATCGAAAGGCTTTATGGATTCTGCTTTCTCGGGTATCGGTAGCGTACTCGGAACTGTGACCAATGTGGTCATCGCATTGCTCACTATGCCGATTCTTTTATTCTTTTTATTGAAAGACGGACGTGATTTACCGTATCATACGATGAAACTGTTGCCGACGAAGATGCGTGCCACTACGTATCGAGTATTAAAAGAAATTAATACGAAAATCAGTCAATATATCCGTGGGCAATTAGTAGTAGCATTTTTTGTAGGATTGATGTTCTGGATTGGTTTAGCGATTGTCGGCCTTGAGTATGCCGTTCTACTTGCGATCGTAGCAGGAGTCCTAAACTTAGTTCCTTATTTAGGATCGTTCCTTGCGATTATACCGATTGTCATTATTGCATTAGCATCTTCACCTTTCATGTTGGTGAAAGTCATTATTGTGTTTGCCGTTGAACAAGCACTTGAAGGCAGATTGATCCAACCGTTGATTTTGGGCAGTAATTTAAAAATACATCCCGTAACTATTATTATCGTATTGCTGACAGCTGGGAAATTATTCGGCGTGCCAGGTGTTATACTAGGAATTCCAGCTTATGCTGTTATTAAGGTAATTGTCGAGCATATCTTTACATGGTATAAATCCTATTCGGGTCTATATGTAGAGCCCTACAACCCTGCACCTACGCCGAATGTTCCCATTGAAAAAAGGAAAGTGAAGAAGCGCAAGGGTTTTAATTTATGGAAAAAGCGTTAGATTATGCTGCTCACGGAAAAGTACAAGCCCGAAATGAGACAGCTCCTCTTTCCATAGTCCATAGGGTGTTGAATAATAGAGCGTGTCTTCTAGGTTAGTAAGTTACCTAGAAGACACGCTCTAAAAGTTTTGATTTCAAAAATTAGATTAGCGTAATGAATGGAACAAATCGAACAGCTATAACTTTTTCGAGCTTCGTTCATTTCCCCTTGCAAAGTGCCAATAAACCTAGAACTCCACCAACAACCACAGTCAACGCAGTGAGTTTCTTCACATCCAACGTAGACTCAAACTTCACCTGGTCTGGTGTAATTACATAGACGCCAATGGGTTTAATTGTAAAAGCACCGCCTCCACCTTCCCCTCCACTACCGTCACCACCCCCACCTACTGCATATTTAACTTTCGCCACAGGGACTACTTTTTGCAAACCAAGTTCAATCGGTTCTCCGTATATGAAGGTCACGTCTTTTTGGTTGGCAAATTTATTAAAAATCGTTTTAACAGGTGTTTCGATATACTCTTTCTTCCCAGCATTCTCGTTCGATTGAGCTTGTCCTTTATTCATGTATATTCCCTCCTACTTTACTCATTCGCCTTTTTCGATCAATCACCTTCAATCTATATGCTTCAATGAATCCAATCAGTCATCCAATACGCAGAGCAGATATTCGTCAGCAACATGGAAATCAGAGCGACTCGAGCCAAACTCTCGTTTTTGTTTAAGTAATGATGTTTAATCAAATAGTCATAGTTTTTTCACATCGATACCAAATGTCAATATTTAGATAGGAAGTATGAATCATGAATTCACAAGAAAAATTAGAAGATATTCGTAAAACTGTTATACTTAACGCCGCTTGAAAAAGTATGGCATTGCTGCATGGTGGATGCCATATTCACTTAAACCAATTGTAGGATATGAATTTGCACTTCATACAGAGCAATTTGGAGACTCACCTTGTAAAGTATCCGAATTTGAACAACCTCACACAGTTGTTCGTGGATTTATGGAGAGCGGTTGGGAACGTATTGTAAAAGAGAAACTTCCTGCCGTACTAAAGGCTTAAGTGTGGAGAAATCATCTAAGCAAGATATTTCCCAAGCAATTTCTGATCCAACTCGTCGTAGTCTGTTAAAATTGCTTGCTGAAAAAGAATGATCCATAACTGATAGTGTGGAGTTCTATCATTTAAGCCGTACAGCAGTAAATCAGCATCTTCACATTCTCTTTAATGCGAGGCTTGTTAGACGTCAGAAGTGGGACATGAAATCCGCTATACGCTTACTTCCGAACCATTGATTGAATTGAGGGACTGGCTTAGTTTCTTTGGACCATATTGGGACGAAAACCTGCTCGCTCTTAAAGGATATATAGAGATAGATAATGATTAGCACGAAGTAAAGTTTCTCCACTTCATGGCCAAAATACATGACGCGGTTACGACTTTATCATTCGTTAATTAATCGCCTTAACTCATCTGTCATTTGCTCAACTAGTTCTGGTCTCCCATGAAATTGAGCGGGCGTATTTTGGAAGAGCTCAATTTTCCAATTACCGTCTTTGTTAACTGTGACAAGAGTTTGAAGGGCGTTTACTGTGGGCTCAATATCTGTTTTTCCAGGTGGAATCATCCCTGCGATAGCTTGTACTATTGCCGTATCTGTTCCTACTGCCCGAACGTCTTTTACTTTAGTTACAAAAGGGGCAGTGGGGTGATTTTCAAAGATGGATGCGAGATGCGATAAGATATCTTCTCGTCCAACCATTTTGCTTCCATCAAAACCAATTTGAATTCCTTGTTCTGTAAATAGTTCAGCCATTCCTTTTGCATCACGGTTGTTCCACGTGTCTATTAATCTTCGATAAAGACTATTGATTTCATCTATTTTAGAAATATTCATACACTGTGCCCCCCTTTTACATAGTATGATTTTTCGTATTTCGCTCGTTGAACAACGGTAGCCACTACATACTTCACTATAAATAACTACTTGCATTTTTTGAAAAATAACTACTACTCTACGTGCGATGCTAGATCATGCTCTAATTTAAGATTAATTGGCATGTGATTTCGATTTGATTATCCGTTCACTAATAAACCCCATGACTATGCCAACACCGATCGGTACTAGTGAAATCTCAGTATGCGAGAGTGAAATATTAAATATAAGACTATCTATATTCGCTATAAAGCCTATGATATAGAGTACTATCATCGTTCCAAATGAAACTATTAATGGAATCCAAAAGGTCTTATTCACAACTTCACCTCCCCATCTTTTTAGCGGGTTGTAAGTGATATTTTTATCATGAAAACAAGTATTCTACTCTAGTTCCACTTGCATCTTTTGCATATGTTACTCATTCCGTGCAATCGCCTACAGACACTACTTAGTATAAAGTATATCATTTCTCCATTGAATATTCTAACTACTCTGTCATTTACTTTATTAAACTCTGCATAAAACCGTCAAAGTGATAAATAGGATTGGAAAATGAAAAAAACATCTATATACGATACAAATGTAGTTGCTTGCACAATCACATTTGTTTCCTATACAGATGCTACTCACTCTTCATTCACACCATATTTCAGCTTAGATAAAAGACGCTAAACCTTTTCATCAATAAGGATCTGCTTCATGGCCTTTGTCCACTGCATCTTTCACAGCCGTTTTAGAATCAGGTGTGCCCTGTCCAAATTTTGATTGACCTGACTCACGACCAGGGATGTTAGGTTCTGCCGCCGATCCTTCCAGTTCTTTTATTTTCTGTTCAATACCCGCTTGTACAAGACGCCCGTATTCATAATCCGCTTGCGTAAAGTGTTCGATCATCGCTTTTTGTATGCGTACATCACACGCTGCGAGCGCATCGGAAAGATTATTGATTAATTCCTCTCGTTCCCATTCTTCAAACTGTCGGAACGTCTCGCCTGCTTGCCCATAATTATTCGGTCGGTCAATTGGCGCGCTCATTGCCGCTGCGTTATACGTAGGTCTGTGCGGAGGCCGGCTTTCCCCTGTTGCTTCTCGAAATCCACCGAGCATGGATGGTTCATAATTAATATGTGGATTGTCTCCCGACTCGTTGGCGTCGCGTTGGTCCATTTGACCACGTTGCTGGTTTGTCCGGACCTCTCTTTTCGGTGCATTTACAGGCAACTGGAGATAATTCGTGCCGATTCGATGACGTTGTGTATCGGAATACGAGAATGTACGGCCTTGAAGCATTTTATCGTCTGAAAAATCCATTCCATCTACAAGTACTCCAGTTCCAAAAGCCGCTTGCTCAATGTCCATATGGAAGTCATCAGGGTTGCGATCTAACACCATCTTCCCTACTGGCAGCCAAGGAAACTGTTCTTCCGGCCAAAGCTTTGTATTATCAAGCGGATCAAAATCCAATTCTGGGTGATACCCATCTTCCATAATTTGCACAAAAAGTTCCCATTCAGGGTACTCTTTACGTTCGATTGCTTCAGATAAATCTTGCGTCGCATGTGCAACGTTTTTTGCCTGTACCGCATCGGCATCTTCCTGTGTTAAATTACGGATACCTTGCTTTGGCTCCCAATGATACTTCACTAGAACCGCTTCGCCTTTGTCATTGACCCACTTGTATGTATTCACACCTGAGCCTTGCATGTGACGATACGTTGCGGGAATGCCCCATGGTGAAAACAAAAATGTGATCATATGAATAGATTCTGGCGATCGAGACACAAAATCAAACATGCGTTGCGGATGCGGTATATTGGAAGCTGGATCAGCTTTGAATGCGTGAATCATATCAGGGAACTTCATCGCATCCCGAATGAAAAATATCTTCAAATTATTTCCCACTAAGTCCCAGTTGCCATCTTCTGTATACATCTTCACCGCAAAGCCTCGCGGATCTCGTGCCGTTTCGGGCGAATCTTTAGCACCCGCTACAGTAGAGAAACGTGCGACTAAAGGCGTTCTTTTTCCAGCACCCGAAAACACTTTGGCACGGGTGTACTTTTCAACGGGCTCATTCCCAGCTTTCCCATATGTCTCAAAGTAACCAAACGCACCCGAGCCTCTTGCATGGACTACTCGTTCAGGTATTTCCTCACGATCAAAATGAGAGATTTTTTCGATAAAATGATAATTCTCTAGCGTAGCAGGGCCACGGTCGCCAATTGTTCTGATGTTTTGATTGTCCTGGACGGGATGCCCTTGGCGCGTCGTAAGTATTTCTCGCTCTTCCATTTGACCGTCATTCTTTTTAGGTTGTTTCTTTTCCACTGTATTCCTCCTCAACAAAGTGCTTGCTATTTCTCCTGACAGTATGGCCAGAATCATCAGAAGTTAATCACATATACTTCGAGTGAAAATCCGTTCTATTGCTCCGCTAGATTAGCTAAAATAGCATCGGTATATATTTCGAAAGCTTCAACGTTTCCTGGGAAATCTCTTACGTACAGATCTTATTCAGGAGTCTCCATATCTCTCGCTATATTCTTTAGAAATTTTACATAATAAAAAGTACCGATTTCTTACACTTTAAGAAACCGGTACGTTCAGTGCGCTTAGTCTTCCTTCTTCTCATCTTTCTTCTTCAAATCGTCAATCAGCTCTTTCATTTCTTTAATTTCTTTTCTCTGCGTTTCAATGATTCCATCCGCTAAATCTTTTACACGCGGGTCAGAAATATTTGCTCGTTCGCTAGTCAAAATCGCGATGGAATGATGAGGTATCATCGCTTTCATCCAGGAAGTGTCGTCTACTGTGGTCTGACTTCGGATTAAAAATAAAGATAAAGCGAATATGATGACGCTTGCCGCCATGATCCCCGCATTCATCTTTTTATTCTCATACATTTTCCACATATACCCCATCATGATCACCGCCATCACAGCCCCCATCAACAAGGCCATATACAGACGTGTTTCACTAAAAAACACGTGATCGAATGCATAGGTGTTTACGTACATGAGTCCAAACATCACAACAGTAGAGGTTGCAATCATAGCTAAAAATCTTCCGTAACTTTTCATAAATTGTATTTCTCCTTTCTGTTTCACAATGTAATGTCTTACAAAATAGGTGATCTGTAGACTAGTAGAAGTTTTCTATATACATCTTTACTTTTATTTTGCCCTTTAGTTGTCCAATAAAACGCAAATAGAATAACTCCTTAAAAACTCCTAATTTAGCAACCATGAAGTTTCTTTACACGTAATAAAAGAGGTACCAGAAACCTGAACATGGAGCTGTTCGGGAATCTAGTACCTCTTGTAAAATTCGAAATAGAGCTTTGATTGATCTTAAACGTCCACCATTTCTAAAAATTGCAGTGTTCGTTCATTTGTCGAGTGATTGAAGAATGTCTCTGCATCAGAATCTTCGATGATGACTCCTTCGTCTAGCATAATCACTCGATCTGCAACATTTTTTGCAAACTTCATTTCGTGCGTAACAACGATCATCGTCATCCCTTCCTCCGCTAAGTTTTGCATGACTTGCAACACTTCCCCAACAAGTTCAGGGTCTAAAGCAGAAGTTGGTTCGTCGAATAATAAGACTTTCGGTTCCATGGCAAGTGCTCGAGCGATCGCAACACGTTGTTTTTGACCACCAGATAATTTATTAGGATAGACTGCTGCTTTTTCGGATAGCCCTACCTTTTTTAATATCTCGTGGGCCATCTTCTTCACTTGTACTTTGTCCATTTTCTTGACCATTAAAGGCGCTTCC
The DNA here is from genome assembly GCF_000425545.1 of Sporosarcina ureae DSM 2281. GTDB lineage: Bacteria > Bacillota > Bacilli > Bacillales_A > Planococcaceae > Sporosarcina > Sporosarcina ureae. The sequence goes on along the minus strand of NZ_AUDQ01000007.1, from coordinate 2,682 downwards.
ATCACATTCTCTAAGACGGTTTTGTGCGGAAATAAATTAAAGTGTTGAAACACCATTCCCACTTCCGCTCGGATCTTGGCTAAATTGTCTTTCTTCTGATTGACTTGCTTTCCATCAATTGTGATTACGCCTTCATTTGTCAATTCCAAAAAGTTTAAACACCGCAAGAAGGTACTCTTTCCTGAACCACTGACCCCGATGAGAACCACCACTTCTCCACGGTGCACTTCCATATCGATACCTTTTAACACTTTCAAATCTCCAAATGACTTGTGAATATTTTCTGCTTTTATCATCGTATCTGCCCCCATTATTTATCCACATCCAATTTGTTCTCATACCATCTTAATAGAGCGCTAAAAATAAGAACGAGAATAAGATAATAAAGACCCACTACGAGAAACGTTTCGAATTGTTTAAAGTTAGAAGCAGCTACACGATTTGCCACGCCAAACATTTCAGATACACCAATGACATAGACTAATGACGAATCTTTTAATGTAATGATGAATTGATTTCCGAGCGGCGGAATCGCACGACGTAAAGCTTGCGGAAAGACGATCCGTCTCATCGTCAATGAACTATTCATCCCTAGTGCAAGACTTGCTTCGCGTTGCCCTTTGTCAATTCCTTGAATAGATCCACGGAAAATTTCTGCAATGTACGCACCGTTGTGGACACCTAATGCAATGGCACCTGCCCAAAAGTTATCTAAAACAATAATGGATGTGATACCGAAGTATAGGAACATAATCTGAACAATTAACGGTGTTCCTCGAATTAGCGTAATATAAATATTTGCGATCGTCTGCAGTATTTTGGAGTTTGAAATTTTCATTAGGGCAAAAATGACACCTAAGACCACTCCGATTACAACTGCGATCGCCGTGATTTCGATGGTTAGTAAACCTGCTTGTAAAAATCCTTTGTACGTATTTTTGAATACGTCATAAAATGTAATCAAAAACTCAGGCACCGGCACACCAACTTTCTAAAAAATGGGTGGAGATTATATTTACTCCAATAACTCGACACCTTCTAAATCAATATCAAGTAAATTACGACCGAACCATTTATTTGAGATTTCCTCATACGTCCCATCGTCAATCATCTTTTGTAATGCCTCATCAAGCGCTTTTGTTAATTCTGGATTTTCTTTATTCACCGCGACGGAAGGTTGTTCTACCCACATCGGCTTGTCGACCTCTTTGATTTCAAATCCGTTTTCTATCGCTTCATAGCCCACGATGTCCGCGGTGATCACTGCATCTAAACGATCTTTAACGGTTAAATCTTTTAATGCTACTACATCACTACTGTAATACTGGATATCGTCCGACAATTCTTTAGCAGGTTCTTCATATGTGGACTGAGCTACTACACCAATTTTCTTGCCATTTAAATCTTCAGGAGATGTAATTTCGTTATTATTCTTTGCAACGAAAATCATTCCACCCGAATAATAGTAAGGCTCGGTGAAGTCCGCTTGCTTTGCACGTTCTTTTGTATACGCCATAGAACCAATAATTGCATCAAACTTATTCCCAACTAGCCCTTGTAAAATCGTTTCAAATGGATTCGTCACGGGGTTCGCTTCAAGTCCCATTTTCTCAGCAAGCGCATTTCCGATTTCTATATCAAAGCCTGTAAGTGTACCGTCTTCTTCAAAACTAAATGGTTTGTACAGCCCGCTTGCAGCAAATGTGAATTTTCCTTCATTCACTAATTTATAGCCCTGATCTTCAGTACCTTCAGATGCTTTCTCATCATCGGTACCACAAGCGGCAAGTACTAATACAGATACAGCTAGTAGTACGATCATCAGTATGAATTTCTTCATTTTCCAAAACTCCCTTTTTAGTTAGCAACATCGCTAATTTTTACATTTCATGAATGATTTCTTTTTTAGTGAAATTTTCTATTACGAGACGTGCTTTTATTTCTGAAGTGAGGGTATGGATTTGTTTCGAGGCTATTTTTCGTTTTGAAACCGCTTACAACGAATGGTGGTCGGAGCGATCATTTCATTCTATTATTATACCTTTCCTCCTTTTCATCGAGACTCATTACATACTAACCTCAAAAAGAATTCATCATATAACCGAAGTGAACTTCGAATCTTTATTACTCTCTCCTCACTTTCTAACTAGTAAGTTATTTACTATTAAACCATGATATCATAGAAAAGTGAACGTTTAATCATATATTCACATAATCTTTTTATTCATAGCAATAAATACACTATTTATTTTTTTACTATGTTACGCTTATATAACTGCCTATACTATTTAATGAGTTCATTAAAAAAGGTACACTTGTACATCCCCAATGTAGACTGACCTAGCGATATGAGACACATATAAAACACCATGATTAGGCTGCTTTGACACCATATTTTATCGGTGTCAGGTAGCCTAATTTTTCTTGGATACGTTCTTCATTATAATAATTTAAATAGGCAATTACTCGTTCAACTACAATATTATTGCGTAATGAATTAAATTTAACGTATTGAAATTCTTCAGATTTCAGACTCGAATGAAATGATTCAATCACCGCATTGTCCCAACAGTTTCCTCGACGTGACATGCTGCCGATCAGGTCGTTATCCTTGATATAGGCTTGATACGCGTATGACGTATACACACTCCCTTGATCCGAATGTATAATCACTCCTGTGGG
>NZ_AUDQ01000006.1 GCF_000425545.1 Sporosarcina ureae DSM 2281 | reverse complement strand
AACGAAATCGAATCTTCTATCGACTCTTCCACCACACAGGAGACCCAACTGGTCTCCTGATGTGTGGCAGGATTAACTGGCGACTGCTTGCGTAGCCAATACTTCATATTATGGACAGCGACCTCTGCCGTATCACACCATTCAGAAAGTGCTAGTCCACTGCTTTGATATTCATCGATCTTCGCAGACCAGTATGCTTCTTTCTCTTTTCTTTTCAAAGAAATCCCTCCCAAAACATGTTCTATGGGAGGAGTATCTCACGAATCTTCTTCTATTAATATGTGTTCACGTTTTGACGCTTACCATAATACAATCGCGTTCATTAGATCTACAGTCCTCTAAAACTCTGATGTTTTCTAGGTCTTGAACTAATTCTGAATATTACAGTCACCTGATCGCAGTGAATTATCACAAATACAGTTCCATTATTTTGTCTTTGGTTATTTCATTTAATGTCCTCATATCTGCAAAATAAGGTAACTGCCACTGCTGTGTTTTCAACGCTTGTTTACTAGCAGGATGATCCCAGCTCGGATACACTCTTACTGCCATTTTCCCTTTTGTTGAACTGGAGCTAACCATATTCTGTTGCAACATCACGTCCTTTGGGAAAATAAATTGTCCAAACTCATGTGTATTTTTAAAAGTAGTAATCACGAACAAATCAGGTGCTTCCTCGTATGAATAAGGTTGATTTTTATTATTGTCGTCCTTTTCCCAAAACGCAACAAACTGCCCTACTTTTCTAGGTGTTGTATTCGCTACTCTAAATCGAACGGTTCTAGAAGCTATTTGAAATGTACCAGCTCCGTACTTAGCATTTTGCTTTTCTTCTTTAATTAATTGTAAAATCAAATGATTTGGCTCATACATCTTTTCATTAACATAAGTTACTGCACTATAAAAATCTTTCATGGCGTGGCTCCTCAAATTCGTTATAAATTACAATATTATCCTACTACTTATTCTTACTAGCATAGCATTTTTTTATTGGACGTAGTGTTCAGTTCATGCGATACTTTTTAGATCTTTAGAGCGAGAAATACTATCGATTATTTACTTCTCGAACACTTTCTGAATACTACTAAATCCTTCAACTTTCATTTGAAAATGATAGTCATTATCATTTGTTTATTGTATAATGAATGTAGTCTTTTCCTTATTCATTTCTGGTAACGAACGAAATGGATTCCAAGCATACCGATCATTGGATTGAGAGCGCGAGTCATTTCAAGATTTTGCTTTAGGAAATGCAATTTGATACAAAGAGGGGTTAATTGTCGTGAAAAAATGGTCATTGTTTGTATTACTATTTACTTGTATGCTAGTGATCTCCGCATGTACATCTAAAGAAACGGATAACCAAGCGGACGAATCGTCTAGTACTACTCAAGAAGGTGCGGAATCAACTGAAATAAAAGTTCAGCATGAGCTTGATGATCAAGAAGTAGTGTTGAATAAAGTACCAGAAAAAATTGTTGTATTGGACTTTGGTGTTTTAGATACGTTAGATTCATTGGGCATTGAGGTTGCAGGTGTTCCACAAAATGCGGTACCTGAGTATCTTAAAAAATATGCTGGATCTGAATATACAAATGTAGGAAGTTTAGTGGAACCAGACTTTGAAGCAATTGATGGAATGAAACCGGATCTAATTATTATCGGGGATCGTCAAGCCGAAATGTATGATGAATTTAAAAGTATTGCTCCAACTGTTTATATGAGTGTCGACTTCACGAACTATATGGATTCATTTACAGACAATATGGAAACCATCGCCAACCTATTTAATAAAGAAGAGCAAATTGATAAAGAACTAACGGAAATAAATGAAAAAGTCGATGCTATTCAAGAGAAAACGAAAGATCTTGATGCGAAAACTTTGATTGTTATGGTAAACGAAGGGAAAATTAGTGCCTATGGACCTGGTTCGCGTTACGGTGGATTCATCCATGATGTCGCTGGATATAAAGCGGTGGATGAGAATATTGAAAAAGCCAAATTTGGTCAATCCATTAATTTTGAATACATAACAGAGAAAAATCCAGACATCATCTTTGTTGTGGATCGTAGTGCAGTACTAAATACCGCTCATGATAGCACAAAGGAAATGTTTGAAAATGAACTTGTGAAAAGAACGAACGCTTATAAGAATGACCATATAATTTATCTAGACACAGAAGCATGGTTCTATGGCGGTGGATTGCAATCATCGAAAAAGATGATTGAAGACACAAACGCCTATTGGAAAGAATAAATTCACATTCCCTAATTTCATTTCGTTATTTATAGCCTAAAGAAAAACCATTTAATGCTTTCGGAATGTCTCCGTTTGCATTAGATGGTTTTTTCTGTGTAATCAAGCGTATGATGCTGAAACCTAGTGTATGAACAGCCTCACTATTCCCCTATGTATGTCTCTTGGCTACTTAACTTCACTAAAAATGGATATAGTATGATGACGAAAATGAATAAAATAGGAAATACGCTGAGTAATATAGCTCCTGGCACATCAAAAAACAATTGAATGAGCAGTGGCAATAAAACGATCGGAGTTAACATACTCACTTTCCCTCTAGATTTTTGCGTTTGATACTGTTTTTCACCGCAGTATGGGCAAGTCATGGCAGGATTCAATGTCGACGTCTTTTTTATTGTTTGTTTCCAACTCCATTGATTAGTACATTTTTCACACGTAGGCATTCTATTACCTCCTATTTTCCAAATGGCTCGATTGCGTGAAATAAGCAATCGAGCTAGTTTATATAGAAAATTATTTTCTACTAGTGGCTATGAACATGGAGGCATCTTGGTTCGCAAAAAGTTGTTTTCCATGATAGAAGGTCTTACATGTACTAGATGTAAATCCTACTTCGGTTAATATATTTTTTAGTTCCTCATGCGTAAATCCACTATGAATTTTCGGATGACTGACTTTTTCATTTTTGTCAAAATCCACAATAATTAATTGGCCGTCATTTGGCAAAATGCTAAATAACTTTTGCAAAATTAATGTAGTGTCAGGAATATGAAGAAGAACTAATGATACTAGCACGATGTCCGCCTTAAGTTCAGGCATGTCTTCAGTGAAATCTGAATACAGTACTTCGCAATTTGTAATGCCTCTTGCCTCAATTTTATCTTTGGCATCCTGTAACGCTTGTTTTGAAGAGTCTACGAGCAGTATCGAATCTACTAAATCCGTAAGTTCTAAACTAACTAAACCAGAACCACTGCCGTAATCCACTAACTTTTTTGATTCACTACCTTGTAACAGTGGTCTTACTTCTTCCACAATAACATGAACTAATTCCATTCGTTTTTCCGTTTCCATACTTCACTCTCCTGTTTCATTTATCGTACTATTTGATAGCAATTTACATCATTTATGGAACAAGCATCGCTCTACTATTCATACGTTTAGAGTGTGTGAAAGGATTCATTTTTTGGTGCCAGGTCCCCAAACAATTCTGAATAGTTCGGGGACCTGGCACCAAAAAAAGCACCGCCAAAAGCGGTGCTTAGTTCATTGATAACGCACAATAAATCGTAATCTCTTTACCCCTTTTTTCGATTTCTTCACAGCACTATGAACATGCGCAAACAATGTTTCTACCTTCACACGCTCTTCATCGGTCACGCCGTGCGGACTATATTTGGCTTTTTGATAAATTTTCAATCCGTCCTCTGCTTCTAGTTGAAGTTGCGGATCAATTTTACTAACTGCTTCAGGTATCGTTTCAAATGAAGGCAGCTTCGTAACGACTTGTTCTTTCTCTAGCATTTGCACCATGTACTGAACATGATGGATGACAGCCAATCGGTGATCTCTCACCCGAAGTTTTTGCTGACGTTTTCTTTTTCTTACGTAGTACAGCACGAACAGGGTCAACATGACGAACGCAATGATGATATTCAACCAGAACCAGATAGTAGTGTTTGGATTCACTTGCTTCGAATCTTCCGGCTTGTCCTGATCTTCCTGCACCTCTGTTGTATCATTCGGTTCAGGTTCAACCGTGCTTCCGCCAGTTGCGTCTGGTGAATCAGATCCGTCTAATGCTGGATAATCTTTTTTATTGATCTCCGGCATTTTCTCTGCGTAACCCGGTGTCACTTCAATCGGCACCCAGCCAACCATGTCGACGTAGATTTCGGTCCACGCATGGGCATTTTTCTCACTGACATTGATTTCACTAAATGACTGTAAATCTTTTACGTCATCCAGTCCGACGATATAGCCTTCCGCATAACGCGCAGGCGTGCCGAGCATTCTAAATGCCAATGTAGCAACCGTCGCATAGTGAACGGAGAACCCTTCTTTTGACTCTTCCAAAATCCCCGTTAGGAAATCCTGGTCCTTTATTGGTTTGGGATTTTCGTTGTAACTTATCGTTTGTGCCAGGAAGTTTTCGACTTCCTGAATCGTTTTCTCATACGGTAAACGGGTTTCTGTATCAAGTACGCTCTCGTCCATATGATTGCGCAATACGTTTAAACTGTCTTGCGGTACAGCGAGGTATTCATTGTAGACATATTGATTGTAATGACTTTCACGACGTAAATAGTCGGTGCCTTTTGTCGTGTACACTGCATTCGCGATTTGCGGATAATCGGTATACGGTGTCAGCATATAGTTCATTTCCACTGTACGTCTGCCGAAAATACCTGTCGCATGGAGCGCGTCGGCTTGTTTGGAACGGACAAGGTTTCCATCTATCTCCGCCAATTCATACGGTGTATAAATATATCGACTGGATGCACCGACGTTTTGAATGACGAGTTTTGCTTCCTCATACTGATCTGGCAAACTACTTTCTGCAGCCAAGCTCAGTTGTTTCGCTCCGGTGAAATCTTCTTTCTGTAACGCTTCAAGTAGAGACTTCACTTCCATATACGCTTCCCCGTCGATTTCCTTCCAGCCGCTCGGCGTGTATGTCGAACCGACGAATCCTTTTAAATATAGAGGACTCGGATTTTCCATCGCAATTTTTAACGCAGTATGGTCGTCCGGTGTAAACGTAGAAAGTCGCTGGAAGTTTCCAGCTGTCAGCACGGGCTCTTCACCTTTATAATAACGCCACTTTTCCCCTTGATACCGTACTCTGTCTTCGATTTTCGAACTGCCTGTAAACTCTTCGTTGCCGTTTGGACTGATCACCATGTAGACGAACATGAGCACGACTAACGAAACGGGCACGATCGCAATCCGTTTCCACCAGCGTAATGAAAGTTGATTCATATACAGCAATGTCACAATCAGCACTGCGAAAAACAGAATATCGAGGAGCAATGATGGTGACGTGCCAAGAATTAATTGTATTGACCACGTCACGAGTGCAAGCGCAACAGGGATCCAACGTTTTTGATTCGCTACGGCGTAATACATTGCACTGCCGATTAACAAAGCGATTTGACCAAGGATCATGCCGTTTAGCCAAGAAGTCGTTTCATTGACGGACAATAGATCCATATATATATGCTTATGTTCCGCAAGTGTGATGAACAACTCGTTGATCGTTCGTTTCACGTCATCTATGTACGTTGATAAGAAAATCAAACTGAAAATAACACTCGCAATCAAGACGATATCGCCGCCACGCTGTTTCCACTGTATACGCGCGACCATCCACAGTAAGACGAGAACGAGCGCAGGTACGATACTCATTTCAGGAAACAGCATCGCACGGATCACGAGGAAGGCCGCTACGAGGACACTATACGCAACTACTCCATCTAGCCATTTCATACAGATGATTCCTCCTTCTGATCCGAGATGACGACCGTCTGATATTCGGTACTACGCGCGATATTCGTCGTCAATACGATACAGTTTGGATACGTTCGTCTAAGCTTTTTCCACTGTTCATCTGACATCGATAACTCTGTAGCGTTTCTCGTCAATACTTTTTTTATGGCGTTCGCTGCATCCCGTTCATTGTCGATCGTCAATTGCTCACCCGTCGAATGATTCAAAATGAATTGCACTACGTGATCGCTTGCGACGTAGGAATAGAGCAGTGCGGAAAATGTCTCGATGAATTCGTCATAGAGTGCTACGCGATTCGTAAACGACGTGAAGTCGAGCGTCATCATGACCGCATCTCCTGTCAGCGTTTCATGCTGTTTGACGAATAGCTCATCGCCCTTACTCGATAATTTCCAATGAATGCGTTTAACCGAGTCACCCAGTTTATATACCGACAACTCCGCCAGCTCTTCGCCATCTATTTTCTTCATCGGGATCATACCCGGTGTTTGCAAGACGTGTTGATTTTGCTCAATGCGTTGAAGTTTTAAGAAATACGGATTCGGCACGATCAACATCGCAGACTGCGTATCTAGTTTCTGCACGGAACGGAAGAACGTGAAACTGTCTTTGATCGTCAGTTGTTTGATTCGTATATTCACTTGTCCCATATATTTCTGCGGCAGAACGAACGCAAATTCTTCCGTACATTTCGCTGGGATAGACAAGACGTGGTGGTGACTCTCTTGTCTACCTGTAAATATATGCTCAATGACGAGATGTAGTTGTAGTTGTGTAACAGATAAACGGCTCGTATTGTGTATACGTAGTTGATAGCCCATCTGTTCATTTTTAAAAATTTCATTCGCCGTGATGATCTCGCACTGGATTTTTCCTTTGACGAGATAAACGCTCAACACGAGCCACAGCCAGACAATAAGCGAACCGACTGCAAATAATAGAGCGAAATGCGTCGTCGTGAAGATGAAAAATGCGAGCGTAAACAGCAGCCACACGACGCTAATGAGTAGTGTCCCTATCATACGACCAGCCCTCAAAATGTCGCAAGCATTGCTTGGTCGGGCGTGGCAACACTTAGCAGTAATTTTTCGAGTAGCGTATCCTGCTCATGTTCCGCACCAGGTACACTCGACATGACGATGCGGTGTCGGCTCGTTGGCAACCACACGGCGTGGATATCTTCTGGAATAACGTAATCACGCTCTTGTAAGAAGGCATGTGCTTTCGCCATCTGGCAAAGAGCGAGAGCGCCACGCGGGCTGATTCCTTGATGGATCGATGGGTGATTTCTCGTTTTCTCGGTTAGTGCTGTGACATAGCGTAAGATCTCCTCATGAATGAACAAGTTCTGTACTTGCTGCTGTAGCGCGAGCAATTCGTTTTTCGTAATGACTTGTGTAAGTGAAGATAACGGATCTGTCTGCTGACGGTTTTTCAACATCTCAACTTGGTCTTCAAAATCCGGATATCCTACGCTCAACTTCGTCATGAAACGGTCAATTTGCGCGGTTGGTAGCGGCTGCGTACCGATTGTGCCATACGGGTTTTGCGTCGCAATTACGTGAAACGGTGCTGGGAGTGGATATGTCACGCCGTCCACTGTCACTTGTTTCTCTTGCATCGCTTCAAGTAATGCCGCTTGCGTTCTAGAAGACGTCCGGTTAATTTCATCTCCGAGTAATAAGTTGCACATGACCGCGCCTTCTTTAAAGACGAATTCATTTTTCTCTTTGTCAAACATCGTGAAGCCGATGACATCAGACGCGACGACGTCTGGCGTGAACTGGATGCGGTTCGAATCAAGACCGACGACTCGGCTAAATGCTTTCGCAAGTGTCGTTTTCCCGACTCCTGGTAAATCTTCTACTAGTACATGCCCACCGGCTAAGAACGTCATCCATACTTTTTGTATGACATCGTCTTTCCCGTTAATTACTTTTTTCATTTCATGAAGTACTTGTGTTGATGGATTGCTCATTTTTTAGTTCCTCCTGTTGTTCAAGTTCACAGCAGTAACGATGTCTTCCGCTGTGATGGCATATGGGAATAATCCGCGTGCGATCTTGCTGGCCGCGGTTGTGTAAAAGCGGTTTGATGTGAAAAACGTTTTCGGATGATTGATCCCGATGAGTGATTGATCGAACAGCATGCCGACACGTGTAGAAACTTCTGCTGCAAATTCAATATCATGCGTCACGATAATCGTCGTGATATGCTGCTTTTGGAGTGTTCGGATCAACTGCGTCACTTCTTGTTTCGACATAACATCCATTCCTTTAGTCGGCTCATCCAGCAATAAAATATCCGGTTTATGCAGTAATAATTTTGCAAGCGCGGTCTTCTGCTGTTCTCCTCCACTTAAGTCAAACGGATTTCTTTCTGATAAATGTTCGATATGTAACTGTTTCATCATACTTGATACTATCGATTCCCTCTGTTCTTTCGGCAATTTTTGCACAGGAACCGCGTGGATTAGCTCTTCTTTCACAGTCGAGTACATGAATAAAGCTTGCGGGTTTTGCGGCAATAAGACGATATTCCCTTTCCACTTGCCGGGTGCGACGTCATCGAACCATACTTTACCTGCATACGGCTTATGCAGTCCGGCGAGTACCTTTAGTAACGAAGATTTACCGACTCCATTGCCACCGACAATCGTGAAGATTTCACCTCGATGTACGGTAAACGTCATATCGGCGAGTAGATCATCACTCTTCCTATTGTATCGGAAATACAGATTTTTCACCGTGATGAGCGGTGGATGCTTTTTTTTCATCGGTTCCGTCGGTAGAACGGCCGGTTGATAGTGCCGAATGAAATCAATCCCATCACGCACCGTAATCGGTGTCTCATCACGGAATCCGAGCTTATAATAGACACGCATCGCTGTAGTCAGCGCGTCGAGCATCGGATGTTCAAGCAAGGAGTTTCCAATCGATTTCGGTGTCGTATCATATAGAAGCGAGCCGTTTTCCATGTACAATACTCTGTCGCACACCGGTAATAACTCTTCCAGTCGATGCTCAACAATTAACATCGTCATGCCAAGTTCGCGATTGATTTTCTCCAGAAGTGACAGAAACTCAGACGCCGCAATGGGGTCGAGTTGAGAAGTCGGTTCGTCGAGCAATAAAATATCCGGCTCCATCGCAAGCACCGCCGCAAGATTGACAAGTTGTTTCTGTCCGCCTGATAAATCACTCATACTGTCATGCAACCAGTTTTGGATGCCGAAGAAACTGGCCACTTCAGCGATTTTCCGCTGCATGTCTTCCGTCGACACGCCCATATTCTCGAGACCGAATGCCAACTCCTGCCACACTTTCTCCATGACCATTTGTTCATCTGGATTTTGCATCATGTAGCCAATCGCAGTCGCCGTAGTCGATGCGGGCAGTTCATCGAATTTTTCACCGTTGAAGTACACCGTGCCGCTTAGTTTACCGTTCGGTCGCATTTCCCGCTTCAACATTTTCAATAACGTAGACTTTCCTGAACCAGTAGGACCAAAAAGTGTCACGAATTCTCCACGCTTAATCCAAAAAGACACGTCTTGCAAAACATGATGTTCTTCGTAACGGAAGTTCAGATTTTCGACTGTAAGTATCGCCATTTGACACTCTCCTTCGCTTCATAGATAAACGGGTAGAACATAAGCAAGCCGATGATGACGTAATGTCCTGCGCCTAGTGTCTGTTCACTGATTTCGGGATAATACTGCGTCTGGTGCTGCGAGAAGTACCCAATATAGTAAAGAAGAAATAACACCAGTCCAATCGTCAATATTCCGTCTCGTTTCGTGAACCGCATCACTCTATACTGCGTTCTCGCTTTTGTCATGCCATAGCCCCGTGCCTTCATGACATCTGGCTTCACGAAGACTAATTCCGCTGTCTGTACGAGCGTCTGGCGCCACAGTGCGAATGCGCGGCGAAATTTTTCCACTCTGCTGTTTACTTTGTAATAGCCGATTCCGCGTTGTGCCATTTGCTTTTCATGCCATTTCGTTTTAAATAACGGAATAAAACGCCACAGCATGGAAACGAGGATGCCGAGGTTAGCGGACACTCGTGTCAGTACGGCAAGCACTTTATTCGTCGTAAATATCTCGAAATAGCTCTTTGTCCAAAAACACGTGGCGACAACGGCACCTGCCAGGACAAGTCCTTTCGTCACCGCTTCAAGTGTCACCGCGTGATCATTGAGGAAAAACAATGGGGTGAAACCGTTATGTACATACGATGGATAGGCTACGGCAATTAGCAGGAAGACGAAAAAGTAATAGACCACGTCTTTACTTGCGGTCCGAATTCCGTGCAGAATGAAGAAGTACAGAATACCGCCGATCAAAGCAAGCGCCACGATGATCGGATGAAAAGAGCTGAACATCGTGACAACAACGACTGTAACGTAGACAAGTAGCAATATAGGGTGAAAGTTTGAGAATGCGCTCATCTAGTTTCCTACTTTCTTTGATTGTCGTATATAGCCAACTAGATCTCTACCTACATCACATGTGTAATGGAACTCCACTTCATCGCCGTCTTGCAGCTCGTATTGACTAACGCCACGGCTCGGGAATTCGCCGTTCACTTTGTACATCCAGCCACTTAACGGACCGCAATTAAACTCATATAAGTAGTTAATGCCTTGGACGTAAATACTGTTGTAAATATTGTAGTCAGCTCCTTGGTACTCCACCGGGATGCGGTGATGACGTGTCGCGCGGTCGAGTAAATCAAACGCGGTATCGCCACTGCGCAGCACGTACTCCGTTTTTTTAAGGATCTCACCGTCTGGTTCTACATACTTTTCGAGACCCGGTTTCAGCTTGTCCATCGCGTCGAGAACGGTGTCACTGCGTATTTCAAGCGTCACCGTCTCCGAGTCTTCCGTAATTTCGTCGATATGGGTCAAGTAATACTCTTCCACGGATTGAATCTTCGTCCCCGTGACGAGCCACCCGACGATAAAGAGGATGAATGCTACAACTAATAGATCTTTCTTCATTATATCCCTCTAATCTCTTTGACGCCTTCTTTTTTGGATTCTACTCATCACTACGATGATTAAACCTACTGCAACGATTCCGAGTGCCCATGAAATGCGCTTCGCTCTCACGGCATTGTCAATTTGAGTTTTCGATTTCTTGAGGTCTTCATAGTTCAAGACTTTCCCTTGATCGTACGGAGATAGCGCGTTGAATCGCTCGAGAATCGCATCGACGTTGTCTCGATCTTTACTTGTTAATTCATTGAATGGATACAGTTGATCGAGCACCATATCATTAATGCTTTGAATCTCGGCTTCCATTTTCTCCATTTCTTCTTTGTATTCGTATAGCTGAGCCAATTCTTTTTCAAAGTCGCTTTTATTGTCGGCTTGTTCGAACTGATCGATCATCGAAATGACGTCAATATAATGCTCTGTCGTCAAGGGGGTAGAAATTGCGTCGATTTTTTCTACATCTTGTTCGGTAATATTTCGTGGCGCGGTTTGCTCCTGATAGATCGGTGCAATCGCGCCATTGCCTTTCGTATTAATTTCATACGCTTCGCTGAATGCAGGAAGATCGAGTTGGATCGATTGCTTTGTTGCAGCTTCCGCGAGCTTATGGAAGTTGTAGACATAGGAACGCTCCTCTATAGGAAAGTTTTCATATGTATCAAGCAATTGCTGAAGCTGTTTGGCATCGGTATGTTCATGGATGTCGTCAATGTCTTCCATCAACTTCAGCATTTGCTGCTTCATCTCTTGCGGGTTTTCAGGACGGAAATCATACATCGTACGGTAACCGTTTTCCAGTCGGTAGAGCGATACAAGTGCATAGAGAACTTGCTCCGTAGCCATCGAGTTCGATTCATCCGGTAATGAAGAAGGATTGTCCGCGTTATATGTTTTGGCGTGAACAAAACCGCCATCTTCCATTTGGTAATCCATAATGAAATCAAGCAAGGAGTTGTCGCCTTTTTTAAAGCGTTCGTCTTCATCCGGATGGATACCGAGTAACGTCAGCGCAACGAGTACTTGTGCCGCACTTTCGACGTTGTCGTCATCTTGCGTGCTGAAGCCACCAGTTGATGTTTGCATATCCGATAACTTTTCTAGTGCTTCGTCGACAATCGTGTGAATCGTTTTTGTAACATTTTCACCTGTATCTTTTTGTGTATAAGTGAACTCTTCCATGCTTTGGTAATATGGCGCGAGCGCTTGGATTGTCATGGCGGTCATATCCGTTTCTGCTTCGTCTTGATAGAACGAAAATCCGCCATCTTCAAGTTGCAGTGAGATAATTTCTTTAATGACCTCGATTCTTGTCATGTCCGCGTCATCCGGCACTTTATAACGCATACTGTCGAGCGTAATCAGCCCCCAGATCCAGCCGTTGATACCTTGTGCACCTAAAGACGTTTTCAATCCACGGTTATACGTGCCGTCCGCGATCAAGTTACTATCCCCAACCGCCGTCGGATCACCGCCAGCTGCCAATATCGCCAATGAAATCCGGTGCCATTCCGTCGCTTTCATATCGCTGAGCTGATCTTTCGTTTTATAGCGTTCTATCACATTGTTCTTGATGACCGCGAGATACGCCTGGTAATCGTCAGGATAGCCAATGCGCCCGAGGCCTATCGGATACCAGTCACCGTTCGTGTTCCCCGCATGCGCAAGAAACGGCTTGCTCAGCAATGGGTCAGACTCTGCAATATTCTCATCTTGTTTTTTCCACGCAATAATTTGTTCAATTGTGTGCAGCAATGATTCTTCACTTTCAGGTGTCGCGAACGCAACAGACGGCAGGAGTACCGCCGTCATTATCACGACTGTCACTAGCCATGCATAAATATTTCTCATTCCGTCACTTCTCTTTCCTTACCATTCTTTATTCCAATTCGCTCCGCTTTCACCTGAACTGTCATGCCCGCCAATATCTTTCCCATAATGAAGTGTGTAGCGAACTCGCACCACATCTCCATCGAGGAAATACGCATCCGAGAATCCATAGTTCGGGTAATCGCCATTGACGCTATACATCCAGCCGGAGCCGTTTGCGAAATCGAATTCACTTAGGCTATCCGGTGAGTAGATGTCGCGATTTGATGTGGTGGACACCTTCTCGACTACTTCCCATAGATCATCAGGAATATGGAGTCCGTTTAGCATGCCTGGCTTACTGACGTCACGCAGGTAGAAACTACTGTCGAGGTTTCCAGTTTTGCCATATTCATATCCATTATTGCGAAGTAGCTGATCCAGAATATAGGAACCTTTTTCGCCTTGGTGTATATCCATCTTCGTCGGCTTGATGAGATAAGGGATACCTAGTACAGAAGCTTCTAGACTGATCGTTACTTGTCCGATGACACCGTCTTCTGCCGGTGCTACTGACGTAACCGTAAATGTTTCACTCACCGTGCGTCCTTCATCGTCCCATACTTTGATCGTGACGTTGTTTTGTCCCGTCTGCAATGTCAGTTTATAACTCGTTTTCGCACTGTCATCCCATGTGAACGGAATATTCGCCCCATTGACTTGCACTTGGACGTTTTTCCCTCGAATACGTTCACCCGAAGCGGTTACCGGCCAGACGTTGATCGTCTTAATATCCCCTTTAACTGTGCTACCTGACTTCAAATCGGTCACCAGTTTCGGTGCATCCGGATCGACTTGTGGTTTTTCGTTCACATTCGGATCTTTATAAGTGATTGTGTACTGTCGTTCCAATTGTTCGTCTTGATAGTGTCCAGCGACTTTGACAGTATTCGTTCCATTGATCAGCTGCACACGATAATTCATGCCGTCTGACGATTTTACTAGTTGATCATTTACGGTAATCTTAAGAGTTACATCCACTTCATTTGCAGTAGCTTTCGCGTAGAATGAAAAATCTTCGCTATTTGCTTGCTGGTCTTTTAAGTCTGTTTCCAATGAAATAGCGATTTTTTCTTTCTCATAGATCACGGTGTAGGTCTGTTCCGCTTTTTTCCCATGGAGTTGCGCGGTGAGCTTGAGCGTGTTTTCCCCTTCAACTAATGTAGCTGTATACGAACTCCCAGCTAGTGGTTTTAGTTCTTGATGATTACTTACCACTTTCAGCTTCGCATCTTTTTCCCCTTGCGCAGCTGTTGCGGTGAACGTCAGCGTCTCTTCCATCACTTTTTGATCTTTTAAGTCCGTCTTGATGATGATATCGTCACTATTTAACGTCACACGGTACGATTGACTGACACGAAGTAGTGTATTGTCTGATTGTTTATAGATAACTTGAAATTGAATGTCATTCGTACCTTCAATAAATATGATTTCGCCTGTAAAGTCATTCAGTTGTTTGCCGTTTAACATCACGTTCATTTCCTGGGGAATGAGAGAATCGTCCAAGTGGTTTACGGTGACGACATATACCGGATCAGTGACCGTTTCGTTATTTTTGATGTTCGTCGTGAAGTAGCGATTTTGTTGATCCGCCACATCGACGATTTCTATATCTGTATTCGTATTCGGTTTTGTTTTTTCTGGTGCGGGTTTGTTGTTGCCCTCAGCAGATGTATTGGTCTTGTCATTCGTTTTCGATGAGTTAAGTGGTGCATGGGTAGTTCCTAGTTTGTTGAGTGGTTGATTTTGCGGCTTTTCTTCCGGTTTCTCTTGTGACTTGTCCGTATTTGTCGGTTCTTGTGATTTCGATAGATCTTCTGGATTGGCATCACTTTCTATCATCTTATTGGTATCAGTATCGGAAGATTCATCCCCGCCGCCAGCTAATTTCAGCGTAGAAGCCTCTACTTTTTCATTGAAATCAAATGCAGCGGCTTGTTCATTAGAAGTCGTCGCATATGTAATCGTGCTAAATAGCAGTAAGACGATAAGACTGTAGTAGATATAGTTTTTGTATTTCATGAATGCATTCTTCGTATTTTTCATCCAACTCTTCCTTTCTTCATTATAAAAGGTGTACGGTGCGCAATAATATTGAATTCAAAAAGTCCCCACCTCCTGAATGAGATGGGGACCATGTATGTTCAATAATTAAACTGCACAAATTGAATGATACACAAATCACCCTTTACCGGAAGGTGTCATGTTTACATACTTTGGCAAGTCTCCTGACTTTAGGGCACATTTTCTCCCTATTACAGTGGCCGGACCGCTCAGGATTTTCACCTGATTCCTATTTACTCTTTGCATACTAGACAAAGAACCAAAATACTCTATGTAACTGTTACTAAGCATATAGTTTTTGTAAGGTAAAATCAATAGACGGTGTAACTGGAGTAGGGTTCTGTTTTTAGCGTTTTTATAACTAAAACCTCTTATTTCCAAAGAGGTTGCCATTAATGCGAAAGCTTTTTCAAATCAATGTACATAATAAATGAAATATAGGAAATCATACTTATATATTCAGTTAAAAGATTGCAGTGCCTAGATGTTTCCACTATTATCACACACCTATATAAAGGGGATAAAAACCATGAAAGTCAGACCATCTGTCAAGCCAATTTGCGAAAATCCCAAACATAAACAAAGTCAAGGTTAATACAGGATGCTCTATGCCAGTCATAAAGAGTATAGGGAACATAAATAGGCGCCTATTCGAAAAATAGAACGTAAAGGGAGATTATCATATGGATAAGAAGAAATATACGGTAGCAGGAACGAATATAGACGAAGTAAAAAAACTTAATGCAGAATCTGGTCTATCCTATAATGAAATTAATGAAGTTCTTAGCAAAGAAATTGAACAGAGAAAAAGATCAAATGCTGCTCAGCATAAAAAGTAATTGGCACTATAAAACTTACCAAGTTTCAAATTGTAATTGGTTTCTCTAGATAATTTATCACCATGATCGCTGTGTTCGTTTATGTAGTGATCAAAGTGCCTTTCCACCGTTTCTTCTCACTATATTTAATTGCTACAAAAATCAAAGTAGCACCTGAATAATAGACAATATAACTAATAAAACCTTTTTCAAACCTCCATCCTAGTCCCTGCCTATTAACCTAATAAGAACCCTTGAACTGTAACGAGCGGAGCCAATTGAGACGCTGCCAAACATAGCCAGCCGTAAACTTTGCACCATCTCCCATAACAAAAAAGGTCGATAAATATATTTACATTTCACTTACAAACATCTTCGTGTGAAGAGTAATATCCTTAAAGTCTTTATTTCCATCTTTAATTAAATGGTAAATTGTCTGGCCTGTTTCACGCCCAATAATTTATCCACAAACACTGCAGATTATATAAATCCTTCAAATTTTTATCGCTTTGCAAGGCGAAACAAGGCGGGTCATTTTTTATATCTTGGAGGGAGTTAAATTAACCTCTCCAGAAATACATAGTAAAGAGCCCCGAACTTACGAAAAGTAAATTGAGATTTTACAAGAAAGGAATCTAGTTATTGGCGACATGAATGAATGTCTTATCTTTTTTAAAGAGAGTAAGCTATTATAAATTTTCCGTGTACAGTCTCACACTTAAGCAAAATGATAACAAGGACTATTCCTAAATAGAGTAAGCTTTTTTAAATGAAGAAAATTTATAATTTTGACCAAAAGCTTCGTCATTTGAAAATGCTATAGGTCTGCTGTAACTTGAGCAATCCTGATCAGCTAATCCATTCAGAACTATGTCTATTTTGTATGTCACATGCCTTCCATGTGAAGCTCGCTTCCCTAGATGTCGGGAAGCTTTCATTTTGTCCACTTTTCTTCCGCTTCAATTAGCACTTGATTATAAAGTTTTTTTGATAAATCCCATTAGCTATTAATAGATCTAACAGTGGGTTTACCTCTTCTTTTAAGCAAACAGCGGAATACCTATCGTTCCTATGAGGCGAAATGAAAAGTTTTTCGAAAATGATCTCGCAGCACGCTCGTCCAGTAAAAAATTTTGCAATCCAAGCTCTTTTGCACCTACAATGACTTCTAATTCACCCTCGTGTAGTTTTCCGTATAGATATCCTCACAAGCTGCTTGTTTTTTATCTGTAGGCGCTGAAATTGACCCCCTTTACAAACTTCTTTAATTCTTTCCTGCCATAGTCCTAATTCGATCTACTATTCATTTTTTTTTGATAGACGGCCTCTGGTACATACACTTCCTTAAATAGTTCATGAAATAAGAAGAGCTTTCCAATAATCGACAAGCTAATGATTGGCGTAGAATTCGTTATATTTTTTCATACTGAACCATTTTCCGTTATTATAATATCCCGAATTGCTTGGAGGTCATCTTCTAAATGCTCATCTGTGTATTCCATCCAAGTAATGTTCGTAGTCTTTAGTAAACCAATAAAGTCAGCAAGCGGTAATTCTGCTAACTCTGCTACCAGTGCAACAGTTACTTGTTTCTCAATAAACATGCCAATCGCTAAGGATCATTTCACTTTGTACTGTTTCTTTTCCTTTCATTTTACCATCACAGCACATATATATATGAAACTTTTCAGAAAATAAAAAATGACCGGACACACACGACCGGTCAATCAGGTTGAAGCGTGAAATACACTATCAATTGCCCGAGACAGTACAGGTCGGTTTGTCCCATAAAAACAGGACTGCCCTGCATATATGCAGAACAGTCCTGTTAAGGAACTATTAATAATTCGAGTCTGATACTTCGCCTTTTACAATGCTTATCCCCGAGCTTGCACCAATACGCGTAGCCCCTGCTTCGACTAGCGCATCGAAATCTTCTCCGCTGCGCACGCCGCCGGACGCTTTGACACCAATGTCTGGGCCAACCGTCTTCCGCATAAGAGCCACGTCTTCTATCGTCGCGCCACCTGTTGAGAACCCAGTTGACGTCTTGACGAAATCAGCGCCGGCTTTGACTGATAGCTCGCATGCACGGACGATTTCTTCATCTGTCAGCAAGCATGTTTCGATGATAACTTTGACCAATGTACCGTTAGCTGCTTCGACTACCGCACGAATATCTGATTCGACCCATTCGTCATCCCGGTCTTTCAGTGCTCCGATATTGATGACCATGTCAATTTCTCCTGCTCCGTTCGCCACTGCATCTTTAGTTTCGAATGCTTTGACTGCAGAAGTAGTCGCTCCAAGAGGGAAACCGATTACCGTGCAGACTAACACATCGGTGCCTTTTAGCTGTTCAGCGGCATATGAAACCCAGCCCGGGTTAATGCATACTGATTTAAACTGATAGTCTTTTGCTTCTTGTATGAGCGCCGCGACTTTGTCTTTCGTTGCGTCGGCTTTCAATAATGTATGGTCGATCATTTTTGCTTTATTCATTTGCGAACCACTCCTTTGATTATCTTGTAATTTCGTCATGCACCAATTTGACGGGCTGTACTTTAGACGCCGATACGCCATAGGCATGATAGATCTTTTCTTTTACGCTTTCGATATCTTCTGTATTGCTGTGAATCGTCACGAGCGATTCGCCCACTTCCACGGAATCACCGATCTTCTTGTGCAGCACCAGCCCGACTGCCAAATCGATTTCGGACTCTTTTGTTGCGCGTCCCGCACCTAGAAGCATCGCGGCCGTACCGATTTCATCCGCGGTAATCGCAGAGACATATCCCGCTTCTTTTGCCGGCACGTCTATTTTGTACTGGGCCGTAGGAAGCTTCGATAGATCGTCAATGACGGATGTGTCTCCGCCCTGAGCCTGCAAGAACAGTTTAAATACCTCAAGTGCTTTACCGTTTTGGATAACTTCTTCGAGCATTTTTCGTGCTTCCTCCGTCGAGTCCGCTTTTCCTGCCAAACGAACCATATGGCTGCCGAGCGTCAAGCACAGTTCGTGCAAATCTTCCGGGCCATTGCCTTGCAACGTTTCGACGGCTTCTTTAACTTCGAGTGCATTTCCTATGGCATAACCGAGCGGCTGGTTCATGTCCGAAATTACCGCCATCGTCTGACGGCCGATTTTGTTTCCAATCTGCACCATTTCACCCGCGAGTTCACGAGCCATGTCGAGGTCTTTCATGAACGCGCCAGTTCCGACTTTTACATCGAGAACAATTGCATCCGATCCCGCCGCAATCTTCTTGCTCATGATTGAGCTTGCGATCAACGGAATGGAACTGACCGTTGCCGTGACATCACGCAGACTGTAAATCTTCTTGTCTGCAGGGGTGATATTGCCGGATTGTCCGATCACCGCAATTTTGTTTGTATTGACGAGATCGAAGAATTCTTTGTCTGTAATTTCGATATGGAAACCGGGAACGGACTCCAGCTTATCAAGTGTTCCGCCCGTATGACCCAATCCACGGCCCGACATTTTGGCTACCGGGATACCGAGTGCAGCAACAAGTGGCGCGAGCACAAGAGTTGTCGTATCGCCAACTCCGCCTGTAGAGTGTTTATCCACCTTAACGCCCTCGATAGCAGACAAATCGACTTGGTCGCCTGACTCCACCATCGCCATTGTGAACTGCGCGGTTTCTTCCAACGTCATCCCTTGAAAATATACCGCCATTTGAAAGGCTGACATTTGGTAATCTGGAATCGAGCCGTCCGTATATCCATTGATGACGAATGAAATTTCTTCGTTTGTCAACGCATGTCCATCTCGTTTTTTCTCAATCATATCTACCATACGCATAGCATCCACCACTCCTGTTTTTAAATTTTCATTTGATTTCTATTATAAAAATAGCCCAATGACAGTCGCTGAAAGAACTGACGCCAATGTTGAACCCAAAAGTAATTTCAAACCGTTTTTCGCCACTTCGTCCCCTTGTTTTGAGCTCAACGCCTTGACAGCTCCTGTAATAATCCCAATGGAACTGAAATTCGCAAAACTAACAAGGAACACCGATATCATACCTACTGCTTTCGTTGTCAAGCCTGCCGAAATTTCCCTAAAACTCAACATCGCCACAAATTCGTTTGTGACAAGTTTGGTCGCCATGATGCTGCCGGCTTGTACACTGTCTGCCCAAGGCACGCCCATTACAAAGGCGATTGGTGCAAAGATATACCCCAAAATGGTCTGGAAGGAAACGTTGAACAGCATTTCAAAGAGATAATCGATTCCGTTCATCAACGCGATGAAACCGATCAGCATGGCAGCGACAATAACCGCGACTTTAAAACCATCCATAATACTTTCACTGATCATCTGGAAGAATGACAACTTCTTCTTCGACTCGATCGTTAGCGTATCTTCTTCTTCCGATAATTCATAAGGGTTGATGATACTTGCTACAATCAGTGCCGACATAATATTGAGCGCAATCGCCACTACGACAAACTGCGGTTCGATGATTTCCATGTATGCACCAACGATGGCGACACTGACTGCACTCATCGCGGAAGTACAAAACGTATACAAACGTCTTTTCGAAATATCATCCATTTGGTCCTTGATAGTTAAAAATACCTCGGACTGCCCGAGAACTGCAGAGGATACGGCTATGTAGTTCTCCATTTTCCCCATGCCATTCAACTTACTCAATACGATTCCTACATATTTAATGATGAACGGTAAAATCTTGAATTGATTTAATATACCAATCAACACGGAAATGAAAACGATTGGCAATAACACATTCAAAAAGAATACGTATTCCCCTTCATTTTCCAATCCGCCAAACACGAAATTGACGCCCGTTACCCCAAGGTCAACCAGCTTCGAGAATAAAGCCGAAACAAAACCTATGGAGACTACGCCCACTTTTGTATTCAACAAGATAAATGTCAAGACAAGCTGGGTCAGCAGCATAATCACAATCGGTTTATAGCGGATTTTCCTGCGGTCCACACTGACAATCAAGCCCACGATTAACACGAGCAACAATCCTGTTATATAAAATACAACGTTCATCATATTTCCTCCCTTGCATGTTGGTTACGCTTACACTTTGCTTCTTGCACACCATTTTCCTTAGGATGCCGTTGCGACCTGACTTTATGTATAGTATATCATAGACTTTGAGCATATGTGCAGAGGAGATGAAACATTGTTCATTCCGAATAAAAAAAAGAATCACGCTTATCAATAAGCGGATTCCCATATGTTTCTATTGGTGAAGCAACAAAGCCTGTGCCGTATACTGATCCGTTATAAAGACGTTCGCATAGCCTCCATTAAGCGCTCCATGGATGGCCTCTACTTTGCGGTTCCCGCCAGCGACGAGAATGGATTTTTCTTTTTGCTTTAACTCTTCTAGCTGGATGCCAATCGTCCGGTCATTGACGGTAGTATCACATACTTCGCCTGTACGTTTGAAGAAGCGTGAACAAATATCGCCAATCGCTTCTTGATGGAGTTGCTGTTCTTCTTCTGCAGTCAAATAGCCGAGACGGAACAGCAACGATTCGTTGTCGACAGCGCCCACCGTGAACACGGCGATATTCGCTTGTCTCCCGAGTTCAATGAGCCGGTGCATATACCGGTCCGATTCAATCACGACTTTGACTTCAGGTGTGTCGACTAGGACGGGAAGCGGCAAGTAACCAGGAACGGTATGGAAGGCTTCCGCAAATTTGTAAACCGTTTCAGAATCGTATGTATTGACGTCCGATAAGCCGATTCCCCCTTTGAGCTGGATGACCTCGACTCCTTTTACATCTTTTTTCTTCAATTCGTTGGCCACCCGATACATCGTCCGGCCCCATGTCACACCAAGAATATCACCGTCTTTTACGGTTCGATACAAATAGTCCGCCGCTTCTGTGCTAATAGCCTGGATCACATCCCGCTCATCTTCCACTGCCGAGTACGCAATTTTCACTTCTTCGATTTGATATTTGTGCTGCAAGGATTTTGCTAATTGATTATTATCATGAAATGGATCGATGATGTCGATTTTCACGTAGCCATTTTTTTTCGCTTGCTGTAGGAGCCGAGAAACCGTCGGCCTTGAGACGCCTAATTTTTTTGAAATGGCGAGCTGGGTATAATCAAATTGATAGTAAAGTTTGGCTGCTTCTATGATAAGTTGCTTTTTATCAATCTCCAATGCAAGTCCCCCTTATGTAACGGCCTAATCATGAGGCCGATTATACCACAATCGTAAACCAGCGGAAAGCCGCTCTCACTCTTCTTCCTCGCGAGGCAATTTTTTTTACTCACTAAAGTTCAGCATCAGCTTCTTTGGTAATCCGTACACTTTCAGGACTTTGATTAATCCAATGATGACAGGGATAAACAACTACTACCGTTTAATTCCAAAACCCCCTCACATCTCAACTAACAAAACTCATTCTCTATTATTTGATTCTTATACTCATCAGCTCTGTTTTGGATCAACTTTTATTTTCTTATATCTTTTTACAATATCAAAAACACTTATGAAAAACATTATCCAAACAAAAGGATTTGTTAAAGATAAATCGACTCGTGAAATACCCCCTACTAAAGGAAAGATAATAATTAATACAAAGAAATACGTCAGTAATATAACTTGCCATAGAGGATTGAATCTTGAGACATCCTCTTTTTGAAAGTGATTCATAATGAGGCTGATGAAGGAAATCAATAGTATAAGTCCAATAAGTATTGATTGGGGTATATATATAAGAAACCAACTTTGGGAAGGAATCATAAATTAGTAATAATGTTAGTACTACTAGTGCTATAATGCCCCAAAAGTGACGTCTCCGTAAAAATTATAGGATCAAATAGCAAACTACAACAGTAAAGACCGTGATTAACTTCAGCATCTTTGGCAATTCA
Organism: Sporosarcina ureae DSM 2281; assembly: GCF_000425545.1. Lineage (GTDB taxonomy): Bacteria > Bacillota > Bacilli > Bacillales_A > Planococcaceae > Sporosarcina > Sporosarcina ureae. Next base: position 147,013 of record NZ_AUDQ01000006.1, on the reverse strand, counting down.
TATACGCACCAAACAACAAATCCCCTCATTCATGTCCATTCATGACACAAACAAGGGGCTTATTTTTGTGAAAATCACTTCTCATCTTCCTCATCACACGGTGGCTTCCTAACAATCGTCTTCCCACTCGAATACAACCCACTCGCTGACAACCCCATAATCAACCCGCCTAGAATTCCCGACTTCCAATCATGCGGAAACAAGTAGAAGATCCCGCCACCGATGCCTAATAGTAAAGAAAAGATCGGAATCAGTTTCTTTGGCAATCCATTCATTTTTAAAATTTCTGTTAATCCGATAATAACGGGGATCAGTACAATATCTGAAACTTCCAATGCGTGTCCTCCTCTTTTTCTATTCTATTCAGACTGTATGCAAGATGAATCGGCGTTTTGCATACAGTGTAGAAGAAAGATTGCTGAAAGGAGATACTCATGGTCACTGGATTGCTCATTATTTTAGGGTTGGTGTTAGTGTTACCGTTTACAATCCCTCGCATTGAACGTAATTTGGAATTGTTTTTATTCGTCATGGGTTGTGCTGCGGCATTTGTTAGCGGAGTGTTTCAGTGGGAGTTGTGGAATAAGGCGTTACACGATCCTTTGCATATTACGTTTGCGGTCCTTGTAGCAGGAATCGTGTTTCGCTGGATACGACATCCGTTTGAGAAAGCAGTATTATCAGGGAGCAGAATCATTCCATTCCGCTTATACTTAGCGCTAATTATTATGGGATTAGGCTTAATTTCCAGTATTATCACCGCGATCATTGCGGCGCTAGTCCTCGTAGCTATCGCGTCCGTCTTGCAAATGGACCGAATATCAGAAATCCGCTTTGTGATATTAGCGTGTTACTCAATCGGCATGGGCGCGGTGCTGACACCGATCGGGGAGCCTCTTTCAACGATTGCAACAAATAAACTGGATGAAGACTTTTATTACTTAATGAACTTGCTTGGTACAGATATTATAGCCGGTGTATTCGTCTTCGGACTGCTCGCATTCTTCCTGATCCGCCCACGCAACCGCTCGCGGCACCGTTCTTCCGGACAAGCGGCAGAGTCATACATAAGTATTTTCGGGCGCGGAGTGAAAGTGTATATATTTGTTTTGGCTTTGACATTGCTTGGTGCGGGATTTGAGCCATTGATCACACTATACTTACTTGATCTTCATCCATTGACGCTTTACTGGATCAACATGATTTCAGCTGTACTCGACAACGCGACGCTCGCTGCTGCGGAAATCAGTCCCGCGATGGACGAATCCACGATCCAAGCGCTGCTACTCGGTTTACTTATTAGTGGCGGGATGTTGATTCCGGGTAATATCCCCAATATCATTGCGGCAGGTAAGCTCAATATTCGCAGTGGCGAATGGGCACGGGTCGGTGTACCGCTTGGATTGCTCGCGATGGTCGTCTATTTTGTTATTTTACTTAGCAGACCATGAAAAAAGACCGCGTTATGAAGTGCACCCCAAGAGTTAGATTACGACTCTAACTTTAGGGGTACCTCAGCTGGCGGTCTTTTCGTGTTATTCGATTAGTTTCACCCAGACTCTATACTTTTTGTCATCCGTCTGAACCAATTTAGTATTAGGACTCGGTGCGTTATTCTTCTTTGTGAAACCCGCTTCAAACGAAGGAGTTTTGATACTCTCCCCTATGTTCTCCTCGGAAGGCATACCGATTCCAATCGCGTCCGTTACCGTCCATGTATCATCTTTCTCTTTGTTCAACTTTGCGACAAATATTTCTTCCGTGCCATCCAATATCCCTTTATAGACATTGATTACCTTATTATTATCAACTTCCAACGTTCGATAGACTTTCACGACTTCCGCAAAACCTTCTTCAGCATGAAGCTGTTCAATTGCCTCTTGTGGCGTATTCGATGTACTGTTCTTATTTGCGGTCTGACAACCAGTGAGTACCACCGCCGTAAACATAATATAAAATAGTTTTCGAAGCATGAGATCCTCTCCTTATCTATTTTATTGAATACCCTATTGTCGGCTATATTCAATCCTCATTTTCTTATCTTCATTAAAAAATGCGTTCTTTCTTTCCTTCTATTATCTTGAAATGTACATCTGATGTTGATCCGCTATAGATACGATCCGGCACGTTCGAAACGTCCAAAATTTCATTGAGCTCAATGAATTCTGTCCGATTTCCTTCAATTGTCATTCTAAAGGGACCTGCTATATTCATCAGTGACACCATTTTCATTTCATCTTGGCCAAACCCAGTGTCCAAGAACTCCAGCTCGAACGATACGGGTTTTTTGCTGTGATTTTTCAAAGTCAACTGGCAGTCCCCACTCATCCGTTCATTATCGTCCAACGTATCAAATGCGCACTTGCCTTTCTGGTCATAGGAAATCGCTCCAATACCGCTTGCTATTGTCTCTTGATATGCCGTAATGAGATACACCGGGATCAATGCATACAGGAAGAGCACAAGCACAGCTAACACAACATAAAATTTCTTCAATCCGTAAATCAGCAGCGCCATCGCGATCAGGAATAAAAGAGTGCCTACTAGTCCTTTCCAAACGAGTCTGTCATCGGCTTGAATGGGAAACGACATGAATGTCACGGTAGCTCCGATTAACGGATTATTTGGGTAGGGGAAAAATAAAAACATGCAAATGGCAAGAAGTACCACAGCGCTTATAAGTGCGGTTCTATTTTTTATCACGGTGTTTCTCCTTCTGTTTGAATTGAAAATGGTTCATCTTCTTACTTCTACTTATTGAGTCTGTCTGCGATCGTTTGAAGGATTTCATTTTTGCGTTCTTGTAGTTTAAGGAATTTCAACGCAAACCATACAGTGAAAATAAGGAATGCAATCGGGATGATATACATGAATATGCTGAAAATAGATAGAAACGAAAACAACAAATTGTTATTGTGCATATGTATTTCCTCCCTTTCATGACTTATGCTGACTGCTTCTTTTTCGGGAATAGATAAGATACTAATAATATAGTTATTGCGACTCCCCATCCTATGTATACCCATAAATTTAACGTCTTTTCAGGAATCGAATATTCCCCTTGCACGAGACCTCCCACTGCTCAGGTTAGCGATTTTTCCATAGACACTACGGCAATCGACGTACCATCCGTTCTATGTAGTACAGATTCTTCACACACGTGATAGCCGATCGATTGATAGAGTGAGATGTTTTTCTGGACATCTGCTCGCACTTTGCATACTATTACTCTCTTCCCTTGTTGCGTCGCATACTCCTCTAAATATCGCAGCATTTCTTTCGCGATTCCTTGACCTTGTCTTTCTGGCACGACAGAAAATCTAGAAAAATAGAGGCTTTCATCTTCCAATCGAAAACGAACCATCGCGACCGGTTCCTCTTCAATATAGCCAATCAAAGCCTGTACACCACTTTGCATTTCAACCGTGACACTTTCGACGGTCTCTTGCAACGCACTCGTCGGCGGTGTAGCATGCTCGTATTCTCGGAACGCCCGAATCATCACGTCAAGGATGATAGGAACGTCGGAAATGTTCGCTTTGATAATGTTCATAACCGTCCTCATTTCATTTCATTTTATATTAATTATGAATAAATAGAAGTGAATGCCGCCATATCTCCATTCTCAAACAGCTCGATCGTTTCATACTCTTTGTCTAATTGTACTTCATAGAATTGCTGTTCTTGAAAAGTTTTTGATTCGCCTTCGTCTTGATTTTTATCATACAGAATGTGCAACGTGTCTCCATCGCTTTCTACGTCAAAGTTGGTAAAGTCCACAGCGTAATCTTCCTGATTTTCATGAGAGGTGTTAAAATAAATGACCAATTTATCGTCTGACGTGTCGTAAAATAAATACACGCCATTTTCAGCCTGCGCGTGTTGGTAGAATACCTGATCACCCTTATCCAAGTCCTTCATGGTGACTTCCTCGTAAGATAATGTTCGATTCGTATTACATCCGATCAGTAACGCTGCACAGAGAACCATGACCAAAAGTTGTTTCATCAACTCTCCTCCTGTCTTTGGTGTTCTGAAGAGTGAATAATACTTTAACTACCTCTAACACTACTATTTCCCATGTTTTCTGTAAAGTGAGTACAAAAAAACACTGCGGGGAAAGCAGTGTTTTGAAAGAAGAAGAAAGGGTAACTCAATCACCGTTACTATCTTGCATTTAGCTCAGAGAGTAGTAGAGACGCGACCGTGTATTGAGCGATTGCAGGCCTTGATAGAGCGGATATCACGTAACATTGAGCGATCAAGCATAAGCAATGAGCGCTTGAACGAATGTATGAGCGCATCCACCTGAAATGTTAATCCACGTTGCCCCTACCCTTCCGCTCAACGATACTTCACCCAACCACCATCATGTTTCTCGTCACTCCCACGCTTGCTTAATCGCCCAAGCACAAACGCGCCGGCGACTAGACCAATCATAGTATTCGTTTTCTTATTGAACACTTGCTTCACCATCAAGTTCATATTTTGCGGACGCTCCGCCAGTCTGCGCATGAAGTACCCGTACCAATCCTCGCCAAACGGTACGTATGTACAGAAATTATAGCCCTCTTTCGCCAACTGCAACTGCAACTCATGGCGGAAGCCGTACAGCATCTGGAACTCGAATTGATCACGTGAAATATCATGTTCTTTCACAAACTGCTTCACATGATTGATGATGTTATGGTCATGTGTCGCAATCGATGTAAACGCTCCGTGCAATAAGTGTTCTTCAATGATCTTAATATAATTTTCGTCAATATCTTGTTTATCTATATACGCAACGTCCGGTGACTCTTTATACGCACCTTTTACTAGACGAATGCGTGTATCGTTGTATTTTTTCGTATCACCCAACGCCCGGTGAAAATAAGCTTGGATAACGGTTCCGACGTTTTCATAGCCCTTTGCTTTTAATTCGTCTAGTAAACGGAACGTTGGTTCAAGCCGTGAGTGATTTTCCATATCAAAATTAACAAACATTCCTACCTTGTTTGCTCGTTTGACGATTTCTTCTACTTGTTGTTCGCAAAACGCATAATCAATATCGAGGCCGAGCTGTGATGGTTTGATCGAGATGTGCGCATCTACTTGATGTTCTTGGATTGCGTCCACTACCGCTAAGATTTGTTCTTTCGCTTCAATGGCCTCGCTCTTTTCGTACACAAATTCACCCAAATTGTCGATTGTGCATGAAATGCCTGCTAGATTAAGTTCTTTGACACTAGTAATCATTTCTTCGATGTTAGTTCCTGCCACGACTTGTTGGGCCCCTAGTTGAAAGCCGTATTTTTGGGCAGCTTGATTCAGTAGTTGATTTTCAGATAAACCAATAAAGAAATTTCTTAGCATAGTTTCCACCTCATTTGTATATTTCGTATATCGAAATTATAACACTATTTCGTCATGTAAGCCTATACATTTGTTTATTCAGTTATTTTCAAGTTCCTATGAACGGTAGCATCCGGTCTGCTGGACTATTCGGTTTAATGATCTCCTGTAAATCGAGCAAGGGAATCGGAAAATATGGGAAGCCGGCTACGTAAGGTGAAATTTCGTATAGTTGGAAGTAGACCACTAGACTGGTGTCTGCGATGTAGAAATCTTGATCAGGTTTGATTTTAGTGAATGGCTCAAGCACCGGAGTTTTCCATTGCTGAATATGGCGTCTGACATATTCCGATATCCGCTGCACATAAGGACTGCCTGGCTTGAACAGATCTTGTAGATTGTATTGCCTTCCCGTCTTCGTATCAAACGTCAGAGATTTGACGTAGGTCATTCCATGCGCTCCACCAGTGAACGAGTAGACAATTAAGTTAATACTGAAAAGATCACGCTGATTATTTTTGATTTCGTACGTTGCGACCATCTCCACAAGACTTGGGTCATAATAATTATTATCCTCTAGCATTTTATTCATTTCCTTGAACAGTACTTGATTTAGTTTCTGTTGAACTTTTGGATCATCCAGTTGTGTGATGACGGGATAAGACACATCCACTTTTGGCCTTCTATTTGATATGTGATACGTTTGAATAACAGCAGGATTTTTCATCATTTCATCCTTCCCAAGACATTTGTCTACTATATGCAAGGGACGGACAGAAAGTTTCTCGCTTTTTTCGGGGTCGTATGATAGGATAAACACTGACTGATATAAGGATGTGAAGTAAAATGATCAATATTACATTACCTAAACCGGACGTAACGATCGTTCGCAGAAAACAAGAAATGGGACCTGATGAAACGCCAATTAAGCCAATCTATGGTTTCATCGATTTTCATGATATTCCACGTGATAAAGGCGGCCTTTTGTTGTTCTTCAACCAAAGCGACGAGTTATTATTCGTAGGAAAAGCACGAAAATTACGTCCACGTCTAAAAAAGCATTTTGAAGACCAAGTGTCTCCATTACGTAATCACCGTGAAGAAGTAGCAAAGATTTCCGCTATTATCATCGATGACCCAATGGAACGCGAAATCTACGAAACGTACGTAATCAACACACAGCAAGCTAAATACAACGTAGAAAAAGCATTTTTCAGAGACTGAGCTGTCTGCCTTCGCAGACGGCTTTTATTTTTGGTTAAAAACCATCTGCTCCTTTCGATAACTGGACATCTATCACATCTGCTACATGAATTCTTTCCGTTCCGAATGGATCACGCAGCACAATGGTCATCGTCTGCAAGTCGAGCGCTTCAATCTCCCCTTGATGAAAGCGAACTTCTCCATCATGCCAAGTTTTAATCCATGTCTCACCACGTCTGCGCCAAGCTACTTCAAGTGTCTCTTGCATCGTTTGTAGTTCCCAATCGGTTAACTCGGGCCGTTCAATATACTCATCTTCCCATTGCCAATCGCGTAGTCTCTCGAGGTGTTCAGGCAGCATGAGCGACGTCCACTTCAATTTCCCTCTATCTCGGTTCCTTTCCATCACATATTCCCCATTTCCTAAGCGTATGTATGTTCGTATTATACAGAACGTACATTCGAAATTCAATGGTAAAAAAGGCCATCGCTTTACATGCGATGGCCAAGTGTTTATTTAGGTAATTCGAATGAACCGACAAACACTTCCAGTTCACGCGCCATTTGATTGGTCTGCGTAGAACGTTCTGAAATTTCTTCTATGCTCGCTGTCGTTTGCTCGGCAGCTGCTGCAATATTATTGGTCATGTCTTCAATATTTTGTACAGCGTGCGTCAAGTGCTCGATCAACTGTACCGCTTCTGTTGATTTCGCGGCTTCTGACGTCATCAAGTTTGAAATATTCTTGATTTCCTTGACAGTTTCTCCAACTGCCACGGAAATATTACTCAATGACTGAGACGTAAGCTTCACTGTTTCAGTACCCTTCGTGATGTGTTTCGTATTTTCCGATGTAGAAGTAATGACTTGCTGGATGCGATCCGAAATATCCTTCACCAGCTTCTCTACTTCGAGTACTTCCTGATTCGATTGCTCAGCCAAGTTCCGTACTTCTTCCGCCACTACCGCAAAGCCTTTACCGTGTTCACCTGCACGCGCCGCTTCAATGGATGCGTTCAGTGCAAGTAAATTGGTTTGAGCTGCGATTCCTGCGATGGAACCCGTAATGTTTTGGATCTTCGTCGTAGATTCCACCAAGTTTTGAATCGTATCTCCAACTTGTTGTGAACCATTTCGAATTAATTCCATATCATAGCTAATTTCCTCTGCGCGTTTTGCGCCTTCTAGTGCAATCTTCATCGTTTCATTGGAGTTAACGAGCATCGAATCAGCGCTTTGTTTCGTATTGTTTAAACCACTTGCTAATCCCGTAAGAATACCTGTTGCGTGCTCCGCAGTTGACGTACCTTCCGTAACAGCTGTGACGACTTCTTCGATATTATGTGCAACCATCGTAATCGCTTCACGCATTTCAGAAAGTGATGCAGAAGTTTCCCCTGCGTTTTCGGATAAATGCTGCGAGGTCGTATTCATCGTCGCGATCATATCTTGTAGGTTCACCGTCATACGATTCAGTGTACGAGCCAAGTCGCCCACTTCGTCTTGTGATTTCACTTCTGTCGGTTGGACCGCCAAGTTACCATCCGCAATTTCCTTCGCCTGCTCAATTAAGCTCGTGATCGGCTTAGTTTTCCGGCGAATCAAGAATCCTGTTCCAATTGAAGCAAGTATCATAGGAATAATACTGATCAAGATTCCGTCGCGTACAACGTCCCAAGTACGATGTTTGACGATGTTGGCATCGAAATCAATTACGCTGACTGCGATGATTTCTTTACTCGCATCCTGGTCTTCGTGTATTGGCGCATAACCCGAAAGCCGCTCTATACCGCCATACTCGTAAGGCTGAGAGTACGTCGAATGTCGATGTTCGAGTAGATCGGCAATCGCTTCTTTGTCTAAATGGAACTGGTCTCCCGGCTTAAATCCACTTGCTTTCAGATTATCGTCGAGGGCAATGATTTTTCCATCCAAATCCAAAATATATTGTGTTTCAAATATATTTTTGTGTTCAGTTGTCCAGTTCAATGTCTTCCCAAGTTCATTTTGTGTGTCAACCTCGCCAGCCAATGCCTTTTCCATATCACCAGGTCGAATCAATCCAGTAGTAATATTGGCGCAGCCATACGCCTCAATTCCTGCAGCATCATACAATTTGTCATAAGCAGTCTTATATGTAGCAAGTGATGTAATGATTAACATCACCACCAAGATTCCAGCTATAATAGAACCTAGCTGAAACGTTAACGAATCTTTAACTTTCATCAAACCTTATGCCCACCCTTCCTATTTGGTTTATCTAGTTCATTCGTTGTCTTTATCATACGCTATCAGTCTACAATTAAAAAGAAGAAAATGAAAAACTCTTTAATTTTAAAATAATGAGTAAGATGTAGGTATTATTATCGTGTCACAACTGTTTTATTTCGTATATAATATTGTATGATGAATAGTATATAAACATAAAGTTTTTTGGAGGAAAAGGAGGTGTTCTTTTTTGACTGAAGAACAGACAATTTTCAATTTGGTACATTTAATGGATCAAGTGACGAATAAAATGCTGATCCGTTTCCAGCAAGAATCCAAGCTGTCCCTAGGAATCTCCCATATTCTTGTATTGCTAGAGTTACATAACAAAGGTGAACAACGTCCTTCTGATTTGGCTGAGACACTAGGCTTCACGCCCGCTTCATTGACGCACTTGTCTTCAAAGCTCATTAAGAGCGAATTTATTACGTTGCGTAATGATGAAGAAGACCGACGAACAAAGTATTGGGAAATAACTCCTAGAGGCCTAGAGATTTTGGGCGAAGCGCAGAAATGCGGAGTAAAAGTGCGTTCGGAGTTCTTTAGTCACTTATCGGAGGCTGAACGAAATAGTTTAGTCCAAATTTACACTAAATTAAATAACACGTTTGTTTGAGAGAAGCTGTTCCGTTGTGGAGCAGCTTTTTTTATTGGTAGAGCTCGTTGCTCGATAGATACGCGCGTGCGCTCATACTTTTACCACGAACGCTCTATAGCACGCGCTAGCCGCTCTATCAAACACCGTGTGCGCTCATACTTCCACGGCAAACGCTCTATAACACGCGCCAGCCGCTCTATCAAACACCCCATCCGCTCATACTCCCACCGGCAAACGCTCTATAACACGCGCCAGCCGCTCTATCAACCACCGCGTGCGCTCATACTTCCACCGCAAAAGCTCTATAGCACGCGCCAGCCGCTCTATCAACAACCGCTTGCGCTCATACTTCCACCACAAACGCTCTATCCCACGCGCCAGCCGCTCTATCAAACACCGCATCCGCTCATACTTTCGCCGCAAACGCTCTATCGCACGCGCCATCCGCTCTATCAACATCCCCACCCGCCCATACTCCTACATACAAAAAAGACTGCCCCATAAATCAGGACAGCCTCGAATGTTGTATTAACGTAATTTGATAGACCCACCGTCTACCATCATCGTTTGGCCCGTGATGTAAGAAGCGTCTTCGCTCGCTAGGAATACTGCTGTGCGACCGATATCTTTTTCTGGATCGCCTAGGCGTCCAAGTGGGTTTCTCGCAAGAATAGCTTGATACGATTCCGGATTCTCTTGTCCCCAATGCTCAATGCCTGGTGTTTTGGCAATTGGGGAAATCAGGTTACACGTGATGCCATATTGACCCCATTCATTCGCCGCCACTCTTGTGATCCCGCGGATGGCTTCTTTTGCCGCAGCGTATGAACCTTGGTTCACATCGCCATTTAATCCTGCGCCGGATGAGAAGTTGATCACGGTTCCTTTTGACTCTTTCAAGTGCGGAAGAGCCGCTTGCATCAAGTAGAGCGTTGGATAGAATCCTGTATTGAACGACAGATCTATGTCTTCTTGCGTCATCTCTTCAATAGATTTCATACGTGAAGCATGTGCGTTGTTGACTAAGATGTCCAATTTTCCGAGCTTCGTTACAACTTGCTCGACAATGGAAGGTAATTCTGTTCGAACAGTTAAGTCCGCTTGAAGAAAAATCGATTGCGGAGAGATTTTCTGCAATTTTTCAATCGCTGCATCGCCTGCTTCTTTGTTTAAGTCAACGATCGCGATAGTCGCGCCTTCTTTAGCGAATGCTGTAGCAATGCCTAACCCGATGCCGCCAGCTCCACCTGTAATGATTGCAACTTTTTTGTCTAATTTCATATGTACCATCTCCTTATTGATTATAGTTTAACATTAAATCAATTTCAGTGTACACTAATTAACCTCGACAACGCGCAAGCCTATATGAAAATTTCAGTCTGTGGAACTGCCGACGGTTTGCCGAATAAATAGCCTTGGAATAGTTGATAACCTTTCGCTCTCAACCATTCAAAATCTTCTACTGCTTCTATTCCCTCTGCTAAAGGAATCGCATCCACCGCCAGTGCTTTATCAAGAAACTCCCCTGCTATAAGCTGCTTAGCAGGATCAGTCGCCACACCTTGCACATACTTAATATCGAGCTTCATATAGTTCGGTCGAAGGAAAGAAAGTACTTCAGCCGTGTTATAACCTTCCCCAACATCATCGAGGGCATACTCGAATCCTTTTGAATGATAGTATTCCAAAATGGTTTTTAAATGGTCCATGTCTCCCACTTTTTCCGACTCCACTACTTCAAAGATTAAACGGTATGGGTCAATTTCTAATTCGTTCGCTAAATTAATCGTTGATCGCAAGCAAAACTCCGGCGAATAGATAGAGGTTGGAATGAAATTAATGAATGCCTTTTGCGTAATATGTTTTGCATGGCGAACTGCTGTTAGACGACACACTCTGTCAAGAGCATATAATCTACCGCGCTCTTTTGCCGCGGAGAAAATTTCATTCGGATAAATCACTCTACCGTCTTTATGATAGAAACGCGCGAGCAATTCGTAAGCATAAATCTCGAGTTCGGGTGTAACAATAGGCTGATAATGGCTCGTCAATTGTTCATCTTGAATGACTTGATCAATCCACTGCATTTCGACTACGTGCAGGACTTCCGAGAGAGGCCGCCAGTCGGTTTGGTCGAGACGAAATTGAATAGTATCCATTTCTACTGCATGATCGACGCAAAAGTCGTATAATTCTTTTATCCCTTGTTCTTTCACATGAAATGTTTGATCTTCCTGGTTCACCAGCATATGAGCTCGTTTCAAATGATCTTCTATTGATTCGAACAGTGCTGTTTGCTCACAATTTTCAAATGAGACTTCATAATCAATCTCACGGACAATGCAACCTTTGCAAGGCATGTATTTCACCCCTTCAGTATTTGATGTGAAAATCATATCATATTTCAGGTACTTTTCTCACATAGGGGTGTGGAAATATAGTTTTTCTAGTTAAATAGCAGGCCAGTGTTTAGATTACTTTCATTTGTGGAATGACAAGGATATAGAACGTTTACACGTTTTGACGGAAGTTAGACGTTCAAGTTAGAAACGCACTTATTATGTGGAGGTGACTAGATTGAAGGTGCTCTTGTATATTAGTGCCATAGTCGCCGTTGCGGCTTTAGTGGTTATCGCAATTGCTATTATTAAAACAGCCAAAGCGGTCAAAGAAGCAATGACAGATGTAAAAGAAACGATGAAGCGTGTGGAACTGAAAGTGGGCGGCATCACGGATAAAGCCGATCAACTCATGACTCAGACGAACCAAATTGCGGATGATGCGAATGCAAAGCTGCAATCGGTTGACGGATTGGCAGCTTCAGCGAAAGAACTTCGCGAATCCACCCAGTATGTGCAGAACTCTATCGCTAAAATGGCGGATCAAGTATCAGCGCCTCCTGGCAAGTATGCCAAGTTGATGGAGCAAACGACTGCATTGTCTGAAGTAGCATCAAAAATGTACTACAAGATGAAGCAGAATAACGGAGAGAGGTGAACTTGATGGATTGGGTACTAGGAATAGGCGTATTGCTCATCGGCATCGCGCTAATTATTGTCGCAATCGTGTTAATTAAACCACTTGGAAAGTTGACCGAAGTATTGGAAAGCGTCAAGAAGACGACCGATACCCTACCGTCGACGGTAGCGGAAGTTACGGGTCAGACTCAGCAAATTCTTCATACGACGAATGATACGATCAGTAATGTAAACAAACAGATTTATGAAGTAACACCAGTCTTCCAGATTGTCGGGGATGTCGGTGAGGCTTCACGTGAAGTAACGACTGCGGCACTCGATACGACAATTCGTTTTAAAGATCGCGTAGGGAATGCAGGCGAGTTTGTCCGCGAGAAAGAATATAAAGGGTTATATGGAGTCGCTACGTTGGCGTTTTATTTGATGCAGCAGCGTAAAGAGCTGAAGAAGATGCGGCCGTAAGTAGAAGTGCGGTTTAGTCTACTCATATAAAACTTAAAACAGACCACTAATTCGCATAGGAATTAGTGGTCTTTTATATGTCTGTACATCAACTACGTGTTTTATTGAAGTGAACTGACCGTTGATATTGGGATAGTAGTTAGAACTCAACGATCTACTGGTAGCTGACGTAGACGGCGGTGAAACATACCCTCCACTGCAAAGAAGGCTCCTTCTTGCAAGACTGTAGAAAACGTTCTTCTTTAAGACTCTCGTTGATCCAACCGAAATTGCTAGTCTTATGCAAAGTCATTTTTCACCATGCCTTTTCCTTTTTAAAATGAACTTTCAGTATAGAGAACATATAGATAAGCCAAACAATAATATACATTGAATAAAAGGCCACTTGAACACTAATAGGGCTCCATACAAATATAATTTCCCATGAATAACCTTCTAGAAAAAGGCTTGGTATTAAATAGATAAAATAACTTAACCCCAACATAATTAATAAAGACAAAGTCAGTTTTAATGTGCTTTTTATACCAGTAGGTTTAACGTATAATTGCTTTCTATAGATTTTTATTAAAATCCTTACGATCAGAATTAAAACACCTAGCGTTAATGTGCTTAAAACAAGTATAATACCAAATGCCACCTTATCTATATATTGGTTTGAATCTTCTATATCACTACTCACAACATTACCCTTTACTATTTCATTAATTTCTATTCCTATATTTTGAACTTGATTTGAACTTAAATTACCTAGTACCGCAACTCCAGTTTTTTCTTCGTTATTGAAGGTTACATAAGTTGAATAGTTTGGATTCATTCCGTCATGAGTGATCTGTTCATTTGGTTCAAGGAACCAGCCGCCAGCATAGAATACTTCATTACCCACTACATCAACAGCACGATCAGCTTTATGAGTCTTTTTAATGATTTTCTCATCAAAATCAACTTCATTCATCGTACCCAGTTGAATTTTAAGCCATTTTGCCATATCCTCCCCATTCGATATAATATATCCAGCTGGTTTGTTTCCCCTATATATCGGTGCTTCATATCGTTGTGGTTTTAAAAATCCGATTTTATATCCATCAGTCATTTGATTGTTTATTTCTTCATCTCGGAACAAGTGCGTATTATTTAATTCCATTGGTTTTAAAATAGTTTCTTTCATATAACTTTCGTATGTCTCGCCTGTTACTTGTTCAATGATCAATCCTAGAACATCGTAATTTATTGTCGCATACTGAAACACCTTACCTGGTTCACTATCTAGTTCTATTCCAATTAAGGTTCTGACTGTTTCTTCCAAAGCATGATCTTCATTTGAAACTGGAATCAAATTTATAGTGGAGGCAGGGATTCCAGTTGTTTGATGTAGCGTTTGTCCAATCGTTATGGGTATTTCTTTTCCTTGATACTTTACTTTTAGCCAAGGTATATATGTAGTCACATGATCGTTAAGCTCTATTTGTCCACTTTCTACTAAATTTAAAATAGCTAACGCAGTAAAAGCTTTACTATTAGAAGCTAATTCAAATAAAGACTGAGAAGTGACTGGTTTTACCTCATCTAAATCGGAATATCCAAACCCTTTTTGATAAACAGTTTTATCATCTTTGACGATCGTTATAGATAATCCTGGGATCTTCCCCTTACTCATATTTTTCGTTACGACTTTTTTTATTTGCTTTTCTTCCGTCTTGGTTAAATCATTTATTTCTTGTGCCTTTACTAATCCATTATCCGCTATGGGAATCATTACCGTTGTTGCAGTAATAAATAATAATGCTATTTGTATCATCACATTTTTCAATTATTCCCCTCCTTCCATATCATCTGTCCTATGTTTTACCTTCTCCTAAACCAACCTGGATTTAATACGTCCCCTACTTCATATCCAGAGTGGACCGAATATCTATACCTCGCTCGTTTGGTGAAATGTACATGTTCTAGAATCCTATTGTAAAAGCAAGAACTAGAACAATCACTATACCTTCGCTTCGTGTGATCCATCCATTTATGATCCAATTACCCTATGCGAGCCTATTCTGCCCCCAAATACAAAAACAATTGTTAAAATATACAACAACGCTAAAGATGGCATGGAGTATCATACTTAAAAAATGGTGTCCTCACTGCCCTCATATTCTTTTACTCACTTCATCTGAAGACTTCCATTGTTTATCAATCTACTATACACCTGAACATGAGAGCTATTACCAGCGTTGTAATGCATTCCATGCGCAAACTATGCACTAAAGCGGCACAAGAAAAACACTAGCCACTCCGCATCTTACTCCCCTACA
Organism: Sporosarcina ureae DSM 2281; assembly: GCF_000425545.1. Taxonomy (GTDB): domain Bacteria; phylum Bacillota; class Bacilli; order Bacillales_A; family Planococcaceae; genus Sporosarcina; species Sporosarcina ureae. The sequence goes on along the minus strand of NZ_AUDQ01000006.1, from coordinate 131,870 downwards.
CTTAAAAAAAGACTGAAGGTCAAGCCCGATTGGGATTGATCTTCAGTCTTTTTCATCACTTAAAATGACGCATTTTCTGGTGCTGGTAACTTTTTTTGTGGGCGACCTTGTTCTGCACGATCCTTAGCAGCGCTCACAGATTGCTTGCGCTTCTTAAAGATGTAATAGCCTAACATGGCTGAGCCGTAGATGTTACCTAGTTTCTTGTTTTGCTCTGATGTGTCTGTGTGGTCTCCTTTTTGTTGAACAGAAGACGACACGTCCACTAACGAAGAGGTAAGTTGGTGTGTAGATTCTCCAAGGTCACCGATTACTTTGAACAATGGAGTCAGGTTTTCAATCTTAGTATTGATATCTGCTAATGAATCATTACTGTTTTTAATCAGATTTCCAGTTTCGTCCAATATACCGTCAAGTTGTTTCGGAAGCGCTCCTACTGTCTCATCGACGTCGTGCAGGATATTTCCGACTTGTTGTAATACCTTAGCGAAATAGATAGCCAAAATAACGAAGGCGATACCGATGAGTATGACGCCAATTCCAACGAGATCCATTTTCAACCCTCATTTCCATTTACGTATTTTTTAAACTCTTCTTGCCGCGTTGCCATGAATCGTAAACTTGGACACCAAACTCTCCATATTGGATGGCTTGAACGAATTTTTCCGTTCCTGGAAGAGAACCATCCTCTTCAAATTGTCTTGTCCGCTTGTTTATTTCTTCACTCAAGTACTGGCTTGAACGTCCGATATTTTCAATAGAAGAAAATAGAGGTGTCGTTGCAGCGAGTTTCACTTGAACATCTGTCGCCAGTTGTTCAGTCTCATTTAAAGTTCCATATAATTGCTCAATGCTCTTGTCGAGCTCTGCCTCTACCCCTTTTACTGTTCCCATAACTGTCAGCAATAAGTTCGAAGACTTCGTTAGTAACAATGAAAGGTAGATGGCGACAATCAATACCGAGATTGCGATTAATAATAAACCAATATACGCCATACACACATCCTCCTCTCTAACAAACTACATACACCTTATCATTCTATACCACTCTCAGTTTTTCTAAAACATTAATCATCCGAAGTTCTGTGATATGAATGAATGAATTTAATTTTTGTGTGTAGTGAGAGCGAACGGAAACCAATGGTGATCACGAGATTACTACTTCTCATGTTCAATTTATATAGAACAATTTCAACCCCTAATATGTAGATAGTGGATACACATTCACAGAATTCATTACCTGTAGTGTATGATCTTTCATCTTCAACGCAAAAAATCCTATGCTCCGTATGAGGGAGCATAGGATTTTTTGTTATTCTTCATGTCGTCCGACACAACGCTCGCATTCGTACATTACAGACTCTTGCTTTTCCTTGAACTGGTTCCCACATTCCGTACAAACCTTTTCCACCATTTGTCTTTTCTGCTCTGTGTTCTTTTTCATCGTCCATTCCCCCATTCGTTTTATTGTGATGCGCTGTACTGATACAGCGTCTTTTCTTAAGACTAATATATAACAGAGTCGTCAGATTTGTCACTCTTTTCGGACGAAATCTGTTATTTTGCGATGGAATCCAAAAGAGCACGACGAATGAAGGTATTATAAAAGATGAAAATAAAAATGGCATGTCAATATCGAGACATACCATTTCTTTCCCCTTTACATCAGCAATCCGTAAACCATTACAGCTGCGATGATGACAAGAGTTATGACAAACACCGTCCATTGCATATTATCCGGCTTTTCTGGTCTACTATCCCATTTCTGCATGAATAAACGCTTCCTTTCTAGTGTTAGTGTCTCATTCATTAGTTTTCCCTTCTGTTTACGAATTAAACACCACTTATTTGTGTATAATCTAAAAAGAAATCTACATGTTTTATTTAAATTAATATATGTTTCAACGCTATTCCAAGATAGCAAAAAGCTTCCTTATTACCTAAATGTTTGATCCACTCTATTTGTTGAAAGCCTTTGCCAATCCAGTAAACGCTTACATTAACAGAAAGTTCCCAATAAAGTCACTACTATTAAAATAAACACACAATTTAGAACTTTCGTATGTTCATTCAGTTTTTTTCATGTTATTATGAGTAAACGTTGACTCAATAACGGAGGTTAGATGATAAGTTATGAAGGTGAAAAAAATGGAAACTCCAAGCGTTCAAGTAGAAGATATCTTAATTGCTAATCAGCTACTGAAAGACATCGTAGCTCATACGCCTTTACAGAAAAATGTTCGTCTATCGGAAAAGTATGACTGCCATGTGTATATTAAGCGGGAAGATTTGCAGCATGTCCGTTCCTTTAAATTGCGCGGTGCTTATTATAAGATGAAACGCATCGAAACAGAAGCACGTAAAAAAGGAATTGTCTGTGCGAGTGCAGGAAACCATGCACAAGGCGTAGCGTACGCATGTGCAAAACTGGACATTGACGGCAAGATCTTCATGCCTCAAACAACTCCTAGACAAAAAGTAAATATGGTGAAAATGTTCGGTCGCGATCGTATTGAAATTATATTAGTCGGAGATACGTTCGATGATTGTTTCGAAAGCGCGGTCGAATTGATGGAAAAAGAAAAGCGTATTTTTATCCATCCATTCAATGACAAGGATATTATCGCCGGACAAGGGACGGTAGCTGTTGAGATCATGAACGATATCGAAGAGCCGATTGATTACGTATTTGCAAGTATCGGTGGTGGTGGATTGATGTCGGGAATCAGCACGTACATTAAAAACTTGTCTCCGCATACGAAAATGATTGGTGCAGAGCCAGCAGGTGCAGCGAGCATGAAGGCTTCTATCGACGCGCAAAAGGTCGTACCTCTGGCAACGATCGATAAATTCGTCGATGGCGCGGCTGTCAAATGCGTAGGCAATCTGAATTACGACATTTGCAATAACTATCTCGAAAACACCGTCAGCGTCCCTGAAGGTAAAGTATGTACGGCCATTCTCGATCTATACAATGAACACGCGATCATCGCAGAGCCAGCAGGTGCCCTTCCAATTGCCGCACTCGATTTCTATAAAAATGAAATCAAAGGAAAATGTGTCGTCTGTGTGATCAGTGGTGGAAACAACGATATCGGTAGAATGCAGGAAATCAAAGAGAAGTCGATGATTTATGAAGGCTTGCTGTATTATTTCCTCGTGGACTTTCCACAACGTGCAGGTGCACTACGCCAGTTCCTTGATGGTGTACTTGGACCGGATGATGATATTACGATGTTCGAGTATACGAAGAAGAATAATAAAGAGAGTGGTCCAGGTCTTGTCGGAATTGAGATTAAGCACAAGGAAGACTATAATGGCCTGATTGCACGTATGGAAAAGAACGGTTTCCCTTATAAAGAAGTGAACAAGGACAGTACGTTGTTCGGGTTGTTGATTTAATATGAGTACTGCCGTAAAAGTCATCGCGACTTATTGCGGCAGTTTTTTTTGTGGTTACACACATTATAGTGTAGTAATTAGACACCGCTGATTTGCGCTGCTGTGAGTGGTATTTTATTTTGGTTGTGGTTTAAAGTGGTAAAGCAAAACAAGTGATAGCGTACAGTACCCGACTAACAAACGCGTTTGGCGGGAGAGACTAGGCGGCTGCGGGTCTTTGCGACTCTTTGTTGGGACGTTGCTCGATTGGTTGGTGGGTACTGAAGTTAGTAAGTGTCTGCTTTTTGGACCCGCACAGGCACGTGGGGGATTGCCTACAGCCAGGAGCCAGCTGGCAAAGTTCCGCCAGTTGTCTCATGGCCACGGCCTACCCCGCAGTTGTGCCTGCGCTGCTAAGTGGTAGTTATTTAGGTAGTGGTTCTAAGGGGAAGAAGATCCGCGACTTGGGAATACTGATTTTGCACTTTTCGAAATAGAAGTATACGAACTGCCTTACACTCGATGCAACGAAGGCGCCTGCTGTGGTAGGCGTAGCGAGGAGACAAAGACAGGCGCACTTTCCTGTCTCTGGCTCCTCGCGAAAGCCATCCACCAGCGCTGTAGTGGGGACAATGGACTTGCCACTTACATTGCCAGCTAAACAATAACCTCCTGATCAAACAAGAAACAGAAAATGCACGTGCAAGAAACACAACCCAACGTCGCTTCTTACGCACCTACGGATTAAACGTTCAAAACCTCCCCTGCACTCATCTCCACCCGACACGAATCTATTCACACCAACTATGAAAGGTTTCCGACATAATAAAACTGGGTAATTAATTACTAAAACACATATAAATGGCACATGCTATCTGTACATAAGAAGAACACTTTTTATGAAAACTGCAGAAAAGGCGGTGACTCTGATATGGGCCCCAAACATAGTAAATTCAGTATATCCATACTCTTCATAATTCCCCTGCTCATCTTAGCTAGTCTCACGATTCCTCACTTCACAACGATTCAAAACGGCGCGGATGTCTATCTTCAATCGGAAACGATTACCGAGCAAGATGCAACCGAAAATTATGTCATGCTTCGCTACGACGTTGAAAAAGTACCAAAAGAGCGTATGACTCCTAGTTTAGTGACAGCATTAAAAAAACCCGATGACCTCGGTCAGACACGCGTATTTGGCGTATTGGAACAAAAAGACGGTGTCGCTGAATTGGTCTCGTTGAGCGACAAAAAACCCGCTGAAGGTGTCTATTTAATGGGCTGGCTGGCGCAGACGACCGATCGAGAGTACCGTCAAAACGATCATTACATCGTGAATTTCGGACTGGATCGAGTCTATGTTCCCGAGTTTGGCCACCGCGTTGCAGCAGACAGTGTGCAAGATCGAACGATGACAGCGCATTTTAAAGTACTTGACGGCAATAGTATTTTGCGCGAATTCCAAACCAATTAAAAAAAGCAAAAAGGAAGAGTACGGCTCTCCCTTTTTGCTTCCTTTTGCATTATAAACCTAGTGAGATATATTTTACTTCTAAATATTCATCCATACCTTGATGACCGCCTTCACGTCCAAGGCCACTTTGTTTAAAGCCGCCAAACGGAGCTTGTGGTGCTGACGGCAAGCCATCATTCAAACCTACGATACCACACTCTAATGCTTCACAAATCTGAATACCTCGTGTGATGTTCTCCGTGAAGACGTATGCCGCTAGTCCAAACACTGTATCATTCGCACGCTCGATAACTTCTTCTTGTGTCTCAAACGTCGCAATTGGCAATACCGGACCGAATGTCTCTTCCTCCATACAAAGCATATCGTCCGTTACACCTTTTAAGACGGTTGGTTGATAGAATAACCCCTCGATATGTTCGCCACCAGTGACGACTGTCGCTCCTTTGGATTTCGCATCTTGCACATGCTCATCCACTTTATCGATTGCATCCTGGTCAATTAACGGACCAATCTCGACGCCTCTTTCTTTGCCGTCGCCGACTTTCAATTTCTTCGTTTTCTCTGCAATGCGCGTTGTGAATTCCTCCGCGATCGATGAATGAACATAAATACGGTTCGCACAGACACACGTTTGTCCGGCATTACGGAATTTCGCTGCGATTACGCCATCTACTGCTTTATCAAGATCCGCGTCCGCCATAATAATCGCGGGTGCCTGTCCGCCGAGTTCCAATGAAATCTTCTTCATCGTATCGGCTGCACCTTTCATCAACGTCTTACCAATTTCAGTAGATCCTGTAAACGTCAGCTTGCGCACACGACCGTCTTCTTGCCACGCCTCTGCAATTTCACTCGCACTGCCCGTTACGATGTTAAGCACACCGTCCGGAATACCCGCTTCTTGTGCAAGCTCTATTAAACGAATCGCAGTTAACGGAGTCTGAGAAGCCGGCTTCATGACGACCGTACAGCCTGCAGCAAGCGCGGGACCAACTTTACGCGCAATCATAGCCGCTGGGAAGTTCCATGGCGTAATCGACGCGATGACGCCGACTGGTTGCTTGTGTACAAACATTCGCTTATTGGATTGCGTAGCTGGAATAGTTTCACCGTAAATCCGCTTGCCTTCTTCTGCAAACCAACTGATGTAGCCATTTGAATAACGCATTTCACCAAGCGCTTCCGCTAACGGCTTCCCTTGCTCAGTCGTCATCGTTTCGGCTACGCTCTCTTCATTTTTCTCAATCAACGCATGCCATTTCATTAAATACGCACTGCGTTCATACGCCGACAATGCGGCCCAGTCTGAAAAAGCCGCAGAAGCCGCGTCGACCGCTTGTTTTGCTTCCGCTTTGCCGCCTTTAGGTACAGCACCGATCGTCTCACCCGTTGAAGGATTCACTACTTCGATTTGCGGTAAATCCGCACCAAATCGTTTTCCGTTAATGATCATTTCAGTTGATTTCATATTCAACCACTCCTTTATTTAGCATCATTGACACGTTCGACGGGAATATCTGCCACTATATCATTTAATACCCAACTGGCGAGAATTAAACCTGCGACCGATGGACAAAATGCGTTAGAAGCTGGAGGCATTTGTGCTTTCCGTATCGATGCATCGGCGTTCCCAACCGTTTCCAGGACGTCTTCCCGTACGACAATTGGGCTTTCATCAGAGAACACGACAGGCACACCTTTAGGAATACCCAGCTTGCGCAAACGAAGACGCATCACTTTTGCTAGTGGATCCGTATGCGTTTTCGAAATATCTGCAATCCGGAAACGAGTCGGATCTGTTTTATTGGCAGCCCCCATACTCGAGATCACTTTAATACCACGCTCGACACATTGCTGGATCAGATGAATCTTATAGCTGATCGTATCCGATGCATCGATCACATAATCCGGCTTATATGAGAAGAATTCTTCAAACGTTTCCTCCGTGTAGAACATATGTAGATCGATCACTTCACACTCTGCGTTAATATCCGCAATCCGTTCTTTCATGACGGCGGATTTCGAACGTCCTACCGTCGACAAATAGGCGACTAGTTGGCGGTTGATGTTGGTGACATCAATCGTGTCTTTATCTACCAAAATAATGCGTCCAACCCCAGTCCGCGCGCACGCCTCAGCTGCGAATGAACCGACTCCACCGACACCTAAAATCGCCACTGTCTTACCTTTCATTCTCTCTACGCCTTCTTTACCAATCGATAATTCGTTTCTCGAAAATTGATGTAACATCTATACCGCATCCTTTATGATTAATTGTATTCACTCTATCCTAAAACAGTCACCTGCACTCGCGCAACTAACTGAATTTTAGACAATAAAAAACCTTCTCGCTTTAGCAAGAAGGTGAATTGTTGTGAGAAAGTGAAATCCCGACTGTGCCGTCTTTGAATATCGCTTTGAACCCGCTAATAGCAGGTGGGTGTCCTGTATAACTCTTTTGGCGTCCCGATTAAAGGCATGTCATCCAAGCTATAACGTTGAACTCCCGACGATAAGATGTTGGGTCAAAACTAATTTACAAATGACGAACACTTCAGGATTTCTACTAACTTCATCTTATCATAAGTGTTTTTATAATTCAATCTATTTTAACGAAGTCTTTAAAAATAGTTGTTTTCTCACTTTTTTACGGGTTCAGCGACTACTTTAATCCCGAGTTCTTTCAACTGTGCATCGTCAACAGAACTTGGTGCTTCTGTTAATAGATCACTTGCACTAGCTGTTTTAGGGAACGCGATCGTGTCACGCAAGTTTGTAGAACCTGCAAGCAACATCACGATACGGTCTAGACCGAACGCGATTCCGCCGTGCGGAGGTGTTCCGTATTCAAACGCATCCAACAAGAATCCAAATTGCTCACGTGCTTGCTCCTCTGTAAAGCCAAGTGCTTTGAACATTGCTTCTTGTACATCACGTTGATAAATACGTAATGATCCGCCACCTAGTTCATAACCGTTCAACACTAAGTCATACGCTTGTGCTTTCACAGTTTCTGGGCTAGTTTTCAATTCTTCTACATCAGCCGGCATAGTGAATGGGTGATGCGCTGCGTAATAACGGCCATCTTCCTCATCGTACTCAAATAACGGCCAGTCCGTTACCCACAGGAAGTTATACTGAGACTGATCAATCAAGTCCAGTTCTTTTCCAAGCTTCAGACGTAAAGCGCCTAATGAATCGGCTACTACAGACTTCTTATCTGCTCCGAATAAGAATAAATCCCCAGGTTCTCCGCCGCCTGCTGCTTTCAACGCCTCGCCAATTTCTCCGTCAAAGAATTTCGCAATCGGGCCATTGAAGCCGTCTTCCGTCACTTTCAACCACGCCATACCTTTAGCGCCATACACTTTGGCAAACTCGCCAAGTGCATCGATATCTTTACGAGAATACTGATCTGCCGCACCTTTAACGTTGATTAGCTTCACCTGTCCACCCGCTTCCACTGCGCCAGCGAATACTTTGAATGAAGAGTCTTTGACAATCTGAGATACGTCCGTCAATTCCATTCCGAAACGAGTGTCCGGCTTGTCTGAACCAAAACGCCCCATTGCTTCATCATAAGGAATGCGTTTAAACGGCGTTTCAACATCTATTTGTTTGACATCTTTCATTACTTTCTTGATCAAACGTTCATTAAGTTCCAAAATTTCTTCGATCGACATGAAACTCATTTCCATATCGATTTGCGTGAATTCTGGTTGACGGTCTGCACGTAAATCTTCATCGCGGAAACAACGAGCGATTTGGTAGTAACGATCGAAACCGGATACCATCAATAACTGCTTAAACAGCTGTGGTGACTGTGGCAATGCGTAGAATTCACCTTCGTGAACACGGCTTGGCACTAAATAGTCACGTGCGCCTTCAGGAGTCGATTTCGTTAGGATCGGTGTTTCTACTTCCAAGAATCCTTCGTCATCCAAGAAGTTACGTACTGTTTTCGTAATATCTGAACGCATTTTGAAAACTTTTGCAAGCTCAGGGCGACGCAAGTCTAAGTAACGATACTTCAGACGCGTTTCTTCGCCTACATCCGTTTCGTCCTCGATTGTAAATGGCGGGTTTTTCGCTTCGTTGATAACTTTTACTTCAACAACTTGAACTTCGATTGCACCTGTTGCGATGTTTTTGTTCTTTGTGCGTTCTTCACGTTCGATGACGAGACCGGTAACTTCGATGACGTATTCGTTACGCAATGTTTCAGCAATTTCGAGTGCTTCTTTTGAGATGTCCGGATTGAAGACCGTCTGGACGATGCCTGCGCGGTCGCGGACGTCGATGAAGATTAGTCCGCCAAGGTCACGGCGCTTCTGCACCCAGCCTTTGAGCGTGACTTCTTCTCCGATTTGTAGTTCTGATAAGTTCCCACAATAATGTGTGCGTTGCATAGTAGCTACACTACCCTTCTGATGTTTGAGTTTGTATTTTGTTTTTTAAAAATGAAGACTAAGTAGAAAGTAAAATTAGTGTTGTGGTTGGGGATTTCCGTTCCGAGCGGACGCTTTCCTGTGGGCATGGCTTGAGCCTCCTCGTCCGCTTCGCTACCTGCGGGGTCTCAAGGCACATGCTCATAACGCTTCGCTTTTAATCGCAGAAGTGATTGCTATTCCCGCGGGAGTCGCCGCTCTGCACTTCAATCCCTACTTAGAACTTTGAAATAAGTTGTGGCTGTACTTGAATTGGATCTCATATTTGCACTTGAAACAGAGTACAAGTATAGAAAAGAATCCTTTTACTGACTTTCATAATGTCTTGAAGTAACTAAAGTCGCTTAGTAGGATTGGAGCGTAAGAGGGGCGACTCCCGGAGGATCAGCTCGACAGGTGAGACAACCAAAGGGAGCTTGCGACCTGGTTGGCTAACCGCGAGCCCTCGGGAAAGCGTCCCCTCTGAAGCGCAAATCCCATGCGCTATCTATACTCTTACTTCTTCAATTCCCCAATCAATTCGTCAACCGTTACTTTTTTCTGTTCGCCGTCCGCCATGCTCTTCAGTTGGACGACGTTTTCGTTCACTTCATCTTCACCGATAACGATGACGTGATGCGCTTTCAAGCGGTCTGCTGACTTCATTTGAGCCTTCATCTTGCGGTCCATATAGTCCATCTCGCTGCGTAAACCATTCTCGCGTAGCTTGCCAAGAATTTCAAAGCCTTTTCCTCGTGCCGCATCGCCGAGTGTGACGATATAGACGTCGAGTGAAGGTTCGTCTGTAAAGGACTTTTCTTCCGCTTCAAGTGCTAGTAATAGGCGCTCGATGCTGAGGGCGAAGCCAATTCCTGGTGCTGCTGGGCCGCCGATTTCTTCAGCGAGTCCGTTGTAACGTCCGCCGCCACATAGAGTCGTGATTGCACCAAAGCCTTTAGACGTGCTCATAATCTCGAATGCGGTGTGATTGTAGTAATCAAGACCACGTACAAGATTCGGATCGTATTCGTACTCAATGCCTGCAATGTCTAAGTAGTTTTTCACTTTCTCGAAGTACGCGCTTGATTCTTCATTGAGATAATTAGCTAATGAAGGTGCTGTTTTCATCAATGGGTGTTCTCTATCCACTTTACAGTCCAAAATGCGCAACGGATTTTTCTCCAGACGGTTTTGGCAGTCTGAACAAAATTCCCCAATGTTCGGGCTGAAGTGTGCAATCAGCGCTTCGCGGTGTGCTTCGCGTGATTCTTTGTCTCCAAGTGAATTCAGTACGAGTTTGATATCCGACAAGCCGGCTTTCTTATAAATATTCATCGCCAACTCGATTACCTCTGCATCGATGGCTGGATCATCACTGCCGATTGCCTCTACGCCGAACTGGACGAATTGACGGTAACGGCCAGCTTGTTGACGCTCATAGCGGAACATCGGACCTGTGTAGTATAGCTTCACAGGCTGATCTGCATAGCCAAACATCTTGTGCTCGACGAATGAACGCACGACAGGTGCTGTACCTTCCGGACGCAACGTCATCGAGCGATCTCCTCGATCCGTGAATGTGTACATCTCTTTTTGCACGATATCTGTCGTATCACCGACTGTGCGTTGGAATAATTCCGTTTGCTCGAAAATCGGTGTGCGGATTTCCTTGTAATTGTAGACATCACAAATCGAACGAGCGATCTTTTCAACGCGCTGCCATTTCCAGGAAACGTCAGGAAGAATATCCTGCGTACCGCGGGGAACTTTAAAATTCATTAGTAAAACTCCTTTCGATCATCTAATAACGGGTGAACTTTCTGAGAACACAAAAAAGCTCCCATCCCTAATAAAACAGGGACGAGAGCTTGTAGCTTCCGCGGTTCCACCCAAATTGACACAAAAGTGCCCACTCGAATCCGGATAACGGCCGGTTCCGTCCACGCCTACTAATTTCAGCATGAATCCTCCGTGGTGTTCTTCGCCTTACGGTACTGTCAGGGAATTTCAGCCAAGTTCCCCGTTCTCTTTCCAGCCTGAAGTAAAGGTATTTTCCACATCATCGGTGTATGAATTAATTCGATTACTATCTATGTTAGTCGTAACCGCTAATACTGTCAACTTGTTTGATGAATTAAGTATGAAGATCAGAACTAGCAGATGCTCATAGAAAACGTACATCCACTCTATTACCATACATAAGCGCTCTATGACACGTCGCAACCGCTCTATTGCACCAGCTATCCGCTCATAGACTCGCGGCGAGCGCTCTATCACACCCCGCAACCGCTCATTAACCCCAATCGACCTCTTATCTAGACTCAACCATCAACGTCACAGGACCATCATTCGTCAATTGCACGTCCATCATCGCACCAAACTGTCCTGTTTCCACGTGAAGTCCATGACCGCGTAGCTGTTCATTGAAGTATTCCCACAAAGGTTCTGCTACATCGGTTTTCGCCGCCTCGATAAAGCTTGGACGACGTCCTTTTTGTACGTTGCCATACAAAGTAAACTGGGAAACTGACAGAATCGCGCCATCAACTTCTTTAATTGAACGATTCAATTTCCCGTCGTCATCTTCATAAATACGCAAGCCGGCGACCTTATTGGCGATATAGTTGGCATCTTGTTCGGTATCTTCATGCGTGATGCCGACAAGCAACACATAGCCAGTTGAAATAGAGCCTGTAATTTCTCCGCCAACTGTTACGGAAGCATCTTTCGCACGCTGTAATAATACTCGCATGTTCACACCTCCCTATTTAGTTCATAACTCGTTCTACGGAATACACATCTTTGATCTGTTTGATTTTATCGACAGTGCGTTGCAGATGCGTGATGTTTTGGATCTTGATCGACATATGGATATGCGCGATATCATCTTTATCCGCTTTGCCACTTACTGCGATTATCGGCGTATTCATATCCGCCACGACCATCATGACTTCATTGAGCAACCCTTGTCGATCGAATGCGGAAATTTCAATATCAACCTGGAATTCTTTGCGAACTTGATCGTCTTGCAATGCCCATTGGACTTCAATGATACGCTCTTGCTGTCCTTGTTCAGACAAAACGTTCGGACAATCAGTACGGTGAACGGAAACGCCTCGGCCACGTGTAATGAATCCAACGATTTCATCGCCTGGTACCGGGTTACAGCACTTTGAAATACGAATCAGCATATTGTCGATGTCTTTGACGATTACACCGGACTCCGTCGATTTCTCTGGCTTTGGTGTTTGAATTTCTGAGACGATTTTATCAATCGTTTCTTTCTTCACGCGTTCTTTGCGCATTCTCTCAGCTAGTCGATTGACTACTTGTTGTGCGGTTATGCCGCCAGAACCAACCGCCGCGTAGAGGTCTTCTTCAGAAGTGAAACTGAATTTATCAATAGCACGCTGCATATTTTCATTACTTAACGCTTCTTTGATATCATACTCTTCTTCTTTTAATTCTTTCTGAATCATCTCGCTACCTTTGTCGATGTTCTCGTCACGCAATTGCTTTTTAAAATATTGGCGAATCTTATTTTTCGCCTGGGATGTATGTGCCAATTTCAACCAATCACGGCTTGGACCAAATGACTGTTTCGATGTCAGAATCTCGACGATATCGCCTGTCGATAACGACGAATCAAGCGGTACGATTTTCCCATTCACTTTAGCTCCGGTCGTCCGGTTCCCAATTTCGGAGTGGACGCGATAGGCAAAGTCGATCGGTACGGAACCTTGCGGCAATTCGACGACATCCCCGTCCGGTGTAAATACATAGACCATGTCCGAAAATAAGTCGAACTTCAATGATTCCATAAATTCCTGTGCATTGGACGATTCATTTTGAATTTCCAATATTTCACGGAACCAAGTCAGTTTCGAATCAATATCACTGGAAAGCTTTGCGACTTGTTTACCTTCTTTATATGCCCAGTGCGCTGCCACGCCAAATTCCGAAATTCGGTGCATTTCTTCCGTTCGAATTTGTACTTCAAGCGGATCTCCTGCGGGTCCAACAACTGTCGTATGAATGGATTGATACAAATTTTGTTTCGGCATCGCAATATAGTCCTTAAATCGTCCGGGCATCGGCTTCCATAATGTATGGATGATTCCAAGTGCCGCATAACAATCTTTAATGCTTTTTACGACAATACGAACCGCCAGTAGATCATAAATTTCATTAAACTCTTTTTTCTGGATGACCATCTTTTGATAAATAGAATACAAATGCTTGGGTCTGCCGTGAATTTCTGCAGCGATTCCCATTTCATCCAGTTCGACGCGCATTTGGTTCATGACGTCTTTCAAATATTGTTCACGTTCTGTCCGCTTTTGCTTCATGAGATTCACGATACGGTAATATTGTTGGGGATTAGAATAACGCAATGCAATATCTTCGAGTTCCCATTTGATCGTGGAAATTCCGAGACGGTGAGCGAGTGGAGAGAAGATTTCTAATGTTTCTTCCGATACACGACGTTGCTTCGCTGCCGGAACATGTTTCAGTGTACGCATATTATGCAGACGGTCTGCAAGTTTGATTAAAATGACACGGATATCCTGTGCCATCGCGATAAACATTTTGCGGTGGTTTTCCGCTTGCTTTTCTTCATTGGATCTAAATTTCAATTTATCAAGCTTGGTTACACCATCAACGAGCATTGCAACTTCATCACCGAATTCACGAATAATATCTTCGCGGCTAATATCCGTATCCTCCACCACATCATGCAAGAAGCCGGCCGCGACGGTTTCTGGATCCATTTGAAGACCCGCCAAAATGCCTGCGACTTGAATTGGATGGTTAATATACGGTTCACCTGAAGTCCTAAACTGCCCTTCGTGCGACTTTTCAGCCATCACATATGCCCGCTTAATGAATTCGACGTGTTCTTCGTTCATATATTTCGCGACCAAGTCGTATATGTCTTGTTCTGTCAGGTCTTGATTTTTCGCCATTTACTTACCCCTTTCAACCTATTTCGTAAATATTTAGATAATAATTTTTAGTAGTATATGTATAATATCACCTATATGTAAAGCGAATCAAACCCAGTGCCTATATTAATATAGCAAGAATCCTCCGCATTAAGCGAAGGATTCCCCAATCAGTACGTAATTAATGCCTTAATGTTTTCATTCGTCAACTTTTCGCGACCGTTCAAGTACGATAGTTCGATTAAGAATGCACAGCCAGCTACTACACCGCCTAGTTTCTCGATCAATTCGACTGTTGCGCCGACTGTACCGCCAGTTGCAAGTAAATCATCGACAACGAGTACACGTTGGCCGGGCTTGATAGCATCTTTGTGAATCGTTAATTCATCTTGTCCATACTCTAAGTCATAAAAGACCGAGATCGTTTCGCGTGGTAATTTGCCAGGCTTACGAACCGGTGCAAAACCGATTTCAAGCGCATAGGCAACAGGACATCCGATGATAAAACCGCGCGCTTCTGGCCCTACGATAATATCTACGTCCAATCCCTTCGCATATTCGACAATTTGGTCTGTCGCATATTTATATGCTTCTCCGTTATCCATAATCGTCGTGATGTCTTTAAAGCTGACACCCGGTTTCGGATAATCGTCTACAGTCGTTACATACTTTTTTAAGTCCACAGTTTTTCCTCCTCAACAGCTTCCGTCTCGCGTAAAGAGTTGAATACCTTCTTTAAGTCCTGATACGGAGCATAAAGCAACAACTCTTCCAGCTTGATTTGCTGTTGGCGTTTTTTATACGATGGCGCTTCTGCCAAATCACGTTTGTCTGCAGAAGTGAGCATCGTCACCTTACCATTCTCTAGTGTAACAAATTCTAGTTCATAAAACACTTTTGTCATGAACTTTATCATATCTTTTTTCCAACCTTTATGTTTGGAAAGCATATCAATTTGATTGTACAGATCAAATGTCTCACGTTTTTTCAAAAAGCTGTAATACCAACCAAATTGTTGACGATCTGGCATCTTTTCAAAGTACATCGAATCATGCACATGCAGGTGAAGATACACTCGGTTGGCAAGCGTCTTTTCCATCACTTGCTTCAACTGTTCTTCGGCCTGTGGCATATCGAGTAATACGATAGCAGAAGACGGATGAAGTTCATCGCGTCCTATCAAAGAAATCGGTATTTCTTTGAAAAATGGCGCGAAATGTTGGACGGCTTCTTCACTAAACGCAATAAACTGTGCTTGATCTGGAATCAGTGGCAACCATCTAGCAGGCTCCCGAATTCCACGGTAATCGAACAACTGCCACTCGTCACATTTCACATCTTCTACAAGTAACTGTGCTTTCTTGTTACCATTCCATTCATTGATCTGCAAATCACCCGTCAAACTAAGCTTACTTTGCGGTGCCATTTCGTCCGCCAATGCTCCCGCTCCGAAAAATATCGCATCTAGACGTTCACTACGATCGCCCATTTCAAGCTTCAAATGATCTTTCGCTGACCCTATTTTACGGACAGAGATCGTGTCGAGCTGCTCTAATAAGAAAACTGGCTTCGGGAATCCCATACCAAACGGCCGGATTTTCTCTAGCGCTTCGATGGAGGCGATATCAATTTCATCCAATCCCAGTGGTACATCGATAGATAAAATGGGCTGTAAATCTTCTTCCGTCAATACTTCCTTCGCCTGTTCATTCAAATTTGAACGCAATAATTCGACGTCCTCTATTTTCAATGACATCCCGGCAGCCATCGCATGTCCTCCGAAATGTGGCAGAATCGACGCATTCTTCGACAGTTCCTTATACAAATCAAAGCCTTCAATACTGCGCGCAGAACCTTTCGCAATTCCTGTTTCACGATCGAGCGACAAAATGATGGATGGACGGTAATATTTCTCCGTCAGTCTCGACGATACGATACCGACAACACCCGGATTCCAGCCTTCACCTTCTATGACTAACACGTGAGGCACATGATCGCCATAACGGATTTCCACTTGCTCTTGCGCTTCTTTCGCGATTTCTTTCACTAATTGTTGCCGTTCTTTATTTAAATCATTCAATTCTTCCGCAATTCCTAGTGCTAGCTGCTCATCTTCCGCCTTTAATAAATCGACCGCTGGATCCGCATCGCCAAGTCGGCCCGGTGCATTCAGACGAGGACCGATCGTAAAGCCAATCGTTTCTTCCGATAAAGCGCTCTGCTCATGACCACTCACTTGCATCAACGCTTTGATGCCAGGACGCTGCGTGCGACGTAATCTGCGGATACCTTCTTTCACCATATAACGATTTTCATCTTCTAACGGAACTAAGTCTGCGATGGTGCCGATCGCTACGAATTCTAGCAAATCGAGCGGTGGTTCTCCAAGTAAAGCAGAAGCGAGTTTGAATGCCACTCCTACACCTGCGAGTTCTCCAAATGGATAATTACCTTCTGGATGACGTGGGTGAATGACCGCATCCGCCTCAGGTAGTACGTCGCCCATTTCGTGGTGGTCAGTTACGATGATCGTCATCCCAAGCGACTTCGCGAATGCGACTTGTTCGATGCCTGAAATTCCGTTGTCTACGGTGATAAGGACTTCTGTGCCTTCTGTATGTAGTTGTTCAAAATAGTCGCTGTTCGGTCCGTAGCCATGTTCAAAACGGTTAGGAATAGCGAAGTTCACTTTTGCACCAAGACGTTCGAGCGCTGTCGTTAGCACGGTGACGCTTGTTACGCCGTATAGTGATAGGTAAGCCTTTGAGTTTATCGCCAGCTTTTCCCCCACTTCACACCGTGCGTGAGACTTTCACCTCACACGGCGTTCCATCGAAAAATTTCAAAACTTTGGTAATCTACATAACTTAACAGAATTCACTTGTTCGTTTGTATGTCTAATCGTCCAATTAGATTGTTAATTGTTGTAGTTCCAGTTTCTTTCGTAGCGTATTTATCTTATTCAGGCTTTGTGAGTTGGTTAGTAACTTTTTATACTTTAAGATTATTTCTTCATCTATTGCATGGATTAAGATGTGGATTTCCTTATCAACGAGACAGAGGTTGTTATATTGGTCAGTACCACCTTGCAACCGTGGTACTTTATGATGACAATGAATCGTCATCGGGTTTAACATTTGCCCAGTTACATGGCATTTTCCTCTTTGTGCACAATATAATGCTATACGGTTATCGTTGTACTCTATACTTCGTTGTGGAATTGGATGCTCCATCAAAAATCGAAGAATATTAATATCAACAGTCGTCAGGTTTTTGTGAATTTCTTCTCTACCTTCTTTTGTATATGCATTCACCGTGTTTCGCTTCATCATCGGATTTTTGTGTTTAATATATCCAATGGGTAGGAGCGGATCTCGTGATATAAATCTTAATTGTTTGCTCTTCCCGTATTCTTTCTTAATGAAATCAGATGTTATCACACCTGTTTTCTTAATTCGCCTTTTCATACGATGGTCTTTCATGCATGCATTCACTTCGTATGCAATGTTCCCCATATCTTCGGAAATCATTGTAGCGGTACGGAAATATTGATGAAGTCCTATTACAGTCGAGTTGTAGAGTGCTATTTTTCTTGCTTGGTCATTAACACCGCTATCATGTCGAATACCGTTAATGATTTGCTTCAAGTTTTTCTTTGTGCGTCTTACTGCCTGATCGCACATATGACTCTTCACAATCCATTTATCACCCTTAGGAATTAGTTTCATCTTAAACCCTAAGAATTCAGAGTAGCCCTTTTTGAGATTCACTATTTTTGATTTGTCTTCGCTTATTTCTAAACCAAGTCTTTCTTTCAGCCAGTTTTGTACCGCGATAAATAATCGTTTGGCGTGATTAGGATTACTGCAAAAGATTTTGAAATCATCCGCATATCGAACAATATAACATTCTTTTAGCTTGGATTTCCTGAGCATCCTGTATTTGTAACCTTTATCAGCGTGATTATTTTTCTTTTTATGGTATTGCAGATAATCCTTTTTAGTAGGAACATCCTCCCATTGGCTTTCAATCCAGCGGTCAAGTTCATTGAGAACGATATTAGATAACAAAGGAGACAAAATCCCTCCTTGTGGCGTACCTTTCTCATTCTCGATGATTTGTCCATCTGGCAACTTGATTTTCGCTTTGAGCATTTTCGAAATAATAGTGAGTAAATTCTTATCTTGTATCCCCATTGCCCACATTTGTTTTAACAACTTGGCATGAGACACGTTATCGAAGAATCCCTTAATATCTATATCAATTACATATGACATTTTTGAATTCTGCATTAGACGATAACTTTGTGCTATCGCATTCTCAACTGAACGGTTTGGTCTAAATCCATGACTTCTCCCTGAGAATTTTGCTTCAACTATGGGTTCAAGAATTTGTAGTATACACTGTTGGACTATCCTATCCCAAATTGCAGGAATTCCTAAAGGTCTAATTTTCCCATTCGGCTTTGGTATTTCTACTCGTCTAACTGCTTTCGGTTTATAATCTCGAAGCTTATTTCTAACAAAGCCAACAAATTGCTCCTCGGTTAGCTTAGATATATGCTCGATTGTTCGACCATCAACGCCAGCCGTTTTGCTACCTGTATTTTTCTTGATATTTCGATACGCCAACTTAATGTTTTCAGAAGAACTAATCATGCTCATTAAGTTTCTGAAACTACTGCCATTTTTGCTTTGTTCATGCAGCATATCAAGTGTATCTTGCATGTGGTAATACTCTGCATTTCTGAGTTTGGACTTTTTAACATGTTTTACGATTTGTGAATTTGCCACAGACATCAACCCCTCTCTCAAGTGGTGATTCTTTTAGTCGTACTCGAATCTGTGTCTGTTATGCATTTATAAGTCTTTGAAATTTCCGACTAGAGCCTATCCCTCCACCACTTATTATCATGGTTTCAAAGGTACTATGGCTCCACTCTCACGAAAGGAAAATCAGTTTTAATAGGTCGCCCCTTTATCTACTGAACTGTTTCGCAGGTAGGTTAATACCTCCACATCCTTCGTTTTCCACGTTCCGATTTCTTTATCCGTACATATATCCTTAGGTTTCTCCTATAGTCCTGTATGCTTGAACTTGCCTGTAACAAGTTATGGGTTTTCATAACGCCAGATTTTTACTCGCCCACACACACGATGGCACTGCCACCTGTTACATTTCTGTAACAACTACGTCTAGACCCGTACATTCAGAGATTCGTCAGTGCTTGTGCAGCACATTCTAACCATAGATATTTTATGGACTCCCGGCATATAGGACACACCATCCACCTCTGGACAGCTTTCGTATTAGATACTTGCTGAGCTTTCTCTAACTTACGGTATCTCTCTGCCGACTTCACCGAGCTTCAAACCTTTCAATATAACCGTTGAAAGGCTTGTCGGAGTATCAGAGTAGGCGTTTCAAGGCGTTACCCAATCATTCCACCTATCAAGAAATCAGTTCTCCTAGGATTTATCCTAGTGTCTAAGCTTTTCACTCAGAAACGTGTCGCACCGGCATCATAATCTCCATATATTGTGAGTTGTTGCTGTGTATCGATTGCATGTTGGATGCGATCGACAGCTTTTTGCATGTCATGTAATAAAAATGGGTCATGCAAGTTGGACTCGTCCATGTGCAAGTACGCGTTTGCTTGTTCGCTTGTGGTGATTCCGCGTGCAACGAGTATTTTCGTCAGCATCGTGGAAAGGTTCAAGTCTTTCGCGAGCTGGTTGACGAGTTCTTCGTCTGGCCGATCGATTTGCCATCTTTTTTTGGATTGTATCAATGCTTTCACATCCTCTGTTCTTATTATAGCGAATGTGGATGGAGACTGAAAGGAAACGATATGGGAAGATTGGGAGTGGGATGACGCCGTTGATCTGCGTTCCAGGCGGACGCTTTCCCATGGGCCCGCGGTGAGCCAACTAGGTCGCAAGCTCCCTTTAGTTGTCTCACCTGTCGGGCTGATCCATCGGGAGTCGCCGCCTTCCACTCCGATCAACTACTGTCGTTTTCTTTCTATGCGACGTGAGGGATTGCCTTTCGACATAAGACAACTGATTGGATAATACGTAGCTTACTTTTTAGACTAAATAAAGTCCTCTTTTATGTTCATATAAAGAAAAGCACCTACCAAAACCACAACGAGAGCCACTACTTACGAACCCAAGCAAAATACCGTAACACTATCGCATTTCCCTCCTTAACAACGAACAAAAAACCACAGCAAGCCGCACATCACGAGTTGCTGTGGTTAGACCTATTTAATACAACTCTTTCGGTGGAATAATCTCCGCTTGAACTAATGGTGGCTCCATCAATGCATCGATACGCTCTTCCATTTCTTGCATTTCTCTACGCTGCGCTGTCAACTCTTCTTCCTTCACATGTAACTGCTTTTCCAACTCCTTCACACGTCGCCCACCTATATACGACTTATAAATAGCAAAGAAACCACTAATAATCGCGCCTAGCAATGCTGAGCCCAAAATAATTAGCACAAGTGGGATCATCTCTGTACCAAAGAAGTAATTCACCGGTACAGACTCCACGTTAAATACAGCAAATACTGCGATCAACACAGCAAATAACAAACCGACTAAAATAGTCCATTGAAATTTCATATGCATCATTCCTCCATTCAAAAAAAGCAGGATATACCGAAGTATACCCTGCTCTTTATATAGTTCAAACGTATTACACAACAGGTTCGTCTGAGCCCCATTGTTTTTTCTCTTTTTCTACTTTCATTCCACCATTCTTCGAAATTTGCTTTCTCTTTAGATCGAACCAAAGTTGAGCAGAGATGAAGATGGATGAATACGTACCTGCCAGCAAACCAATCAATAGAGCGACGGAGAACGGTCGAATTGATTCTGCACCGAGTGCCATCAATGCCACTACGACGAAGATGACTGTCAGAACCGTGTTAACCGAACGGCCAAGTGTCTGTCGCAATGATTTATTGACGATCGCTGCCAACTCGTCGTCAGTACTAATATGCTTCGAGCGATTCAAGTTTTCACGTATTCTGTCGAAGGTGACGATCGTATCGTTGATAGAATAACCGATAATCGTCAGTACCGCCGCAATGAATGTGATATCTACTTCAAGTCGCAAAATACTGAAGATCGCAATCATGAAGAACGCGTCATGCAGTAAACCGATAATTGCCGCTAGACCCATGCGCCATTCGAAACGGAACGCTACGTAGATGATGATACCTAGAGCAGCAATTGCTAGTGCAGAAATAGCATTGCGTACGAGCTCTTTCCCTACCGTATTGGAAACCGTTGAAACGTTTGGTTCCGCGCCATATTCTTCAGACAACTCTTTTTTGATTTTATTGACTTCTTCTTGTCCGAAGTCTTCTTTATATCGTGCAACCGCAATGTTCTTATCATCACCTGAAATGACAACGTCGGACGTTGGGTGGCCGATCTCTTCCAGAAGTTTCGTTACTTCCGTTTCATCGAGCTGTTGTTCAGCAAGCATTTCCACACGTGTACCGCCTGAGAAGTCGATTCCCAAGTTGAGCTTAAAGACACCGAGCATAATGGCCCCGACGAGCAATAAGACGATAGAAAGAGTATAGAAACGTTTTCTCGAATGCACGAAATCAAAACGGTCAAATTTCGTCGTAAGATCAAGTGTTTCATAGCCTTCATCCGCTGAATGCACTTGTTTCTTGTTCAGTCCAAACCAGCTAACTTTATTGTCGAGGTATCCACTGTGAACGAGTAGTCCAAGCAATAGACGAGATCCCCAAACAGCTGTTAGGAAACTAACCAAAATACTAATAATGAGCATGGTCGCGAAACCTTTAACAGAGCTTGTACCATAAATGAACAATACGACTGCTGCAAGGAGTGTCGTGACGTTCGCGTCGAGGATTGCGGTGAACGAAGACTTCGCTCCGGCCGTAAAGGATGTTTTAACCGATTTACCGACACGTAATTCTTCTTTGATCCGCTCATAGGTGATGATATTGGCATCGACTGCCATACCGACCCCGAGCATTAATGCCGCGATACCAGGTAGTGTCAACACACCGTTGATTAATGTGAACACTAGCAAAATCAAAAAGATATAAACAGAGAGTGTGACAACTGCGATAAGCCCTGGCAAACGGTAATAGAGTGCCATAAAGATAAAGACTAAGCTAACACCGATAATTCCAGCAAATATCGTTTTATCCAGTGCTTGTTCACCAAATTGCGCACCGACAGAAGTCGAGTAAATTTCCTCTAAATCAACAGGTAAGGCACCTGCGTTCAAAATACCAGCCAGGTTTTTCGTCTCTTCAATAGTGAAGTTACCTGAGATTTCGACGCTTGAAGAGTTGATCGTTTTAGACACATACGGAGCCGAGATAAAAGCAGATTCCGGTTTTGCAGCTTCTTCTTTAAAGGAGTTTTCACCTTCAATGAAGTCCAACCAAATAACGAGCATGTTATCCGGCTTCATTGCTGCAATTTCAGATGTAACTTCTCCAAATTTATTTGGATCTTTCATTTCCAATGTAACAACAGGGTTGTTATTTTCATCGAAATTGGCTTTTGCTTTACCTTCTTTCAAATCATTTCCGTCAAGCATCAATTCATCATTCGCATTACGGAATGATAGATTGGCTTGGGTGGATAATAATTCGCGGGCAGTTTCCTGATCTTCTACCCCGGCAAGCTGAACGCGGATTCGGTTGTTGGATTCGATTTGAATGCTTGGTTCGTTTACACCGAGCACGTCAATACGATTCGTCAATGCACGTGCCGTATCGGCAACCGTTGACTCCGTGATCTTTTGTCCTTCTTTCAATGGCTTCACTTGATACAGAACCTCGAAACCACCCTGTAAGTCAAGGCCTAACTTGACATCTTTTAAAATCGGACTCGTCGTGGAAAATACCGTTGATGCTAAAATAACGATGAGCAGCAAAAACGCGACGATCCTTCCTCTGTTTTTCATATTTCCTTTTCCCCCTCATATACTAGAGCGGCATAGCACCTGTTATGTACTTTCTTCTCTCATTGTACAACATACCAATTATGAAACAGTAGGTTGTCTGTGTCAAATACTTCATGATAGGAATTGCAAATCAATCCGCTTTTTTAGGCGAAAATAACACAGACCATTCTTCTTTACTCAGCTCCAACACGTCTTCACTGTGGCGTTGCGCCTCGGTTTGCGTATGGGTCATGAACTGTGCCGCCGTAATGGTCAATACATCTGAAATCATTTCATAAGAACGCATCGCAGAAACATCTTTTTTTCGCCACTTTTTCTCTACTACATATTTCAGTAAATCTTCCTCCGTAATCTCCGAGTAGCCGTAAAACGTCAATTCTTGCTTTTTACTTTCTAGCGCAGGGAGCAACTGTCTGTATAAGTCTGTCAACTGTTGATCCAATGCCACTTCCCCCCTCGTGTATAGTTCCGGAATAAACTTGATTATATCACATACACTTAACTATATTTGGGTTTTGCCCAAGCATTCTTATTGTATTGGAAAACCTGGCAAATCAGAAGGAGTGGTGTAGGATGTCATCATTTATTCGGGGGACGATCTTTTTGATGGCGGCCGTGTTTTTATCAAAATTACTCGGTTTCGTCTATCGAATTCAATTTATGCGGGTAGCAGGAGAAGAAACAGTCGGGATCTATATGACCGCATACCCGGCATTCATCTTTTTCCTCTCCTTAGTACAGCTTGGTGTACCGATTGCAATCGCGAAGGTAATAGCGGAATTAAAAGCACAAGGCGGCACCGTACAATTGCGACAAGTTATGAGAACCGCCACATTTATCACTATTTTATCCGGCGCAGTTTTCATTCCTGCGTGTATCCTGTTCATTCCTTTTCTAGCTGAGACTTTACTCGGTAATAGCGCAACTTCCACTGCATTATATGTAGCCCTCGCCATCGTACCCATCGCTTCAATCGGTGGGTTAATCAGAGGTTATTTCCAAGGGATTTCACGTATTGAAGAAACCGCATGGGCACAAGTGATTGAGCAAATCTTTCGTATTTTATTGATCACATGGATGTTGCCATACATTCTAGCTCCAGAAGATCCCATGATGAATGCAGCGTATGCGATGGCTGTGACATTCCTCGCTGAAGTCGTGTCGGTACTTTATCTTCTATACAAATACCGTCAGCAACAAAAGAAACATCCGAAGCCACAGAAAAATGAACCGCGCTATCCGATGGAGCCCATTCTTGAGGTGGCACTTCCTTCGTCAGGCAGTCGGCTATTTGGTACTTTCACATGGTTTCTTGAACCCATCATCTTTTTACGCGCACTTTCCATGGCAGGCGTTGGAACGGTAGCGGCCACTTCATTGTATGGTGTCATTTCAGGGGTACTTATTCCGTTATTATTGTTTCCGGCATTCATTCCGTACGCATTATCCGTCGTGCTCGTTCCAGCCGTCAGTGGTGCAGCCGCTTCGAGTAACGTCAAAAAGTTGCAAGAACGCATTCATTTAGCATTGCGTTTATCCGCTTTAACTGGTGCATTTGCGGCTACCGTATTTTATATGCACGGCCAAGAACTCGCAGAGAAGCTGTTCCATATTGTGGAAGGCGGCAGCTATATGACGTTGCTCGCACCCATTTTCTTCTTTTATTATATTCAAAGCCCTCTCTATTCCATTTTGCAGGCAACAGGTGATGCGAAAGCCGGCATGATGAACTCCGTTTACGGAGGGATCGCAAAACTTGCGGTGATGTTCATTTTAGCATCGCAACCAGGTCTTCAAGAAACGGGTGCCGTTCTCGCAATCGGTTTCGGTGTACTCGTGACATCTTTCTTGCATATTGCTACACTCCGCCAAAACAAATCAACCGCTACTGGATTTTCGATGTTCGCGATGACCTATATCGTGTTCTTGCTGACCGTCGTCATTCGTCCGATTTTCATTCCAATCGGTTCGCACCATCTATTTATCGAATGTGCCATTACGTCAGGCGTGCTGTTCGCTTTATTATTGCTGACGAGACAAATCAAAACGCAGGACTTCGTCATGTTACGGAATTTAGTTAAACGCTATTAATTCTTTTTCAATTGGACTCTAATTTCACCTTGTTCATATGAGCAATAAAAAATCGTGCTCAAATCAGTAATATTTTTAGCACGTAACTTTTTTAGCAACCAGTCTTCCGTCTTGCCGATCAATTTTAGATGCTCCGGCTGCATTTCCCCATCGAGCACCAGTCCGACAATTGGATGGTCACCGTCTTTAGTGAATACAGATAAATTTCCGGAAGATTCGAGATACGCAAACGTCACGTTATGAATCGAACCGACTTGATTCTCTCGTAACTGTTGAAACAAGTCATCAAGATTATAACGCTGTTTACGCATTTCATCTTCCTGGATCTCTCCATGTCGAATCATCAGCGTTGGATCACCATCGACTAGATCACGAAACTTCTTATTTTTCAATGAAATCATGGAGGATATATATTGAATGACCAGCAATAGGAGAATAGGAAGAATCCCTTTAAAAATGGGTTTATCGGGAGATTCTACAATCATCGCAGCTACTTCCGCCATAATGATAAAGACAACGATATCTATGACGCCCAGTTCACCGACTTCCCGTTTTCCCATAATTCGTAATATCACAAGAAGAAATATATATAAAAACACCGTACGCAATCCGATAATTAGTAACTCATGCACAGCGAATCTGCCTCCTTCACACTTAGTGTGCCGGCAGATCGTTTTTCTATACGTGACTAAACAAAAAAGCGGAAATCTATGGATATACCAATAGATCACCGCTTTTACTTATGACGCTGTTGCGACTCTGCCTACCGCTTGCTTGTCAAAACGCAAAACTGTAGTATCAGATACACGCAAGAAAATAGACGTTTCATCTACTGCATCCACAGTACCGTGAATACCACCAATTGTTACTACTTCGTCTCCACGCTTTAAACTATTTTGCATCTCTTTCGCTGCTTTCTGTCTCTTCTGAGCAGGACGAATTAGTAAAAACCACATAATAGCCACCATGATGACTAGTGTGAAAATACCACCGTATTGTTCCATCATTATAGATTTTCCCCCTTCCTAAAGCATCAAATTTTATTATACAAGATTTAAAAGTTTTTTGCATTCGGTTTGTTGAAGCCGTATTGCTCAAAAAACTCTTCGCGGAAATCACCGAGGCGATCTTCACGTATAGCCTGACGTACTTGCTCCATTAAATTCAGCAAGAAGTGCAGGTTATGATAGGACGTCAATCGTATGCCAAATGTTTCACCCGCACGAATTAAATGACGAATATAGGCACGACTATAGTTTTTGCACGCATAACAATCACAGTTCGGATCAAGCGGACCAAAATCTCGTTCATACTTCGCATTTTTGACAACTACACGACCTTCACTTGTCATTAACGTACCGTTACGTGCAATCCGTGTCGGCAAGACACAGTCAAACATATCGATACCACGGATTGCACCGTCGATCAATGAGTCTGGAGATCCAACACCCATCAAATAACGCGGCTTATCTTGCGGAAGCAATGGTGTCGTGAAGTCCAACACTTTGTTCATAATATCTTTCGGTTCCCCGACAGACAACCCACCGATTGCATAGCCTGGGAAATCCATCGAGACTAGATCACGCGCACTTTGCTTACGAAGATCTTCATACTCGCCACCTTGTACGATACCGAATAATCCTTGATCTGTTGGACGTCCATGTGATTCGAGGCAACGTTCTGCCCATCGTGACGTACGCTCAACACTTGCTTTCATATATTCATGCGTCGCAGGGAATGGAGGACATTCGTCAAATGCCATCATAATATCCGCTCCAAGATCATTTTGAATCTCCATCGCTTTTTCTGGACTTAAGAACAACTTATCTCCATTAATATGATTACGGAAATGAACGCCTTCTTCTTTAATATCACGGAATTTACTTAAAGAAAACACTTGGAAGCCGCCGGAATCAGTCAAAATGGGACGATCCCAGTTCATGAACTTATGTAATCCACCCGCTTCTTTGACGATTTCATTCCCTGGACGTAACCATAAATGATACGTGTTACTTAAAATAATGCCTGCACCCATTGCCTTCAATTCTTCCGGAGCCATCGTTTTTACCGTAGCTTGTGTTCCGACAGGCATGAAAGCAGGTGTTTCAAATGAACCGTGCGGCGTATGGACAATCCCAAGTCGCGCACCCGTTTGTTTACATGTTTTGATATGTTCGTACGTAATAGCTGCCAATTAACCTCGTTCCTTTCTTGTAGCAGGGCGGATGAACATCGCGTCCCCAAAACTGAAAAAGCGATACTGCTCTTTCACGGCTTCTTCATATGCACGCATGACATGATCGCGTCCGGCAAATGCCGATAACATCATCAATAGCGTGGATTTTGGCAAGTGGAAATTCGTCACTAAACCGTCAATTGCTTTGAACTCATACCCAGGATAAATGAAAATCGAAGTCCAACCACTTGCCGCGACGACTTCACCATTATTCTCTGAAGCGATGGTCTCAAGCGTCCGTGTAGACGTCGTACCGACCGCCACTACATTGCCACCATTAGCTTTTGTCTCGCGAACGAGTGCCGCCGTTTCTTCCGTCATCACATAATATTCCGCATGCATCGTGTGGTCTTCAATTGTATCCACACTAACAGGACGGAATGTACCAAGTCCAACGTGCAACGTAATGAAAGCAATCTGCACGCCTTTTTCACGCAATGCATCCAGGATTTCATCCGTGAAGTGCAAGCCGGCTGTAGGTGCTGCCGCAGACCCACGCTCTTTTGCAAAAACGGTTTGATAGCGCGTCTGATCTTCTAACGTCTCGGTAATATATGGAGGCAACGGCATCTGCCCGAGCTGATCGAGCAACTCATAAAAAATACCATCATAACTAAATTTGAACTCGCGCCCACCTTGTTCACCGAGTGCGGTACATTCAGCCTGCAACAAACCGTCGCCAAACGTCACGATCGTCCCTACTTTTATACGTTTTGAAGGCTTGACCAGCGTTTCCCAGCGATCATCACCTGTTTCTTTTAATAATAACACTTCAATCGTCGCACCGGTTTCTTCTTTCGTCCCGATCAAACGCGCCGGCAATACTTTTGTATCGTTCAACACGAGCAAGTCCCCTGCTTCTAGTTCATCCACTAAATCACGGAAATGCTTATGTGTAACGATACCATTATCTCGTCCCATAACGAGTAAACGGCTCGCTGTGCGATCCAAAAGCGGTGTTTGAGCAATTAAATGTTCCGGTAAATCAAAATCAAAGTCTTCTACTTCCATCATGCTAACTCCTATCTGTCATTCAGGAAGCGGATAGCCGAAATGCTCGTAAGCCTTTTCCGTCGCCATCCGACCTCTTGATGTACGTTGAATAAACCCCATTTGTAATAAATACGGCTCATAGACGTCTTCGATCGTCACCGACTCTTCACCAATACTCGCAGCGAGTGTGTCGATGCCTACTGGACCCCCACGGAACCGTTCGATCATGCTGTGGAGCAACTGATGGTCGATTTGATCGAGTCCATGATGATCCACTTGTAGCATATCGAGTGCTTCTTGTGCAATCGAAAGCGTAATGATACCATTCCCGCGCACTTGTGCATAATCGCGCACTCTTCGCAGTAGACGATTCGCAATACGCGGTGTTCCGCGAGAGCGTTTCGCCAGTTCCACAGCTGCCAACGGATCGATGTCCACGCCAAATAAATTTGCGCTTCGAATGACAATTTCCGTTAATGATTCCACTTCATAATACTCAAGTCTAAGTGGTACACCGAAACGGTCACGTAGCGGTGCAGACAATGCCCCTGCACGCGTCGTCGCGCCAATCAATGTAAACGGCGGCAAATCCAGTCGCACAGAACGCGCAGTCGGACCTTTCCCGACCATAATATCGAGACAGAAATCCTCCATCGCTGGATACAGCACTTCTTCAATCGCACGGTTCAGCCGGTGGATTTCATCGATGAAAAGGACGTCGCCCGGCTCCAATGAAGATACCACTGCCGCCAAGTCACCCGGACGTTCAATAGCAGGACCGCTCGTCATGCGGACATTGACACCCATTTCATTGCCGATCACCGTAGCGAGCGTCGTCTTTCCAAGCCCAGGAGGACCGTATAACAACACATGATCCAAACTTTCTTCCCGCTTTTTTGCCGCCTCGATAAAAATTGATAAATTATCTTTCGCCTGTTGCTGACCAATATATTGCTGCAATAATTGCGGGCGTAACGATTGTTCAAAACTATCATCAAAATCCGTCGCTTCATTCGTCAGTATGCGTTCATCCATTGGAACCACCTCCATCGTATTAGCCTTGTTTCAATAATAATTTTAACGCCAGTCGCATATAGCCTTCTGTATCGAGTTCTTCTTTCTCGAGCTTCGGCTTTACTTTCTTTAGTTCACGGTCAGAATATCCAAGTGCAGTCAACGCAAGCATCGCTTCATCGAGCTCATCACTTTCAGCAAGCGTGAGCAACGTGTCTTCCGAATCCGGTAAATCAATTTCGGTAAACAGGTCGTGAAGTTTGCCTTTTAGATCCAAAATCATTTGACGCGCTGTCTTCTTGCCGACACCTGGAAACTGCACGAGAAACCCTTCATCTTCGCGCTCAATCGCACTCACTACTTGAGATGGCAAGCCGTTCGCAAGAATTGCGAGCGCGCCTTTAGGACCGATTCCCGAAACGGTAATCAGTTTGCGAAACAGTTCACGTTGTTCCAGTGTCTTGAATCCGATCAATAATTGCGTATCTTCACGCACATGTAAATACGTGAACACTTGCTGCACCTCTTCTGTTACGTGGAATGCAAATGGATTTGGTGTCATCACTTGCCAACCAATTCCCGATTGCTCCAGCACTACATATTCAGGTGTCACGCGTGTCACATAGCCTTTTATGTAATCGTACAAAGTATTCTCCCCCTAAAGTATACCTGCTATTATAGCATACGAACGGGTTTTCTAGTTGTTCAACCTCCAGAAACCTACATAAAAAAATGGACACATAAAATTCGTGTCCATTCATCCTACTTATGCTTGAGCAATTGCTTGTTGTTTCTTATGGAATGCGATGAAATTCTGAACGACGGTATCAAGGAATGCGATGGTAGCTTCATCTGTAATATTTCCTTCTTCGTCCATTTTCGTGTGAACAGCACCGATATATACTTCGTTGCCTGGCAATAAGGTAGGTGCTAGTGCTGGGTTAGAAAGAATTTCACGTAAGTGGATCTGCGCTCTCACAGAACCGAACACGCCCATCGACGCCCCTACGATAAAGCCCGTTTTGCCGTGTAATGTAAAGTCGCCGCCACGTGACAACCAATCCAACGCATTTTTCATTGCGCCAGGAATTGAAAAGTTATATTCCGGTGTTGCGAATAAAACGGCATCCGAATCTTTCACGTCATCTTTAAATGCTTGTACGGCTACAGGTGGTTCACTTTCAATATCAATAGAGAACATTTCTAAATCATTGATAAGAACCGGCGTAATATCCAATTCTTCTTTATATCGCTCAGCCATGAAATTTACTAACTTTAAATTGTATGAAGTGGAACTTGTACTTCCAATTACTGCTTTTACTCGAATGGTCATTCTGAAGATCTCCCTTGTGTTTTAATATCTGCAAGACTTATCATAGCGCTTGCTCATTTTTATTTCTAATGATTTGCTCGGTTTTTGAAGCCTTCGTTATTTTGAAAACGTATACATTATTGAGGAGTTCTACTATGCATGCTAAAGGAGGAAGAAACGAAATGCGCACGATGATTTATGCAAGTCTTGCTATGTCGCTATTACTTGTCAGCTGTAATTCTGCAACAGAAAAACTTACCGAAGAAGTAAAGCCACCCGCAGAAACACCTGTCAAAGAAACATCTGAAGAAACGACGACGTTGCCCGACCGTGAATCCACGATGGATGTTGTCGTCTCTGTAGAAGGAGAGGACTCCACTATCACGATGGACCTCGTTGAAGGTCGCGATGCATTGTATTCGATGTACATTGATTCTGACCGTTATATGTTTAAGACCGGTGAAACAAAAGATAAGCTCATGCCGCTTGACGAAATGCCTGAAGGTTATCCTGAGGTGAATATGACATTTCTATACGTCGAAAATCAAACTCCAGAAAGTGTAAAGGAAGATATGGAACAGGAATACAATATGCAGTTTGAGGAAAAATTGATATCTGCACCAGTCAACGCTCTTTCATTGCAAGGTACTTCAGGAGAAGAATCGGATAGTGAAGTCGTGACGATCTACATGATGGAAGTAGACGGAGGTACATTGCTCATTAAGGAGAACTACTTCCTTGAAGCTCAAGAAGGTCATGGGGCACGATTTGAACAGATGTTGGAGACGCTGGAAGTACGTAAATAACTAGTGAAAAACGCATTCACTTATCTAGTGTATTTGACAGCTTGTTCAATTAACCTGGACATGTAATATTTATCAATACATTCTTCACCCATATACATTAAACGCTTTTTTATCCCCTCGATTACATAATTTCTTGTTGTTTCAGTCATGGCAAATAAAAATAGCAAACTTCCGTGAGTAATTTTAACTTCATCTTCCTCTCCTATATATTCTAATTTCGTATATTTTTTTACATCTTCACCTTCGTCATATCGATCTTTTTCAGTAACGCTACAAAGCTTTTTCAAACATTTTTAGAAATGTTATTGACTCTCACGTTACGGGGTACTTTAAAATTACTAGTGAAGGGAGCAAAACAAGATGAAAGTGAAAGAAGTTGCTGATTTAGTAGGAATTAGTGTGCGCACACTACACCATTACGATGAAATCGGATTATTAATTCCCGAAGAAACCACTGATGCTGGGTATCGTATATATTCTGACGAGAATCTCGAGACCTTGCAGCAAATCCTATTTTTTAGAGAGCTCGGCTTCCCTTTAAAGAAAATTAAAGAAATTATTGATAGTCCATCATTTGATCAACAAGAAGCGCTTGAAATGCAACACAGAATGCTTCTAAAAGAAAAGAACCGGCTTGAACAGATGATCGGGACTATCGAAAAAACTATTCAACATTTGAAAGGAGAAATACACATGTCAAATAAAGAAAAATTCACAGGCTTCGACTTTAGCCATAACCCATATGAACAAGAAGCAAGAGAAAAGTGGGGCGATCAAGCAGTGGATGAAGCAAATGAAAAAGCAAAAAACATGACTGCCTTCGATCAGGAAAAATTTAATGAAGTTTTTCGTAGCCTCGCCGCGATTCGCCATCTATCCCCTGACTCCAAAGAGGTTCAAGAAAAAATTACAAAGTGGCATCTTTTCTTAAACGAAATGAGGAATTACTCTCTTGATGCATTCAAGGGATTAGGTCAAATGTACGTAGACGACGAACGTTTCACCAAAAACATTGATCAATTTGGTGAAGGCTTAGCGAAATTTATGTGTACTGCTATGAGCGTCTATGTAGATAGAAATAAAAAGTAATACCACATTACAGGTTATAGCACCATGCTATAGCCTGTACACTATCTTTTTTACAGCTGAATAAGCCTATTTCATTTTTTAAAATTCACAAAATAACATTCCTACTCTCATAAACGACCCGCTCCATGCCTTAGTAACCCCTTACAAAAATCTGTATAACTAAGAGTACAAGTATAATGATTTATCACTTCAAGATTACCTTTGAAAAGACTACGATATCGCAATATGTTGATGTTTGATCCTTTCTAAAACATCAAGATTTAGCGGTTCATCATCATGTATAGATATATTTCGAGAACCAATTAAATTCATTGAGGACTTTGCAAGGTTTTCTCCAATTATACATCCTTCCAACAAGTACTTGAATGCATCACAACTAGCCTTAGGAACGCATAATTTACGTTGACTGACACTATGTCATACTATGTCAATGCTCGCTTCATCTGTCTGTACCCTATCACCCTCCTAAAGATCAGAACTCTCACTCAATACATAAATTCACCATATGCTTGATTGATTGCACTGAACAGCGCTACTGTTCGTTTATTAAAAGGTGCACGAAAAGTGAACTTTATGTGCCGATATTTTTCCTTTTGACCCCGTATAGTGAATGTCCACATATTCTATCCTGTAATAGAATACACTACATCCCCCTCTATAAGTTTATCTACTAATAGGTCACGTTTATTAAATAAACAATATAATATTTTAATTATATTCGCAAAATAAGAAAAGTTTAATCTTTCTAAATACTATATTTTTTCGTTAATCTATTTTTGCAATTCACAGTCATTTGATCTTTTTAATATCTGTTTAAAAATGGAACAATTACTTATTCATCTGTTTCTTCAAAATCGTAGTGAACGATAACTCTATTCGCCATAGATTAGCTTACCATCGAGCAATTTCATTTCATAAACTAACAAAATAAAATTCCATCACACCTCTCTTATTTAAGACTATGCGTTTCCGGTTAGTGATTTGCTAACTGCAAAACTCTAGCTACTTCTACCTCTAAGTATTCGCACTAGATTATTTAGGCAGATTATTTTATTTATTCATATAATGAGTTAACGAAAAAGTTTCGTAAAATTACTTTGCATTTTTTGTCGAATAACACTATCATATATGAGGGCCAAAAACCTATCGACAGATAAGTACATACATAAAGGTCTACTAATACGTTGTATATACACAATTAATGTAAGAGGAGGGAATTATGTGAGTTTAGCGTCTATCGGAGTACCTGGATTAATAATTATATTAGTCATTATTTTAATTTTATTCGGACCGCGAAAATTGCCGGAAATTGGTTCAGCTGTCGGTAAAACACTAGCGGAATTTAAACAGGCAACAAAAGGTATTTTAGAAGAAGACGACAAGAACAAAAAAACGGACGTAGAAAAGTCTGAGTCCATAAAGTAAAGAAACGGTGCGATTCAACTTGCCTTGGCAAAAGTCGCCACATTTCATGACAAATGTGAAGGAGGAACTACACTATGACGAATAATAAAAATTCCAATCAAGATACTCAAGATTTAAGTCGAAGAAAGTTTTTGAAGAGTGGCGGTCTCGTCGCTGGTGGACTTTTAGGAGGCTCTCTCTTTGGTGGTTTACTAACGAGTCAGTTCCAAAAAGGACCAAAGGAAGAAACAGCATCACAGGCAAATAAGCCTGTCTCGTTTGATGCACGTACATTCTTCAGTCGGAATGAAGACTTTGCGTTACTATCTGCTGCAACTGAAAGAATCTATCCAGAGAATAAAAACGGAATGGGTGCAATTGAACTAGGCGTACCGTATTTCATTGACCGCCAATGCGCAAGCAACTGGGGAAAAAACGGGAATGACTACATGCACGGTCCTTTTCCATCGATTGTAAAAACTGACGTATACCAAGAAGAAAAACGTCAAAAAGATGAAGTCATCACTTCGTCTACTGTTGTGAAATTACCGGCTGGTACGGCCAACTATCAAACAAGAATGACGAGAGGTACATTTTTCCTTGAAGGGCTTACTGCAATGGAGAAAACTTCACAAGACAAATTCGGTGAGCGGTTTGTGAACCTAGAACCCGAACAGCAAGATGAAATTTTGACAATGTTTGAAAAAGGTGAAGTGGAGTTCAGTGGTGTAGATTCCTCAGACTTCTTTAACTTGTTGCGTCAAACAACGATCGAAGGCGTCTATGCAGATCCTGTTTACGGTGGAAATCGTAATATGGAAGCTTGGAGAATGAAAGAATACCCCGGACCAATCATGAGCTTTTTAGATAAAATCGAAGAAGAAGAATTTATTGTAATGGAGCCTTCAAGTTTACGTAACTACCAAGGGCTTTAATTGAGGAGGACACATAAATGGCTAAAAAATTAGATAAAGTAGACGTGGTAGTCGTTGGTAGTGGTTGGGCTGGCGGAATCGTTTCAGCTGAACTATCCAAATCAGGCTATCAAGTCGTCATGTTGGAACGTGGAAAAGATCAAACACGTTCAGATTTTATAGGTGTTAAAGATGAACTACGGTATACAAATAGACATGAAATGATTGAGAAATTGACAGGCGATACAATTACGTCTCGCGTGTCGATAGGCGATGCTGCATTACCTGTACGTTTGCAAAAAGATATGAATACGGGAACGGACCTTGGAGGCGGAAGTATGCACTGGGCAGGCTCCGTGTACCGCTGGCGTTCATATGACTTCGAAATTCGTTCAAAAACAATCGAACGTTATGGGGAAAGTAAGATTCCTGAAGGCATGCAAATCCGTGACTGGGGCATTACTTATGATGAACTAGAACCTTATTACGCTAAATGGGAACAAACAGCTGGGATTTCAGGAGAACCCGATCCACTTGGAGACAAGAGATCAAACGAGTATCCAAACCCACCTATGTTAGCTTCACCTGCAATTAAATTATTTAAAGAATCAGCAAAAGAAATTGGCTTACATCCATACCAAATGGCTTCTGGAAACATGTCCCAAACGTATACGAATCCTGATGGTGAAACATTGAACCAGTGTATGTTCTGTTCGTTCTGTACAATGTACGGCTGTGACTTCGGTTCAAAATCAGATCCTCTTGCAACAGTTATTCCGACTGCTCGGAAAACTGGAAACTGTGAAATCAGAACGAACTCACTCGTCCGAAGAGTTATACATAAAGACGGAAAAGCGACGGGCGTTTTATATACGGATACAAGAACAGGTCAAGAATTCGAACAACCAGCTGATGTTGTCGTTCTTGCGGCATTCACATTCTCAAATAACCGCTTGCTTATGCTATCGGATATCGGCGAAATCTATAACCCAGAAACTAGAAAAGGAACGATTGGCCGTAACTTTACAGGACAATTCAACAGTACGTTCCTAGGAGCAACAGGATTCTTTAACGACAAGAAATTCAACTACTACATGGGTGCTGGTGGATTAGGTGGCGCTGTAAGTGATTATGACGCCGATCTATTTGACCACACAGATTTAGACTTTATTCACGGTGGTGGAATCGAACTTCGTCAATACGGAGATGGAGCGATTAAGAATAACTTTGTCCCTAAAGGTACACCAACATGGGGTGAAGAATTTAAAGAGAAATCACTCTTCTACGCTTTCCGTACGTTAACAGTTTGGTACTCAGCAGCAGTTATGCCTTGGTGGCACAACTATATGGACTTAGACCCTACGTATAAAGATGAGTTTGGCGATCCATTATTACGTATTACCAATAAATTAACAGAACAAGATAAGAACATCGCGAAATTCGGTATTGAAAAATGTACTGAAATTGTTGAAGCGATGGGTGCGGACATTATTGATCAGGACGAATTACCAGACCAATTTAACCACGGTTACGACGGTATGCACTATATTGGTGGCGTAGCTATGGGTGAAGATCCGGAAACGTCTGCAGTAAATAACTACTTGCAACTGTGGGAAATGGAAAACTTATTCGTCGTTGGCGGATCTGCACTACCTCACTTCAGTAGTCACCACCCTACCCCAACAATCGGTGCACTTTCATACCGTGCAGCTGAAGGTATTGAAAAGTACTTAAAAGAAAAAGGCGGTCTCTTAACGCAACCAAAATCTTCTAGCGTTAAAGCATAATAGATATACCATCACCCCTCACTTGGCAATATGAAAGTGAGGGGTTATTGTTTTCTCTGAACATCTAATCATTCTTCTCGCGGTCACACCGCAACGACAGGATCACGTACTACCCTGACATCATAGAACGATACTTTATTGCTAATAACGTATCCGGGTTGTCCGTCGCGATGTGAATGCGCTTCCTTGAATGCATCGCTTTTCGTCCACGCCTCAAATGCTTCTTTTGATTCCCAACGCGTACTAATTGTCACTTCATCATAGTCTAGCAAATTATCCGTGAACAATACTTCTAGTCCTAGAAACCCTTCCATCTGCTCCACTTTTCCTACTTTATCAAAACGCGTAACCAATTCATGTCCACGGTCTTTTATAATCTTATTTGTGTTTGTTACGATTATCATAATTATTTCCCCCTTTTATTCTACTAAAGAGTATACATTCTTTAGTAACTAAGTTAAATGATAATGAATCTCATTATCATTGTCAACAACAAAAAAGCCAGTTAACAACTTTACTTGCTTAAAAGTTGTTGACTGGCTAGCATTCATTACTCATCCGATGCATTAGAATAGACGTTTTGAACATCGTCGTCATCTTCTAACGCGTCGATCATATTCATAAATTGTTCTTGTTGCTCTCCGCTCAAATCCGCATAAACGGATGGAACCATATCTACTTCTGCTGAAATAAATACTAAATCTTCCGCTTCAAGCGCTTCTTTTACATTCAGAAATTCAGAGGGTTCCGTCAGAATTTCAAATCCATCTTCTGTCGAAATAACATCTTCTGCTCCTGCTTCCAAAGCCGCCAGCATGACTGCGTCCTCGTCCGTTTCTTGCGTACGTTCGATGAACAAACGGCCTTTGCGTTCAAATAAATAGTTGACGGAGCCAGTTTCTCCTAAACTACCACCATTTTTATTGAATGCCACACGCATATTGGGTCCTGTACGATTGCGGTTTTCAGTCAGGGTATATACAAGAACAGCAACGCCGCCTGGTCCGTACCCTTCGTAAATCACTTCTTCGTAGTTTTCATCCGCACCCGAACCTGTTGCTTTATCGATTGCCCGCTGAATTACATCATTCGGGACATTCACACTCTTTGATTTATCGATTGCTAGACGTAAAGCTGGATTCGTGTCTGGATCGTCTCCGCCAGACTTTGCTGCCACGTAAATTTCACGTGACATCTTCTGAAAGATCTTTCCTCGTTTTGCATCCTGTGCGCCTTTTCTGTTCTGGATATTTTTCCACTTTGAATGGCCTGCCATGGATCAAACCTCCTACTTCATCATTCGCTCTATATCATACCATAATCTTGGCCAATGTGAGAGCGCGGTATCTGTGAAATGTAGAAGTTTGCTGGCCATCCGTTGCTGTTGCGCTAGTGGCAACGACAACAGATGCAACCATTCCCGAAGCACTTCATTCGGATATAAAAGCTTTGCTAGTGACTGGTTTGACAAGGTTTGCAGCGCCGGATGCTCGCCCATCAAAAAAGTCGGATTGTAAGAAATTTGTGGCAACACACGATGCATCCACAACACACGTTCATCCTCTTCCGTTCCGAGGCAGGCTAAATCAAAATCGATAAAGCAAATATTCCCATTTGAGTCGCGCAAAATATTATGATGTACAACATCCCCATGCAACAGCGTCAGCGAGTGAACAGGAGGCGATTCTTTCTTTGCAATGTGAAGTGCATCCTGTCCATATTTTAACAGCTGGTCAATCGTCGAGGGAGCCAAAAATGCTCCACACATTTGTCGCACCTCTTCAAACCGCGCAAGCCGGATTTCCCACTTCTCGATCATATGATAATACGGAAGACAGGAAATCGACTGCCAATCA
The DNA here is from genome assembly GCF_000425545.1 of Sporosarcina ureae DSM 2281. GTDB lineage: Bacteria > Bacillota > Bacilli > Bacillales_A > Planococcaceae > Sporosarcina > Sporosarcina ureae. The sequence continues at coordinate 93,170 of NZ_AUDQ01000006.1, read as the reverse complement.
ATCGTATATTTCGTATCATGTAATGCTTGCAGCGCACGGAACGAATCGATCCGGTCAATTCTACGCTTAAAGTTGACCGCTTTCGCATTTTCAAGCCACGGCTGCATGATCAACAGCGGATCCGATTTATCGACAATCGGCAAGATATATGGAAAATGTTGTGCACTAAGTAATTGATGAACTTGCCGAACTTTCACAGCTTGAGCGTGTGATGCATACTTCTTTACAGAATACACTGCTCCGCCTGATTCCATTTTCCAGACATTCTTTTTGATTTTGGTAAATCGCTGATTGTCTGCCATACGCGGTTACTGGTTTCGGTGCCAGTCCTCCTGTATTGGCATCGGCTGTTGTGGAGGTGCATTACACCCACAATCACCCTGATAACCTGGAGGTTGTTGCCACATTGGATGCATTGGCATTGGCATCATTTGCGGATACGGCATCCATTGCATCGCCGGCATACATTCTGGTTGTGTCGACCATTGAGGCTGAACCGGCCAATTCGGTGAGCAATGCGGTTGATTTGACGGACACCATGACGGCGGAGTATCCGCTTTAGGCGGCATCGTCGGTTGTTGCGGCATTGGCATAGGTGCAGGTTGTTGAGGCATTGGCTGCATCACAGGCGGCTTCGGTTGGGGTTTTGGTTGAGGCATCGGATTCGGTTTCATGTGTAATGAACTCGATTCGATCAACTGCCAACCGTCTGGCATAGGTGCGGGAACCGGTTTATGGTGATGAGGTGTCTCCTCACACCACTTCGATGACTCTTTTGGCGGCATCGGTTTGATTGGTGCCTGCATAGGCGGTTGCATCGGCGGCATAGGCTGCATTGGTTGTTGCGGCATATGTGGATGGCAGTCCGCATCGAAAATTGGCATCCATCCGCAAATCGGGAATACTGCCTGCCACATCGGTGGAGCCTGCATACTAGGCGGCATCGGCATATGTGGTGCCGTTGGAGTCTGCGGTTGTTGCGGCATCGCTGGCGGTGCTGGGGCCGGTTGCTGTTGCATCGGCGGTACTTGCGGCATTGGCTTTTGCTGCATCGGCGGCATCTGTGGCGCTTTTGGTAGTTGCGGCACTTGATCCGTTGATGGTTTCGTTTGTGGAGGTGCCGGTTTTGAAGGCTTCTCCTGGTGTGGCGGCTTCATCGGTTTTTCGTGATGTGGTTTCTCAGTTGGCTTCTCCTGCGGTTTCGTGTGATCACCTTTATGTTGAGGCTTTTTCTTATCCATCGGCAAAAATATTTTCATGCCGGGGACGATATAGTCCGGATTCGCCAGGTGCGCATTCACCCGCTTCAATTCCTCGAACGGTATACCGTATTGTCTTGCGATCTTCCATAATGTATCACCCTTGACGACAATATGAACTTCCACTTACAATTCCCCCTTCCATCAATCCATCGTATGAACGGACGCCTACTTTTGTGACAATGTGTGTAGGCCTCCTCTCTTGTTATGTATATTCGTAGGAAAATGGTTTATTCCAAATAAATAACCATCCTGTTGAATAGAGGATGGTGGAATGATGTCAGTTTATATAGAGTGTGCACGGGATTGAAACTCCAGCCGGTAGACACTTTCCCATGGGTCCACGGTGAGCGAGCTAGTCACGGCTCTCGTTCCTTTGTTGTTCTGCTAATCGGGCTGACCCCTCAAGAGTCGCCGTCTGCTTCCGCTTCAATCCTACTTTTTTAGTGGATGACCGTAGAACTCTTTTTTGCGATAGTGCGTGAATTAGTAAAGCCCTTGAACTTAGTTAAGTTCAAGGGCAGTTCAAGTTCTTTTTCAAGTACAGTAACGTAATACATGCCAATCTACTAATACATGCCATTGCCAGCCTATCCTAACTCAAGAGATAAATTCCCCAGACTCATAGGCATAGTACGTTCCGAACGAGCGTGCTGTACAGCCTAGTGCGTCTAGCTCTTCCATTGCGCCCTTCATCATCGGATGCTCCTCAGATTCATTAATATCAATAATAAAGAAATAATGACCAAGGCCCGTCTTTAACGGTCGTGACTCGATCTTGCTCAAGTTCAGTCGGCGCCACGAGAACACTGACAGAATTTGATGCAACATCCCTGGGCGGTCATCTTCAGGCAACTTCACCATCAACGTCGTCTTCATAGTAGAAACATGCTTTGAATGCTCCAGCTTCTCCTTGCGCAACGACAGCACGACGAAGCGTGTATGGTTGAAGTGGAAGTCGTGAATATTTTCCTCTGCTATATGTAAGCCGTACGTTTCTGCTGCCAAACGGTTGCCAATTGCTGCAACACGTAGTTCTGGCTGTTCAGATATAGATTTCGCTGCCGCTGCCGTAGACGTCGTCTGAATTAGCGGAACTCCTCTGTAACGATACTGCAAAAACTTATGACATTGCGCCAACGCATGCGGATGAGACTGAATCGAATCCAATTCACCCAAATGATTCACCTGTGATTTATTCACTAACATATGTTGCTCAATTGGCGTGGAAATTTCAGCAGTAATAAACAACTCTTCACTATTGAATAAATAATCAATCGTTAATGGAACGGATCCCTCAAGTGCATTCTCCAACGGAACGACCGCGTAGGCAACATGTCCTTCTGTCACCGCTTCTATACAATCTGGAATCGTCGGACGTGGCGTTAAGCCCTCCATTCCGAATAAATCGGACGCCGCAATATGAGTGAATGATGCTTCAGGTCCCAAATATGCAACGGAAGGTACATACTTCTTTTCTGTCATGATTCTTTCATCTCCCCACTGATTTAAGAGGTTAGAAAACCCCTGAACTAATTAAGTCAACGGAATCAATAAATCGAGGTGCTTTGAGTCGCTGTAAAAATGCTTCTACCTTAATTTCCATTTCCGTCACATCCAACGATAACGTAATGTTCGCGCGCCCCTGGACAGGAATCGTCTGGTGAATCGTCAATACATTACACTTCGCCTCTGAGACGACTTCCAAAAGCACAGCTAACGAACCTTTTAAATCTTCCAGTTGAATAAATATCGTCAAAATCCGGTCCCGTGCGATCGATTCGAACGGGAACACGGCATCACGATATTTATAGAAGGCACTGCGTGACAGACCGACCCGTTTGGTTGCTTCTTGGATCGTCGTCACTTCGCCCCTTGCCATCATACGTTTAGCTTCCAGCATTTTCTGCATTGACTCAGTCAATACATCTTCGCGGACTAAATAAAACTGGCCTTCCCCGATTTGTTCCATTTTGCTCCCCCCAAAACGAGCCAATCCGGTCTTACTCCAAGAACTCGAACTCGTAGCTCATGATACGTACGATATCACCGTTTTTCGCACCACGTTCACGCAACGCTTCGTCGATTCCCATACCACGCATCTGACGCGAGAACTTGCGGACTGATTGATCGAAGTTGAAATCGGTCATCTGGAACAAACGCTCCAACGTATAACCCGACAACATGAATGCCCCATCATCGTCACGTGAAATAATGAAATCAGGTCCAGTCGTTTCATGCTTATACAATACAGAGTTACTTGCTTCTTCTTCATCCGCATCCGTCAACATCGGGAATTCCGGTGTAGTTTCAAGCAGATCTAAAATTGCATACAGTAATGGATCTAAACCAGTTCTCGTCAATGCTGAAATCGGGAACACTTGAATCTCTTCATCACCAAGCGCCTCTTTAAATATTTCCAGATTCTCTTGCGCATCCGGCATATCCATTTTATTTGCCACAATAATTTGTGGTCGTTCAGTCAAACGCATATTGTACTGCTCTAGCTCTTTATTGATCGTCTGGTAATCTTCAAACGGCTCACGACCTTCAAGTCCTGACATATCGATGACGTGCACGATTACGCGCGTACGTTCGATGTGACGCAAGAATTGATGTCCTAGTCCAATCCCTTCATGCGCGCCTTCAATCAACCCAGGCAAATCCGCCATGACGAATGTACGGTGATCATCTGTTTCGATCATTCCGAGGTTCGGAACTAATGTAGTAAAGTGATAATCCGCAATTTTCGGCTTCGCTGAAGAAACGACTGATAGTAACGTGGATTTACCAACACTCGGGAATCCAACAAGACCAACGTCAGCGAGAACTTTCAATTCAAGCACGATATCTTTACTAACACCTGGCTCTCCTTTTTCAGAAAGCTCAGGCGCTGTGTTCTGCGGCGTAACGAAACGGCTATTACCGCGTCCTCCACGCCCACCACGCGCGATGACTGCTTGCTGACCATGTTCCACCAAATCCGCGATAATCGTTTCGGTTTCCGCATCTTTGACGACTGTGCCAGGCGGAACTTTAACGATCATATGCTTACCGCTACGACCGTGCATATTTTTACTTTGACCGTGTTCTCCGCGATCCGCTTTAAAATGACGCTGATAACGGAAATCCATTAACGTACGCAATCCTTCATCTACAATAAAGATGACATCTGCGCCTTTCCCGCCATCGCCACCGGATGGCCCACCATTAGCTATATATTTTTCACGACGGAACGAAACCATACCATCGCCACCGTCGCCACCTTTTACAAATACTTTAACGTGATCCACAAACATAATTTATAATCCTCCTAATTGTCCACTGATGGTAAACGTCCATTGATTCGGTTCACCGAGGACTTCGACCGTAAGCTGAGATGAATGTTCTGGGATGTCTAGTTGCTTCGCGTACAGCTCGGTAAATGTCAGTTGCATACTCCAAGAAGCAGTTTCCGTCGTGACTTCAATCGTCACAGGACAATCTGCGTAGCGCTGGATTTTTGCTTCCACAGCCAGCACAACTTGTTCCAAGTATTTGACCAGCTCTTGGTCAATTTCACTTGAATCAATTTTTTCTGTAATATCACAATACAATTGCACCTTTAGAACTGGATATCGCCACCCAAGTGTCGTGATCCATTCTTCAGTAAGAGGCATAGATAATTTCTGAAGCAATGCCTCTCGCTGCATATCCCCCGTTTTCTCGAGAATGCAGTTTCGCGCTTCTGAATATTTCCCCATATCAATATTCATGAGGATTAATTGCAGATCATTCATGTGATCATGTCGACTAAATCTCACTGCCTGCGACACATTTAGCTCATTTTTCCCCATCTTTTCACCACCAGCTGTTTTCGTACTTCTTAGTATAGCATTTTCGCGCGCAAATCACTAAAAAAATCATCACCGGCAGACAAATTGCCTGAAATGTATGACCCGTCGTCTTCTAGATTGGTCAAGCGCTCATTATTTATCGGTAAGCGCTCAATAAATCCTGTAGCCGCTCATAATAATGTACAAGCGATCATACATACTCGCTATCCGCTCTATCTGCTAAACTAAGCGCTCATACTTCCCTAACATCCGCTCATAACACACCAATCTTGACATAAGAAAAAGGACTGCAACAAGTGCAGTCCTTTTCACATCGTCACGCTATCCAATTAAGCTTCTTGCGTTGCTGCTGGGTAGACACTGACTTTCTTTTTGTCGCGGCCAAGACGTTCAAAACGAACGACGCCGTCGATTTTTGCGAATAGAGTATCATCTCCACCGCGACCAACGTTTTCACCTGGGTGAACTTTTGTTCCACGCTGGCGATAAAGGATTGATCCTCCAGAAACGATTTGTCCATCTGCGCGCTTAGCACCAAGACGTTTCGAATGTGAGTCACGACCGTTCTTAGTAGAACCTACACCTTTTTTCGATGCGAAAAACTGAAGATCTAAACGTAACATAGCTGCCACCTCCTACTTTTTAAAGGATAATTTTATATAATCTGCATAGTCTAATTCAATCGTTTGTAAAGAAATAATCATTGCTTGCAGGAGCAGCTGAACTTGCGCATCTTGATCCGTTACCGGAAACGCCACACGTAAGTATCCACCATCCGCACCTTGATCAACATCAGGTTCAATCGAAGTCAATTGCATAATAGCATTCACCGCACCAAATGATACGGCAGAAGCACCAGCACAAACTAGATCTTGTCCGTGTTCAGCAAAGTTTGCATGACCATCCATCTCAAAAACTGAGATGCGCCCAGAAGGCTCTTTCATAATTCTGACATGTATCATGCCGGATTATAGATTGATTCCGTCAATAACGATTTTCGTGTATGGCTGACGGTGTCCTTGTTTTTTACGGTAGTTTTTCTTTGCCTTATATTTGAAAACAACGATTTTCTTTGCGCGGCCTTGCTTGACAACTTTACCTGTTACAGTTGCGCCTTCTACGAATGGAGCACCGACTTTAACGTCATCTCCGCCCACCATTAGCACCTTGTCAAAAGTTACCACTTCATCCGCTTCACCAGCAACCTTCTCAATGAAGATCTCTTGGCCTGCTTCAACTTTGATTTGTTTTCCACCAGTTTCAATAATTGCGTACATACTTGCACCTCCTCTAATTATACAGACTCGCCTTGACAGGTGATTCAACCTACGAATACTTGAACCTGTTTAGTGCGGTTGTAGCACGGGTGCTACAATCAATAACAGTAAAATATTATCACATAGAAAAGAGCAGGTCAAGCATTATTCCTATAATCTTTTAAAAGAAGGAAGTTTCTTTTTTAGTGAGCTGCTCAAAGACCCGCTCGTACCTTCTAAAACGATAGGAAATAATGTTCTGCACTGCTAAAAATGATGTGATAATGACGAGTGGCAAACTATCCGGCAAATATGCAGTGAAAAATGCACATAGCGATGCAGACACGATGATGGAATACAGTAAGAAGTTCGAGCGCGTAGTGTATTTCGTCGCCTCCGTCTCCAGCAAAACAGACACCACTTGTCCACCGTCAAGAGGTAGAATCGGTAATAAATTGACACTCAACAAGATCAGTTGAATCTTTACAAACTGCGCATCACCCGGGAATGTCAAACACATGCCAAGTACTAACAAAACGGCTGTCGCGACAGGTCCTCCGAGCGCCACGATCAGCCGTTGCTGTTTACTTGCCAGTTGCCGATTAACAAATTGCAATTCCCCTCCATACGGTAAAATTGTACAACTCCTAATTTTCATCCCGACGTGTCGAGCGGCCAATACGTGTCCTAGTTCATGAAAAAGTAAAGAGAATAAGAGCATCGCGTACAATGACACACCACCGACGATCATGAAAAATAAAAAGATCGGCAACAATACCGGATGAATACGATACTTCATTGCTGACCGCCTGACATATACGTTGCCAGCACAGTAGGCTCTAGCGGTATCCCATTGCGTTTCACGCGGATATATACTGCTTCCTCGTCCATCATCGCAATCTCATCCCCAAGCCTTACAGCCGTGTATGGAAGCGTCGAGAACGAGCCTACGAATCCATACGTTACCTCATCACCGTTATCGTACTGAACAGTCACCGTCTTCCCTGACTGTCTTGTATAGCCTGTAAAGACGACTAGCCCGCTTCCTTGTGAAGTAATCGACATCGGTTGAGTATACGAGATAATAGCACCATCTTGATAGGGCTGGAACGATTCGTACGTCTCAAACGGATTAAATACGGAATCCCCGGACACCGTGATGACTTCATCTTCTGCCATCCAGGAAGACACCCACTTCTTCATCACCACAAAATCTTTCCCTGTCGTCACATATTGCGTAATCGGTATATTAACTAACTGGCGTTCTTCCAGTTTTGATAAACCTACAACAGACACCATCAGCACAATAGCGATGATCCATTTTGTTTTCCATTTCATCACGTCCCCTCCCTTACCTGCAGTGTATGAAAAGAGAGAGAATTAAATGACGAATGAAAAAAACTCAGTACCATAAAAGGCACTGAGATTTAAGTTTGTATTATTTGCTGAACATGTTCTTAATCTTGCCGAAGAATCCTGCTTTGCTTTTCTCCATCGTCATTAATGGCACAGACTCACCTAAGATTCGTCGTGCAATATTGCGATAACCAATTGCAGCAGGGTTTGTCGGGTCCATCACGACAGGTTCACCTTTATTTGAAGCAGATATAACGTTTTGATCATCCATTACGATACCTAATAAATCTATCGACAAATGTGTCGTGATTTCATTGACATCCAATGTTTCACCGCTTTCCATCATACCGCTTCTAATGCGGTTGATGATCAATTTCGGCGGCTCCAGTCCTTCTTCTGCTTCAAGCAGTCCAATAATACGGTCCGCGTCACGCACAGCAGAAATTTCTGGAGTCGTCACGACAATCGCGCGGTCCGCACCAGAAATCGCGTTTTTAAAGCCTTGCTCAATTCCTGCAGGACAATCAATCAAGACATAATCATAATCTTGTTTTAATTCTAAAACAAGCTTTTTCATCTGTTCCGGATTCACAGCACTCTTATCAGTCGTCTGAGCTGCTGGCAGCAAGAACAATCGGTCCTCGAAACGCTTATCTTTCACAAGGGCCTGATGAACTTTACAACGCTCTTCCACTACATCGACCAAATCATAAATAATCCGGTTTTCTAAGCCTAGAATTACGTCCAAGTTACGCAGACCAATATCTGTATCCACTAAACACACTTTTTTCCCTTGTAACGCAAGAGCGGTACCAAGATTGGCTGACGTTGTTGTTTTTCCAACGCCACCTTTACCAGAAGTAATGACAATTGCTTCTCCCAAATTATATACCTCCCTTAAATGTAGCAAGGTCCGGACGTAAATATCGGAGCTCCTGAAGACGGTCTATCGCAATCTGCCCATTCTTTTGAAGATACGCACATTCCATTTCAGGTTGCTCAGAAAGAATCGTCAATTCGTCGGTCATGATCTCGATCTTATCCGCAATTTTCAGATGCGTTGCTTCCAGCCAAGATGCAGCAATGACTGCATCTTTATTGCCTTGTGCTCCCGCATGTGCAATGCCTTTGACACGGCCCAGTACATAAATACTGCCGCCTGCAATGACTTGTGCACTCTGATTCACGTCACCGATAATGACCAAATCGCCATCAGCTTTTACGACCTGACCCGATCGAACGATTCCTATATAGGTTTCGGACTGCTTCTCGATCAACTTTCTCTCACACTCTTTTAACGAAATGACGTCACTATGTACCTTCGAAACTCGCAAATGAGGGGAAGTATGAATGACCGATTGAATCTTGTTCATGTCTTTCTCGTCACAATAACGATGTCCTAGATGCAACTGTACTTCAGACACACCTTCAAGTACGCTGCTCTGCACTTTTTCTTTCAACTCACCTAGCAATTCGGTAAATGCGCAATGGTCATCTAATCGTAATACTAAGCCGTCTTTTGTTCCTTTTATCGTTATCAACTGTGATTTCGTCACCTACATCACCTCACAATACTTAAAAACCTGCTTGTTTTTGAAAAAATCTTTTCTCTGTAATCTGTTTGAACATATAGCCGAACATCACGATAAATAATGAATTCGCAATCATTGTCGGAATGAGTCGACTCGTGAAGAATTCGCCGAAATCAATAGACGTTAACGCAATCACACTAGCAAAAAAGTACGACAACAATTCCAGTAACACAATCATTACTACTGATAATACCATAACCGTCACGGTATGACGCTCAATTTGTCGAATTACTAACGCCGCAACGTAACAAATCAGCGGATACATGAATGTGTATAATCCAATAATATCAATATGATACATATCATACAACAGTCCGAGGACAAATCCGTAAATAATCGCTCGCTTGCTATTATAATACGTCGCAATGAAAATTAAATAGACCATTAGGAACCTAGGCACCGTGATGTATAACTCGCTGTTAATTTCAATTGGTGAAAACAGACTGAAAATGGGTTCCAGGAAAAATAGCAGGATAGCAATTAAAGGAATGATGAATCGGATCATGACTCATCGTCCCCTTCTGCATCTGCGGAGTTGCCTCCGTCGGTTCCGTCAACCACTGTCATGGTTCGCTTCGCAATCATCACGTGATCTAGTTGTGAGAAAGTAGCTGCTGGTTTTATATACGCTAGTTTTGTCAAACCATAGTCATCCGTCGAAACTTCGGTTACTTCCCCTATTAAAATACCTTTAGGGAAGATTCCTCCGAGACCTGAAGATATCACTTGCATTCCTTTTTTTACATTGAAGCTTGAATCTAGACGCTTCATGATTAACTGTCCAGAAGTTCGATCGTATCCTTCGATCAAACCGAACATTTCTTCTTCGCCAACTACCATTGCTGCCACACGGAAATCGCTATTTTCCGTCGATATTAATTCGACTGTGGATGTAAATGGAGTGGACAAAATGACCTTCCCAATCAAGCCTTGTGCCGTCATGACCGCCATATTGACGTCCACTCCAGCCGTTGTTCCTTTGTCGATGATGATTTTCTCTTCCCATTGATCAGGATTGCGTGAAATCACTGTGGACTGAATTGGCTCAAATGCGCGCAGATCCTCTTGTTTATCAATGATTCCCCGCAACTTCACATTATTCGCTTTGACATCCACTAACTCCGCTTGCATGGCGGCATACGTTTCCAGACGCTTTTTTAATCGTTTGTTTTCTTCGTATGTATTAAGCATCGTATCAATATTTTCAATAAGTCCCGTCACAAAATGGGCTGGTTTCGTAACAAGCGACTGCCCAAAACCTACGACATCCTTCACTGCTTGTTCCGGAACATTTGCATGATTTCGGTCGCGAAGTGAAAATGCAATTAATGCCACAAGGACGATTACTCCTACTAATAAAATGATTAATCGTTTATTGGAAAAAAAACGCGGCATTGCCTACATCTCCTCCAATTAATATTATGATTGAATTTTCTTAATGAGTTCTAAGTTATCCAAAGCCTTACCCGTTCCAATTACTACACAGTCAAGTGTATCTCCTGCTACAAATGCAGGCATTTTTGTTTCCTCAGAAATAGCTTTATCGAGGTTACGAAGCAATGAACCGCCACCCGTTAAGACAATTCCACGCTCCATGACGTCGGACGCCAGTTCAGGTGGTGTCTGCTCAAGCGTTTTTCTCATACCTTCAATTATCAAATCCATTGGCTCTTTCAATGCTTTCGTAATTTCCTGCGAATTAATTTCCATCGTTTTCGGCAGACCCGTCAATAAGTCGCGACCGTGGATATCCATCTTTTCCGTCTTATCCAAATCAAACGCCGAACCAATTTGCATCTTGATGTTTTCAGCCGTACGTTCACCGATCATCAATTTATATTCTTTTCGGATATACGTTATGATAGCGGTATCCATAGAATCTCCGCCTACACGGATCGAAGTGCTTGTAACAATACCACCTAGAGAAATGATGGCTACTTCCGTCGTACCTCCACCTATATCGACGACCATACTGCCGGTTGGTTCCCATACTGGTAAATCTGCACCGATCGCAGCCGCAAAAGGTTCTTCAATCGTATATGCTTCTTTCGCACCCGCTTGACGTGCAGCATCGATCACTGCGCGTTGCTCAACAGATGTAATACCATAAGGTACACAAACCATGACAGTCGGCTTCGTCCATGAAGTTCCTGCTGATTTTAGCGCTTCTTTTAAATAATGTCGAATCATAGCAGTTGTTGTTTCAAAATCTGCAATAACTCCTTCTCGCATCGGGCGAATGGCCACAACTGAACTCGGCGTACGTCCGATCATGGCATGGGCTTCACTGCCTACCGCAACGATTTCACCCGTCGTTGTATTCTTCGCTACAACAGAAGGCTCCCTTAGCACAATACCTTTTTCCTTAATGAAAACTAGAGTATTGGCTGTCCCCAAGTCAATTCCTACGTTTCTTGATCTGAAACCAAACAAGTCAATTCTCCCTTTCTATCAAACCTTCATCGGTATTCTTAAAAGCATACACCACATTATAACGGAAAGGTAACTTAATTTACAGTATCTCCCGGCCAGTTTGCAAAAAACATCGAAAAAGAGACTGATTTCCCAGTCTCTCCACTTTTTCGCGACAAAATCCATGTTTTTATATGTAACCTTTGTCTTTTAAACTGATGAATTTCTGATCACCGATGATGATATGATCGAGCACATCCACGCCCATGATCTGACCCGCTTCCATCAGGCGCTTTGTCACTTCGATATCTTCTCTTGAAGGCGTCGTGTCACCGCTCGGATGATTATGTGAAATAATCATCGATGCAGCCGAACGTTTGAACGCTTCACGGAACACTTCGCGTGGATGTACTATGGAAGAATTCAAACTGCCAATGAAAATCGTCTGCTTATGTAGCACTTCATTTTTAACATTTAAGAATAACACAACAAAGTGTTCTTGGTTCAACGACGACATATCCGTCATCAAATAATTCGCGGCATCTTCAGGTGAACGGATCTTATACCGTTCATGCGGTGCAGTCCGATACAATCGCTTGCCGAGTTCTGCTGCAGCTAGTAACTGCACCGCCTTCGCTTCACCAATCCCTTTAATCTTCGTCATCTCATCCACTGTTAGCTCTTTCAAATCTTGCAAACGGTCAATCGTAGACAACACACGGTTGGCGAGTACGAGAACAGACTCTGAGCGTGAACCTGTGCGCAGCAGGATCGCCATCAACTCCTGGTTGGATAAACTGCTCGCCCCTTCTCGTATCAAACGCTCACGGGGCCTGTCAGCGATATGCACATCGCGGATCATCATTTGCGGTGCCAGATCAAGTGGCATTACGCGCCACCGCCTTCTAAAATCAGCAACCCTTCTTGGCGCATACGGTTGACCAGATCACTGACCGGCAACCCTACGATGTTTTGATAATCACCTACCATATTTTCCACAAACAGCATCCCTTGCGTTTGGATGCCGTACGCGCCCGCTTTATCTGAAGCATCCCCTGATTTTACATAAGCGGAAACGAGCTCTTCATCCAGTTTCCTAAACTTCACTTGAGACAAACCTGCAAACTGAATTGTCTTACCGTTAGCCAGAATCGTTACACCCGTAATCACTTCATGCAACTCTCCAGACAGCTCCATCAAGAAGTCAATGGCCTGCGCGTCATCTTCGGGCTTCGGGAATACTTTGCCGTCTTTCACTACAATCGTATCTGCCGCAATGATGATCTCTTCTTCTGATTCAAATACCGCAAGCGCCTTTCGCTCCGATAAACGAACCGCATACTCATATGGCTCTTCGGGTGTAAACGGCACATCCTCATCCACATCACTCGGCCTCACCGAAAAATTAATTCCTGCTAGCTGCAATAGCTCCTTACGTCTCGGCGAAGAAGATGCGAGCACGATAGGTTTTAAACTAATAAATTTCATTGGAACAACCCCCTTTTTCATAGTGTACGCTATTCTACACGATTTGAAAAAAGGGCAAAATTCAATTCTTCCCCCGTATATGGGGTCAAAATTTAATTTTGAAGCATGGGTCTTGGTCCGAATAGTGTGCCAACAGATGCAGCCTCGCGATAGAGGAATCCTTTGTAAACGCAGTGATGGCGGTCACTTTCTTCGCAAAGTCTCCACCTTTCTTCGCATTTTTTCCATCCTTAGACAATTCAATTTTCGATAGATCTTCGGCTAACAATGCTTTTTTCACCTCACCGGCATCTGCAGACTTGCAAGCGCCTGGTACGACAGTGATTCTCTTCTTAAACGCATCCTCACCTTCCTTCAACAGGACGTCGCTCTCTTTCAGCCATACCGCTCCCCAAACATAGAACTGTCCGCCTGCTGACACGACAGCCGTACTAGCGAGACTCGGATTCTCGGCCACGAAATCCGTCGCTGCTTCCTGGCTAGAAAACACGCCATGCTGCTTGACGAACATCGTATCTCCACCCTCAACTCCCCCTCCCTTCTCCTCTGTCTTCGGCCCAGTCGTTGCCACCGTTTCACTCGCCTTATCCTCTTTCCCTCCCGTAGTCGATATCGTTAGCCCGATCACTAGCACCGCGACCAAGCCGATCGCCACTCCTTGCACTAACGCCCGAATCACAATGTTCTTTGAATACGTCCTGCGGAAATTCATTCCATCACTCCACTAGTTTTCTTCCACCTTACCAAAATGAACGTAAAAAAAGACGAGACTGTTGTCGTCTCGTCCATAAACATTTACCGATTTAGTTCAACAAACCTGTATACCAACTGACAAGCTGCTCGCCGTAAAAATAGGCAATGAGTGCAGCGACCGCAATCGAAGGACCAAAAGGCACAGGCGTCTTACGTCCTTGCTTCGTCTTTTTCAAAAAGATCAGTCCGACAATCGCGCCAATTAATGAAGCGAGAAACAGTGTCACTAACGTCTGCATCGTCCCGAGCACTAAGCCGATAACGAAAAACAACTTAATGTCGCCACCGCCCATCCCGCCGTTCGACACGATCGCAATTAACAGCAACAGACCGAACCCAACGGCCGCTCCAAGCAAGCTATCCCACCATGGCGTCAGCGGACTGATGAAGCGCAAGATGAAAATCGCGATACCAAACGGCAACAAGATTTTATTTGGAATTAACATATACTTCAGGTCGGATACCGTTAAAATAACCAACATCGAAATAAACAGTAATGCTACAACGAGCTCCCACTGAAATCCGAAGTGTAAGTACGCACAAACGAACAATACACCTGTGATCAACTCCATCGTGGGATAAAGTGCACTGATCTTCTCTTTACAACCTCTGCACTTGCCACGCAAGAACACGTAAGAGAAAACCGGCACTAGATCAACCGGCGTCAAATTCCGATCACACGTCGTACAGTGAGAAGGAGGCGACACAACGGACTCCTTCAGCGGCACCCTGATGCCGACAACGTTAAAAAACGAGCCGAACGTAATACCGTAAAGGAAGAAAAATATACTATAGAGCCATTCCATGAATTGCCTCCTTACTCCGCTTTCTCGGTACCTGTCATTTTATTGATCGTCGTCGGATCGAATTTCGATGCAGGTGGCGGCGCATCTACTTTCGGCGCCTCATTTTGCAAGTTGACAAGATCCGGACGGAAGTACGCATTAAATGAAATCACGACTTTCATTTCACCGATATCCGATTCCTCTTCCGTTTTCTCGGCAGTCGCTTCAAACTGGATTGTCTCTACATTCATAATTCGAATCATTTCTTCAATCTCATAAATAAACGTATCCACTTGCTTGTACGTATCCGCAGCGAGCGTCACTTCCATCAACACCGTTTCGAGATTTTGTACATTTTCAGGCAATAATTCTACATCGAATACTTCTTTCGAAAAATTAATTTCTTCTATTCTACTATTGGATTTTACTTCCGCCTTCTCCAGACGAATGAGTAATGCATCTTCAAGCGGTATAACTGGCACGACTTTTTGAAGTGGCGCAGACGTTATCGTTTCATTCGGATCTTTATTCGCCAATTGCTTTTGTAATGAAAACAACACATCACGTTCCGAAGCAAATTGAGCCGCCATCTGATCCTTCGTTTCTTTCGCTGGCAAGTAGACGTTCGTCACCGTGTAGTAGACGAGTGCAATAAGGAAAATCAAGGCCAATACGACCAATCCGATCTCCATCTGACGTTTAGATAGATACTTATTCAAGCGTATCGCCTCCTTCCGTATTCGCATCTACAGGAGGTTGTGGTTCTTCAGGTGCAGGTTGCTGTGGTTGTTCTTCAGCAGGTGGGGCTTCCTCTTGCGGCTCTTCAATCGCATTTGGGTCTACATCTGCATCTGTACCTGGCAGCGCACGGTCATCAACAAACTGAATGAAATAGGTAGCGAAATATCTAGGCAAGACATTCTCGCGTTCTTTAATATCTAGTTTTTCCGTCTCAATTCCTTCAAACGTCGCATCAATTACTAACGCCGAAGCTTTCATTCGAGTTAAATAGAGCGCAGGCTCCATCAAATCATCAAACTGTACCTTCAACGTCACTTCGTTTGGCGCAGTGAATGTTAGCTCTTGGAAAAACCCTCGATCAGGCAATGCTTTCGAAAGATCTTCTATAAGAGGTTGTGTTTTATATTGATGCCCCTTAAGAAACTCCACCGTCGCAGCTAACTGTTCTTTTTCCTGACCAAATGCAGACAACCGCATTTGGGACGTAACACCTTCTTGTTGTTTCTGTATTTCATATGTAGACTGCTGTAACTTTTGAGCTTCATCATCATTTTTTTGAGCGAAGAAATACAGCACGGCCCAACTAATGAAAGCGACTAAGAGGATGACAATCGCTATCCAAAGAAAAGTAGTCTTCTCCCGGATCTTTTCCGGAAGTAGATTTATATCAACTAACATACACGTATTACACCTCTTCCTTCAGTGCTAGACCAATAACTCGGTGGAAATCCGCAGTAATAGCGGTTCCGTCCACACAACTAATCGGCTCTTTCACCAAGGGAAGCGCTTCGATCGCTAAACGTTCTCGTACCATTTGCAATAATTCCTCTTGTTGTGTATAGGTTCCATTCCATACTAGATGGGTAATAGCCGAATCATTCTCCGCCAAATTAAAGCGATAGAAATTCGCCAGTTTCTCGAGCTCCATGACAATCGTAAGTGGCTCAACCTGCTTTTCCAGCTCTTCGCCTGTCGACATGCTAAGTGGCAACTCAAGTTCCATCGAGCGTATGAACAAAGGATAATGAGAATAGAAAATGGACACGGTCAGACTACGACCACGCAAATCAGCAAGGAGAATATGTTCCGTCCCCTCAAAGTGATGCACATGATGTGCCAGACGATACAGAGAAAGCGGTGCAATGTCCGCCACAACTGGTTCCAACTTTACGGACTTCAGCACTTCCTCATATGTCTGCATGATACTTTCTTTCGACGCAATTAAAATCGCTTCATTTTGCGCATTATTCGCTGTATACGGAACAACATCAAATACCGGATCATCAAACGGCAAATAAATCGTCGAACCAATCTCGATAAAGAAATGGCTTTTCAGCTCTTCATCCTCCACCGTGTCTGGATACGCAACACGTCGGATAATGACATATGTATCGGGCGCAAGAAACGCCACGTCACGCTTCGCAAGATTCCAATCTTTCACAATCTCCAACAAGACATCCCGCAGCATATCCTCTTCGGCTATTCGGCCTTCTTGGATGACATGTTCAGGTAGCAACATCTCTTTTGCAGTGTCTAGTACGATCGGATCCAGGGATTTTATTCGTACGTACCGAATCGCGTCATCGTCAAGAGTTAATGAATAAACACGCTTATTACGGCTGAGTGTTGGCATAGTGAGTTTGGAAAGCGGGCGTTTTAAATTAGATAATATAGACATGAACGAACTCCTTCCAGACGAGAGTAAGCAAGGGTTTTAGTTATTTCTTCCTTGCTTACTAGTTATGGTAAGTATATCAAATGTGGTGTTAGAAGGGAAGATTGGTAGGAAAGGGATTCAAATTTCACACAGTTAAACAAATCAATTATCATTAATAGTTCTCAAAACAAAACACTCCAGTTAACAAGAATCCTACTGGAGTGTCAAACATTCTATTCATTATGGTGTTAAATCACCACACTTCTCATTGCCGACCTTGACATCTTGTTTACTATTTACAATTTGTTCGGCAGTTGCATTGTAAAACGTCACTTTACTTTTACCTTCGGAATTAGCGCAGATTTTAGCCGGTGTGACGTTTGTTACGTAAGCAGAACCATTCAAATAACCTCTACCTTCCATATAACCCATTTTAATTAGATTTGGCAAAATAATTGTTTGATGCTCTTTTCCATAATTCTCTGGATTTTCTATAAAATATAATTGTGCCGCTTCTAGCATGATAATCGCTTCGCTCTTAGTAGCTTTGTGTCGATTATTTTCTATTATTTTTCCAATCGAAGGAACAGCAAGTGCGGCAATGATTCCTAGAATTACAATCACTGCCAAAAATTCAATTAAAGTTAATCCTTTTTCTGATTTTAACTGTTGCATAATATCAACCTCCTATTCCAGTTTATAAAAAAAGCAGAGAGCGATTTAAACCGCACTCTGCATCATCTGAAAATATCGTAATTTTATTAACTACTTAACTGCCTTTTATTCTTACGGGACCTTTATTGTTTCCGGAGTTGTACTTCCTTTTTGATTATCATCATTGATTTCTTCTAAAGTATTGTCTAATTTCACCGATTTACCATCACCATAGGAAGCTGCACCATTAATTTTTCTAGGAGAACTATTTACTACCTTTGTTTCTTTAGTTAAAGTGCCATAGCTATCCAAATAGCCGTTGTCTTTTAATTGAACAACTGTGACTTCAGACGCAGCTGTAGCTGTATTGTCTTCTGTAAAGTACATGTTAGCCGCATTAAGGGTATTTATTGCATCTGCCTTAGCTGCATTGTATTTAGTGTTAGTAATAATATTCCCAATAGCAGGCACCGCAATCGCAGCAATAATACCTAAAATAACAATAACTGCTAGTAACTCAACAAGCGTCAAACCTTTTTGATTTAATTTCTTTTGCAAAAACTTTTTCATATAATTTCCTCCTCTTGTTTTTTCTTACTCTATTAATATAGTATATCAGAGGTATTAGGAAAATAACACTAGTTTTATTGAAATAAATAAAAATAATACATAACATTTTTTATTTCTGTTACAAACTATCTATCTGTTCAAACATACTAAACATCGGCATCATGATTGCCAAAACTATAGTCCCGACTATTGCTGCTAGGAAAACAATCATTAAAGGCTCTATTAAAGCTTTTAAGCGGTCTGTAGCAGCCTCTACTTCCTTTTCATAGAAGTCAGCAACTTTTGCTAGCATCGAGTCCAAAGAACCAGTCTCTTCTCCAATCGCAATCATATGCGGGATTAAAGGAGGGAAAGCCCAATGGTTCATCATCGGCTCAGTTAGTGATCCCCCACGTTCCATGGACGCTCTGGATTCTCCAATTACTTTCGATATTACTTTGTTGTCTACTACTCTCTCCGTCATCGCTAGAGACTGTAGAATTGGAACCGAGCTCGAAAACATTGAGCTAAGCGTTCGCGTCATCATAGCCAAAGAAGATTTCTGTACGATATTACCAAAGATCGGAAGCTTCAATAAAATAGTGTCTAGTATGTATTTCCCTTGAGGATTATTTCGTATTAATGTGATACCCACGACAATTGCGGCAACTGCCAATATTACGACATACCAGTAGCTCTGCATGAAATCACTGGCTCGTAGTACGAATATTGTAAGCCAAGGCAGTTCCCCGCCAATACTATCGAACATCTCCACAAACATTGGCACGACGAATGAGAGCAGGAAAATAACTACTCCGATAGCCAATATACCGACGACAATTGGATAAGACAACGCAGACATTACTTTTTGTCTTGAACGATAAGCTTTCTCGAAATGGTCAGCAAGTTGATCAAGGGACTCATCCACTGTACCTGATAATTCTCCGGCACTGATCATATTCAAAATCAAAGGTTCAAAAACTTTAGGATGTTTAGCTAAAGCAACCGACAAAGGATTACCTGTCCGCAAATCCTCCTGAACTGATGTTAAGATCTTCCGAAAAGCCGCCTGCTCCACTTGCATAGATAAAATCCTCACCGCATCCACAATCGTAACCCCTGCTTGAAGAAGCGTCGAGAACTGTCGCAAGAACATGATCAATTGATCACGCTTTACCGGACTTCCAATAGTTATATCCTTCGTCAAAACAGTCTCTTTCTGTTCCACAAGACTTACCACACGAATCCCTTGCCCTTTAAGTTTGATTGCCGCATCACGTTTATTCGTAGCGGTTACCGTACCACGGCGAATCGCTTTAGCATCTCGCCCTTCATATGTAAAACGAGCCACTATTAATCATCCCCTTGCAAAAACGGCAATGCTGCTTCATACGAAATAATTCGCTGATCCATCAAATTCTTTACGGAGTGATCCATCATATGCATCCCTTGCGCACGACTTGTCTGAATGACGTTTGGAATCTGGTGAATCTTCTCAGATCGTATCAAGTTCGACACAGCAGGATTATTAATCATAATCTCCGTTGCCGCACGTCTGCCTTGCTTATCCATCGTCTGGAATAAACGCTGAGAAACGACTGCCTTCAAAACGCCCGCCAATTGCACACGAATTTGCGCCTGTTGACCATGAGGAAATACATCTATGATTCTATCAATCGTCGAAGCAGCACTCCACGTGTGTAAAGTCGCAAGAACTAAGTGGCCGGTTTCCGCAGCAGTAATGGCCGTAGAGATCGTCTCCAAATCTCGCATCTCACCAACTAGAATAACGTCCGGATCTTGACGCAAAGCAGCACGTAAACCGTCCGCAAACGACAGCGTATCAAAACCGACTTCACGCTGATCAATAATAGAAGAACCGTGCGCATGCATATACTCAATCGGATCTTCCAATGTAATAATATGCTTACGCATTGTTTCATTCATATAACGAATCATCGCAGCAAGTGTCGTGGACTTACCCGAACCTGTTGGCCCTGTTACTAAAATTAACCCTTGTGCCATATCAGACAAATTCTTCAACGTTCCCGGCATATTCAAATCATCGATTGTCGGAATTTTTGTAGGAATCGTCCGGAATGCCAATGAAATCGCACCGCGTTGTTGGAATGCGTTGACACGGAAACGTGAAATGCCAGGGATTTCATAAGAATAGTCAATCTGTCCAGCTTCTTTAAAAGCTGGAATCATCTTTTCTGGGATCGTCTGATAAGCAATTTCTTTTGTGTCTTCTTCAGTCATAACCGTTTCACCAAAACGTTTCAAGTCACCGTGTACTCGAAAAACTGGCGGCACGCCTATAGTTAAGTGAATATCGGATGCTTTGATTTTAAAGGCCTCAGTTAGTAATTGATCAATTCTTTCCGTCACAGCAAACACTCCTAATCTAACAAGGCTACTCTCAACACTTCTTCAGTAGTTGTAATGCCTTGCTGTACTTTTTCCAAACCATCGTCTATCAGGAATATCGTTTCACTTCTCTCTGCAATATCACGGAATACTGTAGGTGCTGCGCCACTATTAATAGCATCACGCAATTCCGCATTTATTATCAAAACTTCATGTATCGCAATACGTCCTCGATAACCAGTCATATTACACGCAGAACAACCTGTACCGCGATGGATCGTTTCTATCGTTTTCCCACGTCTAACAAAAATCTCTTTTTCACGATCAGTAGCCGGCTGAGTAGTACCACAATCTCGACAAACACGACGAACCAATCGTTGAGCTACAATCGCATTCAAAGAAGCAGTCAAAAGGAAAGGCTCCACACCCATATCAAGCAATCTTGATATAGACGCAACCGAGTCATTCGTGTGGATTGTGCTTAAAACTAAGTGTCCTGTCAATGAAGCACGTATCGCGATTTCCACCGTCTCTTTATCCCGAATTTCCCCGACCATTACCACGTCAGGATCTTGCCGTAAAATAGAACGTAACCCTGTCGCAAACGTTAACCCTACATTGGAATTCACTTGAATTTGATTAATTCCTTCCAATTGATACTCCACAGGATCTTCAATCGTAATAATATTTACCTCTTCGCTATTCAATCGATTCAAGGCTGCATATAACGTAGATGATTTACCAGAACCCGTTGGACCAGATATCAGAACGATACCATTTGGCTTCTCAATTTCTTCAAGAAAACGCTCTAGATTCGTTGGCCCAAAACCAAGCTTTGTCATATCGTTCAACGAGCTGCTCAAGTCCAAAATACGCATAACGACTTTCTCACCAAAGACTGTCGGCAAAGTCGATAACCGCAAATCAATCGGACGGAAATCAATCATTACTTTAATCCGACCATCCTGAGGCATGCGAGATTCGGTAATGTTCAAATTCCCCATAATTTTAATCCGTGCAAGTAACATGGACTGCATATGCTTTGGTAAAACTCGTTCCGTCTGCAACTTTCCGTCAATTCTAAAACGGATGATGACTTGATGTTCTTGAGGATCAATATGAATATCACTGGACTTCATAGACACCGCACTAGAAATAATCTGGTTCACTAGACGCACAACAGGAGAATCATTATCCACGATATCATCTTGTTGCTCCATCTGACTTGCCGTAGTGTCTGGTTCTTCAAACAACAAGTCATCAAATAATTCATCATCATAATATCGAGTGATCGTTCGTGTTATATCATCTTTTGACGCAATCGCAGTTTCTATATGAAATCCTGTGGAAAGTCGTAAATCTTCAATTGTATTGTAATCCATTGGGTCCGCCATCGCGACAAATAATTTATCGCCATCTTTTTTCAACGGAACAATCATTTTTTGCTGCGCTAAACCTTTAGGTACAATATTAAACAACTTCGGATCAAACGGATATCGGAACAAGTTGACGTGAGGAATTCCGAGTTGGAACTCCAACACTTCAATTAACTGCTGCTCCGTAATATACCCACGCTGCAATAACGCATCACCAAGTCGCTCATCCCGAGACTTTTCTTTCAACGTACTCATTAACTGTTCGTCCGATAGCAAGCCAGACTCTATTAATAAATCTCCAAGACGTTTTCTAGTTGTCGCCATCTGAATCCCCCTTTATCAATCGATTGGATTACCATTCTTGTCGACTTTAATCAGATTGCCACCTTTATCGTAATCATATTTCACATCATCTTTGGTGCCGGAACCATTCGAGTTACTTGCATCACTTCCGTTAGATGATCCTGAGCCTTTGCTCCCCGATCCCAAGTTACCATCGCTACCTGATCCGCCACTATTTGGAGAAGTGGAGCCATTTCCGTTAGATGAATTAGACGGATTATCAGTCGACCCATTACCTGAAGTGTTTCCATCAGTAGTGCCAGAATTACTTTCCACATTACTATCAGGAACTTTCTCTACTACTTTTTCTAAACTATGACGTTCAATAATTGGTTGCGGAGCATAGAAATCAACCGATACATCTTCAATCTCTTCCAATGAACCATTCAGCATAACATTACGTTTAACCGCAACCTCCATGCCTTTTTTACCTTTATCCACTACTTCAATCGCACCCGCATTTACAAAAGCGCTATAACGGATAACCTTTTTAGGGTCATACTTTGTAATTTTCTCCACTTCAGTATCGTAGCTATGCACAAATGGCAGACCTTCAATTGACAGCTCCAATTGTGAGCCTGTCCAATCCGTACGAATCGTGAAGACTGTTTGATTAGGGTTCGTGAATTGGAAATCCAAATCGAGCTTACGATTAATCGCCGCTTCGAATCCTGGTTCAACGCCTGCTGGCAATTCAGTAGAAATATTTCGTTCATCCATAATCCAATTCGTTTGCAGTGCCGCTTTATATAGTAGAGACGCCATAATCGTCATTTGTAAATCTGTCGCACTAGCAGACTCTTTACCTTCTAGATATTCACTGAATGAAAACGAGGAGTTCGGCTGAATCTCCAACCCATCCAAGTCATCCATCAATAAACGCAGACCTTTTGCTAGTTCATCCGCTTCATATATAGCTGAAGCAATCACTTGATTCTGCTCATACAACTCAGGAATATAGTTGGCTACATATACTTGTTGCGGCATAATACCACTCCGTAGCTGAACTTCTATTTGTGCAGCAATCGTCTCTACCTCGGCTTCACTGAATGTAAGCGAATTAAAATTCTGCTTCATCACCGTGCGAAGACCTTCACGGGAAACACTCGCGACTAATGAATTGTCATCTCCACTTTTCGCTTGATTTAATGTAGCGTCTGGATTAAAACTTACTATTTCTGTAGGAACATCTACTTGAAGATCTTGTACGATTAGTTGTACTGATAAAGCTTGTTCAAGCTCTGCAAAATTATTTATAAGCTTTTCTTTCGCATCTTTACGATTATGCTTTGATATCTCAAACGGTCCTGCATATGTGTGCTTGCTGAACTTCTTGAAATTCGAGAAGAATCCGTCACCTGCGTATGCTTGTTGGGCGAATAATACGAAGATGACCAGTAGTAGAACACCTAAGGCTAAGCTGGTTTTGTATAATTTTGATTGCATTGGACACCTTCCTTTACCAATAAAATATAATGTTAAATTTCTTTGAATTCGCCTCTAGTAATATGTGGTGGTGTGATTAAAGTATTATCAGGAACTACCGGATCGGGCTTATTTGTTCCGGGACCAATTGGAACCGCGCCTATATTCGGCTGCTTGAAAGTCACACTAGCCCCCCCATCAGCGGTAAATGAACCTGCGTAAATCGCACCACTTATGTTACCACCACCTGATATATTAACAGCGGCATTCGGTGCTAGGATTAATGTTGGATCTGCTTTAACTCCTCCACTTACCTTTACCTCTTTTCCACCAGTTAAAATATTCCCTTTAATTCCACCACCGCCTGTCAACTCGATATCTGCATCCTTCGCATAAAATGAACCATTAATTTGAGTTTCATTATCGAATTTCACCTTTTTAGGTTCCTTGGTTGTTGAGCCCTCAAAGAATATACCTAATTGATTAGCTGAGCCACTGTTTCCAATAGATCCTTTTACATTAATTTTATCTTTTACCATTAATGTAAGTTTGCCTGTACCTATGATCTCTATTTTTCCTTGAAGGACATCTAGATGGTCCACCACAATGACTCTATCTTTATCTCCAACATTAATTTTCAGTGTGTTATTTCCGTCAACCTTTATAGTAGTTAAATACATGTTACCGTCAATGTTTAACGTATAATTATTTGAGACATAATTATCTGCGTAGACGCCGCCATCTTTGATGACATCTTTTCGTTTATATTGATCACCTATTGTTACATCGGACGGCTTCTTATAGGAAGGGTATTCTGGAAACTCTGGTAATTTCATAATTCCGGATTCTTCCATACCAATAGGGACTGAGATAGTCATCGAATTCGGTTTATCTAATGCACCTTTTTCAGAACCAACAGGTACAAAGATATTTCCAGAAATTTTTGGACCGCCACTGAGCGTAATAGATTTATTATCTGTTAGGTTCGTTCCTATACTTCCATTAATTATAGCTCCACCACTTATACTAATTTTCCCATTAACAAAAACAGCTGTGCCGTCCGGAACTTTAATTGCGGGAAAACTAGTTGATGTACCTGTTCCTACATCTCCATTACCGCTATTCCCACCCTGACCAGTGCCTATACCTGGAAGTATTTCATAATTCAAAGTTATGATTTGACTTACAGTTCTTACCTTTCCCCCAATTCTCCCTGTAGAACGAATCTCATACTTAGAAATATTACGGTCAATTCCTCTTTTGATTTCAACATTTATAATCTCTGGTTTCTCTCCGTATAAATTTTCAAATTGCTGATTTTTTGTATCATCCTCAATACCTGCTAATCGCACTTTTTCACTTACCGCCTGAAAAAAATTAGCTTCATCGTCGGCTTTAGTAAATTGGGAAGCAGTGGCAGTAGCAATTTCATTTATTCGAGCTAGTGTATAGTTCACTCCAGATTCTGCAATGTAGAAAACTGACTGGTCGTCCTGCTCTCCCCTAGTCATTTTAGAATTATTCAATGATAGTCCAATTATGGAGGTGCCTAAAACAGCCATTACAACCAGAACCATTAAAACAACAACAAGTGTATACCCTTTGTCGTTTCTCATGACTCCCCTCCTTTTCTAATCACGATGGTTGTCTCAATCTTTTTCGCATCACTATTCCTATTAAGTTTATCATCGCTAACCACTTCAATTTTTAATGCTTTACCATCAGAAGACTCCACTTTGAAATCTTTAATGTTATCAGCAAGCACTTCAGAATTTTTAAATAATGTGGTACCCTTACGTCGATAAATATCCTTCCCAGTCTCTTTTTTAATTTCCAGCACATCTTCATCGAATACTCTGAAATTATTCTTTTTTCTAATCTCTTTCGTAAGATATTTCATTACAAATAGAATGTTTTCCTGATGTTCTGTTTTTTCTTTTTGGATATCATACTCTTTTTTACCAGAGAAATAGATTCCAAATATCATCAACCCTATTAGTGACAAAAGCACGAGAACAGCCAATAACTCTACCAGTGTTACACCTTTTTGATCTTTGATAGAATTTTTCATTAGTTCTCCCCCCACCATAGAATTGTTTCCATCTGGGCTCTCATCTTTTCCTCTAGGTCCAATTGAGATACTTTTACTAGTACATGTGAAGTTTGATAAGTCACGTCTTTATTAAAGATAATTGTAACTTTATAGGATAACTCTGGAGTTTCTCGTTCCAATACAATTTCTTTACTAGTCGAAGTAGCTGTTTTGTACCTAACTCTACCTTCATTCTTTATTACTCTTTCACTTTCCACAAGCTTTTTTACTAAGTCAGTAAGACCATCTTCCTGTCCTTTTATGCTAATAATATATTCCATTTCAGATTGAGCGATATATGTCGCATCCATAAACTCTTCAGAAGCTTTATTTTGTTTCGCAACAGTGGGAAAGACTGCCAAGAAGGAAATTATTATAATTGATAGCAACACTAGAGATGCTAAAACTTCCACAAGAGTCATTCCTGAATTTTTTTTCACATAATGCATAAACATATTGGTCTTCCTTCCTGAAATGATTCTTTGATTTCTAAATATATATTAACCTTTATTATCATCATATTTTACTATAGAAAATAAAACTAAATACCCTAATATAAATATATAAGTCTATAAAACTCATTCTGTTAAGCCTATTGTCTCATTAAACTACTCAATAAGTAAAGAGAGCCAACGACTACTTTTATGTGTTTTTGTGAACATTTCAAATTCACTTCTTTATATGAAATTACGCGGCTCGCTTCTATAGGACAAACCACCTGCAAATCCTCCGCTTTCGCAGCTTGCTCATGTGGAAAATCCACAAACGCAAAACTATTTGCAAGCGGTGCCAAGATCTTCAATGTTTCCGCGTAATCTTTCGTATTCAACATCCCAACAACCCAATCGACATTCTCTCCCGGAAACTGCTCTTCAATCGTCCGCACCAACATATGAGCCGCGGCGGGATTATGCGCTCCATCAATATACACATTCTCCGCAATTTTGTGGAATCGAAAAGGCAATGCAACATTCGTAATCGCTTCTGTCACCTTGTCTTGTTTTAAAGGCACCCCTGCCAATGATAAAGCTTCTAGTGCCACTGCATGATTGATTGCCTGGTGTGGGCCTTTCATATGCCGCACTGGAATTTCAAATGTAGACATTCCCCTAAACTTTTCCGTCTCCCCTTGCTCCATAGTGAAATTCTCTCCATATGCACGCACTAAACTTTTTTTCATCTTTGCTTCTGCCAGTACAACCTCTTTCGCTTCTTCTGGTAGCTCTCCTATAACTACAGGAGTATATGGTTTAATGATGCCCGCCTTATGCTCTGCGATCTTCGCTACCGTGTCACCAAGAAACCCAATATGATCTAGCGCAATCGACGTAATGATGGACACTAAAGGCGTCACAACATTCGTGCTGTCGAATCTGCCACCCATCCCCGTCTCAAGTAACACATAATCAGGTCCCGCGTTACGAAACGCCAAAAAAGCCGCCACTGTCAGCAATTCAAAGTCCGTCAGCATACCACTCAATCCTGCGGCTTCCATCTCCTCGAACACATACTCCAATTCCTCATGTCTAATTGGCTTTCCATTGATTCGAATCTGATCATGTACATCCACTATGGCTGGTGAAGAAAATACGCCCGTTTCAAATCCGTGTGCTTGCAGGACAGCTTCCATTACCGCAATCGTCGAGCCTTTACCGTTCGTACCCGCCACATGAATAATTCGTAAATCTCTCTCAGGATTCAACACACTCGCCAATGCCTCTTCAATCGCGTCCAAACCCGGTTTAATCAAATCATCACTCTTTATGTCAAATTGTTTTTTATATTCATCAAATTTTGGAATCAAAGAAATTCCTCCTGTGCTAAAATTAAGTTATATACAGTATAGCAAAGGTGGCGTCGGGATTGAAAAGTTGTTGGGTTATTTATAATGGTAGTTTAACGAGTGATAAATTCGCTGATCAAGCACGGCTTATACAGGAAGCGGCAGAGCGTGCTGGTGTACGGACGACAATCTTAAAAAATTATGAAATTCAGATGGATGTGCAAAACGAAGTGAAAGATGCTCCTAATTTCGTCGTCTTCCTCGATAAAGATACGTTGCTTGCACAGTATTTGAAAAATATGGGGATCCCCGTCTTCAATGATCCTGAAGTTATTGAAACTTGTGATAATAAAGCAAAACAGTATCTTGAACTAGCGAAGCATGGTGTCGCGATGCCGAAGACGATCATCGCACCGAAAGTTTATCCTAATTTCACGATTACAGAAAGCGGATATTACGAGAATGTCCTTGAGACTCTACGCTTACCTATGATTATTAAAGAAGGTCATGGCTCATTTGGTATGAAGGTGTATTTGATCGAGACGAAAGATGCGTTCTATGAGAAAGTCGATGAGCTGCGTGGCGTGGATTATGTCTTTCAAGAGTTCATTGAGACGAGTAGAGGTCGAGACTTACGCGTAAACATAGTAGGAGATCAAATCATTGCGGCTATGTATCGCCACTCAGAGACAGATTTTCGAGCGAATATTACGAACGGTGGCGTAGCTGAAGTGGTGGAATTGACTAGCGCACAGAAAACACTAGCTATGGAAGCGGCAAAAGCAGTTGGAGCAGAATTCGCAGGCGTGGATTTATTATTCGGTGCGGATGAACAGCCCCTCGTTTGCGAAGTGAACGGCGCAGCACATATCCGTAACCTCTTGAACGTCACCGGCATTAACGTAGCCGATGCAATGATCGCGTACATATTGGAGAAGATTAAATGAAAGGCGCCGTTTACTATAATGAGGAGGAAGCGAAGAGGAATCACGCGTTTATCGACGATCTTTTGAAAGAAGCGAAAAATCTAGGGATTGAATTAAAGCTGATAACTGATTCGCCTACCGAGCCGCTTGATTTCATTTTATTCCGAGATCGTAATCCTACATTCGCTTTGGAATTGGAACAAGCGAGCTACCGTGTGTTCAATCGAGCGAGTGTACAGAAAATCGCCAATGATAAACTGCGTACATTTGAACTCGCTACTCTACTTGGTATTCCCGCCGTTCCCACATTCCGAGCGGATCAACTTCCCCCCTTACCCTTTGTAATGAAAACGCGCGGAGGTCATGGCGGTAGTGAAGTATTTCTATGCGAATCCGCGAAGCAAGCTGAAACTATTTTAAATCGATTCGATCATAATGAACTAATCGTGCAGCCCTTCATCGAATCGAATGCAACAGATGTCCGCGTATTCATGTTGGGTAATGAAGTGTTAGGTGCTGTAAAACGAACTGGAGCGAAAGATTCATTCAAATCCAACTACACATTGGGTGGCACGGTAGAATTGTACACGTTAAACAACACGGAAACCAAACAAGTTCAGGCGATTTCCCGGGCAATTTCGAGCGATTATATTGGCATGGATTTCATACTTCCAATTTCAGGTGGCTGGTTGCTGAATGAAATCGAGGATCCAGTTGGGGCCCGTTCACTCTATCAAACACATGAGTTTTCAGTAGCGAAGAAATTATTGAAGTATGTCAAAAATCAGTTGGGTGATGACTCATGTTAAGAAAACGCTCTACTAAATTGGATGAAGTAGACAGAAGTAAGACAATACGGATATGATTCATTGACGGAAAGAACGTAATGAGAATAAGAATGATTTATGGATCGTAATTGAACAAGCAACAAAAAAGTAAATGGCCCACTCCCTCGCCTATTTTCCGAAGGCAAGGGAGTGGGCAGTTTTTCAACTAACTTTTTATAAAAGAAGTAATCCAGTTTGCAATATCTTCACGGGTTACTATTAGAGTAATTCCAAGTTTCGATTCAGTTCCCATATAGGAATTAATATAGCCAGTATCCATGAAAACCGTAAACTCATAAAGGTTTTCATCATGGGGATCTTTTAAATAAGCGAAAGAAACCCCTGGGGAAAGTACACTAAGAGTACCATAATTCTTTTCATCCATTTTCTTCATTTGTTCCAATAACGTTTCGATATCTTGATTTATCCAAATAAAATTATGTGAGTAATTCAAGAATCCATAAGAGAAGGTTAGTTTGAATTCAATTTCGAAAAGGTCATCCTCTGGTTCTCCAATTTTGATTACTTCATGTTTTACTTCTGTTTCACTGAACTCGAAACTTCTATCTTTAAGTGTATATTCCATAGTCACTTATCCTTTCAATAATCTAATAGCTCATTCATAATTTATTCCCACACCAAGGGCAAAAAGAAATACCGATACTAGAAGTACCTCCATCATGAATCAGCAGTCGGTAATCTTGATCTGTTTTATCAAACAGGATTAATTGATCCGGACAATCAAACGGTTCATCGTGTATGTCGCATGTGAAATTTGCATGATACGCCATATCTTCGCAACAATGCTGTTTCATTCCTATTCACCTTCCTTTCTGCTACCTCAGTGCTGTTCTTTTATATTATTAAGTAAATTATCCATGCTAGTACAGATGAGTGTAACAAACTCCACCGAACGTTTGTTGATGCACGTGAGAGTTGCGCCTATGATATATAGAGAGCAGGAGGGAAAACGATGGATACGAGTAAAGTTGGAGAAGTAATATATAATTTGCGCAAAGAAAAAGGATTCACACAGAAGCAATTAGCCGATCAAATGAATATCTCGGATCGCACCATTTCAAAATGGGAGCGCGGATATGGTTGTCCTGATGTAACGCTTTTATCTAGCTTATCTACACTACTAGGTGTAAATATAGAAAACATTTTAGACGGTGAATTACTGTCTAATGAATTTATAGGAGGAAATATGAAGAAATCAAAGTACTTTGTATGCCCATCTTGCCATAATATCGTATTAGCAACAGGAGATATTACAATATCTTGCTGTGGCAGGAAGCTGGAAGCGCTCGAAGCAAAGAAAGCGAGCCAGACAGAAAAACTCACGATTGAAGAAGTGGATAATGAACATTTTATCTCAAGTGATCACCCGATGACAAAAGATCATTATATATCCTTTATCGCCTTCGCCACTGGTGATCAAGTCCAAATCATCAAACAGTATCCTGAGTGGAGTTTCCAAACACGCCTACCAAAACGAAAACATGGCACTTTGTTATGGTACGATACACAGTTAGGGTTGTATTATCAATTTATCTAAACAGCTAAAAGCACTTCTCCTCATGAAGTGCTTCCCTCTACACGATTCATTCCATTATTTCTGAAGAAGTCTATTGTTTGCTTACAGGTCATGTAAGCCAGTTCTCTATTGTATGAAGCAGCGTAAGGATCACTAAACCCGTGCTCCCCATCATACATATGTACATCTACATTCGATTTCTCTAATTTCCAAAGCATCTCTTTCACATCAAATGACTTCTCGACATTCGGAAAATAGCGCTATTCGATTTTTTCTTAGGCAACGCACCTTGCTTCATTTTCTGATCCAGTCTCTTAATGACAAATACCACAATCCGACCCGCTATTATAATAGGTAATACAATACCCAATACTTCAATAATTGCCAGCATTACTAAACTCCTTTCTGTTAGTACCTATAATAATATTATGTAAACCAGCTTAATGGAATCTCAGTATTAGATTCACAATTCTAAAGATGGCTAGCACCACTAGTAACGGTTCACCACTACTCAATTAACACGTTCCCTACATATTCTACCGTTCCACTATCTGCAAGAAGATGTAAGACAATGATATATTTACCCTTCTCGTTAGGCATGTTGAAAACTTCCCCATCTACCTCGATTTCTGTTTTAATACCATCTTTCATAAAATAAGCGCTCAACTTCCTGATAGCAAAATCCTGAGTGACAAATACGACTCTCACTTCTTGTCCTATATGATAAACCAATGTTTTCTGATCGTTTGCGACTGAGAAAATATCATTGGTTTTCTTAGTGTATAATTTGTCCGAATCCCACTCGATATTCACCGCAGTCAATTCATCTGTATCAGTATATTCCGTATGATTCATCAGCGTAACATCTGGAGGGGTGAAATCATAATCTTCTCCAAAACATGCGGTTAGTAGAAGTGTTGAAATTACTATGATTCCTAACTTCGCGAATAACCTCATAGAACACCTCTTTACTTTTCAGTTTTCCTTCCACATATCACGCTTTGGCATCGTACCAAATAAGCGCTTTTCGCTCTAATTCCTTCACAAACAAATTTTTCCCATCCATATAGGATTCTATGTCGTCTGGAAACATGGCAGCCAGTTTTATTTTCAATTTGCCATAGAGATTACTCTCCTCATGATGAACGAGAAGATAATCTCTAACAGCTAAATGACGAGCAATGTCGTATAGGTTATCCTCCTGGAATACATGGATTTGATGTGTTCGAGTCTGTTCACCTTTTCTAAAATAACGTCTTCCCCTCATTCCAAATTCACCAAGCGCTTCATAACCGATTTCATTCATCTGAGTACTCAAGGCGTCAACATTTTCGATTGTCTTTACTACGGGCATTATATCAATAATTGGTTTAGCTGATAGACCCTCTACAGATGTACTGCCGATGTGATGAATACTTACTAATTCTTCTTTAAAAACCGTGGCGATCTTTTGAGATTCTATTTTAAACAATTCTGGCCATTGATTGTTGTATTCCACTACTTCCACTTTCATATCGTTCCTCCCTATTTATTTTATCGATCTACATTTAACCCCTTTATTAATCTTCCCAATAAAAGATGGCATCCAACACTAGATATTGTCGCTCATTCCGATATATTGTTGGGATTTTTGTTTTAAACGATAGTGGTGCACTCATTTCCTTTGCAGCTAATAGGTTGAAATCAAACTCCTGTAGAGCTTTTCGTAATTCTATTGCTAGTATTTCCACTTCCGCACCCACAACTAACGAAGTAGGATCATCAAGAATTGTACCTTGTCCACTGCTTACTTCCTCGTTCGTCTCTATACTAATAGTTCTATACCTAACGTCTTCTCCCATTATAGCGACTGATGCTAGACGACTTATATCGAGTATAATACCTTTTATCTCTATTTCACGTATTCCATTCTTTTCTTCCACAACGATACAATCTTCTTTCCGATAACAAAAAAACTCCACAAAGGAAGCATAGCCACTGCCAAAATGATCCCATTCCGCTTCGCAGAGCACATTGTGGATGCGATTGATTCGGTAAAACAGCCGATTGATATGTGCCAAGATCTCTTTTTCATCATAGCTATCATAAGGAAAGGTGTCCCCTATAACTTCACCTTTGATGAGCATTCGCAATTGCTGATCTGTAAAAATTAAAAACACCTCATTTATCTACTATTTTACTCAACGCCACTCTCGAGAATCGAAAACGTCTCGTGTTCACAATCTATCTTCGCCAATGCCCCATACGGTAATATAAACTTAGGTTCTGTATGGCCATAGTTCAAGTTGTATAAAATAGGTAAATGCTCCAAACCATATTCCTTCATCACGTTCAGAATTTCCTCTTTATACTCATCAAAATATTTCTCGTCTTGAGGTTTACCGAATATAATCCCATTTACTTTCTGTAAGATTCCTTGTGCTGCATAATTTCTTAACCAGTAGCGAATCAAACTAGGTTCAGGCTTCTCTTCGGATGTTTCAAAGAATAATATACTGTTGTTCCAATACTCGTCTTCTGGCCAAATCGCCGTACCCTTCGCAAATTCTAATACTTCGATACACCCGCCAATCAATCGTCCTTGCACAGTACCTGAGCCTTGAAGCAGTTCGTATCCAGTATTCTGATTCATCGTACGTCGCTTATCTTTATTCTGAGCGATCCATTCCAACCGCTCACTTGTCCACTTTTCAGCTGGTTGGATCTCACCAATAATTTCATTAGAAAAGAGAGTCCTATTTACCATCTCAACTGTGTAGGAATCCATCTCTATATTTTCAGCAAAATCGGTTAATATTGCTGGTCCGTAAAATGACGAGAGTCCTGCTTTATGACAAAACAGATGAGATACCGTAACATCAGAGTATCCCATGAAGATTTTTGGATTTTCGTGTATTACGCTAAAATCGATATATGAAAGTAAACGGATGCTGTCCTCTCCTCCGATATTCGCAATAATCCCTTTAATATTCGTGTCCTTAAATGCAGTCATCAAATCTTCTGCACGAGCTTTCGGATTCTCGTAGAGAAAGGCGGCTCCCTTTAAACTGTTCGGCATCGGCACAACAGTTAAGCCGAAAATACTTTCCAATCTCTTTACGCCTTGCTCATATCGCCACCTGATTTCCGGTTCGCCTGCGCCTCCCCACGAAGGACTCACTGTTGCGACCTGATCACCACGCTGCAATTTCTTTGGTTTAATTAACATTCGCTTCTCTCCTTTATATATTCATAGCTGTAAAGTAGATATATAATATAAACATTACCGGAATAAACGTGATAATAAACCCTAAAACACGAATCCTTTTGCTTAACTGCAAAGCTAAGCCGACTGCCCATATTACGATTAAACCTAGTATGGCAATATTAGGAGTAGAATCTTCTCCCATTCCGCTAATTCCATAGCCTACAACACTAGTAATCAGCACAAATAAACCAGTAAAAATATTTACTACAATGAACAGTATTCTATTCAAGCAAATCCCCCCCCAATTACTCTTAAAGAATCCATTTCATTTGAATCGTTTTCAACATATGGCCGTCAAAGTAATCATCATATTCTTTAACCGTCTCAAATCCTATCGCTTCATAAAACTTCCGCCCAACTAGATTTTCCTTTTCCACTTCGACCACAATTTCTCTCATCTCTCCCAGAACTTCAATTCCCTTTTGTATAAGAGTCGAGCCCAATCCCCTCCCTTGTCGATCAGGATAAAGATAAATAGCACGCAGTTCGGATTTGTCGCCATCATCTACCTGTGAAAAATCAGCAAACCCAACTACTTCATTTTCATCTTCTACAACAAATAGATTAGAATTTTGTAGACGGGTATTCATCATACTAGTACTATAAGCCGCATCCAAAAAGCAATCTTGAATCGCACGAGGAATCATCCCCTCATACGTAGCATGCCAACTCACCCTAGCAATATCCTGTACTCTCTCAATATCCTTACTTAACATCTCCCGAACTAAAAAACCCATTGAGCACTCTCCTAACATTCATAATATCTTGATTCCAATTATACCCATCCGA
Organism: Sporosarcina ureae DSM 2281; assembly: GCF_000425545.1. Classification (GTDB taxonomy): domain Bacteria; phylum Bacillota; class Bacilli; order Bacillales_A; family Planococcaceae; genus Sporosarcina; species Sporosarcina ureae. The sequence goes on along the minus strand of NZ_AUDQ01000006.1, from coordinate 58,118 downwards.
CTGGATGAATACTATATTTAACATATGATTTTAGCTTGGGATCGTAGGAGAAGCCCCTGGAAAGCGTCCCCTACGAAGCGTAAATCCCTATCTCTCTCCCCTTAATCCTCACCAACCCCAAACGACAAAAGCCCATCCAACAGCATCGCGCTGTCAAATGGGCTTTCACCTTCTTCAAACTACTTTTAAATTTCCTTTAGTTCCGCAATACGACGTTCAACCGCCGCATACTTCTCCAAATAATCCTTCTCTTTCGCACGTTCTTCCTCAACAACTGACTCAGGCGCCTTGGCAGTAAAACGTTCATTCGACAACTTGCCCTGAACCCGCTTTACTTCACCTTGCCACTTGCCAAGTTCCTTCGTCAAACGAGCCAACTCCTCCTCGATATCAATCAATCCTTCAAGCGGCAAATACAACTCTGCCCCCGTCACGACTGCTGACATCGTCTTGCCTGGCGCATTCACCTTCACGCCAATCGTCAACGTTTCTGGATTACAGAAACGCACAATATAGTTACGATTCTCTTCCAGTACCGCCACCGTCTTCTCATCTTTCGCCGAAATATACAAATCGACTTTACGACTCATCGGTGTATTCACTTCTGCACGGATAGTACGTACGGATTTGATAATGTCCATCAACAGTTTCATATTCGAAGCACGGGACTTGTCCATCATCGTTGCATCTACTTCTGGCCACTTCGCTACAGTGATTGACTCTCCTTCATGTGGGAGGTTCTGCCAAATCTCTTCTGTAATGAAAGGCATCAATGGGTGCAATAAACGCATCGTGTGATCTAGAACATGCGCAAGAACCGAACGTGTCATCTTTTTCGCTGCTTCATCTTCACCGTATAGTGGCAATTTCGCCATTTCGATATACCAGTCACAGAAATCATCCCAAATGAAGTTATATAACGCGCGACCCATTTCACCGAACTCATAACGATCAGCTAAGCTAGTTACTGATTCAATCGTTTCATTCAGACGAGTTAAGATCCATGCATCTGCAACAGATTTCTCTCCAGATAGATCGATTTCTTCATACTTCATACCGTCCATATTCATTAACGCGAAACGGGAAGCGTTCCAAATTTTATTGGCAAAGTTCCAAATCGCTTCTACTTTTTCTGTAGAGTAACGCAGATCTTGTCCTGGTGAAGAACCTGTTGCTAGGAAGTAACGCAATGCGTCTGCACCATATTGCTCAATTACGTCCATTGGATCTACACCGTTGCCAAGAGATTTAGACATTTTTCGCCCGTCTTCCGCGCGTACTAATCCATGGATCAAAACATCCTTGAATGGACGCTCTTCTGTGAATTCAAGTGCTTGGAAGATCATGCGGGACACCCAAAAGAAGATAATATCATATCCTGTAACAAGGGCATCTGTCGGGTAATATTTTTTGAACGTTTCGCTGTCAACATCTGGCCAGCCCATAGTCGAGAACGGCCATAGAGCAGATGAGAACCAAGTATCCAGTACGTCATTGTCTTGTGTCCAGTTTTCTTCATCAGCTGGTGCTTCTTGACCCACATAAATTTCGCCTGTTGTGTTGTGATACCAAGCCGGAATTCGGTGACCCCACCATAGTTGACGAGAAATACACCAGTCGTGTACGTTTTCCATCCAACCCAAGTATGTTTTCTCGAAACGTTCAGGCACAAACGTTACTTTTTCTTCTTCATTTTTCTGAAGATTGATTGCTTGCTCAGCAAGTGGCTGCATATTGACGAACCACTGTGTAGAAAGGTAAGGCTCCACTACTGCGCCGCTTCGTTCCGAGTGTCCGACAGAGTGCATATGATCTTCAATTTCAAATAGCACATTCATCTCTTGTAAGTCTTTGACGATTTGCTTACGGCATTCGAAACGATCCATACCTTCATACTTACCTGCTAATTTATTCATCGTGCCATCTTCATTCATCACCAATACACGTGGCAAGTTATGACGGTTACCTATTTCAAAGTCATTCGGGTCATGCGCTGGTGTGATTTTGACTGCGCCGCTTCCGAAGTCCATTTCTACGTAGTCATCCGCGACGATCGGAATCTCGCGTCCTACGATCGGTAATGAAACCATCTTGCCGATTAAATGCTGGTAGCGTTCGTCATCCGGATGAACCGCAACAGCTGTATCACCGAGCATCGTTTCAGGACGTGTTGTCGCTATTTCAATTGAGCCTGTGCCATCTGTCAGTGGGTAGCGCATATGATAGAATGCACCCTGCACATCTTTATGGATAACCTCAATATCAGATATCGCCGTCTTTGTCGCAGGATCCCAGTTGATGATGTATTCACCGCGATAGATCAGCTTTTTCTCATACAACTTAACGAATACTTCGCGTACTGCTTTTGACAAACCTTCATCCAAAGTAAAACGCTCTTGGGAGTAATCGAGAGCCAGACCAAGTTTCGCCCATTGTGCACGGATATGGCTCGCATATTCTTCTTTCCATTTCCATGTTTCCTGTACGAAGTTTTCACGGCCAAGATCATAACGTGTTTTGCCTTCAGCGCGAAGTTTTTCTTCTACTCTTGCTTGTGTCGCAATTCCAGCATGGTCCATTCCTGGCAGCCACAATGCATCATACCCTTGCATACGCTTCATGCGGATGAGCATGTCTTGTAACGTCGTATCCCAAGCGTGCCCTAAGTGAAGCTTACCTGTGACGTTCGGTGGTGGAATCACAATTGTGTATGGTTCTTTTTCGCTTGTTACATCCGATTCAAAATACTTCCCTTTAAGCCACCATTCATAACGTCCTTTTTCAACTGCCTGTGGATCGTATTTAGTCGGCATCGTCAATTCATCAGTCATTTCAGTTCCTCCTTCAAATAAAAAGGGATACAAAAAAGCCCCACTCATCCCGGTAAAAGGACGAAGGAGCTCGTGGTACCACCTTTATTTATGAACGCTAAAAAGCATTACATCTTCATGATTTGGTAACGGTCTTCACCGGATCCTGCTACTACAACTTCACAGAAACTGCTCATAGGGGACTTCCATATGTTGTTTCCAGGTACGTTCCACCAATCGCACCCTCTCTAAAGAAAACGGTTCACATGTACTTTCCTACTCTTCGCATTTATATTCATATACCCATTATTATACGCGAAACATGTAGAGTCCGTCAACTGAATAGTAGTCTATAGAGAAAGGATGGTGAACGATGCGAAGAGGTTATAATCCATATCTATTGCCGCCATGGCTACGGAAAACGAGATTTTACTGTAAAGGCTGTATCATCCCATTAACCGTGTTTCAGTTGATCCGTTTGCTCATTGTCCCGACGACCGGCGACTTTTTAATATTTTGCTTACTCGCTGCTTTGTCCTTCTGCTTCTACAAAAACATTATTTGAATGGAAGATCTTTCTCGTTACATCGTCATCCATCTCGGCGATGTATAAGAGAAAGTCTTCCATTTCATTATTTACTTGTTCCACCGCACGGTCAGCATTTGCGAGAAACTCCATATGAGAAGTCGATGCAGCCACGAACTGTGGTGCTGCGGGCTCTTCATCAATAACAACCGGTTCTTGTACAGGCTTTTCCTGTTTCAAGTGAACAGTCCACTCGAGCTTCAACCCTCCGTCTTCTTGTGATGAAGTTTTAATATCTGTCACTTCAAGTTGCAAGTCTCCATCGAGTTCTACCGGCAGATCAACATTCAAAGGCACAGCGTATTCAAAATACCCTTTACTATTTTCTACTTCCACGTCATTAATGACTAATACATCTTCAGTTATCAATTCCACTTGCTTGTCTGCATCAAATACAACGTTTGCCGCGATATGATAGATCCCTTGCAAACGGACCGCTTCTTCCGTACGATCCTCCGTAAACCCTGGTGTCACCTTTACCTCAGCCGATTCAGCAAATGCCCCATACTCAGCAGGGAAATAAAAAGACTCATGCAATGTCCATTGATGCGTCGTCATTTTCGCTTCACTCCTTTTCTTAACTCAGGCTACTATATGAAAAAATGGAGGAGTTTAGAAGTGAAGTATAGCGTAGATTGGAAATGAAATAATGGCTATCGCGCTATTCCACAAATTTTTATCAAAAAAAGCGCCAAGCAAATAATTTTGCCTGACGCTTCTTTATTATCGCTTCAATTTCTCAAACACTTTATGGAATGCTTCCACAGTTTTTACGATATGCTCTTCTGTGTGTGCTGCTGACAAGAACATTCCTTCGAATTGGGAAGGTGGTAATAAAATACCTTCTTCTGCCATCAGACGGTAATACTCTGCAAACAACTCCAAATCAGATGTCTTCGCTTTATCGTAGTTATTAACACGTTGATCCGTAAAGAAGAACCCGATCATCGAACCTGCACGGTTGACGGTATGCGGAATATTATTAGCTTTCGCTGCTGCGCGGAAGCCTTCTTCCAACTGATCACCAAGCTGGATGAAGTGTTCGTATGTTTTCGGCGTCAACTTTCTCAACGTTTCAATACCTGCTGTCATTGCTAATGGATTACCAGACAATGTACCCGCCTGATAAATAGTTCCTGCAGGCGCTACATGTTCCATAATCTCGCGAGAACCGCCATACGCTCCTACAGGCAGTCCACCACCAATTACTTTACCAAGACATGTTAGGTCCGGTTTGATGTTGAAATGACCTTGTGCACATTTATACCCTACACGGAATCCGGTCATGACTTCATCAAAGATTAGTAATGAACCATTTTCTTCTGTCAACTCACGTAAGCCTTTAAGGAAGCCGTTATCAGGTCCTACAACACCCATGTTTCCTGCAACTGGTTCTACAATAATTGCAGCAAGGTCGTCCCCGTATTCTTTAATAGCCAATTTGACACTTTCAAGGTCGTTATATGGAACCGTGATTGTGTTAGACGCAATCGATTCAGGTACTCCAGGGCTATCAGGTAAACCTAATGTAGCAACGCCGGATCCCGCTTTAATGAGCAAGGAATCCGCATGCCCATGATAGCAGCCTTCGAATTTGAGGATTTTATTACGCTTCGTATAGCCTCGAGCTAAACGAAGTGCACTCATCGTCGCCTCCGTACCGGAAGATACCATACGTACCATTTCGATGGATGGTACACGGTCGATTACTAGCTCTGCCAATTCATTCTCTAGAAGAGTAGGTGCTCCGAAGCTTGTACCTGTTTCAGCTACTTTCTGAATTGCTGATACTACATCAGGGTGTGTGTGTCCTAGGATTAGAGGACCCCAAGACAGAATGTAATCTATATATTCATTGCCATCGATATCCTTAATAATCGCACCTTTACCACTTTCCATAAAGATCGGATCCATGTTGACTGATTTGAATCCACGAACTGGTGAGTTGACGCCACCTGGCATTAACTCAACTGCTTCTTTGAATGCCTGTTTAGATTTTGTATATGTTTTTTGTCCCATATTACTTCTCCTCCAACCAGCGAGCAGCATCTTTTGCATGATACGTCATGATGATATCTGCGCCTGCACGCTTCATACTTGTTAACGTTTCTAATACAATTTTCTTCTCATCTACCCAGCCATTTAACGCAGCAGCTTTGACCATAGCATATTCTCCACTGACATTATAAGCTACGACAGGCAATAATACATGATTCTTCACGTCGCGAATGATATCAAGGTAAGACAATGCCGGCTTAACAATTAAGAAGTCCGCACCTTCAAGAATATCAGTTTCCGCTTCACGCATGGCCTCCATACGGTTTGCCGGATCCATTTGATACGTTTTACGATCACCAAATTGTGGTGTGGATTGCGCTGCTTCACGGAACGGACCGTAATAAGCAGATGCATATTTAACTGCATACGACATGATCGGAATGTTTTGGAACCCTGCATCATCTAGTGCTTGACGAATAACTGCCACAAATCCGTCCATCATATTCGATGGCGCAATAATATCCGCTCCCGCTTTCGCTTGACTGACCGCTGTCTTGGCAAGCAATACAAGGCTGGCATCATTATCTACATCATTGTCATGAATAACGCCACAGTGACCGTGATCTGTATACTCGCATAAGCAAGTATCTGCTACTACGACTAATTGCGGGTGACGTTCTTTCACTGCGCGTGTTGCACGCTGAATGATTCCTTCGTCGTCATATGATTCAGAACCGGTTGCGTCCTTTTCGGAAGGAATACCGAATAAAATAATAGAGGAAATACCTAATTCGACTACTTCATCCGTCTCTTTCAATAATAAATCAATTGAAAACTGATCTACTCCTGGCATGGAAGCGATAGGATTACGTACGTTCTCGCCTTCTGTAACAAAGATAGGATAAATGAAATCCGCTGCTTTAATTTCCGTCTCTCTTACCATCGCTCGAACGGTCGGATGTGTACGAAGTCTACGATGACGCTTAAATTCTATTGGATTCATTTGAATTCTCCCTTTCGTTTGGCCAGTTCATGGACTAGCTCGACTAATGTATACGTTTCAGGTTTGACGTGAACGGGCGCACCTACTTTTAACAGTGCACGCTCCGTAACATGTCCAATTGCGCAAACCGTAAAACCAAACCACGTCGTTTTCGGTGCAATACGTGAAGAGAACACTTCCACCGCTGACGGACTTGCGAACAGTACGGACACCTGATTTTTATGAAGTATAAAGCGACTCAATTTATCTATTTCACTCGTTGCACTCTTGGTCTCATAGACTGTCCATTCCGATACATGAAACGGCAACTCCTCACGAATTAAACTTCCTGCGAGAGAACCTTTCAAAAAGACCACATGTAATCGTTCTGACTTTTTCGGATTAAACTGTTTGACGAAAACATCTGCACTAAACACGCTAGGAATGAAAGATACAGCAAAACCGAGTCGATCTAGCGCAGCCGCTGTTCGCGTTCCGACCGCGGCAACTTTTCCGTTAAACGTATCCGCTGTTACATTGAACCGTAACATTTTCGCACGGAATGCAGCAACTGCTGATTGGCTCGTAAAAATGAGCCAATCAGCTTTCATTGCTTGTTGCAACTTTTGCTGATCAGCCTTCTTCTGTATTTCTCCCACTTCAATAAGGGGAATCGAAACCGGAATGCCGCCGTACTTTTTCACAAGTTCGGCCGCTTCCGTAGATTTTGGTGTTCCGGTGAAAATAACCGTTTCTCCTGCTAGCGGTAATGCGTTACGCATCCATTTCCGCCTTCACTTTCTTGATTACTTCAGCAGCACCTTGGTCACGTAAAATTTTGCTGACTTCTTTACCAACTGCAACAGGATCTGTTCCTTTCACCGTTTCCCGGAACACTTGAATTGCATCCGGAGACGCGATGAAGCCAGTCATTTCCACTTCATTACCATCATACGTTGCAAATCCACCGATAGGTACTTGGCAAGAACCATCCATTTCATTAAGGAACGTGCGCTCGGCCTGTAACTCAACCCAAGTCTTCTCATCCGTGAGTTTCGCCAGTTCATTTAGTAATTCCGCATCATCTTCACGACATTCAATCGCTAATGCACCTTGTCCTACTGCTGGGATACAATCTTCAAGCGAGAGGTGTTCTGTGACGATGTTATCATCCCAACCCATACGCTTAAGTCCTGCAGCTGCTAAGAGAATTGCGTCAAATTCACCGTCACGTAATTTACGTAAGCGTGTATCAATGTTACCGCGAATCCACTTAATTTCAATATCTGGACGCAACATTAATAACTGTGAACTGCGACGAAGACTAGATGTACCGACAACCGCTCCGATTGGCAAGTCCATGAAGCGAACATGATCGTTTGCGATGTATGCATCGCGTGGATCTACACGTTTAGGAATACAGCCGACAGTCAAACCGTCTGGAATTACCGCAGGCATATCTTTCATGCTATGTACGGCAAAATCAATTTCTTTATCAAATAATGCTTGCTGAATTTCTTTTACGAATAATCCTTTACCGCCAACTTTTGACAACATGACGTCCAAGATTTGATCGCCTTTCGTCACGATCTCTTTTACTTCAAACTCAAATGGTGCACCCGCCTGCTTCATTTGTTCGATGAACCATTTCGTTTGAGTTAATGCTAGTTTACTTCTTCGTGAACCTACAATAATTTTTCTCACAAAACTCTTCCTTTCCTATATCCATAAATGAAATTGTGACAGCGTACTGCCCAAAAAGAAATTAACGACCGTTAAGAGAAATGCAAATATCGTCATCCAGGCAAACTCCATTGATTGAAGCTTTCCCTTATAGTTGAAATAAATAACTGAAGAATAGATGAGTAATACTGCAAATGACCCCATAATTTTCACATCAAAAGGAGACCAGTGTTCAAGCGCTACGTACGCCCATTGAACTCCGAATAATAAACTAACGAATAAAATCGGAATGCCGGTATAAATCGACATTTTCATCCCCGTCATCGTCTGATGTAAATTAGGTAGACTGGAAAATCGTTTTCCAAACTTTTTACTTTTCAATACGTTATAAACAATCAAATATAATACCGCAAAAACAAATGCTAATGCGAACACTGCATACGAGAGGATTGCTGACGTAATATGAACAAATAGTACTTCTGAAATGAGCGAATCACCAACAGTGGATGCTGTGTATTTCAAATTGGAAAAGACATGAATCATTAAAAATGCAAATCCAATAATATTTGTGAAAAACACCATGAAGTTTACTTTATAAATCAACTGGAACACGATAGATAATGTGACCAGCAACCACACATAAAAATATATTCCTTCAACTAACGATAATACCGGAAAGCGTTTCATCTGAATAATATAAAGTGATAAAATTGCGGTTTGTGTAAGCCATACGGTAACGATGAGCCAAAAAGCAATACGATGGACAGCTTTTGACTTCTTCAAGTAATCAATAAAGTAAAAAACAAGACCGAGGGCATAAAGAACAATCATGAATTCCTGAAGTCTTGCGACGGTTAAATCAACCATATGCTATTCTCTGCCTTTCAAGCGAAAACCTCTCTTTTGATAGTAAGGTGTGTTCGTCTTCATTGTCTCAAATGAGAGGGTGATACTGCAAATAATTGCATCCATGGAAAGCATCTTTTTACTAGTGACATGAATACTTATACATATATAGTATATTTACCTGCATTAAAAAAGGTGGGCCTGTACCGTTCTTGTGAAAGACAGATACAGAACCACCTGGGATTAGTGTTGATAATGTAAGTTCGTCACATCAACAACATCTGATTTTTGATCAGCACGTTTTTGAAGACGTTCTTTTGCTTGTAATGCCAGCTGTTCCTTTTCTGTTACGACATCTTCGGAAATTCCAAAGATTTGTTCGAAAAGTGCGAGTTTCTCCGCTGCTTTTTTATCAGTAGATAATTCTTTAGCCTGTAGAATAGGTTCTTTTAGTAATTGATTAATAATTGACTTTGTATGCTTGTTCAGAACCTTCTTTTCACGTTCTGTTAAATCCGGCATTTTATTTTCGATGCTGATCATTGTTTCACTCTGAATACGACTCGCCTTCTTGCGTAGTGCAGAGATCATCGGCACGACGCCAAGTGTTGTTAACCATTCTTTAAACGCAACAACTTCTTGTTCAATCATCAGACCGATCTCATCAGCTGCACGCTTACGTTCAGCCAAGTTTGCTTCGACAATACCTTGAAGATCATCGATATCATACAAGAATACACTGCTCAATTCACCAATTTTCGGATCAAGATCACGTGGCACAGCGATATCCACCATGAATAGCGGCTTGCCTTTACGTAGTCTCTCGACATAATCCATTAATTCATAATCGATAACGTATTCAGTAGCGCCCGTTGAACTGATTAAAATATCCGCTTCGAGTAACAAACACTGCAACTCTTGCATAGATTTCGCTTCACCATTAAATTTCGCCGCTAGAGTTTCTGCCTTAGAGAATGTTCGGTTGATTACGGTAATCTTCCCAACACCACTTCCCTGCAAGTTCTCAACTGCTAATTCACCCATCGTACCTGCACCAAGAATGGCAATATGCTTATCCTTTAGTGAACCGAAAATCTTTCTACCCAGTTCTACTGCTGCATAAGAAACTGACACGGCATTTTCACCAATTGCTGTGTCGGTATGTGCTCTCTTCGCTGTTGTGATCGCTTGTTTGAATAATTCATTAAATACGGTACCTGTTGTACCAATATTTTGTGCAGCGAAAAAACTACTGCGAACTTGTCCTAATATTTGCGTTTCACCGAGTACCATGGAATCAATGCCTGCAGTTACACGTAATAAGTGTTCCACTGCACCATCTTCTTCATGAATAATCAAGTGACTGGAGAATTCCTCCATAGGAATAGAGAACCAATCAGCAAGGAATTTTTTTATATAATATCGTCCAGTATGAATCTGATCAACCACCGCATAGATTTCTGTGCGGTTACAAGTAGAAACAATGACGTTTTCTAAGATGCTCTTTTGTTGTTGCAATGTTTGCATCGCTTGTGGCAAATCAGCCTCAACGAATGATAGCTTCTCTCTAATTTCGACAGGGGCGGTTCGGTGGTTAACACCGACAACGACTGTATACATTAGGTGCTCACACCTTTCGGAATCTTTTTCGTACATTCATTATAACATACATAGCGCTTTAGTCGGAATGCAAATTGTGAACAACGTTTGAAGTCATAATGTAGCAATTCCATCATAACAACTCATTACTTACATGCGACTTTCAATTTCACGCCATGCTTCATCCATACCCATTCCCTTTTCAGATGAAAACAGGATTAGCGGCTCGTGTATTTCCATGTTAAATGTTGTCCGCACGATCTTCTTATGTTTTTCCCATTTACCTTTAGGTATTTTATCTGCTTTTGTTGCAATGACGATCGTAGGGATATTGTAATGAGACAGGAAGTCGTGCATCATGCAGTCATCTTTTGTCGGCGGATGGCGCAAATCAACAATCTGTACTACTGCACGTAATTCTTCACGTGACGTGATGTATTGTTCGATCATACCGCCCCATTTTTCTTTTTCGGTTTTCGAAACTTTCGCATAGCCGTACCCTGGTACGTCAACGAAAAATAATTTTTCTTCGATTTTATAGAAATTGAGTGTTTGGGTCTTCCCTGGTTTTGAAGATGTACGTGCCAAGCTTTTACGCCCGATCATTTTGTTAATGAAGGAAGATTTACCTACATTTGAACGCCCGGCTAAAGCAAATTCAGGATAACCTTCTGTTGGGTATTGTTCAGGTCTAACCGCACTCATAATCATTTCAACGTTATGGACTTTCATTTCTTTTCCTCCAAAGCGATATCGAGTACTTCATGAGCATCCGATACTAGTTTAAATGTTAATTCTTTTCTTACACTATCTGGAATATCATCCAAATCGCGTTCATTTTCAGACGGGATGATGATCGTACGCAGTCCTGCACGGTGAGCACTAAGCGTCTTTTGTTTTAGTCCACCAATTGGCAGCACACGTCCACGCAGTGTCACTTCTCCTGTCATACCGACTTCACGGCGTATCGGGCGTTCTGTCAATGAGGATACGAGTGCCGTGACGATAGTAATACCCGCGGAAGGTCCATCTTTTGGCGTTGCACCTTCTGGGACGTGAATATGAATATCCCATTTTTCATGGAAATCAGGATCTATATCAAATGTCATGGCTTTTGAACGAACATAGGATAATGCCGTTTGTGCTGATTCCTTCATGACATCCCCAAGTTTACCTGTCAGCAATAATTTACCTTTACCTGGGGATAGAGATACTTCAATTTGCAATGTATCCCCGCCGACGGATGTATAGGCAAGTCCAGTAGCCATACCGACTTGATTCACCGTTTCTGCCTGCCCAAACCGGAAACGCTTTTTGCCAAGTAACACTTCTAAAGACTTCGGGCTCACTGTTAAGCTCTTCTTATCGCCTGCTAGAATTTGGCGCGCAGCTTTACGACAAATGCTTGCGATTTCTCGCTCAAGTGAACGCACACCAGCTTCACGTGTATAGTATCGTACGACTTCCAGTACTGCTTCTTCCTGGAAACGAAGTTGTGATTTCTTTAGGCCATGTTCCTTCATCTGTTTGGGAATCAAATGATTAATAGCGATCGATTGTTTTTCCTGTTCTGTATAACCAGGAATCGAAATAATTTCCATACGGTCTCGCAGCGGTCCGGGAATAGCCCCCAGGTCATTTGACGTCGCAATGAATAATACACTTGAAAGATCATATGGCTCTTCTATATAATGATCGCTAAAACTACTGTTTTGTTCAGGATCGAGCACTTCCAGCATGGCAGACGATGGATCTCCTCGGAAATCATTGGACATTTTATCGATTTCATCGAGTAAGAAGACCGGGTTGACAGTGCCCGCTTTTTTCATGCTTTGGATAATACGTCCAGGCATAGCGCCTACATACGTTCGGCGATGACCACGGATTTCAGACTCATCACGGACACCACCTAGTGATAAACGTACAAATTCACGTCCTAGTGACTCGGCGATAGAACGGGCTAACGAAGTTTTACCCACACCTGGAGGACCATCTAGACAAAGAATCGGTCCACGCAGAGAATTTGTCATCTGACGTACAGCTAGGTATTCAAGAATCCGTTCTTTAACGTTTTCCAAACCTTCATGATCACGATTCAATATATCTTCTGAACGAGACAAATCTAGTTGATCTTCTGTCGCATGAGTCCATGGCAGCATAATGAGCCATTCAATATAATTACGAATAATGCCACTTTCAGCTGAAACAGAAGGGATTTTTTCATAACGTTCCAATTCGCGCTCTGCTGCCTCTCTCACGGATTGCGGCATATTGGCCTTTTCGATTTTCTTTTTCAGTTCGGACACTTCTAGACCTTTACCATCTTTATCGCCTAGCTCAGTTTGAATCGCCTTTAATTGTTCGCGTAAGTAAAACTCTTTTTGTGTACGTTCCATTGCTTCCTTCACGCGTTCATTAATTTTTTGTTCAAGCTCCATAATTTCCTGTTCATTATACATTCGACTGATTAGCCATTCCAAACGATCAGGCACGTTTAGAATCTCAAGCACTTCTTGTTTGGCAGTTAGTTTTAATGGCAAGTTCGATGCGATCATGTCCGCTAATCTACCCGGCTCTTGAATGCTTTCAACCGTCTCCAATGTTTCGTCTGAAATCCGTTTGCTATTCTTCGCATATCGTTTGAACTGTGCAACAAGTGACCGCATCAGCGCTTCTGCTTGCGCGTCTATTTCTTCATTCTCTTCGTAACATGTGACATTGACAACTGGATACAGGTCAGCTTCTTGGTAACTGCTCCACTCTGCTCTATGTATGCCTTCGATTAACACACGGTACGTACCATTTGGTAATTGAGTCATTGATTTGATATTCGCCAGAGTACCTAATTCATGCAAATCTTCTTTTTCTGGATTTTCCAAACTCAAATCTTTCTGCGTCGCAAGGAAAACCTGATGATTATCTGCTAATGAATGTTCAATGGCGAAAATTGAGCGTTCTCGACCCACATCAATATGTAAAAGCATCGTCGGATACACTATCACTCCGCGAAGTGGCAATAATGGGATGTTCTGTTTTTGAATCGTCGGCATGATAAGCCACCTCCAAATAAATTATGTTTATGTATGTGTACTGCTTAAATGAAATCTTATGTAAGAAAAAGCCGACTGCCGAACGTATAAGATACGCATCGGTGGAGCCGGCCCTTTTGCCTTTTCGGCGTTATGCGGTATTTTTTTCGCTATCTGATTCGTATATAGATCCGACTTCTCTGTGCAAGATCGGAGTCGACTTACCAAGAACAGAGTCCTTCGTAATGATACATTTCTTCACTTCTTCAAGTGAAGGAAGATCGTACATTACATCCAACATGATGTTTTCGATAATCGAACGAAGTCCACGTGCACCCGTTTTACGAGCGATCGCTTCTTTCGCAATTTCAATCAATGCGTCATCTTCAAATTGAAGTTCTACATCATCCAGTTCGACCATCTTTTGGTATTGTTTTACGATCGCATTTTTCGGCTCAGTTAGAATTTGATACAATGTATCCGCATCTAATGTATCGAGAGTTGCAATCACCGGCAAACGGCCGATGAATTCTGGAATCAAACCATATGACTGGAGATCTTCAGGAATCAGTTTAGCCAATAGGCTATCTTCTTCGTTGATCTCTTGCTTGGATTCAGAGCCGAAGCCGATCACTTTACGGCCAATACGGCGTTTAACGATATCTTCGATGCCATCAAAAGCTCCACCTACGACAAATAAGATATTCGTCGTATCGATTTGCAAGAATTCTTGATGAGGATGTTTACGACCGCCTTGTGGTGGTACGCTAGCAACTGTTCCTTCAAGAATCTTCAACAAAGCTTGTTGTACACCTTCACCGGATACGTCACGAGTAATCGATGCGTTCTCAGATTTACGAGCTACTTTGTCGATTTCATCAATGTAGATAATTCCTTTTTCAGCTTTATCAATATCGAAGTCCGCTGCTTGAATCAATTTCAAGAGAATATTCTCTACGTCTTCCCCAACGTAGCCTGCTTCAGTTAATGAAGTCGCATCTGCAATCGCGAATGGTACATCCAAAATACGAGCCAACGTTTGCGCAAGTAATGTTTTACCGCTACCAGTTGGGCCGATTAAGACGATATTGGATTTAGCCAGCTCGACATCATCAATTTTACTGCTTGAATTCACCCGTTTGTAATGATTGTATACTGCTACTGCGAGTGATTTCTTTGCGCGATCTTGCCCGATAATATAATCATCGAGGATACCTTGGATCTCTCTTGGTTTTGGAACGTCTTTTAGCTCGAAGCCTTCTTCAAGACCGACTTCCTCTTCCACGATTTCCGCACAAAGTTCAACGCATTCATCACAAATATAAACACCTTGACCTGCTACTAATTTACGGACTTGCTCTTGAGATTTTCCGCAAAAAGAACAGCTCAGGTTATCGTTTTCATCATTAAATTTGAACATTATGCTCACCCCTATTCAAGTGAATATACTACAAGATTAACATGACTTAATCAACTATTTAGAACTTAATGACCGATAACTACCAGCCTGATATGTATCATTATTTATGTTCTAGCTTATGGAGTTTCCCAAAGTCTATACATGAAGTTGTTTCATTTAAGAAAAACAAGGTACGGACAAACCGTACCTTGTTACATTCATATAGAAAGATTAGTCGATGATTTTAGCGTTATCAACAAGTAGTTGTACTGTTTTATTGAAGCGAAGATCGTTCTCAAGTACAGATGTGCCACCAAGAGTTGTCTTGATTTGCTCAACGTCCATACCGAATTGCTCAGACATCTTTTCAAGTTCAGCATTTACTTCTTCTTCTGGAACTTCTACTTTTTCAGCAGCGCCGATTGCTTCAAGTGTCAATGAAACACGAACGCGGCTTAACGCGTCGTCCTTCATCTGGTCGCGAAGTGTTTGCTCGTCTTGACCAGAGAACTGGAAGTAAAGATCTAAGTTCATACCTTGCATTTGTAGACGTTGTTCGAAGTCCTGCATCATACGATCCGTTTCTGAATCGATCATCGCTTGTGGGATTTCCATTTCAGCGTTGCTTGCAGCTTGTTCTACTAAATCGTCACGAAGAGCTGTGTCAGAATCATTCTTTTTCACTTCTTCAGCTTCTTCTTTCAACTTCGTACGTAGTTCTTCTACTGAAGATACGCTTTCATCGATCTCTTTTGCTAACTCATCATCAAGTTCAGGAACTTCTTTAGACTTGATTTCATTAACTTTCACTTTGAATGTAGCAGGCTTTCCAGCTAATTCAGTAGCGTGATATTCTTCAGGGAAAGTAATTTCAATTTCTTTTTCTTCTCCTGTTTTCATGCCTACTACTTGCTCTTCGAATCCTGGAATGAATGAACCAGAACCTACTTCAAGTTCGTAGTTTTCAGACTGCCCGCCTTCGAATGCTTCGCCATTAGCGAATCCTTCGAAATCGATTGTAGCTGTATCGCCATTTTCAACAACGCCGTCTTCTTTGACTACCATTTCTGCTAGTGCTTCAGTACGTTGTTCAAGCTGCGCGTCTACTTCCTCGTCTGTAACTTCAACTGCTTTACGAGTTACTTCAAGACCTTTGTATTCTCCAAGCGTAACTTCTGGCTTAAGAGCTACAACAGCAGTGAAAACGACAGGTTCGCCTTTTTCTAGCTTTTCGATGTCGATTTCAGGAGCTGCGATTGGATCAACGTCTGCTTCGTCTACTGCAGCAGAGTATGCTCCAGGTAGTACGATATCGATTGCATCGTTGTAAAGTGATTCTTCACCGTACATTTTGTTGAACATTTTACGTGGCATTTTCCCTTTACGGAAACCAGGTGCCTGTACTTTCTTAACTACTTTTTTGAACGCTTCGTCTAATGCTTCGTTGAAACGATCTACGGAAACTTCAAACGTAAGTTTCCCTTCACTACCTTCTAATTTTTCCCATTTAACTGTCATATGTATGACCTCCAAATCATTTGCAATACTTTTATTTTTATTTTAATCAATTATACCTTCGCATGATTGTATCTGAATTTTTTCTGTACATCCTAAAAAATCTTCGACACTCTTTGAAGGCTTTACCTGAATCAGCTTATTTTGTTTCACCTGTAAGTAGCGACAACGTTGCTGAGGACAGATAAGCAGTTGACAACCATTTTAGTATAACATAGTCTATTCATCTTTCAAGAATTAATCACTGTCAGCTTTCCATTTCTTCATCTACCGAACGTATGAACGTCAGTAATGAAGATTCCTCCGTCTGCTTACCATACAATAACTGCTTTGTATACGCTACATACGCTCCTGCCACCTCTTCCGTCGTGTAAGGACCCCAGTGGAATGGAAACAGCAAGACACTATACTTAAGGATCAGATTGACGACCAGTTCACTAGCGGTTGGATCTTTCTCAAATTGCGCTTTCGCGAGAAACTGCACTTCTCCAATAAATTGATCTTCTTCGGGTGACACTAGTCTTGATGGATTAGCTTCAGTCTCAAAGTGGTATTTTCGAACAGCTAGCGACTCTTGGTATCCCGTTTGTTGCAATAACATCAATGCATAGGTCTTGACAACAGGTAACGATTCCTCTGCTTCAATTACCTCTACGAGCAACGGTATATGCGGCTGTAATTTCTGATGTTGCAACGATAATAAGAATTCCTGTTGTTCCATCGATCCCATTTGGTGAAATTGCTCGCTTGTAATAGAGGGCTCCTCAATAGAAGGTTCTTCATAACGATCAGATAATCGACTATTCAATTCCCGCAAATATTGGAACTTCTGCAAGCTATATTCTGGAATGATTTCTTTCTCCAAAAGACCTTGTATCGTCAGCTCTACCTCGGCGTATTGCTGTAACTGAATCGAGATCGAAAGATAAAGCTCAAGTAACTCTATGTAATCGCCTGCTTGGTTTTGCATAGCCAGAAGGGTAAATTCTTTCGCTCGTTCATACTCTTTCATTTCATATAAAGAAATAGCCAGACCATCGAACACTGTGTAATCTTCTGGATTAATTTCCAATACAGATTCGAAATTCCGGACCGCTTCTTCATGAAGATCACGTTCCATTGCTTGTCTACCTTGCCGATGAAGACGTTCGAGTGTTCCAGGGAAAACAACCACATTTCCTTTTCTAATGACTTGTCTTCTCTTCTTTTGCATTGTAATCACCTGCCTGCTTTGTTCCTTTCACTATAGCACAGCATTCTCAATCGATTCCACCTTGACGCCATGAATGATATGAAGCGAGTACACTTGCGATTTATCCGCCACATACCATTTCTGCTGATCTACTTCGCAAATGACTCGCTGATCAGTAGTTGTTCCAATATATCCCCCGTCGGTATAGCGACCTACTGCCCGATCCTTTTCAATATTTTTGATTACTGACGGTGATTATCTAGACATCGTAGAACACACGTGCATCTGAATCGATTTGAATTACCGCGTTAAAAGGTTTCAGGACTAGTAATATATGCGCTACAGTCAAAGCATACACTACGTTGCCAAGCTTCCATTTATTTAACGTCTCTTTATATAGTAGACGGACTAGCTGCCAATGAAACATCCAAGCCAAAATAACAGTTACTTGCAAAATAACGTTGATGTGCGTCATTCAATTGAACGGAGCCAAAGTCTACAGTTTTGTTCTGTTGCAATATATGATTTTACTTACTGTAAACGAGTGAATGCTGGAAACCACCTTGCTCATCATTCTATCATGATGAGCAATAACGACACGTTGGCTTGTCCAGCAAATTTCTGCGCCAGTTCTTTCGCATGATCACGTCGCTCCGTGATGTGTAATGGATAGCTGATGTTCTTTCGCAAGCTAGCCCACAACATAGCTTCCTTGTCATCTCCAATTTATTTATTCATGCTGAAGTGAACATCCATACGGACCGCCTCTTTCATCCTAGTCGCAGACTGCCAATTGACTTACTAGACGATTTGATATTTCACTTGCAGACTTGCGCTGATTGTAATCGTGCCGGACTCGATTGGTGTTCTGCCGGTATCCGCCATAGCCATCGCACGAAATGCTACCGGTTGAGATGTATGCTGCTCTTCAATCTTCATAGGAATGGGTCGGTTCTGTAATTTCAATGAAGTTCCAATCGTAATCATCTTTGTCTCTGCATCTTGCAGAGCTAGTACTAACGCTTGCTGATATTGTTCATCTTGGTCCGGCATCGTGAATTCGATCGAGCCGATTTGATTCGCACCATTTTTGACCGCAAGATCGACGAGTTCTCCTGTTCGTGAAAGTTCATTACTTGTAATGCGGATGGAATTAATCACTTCATAGCCCTGAAAGCGCTGTTCGCCGTTAATATACTCATAGACTGGTCGAATTTGAAAATCAATCGTTTGAATAGACGTTTCCGCAATGCCCGCCTTTTGCAGCGACTGAATTACTTGATTCATACGTCTAGCATTTTCTTGCTGGATTTCTGCGAGTTCCGTACCTCTAGATATAACAGATAGTACAATATGAACCGTACTAGGCGAGACCTTTACTGCCCCTTCACCAAAAACAGTAATCGTGCGTGCTTCCTGTTCGTTATACATATAGAACACTCTCCTTTTTACAGTATTATCATGTCTATGCCACACTCGAACCTAGTTAGACCTCTTTTTTATTTGTTCACACACTTGAACGAGAATAAAGGCTTCATCATAACTTAAAGAAAACGGCTATGGAGGGATTCCTATGCGTGAAAGTGAAAAACAAATCGCGAAATTAGCATTGCTCGGTGAATCTATCGGCTTGTTCGGCCAAGCGATTACGACGCTAGCGGCTTATCTTGCATTAGTAGATGAGGAAATCGAAGATGATAAGTTTATTAAAATGCAGAGACAGATTGATGATTTATTGAGCGAGATGAGACAAAAAAAGTAATGCAGAAAAGAGCTGTACATAAACCATCAGCTCTTTTCTACAAATTCATATACAATTTCTTATAATAATTTTAAATGTGACTCCACTTGACTGCTTCAACAACTCGATCGATCCTTGATGCTTTTCTGCAATCTCTTTAACTATTGATAAACCTAGACCATGTGCTCCGGCCTCGCCTTTCGTAAACGGAGTAAATAATTTATCTTCAATCGAAGAATCAATAGCTTGTCCATCATTATGAAAATAAAGTACAGCTTTGCCATCTTCCTTTACACAACGGATGGATAGCAGTCTTCTCGCATATTTTATTTGATTGTCTAGCATATTTTCGATTAAAATTTCTAATTCATGACGATGGCCTATCACTGTCAACTGCTTAGCGAGTTGCAAATCGACCGTTAAACCGGATGAATATACGTTGAGGTTTTCGGCAACTTGTTCAATGAGTTCATCCAACTGTACAAGTTGGATATCTCGACCATTTTGAAGTATTTCAGCATTTGACTTTGCAATGAATAGTAAGTCCTCTACTCTACTTTCTATCCTAGACGTTTGTTGTGTAATGGTTTCTAGTGTTTCGTCTATAGACCCTTTCGGATAAATTCCCTCTTTTGCGGATTCGGCATAACTGGATATGATCATAATGGGAGTCTTTAATTCATGAGAAATATACCGCAACGTGGACTGCTGTGCCAAATCTCTCTGTTTCAAATTGTATTTCATAGCGGAAAACGATGAAGCCAATTCTTGAATATCTGCATCTTCTGTTTCCAACACAAGTTCCGTGTCCCAGCTTTTTGTGTCAGTCTGCATCATATACCGTTTTAATTCATGGATATTATGATAAAGCTTGTTCGTGATCATTCGTGTGAGTAATACAGACAAAATAAAGATGAATGCGGTAATAGCCAAAAACCACAATAACATTTCGGGTAGAATTTCACGGTAAATATCTTTAACAACGGAGTATTTATATACTTTTTCACCATTTTCATAATCCAAATCGATTTTGTACAATAAATATTTACCATCTACTTTTTCACGGTATACTTTACTTTCCTCCATCTGTGCCACTGCGTGATCCATGATATATTCCGCGGTGGGCTGACCATGAATAGCTTCAACTATATCGATACTGTGCGCTGTCACACCTAAAATCCATTCATTATATACGCCACGTTCTTCATTCTTTTCATACGTATATTCATCGATAATACGATCTTCAAAAATCTGTCCGAAATAATAATACGACCAAAAGTATACGATTGCGACACTAGCAATACTCATCAGTGTAATAAAAACAGCCATTAATATAGTGATTTTTGACGCAAGCCATGTCTGACGTTTTTTCATACATTGCACCGATAGCCAAAACCGTATATCGTTTCTATATGAAATAGCGGCAGTTTCTGACGAATTTTTTTAATGTAATTATCCACAACACGTTCACTGCCGAAATAATCCTCTCCCCAAATTTGCTGTAACAATAACTCCCTAGGGATAGCAGCTCGATTATGTTCTACAAAAAATTGGATAATATCAAATTCCCGACTTGTCACATCCAACTCTTGTTCTTCTACCAAGATTAACCTTCGCTTTTCATCTATTTTATAAGGTCCTACTATTTTAAATTCCGTTTGATTTTGCATAGGTGTGCTCTGCAAGATCTTCTTTACACGAAGAACTAATTCTGCTGGCAAAAAAGGTTTTGTGATATAGTCATCACACCCAATTTCAAAACCTATAACCCGATCTATACTTTCACCTCTTGCAGAAATTAAAATTACTGGCGTATGAACATCGAGCCTTTTAATTTCTTTCAACAATTCAAACCCGCTACCATCTGGAAGCATGATATCTACTACCCAACAATCTATATGGACATGAAGCTGATTTAAAGCTTTGTATAAAGTATCGCATGTTACCACATTCCAGCCACTTTTCTCTAAATAAATCGAAAGTACTTGTAGTAAATCTTGTTCATCTTCCACAAGACAAATCGTTTTCATTACGTTCACTCCCTTCATTAAACATAGTATTTTTAGTATACAATTCTTCTACCCGAATGTAGTGCCGCCCTACTCTTCGACACAATCAAACACATTTCGTACATAAATGAATACATTTTCGTGAAAAAGTACACACATTCACACTTTATCATAAGACTTAGAAAACTTGATGCGCATGTGAAGTAAGCGCATACAAAAATATGATACATGGAGGTTTCGCATGGAAAAGAAGAAGTTTAAACTGCCCACGGCTTTCACTACATTACTTATAATTACCGTAGGAATTGCATTCCTAACGTTTATCATACCCGCCGGAGAATATTCCTACAATGAAGACGGAACACCAATTGTCGGGACATATGAACAAGTCGAGTCATATCCCCAAGGTTTGTGGGACATATTCTCTGCCCCGATCAACGGATTCTTTGATGCCATTGATATAATTATTTTCGTTCTGGTTCTAGGTGGTTGTTTAGGTATTGTATTTGAAACGAAAGCAATCGATGCAGGTTTATCTAAAGTAGTCTTTTCATTAAAAGGGCGCGAAAAATTAATGATCCCTATTTTAATGACTATTTGTGCCATCGGTGGTGCTACATATGGGATGGCGGAAGAAACCATTGCGTTCTATCCCATTGTAGTTCCTATTCTTCTATTGGCCGGTTACGATGTCGTTACAGCTGTCATGGTGATTTTCTTAGGTGCTGGGATTGGTGTTGCGGGTGGAATTACAAATCCGTTTTCTGTTGGAATCGCATCTAACCTGGCAGGTATTTCTATAGGGGACGGAATTTTTCATCGTTTATTACTTTTCTCATTGTTCCTAGCTTTCGGTATTACCTTTGTTATGCGATATGCAGCAAAAGTAAAAATGTATCCTGAAAAATCGATTGTCTTTGATATCAAAAGTAAAGTCGAAGCGCCTTTTAAGAAGATCGATCCGGATGATGTAGCGGACCTTACGGGAAGGAGAAAAGCGGTACTTGCTGTATTCAGTAGCTTCTTTCTTATTATGGTTGTCGCTCTAATCCCTTGGCAAGATAAGTTTGGAATTTCAATATTTAATACATTGCATGATAACATACAACAAACACCTATACTGGGTGTAGTTTTAGGACATATTAGTCCATTCGGGGAATGGGGATTCGGTGAATTAACAGTTTTATTCTTCCTAGGTTCCATTATTATCGGAAAGATGTATTCATATAAGGAAGATGAAATAGTACATTTGTTCCTTAATGGAGCAAAAGATTTGATCAGCGTCGCACTCATTCTCGCGGTGGCAAAAGGTATTTCTGTCATCATGACAAACGGATTGATCATTGGAACTATCCTGAATTTCGGGGAACATCTATTGGCAAATGTCAGCAGTTCTATAATTGCACCACTTGCCTATCTCTTGTATATACCGCTCGCGTTCCTAATTCCATCATCATCTGGACTAGCCACAGCGACAATTCCTATACTGGCCCCTCTTGCAGACTTTGCAGGAGTTGACCGCGCTTATATTGTCACTGCCATGCAAGCTGGTGCAGAAACGATGAATTTATTTTCGCCGACACAAGCCGTTTTAGTTGGTACTTTGACGCTGGCGAACATACCGTATGAACGCTGGCTAAAGCATATTATCCCATTCGTGCTCGGTATTATATTGATTACCACAGTCGTTTTAGTCACTTTGTCTATTATCTAAATTATAGGAGGATTTTATATGAATAAAATTTCAATCATCGGTGCAGGTAACGGCGGCTTGACAGCAGCTTATCATTTATCAAAACTTGGACATAGTATTTGTCTATACGATTCCCCTCAGTTCGATACACAGATTCAAGCGGTAAATAAACAAGGCGGAATTAAAGCACTTTCGAAAGATCACGGAGCCGAGATGATGTTTCCAGGTTTCGAGGAAATCACTCATGCGACAACTGATATAAAAAAAGCGATGGAGTTTGCTGAAATGATTATCATGATTTGTCCTTCATTCGCACAAGAACTTTTATTTGAACAAATGCTCCCTCACTTGCAAGATGGACAAGTTGTTTTCATAATGCCAGGAAACTACGGTGGATTGGTCTTGAATCGCATGAAAAATGAATCTGATCAAAAGGATAAAGATATTACATTTGTGGACGGGATCAGTATTCCATGGGCAACACGCATTGTAGAGCCTGGTGTTTTAACCATTATGGGGTTGAAAGAGTTTTTATCTGTCAGCATTTTCCCATCAGAGAATGCGACTGATGAAGTGAAGCAGCTGATTACAGAATCTCTCCCAGTTCCTGTAGAATTTTTAGATAACCCAATAGTCGCAGGATTGGAAAACATTAATTTTGGTGGACATCCTTTATTGACTACATTAAATATGGGACTACTCGAAAACTTTGATGGAGATTTCAACTATTATCGGGACTGTTGTAGTCCAGCTACTGCAAATGCGGCAGCCAAGATGGATCAAGAACGGCTCGCTGTTGGAGCAGCTCTTGGATTTTCATTAAGGACTGAATTACAAGCAATGAATGCTTTGTATGGCTCAAACTATAAATCGGTCTATGATTTCAATCGTGATTCTACAACACACGGTAAAATAAACAGTGCTCCGAACAGTTCGAAAAACCGATATGTGACTGAAGATGTACCTTATTTACTTGTTCCATGCTTCGAATTGGCCCAAGCAGTTGGTATCCGTGTACCGATCGTAGAGTCTTGTATCCATATAGCTTCTGCGTATAATGATACCGATTATTTTAAGACGGGCAGAACATTGAAAGATATGGGTATAACTGCAGAGGAATTAAAGAATCTAACATCATAACTATTTAAAAACCCGGACATCTCTTGTAGATTTCCGGGTTTCGTTTTAAGAATCAAAACTGAACTTTCATTTTAACTAAAAAAGCTCTCGATCTATTATGACCGATGAGCTCTGAATATACGTTTTCGTATTAAAATGTGATGAATCCTTTTTGTACTGCAAATCCACCTAATGTAAACAAGGCGATGACAACGAGTGTAATGATGAATAATCGATTATTTCTGTCCAAGACGTCACCTTTTCTCTATTGGATAGATTAGTATTGCTAGTTACTTTATTCTATCCTATCGAGTTCAGAATTGGCAAACTAATTTTCAATCAATCTCTTTTCTTAGTTGATGCAAAAAATCTTCCATGAAGTCATGTCGTTCTTTCGCCAAACGCGTGCCTTCTCTCGTGACCATCAATTCTTTCAGCAATAATAACTTCTCGTGAAAATGCGTAACCGTAGCCGTTTCTTTTTTTCGGTATTCTGACACTGACATATCCTTTCGAGCTTCTTCTTGCTGATCATAAAGTTTCCTGCCACGCGCTCCACCAAACGCAAATGCACGCGCTATTCCAACCGCGCCAATGGCATCCAAACGATCAGCATCTCTGACAATAGCGCCTTCAATCGACGTAATATCTTTTGCGTTGCCGCCACTGAATGACACACTATCAATCGCAGATATCACATTATCTGTAATCTGTTGTGTCGCACCTATTTTTTCAAGAAGCTCCACCGTAGTTGCTTCATGCACCTCTTTATATTTCGCATCTTCTACATCATGCAACAGGACTGCTAAACGTACGACTAGTTCATCCGCACCTGGCTCAGTCGCTAAAATTTTCTCTGCGTTTTTCATTACGCGATTAATATGATCGAGATCATGACTCGCATCAAATTTATTGTAAATGCCTTCAACTTCTAACCTGCATCTCGCTATCATTTCTTGCATTGGGTCCCTTCCCCTCTTTTTTATTGTTATATGCGAATACCTCTCTAAAAATCAGTTCTTTTTCATGACGAATAAAGCTCACTTCACTGAATTACCGAGTCGAATCATTACCGTCGTACCTATTTTTGAAGAAGAGCTTACTGAAACTTTAGACGCTTCACCGTAATAGAGTTTACCACGCTCATCAACGTTATGAATACCTACACCGCCAAGTTTTATCATACTATGTGCTGATTAAACAGGCATACCCAATCCCGTTTACAGTTTCTTAAACGATAAATAGTATATGACCATCTTCATATACTGCGAGGACTCGTATTTCACCTTATCGTGTAAAAAGGAAAGGCAACCAAGTGGCCCCTTTCCTTCTATTATATTACGAGTATACTATTTCACATAACTTGTCAGATAGCCGTAACCTTTGGCTTCCATTTCTCCAAGCAGTACAAAATTGATCGATGCGCTGTTGATACACTTACCTAATCCGCCGCGATCTTTCAGCCGGTCTTCGAAAATGTGTACGAGATGCCTATCTCCTGCACGGCTTGTCACTTCAGTTCGCACCATATTGAAACTTTTATCAATATATTCCGTCAGTATTTCCGGAACGATTGGTCGGGTGAAGCTTGGCCAACCGCACTGTGAGTCATACTAATCGTCACTTGAGAGTAATGGTTCAATTAGTGCGACATCGATAGAGATGCCATTTTCAAACGTATCCTATTATTCATTCAAGAATAATGCTTATGTATGGTCGCCTTGTGTCACTTATTACTGATCTTTCGTCAAATTCTCTATCCATTCTTTATCGCTTGGTTTAGGAGAGTCCGCTATCGTTTGACGTCTTCCTTTACTATTTATGTACCTAGTATAAATTAAAGACACGATAAAACCTATGGATTGAGATTCTGAAAATTTTATATAGCCAAATCCAGACGTTTTTTGAAAAAATGATCCTCGCCTATACTTGTTGACAATTTGCCAACAAACATTTATTCTTTTAAAGAAGTAGATATTTTTACCGTTGTCGTAGAAATGGAGGGGGAGTGTCATGTCAGAAGGTAGTCTTGGTCTGTCTATCGGGCAATTATTGCGTACTGTTTTAGATGAACGTTCATTGTCCATGCGCAAACTAAGCGAACTTACAGATATTGATACTTCAACTATCTCTAGGATTATCAACGACAAGCGCAAAGCAACACTAGACCACCTGGAGAAGTTTGCGATCATTTTGGAAATCCCTTTAGCCAAATTACTTCAGGCGGCAGGCTATCCGGTTGATCATAAACACACGATACGTTCTGGTTATGATGAAACCATTCAACATTTGGTCAATACTTCAGAACTTCTATCTGCGGATATCTCCATTGAAAAAGTTAAACTTCAACTTACAAGTTACGAAGCGTATGTTCAGACAACTGAAGGAAGAAAAAGAATTTTATATGACTTCGATAAGAAGTTAAAATTGGCAGGCGGAGTAGGTCCATTCGTCGATCAAATAAAAGAATTATTTACACGATTTACAATGCAAGACGTTGCAAAACGTGATCTAACCGTTATCGGTAGCGCATTATTGTACTTTATCGTTCCTGTGGATGTCATCCCGGACTACATTTTTGCGGTCGGATATCTGGATGATGCAATCGCAGTCCAAATTGCTTCAAGCGTTCTAACAAAGAGTTCATAATCAGATGAGTAGGTGTGACATTAATGGAAAACAGAGAAACTGGAAAGCGTCGTAAGAAAAAACTTAAAAGAAAATATAAACGGGTACTATTCTTGGTATTCACTTTGCTACTATTAGCGGGTGGCGGATATGTCGCTGCACAATATTCAAACGGCCTGTCCTTTGCGAATGACGGCAACACAAACGAAATACATACAGAACTTAGCGATAGTAGTAATACCTTTTCTGATAGCAATTCCACCTTTGACGACTTTGAAGGTGGCGAATCACAATTTGGAGAAATTAACGTATTGTTGATCGGTGATGACGCAAGAGGCGACGAAGATGAAACTCGTTCAGACGCTTTAATGATTGGCCACTACGATCAAACAACCAACAAAGTAAAGTTGATCTCTCTAATGCGTGATACATACGTCGACATTCCAGGTCACGGTATGGAAAAGATTAATGCCGCTTATGCACTTGGCGGACCTGAATTAGTACGACAAACGATTAAGCATAATTTCGATGTGGATGTACAATATTACGCAATTGTTAATTTCGAAGGTTTCTCTAAAATCGTCGATGTTATTGCGCCTGACGGTATTGAAGTCGATATTCCATATGAAATGTCACACGGCCTAGGTTTAACGCTCTATCCTGGCCAACAAAAATTAAACGGAGATCAATTACTTGGTTACGTACGATTCCGCCACGACATCCATAGTGATTACGGTCGTGTGGAACGTCAGCAAGAAGCTCTAGCGAAACTGAAAGACGAAGCGATGAGTTTGCAGACACTCGTCAATATACCGAAACTTATGGGTGTTATTGATCCGTATATTGATACGAACATCGACAGTAAAACTATCTTTACCATTGCTAAAGGTATGTTGACTGGCAGCAAGAATAACGAAATGGAATCACTGCGTATTCCCGTAGAAGGATCATTTGGCGACCTACGCACAGACGTTGGTGCTGTTCTCGAGATTAATTTAGAACAGAACAAACAAGCATTACGAGAGTTTTTATCATTAGAGGATGAATCCGTAGATGATGGAAGCGTACAAGACGGAGAATATGCAGAAGATCAACCATATAATCAAGATCAGCAATTCTGAAACGATATACGTCCACATAAGAATAAGCTGTTCCAGTCATTCAACCGACCGGAACAGCTTATTTTTACGTTAAATTATTTATTTGCCGGAATAGATTTCACTCTTCCCTAGCCTCCTCCATTTAGTGCTTCAATTATATGAAACGTTTCTTATAATCCTAAATGAAACTAAATTTTAACTTTCCGTTTTATATGATGTGGTCAGCACTAATTTCCCCATCGTCTTCCTTCCCTGCAATTGTCGCTGTGCTTCTGCTGCCTCTTCCAAATCAAATGTCCCACCTATTGTTAGTTGTAAATCTCCATTTCGTACATAATCGAGTAACTCTTTAAAGCTATTTTGATATACTTCATAGTTTTTCATGATTTGCGGCAAGAAAAAGCCTACGACCGATTGATTCCGTTGCATCAATTCTCCTGCATCCATTGGAGACCGTTCTCCACTTGCTGCACCAAAGACTACCATGCGTCCAAATGGTGCAAGACATTTTAGTGTTTTTCTAAAAATATCTCCCCCGACCATTTCAAGCGCCACATCCACACCTTTACCATCAGTCAGTTCCCGCACCTTGGATTCCCAGCCTACTTCTGTGTAGTTGACCAGATGATCTGCACCCATATTTTTTGCGTGTGCTAGCTTTTCCTCACTGCTCGCTGTAGCAATAACTCTGCCAGCACCAAATAGTTTTGCTAACTGAACTGCAATTGCCCCTACACCGCCTGCCGCTGCATGTACAAGAACTGTTTCCCCTTTTTCCAATCTCCCCATTGTCTTTAAGATGTGATAAGCCGTCTGACCTTGAAGGGGTAGCGCAACTGCATCACGATATTCCACACCGTCTGGAATCGGTGCAAGTGTCATTTCTGGGATCGCTGCATATTCGGAATATCCTGCCGATTCAATAAGTGATACTACTCGCATACCTGGCTTAAAACGTTTTACGTCTTTCCCGACTTCCTTAATAACCCCCGCCACTTCAGCTCCTGGGATAAAAGGAAGTGGTGTCGGTACTACATACTTCCCTTCACGGCGTGCAACATCTGCATAATTTACACCAATAGCTTTAATTTCTACCAGTACATCTCGATTCCCTACATCTGGTTTATCAATTTTCACAAGTTGTAGTACTTCTGGTCCGCCATACTGTTCTAATTGAATTGCTTTCATGTCATCTTCCCCTTTATGAAATATAGTCTTCTGCTTGGTTAACCGCTTCTGCAATTTCACGCTTTGTACCCACTGTATCTTCAACCGATAATTCACTACATCTATTAAATATATTGTTCAGAATATATGTTTTAGTATGTTCCGAAGCAACACTAGAAAGTAGTTTTCTCGCATTCATTTCCACACGTAGTAATGTATCCGTAACAAGCGCTTCTGTTAGTTTGATTTTTAGAGAGGCAGACTTGATATTTGAAGACTCTATTGCTTTAATTGTTCGTAATACAGCCGATTCCATTGCATAGAGATCAATTGCTATATCAGCAAGTCTCATGAGAGCTTCCTGTTCATTCACAATATGTTCTCCAACTTTTGATACGTGAGATCGATACTTAGTAAGAATATATTTCTTACTAACGTAACTGCTTGTTGTTCTCTTGAAAGTGCAGCGCTTTGCAGAGTCGCCGGTTGAGCCAGTGCTTTACTCGCTTCTTTTACCAATTCTTGAAGTGGAACCATTCCTTTAGATGCCTGACTTAGTAATGAAATGGGAATGAGCAACCGATTAATTTCATTCGTTCCTTCGAAGATTCGGTTAATACGAGAGTCCCGGTACACTTGTTCAATTGCATAGTCTTTGATATACCCATACCCTCCGTGAAGCTGCAATGATTCGTCGGCTACTTGATCTAGCGTTTCGGACCCATATACTTTACAAATGGCACATTCCACAGCATATTCCATCATCCGTTTATCAAGTAAACGATGGTCTTCTGAATGCTCCAAGTCACCCAGTGCATTTTCTAAAAGAGAAGCAGTTCTATACTGAAGCGATTCTGCAGCATAAATCCGCGTCATCATATCCGCTATCTTTTCTTTTGTAGCAGTAAATTCAGCGATGGATTTTCCGAATTGCTTACGCTCTTTTGTATAATCAATTGCTAATTTCATGCTGAACTTTGAAGCACCCATTGTTGCAGAACCTAAATTAAAACGTCCTAAATTGAGTACGTTCAATGCAATATGGTGACCCTTTCCCACTTCCCCCAGTAGATTACGAACGGGGACTTCACAGTTTTCAAAATACACTGCAGTGGTCGATGAACCTTTAATTCCCATTTTCCGCTCTTCTGGGCCAAGAGAAATTCCCGGGAAATCTTTCTCTACTATAAATGCAGTAAATGATATACCGTCTACTTTTGCATAAACGATAAATGTATCGGAAAAAGCAGCATTCGTAATATATAACTTTGAACCGTTCAAAATGTAATGTGTGCCTTCTTCATTTAACTTTGCTGTCGTTTTCGCCGATAATGCATCAGAACCTGAAGCTGGCTCTGTTAAACAGTAAGCACCAATAAATACGCCAGTTGCAAGTTTCGGTAAATAGTATTCTTTTTGCCATTGCGTTCCGAAATAAGTGATAGGTAGCGTGGCTATACATGTATGATTGGAATGCGCCACACTATATCCCCCCGCAGAGCCTAAACACTCACCAACAAGTCCTTTAGTAATTTTATCGAGACCTAGCCCACCATATTTTTCCGGTATACTGTGCGCTAGTAATCCGAGATCTCCCGCCTTAGTTAACAATGACTTCACAAGAGTAAAATCTTGTTTTTCAATTTCTATATTTCGTGGATGTACTTCTTTTTGTATAAAGTTTTTTGCTGTATTTGCAATCATATGGTGTTCGTCAGTAAATTCTTCTGGAGTAAATACTTCATGTGGTAATGTTGAGCGATATAGAAAAGCAGCACCATGGTAGAGCTGATTTTTATTAGACATGTACGTTCTCTCCTTTATCAATAATACAGCTGAAAACTTTGTCCCGATTTCCATTTACTAGACTTGGCTACTCATACCGCCATCCACCACTAATACGTCTCCAGTCATATAATCAGACGCTTTTGATGCTAAAAATACAGCTACACCTTTTAAATCATCTTCGTTACCTAATCGATTTAACGGTGTTCCATTTAAAATGTACTCACGACCGTTTTCAATTGTGACATTCGACATTTTCGTCGGGAAGAACCCGGGGGCAATTGCATTCACGTTAATATTATATCGTCCCCATTTTGCTGCCAAATCTTTAGTCAATACGATGACTGCACCTTTGCTAGTATTGTAACCAATCGTATCCATGAAATCTGGATGCGTTCCGCCAAGTCCTGCAACAGAAGCAATATTAATGATTTTTCCGCTATTTTGCTTAATCATGACCTTTCCCACTTCTCTGCTCATGATGAATGTTCCCGTTGCGTTTACGTTAAGCACTTTCTGAAAAGCTTCGATCGGCATATCTATTGTTGGCGCCCCCCATGTGGCACCGCTATTATTCACCAGAATATCAATTGTTCCAAATTCCTTTACTGTCTCTTCAACTACTCTTTTCACATCTTCTTCATTTGCTACGTCACAAGCTAAACCTATTGATCTCACACCTAGCTTTTCTAACTCTTGACTCATGTCAATGCAAGGTTCTACTTTGCGCGAACAGACCACAACATTTGCTCCTGCTTCTGCAAATCCCCTAGCAATTTGTGAACCTAGTCCTCTTCCACCACCAGTAACTACTGCCGTTTTACCCTTTAGATTAAACAAATCAAGAACAGTCATGTCTACTTCCCCTTTTCTATAAACTACTATTTTCCTTCTCCAAATAAAAGTCACTTTAGTATACTAACCAGTTGGTATGTTCAGAATAAAAAGATATAAATATCATAGTAAACGCTCAGCTAGTATTTAGCAAGACTTTACTTCCACCTTTAATACTTTAACTTGAAGAATACTTCTTTAGGAATATTAGGTAGTTTACACTTGGTTGAACAATCAAATTAACGGCAAGTAGAATCATACATAAAAGTTAGAAGTCTACTATGCAGACAAATCAAAGAACGTTTTCAAAAGATTTTCAAAAACATGTCTCGTCTGTAAATCGGTCGTTGTAAATAGTTGATTGTCCTATAGCTTTGTGGCTATTGTATAGACCATCATACTAACAGTGGCCGATGTTAGAAACCCTACCATTGAAACGCCAATGTCATTTAAATATTTATCATCAACCTGCCAAATCCCTTATGCAATCCAACCCTCGCTACAATTGCTTTAATTTGCAAGATTTTATCACAATTCGTTGGAAAAGCCCCATGATTAGCGATTTCCATTAGTTCGGCCACTCCATATTTACCTATTTCATATTTCTCCATATCTACTAGTCATTAGGCAGGAGTCATTGATAGTAAATCCCATGCTTTAGATTAATACGCTCGATCCATACTAATAAAAAACTGAGAAGAAAAATAAATGCTTTTTCTTCTCAGTATCTCCTTTACGTTCTACCTGAAAGATCTTTCATAGTAAACTTGACTCATCCTATTATTTCCCTTGAAAATCAATCTCAAATGTCTCTACCGCATTATCTAGAACGTCCTCTTTTTCAAAGAGCATTTGTTTATACTCAAAGTTCTTAAACATTTCAATTTGATCTTTATAATGTTGCGAATACTCACCGTCTTGTTTAATGAAACCTATCTGGCCAGGTGGTGTAATATTCATGCCTACAGGTCCATCCTCTGTCATTTCCACAAAATGATTTTCACTTCCTCTGTTCATAAAAATAATTGGTTGCTGATCTCCGAGTCCATGTGGCACCCCTATAAGGGATTTAGCTCCGAATGTCATCGTCTCAATAGGCATACTCCATTCTTTCATAGACACACCATATTCTTTTTCCAGCTCAACTACAACTTGGTCGAAACTATTACGTGCAATTTCTTCAATGTTGCGTCCTTTTAACCAATCATTTTCTACTTGTAACGCTGCTTTATCTCCTTGAACAAGATGGGACAATAAACTTGATCCACCTGATCGATGATCTACAAATGGTCTCATCTCTTCATAAAACTTACCTATATCTTCTTCTGTAACATTTACAAAGAACTGATCCCACCAAGCCTTCATAATTGTTGCGCCGGGCGAATCGTAGTAGCCATCATTGTCTTTATCTTCATTTAAATTATTCCAATCCTCTAAAATGAAGTGAGCTTCTTCATATTT
This sequence comes from Sporosarcina ureae DSM 2281, assembly GCF_000425545.1. GTDB lineage: Bacteria > Bacillota > Bacilli > Bacillales_A > Planococcaceae > Sporosarcina > Sporosarcina ureae. The sequence continues at coordinate 24,942 of NZ_AUDQ01000006.1, read as the reverse complement.
TCGATCGCTATCTACCTTCTCTGAGAGAACATCTAGCAAAAATGGCTTGAACCAACGTGTCTTCAAATTAACAAAGCTTGCTTCATAGTTTACTTCATTAACTTCTTCAATCGTTAGCTTATTTCGTTCACTAATCCTGTCAATAAATTGATGATTTCGGTGATCTGCCCCCCACATATAGTTTTGTTCATTCGTATTCCAGTTCGGTCCAGGTTTGTTGTTCCAATTCGCTACAAAACCACGTTCAGGATTGACCTCATGCGGATTATCCTCTGTTTCTAGAAAACCTTTCCACTCATACTCACCTGTTCCGGGTGTGGGGAAACGCCAATCTACTCGCTCATCCCGCTCTGGTATTTGACCGACATGATAGTAAGCAATTTCATCGTTTTTATCAGCATAAAACCAATTCAATGACATGGTATACTCTCTTGCAGCAGTCGCAAATTCGTCTTGACTCTTTGCATAGTTCATCTTTAAATAAGCTGCCCAACTGTCTGCTTCAGTTCCTCGAAATGCCCACTTTTTACTGTAAGCAATGGGGTGTTTATCATCTTTAAAAATAACGGGACCATGAACACTATCGTGAAATTCCCGAGTAACCGTTTCAATCTCCCCATCATCTTTCTTCACATCAATACTTTCAGTTCTTTTTTCAAATTCAACCCATTCTCCATTGAACTTATACTCATTTGGATTTTCGGGGTTTACCTCTTCTTCAAATACATCTGATACATCACCATAGCCAGCAGTTGCTGTAAAGGCAAAATCATTCGTCGCACCAAACATAATGAATGGATATCCAATAAATGAAGAACCTTGAATAGTAAGATCTGGACCATGAAGCCCGACTTCGTAAATAAAGCCAGGTGCTGTAAAACCTACTTGTGGTCCACCAAACATGATTGGATTACCAGATTCAGATTTTGAAGCTCCAATAATCGCTGCATTACTTCCTACTTTCAATGGAACCCCTAGTTCTTGCCGTTTATTAACAAAATCCTCTCGCAACGTCGAGACAGTTTCCCCTGCGAATGCGACTTGATCTAGCGTTTTAGCATTTGCAAATGGCGTTCCTTCACCAATTGAAGCATCGCTATCTGAACTAGTTGGTGCATCTGGGTCATTTATCCAAACCATATCATTAAAAATTGCTTGCGCTTTTTCTTCATCGTATTCATCTAACAATTTGGCATAAATAGTAGCATTTTCAAGCTCTTGTTCTTGGTCCATGAAGGCCGTCATAGATGCCATGTACAAACGAAGAACATCTATACTTGTCCAATTGTCAGGCTTCAAATCATACTCAGCAAATTCCTTTGATAATTTATTTTCGGGATCCTCAAGGGCCTCATCGACATAGCGATCAATCCCACTTGAAAAGTTTTCAATAACTTGTTTCGCAAAAGGATCCATTTCATCGATCATTTTTTGAATCGCTTCATCAGTGTGTCCATCACGTCGAATCTTTTCATCATGCGCTAAGTACTCTTCGCCAAATACTGCCGCAGCGGTACCTTCATTTGCCCGTTTAAACATCTCCAGCTGAAAAAGTCGATCTTGTGCCATCACATAACCATAAGCTTTGTATAAGTCTTCCATCGAGTCCGCATAAATATGTGGAACCCCAAATTCATCGCGATGAACTTCCACAGCTTTGGAACCAGCTTTCACTTTTTCATTTAACGATTCATCCTCTTTTGAGCAAGCAGATAAGAAGATTAAAACCAAAATAAGTACCGTATGCGTAAGTAATTTCATTGAACGCTTCATTAAAATAACCACCCTATCAACTAGTATTCTAAAGATCAATTCAAACTGCGTTTGTTCCTACTTGTGTAGAGAACTACATTCAATTAATAATACTTCAATAAGAATCTTACTAAATGATAGCGTTTTCATTTTCTAGAAAAAAAGATTTATATCGCAAGATCTCCTACACCCCTTCCTGTCTTCCATCGAATCCCGTTTTTTCCTAAAAAGGTTTAACCCTTCAATATATAACACTTTTTAAACGGAGACCGTGTTTTTCATTATAAACATCTACTTTCATAAGTCAACAATATTAAAAATATTCAAACTTTAGTAATTAAATATTTTACTAACATAGGTACGAAGAAGTACACTATATTTCTTTTGAAGTGTTCCTGGTATGTGAATTAGATACTCCAGAAAAAATATGCTTATAGAAGAACTTTATCGAGAGAGACTTTAAGGTAGATCAATGGCGGAATGGATACTACCTTTAAGATAGGGGAATCTTGTAAAAAGGAAACAGACTGGTAATGAGCTTCAAATAACGCTTACCGAATGGACTTCGGTTTATGGACTACGCCATACACGCGCAAGTATCTTGCACTACACAAAGGTTAGAACACAAGGATATTGACAACATATTGAAGTATTGTGCACACATCATTAATAAATTACGCGTACGCGATGAGAAGATTACCATCGCTACTTGCGAGAATATGATCGAGTAAATGTGTTTAATGGCTTTACTTCCTATCGTTTTCTAACGTCTTCTCCAAAAACAAAAACGCTATAAACGCTGTTATTACAACGTTTATAGCGCTATTTAAATTTCTTAACTGTCTTGATTGCGTCCCAGGAGGAATTCGAGCCCCCGACCTACGCCTTAGGAGGGCGTTGCTCTTTCAAGCTGTGCTGCTGTACTTGAAGCGTCGTGAATACAGCGCCTACAGGAATACTTGTTTAGTAACATTCAAGCTTACTCTTTTTATTCGAACTAGAGTATTTGTCCAATTATCTACATTACCTTTTCATATAATGAGTATAAGGTCGGCCGGCATAAAAAGCGTAATGGAGGTGAAAAGATATGTGTTTTAAAAATAATAGACGGGGAAATCGGGTAAAGTTTGATTGTGAATGTCGAGAAGTAAGATCAAATCACGATAATAGGCACCACTGTGACCGTGACTTTAAACACCACGATAATAAACACCACTGTAACCGTGATTTTAAGTGTAAAAATGAGTTCAGGTGTCAATGCAGAAGATGTAATCGCAGACGCTTTAACTTTTTCTGGTAAATGCAATGAGAGTAAGAAGGTAAAATAATAAATGTGTCTGCGCAGACAAAGCATAAGAAATGGAAAGGCAATTACTTTAAATTGAGTAATTGCCTTTTGGGGATTTGAAGTCGTAAAGCGTGACAATAGGTTATATATACTGTTAATACTTAAGGTGATTATAAAGTGTAACGTTTTATCAAATCTCCACTTTTATAAACTGTTTTTACTAGACGAGGTTAACTATGGCAATATCTTAGAGGGTTTGGTGGCTCTGCTGAGATATGTGTTTATGTTTATTACTCTAACACTGGCAAGTTATTTTTTATAGACCTAGTATTTGCTAAGTCAATTTAAAGGTCCATTCTAGTAATCAATTTCATGGATTTGATTACTATCAAAGTGTTTGGTTTCAGTAAAAGAAACCAAATAACGTCCTAGAAGGGATTCGAACCCCCGACCTACGCCTTAGGAGGGCGTTGCTCTATCCAGCTGAGCTACTAGGACATGATAGAAATGAGTAACACTTCGATTCATCTGCTGATTCAAAGTGTTCTCATGCTTATGATTAATCGTTAGCCGTACCATCATAATCTTCATTAAACCATAATTGCTCATCATCATCCACGTCGCCATTATAGTTAATCAAAATTTCTTCTCCAGCCTTGATATCTGTATAGGCAAAGAAATCAAATGTATGGTGATCGAAATTAATATCATAGGTCGCATTTGGTTCATAAGAATGATTGAATAACATTCCGTAACCAAGTAGGACAGCGGTATGATTTTCTCCATACTCGAAAGCGTAGTCAGCTAGAACAGTTTTTTCAATATGTTGATGTTGTTCATTTGGATAGGAGATAACAGGCGCCTCGTGTAACAGCTGCCCTTTTTTAATATCGCATTTTGCAAATACGCCCCTATTGAATTCCCCTTCGCCAATTGGAGAAAGTTTTACTTCTATCATGTCTTTCACCTACTCGCTTGTAAATTATACTTGGCTAGTATACCATTAATTCCATCCGATTGCTGATTTCTTTTCTCATAAATAAAAACGGACTTTAATAGTAATTACTTATTTTTCAAAGATAGATGCCGACCAAACACCTTGGTACAATCAATCGGTGTTACAACTGACCGGAATAGACCTTTGACTGAATACATTTCATACATAAAACCTATACCTTTCTACGCAAAGTCATTATCCACTTCCTGCTTATCATAATCAAGGATCCACTCTGGGTATTGTTCATATAGAAATCGAATAGATTCTCTGTCAGCCGCTATGATATCACATCCCCGATCATCGTATAGATGATAAATGATATTTTTGGATAGGTTGATGAAGAATATATCATAACCACTTTCAGGATTCTGTTTTAAAATCGTTGTTGGATCAGCAAAGTCTTCGTAACAAATCGCTTTCAGCAACTGCTTATACCGAATATCCTGTTTCTTACAAGTAAGCATAAATCGATGCGTTAGAATTTCTTCCTCCTCATGACCATGGGGGTTAGGAATCGTAGAAAACCGCAATGTATATAATAATTCTTTTCGTTTAATAAACTTGGAATACACATTCAAAGGTCTTTCACGTAGAAAATGATTATTTGTATGGACATCAGTAACCATCATGATTTCATCATTATCCCCAAACACCGCTTCGAATAACGTAATGGACCGATAGAATGCTTGTTTTAAGAAATCTGGTTCATCAAATGCAATGGATTCTGAAATTTCAAAGCGTATAGCTTTATTTGTTTCGTAAAATAGTGCAGGTGCCAGTTCAATCCCATGGAAATACTTATCTAAATACAATTCTAAAGTTCTCATTCATTTCACTCTCCATTATGATTACTTAGATGATAGTTAATGCAACATCTCGTAGTTCTTCCAACGCATCTTAAAATAGCTTGGATCAGTAAATAGTGCAGGTGCTTTTTCCCTCTCATGCTTATCTCCATACATCGGAAATATTTTATGTATACCATATAAATGTCTTTCCACACCAAACCCTTTTTGTGCTTCTCCTTTTTCTTTGAAAACACTGTTGTACGATCCGTTTAGTTTCTTAGAATTCTTCTTCATTGACCAATGGTTATTCACTACGAGTAATTTACTTTGTATCTACCAGTCCACTTTACATAATATTATTATATTTGCACCTTTCAATTTATAAACTATATAGTAAAGAATAGCATAGTAAATTGATCTCCCACCTACTTATATGGAAGATTCTCTTTCATCCACTCTAAGAACACCAAAGAGGTACACTGTTCTATGCTGTTAGGTACTTGTTCTAGTTTTCATGGTACCAATTAATCTACTGTAAAATAGTAAGTAAACATTCTTGACGAGCTCTTTCTTCTTAAGACTATATTATTTATCAATTTATAGGTAAGCTGATCAGCATCTCACTTCTATGGTTCTCAAAATGCCTAATAGGTAGATTTTGTAAAGGACTATCATGTATCATATAGATACAATGTAAAAAGTGAGGTTACAGACTATATGAACAAAAAACAATTATCATGGGCTGTAGCTGGTGCAGTCGTATTGCTGGTAGCGCTAATTATTGCCATTATAAGCAACAAAGAAACACCAGAAACTACAACAGAAGAGCCAGTATTAACCGAAACCCCGACACAAGGCAAAGCAACAGAACAATCCGACGAACCTAAACTTACAGAAGTTCCCACTAAGGAACAGCCTAATATGAATGAAATTAAAAAAGATGGCAAAGAACCTGAAGAACCAACAAAAGAACAGTCAACAAAACCAGTTACAGGATCATCTAACACGGTTCAAAATACAGCTCCGACACAGCCGTCAACGCCGGCATCAAAACCAACAGAACAAAAGAAACAAGCTAAACCGGCAACTACGAATTCCATAAAAGACGGTAGGTATGAGGTAGGAACAGATGTAGAACCAGGTGAATACCTCGTATTCTCCAATGGTGTTACACTCTTGGAAAATACAACGGATCAATCAGGAAATCCTGACAGTATTGTATTCAACGTGGCACTGGATGGACGTTCCCATACTTACGTAACATTACGCGAAGGTGAATACTTTACGCTAAAAGGTGGAGAAATGTATCCCGTAGCATCCGCACCTAGTATTAAACCGACAAACGGAATATATAAGGATGGCCAATACAAAGTGGGTACAGATATTCCCGCTGGTTCGTATACATTGTTGGTAGATGATCAAAGCGACATAGGATTTTATGAGATTAGCAAAAATAGCCGACAAGACATGATGGATCTTCTCGTAAGTGATGTAGTGGAAGGTGAAACGTCTATTAACATAACGAACGGCCAATATTTGACGATCCGAAATGCCTATTTAAAAGTACAATAAAAAGCACACACAAAACCTTTTTGGTTTTGTGTGTGCTTTCATTTTTAGACCTTTCGCACTTTCAATACCCACCAAATTAATACGAATTGCAGTGGAAGTCTTAGCCACAATGCTATTGCCGATACATCATAATTCTCAGCTGTAAAGGCCATATATATATTAACTGGGAATACGAGAACTAAAAATATCGCAATTAAAAAACCTGTATCATAGCGCGTCCGCTTCATGAACAATCCAATAGCCAATGCAATTTCCATTACACCTGATATGTACACAACGGCTTTTCTAAACGGTATCCACTCGGGCATCATGCCTGTAAAAAATGATTCCATTGCGAAGTGACCAATTCCTGCCGCTAAAAATAACACACAAAATGCGTATAAAGCAATTTTTCTCATATACTATAGTCTCCTAACTTTCCTCTACTCTGCTAGTGCCCTTTATGCAACCTACGTAAACCTGATCAACTATTAATATTATATTAAAAAAGTAAAGTGGTCTACTATTCATTTCAATAAACAAAAAACCTAAGCTCTCCGAATGGGAGCTTAGGTAATAAATTAAAGTTAATTGAAGTTATACTCCGTTACAATTTTTTCTCTATCTGAGATCACATCATTGTAATACTCATATAAACAAATACCAAGGAAAGAACCCGAGATATTCACGATGTTATCAAAGCCACTATTTTGTAAGGCCATCAACGCATTGTAGCTACGCTGTGAAGACCTGCAATGAACATAGACGGGTACATCTTTCGGCACTTCTTCCATTCGGTCACGTAGCTGACTGAGTGGAATATTAATCGCATTCAATACGTGACCGTTCGCGAATTCATTCTCTTCACGTACGTCGATAATCACCGCGTTTTGCTCTACCAGTTCCCGCACTTCTGATACATGGACTTGCTCATAACGGCCGTATAGAATGTTAAGAGCAACAAGTGCGGCTAGATTGACGACGTCTTTAGCCGTACTGTACATAGGTGAATAGGTTAGCTCAAGCTCTTTTAGATCTTCAAGCGTCCCCCCCATCGAGATAAGTGTCGCAATGACATCAATGCGCTTATCCGCATTTCCTTTACCAATTGCTTGCGCCCCTAATACTTTCCCTGTCGGTACTTCAAATACTAATTTGAAGTGGAGTGGATTACTAGTAGGCATCAATGAAACTTTATCGGCTGCAATAATATATACGCTATCATGCTGGATTCCTGCTAATTTCGCCATTTTTTCATTGAGGCCTGTGGAAGCTGCTACCAAATCAAAAATCTGGATACTCGATGAGCCGATGACGCCTTTGTTTTGATGAGGAATCCCATACATGTGATCCGCTGCGGCACGTGCTTGACGTTGAGCAGGACCAGCTAAAGCCAGTCTCGTTGGTTTATGAAGTAATTGGTGATACACCTCAATGGCATCTCCGACTGCATAAATTGATTTGTCATTTGTTCTGTAATTGGCATCTACTTTAATACCACCAAGCTCTCCGATTTCAAGGTTCGCATCTTTCGCAAGCTTTGTCTCGGGACGAACACCTATTGCTAAGACAACCACTTGTGCATCAACTTCTTTACCAGAATTCAACGTAACATTGCTATCAGTAATTTTAGCCAATCCATCGTTTACAATCACTTCGATCCCTTTATCCATTAGTTCCTTATGCAAAATTTGAGCCATATCATAATCAAAAGGCATCATGACCTGGTTGGCAAATTCGATTAACGAAACATTCCGTCCAGCAAGCTTTAAGTTCTCCGCCACTTCTACACCGATGAAACCACCACCGATGACCGCTATATTTTCGATATCTTTCGTTTGTACATAATTGTTCAGACGCTCAATACCTTCCACGTTGCGAACCGTGAAAACGTGTTTCGAATCTACACCTTCTAAATTCGGAACAATTGGACTCGCTCCTGGAGATAACACCAGTCGATCGTAGCTCTCCTCATATGTTTCACCTGTCAGCACATGCGAAATGCTTACCGTTTTTTCTTTGCGATTAATGGCTATCACTTCTTGTCTAACACGCGCATCAATATTATATTTACTTTTAAACGCAACAGGATCCATTAATACAAGCTTGTCGCTATCTTCTACAATACCGCTGAGATAAAACGGTAAAGAACAGTTAGAAAAAGATACATGCGGTCCTTTTTCAAACATAATGATTTCCGCTTGCTCATCCATACGTCGAATACGTGCAGCTGTCGAAGCTCCACCTGCTACTCCGCCAATTACAACAATCTTCATCTTGCCATCCCCTTATTTAGTAATTAAACTTAAATAAACTATATACCCCTCAGGGTATATAGTCAACGAATTGATTTAGGATGCATAGTTTGTTTGAAGTTTGAGGATTAGTTCGCGAAGTCTGCAACCAGGCGTCTTAGTAGGATCATCGTTTCTCTTCTTAAGACTTGTGCCGTTTCAATTTTCAACTCAGCCTCTTTACCAAACGAGGAAGCGCGAATACTATTTACCCAATGTGTGAGGTACTCTACTACATGTACTTTATCTACATTTTCTTTCAATAGACTCGTCCCGTTTGCACTAATATAATGATAGAAACTACCGAGCGTGACATAGTGATAGTACTCTTCACTGCCGATCTCGACAGAGGTTAGTCCAGATTCAGGCATCGCTACATCTATTAAAGGCATCGTCTGTTTACCACCTCGAGTTTTAACAAGTTCATGACCGAAGAATTCTTCCACTGCCTTTACGTAATCCGCTATAATAAAAGTGGCTTTTTGACTGGATTGTTGATTTTCTGGTTGAAAGTCCTTTTCAAGTTCTCGCCACTTCGCTTCAGCTGTCGTTAAGAGTCGTCTCACTTCGTTAGATCTCAACAAACGAGGCAATTGTCTTCCCGCTTTTTCAAAGCGTTCTTTCTCTTCCTCGCCGAAAATCAGCGCACTTTGAGGATGAAGTGATGTAAAGGTCTCTTCCAACAGTGTCATAGCTTGTTTAGGATCAATTGGTTCCAAATCATATTGGTTAGCCTTTTGTATCACTGCTTCCACATCTGGGGATAAATCCTTTAAGTAAAACTCTGTCAGAAATTCATCTAATTGGATCAAGGCATCTGTAATCATAATTTCACGGTATTCGATTCCTTCGTCAGGTACCAATGATAGAACTCGGTTTCTTAACTTCATGCCTTCATTGCCCAATTCCCAGCCAATCAATAAGTTCAAAGCTGGTTCTTTTACATTGCCTTCTTCTGAAGTTAATGTTTTATCTGCCTTATAAAAACATATCATTGCGTTCAGTAAATTTCTTAATATAGCATCTTGATCTTCAAACGGTAATTCAGAAAAATTCGCTGTACACATTTCTTCAATTTCACATTCGTAAAAGAAAAAATTGAAATCGGCCTGGATAAAGGAATCTTCATTGATCTTCCCGCCATGGTGCTCTTCAATTACGTTCTTCATCCGTAATATGTATTCGGAAATCTTCGTTAACTGGGAAACGATATCTCCTTTATACTTCTCAATGCGATATTGAACTGTTCGCATATCACCGTGCAGAACATGTACCGCGTGATAATCATAGGCGAACTTAGAAAGATTCACCAAGCTAATGACAGTTGGTATATCATTTAGATCGAATAGATCTTTGAATGTGATATAGAATTCCAGACCAACACTGTGCATCTCCTTGTACTTCATCATATGAATCAAACGTTTACAAAAACTTCGCTTCGTTGCAAAGTCGATCAATGTATCGTTATGCACAACTTGTAAAAATAGGTCATACAGATTCATGATAGTCTTTTTCGTTACGCTCTCCAAAATATCGGGATCGCGTGTTTTATCCATTAGTACACTAAGTTCATTGAAATACCTCACAAGTGTCTGCATATGATCAGCACGTGTGTTATTCAATGTTGCACATAACGGATATATTTTAAGATTGAATAGCTGCCAGGATTCGGCCACATATCCTTCATTATTGAAGAAATAGAACCAAAGATGGTACCGCCAATCACCTTTGGCTTTAGTATCCTGATCTAGCTCAAACGGATCAAATTCTTCCCCATAAGCTAGCGCTAGTAATGTTTCATTATATTGGCTCGCTAAAGTAATTTCACTGCCATACAAGTCAGATAGTTCTACAAGCAATGCGTATCGTTCATCATCCCGGCACTCGTTAATCACTTTCGTAAACGAAGGATGGTCGATGACATGACAAACATCCAAGTGACGCCCTTTCAGCAACCACTGACGCAACATATAATCCAAAAATTCTTCCGAATCCAAATAAGCCCCAAAATGTCGGGCTGAAAACTCCTGATAAATATCCAAACTAATTCCCCCTTAACATCTGACAACGTGTTGATCTGTACGAATAACAAACTCTATCCTAGAAATAATAAAGTTTAGACTATCCCTATCATATCGCGATTACCCTTTTTTCTCTACTAGAAATCGCTGGTTCAAATAAGGACCTTCAACAGTTTAATACATTCATTTTGTTATAGACAAAAATATAGAGCATTCCATATTTCACGGATATGCTCTATATCTTTAAGTTATTAATTATCACTTATTGAATTAAAGGCCTGGCAATTGAAGAAATTTGTTTTCTAATCTACTGTACTTACAGTGTCTTCATCCATTTTATATTCTAATATATCTCCAGGCTGACACTCTAAAGCCTTACAAATCGCATCCAAAGTCGAAAGGCGAATCGCTTTCGCCTTTCCGTTTTTCAGTATGGAAATGTTCGCCATTGTAATTCCAACTCGCTCGGAAAGTTCTGTAACACTCATTTTCCTTTTAGCCAACATTACATCAATATTGATGACAATTACCATGTTATTCACCTCAGCTCAGACTATTAAATCATTTTCCTCTTTTATATCTATAGCTTCTTTTAAAAGCCTTTGGAGAACAGCAGCAAAGACCGCAATCACCATGGAAGCAAAAATAGGTATCATTCCGATTATTACCACACCTGGGGCATCATCTATCTCTGCCATAATAAAGACGAATGGAAGGGCTACTACATACAAGCCACTGATTGTGATCGCACAGTATTTAATTTTCTTTAAAGCCCTAACAGATAACTCGGAGAAAGCTTGATTTTTGTCAATAAAACTTAATAGGTTAAAGGTTTGATACAATGCGAAATAAAATGGGATCACTGAAATATACATGACTAGTAAAATACTATTCACCACATATGCAAACTCCCAACCTCTTCCTGCTGCTTTACTTGCTTCACTTGCAATTTGTGGCAATAAAAATATGCATAAAGCTAGAACTGGAATTCCGATTAATACGACGGCTATCTTTAAAAATAGTGTTGTTCCTCGTTTCATAAAAAGCACCTCGCTTAACTTCTATATTGTAGATTTTACTTTAACACGTGATTTATCGAATATCAATAAATATATGTTGGTTACCAATATATAAATCTTGCTAATTTTACATAAATGCCTTCTCACCATAGACAAAAAATCTGGAAACCCCACCTACTTCATGAAGCTTTAATAATACCGTTGATTCAACAAAAACGCTGACTTCATTTATATCTTATAAATGAAGTCAGCGTTTTACTGTTTATTATGTCTTTGAAAATAAGAAAGAGCACTCATACTTTTAGTTAAGCACCCGATTGTTAAATATCTCACACCCCACTTGCAACTGAATTACTCTGGTAAATTCAACTGCCAAGAGATCCCGAACTGGTCATTCAGCCATCCGAATTTTTTACTGAACCCATAGTTGTTTATAGGCATGAGTGCCGTACCATTTTGCATCATTTTTTCATACAGGCTATCAATTTCCTCTTCGGTATCACATGTTAGATAAATAGAAAAAGATGGTGTAAACGTAAACTCGTGATCAATATGGCTGTCTATACACATGAACTCCTGTCCCTTTAATGAGAACACCGCTTGAATAACTGTACCTTCTTTACCAGGTCCCTCAGCTCCATAACGAGTAATGCTTTTAATTTCTGAATCTTCGATGAGAGAGGTGTAGTATTTCATAGCTTCTTCCGCTGTACCGCCTTGAAACATTAAAAATGGTTTTACGTCCTTCACATTTAACTTCCCTTTCTTTATATAAACTTTATTTTTCTGTTCTATTTCCGCCAAAAACTCTTATAGTCTGCTTTATCTTGAATATTAAATTCAATAATTTTCTTAAGCAATTCGTAATTGATCGGCTCATTCCACTGAATTCTAAACAAACCTTTAGTAGCGCTGTAGCCGAGTTGTGCAATATCACCTGCAAAGTTCGCAATCCCTGCCGGTTCGGGTGAAACGCTTAAATGATGCTTAGCTGTGGAAAAACCAATAATAAATGTGCCATCATTAGAAAACATTGGTGTATTCCATTTGATTATTGGTTCCAAATTAGGAAATTCATTAGCAACCCACTTCAAAACTTCCTCCGTCCGGTCACGATGTTCGGGATGATCGATACTTGCTAGATATTTTGAAAAAACCATTATGTAACCCCCTCCTAAGATAAATCACTAATCGTTTATAACAACCTCATTCCTTGTATTTAGGTAAGTTACACCTATCGATGCTTGGTCGGCAATGCCATCAAGTTCATCTTTAAATAGAAATGATAAATTGCTATCCAAATAGAGTCAATCTATGATCTCCTTTTTCCTTACATTGTAAAACAGAACACTAATTGGCGAATAAAACCATTTAGTGTGCTGTTTATCGTTACTTATTATACGCTACTTGGGCTTGTTCTGTTAGCTAAAGCCACATGCAATCATTGTTCTACTATTTTTTTAAGTTGCTCTCCAAAATTCATCCAACTATATTTTGCTCCTTCAATTGCTCCTTTGGTTGCTTTTGTTTCTTCACTGAAACCAGTTTGTTCAAAATACACATGTGTAGCACCATCTGTTTCTGTTGATAATGTCCATGTAATCGTAGTAGTTTCTCCGGCACTTGCCCAAGTGTACGTTAGTATATGAGGTTCCTCTACTTCCAGCACTTCACCATTAACGACTCCATCCCACCATTCATTTGGCTCAGAACGAAATTGAAATTTTTCTCCTATCACTGGTGCAAAGTCATTTTTCCATATCCATGTTGCCAGTATCTCTGAGTCTGTTAATGCCTTCCACACTTGCTCAATTGAACTTGAAAATTGAAAATCTAATGTTACATCTGCCATTCTCTATTCCTCCAATAACACTTTATTAAGTTGTGACACTTTTCCCATCCAAAAATTTTCGTAAAACGTTACCCAGTCTTTAATTTCTTGCAAAGGAGCTGCATGTATTCGATACCTTGTTTCCCTTCCAACTTTACGAACAGTAACTAGGCCAGCCTCTTTAAGAATAGCCAAATGTTTAGATATTGCAGTACGCCCCATTTGAAATTTCGAAGTTAGTTCGTACAAAGGTAATTCATCTGCTTCTGCCAACAAATGTAGCAATTTACGTCTTGTTGGATCAGCGATGGCTACATAAATATCACGTTCATGTTTTTTATCGCTCATAACCTCCCACCTCGCAATAGGACACCCTTTAGTGTCTTCAACTTATGACACTGGCCAGTGTCGTGTCAATGTTTATTCTTGGCATAATTGGCATCGCTTTATTCACTTACCTATAATTAAATTCTCATTCAATCTTTTCTGTTAGAATAATTCTTTATCTTTCTGTGTTTTTACTATTAATTACAAAATATTTACTTCAAATTAAGTAAGGCGAAGTCTTTAGTCAGAAAGTGTTCGATTGCGAAATAAATTTATCGACTCAGATAGGGTATGAAATTATGAAATTATGAAATTCATTCGTTTATGAAATAAATTTAGAAAAGGAAATAGGCAAAGAATTTGCATGATTTTTTATGAAATGCTTTGGTATTTCAGTGTTACTATTTGAATTCTTACATAAAAAGCACGGTCTACATTGATTTAACAATGTAGACCGTACTTTTTTAATTCGTATCTAGATTTTACTTTATGACGTCCTAAGAGGACATGAAAAAATGCAATAGTAGCGATAGTTGACTATTTAATTAAAAGTCCCTGTCACCTTCTATCACACCGGATAAACCGGATGCTTGCGGTCTGTAAACTGGATATATTTCGTCGCATACGCTTCGTATCGCGTAATCAGCTCATCGCGCAGTGAGTCTGCCGGGATGATGCCATCGATAATCATTTCGGAAGCTAAACGGTAAATGTCGATATCTTCTCTGTATTCGTTACGCTTCTCTTCAATATAAGCTGCGCGCTCTTGCTCAGGCAGCGCGGCGATTTTATTCGCGTAGACTGCGTTGATAGCTGCGTCCGGCCCCATGACCGCGATGGAAGCGGTTGGTAGCGCTAAACACGCGTCCGGTTCAAATGCCGGACCTGCCATAGCGTACAACCCTGCGCCATACGCTTTACGGACGATGACGGAAATTTTCGGCACTGTCGCTTCAGACATCGCAGAAATCATTTTCGCGCCGTGGCGTATGATGCCTGCACGTTCAACTTTTGTACCGATCATGAATCCAGGCACGTCGACTAAGAACAGCAGCGGAATGTGGAATGCATCGCAAAGGTTGATAAACTTTGCCGATTTGTCGGCAGAGTCGTGGAATAGCACGCCACCTTTCACACGTGGTTGGTTCGCGATAATGCCGACCGCTTTTCCATCGATGCGTGCAAGGCCAGTAATGAGCTCGCCTGCAAATAGTTTCTTTATTTCAAAAAATGAATCTTCATCGATAATCCCTTTGATCAAGTCGTGCATATTAAACGGAGCGTTTTCGTTTTTCGGAATAATTTCTTCCAGTGCCTTCTCCAGCTGTTTTGGCTCCACTGCATCACGTACAGGCGGCTTTTCCGAGAAGTTTGCTGGGAAATATGATAAATATCTTCGCGCTGCTGCGATTGCATCTTCTTCGCTTTTCGCGAGCACATCGCCGCATCCTGAAGTTGAGCAGTGCATGCGCGCTCCGCCCATTTCCTCTAGCGTTACTTTTTCTCCGATAACCATTTCCGCCATGCGCGGTGATCCAAGGTACATCGAAGCGTTTTTGTCGACCATGATGACGATATCGCAAAACGCCGGAATATACGCGCCGCCAGCAGCAGACGGTCCGAACAAGACACAGATTTGTGGAATCCGGCCGGATAATTTCACTTGATTGTAGAAAATTCTACCTGCACCACGGCGACCCGGGAACATTTCGACTTGATCCGTAATCCGCGCGCCTGCTGAATCAACTAAGTAAACGAGCGGCACATTCAATTTTTCAGCGGTTTCCTGAATGCGAATAATTTTTTCCACTGTCCGCGCGCCCCATGAGCCTGCTTTGATTGTAGAATCATTCGCCATGACGCAAACAACTTGGCCGTTAATCTTCCCCATACCTGTTACAACACCGTCAGCAGGAAGATCGCCCGCCATGCAGTTCGCAAATTGGCCATCTTCGATTTCAAGATCTGAATCGAATAATAATTTCAAGCGGTCCCGGACGAACATTTTCCCTTGGTCCGCATTTTTCTCATGGTATTTCGGCGCGCCACCTTTTTTTATCTGCTCTACTCTTTCATTCAATGCTTGCTG
This sequence comes from Sporosarcina ureae DSM 2281, assembly GCF_000425545.1. Taxonomy (GTDB): domain Bacteria; phylum Bacillota; class Bacilli; order Bacillales_A; family Planococcaceae; genus Sporosarcina; species Sporosarcina ureae. Next base: position 8,985 of record NZ_AUDQ01000006.1, on the reverse strand, counting down.
CAAAGATTTCGTATCTGTTGTCATCGTCCTGCCTCCCTTATAGTCATTTATCATTCGCCAGTATATACAGGCTTGCGTTTTTCCTTAAATGCCTGCAGTCCTTCGAGCCGGTCTTTTGAAGGAATCGTCACTTCATAGGCGTTCTGTTCGATTGCGAGCCCCGTCTGCAGTTCGACGTCATAGCCATGGTCAATCGCGAACTTCGCCTGCGTGACAGCAAGCGGGCTGTTCGCTGCGATTTGTCCAGCGACAGCAAACGCTTTATCCCTCAGCTGATCAGGCGCCACAATGTACTCAGCGAGCCCGATGTCCAAAGCTTCTGCCGCTTCGACTCTACGCGCTGTGAAAATAATCTCTTTCGCCCGTCCTTTGCCAATCAATCTCGGCAGACGCTGCGTACCGCCAGCTCCCGGAATAATGCCAAGCGAAGTTTCCGTCAATCCGAACTTTGCTGTCTCTGCAGCAATGCGGATGTCGCATGCCAGCGCCAGTTCTGTTCCGCCGCCGAGCGCAACGCCGTTGACTGCGGCGATGACCGGCTGCGGCAGTAATTCAATACCGTTAATCGTCTCCCTGATTAATGAAACCGTCTTGCGCACATCGACCGGATTCATTCCTGCGCGTTCTTTTAAATCAGCGCCCGCACAAAAAGCTTTTTCACCGGCGCCTGTTAGAATAACTGCGCGTATTTCCCGGTCGTAACGGCATTCCTGCAACGCATCGTAAAGCCCTTGTAGCATCTCGACCGACAATGCATTTGCCGCTTCTGGACGATTCAATACGATGATCGCAATTCCGTCGCCGCGCTTCTCTAGCATCACTTGATTCCCCATATACTCACGTCCTTCACTGATCATGCGCACCGGCAGCCTGCAAGTTTTTACTTGGAAGCGACTGGCCGATTTTTTCTTGAATAAACGCGGATGCCGCTAAAATCTTTTCTTCATCGACGCCGGTATGAATGCCCATGCCATGCAACATATACAATAGATCTTCTGTCACCGCGTTGCCTGAAGCACCCGGTGCGTACGGACAGCCACCGAGCCCGCCAGCTGAACTGTCGAATACCGTAATGCCCATATCAAGCGACGCCAGGACATTCGCTAAAGCCATCCCGCGCGTGTCATGGAAATGCATCGCCAATTTGTCTGACGGAAAACGTTTCAATAGCAGGTCAAGCACTTCCTGGACTTGCCGCGGATTCGCAACGCCGATCGTATCGCCTAGCGACAATTCGTCAATGCCCATATCAAACAACGAATCCGCCACGCGGACGACCGCTTCCGTATTGACCACACCTTCGTACGGACAGCCGAACACTGTAGACACATAACCTCTCGTCTTCTTGCCCGCCGCATTCGCGTCTTGGACAATTTCTTTTAATACAGGCAGTGTATCCGGAATCGTTTTATTAATATTTTTCAAATTATGCGTTTCGCTCGCCGACATGAACACCGCCGCTTCATCGATATCTGCCGCAAAGGCCCGTTCAAGCCCTTGGCGGTTCGGGACGAGCGCCGAGTAAGAGACGCCCGGCTCCCGCTTAATGCCCGCCATCACATCAACTGCGTCCGCAAGTGCCGGAATCCATTTCGGATTGACGAAAGACGTCACTTCAATCGATGTCAGGCCGCTTTTAGACAGCTCATTAATCCAAGCAATTTTGTCATCGGTCGGAATGAAGATTTTTTCGTTCTGGAGTCCGTCGCGCGGTCCAACTTCTTTAATCGTAATCGTTTCAGGCCATTTCATCGTTTCATCTCCTTCTACAGGAATTATTCAATGACTGCGATGACGTCTCCTTCGTTGACGAATTCGCCTTCGTTCACTTTTACTTCTTTTACGACTCCGTCAAAATCAGTAGCAATCGGTATTTCCATTTTCATCGATTCCAAGATGGCGATGTCTTGATCTTCTTCTACTTCGTCTCCTGCTTTCACGAGTACTTTCCAAACGCTTCCTGCCATGCTTGCTGTAATTTCTGTCATAATAATTCCTCCAGAGTCATTTCGTCTGTTTTTGTTTTTTCTTTTTCTTCGTCAAGTATTTTTCCACGAATTCCGTCGTCGTATCCCCAAAACGGAATGCTTCATGCGCTGCTACTTCCTGGAGCATCGGGATATTCGTCTTGATGCCTTCAATATGGTAGTTTGATAGCGCTTCTTGCAGCCGGTCGATTGCTTCATCGCGGTCTTTACCTTTAACGACGAGTTTCGCGATCATCGGGTCGTAAAACGGTGTGACGACCGAATCGCCGTGAACTGCCAATTCGTGGCGGATGCCCGGTCCTTCCGGCAGCTCCAGTTTCGTGATCGTTCCAGGTGAAGGGAAAAATGTTTTCGGATCTTCTGCGTAAATCCGCACTTCAATTGCGTGTCCGTCGCGTTTGACGTCTTCTTGCGCAAATGACAGTGTTCTCCCCGCTGCGATATCAAGCTGCTCCTTCACTAAGTCAAGCCCCGTAATCTCTTCCGTAATCGGGTGCTCAACTTGCAGCCGTGTATTCATTTCAAGAAAGTAGAAGTTTTGATCTGCGTCGACTAAAAACTCGATCGTGCCGGCGTTTTTATAACCGATGGACTTCGCCGCTTTAACCGCCGCTTCGCCCATTTTTCTTCGTGTCTCTTCTGAAATGAATGAAGACGGCGCTTCTTCTACGACTTTTTGGTGGCGGCGCTGGATTGAGCATTCGCGCTCCCATAAGTACACTGTATTTCCTTCATTGTCCGCTAAAATTTGGATTTCGATATGGCGCGGTTTTTCAACGAATTTTTCAATATACATCGCGCCGTCGCCGAAGAAATCAGTCGCTCGTTTTTGATTGCCTTCGAACGCTTTGCGGATTTCGTCGGCGCTGTAGACGACTTGCATCCCGATTCCGCCGCCTCCTGCAGACGCCTTCAACATAACCGGATAGCCGATGCTTTCCGCCGCTTCGATCGCATCTTCCGCGTCTGCAAGCGAACGGGTAACACCCGGCACGACCGGAACACCGGCTTTTTCCATCGCCTTGCGTGACGCAATTTTGCTACCCATTTCTGAAATGACTTCAGGCGAAGGCCCGATGAACACGAATCCTTCTTCCTCACAGCGGCGCGCAAATTCGGCATTTTCAGATAGCAGACCATAGCCTGGGTGAATCGCTTGTGCTTTCGACTGATGCGCTGCTTCGAAAATTTTATCAATTTTCATATAACTTTCCGTTACTCGCGGTCCGCCGAGCAAATATGCTTCATCCGCCTGTTTGACATGGACAGCTTCCGCATCCGCTTCCGAATAGACACCGACCGTTTTAATGCCGAGCGCTCTGCACGTACGTATGACTCGAGCCGCTATTTCCCCGCGGTTCGCAATTAATATCTTTTTAAACATGATGTACACCCTTTCTATTTATCATGTAATCAAGCATTCGTGGGCTTCATTTTAGGTAAAGAGGAAGCCGGAAGCATAAAGACCGGCTCCGCTGTCCATTTATTTGCCCACAGTTTTCGCTTCCATGACGCTCTGAAGTTCTGCAACTGTCGACGGATCTTCAAGCCCCGTCACATCACCTGCGACATTGCCTGTCGTAACGATTTCTTTAATCAGGCGGCGCATAATTTTTCCACTCACCGTTTTCGGCAAAGAGTCGGTTATGACGATTTCTTTCGGCTGGGCAATTTTTCCGATCTGGCGGATGATGTTTTCTTGAATCCGCTCTACTACTTCTTGCCCGTCAGCTGCATCTTCAGAAAGGCAGACGAAAACTAGAGGCACTTCTCCTTTAATTTCATCCGGCACGCCAATGACCGCGCATTCCGCTACGCCTGCACTTTCGAGCACAGCGCTTTCCATTTCCATTGTGCTTAAACGGTGGCCGGCGACGTTGAACGCATCGTCGGAACGGCCGACTACCCAAATATAGCCGTCTTCGTCGATTAGCGCGAGATCGCTTGCGTAGTAGCTGTCGTCGACTTGGCTGTAGTATGAACCGTAGTAACGTTCCGGCTCTCTCCAAATCGTTCGGCACAGCATCGGAAACGGCTTTTTAATGATTAAGTTACCGAGCTGCCCGGCTTTCACGGGTTCGCCGGCTTCATTAACGACATCGAACACCGCGCCTATAAACGGCTTGCCGGAAGAGCCCGGTTTCATCGGCGTCAGCCATGCTGCTCCTGCAATTGGCGAGCCGGCTGTTTCGGTCTGCCCCCAAGTGTTGTTAATATAGACTTTTTTCTTGCCGAGCACTTCATATGTCCAGTGCCACGTCTCCGCATCGAACGGCTCGCCGACGAGTGCGATCACGTCAAGGCATGATAAGTCAAACTGCTCGATCGGCTTCTCGCCCATGCTTTTCAACATGCGCAGCGCAGTCGGAGCGGTAAATAATTTATTGACACGGTATTTTTCAATGATTTGATAAAAACGTGTTTTCTCGGGATAATCGATTGCCCCTTCGCAAATGACTGTTGTGACGCCGTTCGCAAGAGATCCGACGATGCCCCAAATATGCATCGTCAGCCAGCCGATATCCGCCGTGCACCAAAATACGTCGTCTTCGCGATGGTCGAGATGGTATTTTGCGTAGACATAGTTCTGCACGACGAATGCCGTCCCTGAATGCACGATCCCTTTCGGCTTGCCCGTCGTGCCGCTCGTATAGAAAACGATGCCGCTTTCATTCGCTTCAAGTCGCTCCGGTTCGCAATGGATGCTCGCTTTTTCCGTCAGCTCATGCCACCAGTAATCGCGGCCTTCCTGCATATCGATATCGATTCCCATGCGATTGACGACGATGATCGCTTCAACTGAAGAAGTAGACGGCACCACTTGATCGACTTTTTCTTTCAAACGGATTTCTTTGCCGCGGCGAACTGTCGCATCCGCTGTGATGATGATTTTCGGTTCAAAGCTTTCCAGCCGATCGGACAAAGAGCGCTCGGAATAGCCCGAAAAGACTGCGTTATAAATCGCCCCGACACGGAAACACGCGAGCACCGCTATGACCGCTTCCGCCAAGTTTGGCAGATAAATCGCGACACAATCGCCTTTTTTCACGCCGAACGACCGAAGCACATTGGAAAAACGGTTCACTTCCGCAAGAAGCATCGAATACGTGTAAAACTTCGAATCGCCGTTCTCGCTTTCCCAAATGAGCGCCGTCCGGTTACCGGCACCGTTATGTATATGCCGGTCGAGTAGGTTGATGCTCGGATTTGTAATGCCGTCAACGAAAAACTTGAAGTCAGGGAGCGTGCCTCTGATCGTCTCTGTCCACGGTTCATACCATTCGAGCTCACGGGCCTGCTGATCCCAAAATGCAGCCGGATCTTCCTGGGACTGCCGGAGAAGTTCTTGGAAAGCTTCTGCGCTGCCGATCGAAGTCGAGCGCGCCTTTTCTTCACTAGGATAAATAAGTTTACTATTCGCCGCTACTTGTAAAACTCGTTCACTATCCATTCAATCGCCCCTTTGTCAATTCGTTGAAAATCCTTTCAAAAATCAGCAGCCGATTTGTTTCGCAATGACCATTCGCTGTACTTCGGACGTGCCTTCGCCAATTTCTAAAAGTTTCGCATCGCGGAAGAAACGCTCGACTTGGTATTCTTTAATATAGCCGTAGCCGCCGTGAATCTGCACTGCTTGATCGCAGACGCGCATGCACATTTCAGATGCGAATAATTTCGCAAACGCCGCTTCTTTTTTGAATGGGCGGCCTTGATCTTTCAGCCACGCTGCTTTATACACCATATTGCGTGACAGTTCGATATTCATCGCCATATCCGCAAGTTTGAACTGAATCGCTTGGAAGTTTGAAATGCTTCTGCCGAACTGCTTTCGCTCCTGCGCGTAATTCAGTGCCTTTTCGTACGCTCCCTGCGCTAAACCAACAGCCATCGCACCGATGCCAATCCGTCCGCCGTCAAGCGTTGCCAAAAATTGTTTGTAACCGTTTCCAATTTCACCAAGAAGATTTTCTTTCGGTACACGGACATTTTCCAAAATCAATTCCGTTGTATTAGAAGAATGAAGTCCCATTTTTTCGTAGTTTGCAATGACCGTAAACCCTGGTGTATCAGTCGGCACGATAAACGCGCTGATGCCGTTCGTTCCTTTCGAGCGGTCTGTAATCGCTGTCACCGCAAGATGTTTCGCATAGCTCGCATTCGTAATGAAACATTTCGAACCGTTAATAACCCACTCATCGCCTTCAAGAACAGCTGTCGTTTCTGTACCGCCCGCATCTGACCCTGCATTTGGCTCCGTCAATCCAAAGGCCCCGAACGATTCGCCCGTACAAATCGGCGTAAGATATTTCTCTTTCTGCTCCGGTGTGCCGAATAAATGAAGCGGCGCTCCGCCAAGTGAAATATGCGCAGAATACGTGATGCCTGTTGACGCGCAAACACGACTTAATTCTTCTGTGACGATCGCAAAACTCGTTGTATCCGCTCCTCCACCGCCGTACTCTTCCGAGAAAGGCAACCCCATCAAGCCGAGCTCCGAAAACTTTTCAAAAATCTCTTTCGGGAATTCCCCTGTACGATCGCGCTCATCCGCACCCGGCGCCACTTCCGCTTCCGCAAATTCGCGAACCAGCTTGCGCACCATTTGTTGTTCATCCGTCAAATCAAAATTCATATCCAATACCCTCCATTCTTCTTTTACATTCCGTCATTGCCGTATATCATTCTATCAACACTCAGATTGCAAACGCTTTCATATATACGTATACTTTCAACATACCCGCTTTCATTTTATTCCCAATTCACTTATAATTATAAACAATAAAGAAATCTATTCCATGTGTGATTTTCCGAAAGAATTTGTGTGTTTTACACAAAAACACAAAATACTATAGAGTGAGGATGGTAGATTATGCAGGACACTTTAACTCGCCGGCAGCTCAAATCTCTTGTACATGTTTCCACTGTCATTAACTCTTCATTAGATATTGAAACGATTTTCGATTTGATTATTGATGAAGCAATTTCCGCTGTAGACGCAGCAGGAGGCGGTTCGATTTGGGTTTTCGACCAGCAGAAACAGCGCCTGATGGCCAAATCCGCTCATGGTTTGTTTTATCCACAAATCTTTAAATCGATTGAATTAAGCAGCGGTGAATCCATGACGGGCATGACGTTTCAAGCGGAAAAAGGGTTGGTGTTTAAAAATGAAGAAGAAATCAAACAGGCGCTCGATACACTCACTCCTTGCAACCGGACGTTGCTCGATGAATCTATTTCAAATAATTTTCATTTCACTTCAGTCATTTCATCACCGATTATATTGAAAGGAACGTGCATCGGTGTCATTACGCTTGATTCATTTGATAAATCGCTTCATTTCAAAAAAGAAGATATGCAGTTGTTAGATGCGATCGCCCAACAAGCCGCCATCGCGCTCGAAAAATCGAATATTTATCATAACGAGAAAAAGACTGTCCAGCTGCTGTCCCGCTCGATCGAAACGCAGCGCAATATCGCCAATCTCGTCGTCAACGGAGAAGGAATCCAGTCCATTATTGACTATATTTACAAAACTATCGGCGAGCATATTTTCTTATTCGATGAGACAGGCGAACTGACCGCTTCTGCCTGTCGCGCGCCTGTTTCAGAAGAGATGAAAAGCGAACTTTTACGCTTTGAGAAACAGAACGACCAGTCGCTCAACAGCCCGTATAGCGTCTCTAATATCACGATAGGCCTCGAAAACTATCAATTCATCGCGCTACCGCTACAATCGAAAATGAAGCCACTTGGTTCGCTCATCATTGTCTCAAAAGACCCAATTGGAGAAGACGGAATCAACGCGCTAGAACACATCTGCACGGTCATCATGCTCGAGCTCGTCAAAGAACAAGCTGTCTACGAAACACAGCAGCGTCTGCAGGGTGAATTCATGACAAAAATTTTATCCGGCCAGGCAATCGATGAAACATTAATGAAGCAGGCAAAAAAACTACAATTTGACTTGAACCGCAACTACATCGCTGTCAGCGTCAGCGTCGAAAACAAAGACAAATTGCAGCGCGGAGCTATAAGCGAAAACGTCATCAACAACCTGCTCCATATGGCGAATAAATATTTCCTGGGAAAGAACTCGCAAGGTGCCGCGCTCATCGATCAAAACAAGCTCGCCGCCTTATTCTCTTACCCTGCCAAACTGCAGGCAGCAAACCAGGCAGGCAGCATTAAACAACTCGCCTTGCACTTGCAGCAGGAAATTGAAAAAACATACAACGAACTCGACATCACCATCGGCATCGGCAGAATGAAACCAAACCTCGCCGCCGCCCACGAATCATTCAAAGAAGCTGAAAAATGCATCACATTCATGAAAAACTACCAATTCGAAGAACGCGCCCTGTCCTACACAGACCTCGGCATCCAACGCTTCATCTTACGGAATTCAGAAGAAGAGCTGCTCGATTTCGTCCATGAAGTCATCGGCCCGCTCATTCAATACGAACAAGCCCGAAAAGGAGACTTGCTGCAAACACTACTTACCTATTTGCGTCAAAACCAAAACATCAAACGAACTGCCGTTGCCCTTCACGTCCACACGAACACGCTGAACTATCGCCTGAAACGGATTGAAGAAATTCTTTCAACCGACCTGACAGATGGCCAGCAATTATTTAACATTCAGCTGGCCGGGAATATTTACCACTTGTAAACGTTAAACTAGATTCAACAGCTTTCAACAAATAAGAATCAACAGTTTTCCACAAAAAAATCTACTTTCTATATACTGAAGCTAGTCTATAGAAAGAGAGGTATAGGAAGTGGAAAAGTGGATGGTTTACAATGAAATACATAGATTGCGTAAAGAAGGATTCTCTAACAGTGCAATCTCCAGAAAGCTCAAAATTTCTAGAAATAGGGTGATTGATTATGGGAAAATGAAACCAGATGAATTCTTCAAATTCACATTGTCTTTACAGACTAGAAGTAAGAAGTTAGATCCCTATCGAGATCAAATACTTGAATGGTTAAAGGAGCA
>NZ_AUDQ01000005.1 GCF_000425545.1 Sporosarcina ureae DSM 2281 | reverse complement strand
TCGCAGTTTCCACAAGAGGTGCTACTTCAAGTGCAATCGCCTATAGTCTCGTAGAGACCGCAAAAGAGAATGGCGTGAATCCTTTCTTCTACTTGCAGTTCCTTTTCGAAGAACTTCCTCAACGTAACCTTGAGAAAATCGCAGAGTTTGAAGACTTAATGCCTTGGTCAAAGACCTTACCAAAGAATTGTTATATCCAATCAAAGAAATAGAAAACGCCCCGAAGAATCTTTATGATCGATTCTTTGGGGCATTTTCTTTTATATGAAACAACGTGTTCACTTTTTGACGCTTACAAACAAAGAACATTGAAGCTGCAAAAACAGATTTAAGTGCCTCAGAGTTTGATCAAACAATTGAGGGTTTTAACAAAGCAACTGCGGAATTAAATAATGACGAAGAAGTAGATATGCTTAACGGTGCTACTTACAAAGCCGCAAAAGTACAAAAGGCTTTTGCTACTGAAATCACATATGAGGATTATAAAGATGTTGCTAATAGATTCAATAACCGTGAAGAATTTGAAAAGACAATGTTAGAGGATGACGAAAAAGAATCTGTTGCTTACGTTTACGGTGCGTATACTGCCAAGACTACACAATGCTTAACTCCGAAGGGATCTAATAATTAAATGTAACCTTAAGCAATCGGGGGCGATTGGTTTATAAGCAACTTCGCCTATATCGCAATCGGGCCAGATTAAAGAAAGATGAAACTTATTTAACTCTTCACAGTCTAATGGCAAAGAGGGAGGAATAAAATGAAAAGGAAAAATTTAATTATATTAATCGGGATCATAATGATTTTAGCTGCTTGTTCAGAAGAAAAGGACATTAATGACAAAGGAAATCAAAGTAAAATGAATAATATTGATTCATTTTATAAAGATGGAGATATTTCCATTTCTATATCAGTTAGCCAAGAGAGATACGATCAGGGAGAGACACCGGTTGTTATTATGAGAAATGAGGGGGAAGCACCGGTGGATTACACAGGGCTGGGAACTAGCCTGGAATACTTACAAGATAACGTTTGGGTTGCGGCAGATGATGCAGTAACAGAGGATAAGTTAAATGTATTAGAACCCGGCAAAAAAATAGATCAGAAATTTCCGCAATCCTATATACAGCAGAAAGGTGTTTATAGGATTGTCTTTAAATTCCATGCTAACAGGAATAAGGAGAGTAAAAAAATAGCTGTTTCGTTTTATGTGGATTAATTAATGACCTTGAAAAGATCATTAAAATAAGAAATGTATCGAGTTGATATACCCCGAATTGAATGGGAGTACGATTAAGGCAAGTTAACTGAACGGATTGAAGAGGTAAATAAAATCACTCTTCAAGAATCGGGTGCGTTTATGGAAGAGGCTTCTCTGTAGTTGGCTAGTTGATTGGAGCGGAAGCCGGCGACTCCTGGAGGATCAGTGGGACAGGTGAAACACCCGGCGAGCAACGCGAGGGGTGTGGTTCACCGCCCTCGGGAACGCGCCCGGCTGGAGCGCAAGTCAACGGGTCTTGACCACTTTGCCTTTATTGGGGGCGTTAACTGAACTACCGTTGCGCACCAAACTAGCTCAAAAGAAGGGATTGATCAGAATGGAAAATTCCGTTTTGTGGTCAAAAAGATTTATACCAGTTTATTTTGTAGTAGCTTTTTTAAGTTTTCTTCTCTTCAATAATTACATACAAGCCAATAGATTAAGCACTTTATTAATAATTCTTCCTGCTACTGGTGTAGGTATAGCTAGTATCATCTTTAATTCCAAAAGAAATAAGATCACTTAAAAATAATGAACTGCAATCGAGGGCAATTTGGGCATAAGGATTCTACTAATTCCATTGAGATAGTAAATTTAATATGCAAGGAGTTTGAAAATGGAAAACTTGCTAGTGCTTAGTGTACACAGAGCATTGTTCTGTGCTATTCCTAGGAATTTAAAAGGATTAAGAGTACTTATAGACGAGGAAAATGAGCTTATATGGCAAGCTTTTTTTGATACAGAACCAACTGAAGAAGAAAAGGAAGTTTTAAGTGTAGCCTGTACAGAAGTTTTAGCTGATTTTCCGGGTATTGATGTAGTGGAAGAAGAATTTCTATATCATCCCATGCCGCTCGATACTCAAACAATTGAAGAATGGGCATTTGTTAGATGGGAACCCTGAATAAGCAATTACTAATCAAAGAGTAGTGCAGCTCTTTAATCGGCAGAAGGTTAGTGCCTCAATCGGACAAGACTACAAAAATTGGCAGGGATGAGAACTTGGAGAAACTACTATTACATGGACACGTCATTGAGGTAGATAAAACTAAAACAAAGGAATTATATAAGGAACTTCCACTTATTTCAGACAAAGCTCATTGTGGATGCGCTGAATGTACATACTATGAAAAGGCCATTGTCCAAACAACCCCTGCCATTCATCAGTTTTTTGAGCAATTTGGCATTGACGCAAGAAAGGAAGCGGAAGTTTGGAAAGCTGCTGAAAATGACGATGGAACTTATTATTATGTGGCTGATTATCATTTCATTGGAGAAATAAAGGGGATCGACGAATTGGATTGGATCGATTTGGATGGGGCATCCTTCGGCTTAACGAACTATAACAAAAGTTTACCTTCACCGATGATTCCAGATACGTTTACTTCACCGATTATCGAATTGATTGTAAGAATCAATTTGCGTGATGGTTATTAGCTTTAATTGCCAATGTAAAACTATCAACAAAAGGGTGCAGCTGTTGTATAAGGATTACACTTCAATCGAGTTAAACAGTTAAGTATTGTTATAAATATAAAGGATTATGAAAGTCATATAGGAGAGGGCGATTAAAATGAATAAGTACATTTGGCTGGTAGTCATTTTAAGCTTTTCCGTAATACTTGCAGGGTGTGCAACGGGAGAAGTATTAAGAATAGGCACACCTTTTACCGATGAAGGTGGAGAAGGGGTAAATTTCTATAACGAAATTACAGATTCAAAAGCCATTGAATCTTTAAGAAATATCGTTAAAAACGCTGATGAGGTAGATCGACCAAAAGAATTAAAGAAAGAGTCGGATGTTTTCATTTCGCTAGACGAAACCAAAAAGGGGATTTCTGAAATCCAACGGTATATATATTATCAAGAAGACGGAAGTTCAATTTTATTTGCAGACGGTGTAAGTGGTTCTGATGGGTTTCCTAATCGGTATCTTATTCTTAATGAAAAACAGACTACTGAATTAAAAAATGTGTTGCAATAGTTACTAGGATTTAGTCCGCTATCTACCTTACTGGCGAAGTTGTGTAAAAGGATACCTACACTTACTTATCGTACCTAATCATTTATAAAAGGGGGAGATCGTGATGCGAGGCGTTTCCTTTGAAATTCCCAATGAATACGGAAAACAGTTATTCGATATCTTAAAAGAAGTTGACGTATCAAGATGGGAGTGGCAGATTGGCGATGGTGAAGCATATATCATTGAAAATGACACGCTCGGTAAAGACCTATTTGGCACAATAACTCATTTAACTGGTAAGGAACTTATAAAACTAATTTCTATAAATGAATATTACTTAATTTTTGCTGATTTAAAAGCATATATGAATGTAGAATCTGAATGGGAAATTGAGTCTTATGAAGACTTTTTAAAAAGTGATTGTCAATTTGTTCTTCTGATCGTGGATTCATCGTATGTAACAATCTACTCGAAGAATAAATCCACTATCCAAAGTCTTTACAATCAAGCAGTAGCTGCCAAGTACAAGGAGATTGAATATATTACAGATGACAATGACGAACGTACGACATTAATAGCTTTTTAATCATTCATTAACGTCCTAAAAGGAATTAGCTATTTAAAGGGGGACAAAAATGAAAAAAGGTCTAGAAGCTGTCATAGAAATGTTCCGTATCGCAATTATATTATTACTTATTGGAAGCTTAATGGGTGGGCTTGTGAAATTAATTTATTCAGTATTTGGGATACATGTAGATGATACTCATGGTGCTTGGCTAGTAGGGGGATCCATTCTTATTATTCTTTTCGTCTTGTATAGAAACAAACTCCAGTTCTCTGGATTCTACAAAGGCGATGGAAAAGTAAAACTACCAAAAAGAATCAGCACTATTCTAATTTCAAGCTCTATATTAATGCTGATTATTGCTCCTGTTTTTCGTTAATCGGGTGTGAATTGTTGAATTAGCACTGTGCCAGAATGGGGCCAGATTATTAATGTAATACAAAAGGAGGAAAAGAGATAGTGGTTAGCAATAGTCTTGAAAACGTTAAAACTTATAAGAAATTGGGATTAGGGTCATTATCGCTATTGATATTTGTATTAGGCTTATTATTTTCCGTGTCCATTGGAAAATATGACGCTATTGGCGATCATGTCTTGCGTTTCATAGGGGTAAATCCTTGGTCAAATGGTGGTACGGGGTTGCATTATACAATATTTTATTCTCTTGTTTTTTATATACCCGCATTACTTATTGGTTATAAATTCAAAGATGATTTGGGTGCAAAAGTAGGTAGAAATTTATCAATGATTTTAGTTGTTTCTATTCTGGTAACACTCTTGTTTTTTGTAGTTATTTAAATCTTTCCGTAATTTTGTACGAACTGCCCATAAAATGGTATTCCGATACAAAGTAAAGCAGAACTACAGTTAAAACTATTTTAAGGGAGATTTGATTAATGCTTATTATAGGCGTGTTACTACTACCGTTTTTTGTATATGCCTTGATTGTGCAATTCAAATATTCTAGAAGCGAGAACTCCAAAAACGAAAAAGGAAAAATGGTATTAGCCAAGTCAGCTAAACACGCGCTTCCTGTTTTTCCATATGGATGGCTTGCTTTGGAGATCTATCACCGTATGATAGCGAACGTACCCTATGATACGTATAGAGATACTATATGGGTATTGATTTTGCTGGTATTTACAATCTATGGCTTTTCGATTCGCCATTATACCAGAGAACAGGCATATCAAAATCAAGAGGAATGTAGTAAGTAGTATTCAATTATTTAGCGGGATTGTTAAAAATGAGATCAGTTATTCTCATAGATTAAAATACTGACTGGATAAGGAGATCACATGCAAAAGATAGCACTCGTAGTAAAGAAACCATGGTTCCTTGGAAGTCTAGTTGTTATTTTTGTATCCGTTATCTTGTGGAACATTCCGATTGAGAAAAGAAAATATGGGCTTTCGCAAAGCGGTTTAGTAACAGATTACACCGGTCTACTTCCTGAACGCATTGAAAGAGTGGTTAAAGCAGAAAATCGAAGTGATTTGCAAAGAATTGTGAAACAAGCGAACGTGAATGGTCAACAAATTGCAATTGCTGGTTTACAGCATTCACAAGGTGGCCATACGTATTACAAAAACGGAATCGTTCTGGATATGCGGACATTCAATCGCGTACTGGAAATAGATGAACAGCAAAAAACGGTTCGTGTCGAAGCAGGCGCCACTTGGGAAGATGTGCAGGAGGCCATACAACCTGTTGGATTGGCTTTGAAAGTTACGCAATCTCAATCGATTTTTACAATAGGTGGTTCTCTATCTGTAAATGCACATGGGCGGGATATTCGCTTTGGTTCTATGGCAGAAACGGTAAAGGCCATGACAATCATTACCCCTGAAGGCGACATCAAGACGGTTACTCGGGATGATCCAGATGAATGGATGAAGTACATATTTGGTGGCTATGGATTATTTGGCGTGATAGTAGATGTGACAGTGGAAGTAACGGAAAACAATCTATATACGATCCAAACAGAGAAATTGCAAATTGGTGCGTATGCCTCCTATTTTGACCGGTTATTGAATGATCAAAATACGGCCATGCACTATGCCAGAGTGAGTGTAGCACCCAATTCCTTTTTAGATGAAATGTATGTGATCAATTACCAACAGACAGAAAAGCGAGATTATACGACTGCGCTTAAAAAAGAACAAAGTGTTCGTTTAACGAAGTTAGCACTTGATTTTGGACGGCATGGGGGCGCTTTAGAAAATCTTTTTTGGGGAACACAAAAGCGTTACATTGCTTCCATCGATGGCAAAGAGATTACCCGAAATAATGCGATGCGTTCGGAATCTACGTTTATGTAATATACGAAGCCAGGTAGGGTGGAAGTGTTGCAGGAATTCTTTGTTCCGGTTCATAGCTTTGAAACCTATATGAACGATCTGAAGAATGTCATACCGGTCAATGACAAAAATGATGATTTAAAAATTCATAATATAACCATTCGATATGCTGCTAAAGATCATTTCACCACATTAAATTATGCCAAAGAAGATATGTTTGGCTTGGTTGTTTTAATGCAGCATGGCTTAAAGGAAGAGCAGATTTCGGAAGCTACGTCTCTCATCCAAAACTGGACCAATCTAACATTGGACCATGGCGGAACGTATTATTTACCTTACTATCGTTATCAGACGAAGGAACAGTTCAGGCGTTCGTATCCTCAGTGGAATAAATTTGCGGAGGAAAAGTTACGAAGAGATCCAAATAACGTTTTCCAAAATATGTTTTACGACTATTATGTAAAATGAGGGAACGCAGCATGAATCATAAAAGTGCACGCTATTTACCGCTGATTGTCACAGTCGGTCAGGTTGTAATTTTCCCGTATTATATCATTTGGTTAAAAGAAGTATCTTTGACGTTCACTTTATTTGCTTGGTTCTTTGCCGCATTTTCTTTTGCAGCTGCCTGGGGATACCGAATTGCGCAATCGAGAAGAAATAAGGAACGTTCATATATAGTGATCATTTATGCAGGTATGGGAATCGTGTATATACTGATAGGCGGTATAAAGAATTCGTCCGAAATTCTCCCCTATGTAGTACTTTTTTTACAAGTAATCCTTGGACTGTTACAAGGGTACTTTCGTGCGTGGCACGCTGAGCAAGATACCTATCATTTACACGCGGTCCATCATTATTTGATCGTTGGTGTCGCGATGATTGGTTTCAGCTTCGTTAAAATCATATCTCCTGTCGTCATTATTGCTACCTTTGGGATTTTGATGTGCATGTGTGCTGTGTGGGAACTTATGAGAAATGAAAAGAAAAAGGCCATTATTCCCGGGAAATAAGTTTTACAGCTCTTACTTAGGTGGTTCTTTCCTAAAATAAAAATACTTATACTTTGGGTGAGGACATGCGAACATTTTTATATGACATTCGAAAACCGATGAATGTGCCTGTATCAAGAAAAATTATAAGCTCGATTTCACTATTGATCATAGGCGTTATTTTGGGGGTACTATCCAAAGTACTTGATGAAACTGCGAGTAATTCCTTGCCGTTCTATCTTGAAATGTTAGATTTACGTAATTTCTTTTCTCGTATGGGGATTTGGATTTTTATTTCAGTGCTGATCTCTTTGTACAGCAAATCCCCAATGAGATCAGCCATTAATGTGTTTTTGTTTTTTGTTGGAATGGTAGGTAGCTACTATCTGTACACTATTGAGATAGCAGGGTTTTTCCCTAAATCCTATATGATGATTTGGATTGCTATGACCTTGATTTCACCATTTTTAGCTTTTGCTTGTTGGTATGCAAAAGGAAAAGGGACAATCGCCGTTTTATTATCGTCCGTTATTCTACTGATGATCTCTAGACAAGCTTTTGCATTTGGATTTTGGTACTTCGACATTCGATATATTTGGGAGTTTCTACTTTTTATATTCACAATCTTCATTCTATATCAGTCGCCCAAACAACTAGTTAAAGTGGTCACCATAGGAATGCTTCTCTTTTTCCTTACCGCTCAAATCAATCTCTTGTGGGGGATGCTGTAGTTATTTTCACGTTCCAACTGGCGACGTTTCACAAGTAAGCCTATCGTTAATAAGTTATTACGAATTCAATAAATAAACTGTAGCGAGGGTCAAGGTACTCAATGATCGCGCGCTTTGACTGAATAAAAGTTATGCCGAAATCTTTTTTTTGCTGTATAAACGATTGTGTTCAGATTACACAATTGATCGACTTTGCGGGAAAGAATTTTTAAGGTGTTACAGCGAAATTATTAAAACATAGGGGGAGATTCATGTGATTCTTGGATTACATCATGCACAAATTACTATACCTAAAGGTGCGGAAGAAGAAGGTAAACAGTTTTATTGCAATGTATTAAGGTTAGAGGAAATAGAAAAGCCAGAATCACTCAAAGGGCGTGGAGGATTTTGGTTAAAAGTCGGGGATCGAGACGTTCATGTAGGAACTGAAGATGGTTTTGACAGACTAACAACAAAAGCTCATTTAGCTTATTTGGTAGATGATATTTCTAAATGGAAAAATGTATTAGAGAAAAAAGCTATTCAGCCAATTGAAGGCGTTCCAATCCCAGGCTTTGATCGATTTGAGTTCAGAGACCCTTTTGGTAATCGGGTGGAAATGATTCAAGAAATATAAGACAAGATTAAGCACTTGTGCGCGATTGTTGCTCAAAGGTTATGTCATTAACGGGTCATTAGGTAGGAAAAGCATGTTGGGAGGATGTTGAACATGAAATATACAAACATAGGATTGGTTTTATTACTGTCGAGTGCCCTGATCTATGGCTCTGCCTTAATATCAGCATCAATCTATTCTCTTAGTCTTGGCGGTGTTGATGGTCAAGGTTGGTACACTAATTATGGGATTTTTGGAACTGCAATGATAAAAGTAGGGGCTTTCCCGCTGATCATATCCGTTTTGTTAGTAATAGCAGGCATCAGGTTTATATGGATGGCGGATAGAAAAGCTGAATGATATTTACGAGTATACGGCGGCGATTTCAGTACAAAAATCGCCTCGGATTCACGTAAGGGCCGAATTTCATTAAATTAGGAGGAGAGAATTTCATGGGAAGAGTTCTAACGGCAATTATATCAACATTAATCTGTGGTGCAGCTGCAAGTTTTATAGAACCATTAGTATTTGCAATAAGTATACCTGTTGCGTTAATGGGAGGATTTATTTTGTTAGAAATTCAACGTAAAAATGAAAAGCAAAAAGCACTTTAAGTTTTTAATTCATTGCTATATAAAAAATACATACCTCTTGAATTGAGGCTTTAGCTGAATAAAAGTTGTGCAAGGATAGGGCCAGATTGTGTAACTTATCTAATTATAAACCGTCTAACCTCCCAAGGAGATGAAGGCATAATGAAATTGAAATTCATGTATTTTGCATTAGTAGTATTTTCAATAATGCTAATTATGGGTTGTTCAAATAAGCAAGTGATAGAAAACTCAAATGACATGGATAGCTATGAAGATGTTAAAGCCGCAGCATGGGAATTTTTAAAAGAAGAAGGCTGGCAGGACCAAGCAAGAGATGATTTGCAAAGTGCGAAAGTGAAAGAGGTAATTGTTGATAATAAATATATATTATTAGATAAAGCCTATGATGGAAAAGAAGTGTTAAGCGTTTCTTTTGAGGATGTAGATAATGCTGTAACTGGAACACCTTTAATTCTTGTTGATTCGAATACAAATAAAGTAATTGCCTATATGCCAACAGAATAAATTAACTAATGGTAAGCAATCGAGGACGATTGTAGCACAAGGATTATTTGTAGTCACTTAGTTGTTTATTAGCAGTAGGAGGAACTTTTGTGACTATAGGTCTCGTGCTGATTGTCTATTCCGCCTTAAATCTAATGTTCTTCGTGCAAGAAGGAAATACAGAATTCCTTATTGCACGAGGTGAAGAGCATGCAAGTGAGACACTGAAGTGGATAGAACGGTGGAGTGTTTGGATTACAATTATGCTGTTCATTGTCGCGTTCGGTTACGTTTTCTCTCTAGTGGATATTATACGAAATGCACCGCCAGGAACAGCACCATATATCACCTGGTAAGCGCTATAGGTGTCCTGTTTTAGTCAATGAGTCAGACACTTCATTATCAATTATATAAAGTACATAAAGAAATCCCGCCAAATCAATAATTGGTGGGATTTTTTTATGGATTAAATACCGTGGCCGCTCATCGTGAGAAGGAATAGTTTCAAGTGTTCGTTCATCAATAAAGATATCGTTAAATTCAAAGAGTTAGGGGGAAGCAAAATAAATAATAGGAGAATTACGTTATTCATTTGACGGAATACACTATTGTACATTATTATTAAAGTAGTTAGTAATACTGAATACCAGTACTACAGAGTACTGAAATAATAACCGAACAAGCGGAGGTAGGGATGGAAAATATTACTGAAATGTTAAAAGGAGTTCTTGAAGGGTGTGTGCTTGAGTTCATTAGCCGTGGCGAAACTTACGGCTATGAAATTACGCAACAGCTTCGGGAACTTGGCTTTACTGATGTAGTTGAAGGCACGGTTTATACGATTACTATGAGACTTGAGAAAAACAACCTGGTGAACATCGAGAAAAAACCATCCAATATGGGACCCCCTAGAAAGTTTTACACACTCAACGAGGCGGGTCGAGAGCAACTTACACTATTTTGGGATAAGTGGGAATTTGTCTCGAATAAAATGAACGAACTAAAATCAAACTAAATTAAAAAGGAGATAGAAGATGAATATTTTCGAGAAAATTATTGGTAGTTTTGACGACAAGAGAGAATGGAAGGCCATGAAGGCGCGTGTGAAGGACTTGCCGAGTGAGTACCGTAATGCGTACAAAGCAATTGAAAAATATCTATCGGCGTGTGGTGGCCTGACTGACTGGAAAGATATCAGCCGTATTTTTGGTAGCATTCTTGATCTCTTCGAAGAAGGAGCAGCGCAAGGAAGGAAAGTCACTGAACTCACTGGAGAAAATGTAGCCGATTTCTGCGATGAATTAATGAAGGATGCAAACACGTGGACTAACAAGTATCGAACGAAGTTGAACGATACGATTCATCGTGGTTAACGTAACATATCATATCAGAAAGGGATACGATGGTACTATCATTGACTCTTTAGTCTTTGGGATGTCAAATCCCATCATGTCCATGCGTGATTCTATTAAAGTGTTAAATATCTACACTTTCCCAAACGTCATGAAAATTTTCATCAATTCAGGTTCCGGTCAAGCAGCGGTAACTATGCCGATTCTGATTCCTTCACGCAATTTAATTAGGATATGAGACAGACGACTGTGCACCCACTTCATCTAGGGAGCGGATTCAAGAATTTAACTTTCCCAAACAGCTCGACAATGATGGCTTATCTTGCTGCTCCAGGGATCTCTTATTTGAAGTGGTTAATATTTATATAGCTCTTAACACTAATCTTTAGTTTTATCGGTGGTATTTTTATAATCATTGCGCATATGATTCAGTATTCGTAGTATAGAGACATTCATGACAATTGTATAAATTTTCAAGGGGATATCGATTCTAGTTAGCTTAGTCGGTATTCCCTTTTTTTAGTAGAGATGTTGATGCAAGTGAGTAGCGTAAAGGATTGTTTAAAGTAACTTTCTTTAAAAACATACTTGACGAATAGGGATTAAGGGGATAAAGTAAAGTCTATATTATAGTCTACAATACTATTAGACAGAGGGGTGCAGAATGATGAATACTTTCTTCCTTATCGTGAACATTGCGGGCCTATTATTGCTCGTCGGCCTATTATATAGAATGAATCGCAAAAAGGTTTCATTTTCAAAACGCGTTTTTACGGGGCTTGGGCTCGGGATTGCCTACGGACTTATTTTACATTTCGCATATGGCACAGAGTCTGAGATCCTCAAGCAGTCGATGCCATGGTTTAACCTAATCGGGAGCGGCTATGTTAAATTACTGCAAATGATTGTCATGCCCCTTGTTTTTATTTCCATCTTAGCAGCCTTTACGAAAGTGACGATTGGGAAAAACTTCGGGAAAATGGCGGGTACGATTTTAGGTATGCTCGTCGGTACAACCGCGATTGCTGCGATTATAGGGATTTCAGTCACGCTGCTATTTGGACTGGACGCTTCTGAAATCGTACAAGGAGAAGCAGAAGCAGCACGTGGGCTTTCTATAGAAGAAAACTACGAGACTGTAGCCGATCTTTCATTACCTGAAAAGCTTATTGATTTATTACCTGCAAACCCTTTCTTAGATTTCACAGGGGCACGTCCAACTTCAACTATTGGGGTCGTTATTTTTGCGGCATTCCTAGGATTTGCCTACTTAACGATTTCAAGAAGAGATGAAGAAAATGCGGTCACGGTGAAAAAAGGAATTGATGCGATTTATGCATTGATCATGGGTGTTGTACGAATCGTCCTACGTTTGACGCCATATGGTATTTTGGCAATTATCGCGCGAACTGTAGCGACGTCTGACTTTATGGCAATCTACAGTCTCGGGAAGTTTGTACTTGCTTCTTATGTCGCTTTACTAGTGATGTTCGGCATTCACTTGCTCATTATTACATTATTGGGATTAAATCCAGTGACGTATGTGAAAAAAGCAGGAGAAGCGTTGATATTTGCTTTTACATCACGCTCAAGTGCCGGCACATTACCGTTAACGATTCATGCACAAACAAACCGCTTAGGTGTACCTGAAGGGATCGCAAACTTTTCTGGCTCATTTGGTTTATCCATCGGGCAAAATGGCTGTGCAGGCATTTACCCGGCGATGCTCGCTGTCATGATTGCTCCATCGGTTGGTATCAATCCACTTGATCCAACATTTTTAGTAACATTAATCGCGATCGTTGCGGTTAGCTCATTTGGTGTAGCGGGTGTTGGGGGAGGCGCGACATTTGCCGCAATTCTTGTCTTGTCGGCATTAAATCTTCCTGTCGCACTCGCGGGGTTATTGATTTCTGTTGAACCATTGATTGACATGGGCCGTACTGCGGTAAACGTCAGTGGTTCGATGACAGCGGGTGTCACAACAGCCCGCGTGACGGGTGAACTTGACACGGATATGTATAATGAATCACTTGAAAAACAAACAGCAGAAGCTTAAGTTTAAGAAATCCCGCAGGAGACAACATGGTCTTCTGCGGGATTTTTTTAATAGAACTAACATCCGGTTAGAACATCAAGTGGAACTGGATAAACGGAATAATTTGACTTTTGCAAAAGATTTTTTGGGAAATTCTGTTATACTAATAGAAAAGTAAGTGTAGGTTCATAGATTCACAATAAGCTCAAGATTGTGTATTAAAAAAACAGGATGTCGAAGGGGAATTAGGCTATGGATTCACCGGGGTGGAAACAAAAAGATGCATGGACATGGAAGGAATTTATTCTGCTATTGTTACTCGAATTTGTATTCGTCATGGTAGCTGTTAAATATGGTATGCAGTCAATGTATCAATTCTGGTTTGATCATACACTATACTCAGGAACGGTGACTGGATTAACAATTGCAGTTGTGCTCATGTTAGGTTTATATTTTATTGCATTGAAACCACAAAATTTATCGTGGAGGGATGTTGGGGTAAAAGGGTTTCCTGCATCGTATTGGTGGAGGATTCTAATCTGGCTATTCATAACCATTGTGTTAAGTGTGGCTGTCGTGCTTTTAACTAGCCTGGTGGGAAATGATGTAGATAACAGTAAAACGGAGAGCCTGCAACAAAATATAAACGTAATTACGGTTCTTATAGCCTTTGTTTCCGCTGGGATCATATCGCCTGTATACGAGGAAATATTTTATCGAGGTTTTATTTATCGTTGGTTAAGAGTGAGACTTGGGATGGGTTGGGGAATTGTGTTTAGCTCACTGATATTTACGGCTGCTCATTTTCCAACGTTAAATGCGATGCCTGTAAATTTTATCACTGGTATTGTGTTTGCCTGGACCTATGAAAAGACAGGTTCTATTATTCCGGCAATAATTATTCACGGCATATTTAACACAATTGCAGTTTTACTAATAGCAATAGGGTGAATTATAGTTTTACTATTAACCAGGGGTATTTCTCGAAGAAGAATAGCACCTGTTTTCAGTAATCAGGCCAAATTATTTAATAATGTATTTAAAGGAGTAGATAACTTATGAAGATAAATTGGACTTTGTTTTTTTCATATCTTTTTGTGTGGATAGTGGTTGGCATAGTGATATTTGATAATGTAATTCCTATGATTATTTTTATAATCTGTGGAGGAGCATGCGGTGGTTTTATACTTGCTACTAAAAAGAAAAGAAAGGTTTGCAATTGAACTATTAAACAAATGGGGGCGTTTATGGAAGAGGCTTCTATGTAGTTGGCTAGTTGATCTTCGCTACAGTCGGCGACTCCCAGAGGATCAGCGAGAGCCGTAACGAAGAACGGCTTTTGCGAGTGAAGCGAAGCGAGAAGGAGCACATCTTTGCTTTGACAGGTGAAACACCCGGCGAGCAACGCGAGGGGTGTGGTTCACCGTCCGCCCTCGGGAACGCGTCCGGCTGGAGCGCAAGTCAACGAATCTTGACCACTTTGCCTTTATCGGGGGCGATAGTTGCATAAATTTTATGCCATTAACGTGCCATTTAAAGTTATAAGAGAAGCATTACTTTAAATCAATTAGGTTGTGAGGGGTGAAAATGTTGGCTTCTCAAATGAACAGTAAATGGTCACTTGTTTTAAGTATGGTAGGTGTAATTGCGTTTAGGATAAGTTATCTTATATCTGAAAATCCAACTTTATTAGAAAAGGTCGTTATAGGAACATTCTTTTTCTCTGGAATTGCTCTTATGATAGGCGGGATTATTTTAGGTATTCGGGCATTCAAAACAATGGAGGAAGGAAAACTCAAGTATTTTGGGTTTTCAGTAATAATTCTCTTCATGATTAGTTTAGCTTTACCACTATTGCTAATGGATTTATTTGGATTTGGAGGATAACTTGTATAATTAACTTCTTCAATCGGGGGCAATTCTTGAACAAGGATTTGCGCCCTTTAAGCAATAGGGCCATTTAACTAGGTAAGTTTCAAGGTTTGTAAAGCTTGCCGATGATGAAAGAAAGAAGGAATTATAATGACAAATTATTATTATATTGCCTCAGATAAAAAGTTGGAAGATGGTAATGCATCGCTTCAAATAATAGAAACTGAGGAGTGGATGATTCCAGGTTTTGATTATCCAGTGCAAAGAGAAATTGTAAACGGTGTAGATAAACATTGGGAATTGCGTGAGTGACTTCAGTATATACATAATAATACTGCTCGTTATGATGTTTGCGTTGTTCAGATAGCTCACTTAGTGAACCCAACTAAATTAAAAGTACAGAATAAATCAAAAAAATTTCTCAATGATATTATTGAACCTAAGCAACTTCTATTGGCAGAAGGACAACTATTGACCATAAGCAAAGTATAAAATTATCAATGACTTTATAAAAGTCTTCGATTAACGGGCGCTATAACCGAACAAAGTATTAGTTTGAAAAGGTTAGAAAACGATAAACTATACGAGAGGAAGAAATTATGGTTTACATACATGACTTTTCATTTCCAAATGAGGGAATGGAATTTGACTTTATCATGAAAATAAAAAGAACGTGCTATGACTCGTTTTATCCATTTAAAATTTTATCGAGAAACGAATTTGAAACGGTTGTTTTTGAGCCAGTGACGATATTGTATGGAGGAAACGGTTCAGGAAAAAGTACTGCATTGAATGTAATAGCAGAAAAAACAGGAATAAAACGTGATTCTATCTATAATAAATCTAATTTTTATCCTGATTATGTCAATATGTGTGAGATGCAGCTTAAAGCAGACATCCCCGAAAATAGTAGGATTATTACTAGTGATGATGTATTTGACTATATGTTGAATATCCGGAATCTCAATGAAGGAATTGACCAAAAACGGGAGGAGATTTTTGAAGAATATTTGGATGCGAAATATTCGCATTTTCAAATGAAATCTTTGGCAGATTATGAGGAGTTAAAAAAGGTGAATGTAGCCAGAAGTAAGACACAGTCCCAGTTTGTGAGAAGTGAACTGATTGATAATGTAAGGGGACATTCGAATGGGGAAAGCGCGTTCCTTTATTTCACTGAAAAAATTGGCGATAATGGACTTTATATTTTGGATGAGCCGGAAAACAGTCTATCCCCAAAACGTCAGATTGAATTGGTTAAATTTATTGAAGACTCTGCCCGTTTTTTTGGCTGTCAGTTTATCATATCAACACATTCTCCATTTCTGCTATCCATGAGGGAGGCGAAAATTTACAATCTGGATGAAAATCCTGTTAAGGTGCGACGCTGGACTGATCTAGAAAATGTCCGTACATACTATGAATTTTTCAAAAGACATGAAAACATGTTTTAAGGTTGTTTCTTTTGCTGCGGTTCATTGTAGCCGATTTTTAATAGTGAATTTATTTTTAAAGGTGATTACTCAGCCATTGCCCGCTGGTTTACGGTCATGTTATTTCTCTTAGGTTCTATACTTTTTGCGAATGCATGATATTATCTATCTAAAAAGTAATGTACCATATTTAATACTCTCGATATGCCGTAATCGGGTGCAATTCTGGAATAAAGGTTATGCCGTTAAAGGGCCATTTAGTTAAATTCAGCTGTTTTTATGGCAGTTCATTTTATTAATAATGGAAATAGGTGATTTTGTTATGGTTGATAGACTTTGGGAGCACGAACCATTGGATAAATATGAATTGGAAGAATTGACAGAGGATTTATTAATAAAAGCAGAAAAAAGTTTAAATGTAAAACTACCAGATTTTTATGTTGAATTAATGAGAACTCAAAATGGTGGACGATTATATAAAAATTCTATTGAGATTAGTAAAATGAATGTGATTGTTGATCATCTTCTTGGTATTGGGAGTAGGGGAAATGAAGGGATTCTTATTACGCCTTATATGGTTAAAGAATGGGATTTACCTAACGATATTGTGTTAATTAGCGGAGATGGGCATAGTTGGTTCTTTCTAGATTACCGGCAAAAAGAAGAGGAGCCTTGCGTTTCCTTCTCAGATACAGAAGAAAATATCGAAATAATAATAGCGAGTAATTTCAAAGAGTTTATAGATAAACTTTCACGAGATAGTGAAGTGAATGAATTTGAATTAGTTTCAGAAAGCTCTTATTCAACTGGACAACTTGAGAGAGAGGTTGAAAAGGGTGATGATCCATTCTTGATTACAGACAGTTTTTTATATTATTCTGTGGCAGATTGTAATTTGGATTGGTTAGTGTCACAAGCTATTATTGTTATGGACAATCCAGATGAATTCATTGCACCTGAAGTGATGGCTTACACTATGAAAAAAGTTGCTAACTCGGAACGAAAAATGAGTGATAGACATTCATTGGTTTCCTTAGCTGAAAAAGTTAAAGATCACAATTCTGTCGAAGTAAGAAAATACTACAAGAGAATACTTAATTATATAAAATGAAATGAGTAAGTGTTTTTTAATTGAACAATCAGGGTGCGATTGTGGAACATGGTTTATTCGTAGTCGCTTAGTTGATCGGAGTGGAAGCCGGCGACTCCGGGAGGATCAGTGGGACAGGTGAAACACCTAGCGAGCGAAGCGAGGAGTGTGGTTCACCGCCCTCCGGAACGCGTCCGGCTGCAACGCAGATCAACGGGTTCAAACCACTGTCCGACCTATGTATGCGATTGTTGTATAAGAAATCTGCAATTTATTCAGTAATAGGGCCGTTTTATTGAAAATAGAATTCTATTTTTAAAAGTTCCTTCAGAATATAGTGGCGTTTGTTTAAGATTATAGACAAATACGTTCCAACTAGGAGGAAAGAAAATGGATAAAAGTATATTAAGTTTAAAACTAAAAGAATACCGCAAACAAAAAGGGCATACACAAGAAGAGCTTGCGGAGTTATTAGACGTTAGTGATAAATCAATATCAAAGTGGGAATTAGGCAATGGTTATCCAAGCAAGAAAAATATGATGAAAATTTCAGAATTATTGGATGTGTCATTAGAGGTTTTAATGATTGAAGAACAAGCTGAGGATACTAGATTGAAAAGAAGCTTTAAATATGCTTTGGTTAGCTACTTTATTATTATTTCACTAACTATATTAATTAGAGGAATAAAAGAAGCAGATCGTTATAAAGATATACTAAGTAGCGATGTTAGTGAAATTATAAAGATAGTGATTATTAACTTCGGACAAAATATTTATATTGCGATTGTACCAGCATTGATTATTGGCTTAGTCTCTCATTTCTACTTAATACCCCGACAGGAAGCTGATTAAATTAATAATAAGACTATTTAGGTTATCTTCATTTTACGGCAATAGGGTGTGATTGTGGCACAAGTTTTTTGGCAGATCAACGCGTTCCAACGACTATCCCCACTTTAAGCACCAAACATAGGCAAGTAACGTAAAATCCAAATCACTTTGATCGTCTTGATTGTTGAGCGATATAGGCAATCTTCTTAGTAAAGGGGAATACCATGAAAAACTTCACTAAATACTTTATGTTTTCATTTATACTAGTTCTCTTCCTAAGTGGCTGCAGTTCCACTACCGAACAGCCAAATGAAGGTCTATTCGAGTACAAAGAATCATTCATTGGCGATAACAGTGCAGTAGTCCATATAATTGAGCAACTGCGTTATGCTGAACAGTTTGAAAAAGTTTCGCTGGAAACCAAAGCAGAACCTTATGGAATGACGATTCAGTATGAACATATGGATGCTGCAATGGAAGAAAGTGAATATGAAGAGGCGGCCGTTTATAATGCTAGCTACTTATTTACGCTCATCGATAATGCAGAGTGGGTTGCTTTTGACTTTGGAGGCAACACATATAAAGTCAATAAATCGAAATTGCAAGACTGGTATGGTAAAGAATTAAATGATTTTACAAATAAAGAGGAATTGGACGTTTTCATTCAAGAAAAGTTAAAAGATGAGAGTGAAATACAACAGCTGTTTGTAGAATAAAAATCAAAAAATTCGTCATTTTATGAACAATATACTATGCAACAGAAATCCATCATTCTATGGTATACTTGCAGAAAAAATCAGGCATATTTGGAGATGGACAACGATGATACGATTTGAAAATGATTATACGGAAGGCGCTCATCCGCGGATTCTGCAAAGATTGATTGAAACAAATGAAGAACAAACTCCTGGATACGGTATGGATGAACACTGTGAAAAAGCTAGAGAGTATATTCGGAAAGAGTGTGAAGCGGAAGACGCCGATATTCACTTTTTAGTAGGGGGAACCCAAACGAATACTACCATCATCGCGTCGATTTTACGTCCGTATCAAGGTGCTGTTTCTGCAGAAAGTGGACATATCGCGACACATGAAACGGGAGCGATTGAATCTACCGGACATAAAGTTCTTACTGTACCTAGCGAAGACGGGAAAATTACAGCTGGGCAAGTACAAGAGTTAGTGGATGCTCATTGGAATGAAGCGAGCCCTGAGCATAGTGTACAGCCTGGACTCGTGTACATTTCTAATCCTACAGAAAATGGGACGACGTATACTAAAGCGGAATTAGAAGCTTTGAGTAAAGTTTGTGGAGAATACCAGTTGCCATTAGTACTCGACGGCGCTCGATTAGGGTATGGTTTGGCTTCGATTGACAACGATATCACGTTAGCTGATTATGCGCGACTCTGTGATGTTTTCTATATTGGCGGAACAAAAGTCGGTGCGTTGTTTGGTGAGGCTGTTGTTATTACAAATGATTCACTGAAAAAGGATTTCCGCTATTTCATCAAACAAAGAGGCGGCTTGCTCGCTAAAGGTAGACTTTTAGGGATTCAGTTTGAAACGTTGTTTGAAGACGGTTTATATTATGAAGTTTCGAAGCACGCTGTGGAAATGGCGTCTCTTCTTCGACATGCATTTGTGGAGAACGGATTTGCATTGCGTTATGATTCCACAACCAATCAGCAATTCCCCATTCTTCCGGAATATGTCATGAAAGAGTTACGTAAAAAGTATTCATTCTCCTTCTGGGAAAAGATCGACGCTACACATAGTGCGGTTCGTTTTTGTACAAGTTGGTCTACAAAGAAAGAACATGTGGACATGTTCGTGAACGATTTGCATCGGCTATGTATTACTTCATAACTGTCTGGTTGGTGTTGAATTACGGTCGATAATAAATTAGGACCTACTCTAGTAGATGGTAAATGCAAAGCGACTTGTAGATAATAGTAATGAATAACTATGCGTGATTTTTGTTATGTAAGTAGGCTCGGTTTTAAGTGAACCTATGCCGTTACACGTTTCACTTCCATTTAGCGCAGTAGCTATTGTGGTGAAATTCAGCGTTATAAGTTGTAGACCCTTGGCTCTATTGGCATTCATGTGGTTTGCGAGACCTTACCAGTTTTTTTGGTGGGGTCTCTTTTTGTGCTTGTATGACATCCGAGAGCATTAGTACAAAGACTCTCTTTAGATTAATTGGCTAAGCATTGGCTTTCTGCAAAATCCGTACTCTGCGAATCTGAGCGGGTGGAAAAAGGTCGTTTATTCATAAAGTCATAGGGAATAGATAATCAAATACCTTAAGGAAAGAGGGAAAGCAGATGAAGCAGTTTTTGCAGTTAGTCAGCATAGGAATTGCCGGCGGGGCCGTTTTGGCGCTACTCATGCTTGTCATATGGGCTGTAACCGGAAATGAAGCATATATTTTACTATATAATGTAGACTACTTTCCCGTCATTCATGTCTTTTCTCACGTATTTTGGTTTGGCATCGTCTTTCACTTCGTTTTTTGTATTGCCAGTGTGTTAGGGCTGTTTTATATATTGAAGTTTTTTAAATGGCAATATAAAATGTGGCCATATGTTGTTGTTTACACAGCGGGAAGCGGAGTTTTGTATTTCCTTACCTTGCTAACCGACCAGCCTCCAGCAGCGAATGACGGCATGGCATGGTTATACTGGACGGTGAGTCATTTGATGTTCAGTGTGCTCGTTGCGAGCATGGTCATCCGATACGTTGACCGCGGCCGCGTTTAGCACATCTGAGATTCGATTGCTTGGAAAATGTCATGCGTGGTCCTATCTAGTCTTTCGCACAATCAGGAAGTATCTCCTATGTATTATTCCCCTTCCTATTTGCTTTCAAATTGGAAGGGGATCTTATTTATTTTATCGGCTTGGCACTTTTTAAGGATAAATTCCATGTGTCGAACGTAAAGTAGATTGATGATGTGTATACATCTGGTATCCCCACTTGCGTCGCGACGAAGTTATTTTTTCCAAAAAGGAGCCTTTACATGAACCTCATTCAAGGACTAATCAGCTTTATCTTGCACATTGATGAGCACCTGGTCGATATCATTCAAATCTTTGGCGGTTGGTCGTACGTCATCTTATTTTTAATCGTTTTTATTGAAACTGGGGTGGTGATTTTTCCATTTCTACCTGGGGATTCCTTGCTGTTCGCAGGTGGTGCATTTGCGGCTCTGGAGGCTTTTAATATTTGGTTGCTTGTCACGGTCT
Organism: Sporosarcina ureae DSM 2281; assembly: GCF_000425545.1. Classification (GTDB taxonomy): domain Bacteria; phylum Bacillota; class Bacilli; order Bacillales_A; family Planococcaceae; genus Sporosarcina; species Sporosarcina ureae. The sequence goes on along the minus strand of NZ_AUDQ01000005.1, from coordinate 175,239 downwards.
TCTTCGTTGCTGCCGTCCTGGGCGATACAGTGAACTACCATATTGGACGTAAAGTGGGGATGTCGATTTCTCATGACAGTTGGCTGGGGAAAGTCATAAACCAAGAGAAAATGAAAGCTGCGGAGAAGTTCTTTAATACGCATGGCGGGAAAACGATCCTGATTGCCCGCTTTATGCCGTTTGTCCGGACATTCGCTCCGTTCGTTGCAGGCGCGAGCCGCATGAATTACCAGTACTTTGCTTTCTATAATGTCGTTGGAGCGGCATTTTGGGTAGGTATATGCACGATGCTAGGGTATTTATTCGGCAATATTCCTATTATTAAAGAAAACTTTTCCACAGTATTGCTTGCGATTATCTTTTTATCTGTCCTCCCTGCGTTGATCGGTATTGTGAAAAGCAAATTTAGCAGTCAAGCTGTACGATGAGAAGAATCGGTTATTTCATTCAAGAAATATGTCAATTAATACCTATGAATTCATAATTAGTTGACATATCAGCCGGTTCAATTTAAAGTAAATCTATACTATTATACGAACACTTCCGTTAAGGGGAGTAGCTATTACAGTAAAAGTCGTCAACACAGGATGTGAATCCTCGGCTCTACTGGCAACTTACGTTGTTTGCGAGACCTTACCAATTATTTGGTGAGGTCTCTTTTAGTTTTAGTAGAGACATCAAAACCACTAATTGGTCTTGATGTCTCTTTTTTATATATCGAAAACTACTGGAGGTTACATTTTGAGTATGTATCAGGAACTTGTACATTCCATTAACATAAATAAAAAGAATCGTTTGGTGGACTTTCATCCATCTTTGCAACTCGTCGGAACAGGGAGAAGTGCGTTTGTTTTCCGAGTCAAATGCTCGAACAAGGCAATTAAAGTATTCTTTCCACAATCCGTGTACATCGCGAAGGAAGAAGCAGAGATTTATCAAACACTCAAAGGGATTCACTATTTCCCCTGCATTTATGAAACGGGTGCGAATTACGTAGTGATGGATTACGTCGAAGGGGATACACTTTTTGATTGTATGACGAATGGGCGAGTCATTACAGACGCTCATATTAAAGAAATTGACTACGCATTATTACTAGCGGCCAATACAGGATTAAACCCTTCTGATATTCATTTGCGGAATATATTTATCACACCCGATAATCAAGTGAAGCTGATCGATGTGGCGCGGTATAGACAGAAAAAGGACTGCAGGCAGTGGAGCAATCTAAAAAAAGCCCATCGCCAATTTTATCGAAAACGTTTCTTTTGGAAGAAAGTCCCGAGCGCGTTCTTGAATGCTGTGGCGTTCTTGTATAAAAAGGGACTCATACCATCGTATCGGTTATGAAGAATGTCATGGGAAATATAAGAAGGGACCGAATTCACAATGGATTCGGTCCCTTCTTATATTAATATGTAACCCAGCTTAATCCCGTAGTTCCTTCACCTGCATGTACGGCCACACAAACACTAAGTGAAACGACATGAACGTGTAATGTAGGAAATTCTTTCAGTAGCTCATTCTTCCATATTTCAGCGTCATATGCATTATGGCAATGAATAACTGCTATTTCTGGTACAGAACCTGTTTCCATATCGGCACGGAGTAGGGAAGTGACATGTTTTTTTGCTCGCTTCATGGACCGCACTTTTTCTGTCATCACGGCTTTTCCGTTCTCAAAACTAATGAGAACTTTTATGTTCAGCAAATTACTTAAAAATGCTTGTGTACCTGAAACGCGACCACTTTTATGCAGTTGGCCAAGACCGCCTGGGATGAAAGATAATTTTGATTTTAAAGTCATAGCAGTAAGGGATTCCACCACTTCTTCGGGTTCTTTACCTTCTGCAAACAGTTCATTGCCCATCTCGATCATTTTAACCATCGGAAATGAACCGATTTTCGAATCAATCGGATACACAGGGAAGTCTGTCATCTTTGCGGCAGATTGAGCGCTTTCAAATGTACCAGAGAGGCCACTGGATAAATGCACGGCCATCGCAAAGTCATATCCTTCTGTCTGTAGTTTTTCATATAAAGAAGTCATCTCACCAATTGTAGGTTGTGAGGTTTTAGGTGAACCTTTTGCTGCACGTAATTTATCATAAAACTCATCTTTTGTGAGATCCAGTGATTCCCTATAGCATCGCTCTCCAAACACTACACCAAGAGGAAGTACAAATACATGATGTTTTTGAATGAATGCCTCATCTACTTGTGCTGCCGTATCCGTAATCCAAGCTATTTTCTTCATTAAAAATTTCTCCTCAAACTACAAATTTCATATATGACTAGCGAACTTCTATCCATAACTTACACTACGGATTAGCCAGGACCTAGTGACAGTTGTCATATCTTGTCGAATAATTGTGTTTGCTGTCATAAATTGAACATATGTATAAAGAGGAAAGCGAATGGTAGTGTAGGAATTAACGGAGAGTCTTACAGATGTGGTTTGTGGATAGTGTAATTTTTCATCTGTCAGGTACTAACGGGTTCGGTACATGGGGAGAAAACGTTAAAAGGAACAAAGTATTTCATGCTAAAATAGATTATAAGAGGAAGATTTTCTCAATAAATGGACCAAAATCAATTGTAGATAAACTATTGCTTTATGTTTCAGCGCACGCTTTCCGGAGGGCTTGGCCGTATTTCTGTGTACTTTACAGAAATTAAGGCACCTGTCCAGGGTTTCAAGGTTCACGCTGATCCTCATGGAGTCGGCGCCTACACTCCAAGCAACGAAGTGTATTATGTAAATAAGCATTTTCATCAAACGGGCCATTTTGTGAATGTAAGGTAATGAAGAATAGGAGGGGATAATCATGCCACGTTGTACTAACTGTAATTACAAGTGGAATGCGAAAGACATAATCGCTCTTGGATTTTCAAAGAAGGGAAAAGACTGCCCTAATTGTGGTGATAGACAATACATATCTGCTGAATCGCAAAGGTTATTAACTCTGGGATGGTTAAGTCTAATATTTGTTCCGTTTATTATTTCTAAAATTAAATTAAGTGGAAAAGATGAACCCCTTTGGTAATTCCATAGATGGGTACGAATGTGGCACAAATACTATGCCATTAACGGGCCATTTTATTGGTATGCAAAATATATTAGCCATCATAATTACTGAAAGAAGAAGGTGTGTCTCTTGAGGATGTCAAAAAGCAAAGTCTATTGGATTGCATTATCTCTTGTTATGCTTACTGGGATATCTCTAATATTAAAATTACCGAAAAACGGTTACGTCTATGCTTTTACCATGTTAATTTTATTTTTGATAATTGACTATCTTCTTGTTGCCAAGAAAAAACGTGAGAACAAATATTAAGCATTCGGGGGCTATTCTAGGATAAAGAACCTGTACCTTTTCAGTAATAGGAACATATAGAAACTAAAAGGGGGGGAAGCCCTTGTTAGCAGAACAGTTCTATGAACGGGTAGGAAAATCACGAAATACATTTCTGATATTCGCCACTTTAAACATTCTCTTCTTTTCGGGAATATCATTTACTTTTGTAATTCCTGGACTGAAGGGGTTTAGCCTGTTTTTTGTGGTTTTGACATCACTAATGTATTTCATTGCGGCAAACATATTTGTAGGTTTATTTAAAGATAGAATATGGTTTGTTTTTACGATTTGTATAATTTTAAACGGCTTTGGAATGGGTTGGCGTTTATGGCTTGAGTGGGGAGAATTTAGTTTAGTTGAACATACGAGTCTCGCAGTTTATATAGGTTATCCAAGTGTTAGTGCTATCATCATTACGATATTTTATATCATCGGCAATTCGATATTTGGAAAGAAAGTCAACTCTTCAATAAGATGACAGAGCGTTTTAAATGAGCTATCCTCTACTACCACGGTACAGTTACGGAAAAGGACTGTGCCTGAAACGGGTGCGTTTACAGGATAGCTGTGTTCCAGAATCGGGCCACTTTGCGAAGAAGTCCTGTATGTTGTACTAACGGGCAGAGGAGTTGAATAAGAGTCCGATAACTTATCAATTGAAGAAGGTGAATAATTATTAGTAAAAGAATTACAGGAGTAGTTTTCGGAATAGTAATTTCTTTAATTACTGCCTTATTATTTATGCTAATAGGGCAAGCATGGGCTGGTGGAATTACTTCACTTTGGGGTGAAGGTTGGCTCTATCTCTCAGTTGTAATCCCTTTTGTAATTACATTTGTGGTGTTAGGTGAATACTTTCAGAATAGAGACGGATTATCTAATAAAAAACTGTGGCTAACAAGTCTTATAAGTGCATTTTTCGTAACCTTATACAGTGGAACGATAGGTGCAATTTTTGGTGAAACTATTGTTAGAGGCGGGATGGAAACAATAAATATTGGGGGTACATTGATTTGGGGAACAATATACGCTTTTGTGTTATTACCACTAACTACACCTTTTGCCCGTTTGATAATCGGTGTGTTTTATAAACTAATTCAAGAATGACACATTCAAATTAAATTTGATATTCAACTAGCGCAATTTTCGAACTGTAAATTGCACTATTTCAACAATAGGGCCATTTAATTAAACAAGAAAGGATGAAAAGAATGAGTGATGGATTTGATTTAAGTTTAAAAAACAAAGTGGTTAGAATGTGTCTTTGGATTGTAGTGCCAGCTGCAATTATAGCTGTATTGCTCATATTGCTTACTGAGGTTCCCAGTATTGTACCCACAATAATACCTACCATAGCTTGGATTTCTTTTTTTATATGGCTGTATTTTTATAAACGCAAGCAGAAGAAAGAACAATATGCTAATTAAATAATTACTTTTCTGCAATCGGGTGCGTTTATGGAAGAGGCTTCTCTGTAGTTGGCTAGTTGATCTTCGCTACAGCCGGCGACTCCCGGAGGATCAGCGAAAGTCGTAACGAAGAACGGCTTTTGCGAGTGAAGCGTAGCGAGAAGGAGCACATCATTGCATTGACAGGTGAAACACCCGGCGAGCAACGCGAGGGGTGTGGTTCACCGCCCGCCCTCGGGAACGCGTCCGGCTGGAGCGCAAGTCAACGGATCTTGACCACTTTGCCTTTATCGGGGGCGTTAATTGAATAAGGATTGTATTACAATCGGGCCAAAGAGGGTGATATGTTGAAAGGAAAAGTCAACACTAAACGAAAAACTATTGAGACGATTTCATTTGGTGTAGTAATATTATCTAACGTTATTGGAATAGTATTGTTTAACTCTAAAGTTGGAGAGCAACTCACATATAATACAATTTGGTCTGTGATTTTTACTGGGCTCGCGATAGCAATGATTTTACTCTTAATTTCACGTTTAATTCCAAAGGAAAACTGAAACCATATATGAAATTCAATAAAAGGGCACGATTGCCGCAGAGCTTCACTGTAGTCAGCTAGTTGATCGGAGCTACAGCCGGCGACTCTGGGAGGGTCAGCGAAAGTCGTAACGAAGAACGGCTTTTGCGAGTGAAGCGTAGCGAGAAGGAGCACATCTTTGCATTGACAGGTGAAACACCTAGCGAGCGAAGCGAGGAGTGTGGTTCACCGCACGCCCATAAGACACGCGTCCGGCTGGAGCGCAGATCAACGACTTTCGACTACTTTGCCTTTATTGGGCGCGATTGCTCTAGAAGTGATCGTGTCCAGATCACGTAAACGGGCCATTTAATTTACTATTGATGAAAATAGTGTAAACAAGTGTATATACTGAGAGCAGGAGAGGGGATCGTATATATGAATGAGCCGAAGATGAAAGAAAACAAAAATAGTGTAACTGACTTTATTGAAAGTGTGGAAAATGAGAAGAAGAAGGCGGATGCCTATGAGTTATTAGCTATCTTTGAAGAGGTGACTGGTTACAAAGCAAAAATGTGGGGTCCTAGTATAATAGGCTTTGGCAGCTATCACTATAAATATGCATCAGGACGCGAAGGGGATGCGCCTTTAGTGGGTTTTTCACCGAGAAAGGCAAAGATTAGCCTTTATTTAGACTATGAAAGTGAAGAAAGGGAAAAGTTATTAGAACACTTCGGTAAACACACGAAGAGTAAGGCTTGCATTTATGTAAATAAATTAGCTGATATCGATGCCAATGTTTTAAAAAATTTAATTAAACATACAGTAGAAAAATATCAGAGTCTTTATCCTAATGAATGAGGTAATGATTACATTATTCTACAGACGTGAACGCTTGTTAAATAGGCGTCATTGCTAGTATTCAACAAATGGCTCTACTAAAGGAGTTGTATAAAGTGGATGAAAAAAAAGATGTACAATTAAAATCCTCTTCAAAAGCAGAAAACATTCTATCTCAGATTAATAGTAACACTAAGCTAGGCGACTTAAGAAAAATCGCGAAGGACATTAAAAAAGATCACGAACTAGCTATGGAACTTTGGTCAACCGAAGAATTTTTGCCCAGACTATTAGCAATCTTAATTATGGACAAAAAACTTCTTTCACAAGATGTACTAAATAAGCTGGATCAAGATATGCAGAATCATTCTTTTGATGAGCGAAATTACTTAATGGATTGGTTAATGGCTAACCAGCTCGCCAAAGACAAGAAGAAAATTGCATTGATGGAGTCATGGCAAAATAGTCCTTCTGCTCTTCAAAGGCGGATTTTCTGGTATTATCAAGGGCGATTGAGATGGACTGGACAAACACCGCCGGATAACACCGCAGACTTGCTATCTGCATTAGAAGCGAATATTATGCAGGAAGAACCGGAAGTTCAATGGGCTATGAATTTCACCGCAGGCTGGATAGGCGTTTATGATGAAAATAATCGTGCACGTTGTATTAAACTAGGTGAGAAAACGGGTCTTTACAAAGGTGAAAGAGTATCAAAAGGATGTACTCCCAACTATTTGCCGGAGTTTATTACGATTGAAGTTAACAAACGACAAAGTAAGTAGTTATCTCTAAAGTATGTATTAAGGTTTAATGCAAAAAATAAAGAAATTCAAAGCCTCAATGTGAAAATTATCATGAGCTTGGACCGAAAAATATAGGAAACATCGCGTTATGGCAGCCAGTTAGTGAAATATGCAAGGAAGATGTAAAGGATTAACCCACTCTCTCTTGTAATCTGTAAGGTGCTTGTCTTTAAAAACAACAAATTTCCATTTGCGCAGTACAACGATAAAAAACTTCCACAATCGGGGCCGATAGTGGAACAAGTGATACGAAATGTATATTATGAAATAAGATAAGTGGATAACACACAGGCGAAATAGTCTGTGTGTTTTCTTTTGCCTTTTATGGTTAATGCATCTATAAAACATATGTTAAATCGGTTGTTACTTGACTTGTTATGATCGTTTATCTCCCCATCAACCGAACCGGTTAGTTAGATAAAGCGATCTTTATTGTTTAGCATCGGGCGTTAATTTCACACTAGAAGGTTTGTAAAACTGATCCACTAAGTTATAAATAGTGATCAGTTCATAGAGAACGACAAACTCGGGTGGGAATTGGCTTGGATGTCTCTCTTCACTAGTTGTAATTTCCTTATTGTCATCCCAGAAAAGGTCCGTAACGTTTTTTAATTGTGACTCATGCTTCTTCGGGTTGTAATCAATGGAATGCTTCAAGTCGTTCGCAAGCTCGGTTACAGCGTGCATGATCCGATCGCGTTCTGCCGGCGTCCAGGAAATGCATCGTTCCGGTATGTTCAATAAAGCACCCAAATGATATTCGAGATTATGTAGAAATAATAACTGCTTTTCAGCCATGAGTAGTTCTTTTTCTTTTCCTCTGACCCACGGATACAATTTCGATTCGTTACGTTGAAAATGAATCAGTGTTTCGGTTTTTCTAATTTCTTTCGTAAGTTGCTTGGTAGTCTCTAGCTCATCTCGGCTGTTTGTTTGCACGTCATACAAGATGGTTTGGAATGTTCGTTCCAAAATAGTTCCTGCTCGCTCACTAATATGTTGGATGTTTTCTACAATATCTCTCCTGTAGTTTGGCGGGAAGACCAACATATTTACAGCAGTGGACACTAGCAAACCAATGGTGGTCGTACCGAGTCGAATGAAAAAAGCGATTAAGTAGTTGCTGTGGATGACTTCGACCATGGCGACCGCTGTCAATGTGGCAACGAGTAGACCGGCATGCAAGTTTAGTCGGTAACAGACTAAAATGGTGGCAACCGCTGCTAATGTATAGGTAATCGGGGAATTCCCGAAGAGCGTGATAAAGAGTACAGCAAATGCAGAACCGATAGCAGATGCAGGAAATCGAATAATTCCTTTCTTAATGGAATCACTGACAGTGGGCTCAATCGTGACAATTGCCGTGATTACAGCAAATACTGGGGGCCAATTAAACCATTCACAAATAATAGCTGTTAAAAAGATCGCTATACCTGTTTTCACTATTCGACTGCCGTTAAAATGAAAGGATCGCATACCGTTATAACCTCCAGTTCGTATTACGTATGTTTAGTACTGTAGTACATTATATCATCCGCTACCATCGGAACGTACGAGCGCTACTTTTCGCACAAATATACCTACACAGATTTTTATTTGGCGAATACTATGCTGTAACAAGGAATAGATTGCTAATAAGATGTCACTCGATTACTTCATTATCCTGTTCGCAATTTGAGTACTAAATACGTTTAAAAATAGGAGAAGGGGTGTGTGAAATGAGTATCCTTTTATATTTAATAATTGGCGGTGTCATTGGCTGGTTTGCTAGTCTGATCATCGGCAAAAGTGTCCCAGGCGGTATTGTTGGAAATATTATTACGGGAATCATAGGTGCGTGGATTGGCGGGAGTTTATTCGGCAGTTGGGGACCGCGCTTAGGAGAATTTTATGTTGTACCTTCTATTGTAGGGGCGCTGATTTTTGTCATAGTTGTCAGTTACATTATGAAGGCGGCGCGGAAAAGACGATAACTAGATAGGTAAGGGGTTCCTACATTGTCAATATGACGAGAGGGAGCCCTTTTTCATTGATTGGAATACATAAAACGATGAGAGCTGTACTTATTATTCTACTTGCGTATATAAGCATATCATTATATGCTTGTAGGGAAGTGGAGGGATGGACTATGAATACACTTGTTACGGTTGATCTACAACGCGCATCACGACTATTAAAATTGCTAGGAGACCCCACACGGTTGACGATGATGAAGTTACTCAAGTCACATGAATGCTGTGTTTGTGAATTTGTTGCGATTTTTAAAATGAGTCAGCCAGCGATTAGCCAGCACTTACGTAAACTTCGAGATATTGAGTTGGTTAAAGAAGAACGTAGAGGTCAATGGGTTTTCTTCTCGATCAATGAAAATCATGAAGATTACCCGTTTATTCAAAGCATCCTTGAACATCTTCCAGAACAGAATGAATCTATCGCTGAATTGGAAGCACAAGGGCTTCGAATTTGTTGTGAATAAGGAGGAGAAAGTACGTTGGCTATAACTGCATCATTGATTTTCATCATTACACTTATTTTTGTTATTTGGCAGCCTAGAAACTTCTCGATCGGATGGTCTGCCTGTATTGGTGCGATCATCGCATTGTTAGTTGGGGTAGTTAACTTCCAAGATGTTATGGATGTAACGGGGATTGTATGGAATGCTACGCTTGCTTTCATCGCGATCATCATTATTTCATTAATCTTAGATGAAATTGGTTTTTTCGAGTGGTCGGCCCTACATATGGCTAGATTAGCCAAAGGCAGCGGTATTCGCCTATTTATTTACGTCACGATTCTAGGTGCAGTCGTGGCTGCTCTGTTTGCAAACGATGGGGCGGCCCTTATATTAACGCCCATTGTACTTTCCGTGGTACGAAATTTGAATTTCAATGAAAAAATGATTTTCCCATTTATTATGGCCAGCGGATTTATCGCTGACACGACTTCATTACCATTGGTTGTAAGTAACTTAGTCAATATTGTTTCGGCAGACTTTTTCAATATCGGGTTTGTTGAATATGCATCTCGAATGATCGTCCCGAATTTATTTGCATTAGTTGCCAGTATTTTAGTGTTGTTGTTATTCTTCCGTAAAAGTATTCCGAAAGACTATGAAGTATCAGATTTAAAAAAACCGAAAGATGCGATCAAAGACCTCAAGTTGTTTCGACTTGCTTGGGTAATTTTAGGTGTATTACTTATAGGATATTTCTCAAGTGGGTTTACGGGATTGCCTGTATCTATTATTGCGGGGCTTACGGCGATATTCTTTATGGCTATGGCGCAAAAAAGTCCAGCCGTTCATACGAAACAAGTGCTTAAAGGTGCACCTTGGGCGATCGTATTCTTCTCTGTCGGGATGTATGTTGTAGTATACGGATTGCGTAATGTCGGTCTAACGGGTGTATTGGCGGATGTCATTCAAACGGCAGCCGATCAAGGACTCTTTGTCGCAACGATTTCGATGGGCTTTATTGCAGCGATACTGTCATCACTTATGAATAATATGCCTACGGTCATGATTAACGCGTTAGCAATATCGGACACAACTACGACAGGTCCCATTCGCGAAGCTTTGATTTACGCAAATATTATTGGATCTGATTTAGGTCCCAAAATCACACCAATCGGTTCATTGGCCACCTTATTATGGTTGCATGTACTGGCTCAAAAAGGCGTGAAGATTTCTTGGGGTAGCTACTTTAAAATTGGTATTATTCTAACAGTCCCTACACTTCTGATTACACTAATCGGACTGTATCTATGGCTGTCAATTATACAATAAGAAGGAGATTTCATTATGTCGAAAAAAACACTTTATTTCTTATGTACAGGCAACTCATGCCGTAGTCAAATGGCTGAAGGATGGGGTAAAGAGTATCTAGGTGAAGAATGGCAAGTTCTTAGTGCTGGAATTGAAGCGCATGGCGTGAATCCAAATGCAGTAAAAGCTATGAATGAAGTCGGCATCGACATATCGAACCAAACTTCGGATATCATCGATCCACAAATCTTAAACAATGCAGATTTTATCGTCACTCTTTGTGGGGATGCCGCTGACAAGTGTCCGATGACACCACCTCATGTAAAACGTGATCATTGGGGGTTTGATGACCCTGCAAAAGCACAAGGAACAGATGAAGAAAAATGGGAATTCTTCCAGCGTGTGCGCGACGAAATTGGTGCCAGGATTGCGGAGTTTTCTAAAACAGGTCAATAAATATAAGACGCTGTAGATGCCTATCCGGGCTATCCATTGACATGTGAAGCGCTCCTTTTACATATTATTTCTCGCTATAAATAGAATAATCAGATAGTTTATGAGATAATAAGATAATGAAAAGGGGGATTCGTCATGGATAGTCGATTTCCGATCGGGGAATTACACGTTCCGGAGCATGTCACGTTGGAAGATATTCAAAAGTGGTTACAAGAAATTGAAAGCTACACTACTCGATTGAGAGAAATTGTAGATTCATTGAATGAGGAAGAGTTAAACAAAACGTATCGCGAAGGTGCGTGGACTGTTCGTCAATTGGTGCATCATATTGCAGACTCGCAGTTGACTATGTATCAGCGATTAAAGCTTGCGTTAACAGATGACAACCCCATAGCACCTGCTTTTGATCAAGAGAAGTGGGCTGTATTACCTGACACAGAACTGCCGGTTGAGCCTTCGATTAAAATGCTCGAAGGGATCAATGAGCGTATTGTAGCGTTAGGCAATAGTCTGACGGAAGCGCAACTGCAACGAACATTTATCCATCAAGTAAACGGTGAGATCGCAGTAGCGAAAAAAGTGGCGAAGTTAGCTTGGCACGAAGAACATCATTTAGCGCATATTGAGTTGGCTTTGGCGAAATAAGCGTGTCTTATATCGTATGGACCCCGCCACTTCTTCACTTGAGGAAGTGGCGGGGTTTTATTAATGTCCCGGGGTATCTCTTGAGCGCTTGATTGCACGAACCAAAGCCAATTCTGACTGGTGATTGGCATAATCAACCAACTGTGGCACACGAAATAGATCAAGCAATAGCCAAAGGTACGGAATGAGTGGAAGAATGATAAAGTGCGGATGCATGAGTAAAAATAAGATGTAATCGATCGTCATTTGATTGATATATGCATCTCTGATGAAATAGATGATTACACCATTTAGTAATAACGTATAAATTGCACCGAAAATCGCATATGGCGTAATACCGAGATAAAATCTGTGAAGAAAGTAATTGCCAAAGAAAATCAGAAGTACATACGTGATGGCATTTGTTTTCTTGCGGTTATTGTATTCATACTGTAATTGCATTACTTCTTCGTATGTCATGCCTTTCTTACTTATGTAGTCCATTGTACTGTCATCTCCTATAGTTCTTTATGTTATTTAAACCACTATATCATAAATTTCTCTGGTATAATGAGACTAATTAGGGGATTGTGAGAAAGGTGGCATAAATATATGAAATGTACAAGATGTGGCCGTCATTTGCAGCCTAGACATGAAGACTGTCCGAATTGTGGCGAGCCGATTGTCTATAAATTAGAGAAAAGTCATAATGTAGCGAAGATGCTTTTTTTCGCAGTGTTAACGATTGGTGCCTTAGTAGCAGTAGTTGTTATACTATACAGTGATCATGATTTTACGTTGAAAAAAAAGAGTGTGAAACAGGCGACAGAATCTGTCTTAGGTGAATCAACAACTAATCCAGATTACGATGATGAGTGGGTGGAAGAAGAATACGAACTGGTGGCTGATGATCCTGGGATGACATCTGAAAGTGTAACCGTACAATCTGATCCGGTTATAGGGAATACGCAAGAATATGAGGTTGATGAACCGTTACCGATGCGTGAGCTAGTGGAAGAATTCTATCAAGACTATCGCTTGATGTATAGTGAGTCATTGAACAATCTGGATTTCAGTATAGTAGCATCACTTTTAACTCCAAATAGTTCTGCGTACAGTGAGATGTATAAGTACATAGATGATATCAAAAACTCAGGATACTATTTTAACTTCTATGATAACGAAATATTGGACTATTACAGGGACAAAGGGATGCTGTATTTAAAAACATATGAAGCATTCGATTTAATTGATCAGAATGGAATAGTAACTTCTCATCAGCGGAATAAAACCTATGCAATAGTTTTGAATTACAATAATGTACCTGTTCAAATAGATGCAATCGAGATTACAAATTATTATCGATAGACCACATATAATTTTGAGCATGTTTGTCTTTATAAAGTACAGACTTATTGAGTATTGGGAAGTCTTTTTTACATTTATCTTCTTCTAACATTTAATAAACCACTCAATGCGTAGAAAACAGTAACTTATGGATGTGGGAGAGATGAAAGTGAAGATGCAAAGAATAGTTGTGCTCGTACCATGGCTAGTAGTCAGTATTCTATTTGGCGTATTGACCAAGATGCTGGATTCTGTCCCTTTCCTTGGAGATGTCTTCACTAGAATGGGCATTTGGGTATTAATTGCGACGTGCATTGCGGCATACAGCCAAACTGCTTTGCGGGCAGCGATTCATACGTTGCTATTCTTTTTAGGAATGTTGACTGGCTATTATCTATACTCCGCCCATTTATTCGGTGTGTATTCGACGAATGATATGAAGTACTGGGGCATTGTAGCGGTCGTTACGCCATTTCTTGCGGTGGTCGTCTGGTATGCGAAACATGGTAGATGTTTGGCTTGTTTTTTACCCGCGTTACCAATGGGATTGATGTTAAGTCTCTCACTAGGAATCGGGTTGTTTTATTTGGATGTGAATTATTTAGAAGAATTTATTATGTACATCATTTTGTGCGTGATCTTCTACCGAAACTCTAAACAACTAACTATAGTGATTGTTCTTTCTGTTATGGTCACAAGTGTAATTGAATTGACGCCGTTGTCTTGGTTCTTTATGTTTTGATTTATACTACTTTACGGACCCTTTCTTATCTATGAAGAGGGTCTTTTATTGTAGATCTGCAATCATTAAAAGTTGAATCTTCCATTTTAATTAACTCCACACCAAGTCATCTGTTCAAAATGTAAACAACCTCATTATTAAATTGTCAGAATTATGATATAGTGAGTACTAGTTTTCAAGAAAAGATCTTATATAATCCATTTGGTGTTTACACATTACATGGCTAGGAGCAGTAGTTCGGGCTAGATTATCCGAAGTGAGTAAATGGAGGTTTACTGATGTTGAAGGTCGTGGTGATATTTCTGCTGGCCGGCTTGGCTGAAATCGGCGGAGGTTATTTGATTTGGCAATGGTTGCGCGAAGGTAAATCCGCGATACTCGGATTATTCGGAGGTATTGCCTTAATTTTATATGGCGTAGTAGTCACATTCCAAACATTCCCGACTTTTGGCAGAGTGTATGCGGCTTATGGAGGCGTGTTCGTCTTTCTATCCGTATTATGGGGATGGGGAATTGATAAAAAGACTCCTGATTTGTACGATTTCCTAGGGGCAGGTATTTGTCTGTTTGGTGTGTCCGTCATATTGTTTGCACCGAGATCGTAACAGTGAATGGTGGGTTTAAGGCAGAGTATGAAAATGAAGGACCTCATTAGATAACGGGAGGACGATCACATGACGCAAAATGAAATCTTTCATATTGGCAAACAAGCACTAGAAGCACAATCTTTCAGTAAACTATTGGGAACAAAATTGATGGAGTTTACTGCGGGGGAAGTAGTTCTGGAAGTTCCCATCACGGAACATGTACTACAGCAACATGGCTTTGTACACGGTGGGGTCATTGGCTATGCGGCGGATAACGCATTGACGTTTGTAGGCGGTTCCGTTCTAGGTCCGAACGTATTGACGGCAGAATACAAAATCAACTATGTACGGCCCGCAGTAGGTGAAAAATTAATTGCCCGGGCGACAGTTATTTCAGCTGGCAAGCGACAAGCTGTGTGCCGCTGTGATGTTTTTGCCGTCAAGGATGGGGAAGAGAAGATTTGTGCCACTGCACAAGGTACCATTATGACGGTTATATCGGAATAATGAAATGAATAGCTTATGACAAAAACGCACCCATTAGCTGGCGGGTGCGTTTTGTGTCGTTTCATTCGCATGCACATGATCAGTGGGAGTAGATGTAACGCGGGTCTGTTGACGTTTGGCCGAATGATACCAGTTGCTAAACAACAGAATGATAATTACAAGATCCACCGCATCACCACCGTAATACATAAGCATCGCTCCTGCACGGGCCTCTTCAATCGGCACACCGGCAGGCGGATAGGCGTATAGGAATTTGGATAGAATCCCGTGTCCCGCCAGAGCTACAATAAAGACCGCAGTACGATAACGGTAACTGTAGCGGTGAGATACGGGATCGATGTATAAAAGAGAAATGGTAAATAGATATCCCGCAACAAACACATGAATATGGACTAAAATATGCAGCCAGAGATGATGGTGCATGGCCGCAAACAAGCCTGTCGTGTATAACAACCAAAGTCCGCCAATGTTCAAAATAGAAGCAATGATGGGATGTGTAGAGAACCCAGCGAGTCGACTTTTTAGCAATCGGCTTACCTTTCTAGCCTGCCGAACGGGAAGTGTCCGCAGCACCAACGTCATAGGAGCAGCGAGCGCTAATAGAAGGGGCCCGAGCATGCCGAGCAAAAGATGGCCGAACATATGCCAGGTGAACTGATCATGTGACAGTTTGGCAAGCGGTCCGACAACAGTGCTTACTGAAGCGAGTACGCCTGCTACCCACAACACAATCCGTCTACGTGGCCATTTTCGTAAACGTTTTTGCCGATTGGAATGAAATATCCCGACCCCGTATAACAGGATGGCGAGCAACGCAAGCGTCCCAAACAGCCAATCGGTCGCACTGATATATGCATCATGTGGCATGAAGCACCAGCTTTTCCGCCGAGCGTGCATTCTGTCGCGCTGACTTGATTAGCAACAGGCCTGCCGCAATCATCACAATCGCAGAACCGTTCCAAACGACGTCATATGGAACGATGTCTACATGATAACGAATCTGATGAATACGCATGACCTTGTGTTGAATGGTTCCATCATACAATTGGAACGCTCCACCCCCGAGCAACTTGCCACCCCAGAACATCTTATGCCATAACGCATTCCTCCTACGCAAATCCGCCACCAAATACAATCCACCGACCGTCGCAAACCAGCTAAACGCATGAAATAAACCATCCGACACCAATCCGACCGCCACTGTAGATTTATCATAAAACTTGTGCCAATGCAGCAACTGATGAAACAGTGTCTCGTCCAAAAACGCCACAAACCCGAGTCCGAATAATATACCCGCCCAGAGATTTCTCTTCTGATAACTTTTTCGATTCGTCCAATTTATCACTTGTGACTCAGCCATTCATTACTGCTCCTTTCCTTACGTAGGTAGTGTTCCCTGAGGGTGCGGTGTTTAATACATGGTGCGTGCTGGTAGATGGGCGAATAGAGCGGCGTGGAGCGGGGGTGGGGTCGGGTCGGGATCATAGAGCGGTTACGTGGCTTGATAGAGCGCATTACTTCGAAGTATGAGCGGATACAGGTTAACATTGAGCGGATCTACATCGACATAGAGCGCTTTATTGCCAACTATGAGCGGATCTCTGACCTGATAGAGCGGACGCGCGGCTCGGTGTGAATACGCGGGTTCATAGAGTTGAACCGCGTTGTCATTGAGCGATTTCGTATTCAGATAGAGCGCTTTACTTCGAAGTATGAGCGGATACAGATTAACATTGAGCGGATCCACATCGACATAGAGCGCTTTATCGCCAACTATGAACGGATCTGCGACATGATAGAGCGGACGCGCGGCTCGGTGTGAATACACGGGGTCATAGAGCGGAACCACGTTGTCATTGAGCGGTTTCGTATTCAGATAGAGCGCTTTATCTCGAAGTATGAGCGGAACCATGTTGTTAATGAGCGGATCCACGCTCACATAGAGCGCTATACCGCAAACTATGAGCGGATACGGGACTTGATAGAGCGGATGCAAGACTTTATAGAGCGAATGACCACCTTCATTGAGCAAAAACACCTAGCAAAACTATTACCCTGTCCATCTACAGAGATATCTGAAAGCCTTCATTATAAAAATATATGAACTAACCAATATTTTACGGTAACTTTTCCCACGTAATCTGCTAGAATACGATTAAAGGGAGTGTGAGCCGTGAAAATTGTCATTGCGCCTGATGCATTTAAGGGAAGTTTGCATGCGGAAGAAGCGGCCGACGCTATATATAGTGGAGTGAAAAAAGTCTATCCACACGCAGAAATAGTACGTTTGCCGGTTGCGGATGGTGGCGAGGGGACGCTTGCTGTTCTCGTTTCATCAACTGGTGGGACGTTGCGAACGGTGTCTGTGCAAGATCCGCTGGGCCGCCCAATCGATGCGTGTTTTGGTGTGCTTGGTGACGGCAAGACAGCGGTCATTGAAATGGCGCAGGCGTCCGGTTTGCTGTTGCTTGAGGATCATGAACTGGATCCAATGAAAGCGTCAACATTTGGCACGGGACAATTAATTCGTCATGCGCTGGATGCGGGGTACAGGGAAATGATTATTGGACTTGGCGGCAGTGCGACGAATGACGGGGGAACAGGTTTGCTCGAAGCGCTAGGCGTACGTTTCCTTGCTGACGGACAGTTGTTGCAGATAAATGGGGAAGCGCTTCCGTTCATCAATGAAATCGATACCTCGCAACTAGATAAGCGTTTGCTGGAGACGGACATTCGCATTGCGTCCGACGTGGAAAATCCATTTGTCGGTGAGCAAGGTGCGTCGTTTGTTTTCGGTCCGCAAAAAGGGGCGAATGCGGAAATGGTTCTGCGTTTGGATGAAGGGTTACGTCATCTGGCAGACGAGACGGAAAAGCGGACAGGCGTGCGATTGCATGAGTTACGTGGTGCAGGAGCCGCTGGGGGAAGTGCAGGTGCATTAATTGCCTACTGTGGGGCGCGTCTTGAAAGTGGAATTGATGTCGTGCTCGAGTCGATGAACTTCGCAAAGCATCTATCTTCATCAAATTTCATTGTGACGGGTGAAGGTAAGACAGATCGGCAGACGCTTGCAGGCAAGGCATTAATGGGGATTGCAAAGCTTGCAAAAGTAGAGGGGGTTCCGGTCATAGTCATTTCGGGGGCTATTGAAGAAGCGGCGCGTCAAGAGCTTCTAGGGTGGTTCTCCGAATTACATTCATTAGATGACGGGAAGATGTCGTTGGCTGAATTGATGGCATATGCAGCAGTGTTGTTGGAGAATAAAGCGTCAACCGTCATGCAAAGTAGAAAATAGTTTCTTTATGCCAAGCATAGTAACTAGACAAGTAGGGTATAGCATACACAAGGAGGTGGTCAGATGTTTCAAGATGCGATCGACTGGCTTGTAGGGCCGGCGAATAATTTCATTTGGACATATGTTTTAATTGGACTTTTATTGGCAACAGGTTTATATTTCACGATTCGCACGAAATTTGTGCAAGTACGCTTATTTCGCGAGATGTTCCGTCTGATTGTAGAGAAGAAAGATAGCAATGACGGAGTGTCTCCGTTTCAGGCATTCACGATCAGTGCCGCATCACGTGTAGGAACAGGTAACGTAGCGGGGGTAGCCCTTGCGATCGGAATCGGTGGTCCGGGCGCGGTATTCTGGATGTGGGTGATTGCTATTATCGGCATGGCGACCGCATTCATTGAAAGTACATTGGCGCAAGTGTATAAAGTGAAAGACGGTGATACATTCCGCGGAGGGCCGGCGTATTATATGCAAAAAGCGCTTGGCTGGCGAAAACTTGGAATTATTTTTGCGATTTTATTGACGATGTGTTTCGGATTCATATTTAACGCAGTACAATCTAATACGATTAGTCAGTCCTTTACTGAAGTATTCGGTATTCCGAACTGGGGTATTGGGGTTGGTTTAATGCTGTTGACAGGGATGATCGTCTTTGGCGGCGTCAAACGTATTGTCAAAGTAACACAGACCATCGTACCCGTCATGGCAACCTTCTATATTTTAGTAGCCCTATACATCGTGATTATAAATATCACAGAAGTTCCAGGCTTGATTGTCTTAATATTCGAGCATGCTTTCGGAATTAAAGAAGTTATGGGTGGCGGAATCGGTATGGCGATGATGCAAGGTGTACGTCGCGGTCTCTTCTCCAATGAAGCAGGTATGGGTAGTGTGCCCAACGCAGCCGCTACAGCGAACGTATCGCATCCGGCCAAACAAGGATTGGTACAAAGTCTAGGTGTGTTTTTCGATACAATTATTATTTGTTCTGCCACAGCATTCATTATTTTGCTCGGCGGTTTGTATCAATCAGGTGAAACAAACGGGATTATCTTGACACAAAATTCCATGGCCGTACAAGTCGGCGCATGGGCACCATACTTCATCGCCGTTGCGATTATGTTCTTCGCCTTCAGTTCCATCATTGGAAACTATTACTATGGCGAAACGAATATTGAATTCATCAATGCTAACGTCGTATGGAAACGAATCTACCAAGTTCTCGTACTTGCTATGGTATATTTCGGAGCCATTGCAAAAGTACAAGTAGTATGGGACATGGCCGATCTTTTCATGGGACTAATGGCTATCATTAACCTAATCGTCATTCTGCTACTCGGCAAAATCGCCTTCAAAGTACTCGACGACTTCACGAAACAACGAAGAGCCGGCAGAAATCCCGTCTTCAAATCAGCCAGCATTCCTGAACTAAAAGGTGCAGAATGTTGGGAAGAAACAGCTGAAAGAGCAGAAGATCGCTTGTGATATTGAGAGATAATCTAGGGCTTTTTATGTTTTGATCTTAAGACTTTGAATTGGTACTAAAAATACATTGAATTTTCTAGGTGGTCTACGTTAGAAAGTAGGATGAAGACGGGGGCGACTCCGGAACTCGTCGCCCGGTTGGAGCCCTCATCCCTTCTCCTAACTAAATTCACAATCTATTTAAAAACATTCACAACACTGACACCAGGAAGCCCCTCATTTCAATCATGGGGAGGAATGGTGTCGGTTTTTTCTTTGTTCTACGGCAAATAATATAGTATATTGTTTGCTAATCATCTATTGTTTTGGTACTACTAACAAAAAAATCAGATAACGGCCTCAAGGAGCTGTTTCACATGAATGACTATATACATAAAAAAGGACTGGTCTACAAAAATCAATTTCATGTGATTTTTTGTCCGAAGTATCGTAGAAAGGTGCTAATAGGAGACATCGCAATGGATCTAGAACAGATATTCTACGAACTCGCAGAAGAAAAAGAGATTATCATTCATGCTCTGGAAATCATGCCAGAACACGTCCACTTATTCATAGAGTTTGATCCACGGCTACTGCTGCATAAAGTAATTAAAGATTTCAAAGGGGTTAGTAGCCGAAGACTGCGTGGCAAGTACCCGTCTCTTAAGTCTAGGCTTCCGTCCCTCTGGACACGTAGCTATTTCAGTTGCACTGTTGGCCATATTTCAGAAGATACAATCAAGCACTATATTGAAAATCAAAAAAATGTCTAACTGAAAGGAGTGTTGATCGATGACGAACAGAACATACGTATTGACTCTTCCGCTACGCACAGAGCCATGGCAAGAAGATGTCCTTCGGAAGCGGTTGAACATTGCTCGCACCCTCTACAATGCTTGTCTTGGAGAATTACTCCTTCGTAGAAAGAACCGAGGCAGGGATCCTCGCTATCGCTCTTTGCTTACAGAAGAACCGTCTGCAACACGCAATAAGGCGTTTCGGGAACTCGACAAGGCATACGGCTTAAGTGAATATGCTTTACATGCCTATGTGAAACCTATGCAACACCACTTCAAGAAGAATATCGATTCGAACACTGCCCAGAAAATCGCAACGCGAGCTTGGCACTCCTTCTCTAAGCTGCTGTTTGGCAAATCGAAACGTGTCCACTTCAAACGAAAAGGGGAGATGCACTCTGTCGAAGGGAAAAGCAATGGCGCCGGCATTCGCTACAAAGAAAGATGCATTCACTGGAATGGACTTACGCTACCCATCCTTCTCAAGGAGCGTGACGTCTACGCTCATCTCGCTTTACAGGATCGCGTCAAGTATTGCCGCGTCATTCGAAGATCTATCCGAGGGTCAGAACGCTATTTTGTACAGCTCGTCCTCGAAGGCATTCCCCCAGAAAAGAAGGACCAAAAAGGCGAACCGAGGCATTCGAAAGGTGTCGGTCGCGTGGGCATTGATATTGGGACACAAACGATTGCGGTCGTTAGCGAGACAGATGCCAAACTCTTCCTACTCGCTCCAAATGTCATTCATTTGGAGCGGGAGATTCGCCTCTTGCAAAGAAAGCTGGATCGAAGTCGGCGAGCGACAAATCCCGAACGGTATCATCCAAATGGAACGATCAAGGGGGTACGTATACCATGGCATGAAAGTAACACGTATCAAAAGGTGCGTTGGCAGCTCAATGAGTTACATCGCAAGATGAAAGCCATACGAAAGCAGGACCATCAAATCATGACCAATTGGATTCGTGCGATGGGAGATGATATTCGCGTGGAAACGATGAGTTTCTCGGGCTTACAACGTAGGTCCAGTAAGACAACCCTCAATGAAGTGACGGGTCGCATCTGTTCGAAGAGGCGATTTGGACGGTCGCTTGCTCGACGGGCCCCTGCACTTTTACTCTCGATATTGGACACGAAATTGCAGGCAGACGGCATTCATCTCAAAAAGATTGATACCTGGAGCGTCAAGGCGAGTCAATACAACCATATGGATGACACCTATCAAAAGAAGACCTTGAGCGACCGCTGGAACATATTCGGAAAGCGACACATACAGCGAGATCTCTACAGTGCATTCTTGATTCAAAACACGAACAACGATTTAACAAGCATTGATCGAAATTTATGTAATGCGTCATGGAGCCGCTTTTGCGACGACCATGAAACTGAAATGATTCGACTATCCACCAGCATGATCTGCATTGCGAGCATGGGTGTGTAACAATAAAGCAAAATTGAACAGGTCTTGAAATGGGCCTACCGAATCGTAACGCAGTCCGTTAGGGCATACGTGATTCCAGAAAGACTCAGGGAACTCGGTTAGTGTCCTGTCCAGTTATTATAGAGTCAGGAAGAAGCCGAATAGTACCTCAGAACCCACCGAATTTATTCGTGTGGAGTTTCAGACAAACAATTTAGTCAAGAAGTAAAAAGTTTGATATACTATAAAATAATGAATAAGAAAAATCGGATCGTAGTTCAGAAGAAGGATTCTGGACCTCGGTTCGATTTTTGTTTTGCATGTTTGAACACAACATGTTAGGGTTATATATGAATTAACACACTATATATAGTGTGTGACAGCAATTAGATGAATTGGTACTCACGAAGTTTAAAAGGGAATCCGCCACTAACGGAGCTGCCCCCGCAACTGAGGGCACGGACGACTATCTTATAAAAACCACTGCTACGGCGGGAAGGAAAGATGGAAGAACGATGTGCCAGCCAGTAGACCTGCCAGTCATCTCAGCAAAACATTCTTCGGGGTTGGAGAGTGAAAGCACAAAGCAGTCTTTTTTCAGTCTGCCTAAAACTTTCCGCAATCTACTAAGCGTCAATCGACGACTCCCGATTTTTATTGGGAGTTTTTTTATTTAGTACATAACCGAATTAATTCACTAAAGGGAGCGGATATAATGGCTATAATTCAAGAATCTGTTGGACTTAATTTATTGATGGAAAACTTACAAGAGGAATTTGGCAAGAAGCAAATCGAGCCGTTGATCGAAGCGAGTGAGAAATTCCAGGAGCGTCACCCGGCGAGCTCGGCAACTGAGTGGACGAACGCGATGGTGCTAGAGTCTTTAAGCCGTATTGATGAAGCGAATGCGTACTGGACGTTTGTAGCGGCGCGTATTTATTTATTCGACGTCTATGCAAAGCAAAAAGCGTTGCGTGGAGCGGATGTCTATACCGATTTTGCGAAAAATGTAGAACGCTTGGTGGAAGAGGGTTTATATACACCCGTTCTAACAGAGAAATACAGCCAGGACGAGCTTCAGGAAATCGGTAAGCTACTCGATCCTTCTCGTGACCTATTATTCACATATATTGGATTAAAAACATTAGTAGACCGCTATGTAACGGTAAACTTTAAGAAACAGTCAGTGGAGCTTCCGCAAGAGCGCTGGTTGATCATTGCGATGACGTTAATGCAGGACGAAACAGTAGACCGCATTCATAAAGTTGGCGAAGCGTACTGGGCGATGAGCAATTTGTACATGACGGTTGCGACACCTACATTATCGAACGCAGGCAAGATGCACGGTCAGCTATCGAGTTGCTTTATCGATACAGTGGATGATTCATTACAAGGGATCTATAACAGCAACACAGATATCGCGAACTTGTCGAAATTCGGTGGCGGTATCGGTGTCTATATGGGGAAAGTTCGTTCTCGCGGTGCATCGATTCGTGGATTCGAAGGCGCGTCAAGCGGGGTTCTTCCATGGATCAAACAGCTGAACAACACAGCAGTCAGCGTCGATCAACTCGGTCAACGTCAAGGTGCCGTGGCGGTGTATCTCGACGTATGGCATCAAGATATCTTCACATTCCTCGATCTCAAGCTCAATAACGGCGATGACCGTTTGCGTGCACATGACATTTTCACAGGCGTATGCTTGCCGGACTTGTTCATGGAGAAAGTCGAGTCCCGTGAAGACTGGCATTTATTCGATCCACATGAAGTCCGCACGAAAATGGGCTATTCATTGGAAGATTTCTATGATGAAACAAAAGGCCAAGGAACATTCCGCGAGAAGTATGAAGAATGTGTCCGCAATGAAGATTTATCAAGAGAGACGGTTTCAGCGATTGAAATCATGAAACGAATCCTGCGTAGCCAGCTCGAGACAGGAACACCATTCATGTTCTACCGCGACGAAGTAAATCGTATGAACGCTAATAAGCATGAAGGAATTATATATTCTAGTAATTTATGCACAGAAATACTGCAAAATATGTCAGCAAGTACACATGAATCGGTCACGCTTGAAGACGATATGGTTGTCACACGCACGAAGCCAGGCGATTTCGTTGTATGTAATCTGTCATCGATTAATCTTGGAAAAGCTGTTACAGCAGACGTACTAGACCGTTTGATTAACATTCAAGTACGTATGCTCGACAACGTCATCGATCAGAACCAAATCCCGGTTGTACAAGCGCAACGCACAAATGCACGCTACCGTGGAATTGGACTCGGCACATTCGGTTGGCATCATTTACTCGCATTGAAAAACATTCAGTGGGAATCAGATGAAGCAGTGGACTTTGCAGACGAGTTATATGAAAATATCGCGTATTTGACAATTAAAGCTTCAATGGAATTAGCAAAAGAAAAAGGCGCGTATCCATTGTTTGATGGTTCGGATTGGCAAACGGGCGAATACTTCGAGCAACGCGAATACGATTCAAATAAATGGCGTGAACTGCGCATGGATGTGGCAATGAACGGTATGCGTAACGGCTACTTGATGGCAGTCGCACCGAACAGCTCGACATCGGTTATCGCAGGCTCCACAGCGTCGATCGATCCAGTATTCAAGCCGTTCTACCATGAAGAGAAGAAAGACTATAAATTACCGGTCATCGCACCGGATTTGAATCACAACACGTATGACATTTACCGTCGTTCCGCTTACATCGTGGATCAGCGCTGGTCTATTAAGCAAAACGCCGCGCGTCAGCAGCACATCGATCAGTCGATTTCATTCAACATCTATGTACCAAACTCCATCCGCGCATCCGTTATTTTGGACTTGCACTTGCAGGCATGGAAGTCAGGAATGAAAACAACGTACTATATGCGTTCAACCGCAGCTGAGATTGAGGAGTGCGAGTGGTGTCATTCTTAATCGCCTATGCATCCTGGAGTGGCAACACGCAGGAAGTAGCGGAATTGATTACGGAAAGTCTACAAAATGAAGGCGTCGAAGTCGATACCTTTCGTATCGGCATCGGTGTCATCCCAAACGTTAAAGAATACGACGCGTTGTGCATCGGTTCATTCACATGGGAAAAAGGGGCAACGCCGGATGAAGTCAAAGATTTCGTGGCAGACGTCGGCTATAAACCCGATCTCGTCTACGTTTTTGGCACAGGGGATACCCAGTTTGGTGGCGATGATCTATTTTGCAAGGCAGCAGACAAGCTGGCAAAATTTTATCATTCCCCTTTTGAACCATTGAAGATTGAGCAAAGCCCACGCGGCATGCAAGAACAAAGCGTTACGAATTGGACGAAAGGAGTGCTCGAACATTGGCGACACTTACAAGAGTAAAAGTACTGAATCCTGCTAACCCGAATAAGGCAACAGCTATTTTCGGTGGGGAAGCAAGCGGCATCCTGAACTGGAACGACATCGCGCACCCTCATTTCTATACATTGCGTCAGCGAATCCGTTCTCTTTTCTGGACGGCGAATGAAGTCGACATGACACAAGACGTCAAGCAATTCGCAAGCCTGACAAAAGAAGAGCAATCCGCATTCCTAAAAATTATCGGCCTACTGGCTACACTCGACGGCCCACAAACCGTCATCGCAATGAAAATCGCAGACTTTACAACGGATCCTTCCGTCAAGTCGATTATGGCGACAATTGCAGACCAGGAAAGCGAACATAATCACAGCTACGCGTACGTACTTTCATCTGTCACGAACTTGGACAAGCAAATGGAAGCCTTCGAAATGGGCCGTACAGACGAAGTACTAATGAAGCGAAATGAACGAATCGTAGACGTTTACAATGAATTTGCGGAAAACCCGACAATCGAAACGGTTCTAAAAGCGATGGTGTACACGACATTATTAGAAGGTTTATTCTTCTACAGCGGCTTTGCATTTTTCTATAACTTAGCACGCCATCAGAAAATGGTTGGTACATCCACGATGATCTCGTACATCAACCGCGACGAACTGCAGCATGGTAAAGCAATCAGCGACATCTTCCGTGCAGCGTTGGCTGAAAATCCAGAGTACAACACAGATGAATTCACGGAATGGATCTATGACCAATTCCGTCACTCGGTCGAGCAAGAAGTCATCTGGAGTCGCTATGTATTAGCAGGAATCGATGGCCTGGAGCTGGATGAGATGGAAGGCTACGTCAAGTATCGCGCGAACAAAATGTTGCGCATGCTCGGCCTGAGCGAAATCTATCCAGAATTTACGGATAATCCAATGAAGTGGATCCGCGCCTACGTCGATAACTTCGACGACACGAAAACGGACTTCTTCGAACAAACTAGCCGTCAGTATGTGAAGACTAGCGATTTAAATGGCTTTGATGACTTGTAATAAGTAAGGGAGGGGAATCCATTATGGGTTCCTCTTTTTTATGTGTGGGAAAGGGGAGAGCGCTGTTGATCAACGCTCTTCGTTTACAATCAGCTAAAGTGTGGTTTTGTTTAAGTGGAGCCGCTCATACAACTGGCCAAGCGCTCATACTTCCGCGTTATCCGCTCATACATCTTCCCAACCGCTCAATGAATCCTCAAAAGCGCTCTATCCATCCATGTATCCGCTCAATGAACTTTGCTTTCCGCTCAATCTTCCAAGTTAACCGCTCAATGTCCATCCTAGCGATCAGCTCTATCAATCTTTGGACGTGAGTCGCTCACACAACTGGCCAAGCGCTCATACTTCCGCGTTATCCGCTCATACATCTTCCCAACCGCTCAATGAATCCCCGAAAGTGCTCTATCAACCTATTTATCCGCTCAATGAACTCTGGCATCCGCTCAATCTTCCTAATTAACCGCTCAATGTCCATCATAGCAATCAGCTCTGTCACTCTTCGGACGTGAGCCGCTCACACATCTGTCCAAGCGCTCATACTTCCGCGTTATCCGCTCATACATCTTCCCAACCGCTCTATGAATCTCCGAAAGCGCTCTATCCATCCATTTATCCGCTCAATGAACTCTGGCATCCGCTCAATCTCCCCACAAAACCGCTCAATCCCCGCCAGAAAGCACCCACCTAAAACCTCAATCAACATAGCCATCCACACACCCCAGCCTCACCAAGCAAAAAACACAAAAAATAAAAACAACACAAAAAACCAAGCAGATCGAAGTCCGCTTGGTCATGTCATTCCTATAAAATTACTTCTGAGCTTCTGCAACCTTGTGCATAGTCTTGTTCTTCGCAAGATTCACGTGCCAAGATAGAGCCTCTTCCAAGATGTGTGGAGTTTGTCCGCCCACTTGTTCGCATGCTCTGTTGTAATAATCACGAAGTTCTTCCTTGAAGTCAGGGTGAGCACAGTTCTCGATCAACAACTCAGCTTTTTGTCTTGGAGCTAAGCCGCGAAGATCCGCGTACCCTTGTTCTGTAACAATTACGTCTACGTCGTGCTCTGTGTGGTCCACGTGGGAAGAGAAAGGTACGATGGATGACACGTCTCCGCCTTTTGCGTAAGACTTCGTAACGAAAATTGCGATGCGCGCGTTACGAGCGAAGTCACCAGAACCCCCGATACCGTTCATCATGCGTGTTCCGCTAACATGTGTAGAGTTCACGTTTCCGTAAATGTCCAGCTCAAGCGCTGTGTTGAATGAAATGATACCCAAACGACGGATGATTTCCGGGTGGTTTGAGATTTCTTGTGGACGGAATACAAGCTTATCACGGTATTTAGCGATATCATCTTCAAAGCTGTCCAAACGCTTTTTAGATAGAGTCAATGAAGTAGCAGAAGCGAATTTCACTACGCCATCATCGATCAAGTCGAAGATTGCGTCTTGAAGTACTTCAGAATACACTTCGATATCTTTAAACTCGGAATTTCTCATACCGTCAAGTACTGCGTTCGCAACTGAACCAACACCTGATTGAAGAGGCATTAGTGTTTCATCCATACGGCCCAATTTGATCTCGTCACGGAAGAAGTTCAACAAGTTGTTTGCGATCTCTTGTGTCTCTTCGTCTGGAGGAACGATAGGGGAAGGAATATCACCTTGCTCCGTAAGAACAATTCCGACAATCTTTTCAGGGTCTACTTTGATACCTGGTGTACCGATTTTATCTGTTGCACTATAAATAGGGATTTCTTTACGTTGGTTTTGAGCATCTGGGATATAGATGTCATGTAAGCCTTCAAACTCCATAGGCGCGTTGACGTTCAATTCGATGATGACATGCTTCGCTTCTTGAACGAAAATCGGAGAGTTACCAACAGAACCGGTCGGAATAATTGAACCGTCTTCTGTAATAGCTGCTGCTTCGATGATTGCATAGTCAACGGGTCCGATTACGCCTTGGCGAATCCATTCAGCTGTATGGGAAAGGTGCTGGTCGATGTAAAATGAGTCACCTGAGTTGATTTTGCCACGCATTGCTGGGTTGCCTTGGTAAGGAACGCGTAAATTGATTACGTCTGCATTGGCCATCAATTCATCAACGTTCGGGCCCATAGAAGCGCCAGTGAAAACGTTTACTTTGAAGTCCTCAGTTTTTCCGCGTTCTGCTAATGCCAATGGTACGGCTTTCGCGTCTCCGGACAAAGTAAATCCGCTCAGACCTAGAGACATTCCATCCTCGATCCAAGACGCTGCTTCTTCTGCTGTAACAATTTTGTCTTTCAGTGCTTCACAACGAAGTACCTTATTTAATTCGTTTGCCACGGTATCATCCACCTTACCTTTCATTTTGTATATAATTCTATCATTTATATAAATAAAATCAACTTAATATTATGAGAACTATACTAATTTTACCACTCATTCAAGAAAAACACTTAAAATTATGAAAATTACAGATCAAATGCATTAGTCGTCATAAAATGTTTTCCCCTACACAGAAATTAAGACAAGGGATCTGCGAAATGAGAATAGGGAATTCCCCCATAGGAATTACTATAAAAACACCTATACTTGTATAATATAAAGATATTTTATGAGAGTCAGTCGAAAAGTCCTGTAATACACAGTAATTAATAGGGAATTCCCTTAGTTTAAATTCAGACTACTTCGTCTATTTGAGGGTAGAAGAGTAATAAGTCTGATTCATTTACTGCTACATTCTGAGAAGGAGTGGAAATGTTCGATGAAAAAGAGATTCGGATTGAATTATTTTAAACCCGTTGAGAGTTATTCTGGAAGTTGGTCAGTGTTAGAAGAGAAAAATCGTGACTGGGAAAACATGTACCGTCAGCGCTGGTCGCATGACAAAGTGGTGCGTACAACGCATGGCGTAAACTGTACAGGCTCTTGTAGCTGGAAGGTTTTCGTCAAGAACGGCATCATCACATGGGAAAATCAGCAAATAGATTATCCTTCCTGTGGTCCGGATATGCCTGAATTCGAACCACGTGGTTGTCCACGTGGCGCATCATTTTCTTGGTATGAATACAGCCCATTGCGCGTGAAGTATCCTTATATACGCGGCAAACTGTGGCGCATGTGGAACGTAGCGCTGGAGGAAACGAAAGATCCTGTAAAAGCATGGACAGCGATTGTTGAAGATCCTGAGAAATCCAATGAATACAAAAAAGCCCGCGGTAAAGGCGGTCACGTTCGGATTCATTGGCGTGATGCGACGATGCTGATTGCGGCACAACTCATCTATACGGTACAAAAATACGGTCCGGATCGCGTGGCAGGATTCACACCGATTCCTGCGATGTCGATGGTCAGTTATGCATCGGGCGCGCGCTTCATTTCATTACTCGGCGGCGAAATGCTCAGTTTCTACGACTGGTATGCAGATCTACCGCCATCCTCTCCGCAAATCTGGGGTGAGCAGACGGACGTTCCGGAATCGAGTGACTGGTTCAACGCAGGCTATATCATTATGTGGGGCTCTAATGTTCCGCTTACACGGACGCCAGACGCGCACTTCATGACGGAAGTTCGCTATAAAGGGACGAAAGTTGTCTCGGTTGCACCGGATTATGCGGAAAGCGTAGTGCATGCCGACGATTGGATTGGAGCGAATCCAGGGACGGATGCGGCAGTTGCTCAAGCTATGACGCACGTTATTTTGGATGAATTCTATCAGAAACGCAAAGAACCGACATTTATCAACTATGCCAAACAATACACGGACATGCCGTTCTTGATTCTACTAGATCCGCATGAAGATTCGTATAAAGCCGGACGTTTCTTGCGTGCAAGCGATCTTGGACAGCAGTCGGCACACGCCGAATGGAAACCCGTACTATTTGATGAAGCGAGAGATGAAATCATAGTTCCAAACGGCACGATGGGGCAGCGCTGGGAAGAAGACGTCAAGTGGAATCTGCAACTAGAAAACGCGGATGGCACACGCGTTGAGCCTGCATTATCTATCGAAAAGCAAGCAGAGCAATGGCAAGAAATTCATTTCCCGTACTTCGATAACCGAGGAAATGGCACATTCAAGCGCCCGATCCCCGCGATGAAAGTACAGTTTGCAGACGGCACAGAGCGTTTAGTTGCGACAACGTATGATGTCATGCTGAGTCAGTACGGTGTCAACCGGATCGGCAGTGAGCTAGAGGCAACAGGTTATGACGATGTGACTTCTATCTATACACCGGCTTGGCAAGAAGCCATCACGAACGTTAAACCGGAACTCGTTACGCAAATCGCCATGGAGTTTGCACAAAACGCCATCGACACAGGCGGACGTTCAATGATTATTATGGGCGCAGGAATCAATCACTGGTTCAACAGTGATACGATCTACCGCGCGATCCTCAACTTGGTTACGTTGACGGCTTCCCAAGGAGTGAACGGCGGAGGTTGGGCGCATTACGTAGGACAAGAGAAATGTCGTCCAATCGAAGGCTGGAGCACGATTGCCTTCGCGAAAGACTGGCAAGGTCCACCGCGTCTGCAAAACGCCACATCATTCTTCTACTTTGCGACGGATCAATGGAAGTACGAAGAAGCGGGGACAGATACACTTATGTCGCCACTTGGTGGAGAAGCAAGATACCAGCATCCGGCAGACTATAACGTCCTCGCGGCGCGTCTCGGCTGGTTGCCGTCTTATCCTCAGTTCAATAAAAATAGTTTATTGCTCGTGGAAGAAGCAGCGAAGCTTGGGAAGACGGATACAAAAGAAGTCGTTTCGCATGTCGTGGATCAATTGAAATCCGGTGAATTACAATTCGCAGCAGAAGATCCAGGAGCACCGGAAAATTTCCCGCGTTCATTATTTGTTTGGCGTTCGAATTTGATCTCCAGTTCTGCAAAAGGACAAGAGTACTTCATGCGGCACTTACTCGGTGCTTCGGACGGCTTGCTTGCGACCCCGAACGAAGATATGAAACCGAAGGAAATGGTCTGGCGCGATGATGTAGAAGGCAAGCTCGATCTATTAGTAGCGCTCGATTTCCGTATGACCGCGACGCCACTTTATGCAGATCTCGTGCTCCCAGCTGCGACATGGTATGAAAAAGTGGATTTATCTTCAACAGATATGCATCCATTTGTCCATCCATTCAACCCGGCAGTTAATCCATTATGGGAATCCAAATCGGACTGGGATATTTATCGCGAAATCGCAAAAACGTTTTCGACACTTGCGGAAACGCATCTGCCAGGCGTTTATAAAGACTTAGTCACTTCTCCGTTAGCGCATGACTCGGTTCAGGAAATTGCTCAGCCGATGGGCGAGGTGCATGACTGGAGTAAAGGTGAAATTGAAGCCATTCCGGGCAAAACGATGCCAGGTATGACAATCGTGGAGCGCGACTTTACGAAAATTTATGATAAATACATTACGCTCGGACCTTTATTATCCACAGGAAAAACGGGCGCACACGGTGTCAGTTTCTCAGTAGCGGACGAATATGAAATGATGAAAGGGATCAACGGTATTTATGAGGATGATACCGTGAAAGACGGCTTGCCTAAATTGTACACAGCGAAACATGCAGCAGAAGCGATGTTAACACTGTCTTCCGCAACAAACGGTCGCGTGTCACAACGTGCATTTGAAGCAGCGGAGCATGACACGGGTATGGAACTAAAAGATATCTCGGCAGACCGCGCAGCAGAGCGCTTCACATTCGCAGGGATTACCGCGCAACCGCGTGAAGTCATTCCAACACCAGTCTTCAGCGGTTCGAATAAATTAGGCCGACGCTACTCGCCATTTACGACGAATATCGAACGTCTCGTGCCATTCCGAACATTGACGGGCAGACAGCATTTCTACGTCGATCACGAATTATTTCTTGGGTTCGGTGAAGCATTGCCAGTCTATAAACCAACACTTCCGCCATTCGTCTTTGCGGACCGCGATGCAGAAGTTAAAGGTGGACAAGATGCACTCGTTCTTCGTTATTTAACGCCCCACGGCAAGTGGAATATTCACTCGACATACCAAGACAATCAGCACATGCTGACATTGTTCCGTGGCGGTCCGACTGTATGGTTATCAAATCTCGATGCAGAAGAGCACGGAATCGACGACAATGCTTGGCTCGAAGTGTATAACCGAAACGGGGTCGTCAATGCACGTGCCGTTGTCAGTCACAGAATGCCTAAAGGTACGATGTTTATGTACCACGCACAGGATAAGCATATTCAGATGCCAGGTTCGGAAATCACCGAGCAACGCGGAGGAAGCCATAATGCGCCAACGCGAATTCACATGAAGCCGACTCAAATGGTAGGCGGCTATGCCCAGCTCAGTTATGGATTCAACTACTACGGACCGATCGGTAACCAACGTGATGTCTACGTCGCAGTCCGTAAGATGAAGGAGGTCAACTGGCTTGAAAATTAAAGCGCAGGTAGCAATGGTAATGAACTTAGACAAGTGTATTGGGTGTCATACGTGTAGTGTGACATGTAAAACGACATGGACGAACCGCGAAGGTGCCGAGTATATGTGGTTCAATAACGTAGAAACGAAACCGGGGATTGGGTACCCGAAACGCTGGGAAGACCAAGAACTCTACAAGGGTGGCTGGCAGTTGCGAAAGGGTAAGTTGGAATTGAAGTCTGGTTCTAAACTGTCGAAAGTCGCACTCGGTAAAATCTTCTATAATCCGGATATGCCTGAAATGAAAGATTACTATGAGCCATGGACGTACGACTATGAAAAACTGACGTCCGCACCGGATCAAGAACATACGCCGGTTGCACGTGCAAAGTCTGTAGTCACAGGCGAATACATGGATCCAGAGTGGGGTCCGAACTGGGAAGATCAGTTAGCTGGTGCACATATTACAGGACCCACTGATCCAAATATTGAGAAAATCGAAGAAGAAATCAAATTCAACTTTGAACAAGCGTTCATGATGTACTTGCCACGACTATGTGAACACTGCTTGAACCCGAGCTGTGTAGCCTCTTGTCCGTCAGGCGCCATGTACAAGCGTGACGAAGATGGAATCGTTCTTGTCGACCAAGAAGCATGTCGCGGATGGCGTTACTGCATGACGGGTTGTCCGTACAAGAAAGTGTACTTCAACTGGAAAACGAATAAAGCGGAAAAATGTACATTCTGTTTTCCGCGCGTGGAATCCGGTTTGCCGACAGTTTGTTCCGAGACATGCACAGGTCGAATCCGCTACCTAGGTGTCTTGCTTTATGACGCAGACCGCGTGCAAGAAGCCGCATCTACACCCGATCCGAAAGACTTGTACCAAGCACAATGCGATTTGTTCCTAGATCCACATGATCCGGAAATTATCGAACAAGCAATCAAAGATGGTATTTCTGAAGACTGGATCGAAGCAGCACAAAATTCACCGGTGTATAAGTTAGCGA
The DNA here is from genome assembly GCF_000425545.1 of Sporosarcina ureae DSM 2281. GTDB lineage: Bacteria > Bacillota > Bacilli > Bacillales_A > Planococcaceae > Sporosarcina > Sporosarcina ureae. The sequence continues at coordinate 141,512 of NZ_AUDQ01000005.1, read as the reverse complement.
TTGAGTATAAACTGGCCTTCCCATTGCACCCGGAATACCGGACATTGCCAATGGTATGGTACGTTCCGCCACTTAGCCCGATCATGAACTACTTTGAAGGGAAAGATTCCATCAAAAATCCGGACATGATTTTCCCAGCCATTGAAGAAATGCGAATTCCACTTCAGTATTTAGCCAATATGCTAACGGCTGGAGATGTGGATATCGTCAAGGGAGGCTTGCAGCGGATGGCGATGATGCGTTCGTATATGCGTGCGGTTTCTTCAGGTAAAGACTTCGACGAATCCAAACTAGAGCGTGTCGGATTGACTGCCAAACAGACAAAGCAGATGTATCGCTTGCTTGCTATTGCCAAATACGAAGATCGTTTCGTGATCCCGACATCTCATAAGGAAAGTCAGATGAACGTCTACCGCTCACAAGGTTCAGCAGGTTATGACGGCATGGGCACATACGGCGAACAAGCACCAGCCCAAAATCCGTATTCTTCATTCTCCGTAATGGGATCGGACGGAGGGTGTGATGGTTGTGGACCTGTGACGCCGGGAGCAGCTCCAGTGAAAACGGGCAAGCAAATCTACGAAGAGAATTTCTATGGGGGGATCTGGCGTGATTAATCTTGATCTCTTATATGATAAGAAGCATATCTTCGGCTTTTTCTCCCATCAACTGAACTACCCGGAAAAGCTGACATTCCATCCAGATATGTGGAATGAGTATGTAACAGAAGAAGCTGCAGGTTATGAAAACCTGCAGCTGTATTGGCAAACGATGCAAACGTACAGTTTGGATGAAATACAAGAGATGTACACCTACACATTTGATTTCCAAAAAGATGCTACGTTGTTCATGACCTATGTGAAGTTTGCGGACTCAAAAGAGCGTGGTCAGACGCTAGCGCAGTTAAAAGTATTATACGAAATGTTCGGGCTCGAAATGCCGGATGAAGAACTATCTGACTTGCTTCCGTTAATGTGTGAATTTATTTATGCAGCTGAATGGAAGGGAGATCCGCGAGCGCAACAGAGCTTTTCAATGTTGCTCGCAGTCATCGAGGACGGTTCGTACTTTCTAATGAAAGCCCTTGAAAAGTATGAAAGTCCATGGCTGCATTTGATCCGTGCACTGCGTGAAACATGTAAATCATGTATTCAACGGGAGGTTTCCGCTAATGACTAGTCAATTTCTATGGGTCATTTTTCCTTACATCTGTATCGCAGTATTTATTGTAGGACATATTTTCCGCTATAAGAGCGATCAATTCGGTTGGACCGCAAAGTCGAGCGAGTTTATTGAAAAGAAACAATTGATGATTGGTAGTTTGTTGTTCCACATCGGAATCTTCCCTGTGATTTTAGGTCATGTGGCGGGACTTGGGATTCCGAAAGAGTGGACGCGGGCAATGGGTATTAGCGATCACATGTACCACATCGGCGCCGTATGGGGTGGCGGATTCTTTGGTGTGATGACGCTAGCCGGAATGATTATTCTGACGTCACGTCGTTTCACAAAGAAAAATGTTCGCAAGTTATCTTCTAGATCGGATTTAATCGTCAATACCTTTTTGCTGTTTATCGTGTTCATTGGGGTATACAGCTCATTGATCACGAACACGATGACGCCAGGATTTGATTACCGTGATACGATTTCGGTCTGGTTCAGATCCTTGCTACTTTTCCAACCGGAAGCTGCCTATATGGCATCTGTTCCAATTGCATTCAAGCTTCATGTTGTAACTGGCTTCCTGATTTTTGCAATGTGGCCATTTACGCGACTCGTTCACGTCTGGAGTGTGCCATTGAATTATGTAGGTAGAAGTTATATCCTATATAGAAAACATCAGCCCACCAAACAATCACCTCGGTAAGCGAATGATGAATAATAGGAGATTATGCTATGACGGGACAAGCAAATAGTAATTTCCAACTGGCGATCGACAATTTGAAAGAAACGCTTCATGCGGATTTCATTGGCTTAGCGTTAGTGGATTTGAAGAAATATCATCACGACTTTAGATGGCGATATGTAACGGGGAATATAAGTTTACGCTATCGTAGAATCGTCCTTCAATCAGGAAAAGGTGTGGCAGGAATTGTTTTCAAGACAGGAAAGCCAATGAATATCGAGAACGTAGACGTAAGTGTGATGGATGGAGATCTCTATAACTATCCAATTGTCGTATTTGAAAAGCTGAGAAGTTTTGGTGCGATACCATTATTCCTTGATGATCATGTGCAAGGCGTGCTTTTGATTGGCTATCGTGAAGCGAACCGGTTAACGGCTGACAAGTTTGAGCAATTCAAGCATGCGGTAGGACCTCAGTTCGGACCGTTTCACATGAAGGAGCGATTGAAAGATGACTTTATTGGATAATGACCAACTAACCACTATGCTGCACAAACTATATGATCGTACGACAGAAGCGATGTTCTTTTTTGGCGCGAACGGCGAGATTCTATCGATGAATGAAGCGGCGAAAGAAATTATAGAACCCGCTCTCTATGAAAAGATGCTGCAAGGCGAGGCTGACGCGATGTGTCTCACATGCCGCGGCTTCACGAGTGAAGACGAACAGATGACGTGTGTCTCGTGTTTCATGGAGAAACCACAACAAACCTTATCTTCATTCCAACTCTATTTGGAGACGAAAGATCTTGGTGTGCAACCATACAGCGCAACGTATCAGGTGTTGGATAAAGACAACCACGTGTCCATGTTGATGTTGCGTAATTTAACACGGCAAACCGAGACGTCCGAAATTCTCCACCAAAAATTGCGCATGCAACAAGTCATTTTGGCGCAGGAAAATGAACGCAAACGAATTTCACGCGAGCTGCATGACAGTGTAGCGCAAGAGATGCTCAGTTCACTCGTCGATTTGCGCGTATTGAAATATATGGGTATGACTGATAAGGCGCTTGAGAAGTTGCGTCAAACGGAAGGTTCGTTGATGCGCTTACTTGATGAGATCCGTCATCTATCTGTCGAATTACGACCGGCTGTACTCGATGATTTCGGATTAGAAGCCGCTTTCCGAACGCACATCAAGAATCTTGAAAAGAATTACGGACTGTATGTTCATTTCGAATCCGATTTGAGGGAACGTCGTTATGAAGGCGCGATTGAAACGGTTGCGTATCGTATCGGCCAGGAAGCGATTCTCAACTCCATGAAATATGCCCAAGTAGAAGATGTCTTTTTAACATTGAGCGAAGCAGATGGCCAGTTGCAAATAAAAGTATTTGATGAAGGTGTTGGCTTTGATGTCAATGACTTCACACCGCAAGGCACGGGCCTTGGTCTCTATGGTATGAAAGAACGAGTGGAACTAGTAGGTGGTAATTTGACGATCAATTCTAGTCAGCAAGAAGGCACAACAGTCCAAGCAACTATTCCACTGAAGAAGGAGAGAGCAACAAGTGAAAATCATAATAGCTGATGATCATGCAGTCGTCCGCACAGGATTCATGCATATTTTGAATTTCCAAGACGATATGGAAGTCGTAGCAACAGCGGCAGATGGATTGGAAGCGTATGAACTAGTTGCGAAGCACAAACCGGATATTATTTTACTGGATCTTAGCATGCCTCCTGGCCAAAGTGGATTGATTACGACAGGCAAAATTCATGAAGATTTCCCAGAAACCAAAATCGTCATTTTAACAATGTACGATGACGAGGAGTATATGTTTCATGTACTTAAAAACGGTGCAGCGGGTTATATTTTGAAAAATGCTCCTGATGAAGAATTGCTACACGCCATTCGTGAAGTATACGACGGCGGGACGTATGTTCACCCGTCCATGGCTACGTCGCTTGTCAGGGAGTTTGTGAAGAAAGGCACGAAAGAGGCAGATGAAGATGATCCGTTCAAGATTTTATCTAAACGCGAAATCGAGATTCTGCCGCTTGTTGCTAAAGGTTACGGTAATAAGGAAATTGCAGAAATGCTTTATATTTCCGTCAAGACTGTAGAAGCGCATAAAGCGAAAATGATGGACAAGTTGCAATTGAAGAGTCGTCCGGAACTCGTCGAATACGCGCTGCGCAAGAAATTTTTAAATTTCTAAATGAAGGGGTGAAGGATGATGGTCAATACAGGACTTACGCATACGCTACCTGCATTACGCGTGCTCGAAAATGAACATCGTTTCCTGACATCTTTAATGGAGCAGTGGCATGCGATCGTACTGGATTTTGAGAGCGATAGATTCACGCGTGAAGAAGGCCTCGAAGCGCTCAAGCGATTGCGCGTGCTAGTCGTCGAATTCATTGATCCGCTAAAGAATCATACGGAAAAGGAAGAAGCATTCCTGTTTCCAATGCTCGCGAAATATGTGGGCAGTGATCAAGGACCGGTTCAAGCTGTGCAAGAAGAACACGACGAGATCGATGCGTTTATCGGACATTTCCTTCATCACACAAGAGGGGATCTATCGGAATTTACACTCGCTATGATGCAAGACGTCGTAAAAGACGCAGGCGAGGCTTTTGAAGTGATCATGATTCACTTTGTAAAAGAAGAAAACGTCATTTTCCCAATGGTTCTATCGGTCTTACTTGCCAAAGAGCAAGATGAATTATTCGACCAATTATACACGTCAATTCTACCGGATTAACAAACAATGAAAGAAATGGGTTAGCATTGCTACTAATTTCAGATTGGATGGATTCCTATGACACAAAAGATTCAGTTGCCTCTACAGACGGCAAATCTAGTTGTCGGCTTCATGGTGTGGGTACTGATTTCTTCCTTGCTACCATTTATAAGCGAAGATATCAACATTCCACCAGAGCGTGTGGCCATCATCACAGCAATCCCTGTAGTACTCGGTTCAATTTTGCGAATTCCACTCGGCTACTACGCCAATGTCTATGGCGCACGTATGATGTTTTTCATCAGTTTCATCGTATTGCTATTTCCTGTCTACTACATAAGTGAAACATCAACAGTGACAGGGCTTTTGATCGGCGGTACGTTACTTGGGATAGGGGGCGCGATTTTCTCTGTTGGTGTTACGTCGCTACCGAAGTATTATCCTAAAGAAAAGCACGGACTGGTCAATGGTATTTACGGAATGGGGAACATCGGGACAGCAATCACGACGTTTGCAGCACCCGTACTCGCTATGAAGTTTGGTTGGTCGTTGACTGTCAAAATGTACTTAATTTTACTGCTTGCGTTCATCGCAATGAACTTCTTCTTCGGTGACCGTAAAGAAGTAAAAGTGAAAGCACCCATTGTCGAGCAAATTAAAGGTGTTTATAAGAATGAGAAACTTTGGTTCTTCTCGTTGTTCTATTTCATCACATTCGGTTCATTCGTTGCGTTTACCGTGTTCTTGCCGAGTTTTCTCGTCAATTACTTTGAACTTGAAAAGGTCGACGCAGGACTTCGTACAGCCGGCTTCATCGTCGTCGCGACGTTATTGCGTCCAGTCGGTGGTTGGTTAGGCGATAAATTCCAGCCGTTATTCTTATTAATGGGTTGTTTCGCAGGTTTGACAATTTCGTCCATCGTCCTGGCATTTTCACCGGGTATCGAACTGTACACAGTCGGCAGTATTATGATTGCAGCAGCTGCGGGTCTCGGAAATGGTGTTATTTTTAAACTAGTACCGATGTATTTCAGTAAGCAAGCAGGTACAGTGAACGGAATTGTATCGATGATGGGTGGTCTTGGTGGATTTTTCCCTCCATTATTACTTGCAACGATCTTCTCCATGACAGGCTCTTATTCAATTGGCTTCATGGCGTTTTCACAAGTATCGTTAGTCAGTCTTGTGTTGGCTTTCTGGCTCTACTATATGGATCGCACGAGCTTGTCTAAAGAAGTATTTGATTCGACTGGGCAAGGTATTCTCGTGACCAATTCAAAGGGGCTTATTGTTTCCGTCAATCCGGCATTTACGAAACTAACAGGTTATAGTGAAGAGGAAGTACTCGGTAAGAGTCCGAATATCTTAAGTTCAGGCAGGCATGACCGGGAATACTATAACGACATGTGGCGCACTATTAATGAACAAGGTGAATGGCAAGGTGAAATTTGGAATAAGAAAAAGAACGGCGAAGAGTATCTGGAGTTCCTATCCATCAGTTCAGTAATAGATGGAACAGGTGATGTAGTTCGCTATGTTGGTTCATTCAGTGATATTAGTCCAGATGTAAACGTAGGCAATCGGTCTTAACCGATTGCCTCGCTTGTGGTTTAATGAAAGGAAGTAGATCCAGTGGAGAATCGTTATTCAAGGCAAACATTATTTCAACCTATTGGCACGTTGGGACAGCGGCAACTATCAAACGCACATGCGGTAATCATAGGCTGTGGCGCACTCGGATCTTCGATTTCGGAGACACTCGTACGCGCGGGAATCGGCAAAATAACGCTTGCAGACCGCGATTATGTTGAAGCATCCAATTTGCAGAGGCAACAATTATTTGTCGAAGCAGATGCGAAAAATAGTGTGCCAAAAGTGGTGGCAGCAGCGCGCCGCTTGCATGCTATTCGTGAAGACGTAGACATTACGACGGTGCTCGATCATATCGACGGACCACTACTTGAAGAAATTGCGGTCGGTGCGGATATTTTACTCGACGCAACTGATAATTTCGAGACGCGTTTGCTAATCAATGACGTCGCATGGAAACTGAATATCCCTTGGGTCTACGGCGCAGTCGTGAGCAGTTCAGGCAGCGTCTTTCCTTTCATTCCAAGCAAGACACCATGTTTTCGCTGTCTACTACCGGTCATGCCGGCAGTCAATGAAACATGTGATACAGTAGGGATAATTGCGCCCGCTGTACAGATTTCGGCTGCACATCAAAGTGCGGAAGCGATGAAATGGCTAACGGGGAATGAAGAGGCCATGCGCACAAAACTTCTGCATTTTGATGTGTGGAATAATACATCAGTGGAAGCAGGAATTAGTCGGATGAAGAACCCGCAATGCGAAACATGTGGTGAACATCCGACGTACCCTGCGTTACATCAAGCGGCGGGAACGCAATACGCTGTGCTATGCGGACGCGATACAGTGCAAATCATACCGGATGCGGGACGTAATTTGACGGTGGCAGACGGTGTGAAAGTCGCGCAACAACTGGGGTCGAAGTACCGGGAGACACCGTTTTTCGTAGAGTTTCAAGCGGAAGGCTATCGCTGTATTTTATTCGGCAACGGCAGACTATTGATTCATGGACTGAAAGATATGCGAGAAGGACGAAAAATCTATCATTCATTATTCGGCTAGGAGGAATAGCTAATGGAAGAGGCTCATTTACCACAGAAAGCGCGAGACAAATCGATTGCGGTCGCTGTGCTGACCATCAGTGACACACGGACCAAAGCGGACGACAAGAGCGGCAAGGTGATTTGCGACAAGCTGGTTGAAGCTGGCCATACTGTGAAGGCGTATGAAATTTGCTCGGATGAAGCGGTGCACATTGTAGAGCGGCTGTCCGCTTGGTCGTCCGATTCATCCATTCAGGCAATGATTTTCACTGGCGGAACGGGGATTGGCGCACGGGATATTACAGTGGAAACCGTGTCACCTTATTTCACGAAGCCGTTAGACGGTTTTGGCGAACTGTTTCGCTTTTTGAGTTATACCGAAGACGTGGGATCGAAAGCATTGCTCAGTCGCGCGGCGGCAGGTGGGATGGGCTTACAGGCCGTGTTTTTATTGCCGGGCTCTTCGAAGGCTGTGACGCTGGCGATGGATAAGCTGATCGTGCCGGAGTTGCCGCATATTGTGCATGAGTTGGGGAAGCATTTGGAGTGAGGGTATGAGCGTTTGCGTGTGTTGATAGAGCGGTAGGTGTGGGGGAATGAGCGGAAGCGTGTGCTGATAGAGCGGTTGGCGTGAGAGTATGAGCGCTTACGTGGACTGATAGAGCGGATAGCGTGAGGTAATGAGCGTTTACGCGTGTTGAGCGGTTGGCATGAAAGTATGAGCGTTTACGCGTGCTGATAGAGCGCCTAGCGTGAAAGTATGAGCGGTTACGCAGTCCAATAGAGCGCTCAAGCCACTTCATTGAGCGCCACGCCACGCGACTCCAATCAGCACTACACCCACCAAACCCAATCAAAAAAACGCGCGACAGTTAGTCCGCGCGTTGATAATCTCCATTCTTTCCACCTGATTTATGCTGTAGCATCGTCGGTCCGATGACCATATCTTTGCCGGCAGCTTTACACATATCGTAAATTGTCAATGCGGCGGCAGAAGCGGCAGTCAACGCTTCCATTTCGACGCCGGTTACGCCTTTCGTTTTGACTTCGGCTTGGATGAACACGTTATAATGGGAAGAATCTTCATTGATCTCCCAATCAAATCGGACATCCACACCCGTTAAAGGGAGTGGATGGCACATTGGAATGATAGTGGACGTATTTTTCGCGGCCATAATGGCGGCGACTTGCGCGACGGCGAAGACGTCTCCTTTTTTATTTGTGCCATGCGTGATTTGCTCGTGAATCGATTGGTTGACGAGGATGGACGATGTTGCGATCGCTGTACGTAGTGTAGTTTCTTTTTCGGACACGTCGACCATTTTGGCGCGACCTTGTTCATTGAAGTGTGTAAGTTCGGACATGATGATCACCCTTTCGTTTCATTTCATTGTACTAGTTAGTATAACAAAAGAAAGTAGGAGATGTACGTGGTAGAAATTCGAAAACCGATTCAAGTGGCGGAAGCTGTAGAGCGTGTGATGAAACATGTACATAAGCTTCAGACGGAAGTTCTTCCGTTAGAAGATACATATGGTCGAGTGCTGGCAGAACCGATCGTAGCGAAACATGATGTGCCACCTTTTGATCGATCGCCGTATGATGGATTTGCAATTCGTGCGGAAGATTCGACGGGTGCCTCCGGAGACATAAGAAAAGCTTTCCGTGTGATTGGGGAAATTGGTGCAGGGCATGTAGCGGATCGTCCGATTGAGTCAGGCGAATCGTTCCGCATTATGACGGGTGCATTGATTCCGGAACAGGCAGACGCAGTCGTCATGTTGGAGCAAACGGTGGAAAACGACGATGGATTTACGCTGCGAAAGTCATTTGAAGCGGGCGAAAATATTTCGCGTCAAGGAGAAGATGCCAAACAAGGTGAGGTATTGATCGAAGCAGGAACGGTTATTCATCCAGGAACAATCGCTCTGCTTGCGACATTTGGCTATGCAGAAGTGCGTGTCGCGAAACGGCCAATTGCTGGGGTGCTGTCGACAGGAACTGAATTGCTAGATGTCGCTGATGAACTTGAGCCAGGGAAGATCCGCAATTCAAATGGGCCGATGATACGTGCGCAGTTGAAGCGAATGGGGATTACATATACGTCGTACGGCATGATGGAAGACGATTTGGATGCATGTACTGAAATTGTCGAGAAAGCACTTCAAGAGACAGACTTACTTATTACGACGGGCGGCGTGTCGGTCGGAGATTATGATTATCTGCCTGTAATCTATGAACGTCTCGGTGCGGAAGTATTGTTCAATAAAGTGGCGATGCGCCCGGGTAGTGTGACGACGGTGGCGGTTTTAGGGGATAAATTATTATTCGGTCTATCAGGTAATCCTTCTGCTTGCTTCACAGGATTTGAATTGTTCGCGCGTCCTGCCATTTACTCGATGATGGGCTGCTCGGCGCCTTATATGCCTCGGATTCAAGCGGTTCTTGGAGAAGACTTCAAGAAAGCGAACCCGTTCACTCGTTTCGTTCGTGCTAGCTGGTCGATGACAAATGAAGGCATCGTTGCAACGCCTGCAGGTTTCAATAAATCTAGCGCCGTGTCTTCTATTGCGCGAGGTAACTGCATTATTGTCTTGCCAAGCGGAACGCGCGGCTTTGAAAAAGGGATGGTAGTGGACGTATTATTGCTAGGAACGGAACAAGGTGTGGAGCGTTGGGAACTGTGAAGACGCTACATGTTGTCGGCTTCAAGAATAGTGGGAAAACGACGCTTGTTTCGCATTGGATTACCGTGCTGAAACGTCTTGGCTGCGAAGTTGCCGTGCTGAAACATCATGGGCATGGTGGCGCGCCTGAACTGCCGCCAGCGCATACCGATACGGTGCAATTCTTAGAATTTGGAGCTGTCTCTACTCTTGTGGCAGGCGGCGATATGATACAATTGATACAAAATAAAGAACGTTCATTTGAACAACTAAAGGCATTGGCCGCATCTAGTGAGCCAGATGTTTTATTAATAGAAGGATATAAACAAGAAGCCGGTGAAAAAGTAGTTCTCATCCGAAATGAAGAGGAACGGCAAGAGTTGGAGTTGTTGCCTGGAATCATTCAGACGGTGGAAACAGCCGAACTGTTCGAAGACATCACACGACTCGACGACTGGCTGCAAGAATGGGTGGAGGCGAGACAATGAAACGTTATGAAATCATAGACACGCCGATTGATGTGCAGAAATACAGTGATCTGGTCTTGCATCCGGCAGCGGGTGCAGTGACGGTATTCACGGGACATGTACGCGAGTGGACGCATGGTGTTCGCACATTGTATCTCGCGTATGAAGCCTACGTACCGATGGCGGAAAAGAAGCTAGCTGAAATCGGTGCCGAGATGGAAGCGAAATGGCCAGGAGTTCAGGTCGCTATGGCGCATCGAATTGGTGAGTTGAAAATATCGGACATTGCTGTAGTGATCGCGGTATCGTCACCTCACAGAAAAGAAGCGTATGAAGCGAATGAATATGCAATCGAGCGTATTAAAGAAGTCGTACCGATTTGGAAGAAGGAAATCTGGGAAGATGGCGAAGAATGGATTGGTGCACAGAAGAAATATCCAGAGAAAGGGGGCGAGTCACAATGATTACAGTTCATTACTTTGCAAGGCTACGGGAGTTGACGGGTAAAGGTGAAGAGTCTTTGGATCGTGCGCCTTTGACGGTGGAAGAATTGCTGAACTGGGCGGAAGAGACGTATCCGGGTTTCGGTAAAGAGACAATCCATGTGGCGGTGAATGAAGAGTATGCGCTAAAAGATGATGTCATTCAAGCAGGGGATGTCTGCGCGTTCATTCCACCAGTGAGCGGCGGATGAAGACGGTCGGTGTGTTACTGGCAGGCGGACAATCGCGACGTTTCGGCTCACCGAAAGCATTTGCGATGCATGAAGGCCACTCGTTCTATCATTATGCATTAGAAGCATTACGATCGATTTGCGATGAGATCGTGGTCGTGACGCGTCCCGAATTTCAAGAACAGTTTCCGGACGGCGTTCATGTGACGACGGATCTTGCGTTGTATGCGGGAATGGGTCCTCTTGCAGGGATTTTATCCGCAATGGAATTAATGGAAGCAGATCGCTACGTCGTGTTGCCTTGTGACATGCCGTTTATAGAAGCGGATATCATGGAAAGATTAATTGAATTGCATAATGGGGATATTTCATCTGTCACGGTAGAAGGCAAGCGACATCCACTCGTTTCGGTTTGGAATGCGACTGTCAAACCGACGATCCAACAAGCGTTACGCGATGGCAATCGTCGGGTGATGCATGTGCAAGGCCAACATGAGGGTCAGTGGATTGAAGGCGCTTTATTAACCGATACACCTGAAATAGCTTTTAAAAATGTCAACACGCCATGTGAACTGGAAAGGGGTTGAAGAAGATGAATGCCATTGTAGATCAACTCGGACGCCCGATTCGGGATTTGCGGATTTCTGTAACGGATCGCTGTAATTTCCGCTGTACGTACTGCATGCCGAAAGAAGTATTTGGTGATGATTTTGTATTTTTAGCCAAAAATGAATTGCTATCGTTTGAGGAATTGGAACGCTTGGCTCGGATATTCGCTCAGTTAGGAGTCAAGAAACTGCGTTTGACAGGCGGTGAACCGCTAATGCGCCGCAATTTACCCGAGTTGATACAGAAGCTTCACGACATCGAAGGGATCGAAGACATCGGACTGACAACCAACGCAGTGCTGCTCGGTCAATACGCACAACCGCTTTACGACGCTGGATTGCGCCGTCTGAACATCAGTTTAGATGCACTTGACCCAGAACTGTTCGGCCAGATCAACGGCCGTGGCATTTCACCTGAACTCGTTCTCAAAAATATTCAAAAGGCACAAGACATCGATTTTACGATTAAAGTGAATATGGTCGTACAAAAAGGTATCAATGAAAGCGAAATACTCCCAATGGCTACGTATTTCAAAGAACGTGGCATCACGTTGCGCTACATCGAGTTCATGGATGTCGGTAATGACAATGGCTGGAGCTTCAAAAAAGTTGTCACGAAGAAAGAAATCTATGACATGCTGGCTGCTGAATTTGACATGGAGCCTGCGGAAGAAGACTATTACGGCGAAGTCGCAAAACGCTATCGTTATGTAGGAACGGATGCACAAGTCGGCTTCATCACATCCGTTTCGGAGTCGTTTTGTTCAACTTGTACGCGTTCTCGTCTATCATCCGAAGGGAAATTATACACGTGTCTCTTTGCGTCAGAGGGCTTTGATCTACGGGAATTAATTCGTTCGGATAAAACCGACGAAGAATTATACGAAGTGATTGCCAACGTGTGGAGAGGTAGAAAAGACCGCTATTCCGATGAACGTACGGAGCAAACTGTGAAGAACCGTAAGAAAATTAATATGAACTATATCGGTGGCTAAAGGAGTGTTGTACATGAAACCAACAGTATATATTTGTCGAGAGATGCCGGAAGAAATGATCGCACCAGTACGCGAGCACTACGAAGTACGTATGTGGGAATCAACGAGTGAAGCTGTTCCTCGTGATGTATTGCTGAAAGAAGTGGCTGACGCGGATGCACTATGGACCGTCATCTCCGATCAAATCGATGAAGAAGTGCTTAACGCAGCTCCTAAATTACAAATAATCGTCAATATGGCAGTGGGCTATAACAATATCGATGTTAAAGCTGCGGTGGCACGGAATATTATCGTAGCGAATACACCGGATGTACTATCAGAAACGACGGCAGATTTGGCGTTTGCTTTATTGATGGCAACGGCCCGTGATTTGATTGGCGCAGAGAACACGTTGCGCGAAGGGCGTTGGACTTCTTGGGAGCCGCTTGGCTTTACAGGAACTGATGTGTACGGGGCTACTCTTGGTATCGTCGGAATGGGCAGGATCGGTGAAGCAGTGATGAGACGTGCGAAAGGGTTCGATATGGACGTGCTGTATCATAATCGTAACCGCAAGTCCGAAATGGAAGACATGTATGGCTGTCGTTATGCCAAGCTTCCGGATTTGCTGGCGTCGTCCGATTTTGTACTGATTTTGGTGCCGTATAGTGAAGAGACAAAGGGAATGATCGGGGAGGAGCAGTTGTCTCAGATGAAAGAGACGGGTATTCTGATCAATGTTGCGCGTGGCGGGATTGTGGATGAAGACGCGTTGTTTGATGCGCTACGCACGAACAAGATTCATGCGGCAGGACTGGACGTGTTTGAGACGGAGCCTGTTCCGCTCGATCATCCGTTGTTGACGTTGCCGAATTTGACGGTGCTTCCGCATATTGGCAGTGCTTCGGTGAAGACGCGGAAGGCGATGATGAAGCTGAACGTGGACGCGTTGCTTGCGTTTGCGCTAGGGGAAGAGCCTAATCATCAGGTTCGTGGTTAGTAGTGATGGGGGGGCGACTAGTTTATTCTACTGTCTATATTGACGTGTGAAAATAACCTCCCACTAGACAAAAAAGAGCCTCGAAAAAGAGACTAGCAAAGTCATGCTTGGCGACTTTGCTAGTCTCTTTTTGTTCTTATTGAGATTTATTGATAAACAACCAAACCGCTGCGGATAATTCGATTGCTCGTAGCTGCAGTTCGGAGCCTTCGAAGGCTTCGCGGAATGAGCGTACGACGGATTCAAGTAAATAGAGTCGAGGTTGATCAGATGATAACTCGTCTACTAAAAATTGACTGTATAACGTTCTTTGACTTTCTTCTTCTGGTAACTGGCTGATAAATTTTTGCAAACTCTCGATCAGTACTTCGCGTGTCATAGGGTAAAAATCTGCAGCCGTTAACATGTCTTCTAGCAAGTTTTGCGACAGGAAGTGTGCGTCTCGTTTTATAATGTCTGGCACGATAACTTCCATTCGTTGCATGACGAACTCGACTAGTTTCATCGTATCGATGCGCTCTGTAGTGGAACTTTTCCAGACGTTTAGTGCGTGTTGGATGAAGCCGAAAAGCAGCGATGCGCAATCATAGGAGTAAGGTTTTATTTCTTCGCCGTAGACGTTAACGAGTCGTTTTGCGATCCATGCCAGTTCCCGGAAATGCATCTGTTTGACAAATTGACGTAGCTCGTCATCAGGAGAATGAACGATAGTTTCAAACAACGGAAGCAAGTTTTGTTCCCGGTTCATCGTTAAACGAATTTCAATTTGTGCAGATAGCAATGCGGGGTCTGTAAGATCTTTACCAATCGCCAGCTCATTTCTTCGTAAGTAACTTATATAATAGGCGTCGCGCAATATCGCCATTAGACATTCGTTTTTAGAAGAAAAGTAATTATAGAACGTTCCCTTTGAAATTTGCGCTGCATCCAAAATGTCTTGAATGGATGTCGAGTGAAAGCCTTTGTCGATGAATAATTGTTTTGCGATAAGTAATACGTGCTTTTTACGGTCGTTCATAGATAATCACCTGTTATTTAAATTTGTTTTTATACTGCGTGTATACTTCATATACTATTCTTAAAACATTGTTATATCAAGCTTTTGATTCTCTCGAAATTTATTAGTTGTAATAAATGTACTGGCGGTATAAAATATAAATCTGACATATTTTATACATGTTATAGGAGGATAAAATGGTGGAATCATTAGAAATTAAAAAAATGCATGAGAAACCGCCTTATGGCATCATTGCTATATTGTTCATTGGTGCATTTGTTGCGATCTTGAATAATACTTTGTTGAATATCGCATTACCGGTCATAATGAAAGAGTTTTCGATTACGCCATCGGCCGTACAGTGGTTGACCACCGGTTATATGCTGGTCAACGGGATTATGATTCCGGCAAGTGCGTTTTTTATACAGAAGTTTACTAATAGAAGAATCTTCATTACAGCGATGGTGCTTTTCTCGTTAGGGACATTTATTGCGATCATAGCGCCGACATTCTCTTTGCTAGTCGTCGCACGTATGATTCAAGCATCTGGTTCTGCACTGATGATGCCGTTGTTAATGAATGTTATGTTGACAGCATTCCCAATCGAAAAACGGGGAGCGGCACTTGGTATGTTCGGTCTGGTAATGTTCACGGCACCGGCGATCGGACCCACATTGTCTGGCTGGGTAGTTGAACATTATTCGTGGCGTACATTGTTTGAGATTGTCTTGCCGATTTCATTGCTGACACTGATTCTTGCTATTTTCAAACTCAAGAATATTACGCCGAATCGTGATGTACGCATTAATTTCTTCTCGTTAGTCTTATCGACGATTGGTTTTGGTGGTTTGCTATACGGCTTCAGTTCTGCAGGTGAAAAGGGTTGGAGTTCTCCAATTGTCTATGGCATGATTGCGCTCGGTACCATTTCGCTCGTATGGTTTATTCTAAGACAATTACGTATGAAAGAGCCGTTGCTTGATTTTCGAATTTACAAGTACCCGATGTTTGCACTCGCTTCCGTCATATCCATGGTGATAGCAGTAGCGATGTTTTCCGGAATGATTTTGACACCGTTATATGTACAAAATGTTCGGGGTATTTCACCGCTAGATGCAGGATTGCTGATGTTGCCAGGTGCAGTGTTAATGGGTATCATGTCGCCGATCACAGGTCGCTTATTCGATAAATACGGTCCGCGTGCCCTAGTCTATACGGGACTGACTATTTCGGTATTCACGACGTATTTATTGAGCCAATTGCAGATGGATACAAGCTATTATTATTTGATGGGCGTATATACATTCCGAATGTTTGGCTTGTCGATGGTCATGATGCCGGTTATGACAAACGGAATGAACTCGTTGCCGATGATCTCGAATCCACATGGTACCGCAATGAATAACACATTGCAGCAAGTATCTGGTGCTATTGGTTCGGCATTGTTATTGACACTCATGACAAAACGGTTGGATGCATCGGCAGTGGCACAAGCAAAGGATTTGGCCGCGTCTGGAGTCGATGTGTCCACTATGACAGAAGAGATTGGACGTTTGGCGATGCTCGACGGTGTCAATCACGCGTTCTTCATCTCAACGATTATTACAGCCATTGCATTGATTCTATCGTTATTCATTAAACGGGTCATGCCACCGACTTCGCCAACTATTGGTGAAGTGAAGGAACAGTCCGAAAAGTAGAATAAGAAGTTTCGTATGCTACTATGCATGCGGAGCTTCTTTTTAGTATGGTATAGTAAAAAGAAAAGGTTGTGTTCGATGTGATAGGGAACAAAGAAAAGTGCCCATGCGGAAGCGGGGAAATTGTAGAGAACTGCTGCGGCAAAACAGATATGCCGGGCACAAATATCGTTCAAGAAGAACTGAAGAAAGTATTAAACAGCTATTATGAAACTTCATTGTCTCCTGCTGAGATTCAATCATTAGAAGGATTATTGAAAGAGTGGGCTGGACGTCTGGGTGAGTGGATGGAAGAAGAGGAACTCGTGACGAATGTGAGCGATTATTATTTCTTCATCGTTCGTAAAGATCTTTGGAGACGCCACCTAGTAAAAGCGTTGAACCGTACGCAAAACAGAGGGGTACGAGCTATTCTGAAGAGCTGGCAGAATGCTTTTATAACGTTCGCGGAAGTGACGAAGGCGGAGAAAGAAGTCTACCATATGAAAGAGATTCTTGGGAGTGGCGAGTATTTATTGGCGAGAGAAGCAGGCGAGCCTGAAGATGTTCGCGCCATCGTTGCCATCGTCCTGGAAGAGATGCGCAATGAAGAGCGCTGGGTCATGCCGATTTCTGCCATCGCAGTGAATGAGCATATGAGTGATGAACTATTGACGCGTGTGCAGGAACTAGCTGAAACGAGTGACGAAAAGAATAGCTTCGATTTCTTCAAGAAGCATCTAGTCGACATTTACGAAGTCGTTTGTAAACTCGATGTTCAAACGTTATCTGACGTAGTCGAGCAGAACTTCACACCATTACAGCGCGAAGTGATAGAAATTCTGGATGCTAAACTCGAAAAGGAAGAGCTATACCCGGGCGCGTATGAAATGGTACTGTCCTTGATGGCGTATTACTTTACCGATCAAGATCCGAAGTTCCGTAAGCCGGAAGTACTCGCCGCAGCGGCTTTCCAATTGGCAGTGGACACGAACATGATGCCGAATACGTACACACAAGCGGAAGTAGGGAAACTGTTCGATGTTTCTGTATCTTCATTCCGAAAGCATACGGATATTTTGCTAGAGAAGATTGAAGAACTCGAGAAGATGATGGAGGAAGGGAAGAAGGATGCTGCATATCCTATTGGAACCAATCCACTTCCATCTGAGCAAATGAATTGGCAAGTGCATATGTTGACGCAAAAGCATAACTTTGATTCGTTAGAAGAAGCACAAGCATACATTCAAGAAGCAATGCAGCAACCGTTCGAGCCGGAAAATCAGCAACAAGAAGCACAGATGCTTTGTTATATGGCGTACAATGCCGAAACGATTGAACAGCGACATGACTTCGCGGTAGGTGCGTATGGCGCTGATCCGACGAACGTCGATGCGTTGTTACTTCAGACGGAGCTGACAGATTCAAAGGACGAGCAGGAGAAATTCTTTAAACAAGCTATATTCTCTGGTGAAAAACAGTTTGATAATCGTGCGGAAGACGCGTGGAAGTTTGCACCGAATCGTCCGTATTTACGTAGTTTGCTGCAGTACGGCGTGTGGCTCTATGAGCAAGACCGTTTTGCTGACGCGAGCGAGATGTTTATACGTCTGCTGTCGCTCGACCTCTTTGATCATCAACGTGCACGGTACTTGGCGGTTTCTTCGTTGATTCATCAAGGAGAAATTGATCAGGCAACGCGATTGTTGGAGGCGACTGAAGAAGTTTCTGAAGGCGATGCAGCGTATTGGTATTTGTCGTGGTTGGTGGAGATGGAGCGTGCGCAAGGTGAGTCTTCGGAGAATGCTTTGGAGTTGTTTGCTAAGGCTGAGCAGTTGAATCCACATGTGAGTAAGTTGATGGAGATGGCTGTGGAGAAGATGAGCTATCCGAAGAGTGTTGCTCTTATCCCGGGTAGTCATGAGGAAGCGCATTATATTTGGTATTTGTTGTAATGAATGCAGGCCGTCATGGCGAGTTGGAGTTTCCGACTTGCTGTGGCGGCTTTTTGTGTTGGCATTGGTGAGCGATGAGAAGGGCACCGTTAATCTGCGTTTTAGGCGGACGCTTTCCTGCGGGCATGGCTTGTGCCTCCTCGTCACTGCGTTCCTGCGGGGTCTCAAGGCTCATGCTTTTCCCGCGGGAGTCGCCGCCTAAAACGCAGATCAACTACTTTACGTTTCTAAAACTAGTGATGTGTAAAGATTCCTTTCATTAACTAAACGAAGGCACCTCCAAACCGTAGGCTTAGCAAGGAAGCATCCGCAAGCAACTCACAGAATGCAATGCTTTTCCAAGGTTGCATATCTTATTTAAATTTCCGGAATATGTCTAGCCTTAAAGGAATAGGATGATATATTGTCGAACAATTCTAATAGGGACAACTTACGAAAACGATATGGAGTAGAGAGGGGTAGTATGGATGAAGCTAACTAATTACATTGATGGTGTTTGGCAGGGGGAAGCCGCTAGTTATGCTGTTGTGCTCAATCCAGCAAATGGGGAAGAGTTGGCGCAGGTGCCTTTGTCGACGGAGGAAGAGGTGCAGCAGGCGGTGGCTGCGGCGAAGAAGGCGCAGAAGAAGTGGGCTTTGGTGCCGGCACCGAAACGTGCGGATTATCTCTATGAAATTGGCCGTATGATGAAAGATAAAAAAGAACATCTAGCGCAAGTACTGACGAAGGAAATGGGCAAAGTAATAGAAGAGGCCCGCGGAGAGGTGCAAGAGGGAATCGATATGGCGTTCTACATGGCGGGAGAAGGTCGACGCTTGATTGGGGAAACGGTTCCGTCTGAGTTGCAGGATAAGTTCGCGATGAGCGTACGTGCACCGATTGGCGTGGTCGGTCTGATCACGCCGTGGAATTTCCCAATTGCGATTGCTACGTGGAAGTCGTTTCCGGCAATTGTGGCGGGGAATACATTCATTTGGAAACCGGCGACGGAAACACCGTTGATGGCGTATGAAATGGCGTTGATTTTCGAAGAAGTGGGTTTGCCACATGGTGTCGCGAACATCGTCTTCGGTTCAGGCTCAGATGTGGGTACTGCGCTGATCGAACATCCCGACGTGCGCGTTATTTCGTTTACTGGCTCGACGGAAACAGGTCGCCACGTTGCGGAATTAGGCGGTCGTCACTTGAAGAAAGTGTCTCTTGAAATGGGCGGCAAGAATGCAGTCATCGTGCTGGAAGATGCAGATATCGAGCTAGCGGTAGAAGGTATTTTATGGAGCGCATTTGGAACGGCAGGACAACGCTGTACAGCTTGCAGTCGGGTCATCGTGCATAAAGACGTGAAGGAAGAGTTGCAGAAGCGTCTGCTAGAGAGCATGCAAGACCTAACGATGGGTGACGGATTGGATGAAACAGTGAAAGTCGGTCCTGTGATTAATGAAAAAGCGCTGGAGAAAATCCAAAGCTATATCGAAATCGGCAAAAGCGAAGGCGCGAATCTAGTGGCAGGTGGACATGTGCTGAATGAAGGCAAATTCGCTACCGGACATTATTTTGAGCCTACATTGTTTACGGATGTCGCATGGGATAGTCGACTTGCACAGGAAGAAATTTTCGGTCCGGTTGTTTCATTGATTACAGTCAGCAGTCTGGATGAAGCGATCGAAGTGAATAACAGCGTTGCATATGGCTTGTCCAGTTCCATTTTCTCGCAAGATGTCAATAAAGTATTCCGCGCACAACGCGACCTCGATACGGGTATTGTTTATATCAACGCAGGCACAACGGGCGCGGAAATTCATTTGCCATTTGGCGGAACGAAGGGGACGGGGAACGGTCATCGTGACTCTGGAGTTGCGGCACTCGACGTCTTTACGGAATGGAAGAGCATTTACATCGATTACAGCGGCAAGTTGCAACGCGCACAAATCGATACGGAATGAACTCACAGGAAGAAGGGATGAGCAGATGAAAGTTGTTGTATTAGGTGCAGGATTAATGGGAAAAGAAGTCGTTCGTGATTTAGTCAAGCAGGACGAAGTGAGAAAAGTGTATCTCGCGGACCGCGCCATTCGGCAAGCGGAAGATTTCGCCGAAGAACTCATGAATGAAAAGCTCGACATTCTATTGCTCGATGCTACGAATGAAGAGCAACTCAGCGATGTCATCGGGCTTGGGGATATTGTCGTCAACGCCCTGTTTTATACATTCAATGAAGCGGTCGCCCGTTGTGCAGTAGAGCGTGGCGTACATGTTGTCGACCTAGGCGGACATATCGGTGGGGCAACGGAAAAAGTGCTCGCGCTAAGTGAACAGGCTGCTGCAAAAGGCGTGACGTTAATTCCAGACCTTGGTGTAGCGCCCGGTATGATTAATATTCTGTCAGGATATGGCGCGTCGTTACTAGATGAAATTAAGTCGATCAAACTGTACGTAGGCGGAGTTCCGGTCCAATCCGAACCGCCACTGAACTATAATGTTGTCTTTTCATTGGAAGGATTATTCGATCATTATACCGATTCATCTCGCGTTATGCGAAATGGTGAAGTGATGGAGTTACCTTCATTATCGGAAATCGAAACGCTAGAATTCGATGGCTATGGCGAAATGGAAGCCTTCCATACATCAGGTGGTACGTCGACGATGCTTGAATCATTCCCTAACATTGAAACACTAGAATACAAGACAATCCGCTACCCGGGTCATGCAGAAAAGGCGCAGCTATTGGTTGATCTTGGCTTGCTATCTAGAGATTCTACAATTCAAGTAGATAGTAGACCTTTACGTGTGCGCGACGTCATGCTCGCTCATTTGACACCGCAATTACGCCTTGGAGATAAATCGGACGCTGTCTTACTTCGCGTCATAGTGAGCGGTACGAAAGACAATAATCCGCAGACGGTGACGTTTAATATGATTACGGAAAAGGATCCGAACACGAATGAAACGGCTATGGCACTCGCAACGGCCAACACTATTTCTGTCGTAGCGCAAATGATCGGCAATGGAATCATCACGAAAAGAGGCGCATATCCACCGGAAAATATCGTGCCTGGCGAACTGTATATCGCTGAGATGAAGAAACGCGGAGTGGTTATTGACGTACAACAGGCCTGATACGGTATATACTGGTAAGAAAGCGTGGATTTAGATCTCAACAGACCATCTCCTCGTAATTCTAAGGAGTGAAGTGAAATGCAACAACAAACATTGAATACATCACAGATGGGATTACAGCATCTCGCAACGAATCGACGGACATTGAATAGATTATTCAAATTCGTGCTAGTAGACTTCGGATTTCTCGACCATATTCCATTCCCGATTATGCGCAACGCACTTAAGAAAAACATCTTGCGTGCAGTCTATTTGACGGACGGTATTAACGTTTACGGCTATGCCATCTATCAGGAAATCCCGAAATATGGAGGTATTCACGTACTCTACTTGGCAATTGCGCCGGAATTCCGTTCATATGGCTTAGGCAGCGTCATGCTTCGCCGTCTAGATGCGTTATCACCAGCGGGAATTTTACTGGAAGTGGAAGATCCCGACTTCTCTCGGAATGAAGAAGAATTATCGATTCGGACACGACGTATCGCATTTTATGAACGGAATGGACTGACACTGGATCAAACAGTGAAGCTAACCAATTTTAAGCACCCGTTATTATTAATGACAACTACGGCACTGCCTGCATTGAACGAGCGTCAGTTCCGTAAGTTTTATCGACAGTTATATAACCGCGTATACCGCATACCAGTAGGACAGATTGCGGTGAACGCACGCATCGAAAAAGCTTAGTTTCATTGTAAAGGAGGACACGAAGATGGACTTTACATTTACAGATGAACAGAACATGTTGCGACAGACGGCAAGACAGTTTGTAGATGCGGAAATTATGCCGTATATTGCGAAATGGGATGCAGAGGGAAGTTTTGACAAAGGAATTTGGAAACGGCTCGCGGACCTTGGATTTATGGGCGTCTGTGTCCCGGAAAAGTACGGTGGCAGCGGGATGGATTATAATGCTTTGGCGATTTTATGCGAGGAACTCGAACGTGGAGACACAGCTTTTCGCACCGCGGTTTCTGTCCACATCGGCTTGAATTGCATGACGTTGATGCAGTGGGGAACGGAAGAGCAGAAGAAGAAGTATTTAGTACCGCAAGCGAAAGGCGAGAAAATCGGCGCATTCGGATTGACGGAACCAGGCGCCGGCTCAGATGTTTCCGCCATTCAGACAACCGCGGTTCGTGATGGCGATGACTATGTATTGAACGGTCAGAAAACCTGGATTTCACTTTGTGATTCGGCAGACAACTTTCTCGTTTTTGCTTACACGGATAAATCACAGAAGCACCACGGCATC
Organism: Sporosarcina ureae DSM 2281; assembly: GCF_000425545.1. Taxonomy (GTDB): domain Bacteria; phylum Bacillota; class Bacilli; order Bacillales_A; family Planococcaceae; genus Sporosarcina; species Sporosarcina ureae. The sequence goes on along the minus strand of NZ_AUDQ01000005.1, from coordinate 118,890 downwards.
AGCGCGTTTATTGTAGAGCGAAGCATGCCGGGATTTTCATCAAAGGCAATCAAAGGGAAGTACGGCATTCGGGCAGGTAACACGGGTGAGCTATTCTTTGAAGACGTTCGTGTACCGGCTGTCAACCTATTAGGTGAAGAAGGCGAAGGGTTCAAGATTTCGATGGCGGCGCTGGATAATGGTCGTTTTACGGTGGCGGCAGGTGCAGTGGGCTTACTGTACGCTTGTCTTGAATCGAGCGTACAGTATGCAACCACGCGTGAAACATTCGGTAAGAAAATAGGTGAACACCAACTAGTCCAGCAGATGCTTGCGAAGATGGAAGCGGGTTATGAGATGAGTCGTCTTCTTGTCTATCGTGCGGGTGAGTTGAAGAATAGCGGTGTTCGGAATACACGTGAGACGTCACTCGCGAAGTGGCAAGCGTGTGATTTTGCTAATCAAGCTGCAGATGATGCTGTGCAGATCCATGGAGCGTATGGCTATTCGGATGAGTATCCGGTTGCGCGGTATTTACGCAATTCAAAGGCGCCTGTTATTTACGAGGGCACGCGGGAAATCCATACGATCATGCAGGCGGAGTATGTGCTTGGGGAGCGTAGTGATAAGAAGTTGAATCGGATGTTGCCTAAGTGGCCGTTTGAGGAATGAAAACGATGCGGTAAGCCGGTATGGCTTACTGCATCGTTTTTTTTGTGCGGAAATTCTGATTTTGAGGGTGTAGCGCGGTCGTGCTTAACGCTTTACCCTTCATATATACCGAATTAAGACCCAACAAAATCTCCGCCATCGACGTGTATAGTTTGTCCAGTCATATAGCTCGAGTCCTGTGAAGCTAAGAATACATACGCGGGTGCGTTCTCAGCAGGCTGTCCACGGCGTTTCATCGGTGTGTCTGCACCATGTTCATCCACCGTCTTCGCGTCAAATGTAGCGGGAATCAGCGGTGTCCAGATCGGTCCTGGTGCCACTGCGTTGACACGAATTCCTTTGTCCGATAAATTTAATGCCAATGAACGTGTAAAGCTTGTGATGGCCCCTTTTGTCGCAGAGTAATCAAGCAAACCAGGTGATCCGTTATAGGCTGTTATCGAAGAAGTATTGACTATGCAGTCGCCTTTTTTCATATGTGTAATGGCTGCCTTGGACATAAAGAACAACCCAAAGAAGTTCGTTTCAAATGTTTCCTTCAACTGCTCTTCCGTAATGTCTTCGATAGATTTTTGCGGGAACTGTTTACCGGCATTGTTAACTAGTATATTGAGTTTGCCAAAGTCTTCTATCACTTGGCGGATCAGTTGTTTACAGTTTTGATCGCTGCTAATATCCGTTTGATATTTTTTTGCTTTACCACCGTATTTCTCGATTAATTCAATTGTTTTATCGGCATCCTCATCTTCCTGATCAGCTAAATATGCGATGGCGACGTTCGCACCTTCTTTCGCATAGGCAACCGCGACGGCTCGTCCAATTCCGCTGTCACCACCTGTGATCAAGGCCGTTTTTCCTTTAAGTTTATCCGCGCCTTTAAAATTCGGGTCATCGTAAATTGGCGCGGGGTCCATCTTTTCCTCGACACCGGGCTGTGTAGATTGTGTCTGTCCTGAAATGTTGTCGTCGATTTTTTCGTATGGGTTTTGGCTCATGTAATATCCTCCTCAATACATAGTTACCAAAAGTATTCCCCGATTGCTCATGACCAAACATTCAAATGTCCGGTATAAAATTAATCCAAGCGGTGTTTTTGCGTGTTATAATAAAGTCGTGTAGTACTATATAACAGCTAAGGAGCGTGTCTTCGTGAACTTTCAACCTTCCAAAAAAATGTCCATATTCTCACCAGCGATCTTTGGTGACTTAAAAGCAGCTGCTGAGTTAAAAAAAGCAACAGGCGCGCAAGTCGTCGATTTGAGTCTCGGTAGCCCGGATCTACCACCTGACGAGCGTGTACGTCAAGCGTTGTCTGAGCATAGCGCGTTGGCCTCATCTTACGGTTACACACTGGGAGGGACGAAGCGATTCCATGAAGCCGTCGCAAATTATTACAAACGACGCACAGGTGTCATCATCAATCCCGATACAGAAATTCTGCAGACAATGGGTTCGCAGGAAGGTCTCGTTCATTTACCGTTCGCGTTCTGTGACGAAGGAGATTACGTCCTGACGACGAATCCTGCCTACGTCGCCTATGACGCAGGGATCAAACTAGCAGGCGCAGTGCCTTATTACATGCCATTACTTGCGGAAAACGACTTCTTGCCTAATCTGAATGAAGTCCCGGAAGACGTGCTGAAAAAGACTAAACTACTTATCCTAAACTTACCAGGAAACCCAGTACCGGCAATGCCAAGTGAAGCCTTTTTCGAAGAAGTCGTAGCGTTCGCAAAGAAACACGAAATCATCGTGCTTCATGACGCAGCGTATTCGGAATACTATTTCACTGGCGACCGTCCAGCAAGTTTCCTCACAACACCTGGCGCAATGGAAGTCGGTCTGGAAATCAACTCGCTGTCAAAAAGCTTCAGCTTGGCTGGCGCACGGATCGCTTACTTCGTCGGAAATGCAGAAATGATCAAAGTAATACGCGAACTGAAATCCAACCTCGACTATGGAACATTCGGACCGATCCAAGAAGCAGCCATTGTGGCACTCGATAACGGTGAAGAAATCACGGATCGCCTACGCGCCGAGTTCTCTAAACGCCACCACGCGTTAATGGACGGACTCGCATCACTAGGCTGGGAAACGACCCCATCTGAAGGCGGTATGTTCGTCTGGGCGAAGTATCCATATGACATCGACGACATAGAATTCGTCTTCGAAGTTATTAAACAAGCGGGCGTCGTCATGGTACCTGGCAGCATCTTCGGTACCGCAGGAAAAGGTTACGTCCGCCTTGCCCTCGTGCAAAAAGTCGAATTGATTGAACAAGCGATTGAACAGCTTAGAAAATTATCGATTGTTAGCGTGTAAATAAAAAAGGAAGAGCGTTTTTTTATGCTCTTCCTTTTTTTATAATCAAAGAAATGGTTCAAAATCAATTCGATACAAGACGTCTACTGCATACATTAAGTTACTACCGCAAAATATTAATAGAAACGTAACAGAGAGAGGAGGGGATACGATGACCGAACGTAAAAAGGACCGAAGCTACCAGAAAGACAACAGAATTCAACCCCGTAGAAAAAAGCAGAGTATTGTGATCTGGAGTGTTGTCGCGACAGCCACCGTGATGTTTTTGCTACTCGTGTTACCATTGTTGCAAGAGTCGAATACGGAAAATGAAAAAGTTATACCAGCTGTAGGCCTGTATGAAGATCTAGAAAATTTACAACTCAAGGTGTTACAAGAAAAACCGTTAGAAGATGGAGAAATCGAATATTTAATTGAGATAAATAATGACACCAATAGGGTAATTCACCAGCCTACATTAATCTTCAGTTTCGAAGTGAAACTAGAGAAAGGTTGGGCAGAAAACCCCTTCAAGTACTCAACTGATCTTGGACTGGAAATTGAACCGGGGCAAAAAATGAAAGTACCGCTTGCAGTGAATGTAAGTCTACTCAACAAGGAGACGATTGATACTAATCACGTTATGCTTGAATTGAAAGGCTATCTGGATGAACTAGAGCTTGAAAATCTATTTCACACGGGACAATCAATCAGTAATGTTGAAGGCGACAGACAATGGAAGAAGCTATAACCAAGCTAAAATCACTCTATAAAAAGAGTGCTTTTAGCTTTTTTAAATAGAATGTAACGAAACTGAAAATTTTCAGTCTACTCTACTACATACTAAATAAAAGGAGATGAAAATCATGAATACAGGTAGATGGCTCATTGTGTTAGGTGTAGCTGGAACGATTGGAATCCTAGTGCTAATCAGTTTCCTGTTTTGGCCGAAAGTAGGCATCACATCGACGAAGTCCGTGCTCGCGGGTCAGTCGCTACATGTTTACTTTACGGATCCGGTGAGAGGAAACTTGGATGCTTCGCAGTTTTATGTGACGAAAAGCAATAAGAAGACACCGGCCAAGCTAGCGTACGGAAATGGAAAGAATTCATTGCAAGTAGGGGAGCTGCAACCAGGAGATTATACATTGCATATTCCAGCAAATAGTTTTGGACTATGGAAACGCGCAGCTGACCAAGCGCTTTCATTCACCGTACTCGAATCTATACAGCCTGTCACCTCAATTAAGGAGATCGAGAACTTCTTTGAACGGGTGAAACCTCAAGGACGCAGTGAGATTATGGAGGAGTCTTCTTCGGAAGATAAAGCTTCTGGTGGCGGTAACGATCATTCAAAGACCAATCAGCAAGTAGCGGGTGTAGATGAAGCAGATACTGTCAAAACAGACGGCGATTTCCTGTATGATGTTTTAAATGGTGATGGACTTATGATCACGGATATCCGCAATCCGAATGGGATGGTCCTTGCCAGCAAGACCGACTTCACCGATGGATTCTATGCAAACCAACTGTATGTGGATCAGAACAAAGTCGTAGTAATCGGAGGACAAAATCTAGATGCACCGACGTCCACTATGGATCAGAACATAACAGAAGATCGTATCATGCCGATGCACCAACTGTCCGTTATCCGTGTATATGACGTCACCGACCGCATGAACCCGAAACTCATTCGTGAAACAGGTGCAGAAGGCTACGTCATCGGAACACGTAAAATCGGCCGATTCGTTTACATGATCACGAATAACCAACCATTTCTCTGGTACGATCATCCAACTCCGGTAGAAGATCAGCTAGTACCAAAAGTGTTTGATTCCGCAGCCAATCAACAAGTGCAGCCACTAGCATTAGATAAAATCTCGATTTTGCCAGGCGCGATGGAACCCTCTTATTCTGTCATCACGACTCTCGATATCGAATCTGGAGAACAGGGCGGAGTAGATACGAAAGCTTATCTCGGCAGCGGTGAACAACTGTACATGTCTGAAGAGCATCTGTACTTGACGTCGACAAACTACCAAGACAATCAGCAAAGCACTAGCGAAGTATTCAAATTCATACTCGACAAAACGCACGTTCATTTTCATCAAACCGCTCAACTAAAAGGGACTATCTTAAATCAATTTTCGATGGATGAGCACAACGGCTATTTCCGGACAGTCACAACAGAAGGCAATCTCTGGGACGAACGCAATAAAGCGAAGAACCATCTATTCATCCTCGACGAAAATATGAAACAAGTTGGTTCAGTCGAAAATCTGGCAGTCAATGAACGCATTTATTCCGCACGATTCCTTGGAGACAAAGCGTATATGGTAACGTTCCGCGAAACGGATCCACTATTCGTCATGGACGTGGCGAACCCGACTAACCCGAAAGTACTCGGCGAACTAAAAATACCTGGCTTCAGCAACTACTTACATCCGCTTGATGAAGGTCATTTAATCGGCTTCGGCTATGAAACAATCGCGAAGAAAAATCCACAAGGCGGCGCGCCGATCATCCAAACAGGCGGCATGAAAATCTCAGTGTTCGACGTAACAGATTTTGCGAATCCCAAAGAAACCGCATCCGAAGTCATCGGTGGGCAAGGGACCTATTCCTCAGTCCAGCACGATCATCACGCGTTGTTCATCCATCCAAACCGTAACTTATTCGGTTTCCCGATTTCAGTGTATGAGCAATCCAAGCGAGAAAACATTCTAAATCTACAAAGCTCTGGCGCAATGATCTACGAAATCACAGCTGAACACGGTATCGTTAAGGCAGCTGATCTAACCAATCGCATGACAAATGACTACATGGACTGGGAAAAAGAAATCCAACGTCTAGTGTATAGTGGCAATTCCCTTTACACGATTTCCGTAAATGAAGTAAACAGCTACACATTAGACCAATTCACACCGCTGGATACGTTAGAAAGAGCTAGCTACACATCGGACAGTGTACCACCCCGTGAATCGATAGAAAAATAAGGCTTGAGCGCTCACTAGTATTGGTGGGCGCTCATTTATATTGTCGAGCGCTCTATGGCGGTGGCGATCCGCTCAATGAAGCTAGTCAAGCGCTCAATCGGACCCGCAATCCGCTCAATGAAGCCAGCCAAGCGCTCAATCGAACCCGCAATCCGCTCAATGAAGCCAGCCAAGCGCTCAATCGGACCCGTTATCCGCTCAATGAAGCCAGCCAATCGCTCAATCGCACCTGCGATCCGCTCAATTCACCCGGCCAATCGCTCAATCGCACCTGCAATCCGCTCAATCCACCCGGCCAACCGCTCAATCGCAACCGCCATCCGCTCAATCACACCCCCACAACCCAACCAAAAAAGGTTGTCTTTTCACCTCCCGTACAGTAAGCTGTAATCAAACGCACTAAGACTTACCACAACTGAACAAGATAGACAAAAATGGAGCCCTTTCTTTATGAAAGGAGCTCCATCTAATTTGATAGCGATACTTTATTTAATTTCGATTTGCTCACCCGGCATTGGCATTCCGATGAAATGACCTTGCATAGCATCGATGCCCATCTCTTTCAGCAATTCAAATTGCTGTTCATTGCTAACGCCTTCTGCGATCGTGTATAAGTTGATCTTCTTGGAAAGTTGGATCAGTCCTTCGATCAATTTCTGCGTCTTCGGATTGCTCAATAACGCATCGATAAAGACGCGGTCAATCTTGACGCTGGAGATCGGCAAATGCTGCAAGTAACGCAACGATGCATATCCTGAACCGAAATCATCGAGAGTGAACTGTAAACCGAGGTTTTGTAGTTCGGACATTTGTGCCAGCACGGATTGTTCTTCTTCCGCTTTAAGCGCAAATTTCTCCGTAAACTCAAGATGCACTTTATTTGCGGGGCAACCTGTTTCATTTAAGATGGAGATTAATCGGTCTTTCCATTGTGGATTCAAAGATTCACGAATAGAAGAGTTGATGGAAATACTCATATCATTCCCGGCGCGATGCCATTTCGTTACGAACGTCATCGCTTCTTCTGCCACATATGCACCGACTTCTTCAATCAAACCGTTTTCTTCTGCAATCGGAATCAATTCGTCGGGACTGATGACGCCAAGATCTTCATCCTCCCAACGAACGAGCGCTTCATAGCATGTGATTTTCTCGCTAGCCACATCATATTGCGGTTGATACGCTACATGCAATGAATTGCGATCTAGTGCTGTCAGCATCTTGCGGTCAATTTCCAAACGGCGGTTCAGAATTTTATGGGACTCAGCAGACAGTGAAGCAATCCGTCCACCACCTTGACTAATGACATCATCTGCGGCAGTCATCGCAACTTTGTATAGTTGCGTGTATGTTTTCTGGTCTTCAGGGAAACGTACAATCCCGCCACTGATCGAAAGTGTTTGCGCATTGTGGCTGAGGTAGATTGGCTGTTGCTTTAAGAAATCATAGAATCCTTGAATATACCAATCACCGAAAGCTGTCAGCACAACAAAGCTATTCGTATCGATACGTGCAATCGGATTATCTTGGAAATAACGTTTTAATCGATTGGTGAATTCTTGAATCAGCTGCGTCTCAGTTTCTTGGGATTGCAGCTCTTTCATAGTGAAGTAATGATCGATCGTCAAATAGACAAATGAAAAATGGTTAGCATTTGCGATGTATTCGTTCACCACTTGTTCTAGCTTGTGGCGGCTCATGAGTCCTGTTTCTACATCAATGAATGCAATGTCTCCTAAGCGTTTCTGCAAACGAACATCTTCCGTAATATCTAGCTCCAAGAAAAATACGGATTGCAGTTCTCCGAAGTCGGAGAGGGTAGGGACAGCGAGTGTATTCACATAGAATGATTCACCTTTGCGAGACATTTTTTCTATTTTACCCGCCCATGTTTTCCCTGACAGCAAACAATCCCAAATGGAGTTCGCTATTTCCTGGCTTTCAGGTTGATCCGAAAACATTTGCCAGAAAGATTTTCCTAAAATGCGCTTAGGAGTCCAACCACTGACGGTTAGGTAGTTTTGATTAGCATAGGTGATTAGACCATCGCCATCCGTATGTGTAACTAATTGGTATTTACTTAGACTATCGACTAGTGCCTGATATCTGCTTGTCTCTGGTAACGGAATTGTGTGCATAAAGGTACTCCTCTCCAATTCTACTATATAACTATTATAAATGAAGTTTCAGTGTTGTCCATGACTCATGTGTGAATTTTATACTATATGACTAAAAAGACAAGAAATTAGTTAGGGGTGACAGATCATGTTGCGATTAAAAGGAATTATCATGATTATTATAGGTTCGATGTTATGGGGCGCTACGGGGCCTATGATGGAGTGGATTTTGAACCATAGTGAAATGTCCGTTTCGATGATGTTAATCCTACGTTTGTCGATCGCGGGTGGCGTGTTGCTATTATTATTGAAAGCAAAAGGCATACAGGTCGGTCGTCCTATGAGGCAAAAGTTGTGGTTGCGCAAAATGGTGATGTTCGGCGTGATCGGAATGCTCGGTGTACAGTTTGGATTCGTTCAAACCATCGCACATAGTGACGCAGTAGTCGCAACATTATTCCAGTTCGTTGCACCGGTCTACATCATCATTCTGCTTTCCATATTTCAGAAATCCTTCCCGCCAGGCAGCCAAGTAATCGGTATGGTCATTGCGTTATTCGGCTTGATCTTGCTCTTGACAAATGGTTCGTTCTCGAGCATTTCATTAGATACGACCGCAATTGTGTGGGGGATAATTGTGGGATTTGCCTTCACTTTCTACACACTATATCCCGTAGTTCTTATGGCGGAGTGGGGTGTATTACTCGTCGTTGGCTGGGGAATGTTCATTGGTGGTATGACTTTATTCATCATCAACTTGCCGATGTTCTTCATGAATCTTGGTGCTTTGCTTGACGGTCCAGCGATGGGTATGTTGTTACTCGTCATCATTATGGGAACACTCGCATTCATCATGTTCCTGCAAAGTATGAACTATATTTCACCTGTTGAAACGAGCGTGCTTTCCAGCTTCGAACCGCTTACAGCGATGATAATCTCCGTATTCTGGCTAGGTCAGGCAATGGGTGTCTGGCAACTAACCGGCGCGGCCATCATGCTAGTGGGGGTTGTCTGGTTATCCATAGGCGGTAATCGCAAGAAGAAAAGCGCTCCGTTCCCAGATCCTATTCAAGAGTATGACCATAGCGAGGTATAGCTTTTCGCCTGTACACACTGTATTCCTATATGACATAATGAAAGGAAAGACAGCAAGTAAAGGGTGAATTAGATGAAAACGGTTTTTCGCTATGCACTACCTTATAAATGGCCAATGTTCATCGCCATTTTACTCATGTTACTTGAACTATCGGTCGAATTAATTCAACCATTGCTGATCGGTAGAATTATAGATGAAGGAATTATGAAAGAAGACTTGAACACCGTTCTGATTTGGGGGAGTGTCATGATGGCACTCGCCTTTATAGCGCTCTTTACGGGCGTCGTCAATTCCTATTTCGCTGCACATGCCGCGCAAAGTTTCGGCTATGATCTCAGACAAGCTTTGTTTCGGCGCGTCCAGACGTTTTCGCTAGCGGCATTTTTGCGCTTTCCGACATCTAGTCTCATTACACGTTTGACAAGTGATGTGACGCTTGCCCAAACCGCGCTCTTCATGGGGTTACGAATTATGGCCCGCGCACCGTTAATGGCACTCGGCAGTCTGATTATGGCATTCGTCGTCAGTCCGAAACTCGCAGTATTCTTACTAATTGGTTCACCGTTCCTAGCTGTATTCCTCGTCGTCATGGCGCGCAAAGGTGTACGTTTATTCGGGCAAGTTCAACGCCGTTTGGACGGTGTCAATCAACTCGTACAAGAAAATTTACAAGCGGTTCGTCTCATTAAAGCCTATTTACGAGGTGTTTTTGAAACGAACCGTTTTTCCAAAGCGGCAAGTGCACTGAAAAAAGACAGTGTCCATGCGATGCGTTTAATGGAACTAATTTTACCCGTGTTACTGTTTATCATGAACGTCAGCTTTATGGCGGTGCTTTGGTTCGGTGCAGACGAAGTGCGCAACTCCAATATGCCTGTCGGAGACGTCGTAGCAGTCGTCAACTACACGATGAGAATGACAAGCGCTTTTTCAATGTTCTCCTTTTTGATCGTCATTTTCTCGCGCGCAAAAGCGTCTTCCGATCGGATGGAAGAACTGCTAGTTGCCGATGGTGATCTCGAAAAGCTAGAGATAGCCGACAATTGCCAACAAGGTGCTGTTTCAGTTCGTTTTGAGCACGTCTCATTCCGTTATCCAGGAACGACTGAAGATGTGCTTAGAGACGTGTCGTTTGAAATTCCAGCGGGTGAGAAGCTTGTCATTATGGGGGCTACCGGTTCCGGTAAATCTACGATGCTTCAACTACTCCCGCGCATGTTCACGGCGACGGAAGGTACTGTGTGGATCGATGGCAAAAACATAGCCGACTGGCCGCTTAACACATTACGAAACTTGATCGGTTATGTGCCGCAGCAATCAATGCTCTTTACAGGTACGATCACCGATAATCTGTCATGGGGTAAACCGGACGCCACTGCGAATGAAATCGAAGAGGCCGGTAAAAAAGCACAAATACATTCGTCTGTCATGAACTTTACAGATGGCTATGAAACACGTGTCGGGCAGCGCGGCGTGAATTTATCTGGCGGTCAAAAACAGCGCTTGTCTATTGCTCGCGCATTGATTCGTAAGCCCTCCTTACTGATTTTGGATGATAGCACGAGTGCACTCGACGTCAAAACCGAATCGTCATTATGGGACGCATTGCAGGAAGAAGATACGACGATGCTGATTGTCACGCAAAAAATCCAAACCGCTCAAATTGCTGATGCGATTTTATTATTATCAGATGGTGAGATTGTGGGCTATGGCACGCATGAAGAGTTACTTCAAACGTCTGCCTTCTATCGGGAAATTGCAAAATCGCAACAGAATGGGGGAGTGGCATGATGCGAAAACCTTTCGGCTATGAACCTATTATTCGGAAAGAGGATTTATCAAAAGTTCAGCGTAAAAAAGTTCAGAAAGCGGGCGACTGGAAATCCGTACTTGCACGCATTTGGCGTTTGATCGATCAACAACGAAGTTTACTAATCGCAGTCATGACTCTCGTATTAATCAGTTCAGCCCTAGCGCTAATTGGCCCATTGATGATTGGAAAGATTATCGACGATTTCATCATTCCGAAAAAAGTGGACGGGCTCAGTATGCAGATTGGCTTATTACTGCTCGTGTATGCAGGCTTCTCATTGTCTACTTATTTCCAAAACTACTGGATGGTCGGAATTGCACAGCAAACAGTTTATCGTCTGCGCACGCAATTATTTGGCCATCTACAGAAGCTGCCCATCCGATTCTTTGATAAGCGGCAGCACGGTGAATTGATGAGCCGCGTGACGAACGATATCGAGAATGTTAGCCAGACGCTGAATTCTTCGTTGATCCAAGTGTTTTCAAGTGTACTGACACTGGTCGGTACGGTATCAATTATGCTGTATCTCAGTCCGTTATTGACGTTGCTGACTATGATTATCGTACCTTTAATGTTCATTGCCATGCGCTGGATTACTCGTCGCACGGGTATATTATTTAAAGAGCAACAGCGCGCAATCGGTGAATTAAATGGGATGATTGAAGAAACGATTTCTGGTCAACGTGTCGTCAAAGCGTTCTCACAGGAACAGAATGTCATGGAAGAGTTCGCGCAAAAAAGCGAACGCCTTCGTACAGCGGGTTTTTGGGCGCAGACATATTCAGGCTTCATTCCAAAAGTCATGAACACACTTAATAATATGTCGTTCGCGATAGTTGCGGGGGTTGGCGGACTGCTGGCGGTGACAGGATATGGTGGCGTAACAGTCGGAACGATTGTCATCTTCAGTGAGTACGCACGGCAATTCACGCGACCGCTGAACGATTTGGCCAATCAATTTAATACCGTCCTCTCCGCCATTGCAGGAGCGGAGCGAGTGTTTGCCATTATGGACGAGCCGGTGGAAAAAGACGAAGCAACGAAGCAAATCGAAACATTACATGGCGATGTCGAGTTCCGCGATGTGACGTTTGGTTATGAAGAGGAAGCGATTATTAAGAACCTTAGCTTCCATGTTCAATCAGGTGAAACCGCAGCCTTTGTTGGTGCAACAGGAGCAGGGAAGACGACGATCATGCAACTGCTGTCACGCTTTTATGAAGTAGACAGCGGCCAAATTCTGCTCGACGGCATCGCAATCGACGAACTGCCACGCCATACCGTACGTAGCCAAATGGCCTTCGTCTTGCAAGATCCGTTCTTGTTCGAGGCGACAGTTCGCGAAAACATTCGCTACGGCAGACTCGACGCAACGGACGAAGAAGTGGAAGAAGCTGCAAAAAAAGCCAACGCCCACAGCTTCATCTGCAAACTATCGTCTGGCTATGACACGGTGCTGACGGCAGGTGGCGAAGAGATATCACAAGGACAAAAACAACTGTTATCTATCGCGCGAGCACTCGTGGCGGATCCGACCTTGCTGTTACTCGACGAAGCGACGAGCAGCATTGATACAGTGACAGAGCTCGCGATTCAAGAAGCGTTAGAGCGTCTCATGGAAGGACGAACAAGCTTCGTCATCGCCCACCGTTTGAACACGATTAGACAAGCAGACAAAATCTTCGTACTGGCAGATGGCGAGCTACTCGAATCCGGCAGCCACGATGAACTGCTGAAACGCAAAGGCGTGTTTTATGGGATGCTGAATAATGAAGAGAAAGTGGAAGCCGTTGATCGAAGCCTTCCACTTACGATTGACTAATGACGTTTTCTAATGTTGGAGAGTGGAGTTAGAAACCTTAATTACTTCTTTGTCTAAGAAATTGAATAAATACAACATGAATGAGCATCGCATTTAGCGGTGCTTTTATTTTTTTGAATAAACTTAATTAGAATATTTTTGGGAATTTATGTATACTCATAGTATGGTAATTGAAAGAGTGGAATCAGAAAGTCTAAACATAGTTACTTGGATTCACAGTATTCAAAAAGGTGGATACTTTTACACTTTACGGACGTATAAATAGTAGAACTATGATTGTTCAAGAATTGAGACAAAAAGGGGGATTTTTATGAGAAGGTTCTTTTATTACTTCGGTTGGACAATGGTGATAGGAATTATTATTTATATAGGTGCTAAATATCAGTTCCTGTTGAAACAAGAATATATGAAAAACTATGAAGCCCTATCATTTGTTTTGTTTTCATCAATTTATCCTATTGGTATTGGAATGTTGCTTAAGTTGCCAAAACTTATAAATGAAATTATAGAAAATAGACAATGGACCTTTAATTGGGCTAAATTCATGGGGATTGGGTTGCCATCTCTTGGTGTATTATCTATAAGTATATTAATATTTACACCGGCAGGGGAGAATATTATTCCGTTTGTACCAGAAATAATGTATTCGGGAAATTCAACCATTCAAACAATAGCTGGTGTGGTGTTTGGCTTTATTTTATTAGATAGTGTAAAGAAATAATGAGTTGTATGTAAATTAACAGGTGTTGTTGTGGAAGAAGTGTTGTGCCTGAAATGGGCCATTAGGTTGTAAGAGAAGCGCGGTTACAAAGAAATCGGATGGATAGAGTACTTTTCGTATTGTGAAGGAAATATGTGGGCTGATATTCGTATGGGAAAACATTTGTGATATAAGGTGGGAATACTATGGAGGAAATAGTATGGGATATACAAGAAATCAAGCGTTTAAAGAAAAAAGGGTTGGTTGAATATAATCTTGGGATGCTGTTGATACTCCTAATTTCTGCTTTGTATATAAATATGGGATGGCCAGTTTCTGTATTCTTCGGTATAGCGTGTCTGGTAATCTGGTTTTTCACAGCACATTCGCTTTATATTCTTATAACAGGAAAAACTACTGGTACCAAAACAAATAAGCTAGTCCAAGCTTTTGATAGAGATCGTTCGGGAGGTAGGCGCTGGAAAAGGCTAAAGATAGTTGAAGTTATTCTCTTTAGTGTGTTAAGCGTTGTTTGTACACTACTTGTATTTCCTATTGATATTGACTCTGAACCATTGCAGTTTATGTATATTTGGGCATTATTAGGTGCTTGGTTTGGTGCTAATGTGGGTTCGATTATTAGAATAATTAGCTTGGAGTGATATGTATATAAAGTAGAGTATGTACAAAATAAATTACGAATACAAGTTTGTACAAGTTCCATTAAGAAAAAAGGAGAATGATTAGCTATGAAAAAGAAATACGTAGCTATAGTTGCTGTAATGTCATGTTCATTATTTTATTTTGGGGACGATTATATTTCCTCTGCTTCGCCAAATGAAGATGAGAAAATCGATAATCTTTTTGAATCGGAATTATATGATAACGCTGAAATGAAATTCGGCATAACTTTTATGGGTGTTGGTAAGAGTGAGAAGATCTTTTCAGTACATATAGACGAAGATAATTTACATAATAAAGAAAAAGCAAGACGTTATTTTGAAAAAGAACTTGCCAATAATGGCGTTACTAATTACGAAGTTGAGATTTTAGATATAGTAAAATAAGTTGACTATCTAACGAATGATGAACGTTTTGGTAAATTTTCGTCAAACAGTGGCAATTCTGTAACAAGGATTTGCACCCCATTTCAATAACAAGGGCCATTTACAGCACAGACCAAGAACAGGAGGTATCCTGCAATGCGATTTTACGATAAACCACTTAAAGCGTATTTGTTTAATGATTTAAGTGCTGTTGAAGAACATGATCATGAACTCATTTACTTTTTTGAAAAGGGATACGTGACAGTTCTTGGTGAATTTGAACATGAAAAGTATGGTGGAGGTATAGCCTGCCTTATTTTCAATCAAGAGGATGTTATATCTGTATCAAAAGGAATGTTACGATTTGTAGAAGATAACTAATCGTGAAATCGGTTTGATATCTTCAACACATGGGTGCATTATTAACTGAACTACCGTTGCGCATCAAACGGGCCATTTACTTTAGGAAATGAAGGTATAATAAAATGTTAAGAGGTGCTCGAAAAATGGCTAATGAAAAGTTGTTTAAAGCTATTTATATTCCAGAGACACCGTTTGTCAATGGAGTATTAAAGCTTAATAAGGCAAAGAAATATTGCTTTGAACTACTCGGAAGTGAAAAAATGGTAGATAATCTTTATCATTTTATTTATAAAAGGGATGAAAAACAAATTCACTGTTATTATTTCGAGGATTTAGAAGATGAGTTGGAAAGATATTTGTTTGTGGAGAACAATGATTTATATGATGACTTTGTTTCGCAGTTTTGGGGTGGGGGACAAAGGTATTGGGAAAGTGGCATGGATGTTTATTTAGATGTAGATAGTCCTGAAGAGGTATTCGATTGCTTAAATCATGTATTTAACGATAGGTTTTATGATGAAGATGAACCTACGCCCACGTGCCATATTTTTGGGCAACAAATGTGGCATAGCAACGCTTACCTCATTGCCAATAGGACAGCTTTACTGGAACTGAAAGAGGCAATTGATGTTGCCTTAAAGCATGAAGAAACAAGATTAGGTTTGATGCCTTCTGATGGCGAGGGATATGATTTATTCATCAAATGCGTTGACGACGATTTTGAATGGGAAGAGTTAGAAATGCCTTATCATGATAGAGAATGTTATATGCCTGATGAATCGGAAGCACTTCCGCCAAATAAAACTTTTGAAAAATATAAACTTTAGAGGAATGTATCTAATCTGTAATTTGTATTCTTATTGAACTAAAGGGGGAAATTCTTGAAGAAGGATCGCACCTAATTCAGTAATAGAGCCAGTTTGTAGAATAAAATTATTTTGAATTTAATGGGGAGGGATAATTTTGAAGAAAGTTACTTTATCACTTACTTTGGCTTTTTGTGCTTCACTTTTATTTGCCTGTCAATCTAAAGACAAGGTAATGACGATGTTAGATGGTATTTCATCGATTTCTATTTCTGAATCTAATAGCTATGGTGGTATTAACGAAAACTATGATACAACAATCGATAAAGATGCAATCATATCAAGGGTTGAAGAAGTATTCAAAAATGCAGAAGGCAGAAAACAGAAAATTGATGTTGGTACTGAAAAGCCTGATTATGATATTTTAATTCGTTATGAAAATGGAGAAACCCACGGATTACATCTTGTACTAGGAAATACAGGAGAAAAAAGCAGAGTAATGTATGTCGGTCACGAAAACAACGGTTTTAATATATCGTCTGAAGATACAAAAGTATTAAAAGAAGTTTTAGATAACCAATGATTATAAGGCAATCGGGCGGGATTGTTGCACAAATTTCATGTCATTAACGGGCCAAATTATTTAATAATGTATTTAAAGGAGTAGATAACTTATGAAGATAAATTGGACTTTGTTTTTTTTCATATCTTTTTGTGTGGATAGTGGTTGGCATAGTGATATTTGATAATGTAATTCCTATGATTATTTTTATAATCTGTGGAGGAGCATGTGGTGGTTTTATACTTGCTACTAAAAAGAAAAGAAAGGTTTGCAATTGAACTATTAAACAAATGGGGGCGATTGTGGAAGAAGTTTATTCGTAGTGGCTTAGTTGATCGGAGCGGAAGCCGGCGACTCCCGGGAAGGTCAGTGGTTCACCGCCCACCCTCCGGAACGCGTCCGGCTGCAGCGCAGATCAACGGTTTCCAACTACAACTATAAATTAGTAGCGGATTCCGTACAATTTTCCTATTATTTACTTATAATAGTAATATAAAGGCATGAAAAACCGCTAATTCATAAAAATTAGCGGTTTTTTCATGCCTTATTTTGAATAAGTAATCAGAATGGTTTACAAAACCTGTATAAATAGCTCGTTCCACGTTATTACTTCTTCTCATCAATATGAAGAGTCTTGCCGTCTGCAAACTCTACATCCAACTTAAACTCATCATACCCATCGAGACCGTACCACTGTAAAATGCGATCAATCGCTTCATCTTTAGTAGTTCCGTTATCAATCAAAATCTCCATAAACATCTTATGCATATCGTCAATCGCTTCATTGCCTTCAAGATTCACTTCCTGGAACTCATTGACATACTCTGCATCACCAGGCTTTACATCCTCATAATCCGTTTCGATTTTCTTATCGTCTTTCTTGATCGTTAAATCGAAATCCGTGAAGCCATAGCCGTCACCTGTGTTCATTGTACTGCCTTCATCCTCGCCTTCAATGCTGACCGCAGCGTCATTGTCCGGTGCCTTGTCTTTTGACGAGCAACCTCCGAGAAGTAAAATAGATGAAACCCCTGCAATAGATAATATTCGTAGTAATGACATAAGCGCCACCCTTTCTAAAGTGTATACTACTTGTATTATCACCTTAAAACAGTAAACTTAAACAAAAAACGGATCTCTTTGTAGGTAGGAGAGAAGGATAATTAGCGATACTTACGCTCCAAGATCGAACCGAGCATCTGTCGAATAGGTAAGACTTGTCCGCTTGGTAGTCGAACTTTTCCATGATAATAGCCGACATATTGAGTAATCGACATCTTTCTAACAAGATAGTGATCGAGCGTTGGGCATTGGAAGAATGGTTTAAATGTCAATTGGATATTATCCGAAAATTTCGTTTGGATTTTCCAAGCACTTTTCGGGTCTTTTTTATCGCTCGTGAATACTACATCCTCGTGAAATTTATGCATTGCACCTTCCACAAAGACAGCATTTTCCGTTAACCCCGTACCATCCGTCCAACGGCCGCCGAAATTCAAGCCGATTCGTTTACCGCTTGTCCGTTGAGAGGCCATTGCCCAATCCCAATTCGTTCCGGCATGCCACACACCACGACCATAATCGTGGACCGCGAAACTATAATACGGATTAAAATCATAGCGTCGATCGCCAACGCGAACATATCCGCCAGTCGGCATAATAGAGTGTTTGGAGGTGAAATGGAATGAGTCTCGACTTCTCGGGATGACCACATTTAAAGATTCATCTTTCTCGGGATGAATAATATGCAAATCTGCATGCAATACTTCATTGTCGAAATCAGGAATGACCACGGACAAATGCGTTTCGCCTTGCATATGGACGAGTTGAATCGTAATATCGTCATGCACAAACTTAATACTTTCGAGTGCCTCTTCAGGCATTTTTATACGTCTTCCAAAAGGTAGGGTTACATGTTTTTCATAGAAACGCTGTGTTTCATAGTTGAGTATGTAAACTAGACAAATAACTTTATGATCTAAGTGTACAATCGAGGCAGTCAATAAGACCTCTTCCCCGTAGATGCACCAATTATTCCAGCGCTTCTTTTTCATAAACTGTCCTCTTAGATTGCTCCTCACTAAAGGGCTGCGTGCGTATCCTATTGATTCAGGATTCAGAAGTCCCTTGGAGTCACACAGAGACACAGTTTCAGTCAACTCTCTTTCTTCATGCTGCATGCCGTTAACCACCTTTCTTGCCTATTGTCTTTTAAACGAACAGTTGATATACTCTATATTGTATCAGATATGAGGGGCATTAGCTCAGCTGGGAGAGCGTTGCGCTGGCAGTGCAAAGGTCAGGGGTTCGAGCCCCCTATGCTCCATTAAGATAATAGCGGCAGTTCTTGAGAGAAATCTCCAAGAACTGCTGCTTTTTTTATTTAAAATGATACTACTCATACTATACTCCCCTTTACCGTACGCAATAAAACTATTTACTATTGTATAATTATTCATTCTAGCGTATATTAAATAATATAGGAAGTAACCGTTATAAGATCTTGTCCAATATATGTAGTATGCAAGCAAACGTATACATATACTTGTAGACAGTTGTAAGTCAGTATCTTATAATTGTATTAATTTAGAATATTTATACTAGTGAAGAGAGAGAAGGGGAAATGTATGAAGAAGATGTTTACAGCACTATTACTAATCCTAGTCTTGGTTGTTGCGGGATGTAGTAGTAACGATGGAGGAGCAGGATCAACAGAGAAGTCCACGTTAAAGAATATTAAAGACAACAAGAAATTGGTGATCGGAATTGCACCAGGTTATTTCCCTTTTGAAATGAAAAGCATTGACGGCGGATTTGTCGGCTACGATATCGATTTAGCAAACGCGGTAGGTGAAGCGCTAAATACAGAAGTGGAATTTAAACAATTCGCATTTGATGGCTTAGGACCAGCTTTGCAAATAGGTGATGTGGATATGGTCATCGCGGGTATGACGATCCGTGGAGACCGTGCACTATCCATTAGCATGTCGAATCCTTACTATAAAACAGGTCAGGCGATCATGGTGCCAGCTGCGAGCAAAGGTATCAAATCATGGGAAGAGCTTGATGTTAAAGGTAATAAAATTGCTGTAGGTATCGGGACTACGGGCGCACTGCTTGCAAAGTCTCAGTTCAAAAATGCGGAAGTAGTAGATTACGAAGATTTCCCGTTGGCAGCTACGACAATGGGTTCAGGACAGGCTGATGCAGTGGTGTATGATGAACCTGCTATTGCGGTATGGCGCTTAGAACACGAAGGAGAAGTTCATCAGCTCGAAGGTTTGCTTTCAGCTGAAAACTTAGGGATTGCAGTGAAGAAAAATGATTTTGAAACGATTCAATGGTTGAATTCATTCTTGCATAGCTATGTTGATAGCCCGGAAGAATTGGAATCAAGAAGTCGCTGGTTTGAGGAAAGCGACTGGCTAGATAAGGTTTCGGGAGAATAATATGGGCGGCTATGAATATGACTTCAGTGTAATATCGCAAAATATGGATATCTTTATTGAAGGGGCGCTGAAAACACTCGAAATTTCAGCAATCGCATTATTGCTGGCTATTCCGCTGGGTATTATCATCGGAATGGGCCGGATTTCCCGCAATCGATTTATCCGTATTCTTTCCTCAGCCTATGTAGAAGTCATGCGCGGTGTGCCGTTGCTAGTACTGCTGATTTGGATTTTCTTTGTGCTAGGTCAATTTTTAAAACTCGGTTCCTATTGGGCATCGATTATTGGTCTAGCTGTCTTTACCGCAGCATTCATTGCAGAAATCGTTCGTTCAGGAATACAAGGTGTGCCAAGAGGTCAGATGGAAGCGGCTCGTTCGTCAGGTATGACCTACTGGCAGGCAATGCGTTTGATCGTCTTGCCACAAGCATTCCGACGAGTTTTACCGCCACTTGCTTCACAATTCATCATGCTAATTAAAGACTCATCTTTGATTTCGGTCATCGGTGCGACGGAATTGACGTTGAACGCGAAGAACCTCGTTGCCACTAGTATGCGTTCCATTGAAGTATGGACATTCATAGGTTTCGTTTACTTTGCCATGACGTTCACGTTATCCATGATCATTCGTGCGATCGAACAAAAGTTATTAGCGAGAGAAAATTCATGAAGTTCGATGTGAAGGAGTGCCAGATATGATTTCTATAAAACATGTGAATAAAACATTCGGTATGAACCAAGTGCTGACAGATGTCACGCTTGAAGTGCCTAAATCAAACGTTGTGGCCATCATTGGCCCAAGTGGAGCAGGGAAGTCTACATTAATTCGCACGATCAATGCGCTCGAGCCGATCGATAACGGAGAAATTGTTGTAGACGGAATTTCCATCCACGATAAAAAAGTGAATATCAATAAAGCACGTTCTGAAATAGGATTCGTTTTCCAAAGCTTTAATCTTTATCCTTTCCTCACAGCGTTGCAAAACGTCACGCTTGCGCCCATCAATGTAAAAGGATTAAGTAAAAGTGCAGCGGAAGAGCGAGGGAAGGAGTTGCTGACTTCACTCGGCCTTGGCGATAAATTCGACGCGTATCCAAACCGGTTATCGGGCGGTCAGCAACAACGTGTAGCGATAGCGCGTGCGCTTGCGATGGATCCACAAGTCATGTTATTCGATGAGCCGACTTCTGCACTCGATCCCGAGATGGTCACGGAAGTTCTTGATGCGATCCGTAAACTCGCTGAAAGTGGTATGACGATGGTCGTCGTGACGCATGAAATGGGCTTCGCCAAAGAAATTTGCGACGAAATCATCTTTATGGCAGACGGCAAAGTCGTGGAACAGGCAACACCTGCCAAGTTCTTCACGAATCCCGATTCTGAACGCGCCCAAAACTTTTTATCGAAAGTATTACATCATTAATTGAACGTCCCTCGTTGTCATATGATATGGCAAGGAGGGATTTTTTTGTACAATCGACAAGCGGCAGTAGACTATGCAGATAAATGGTGGAATAGCAGAAACCCCGCTTTCCCAAGTTTTGAAGATGACTGCACGAATTTCATTTCACAATGTCTGTTGGCAGGAGGGGCACCGATGCACGGAGCACCGAACCGCGAAAAGGGCTGGTGGATGCGTAAAGGCACGTGGAGCTTCAGTTTTACCGTCGCTCACTCGATGCGCTGGTACTTAGCAACTTCTACAAAAGGGTTGACTGCAACTCAAGTAAAAACTCCACAAGAACTGCAGATTGGGGATATCATTACGTACGACTTCCATGGGGATGGCCGCTTCGACCATACAACGATTGTAACTGCCAAGGACGGGGATAACCCTCTTGTCAATGCCCATACGTATAACGCGTATCATCGCACATGGGATTATAAAGACTCCTACGCTTACTCGCCGAATGCGAAGTATATCTTCTTCAAAATTAATGATCATTTCTCATAATTGTCCAGTTCTGCATCAAAGTGTTTCTCATAGCCTCTAGCAACAGACTACCAAGTTAGGGTATAATGAGAAACAGATACTTAGTGCAAAGGAGAAGGTTGAGTGTGAATGAACAAGCATTATCGGTAAGAGAGGCCATCGTCACACGGCGCTCTATCAAGAATTTTAACGGACAACCGATCGAACCAGAGATCATCCCAGAAATTATAGAAGATGCCGTTTGGGCGCCAAACCACGGAAACCGTAATCCTTGGCGATTGATCGTAGCAACAGACGAACAGTATGAAGAGCTTTTGGACGTCTTGAAGGAGTTCGGTGTAGCAAATTGGAAACAGCTTTCTGACGAGGATCTCGAAAAACAAATGAAGAAGTTCTCGACTGCCAGTGCAGCTGTATTCGTCATCGTCCCTGAAGATGTACGCCAAAAAGAGCGTATGGAGGATTTTGCAGCAGCCAGCATACTGATTCAGAATATCCAATTACTTGCTTGGGATAAAGGAATCGGTACTTGTTGGAAGACGCCGCCGTTCATCGACAACCCGAAGTTCCGAGAGCGTCTAGGTGTAGAAGCAGGCGAGCGCATCATCAGCATGTTACAATTCGGCTATTTCGACACATCACCAAAAGCTCCACCGCGTAAGCCGGTAGAGGAAATCATCACGTACTTTGGTAGTAGTGAGGACGAAGAAGAGGAAGCGTGAGGGCGGGAAAGTATCGTTCTTAATGTGGATATATTAGTGATATGAAATACGAAACAGGCTACCCCTTTGTGGAGTAGCCTGTTTTTTGTGTGAGAAAAGGGAGAAGTGCTCATGGTTTCTTGTGGGCGCTCTATCCGGCTAACGCAAGCGCTCAATGCAACCCCACGAGCGCTCTATTCAGCAGCGTAAGCGCTCAATGCAACCCAGCGAGCGCTCTATCTAGCAACGTAAGCGCTCAATGTAACCCAGCGAGCGCTCTATCCAGCAGCTTAAGCGCTCAATGCACTCCCGCGAGCGCTCTATCCAGCACCGCACCCGCTCAATGCAACCGGGCAAGCGCTCTATCACCACACACAACCGCTCATTCAATCACAATCCAAGCTTTTCAATCTCTCCATAATAACTGCTGATGACACGCAGTCCTTTATCGAAATTCTCCAAGTGGAAGTGTTCATTCGGCGCGTGGAAGTTTTCCGTATCCAGTCCGAAGCCCATTAAGACGACTGGGATGTTAAGGATTTCATCAAATGCTGCAACGATTGGTATGGAGCCGCCACCCCGTGTGTAAACGGTAGGTACGCCATATACTTGCTCATACGCTCTGCCTGCCGCTTGAATCACTTCGTGGTCGTATGGCGTTAGGTAAGGTTTCCCTTTATCAAATTCAGTTACTGTTACTTCACAGCCGACGGGTTCGTGTTTCGCAATGTGCGCGCGTAGCTTTTCTACGATTTCATCCGGTTCTTGATCGGGGACTAGTCGACAAGTGATTTTCGCTCCTGCTTCGGAAGGGAGGACGGTTTTGATGCCTTCTCCTGAAAATCCTCCGAATACGCCGTTGATCTCGAGTGTAGGACGTGCCCATGTGCGTTCCGTGTACGTGTAGCCTGGTTCACCGGTCAGTTCTTTAACCCCGACTTCTTTTTTCACTGCTTCCTTATCGAAGTCGAGAGCTGCCCATCCTGCACGCTCTTCTTCAGTTAGGTCGCGAACTTGATCATAGAATCCGTCGATTGCAATAGTTCCTTCGGCATCACGGAATGAAGCTAGAATTTCGACGAGTGCGTGGATCGGGTTTTGAACACCGCCACCGTATAGTCCGGAATGCAAGTCACCTTTAGGGCCTTTCACGTCGATTTGTACGCCGGCTAATCCGCGCAGTCCGTAGCAAATGGCGGGCTGTCCTGGTCCGTACATGCCTGTATCAGAAATAACGATGAAGTCTGCCGCTAGTTTGTCTTGATTATTTTGGATATATTCCTCAAGGCTCGGGCTACCAATTTCCTCTTCCCCTTCAATAATGAGCTTGACGTTTACAGGAAGTTTGCCTTCAACATTCATTAGCGCCTCGATTGCTTTACTGTGCATAAACACTTGCCCTTTATCATCGCTTGCTCCGCGTGCATATAATTTATTATCACGTATTGTTGCTTCAAATGGAGGTGTTTCCCATAAGTGAAGCGGGTCAACAGGTTGCACATCGTAGTGGCCATAGATCAGGATGGTTGGCTGACCTTCGGCATGCAACCAGTCTGCATAGACAACGGATTGTCCAGCCGTTTTTTCAATCGACACGTTTTCCAAGCCGATATTTTCGAATTCATTCGACAACCATTCCGCTGCTTTTTGCATATCCGGTTGATGTTCGGAAAGTGCGCTGATGCTTGGAATTGCCAGGAAGTTCGTTAACTCTTCCAAGTGGCGGTCACGGTTGTTTGTGAAATATTGGTCCAATGATGGTAATGAAGTCATAGTAAACCCTCTTTTCTTTGGATATTTTCTATTCCACAGTATAGCAGAAATTCGTGATGTAATAAGGTTTAGACGCTTACGAATAGGGGAACCAAATGATAAAAATATACGTCCTACCTGTATGTTGGATTAACGATTCAGTTTATATGTATGATATACTTACGCAATAAGAAATGTTGGATTCATGGCAATATGACATGATGAATGATGACAAATAAATGGGGAAACGTTGGAGGAGACGCAATTGTTTATTGCACTGGGACTATGTTTGATTTTGTCCTTCTTTTTATCGGGAAGTGAAACAGCTCTAACCGCTATCAATCGAATGAAAGTTCAATTGCGTGCGGATCAAGGAGACATTAAATCGATAAAATTACGAAAGTTGATTTCCAAGCCGGACCGTATGATTACGGCCATCCTAATTGGGAATAATGTTGTAAATATTTTGATGCCGACGATTGTGACAATGATTGCAATCGATAAAGGATTGAGTATTGGATTACTGACAGGAATCTTAACTGTCGTTTTGATTATATTCGGAGAAGTATTGCCGAAAACGATTGCTGCAACATTTGCAGATCGTATCGCGTATATTGTAGCGCCACCTATTTCGGTGCTCGTGAAGTTATTGATTCCATTGACGTTGGTTCTATCGTTGTTTACCAATTTCTTCGTACGCTTGATTTCTAAAGGAACGGTGACGGAAGCAACTTTGACGAAAGAAGATGTGCGTTCGATGGTGGACATTGCGTCTACAGAAGGTACTTTCGGTCAGGATGAATCCATCCGTTTAAAGGGTATGCTAGATTTTCGCGATAAAGATGTGAGCGATGTAATGGAGACACACCGTACAGATATTATTTCACTGCCGATGGATTCAACGTATGAAGATGTACGTGACGTCGTATTGCAGTATTTCTACACCCGCTATCCAGTATATGAAGAGAGTATCGACAAAGTGGTCGGTATTTTTTATTCAAAAATGTTGATCGAGTGGTCCATGTTTCCCGAGCGGTCGTTTGCGGATGTCATTGACCGCCAGCCTTTGTTCGTCGTGCAGACGGCAAGTGTAGAGCTTGTATTTAAACGTATGTTAACGCAAAAGAAACATATGGCGATTGTGCTAGATGAATACGGTGGAACACTGGGGATCGTGACACAGGAAGATATTATTGAAGAAATGATTGGGCAGGATATAGAGGACGAAACGGATGTTGAGGAAGAGTCGATGGTCTTCGAAAAAGAAGAAAATCATTTAGTCTGTCAAGGACGTTTAGAGATTGAAGACGTTATTGAACTACTCGATATAGAGATACCGACAGATCATGATACTATCGGTGGTTTTGTTTTTCAGGAAATAGGACATATTCCAGAAGAAGGCGAAAAGTTCAGTTATAATTCGTTGTTGTTTGAGATTGAAGAAATGGATCGAACGCGGATTTTGCGCCTAAAGATTACCAAGCAGGAACCAAAAGAAGAGGTCATTGAAGCGTAGGATATGTCAAGTAACCTTACACAATTGTAAGGTTACTGAAAGAGAAAGCGATAGTTCGTAAGGTGTTTGTCGGTGATAATAAGGGTACCAGTTATAAAACGGAGGCTACTTATTATGAAAAACGACTTAAACGCATTATACGAAGAATATGGACGCTATATATATCATTTATGTCTTAAATTGACTCGCAACAAAGAAGAAGCAGAAGATCTCATGCAAGACGTATGGGTGAAAGTAGTGCGCTACAGAGGTGAAATGAGTGAAGTCAACCGCATGAAGGCTTGGTTGACGACGATTTGTATGAACACATTCCGCGACCGTTATCGAAAAAATGTACGTCACAGTCAATACGTGATGAATCAACCTGATACATTAGACGTTCCGATCTTGGATTTGGTTCCCAGTAATGCGAAAACTCCTGCTGAGTTGATGGAGCAGAGTGATATTTCCGAGCTTGTGCAGCAGAAGATCGGTGAGTTGGACGGTATTTATCGGAAGACGATTGAGTATTTCTATGTGAATCAGTATTCGTTAGTGGAGATTGCAGGGTTGATGAGTGTGTCAATCGGTACCGTGAAGTCCCGCTTGTTCCGCGCGAAGAAGTATCTGAAGGAGTTGCTCGTGCAAGACGAAGCATCCCACGAATATGTAATGGCTTAAGCTCACATTTGCTGTGGGCTTTTTTTAATGGAGCAAGAGCCGTCACGAAGGACGGCTTTTACGAGTAAAAGCGGAGCGTTAGGAGCACATCTTTGCACTAGGAGGGGCGACTCCCAGAGGGTCAACTCGCTGCGTGCCTTTAACGGCCTAGAGCGCACCCCCACCCCGACAGCACCTCGAGCCTTAGCAACTCTAAAGACGCTAAAAAACAACCTCTATCAGCTATACATGGTAGAGGTTGTTCGTATTAATTTGTCGCTTCAGCAAGCTGCTTATTCAAATCCGCTAGGCGCTCTTCCATTTTAGAAAGACGCAACTCTGCATTTTCGATCATCTTCACGTGACCGGTCGACTCTAACTTCTCCATATCGCCCTGCAAGCTGATGTAGTCCATCTTAAGCTCCGCGATCTCCTGCTCCAACTGATCCTTTGTCATAAGGGAAAACTCCTATCATTTGTTTTCCTTTAGTGTAACACATTCTGTCTTGTGCGTTTAGGGAACTCCAGCAAATAACGGATCGCCTCAAGCACTTTTTCGTCACTTGCTCCGACGTCGATCTGCAACTGCTTTTTGATTGCGCGTTCCTTACGTGCGTCATGAAGCAACGGTTCCATAATTGCGTTCAATAAGTTCGACTGGGTCACTTTACGGCCGAGGCCCAGGTGGGTAAAGCCATTTTTTTCAGTCGGAAATCCGAGAGTTGATTCGAACTCGTTTTGAGCGAGTACAATACAAGGAACACCGATGACGGCTACTTCATATGGTGTATAACCAGCATCGCACAGAACCATATCGGCTTTTGAAAACAGTTCTGCACGGTTGTCAGGGGCTTGGACGACTTTCGTGTTCGGTCGGCTCAATGCCATCATTTGAATTTCACTCACATCATGTTTATAATTCGGTCCGAGTAGTACTGTAACGGACAAAGGAATTTGTAGTTGCTTTAAATGTCGCAACGCCCGGAACGTGAGGTTACCAGGGTCTTCATCACCGAATGAAATGACGAGTTGCGAAGAAGAGGAGGGAGATTTTCTCTTTAAACCAGCATGCCGGAGTGATTGCAGTGGCGCATCTACCATGAATGTCTGTGGCCCCACGATATAGTGCTCGGCATGTAGTTCTTGAGTTTCGGGATACAGCGTCTGGATCACCCAGTCTGCTAATTGTCCACCATCACCGAAATCGTCAAAATGTAGAATGCTTGGCACTAGTTCATGAATTTTGGACATTTCCTCTTTATGGCTTGGACCACTGTCTCGAATTAAAAGATCAGGTTGAAGTTTACCTATTAATTTACTCAATGAAGAAGGACCGATTACTTTATGACACGTGAAATGTTCACTTGGGACTGGTGTTTCTTGGTCGTATAAAAAGATGACTTGTGCTTCATTTTTTAGTGTGTTTGCCAGTAGTAGTGCACGTCGTAAAGGATAACTTCCTTTACCTTCTGTTATGGAAAGATAAATCACGATTGTTTTTTGGACTTGTTTTTCGATTGGAACCACCCTTTCTGAACCTGCTCGTTCCTCTTACCCTATGAAAAACGGGAATAGTTTATTACAATGGGATGAAAGCAGTTCAGAAAGGCTTGGAAGAGGGAAGGAGGCGACCTACCTAATGTTCAATTCATTGATTATGGATTTGATGTTGGTCGTGTTAATTGGCGTAGCGTCGCAATGGATAGCGTGGCGAACGAGGATGCCAGCGATTGTCGTGATGGCAATTGCAGGGCTATTAATTGGACCGATTTTCGGTTTGATTAATCCACAGCAATCAATGGGCGAATTATATTCACCCATCATTACATTCGCAGTAGCTATTATATTATTTGAAGGCAGTTTGAATCTTGATTTTAAAGAAATTAAAGGATTTGGACGTCCCGTTGCAAGAATCGTAACATTCGGTGCGTTTATCGCATGGATCGCAGGTTCACTTGCAGCTCACTATATCGCAGGATTGTCGTGGGAAGTGGCATTCATCATAGGAGGACTGTTTATCGTCACAGGTCCTACCGTAATCTTGCCTTTGCTTAGACAAGCGCGGTTAAAACCTCGTGCAGCCGCAATATTGAAGTGGGAAGGAATTGTCGTCGATCCGTTCGGTGCACTTCTTGCGGTATTTGCATTTGAAGTCATTAGGTTCCTTAATAGTGAAGTTACGGCCAAAGCAATGTTGCTGTTCGTTGGGGCTTCACTGTTCTCGGTGCTTCTTGGCTGGGGAACGAGCCGGATTTTAGGTACAGCATTTGAAAAAGGTTGGGTACCGGAGTATTTGAAAGCTCCAATTTTATTCGGTTTCGTGTTATTTGTCTTCGTATTGTCTGATGAAATTATGCATGAAACGGGCTTGTTGGCTGTCACCGCGATGGGGATGACGATGGCGAATATGCATTTAACTACTTTAGATGACATCCGCAATTTTAAGGAGAATATTTCAGTATTGCTCATCTCGGGAATTTTCGTCATGTTGACGGCGTCCTTGGATCCGCATATTTTGATTGAAATATTGAATCCGAAAATTATTCTATACGTACTTGCGATGCTATTTGTTGTCAGACCACTATCGATATGGGTATCAACAATCGGTACGGATTTGACGAATCGTGAAAAAACACTCATCGGCTGGATTGCGCCACGTGGTATTGTAGCGCTGACCGTATCAGGATATTTTGCGACCATATTGCTCGAGAACGGCTATAAAGATGCGGAGCTACTAACCGCTTTGACTTTCGCACTCGTATTTGCGACCGTCGTCGTACATGGTTTCTCGATCGGCTGGCTTGCAAAGAAACTCAATTTGGCCACGCCGGAAGAATCCGGTGTAGTACTGATCGGAAGTACAAGGTTTGTAGCGGAACTTGCGAAGAATATTAGTAACGCTGGCCACAAAGTTTTAGTTGTAGAAGATTCATGGGGCGGTCTGTCCAATGCACGAAAACTCGGCGTGCCAACGTACATGGGAGATATTTTATCCGAGCATACGGGCTATCATTTAGACTTGACGCCATACCGTTATATTTTGGCCATGACTAAGACGGATTCCTATAACTCGCACGTATGTGCCGATTTCACACCGGATCTAGGACGGGACTTATTGTTCCAGACGACGACGCATAAACGAAGCGCAGATCAACAGTTCAACCTGGCGACAGGGCAATTCCTGTTCACGCCGAACTTATCCATCCACGAACTAGACGATCGTATGAACCAAGGGCATGTATTCCGTAAGACTTTGCTAACGAAACAATACAGCTACACGCAGTACTTACGCGAGCGCGATGACCGATCGGTGTTGTTGTACATCATACGGGAAAATGGGGACATGGAGTTTTACACCGCAGAGAAAGAATTAAAAGCACAAACAGGGGATACGATCGTAGCGCTATCGACGTTGAATAAAACGATCGAACGGACGATTGACCGACTCGAAGAAAAGAACGGTAAAGCGACTGTGCCAAAGGAAGTCGTCGAGACAAAGTTCTTGGAAGATATACCGAATGAAAAGCCAGCGATTCCGGGCGAGACGCCGCCGAAGATTATGAAAGATTGAGTAACATTTATCGGTGCTCATTGAAATTGTAATTGTTTCTATAGGTGAATTCGACAAGCCCTTGAACCTATCAAAGTTCAAGGGCTTTACTAATTCATACACTACGGACTGGGAACGATTGGAACTAAAATTAGATTTGTATTTGGACGTAGCTAAGTCCAAAGCCAACAAAAATTCATATACTATCTACAGTGACGAATTTATGTACCTCCACTCTACACGTAGCATTGAAGCGTCCGCCAGCTGGAGCTTCAATCCCATGCACTCTATCAAGCAACAAGTAACCTTGTTTACTCACATGAAAAAAAGGGTATCTATACCACACATATTCCTACATTGAAACTAGTAAATTCCCACCGCCTAGCATATCCATCTAGTATGAAATGCGTAACCAGTGGGTAAAATGAAATCACCATCCCACGCAAATGCAATCTTTTGATGGATTGGCAGTTCACGCGCTACTGCGTAAACTAGTTATACTAGATACACATGTCGAAAATTTCTAATTGGAGGTGGATACCATGAATGCTGTAATAGGGTTTGCGAGCGCCGCCGAACCACTACAGCGGTATGACGCAGTCCGTAGAAAGAATGCCGAAAACGCCTATGAACGCCAGACAGAATTCCGTGAACAAGCGCAAAAGACCAAAGACGATCTAATTGCATTGCTACGCGGAAACTCACAACCGATTGAGAAATCCGAAGAAACGCAAAAAGACTTCCAAAAGCTTGGTGCAGGCCAGATGAAGAATGTTTCAATTCCGCTCGGCAATAACTTGGATGAAACGATTGATCTCTGGCGTCAAGTTCGTAAAGAGGCATACTCTGAATCACCGCCAACGACAGCGGATTATCAGCTAGCCAGTGATGCATCTGCGAAAATAACGCAAGCGGAACTACAATTAGCGTTACATAACCGCGCCAAAACTATTCGTGATCAAACGGATACAGTTGACAGCACCTTAGCAACTGACAGACCGAAGCGTATGCAACAGCAATATAGCCATGCATTTTCCATCTATCAAATACAAAATCAAGCTAGAATGAATCAGTATGAAATGGAGCAGCCACAAATGAATGTCAGCATTTGATCTGATTTGTTTGAAAATAAAGCCCGTTTTGCTGGAACCCAGTGAATGGGCTTTTTCGATGATATATATTCTGCTAGCTTTCCATTAAAACGAAGAGAAAGGAAGTCCTACATATGTCAAAGAAGAATAAATTACCGAAAACCAATGCAATTCGCATCATAGAAAGTGAAGATTTTCCATTTGAAATCCGTAGTTATCAAACGGATGATGGATACAATGATGGTATTTCCGTTGCGAATAAAACGAATGAACCAGTCTCTAGCGTGTATAAAACGCTCGTTGCCATGGCGAGCAAAACGGATTTACTCGTCTTTATCATTCCTGTCTCAGATGAGCTAGACTTGAAAAAGGCAGCAAAAACGGCAGGCTTTAAAAAAGTAGAAATGCTTCCAATGAAAGAATTGACGAAAGAAACGGGTTATGTCCGTGGCGGTTGTTCGCCAATCGGTATGAAACGGGAGTTACCGACATTCATTGACCAACAAGCTGAAACGCTCGACTATTTTTATGTCAGTGCGGGCAAAGTCGGTTTGCAATTGAAATTGGCGCCACAAGACTTGGCACAGGTCACAAAAGCACAATTTAGCGATCTCGTAAAGTAATGCCATAGCAACTTTGTTGATTTCTGTTACAATGAATGATGAGACTGACGATTAAAAGAAAGAAGAATGTATATGCGTAATTTATTAGCTTGGCGATGGATATTTTTCATCGGCGGCATGATGATCATGTCGCTTGGCATCTCATTGATGATTAAAGGTCAGCGGCTTGGGATTGCCCCTTGGGATGTGCTCCATCTTGGTTTGTATCAAAACTTTGGATTAACGATAGGGTCGTGGAGTATTATATCGGGTTTTGTTATCATTTCGGTGACGTCGATTATTTTAAGAGAATGGCCAAGATTAGGTACATGGCTTAATATGTTGGTCATCGGATTATTTATCGACTTTTTCAACTGGCTGATACCTGATGTTACTTCATTGACTGTGCAAATTATTTGTTTCATCATTGGTGTATTTGTCCTGTCCTATGGGGTAGGAATATATGTCTCGCCGAATCTTGGGGCTGGACCTCGTGACAGCTTGATGCTGTTGTTCGTTGAAAAGTTTGGTTGGAGTCTTCGATTAGTACGGACTACGATTGAAGCCATTGCTACACTGATTGGTTTCTTACTGGGTGGTCCTGTAGGGGTCGGTACATTGGTTGTCGTCCTCTTCTCTGGTCAAATCATTCAAATCGCCTTACCGCAATGCAAGAAGATGTTATTGAAGATCACTCATCAAACGGATGAAAAAGTTTTATTACACTATAAAGGAGCATAAGCCCACTCGGCTGTGCTTTTTTTATTTGCCTATACATATAATGAAATGAAGAAAGAAAGGGTGGTCAATATATACGGACATATTACAGAATATATGGGAACGGCTTATACAGGACAAGGCGTGCAGCATAAATATGAGGAGTTGCTCGCGGAATCAAAGAAGACGATATTTTTGAAGTGTTTGCCTACACATTCCTTATCGCAAGTGCTCAATGACTTGGCGGTCTATTTTGTCAACAGGGGCTATAGTGTGGATCGATTCATGAATCCTGGTCATGTGGATAAAACTAATGCGATTTATGTTAAAGGACTGGAACTTTTCATCTTGCAGGCATCCCATCCGATTTCATTCGAGCCGACAGATCTTGGCAAGAGACATAAAGTCTTTTGCTTCTATGATGTCTATCATCAGGATCAGTTACTCGGACAGCATGACGAAGTGAGTGCTTTGTTGAAACAGGAGAGAACACACTTCGATCAATCGTTGAAAGAGCTGAAACGAGCAAAAGCGATTCATGACGAATGGGAAGCAGTCAATATCGCACGTATGGATTGGGCCCGCCATGAAGAGATTACAGAAGAATTAAAGCAAGAGCTATTTGGTACGATTGAACTAACGAAATTGGCTCACGTCTCGCATCGCATTATCGGTTCATTGTCAGCTGGCAGTGCACATGACTTCATCCCGTCCATCACGAAACGTACGAAACGTCGCTTACTAATCAAGGGCTTACCGGGCACAGGCAAGTCAACGATGATGAGAGCGCTCGGAGACGAAGCACAGCGTCGGGGGCTTGATGTGCTGTATGGTTGGTGTGGACTGGATCCTGCAAGTATCGACTTAGTCCTGTTCCCAGAGTTATCGGTGTGCCTGTTTGATTCGACGCAGCCCCATGCTTATGATGCAGAAAGTCCGCGCGATGAATTAGTGGATATCGTGCCGTTATGCGCAGAAGATGAAGAAGCAGAAAAGCAAATCGATACTATACGACGTCGCTATCAAACAGTGATTGGGGAAGCGGGCAGGCAGATGCAAGTCGCTGTGCAATCACAAAACAGCGCAAGAATCCAAATGGACCGTGCGTTAAACGTGGAAGTGTTTGAGAAGAAGTTGCAAGATCTCTATGCCTTTATTAAAGCGTTTGAAGAGAAGTAATGTCGTATATAAAACAAAAAAACCGCAGACTCTGCGGTTTTTTACTTGAATTCATGGATATAAAAGGCTTCATTATACAACCAGTCAAGTGCATCCTTGTCGTCTGCAGCCCATCGTTTTTCCATATCGGGTAGCATCCAAACTGTCTGGGAGGCATGTGCGCGTAAAGCGGCAATCTTTTTATCTGCTACGTTAGGTGTATGGTGCACAACATGCGGCTCACCCAGTTGGTTCAACGTATCATTATCGAATGCTTTCATGTACAGTACCGGTCGATCCGTTTCCGGCCTACGGTTCATCGCTTCAATCACAGCTACACCTGTTGCATTGTGGTCAGGGTGTACAGCAAGCGTCGGGTGGAATGAGATGACTACTGAAGGGTTTGTTTCTTCAATGAGATCGGTCATCAGTTTAACAAGTTTCTCGGGATCTTCAAATTCTATCGTTTTATCGCGAAGTCCCATCATTCGTAAATCTGTCAATCCCATTGCATTACACGCATCCAGCAACTCTTGTTTACGGATTTGCGGTAGTGTTTCGCGGTTTGCAAAAGGAGGATTTCCCAGGTTTCGGCCCATCTCGCCAAGTGTCAAGCAAGCATACGTAACGGGTACGCCCATTTCAATATATTGTGCAATCGTGCCGGCAGTGCCGAATGATTCATCATCAGGATGAGGGAACACAATGAGTACGTGTCGTTCTTTTTGTAACATCAAAAAATCTCCCTTCTTAATAAGCAAATGGCGTTTCGCTGATTTCAAGCGCTACCGCTAGTTTTCCATCAGGTCCAAGTCCCGCCATCAGTAAACGATTATGTTCGTCAAGTGTATAGTGTGTGATTCCTTGTGCGTAAATCCAGCCACTCGGCAATTTCAAACCGATACGGTGAGGGGATTCGCCCGCCACTTTTCCAAGTTCATAACGGATCACGACATTACGGATAAACGCCCCAGCATTAAAAAAACCTTCTTGGAAATGAGAAGCATACGATCCATTTGTTGTTTCCAAATGTATGTAGACATCTTTATTGGCAAAGGAGTCCAGTAACTCCTGTAAATGTTTTACGTCAACAGTTTCCATACTCATCCTCCTAAATCTTGCAGTCATTTCGCTGCAATCTTCCTATTTACTATTATATAGATAGTGTAGTTTGAATGCGATCAGACGGCTCACAAAAAAGTCAGGAATACACCTGACTTGTAAGGATTCGTTATACTTCCTGCAGCTTTACTTGTGGCACGTCGAATTGATTTTTTGCACCGTGCATGACAGGTCCTACATACTCATTGAGCTTCCAGCCGTGCGCAATGGCCGCTGTGACAAACCGCTTCGCTTCAATGACCGCATCCTTGATTGACAACCCATTCGCTAAATTTGCTGTAATTGCTGCCGCAAACGTGCATCCGGCACCATGATTATGATACGTTTCAGATCGTTCTGATTTTAATAACGTAAACGTCAATCCATCGTAGAATAAATCTACTGCTTCTTCATGATCGAGTTGTTTACCGCCTTTGATCACCACATTACGTGCACCGAGTTCATGGATTTTCTGTGCCACCACTTTCATATCATCAATTGTCTTTGGTGTTTTCATAGAAGCCAATTGTCCCGCTTCAAATAAATTGGGTGTGACGATTTCTGCTTTTGGTACGAGATATTTAATCATCGCATCCGTATTCCCAGGATTCAATACCTCATCTTCACCTTTACACACCATGACGGGGTCGATGACTACATGATCCAAACCGGATTCATCAATTGCCTGACCAGCTGTCTGAATGACTTCCTCTGTGCTCAACATGCCTGTCTTGATCGCGTCGATTCCAGTGGATAATGCCGTTTTCAATTGTGCTTTCACGACATCGATCGGCAAAGAATAGACATGATGTGACCAATTCTGATCGGGATCCATCGTGACAATCACTGTCACAGCTGTCATGCCATACGTACCGTGCTCCTGAAAAGTCTTCAAATCCGCCTGAATACCCGCACCGCCTGATGTATCCGAGCCTGCAATCGTTAAGGTTTTCTTTAATGACATAATAAAACGTCTCCTTCGCTTACTAAATTTTCATGTTATTTATAGTATACAACTAATTATCGAAATACAAACAACTCGGTTATGATGAAAGTCTAGAAAGCTTGTAACGCGAACATGTCTTACGAATGAAACCTATTATTCGACGGAACGTACAAATAGAAACGGAGTGTTTGATTAAACGAGAGGATGTGAGCCATGAGTAAGCGTGATTCGTCTAAGAGAGGGAAGAAGGAAATGACGGAGGCTGATGCGCAAGCAGCTGTCACATTCGCTGGGCGAAAAAAGATCAAACGGAAGCGCAGGGGAGGAATTCTTGAACTCGCCTTCACTTTGTGGACATCATGGAGAAAAACGTATATTTTATTAATTTTACTATTGGTCGCTGCACTTATTACCCTGCCGATCGCAGGCTTTTATTTAATGCAACTAGGCTCTACTTTTTCAGAACAAAAATCCGCTTTTGTTGAGCGTGTTCAAGAGCTACAGCAACTGACAACCGCGGAAGCTTATACGAAAGTGCTCGTCAAACGCACCGACAATGAATTATTCGGTCAAAGCATCGGTGTTAATTTTCCTGGAACGAAGCGGAATTTATTAGTCGTCATTCCAGGTTCCATCAAAGCGGGAATTGATCTAAGTAAAATCACCGAGCAGGATATGTGGGTGGATGAAGAAGAAAAACGTATTGAGCTGACAATTCCGAAAGCTGAATTCCTCGGTGGTGCAGAATTGTATTTCGATAAGGTAGAAGTCTATTCTGTAGAAGGACTATTCCGTGGAAAAGCAGATATAAAAGAAGGCTATGAGCTAGCGAATGAAGCCAAAACGCTCATAATGGAAGAGGCATCCGAACGGGGTGTGCTGGAATCCGCTGAGCAGAATGCAGTAAAAACGCTGAAAGATATGTTTTCTTTCGCAGGCTATCGACTGGATATTGAATTTAAGGAGTGATGCATATGGTAGCAGAATTTCGTAATGATTGGGATCACCTACTAAAAGATGAATTCGACAAACCGTATTATCAGGAATTGCGTACGTTCCTACGAGATGAATATACAAATCACATCATCTATCCGCAAATGACCGATATGTGGACGGCTTTTAAACTGACACCTTTTCAGGACGTCAAAGTCGTGATTTTGGGTCAGGATCCGTATCATGGGCCAAACCAGGCGCATGGTATGAGTTTTTCTGTCCAGCCTGGCGTGAAAGTGCCACCAAGTTTGCGCAACATTTTTAAAGAGCTGTCATCGGATATCGGGATCGATGTCCCAACTGAAGGAATGTTGACAGGATGGGCCGAACAAGGTGTATTATTATTGAATACTGTACTGACTGTGCGCGAAGGAGCAGCGGCATCGCATCGCGGAAAAGGTTGGGAACGCTTTACGGACGAAGTCATTCGTAAACTGTCGATGCGCAGCACACCAATTGTTTTCATTTTATGGGGAAGACATGCGCAGGAAAAAACGGCATTGATCAACCGCAGGCGCCATGCGATTATTGAATCACCGCATCCAAGTCCGTTCAGTGCGTCCAGAGGATTTTTTGGCAGTAAGCCGTTTACTAAAACGAATGAGTATTTACGGGAGTGGGGAAGAGAGCCGATAGATTGGGCGAAAACTACCAAGTGAATAAGTAGAAAGGAAGTGTGACGATGGCCGTCAATTGCTTCGACTGTATCTTTTTTTATACAACATGGGATCCTGCAAGTCCGCGCGGCTGCAAGGCATATGGATTTAAGACGAAAATGTTGCCATCTATAGTGGTAAAGCGTTCTTCTGGTATGGAGTGTATGAAATTCGAACCGAAAAAGGGGATGAAAATTCGATGATTACAGCTACACAATTGCTTGGAGAAATTGAGCAACAAGTACGCTTGGCGAAACAAACACAGAATGAAGCGGCACAAAGAGAAGCCATCTATGCTGTGCGAGCGTTATGTAATGTGATGCTCAGTGATGAAAGGCCATCTGTGCCATCCATGCCTCAAGCTATGCAAATGAGTTCTGTACAGGCGACGCCGATTACGTCGCTTAACGAGCAACCATTGCAGGAAGCGGATGCCAACGGAGAGTCGCTGTTTGATTTCTGATAGCGCCACAAACCGTTCAAACACCTGTCATATCTACGTGTTTTAATATGGTAGACTGGAAACAGGATATACAAGATTTGTTAGAAAGAAGGAATAATCATGCCGTTTTTTATTATCGCAGGAGCTATTAACGCCGCGATCGCAGTTGGATTTGGAGCATTTGGTGCACACGCATTGAAAGATCGCCTATCCGAACATTACTTAGCCATCTGGGAAACCGCGGTACAATATCAGATGTTCCATGCGATTGCCTTGCTCGCAATTGGTATTTTGATGAGCAGCACATTGCTTGGGCCATCGACGCAACTATCATGGGCTGGCTATTTAATTCTGGCTGGTATCATTATTTTTTCCGGAAGCCTGTATGTACTCAGCTTATCTGGAATCGGGATACTCGGCGCCATCACTCCGATTGGCGGCGTTGCATTCATCGCAGGGTGGATCATGTTGATCATTGCTGCAGTGAAATTTGGAAGATAACAAAGGAAAACCGCTCACACATGATGAGCGGTTTTTTCTTATGGCGTTTGGTCGAAGTAATTTAATTCCTCAGGGAACTCCGCATAATCGAAGTAGATCATAGGGAATAAATAGCGTCGTCCTGTATTGGCTTCGCTGAGGATGACGTGATCGCGTCCTGCAGCTTCTACCATACCCGTGACAGATTTCGTGTTCTTGCCTGCTTCTACCGCATGCTCGAATGAAAAGTGAAAGACGCCGGGTTTTCCTCTGTTAAGCCGTAAAATATTCTCGATGTACGACTGCTCTCTAAAAGGCGTAGTTGGTGCGTTCCCCTGTACATTTGTTTGTGGTGGTACCATTTGTTGCTGGGCATAGCCGGGATTCCAATAATATTGAACCATTTCAACATCCTCTCCAGATCTGTTAGTTTTACTCGCGGGCAGTCTTGTTGGACGAGGGAAAGGCGCGTTGCGTTTTGAAGTAGTCTGTGTGAAGTCGTTTCAGACATTCTTCAGTCTGTATGAGACGAGCAAGCGCATCTATTCCCTTTTTGGTTGTCACGATGACAGCTAAAGCAAAACCCCCTTGGTTGTATCTTATGTTGGAAGGGTGGTGGGTATGAATGATGTTTTTCGGAAGAGGGAGTTCAAGGCTGGGGGAAGGCTTCGTTTCGCTGCGTTCCAGGCGGACGCGTTCGGGAGGGCTCGCGGTAAGCCCCCTAGTCGCTAGTGCAAAGATGTGCTCCTAACGCTTCGCTTTTACTCGCAAAAGCCGTCCTTCGTTACGGCTCTTGCTCTCTTTAGTGGTCTTACCTGTCGGGCTGATCCTCCCCGAGTCGCCGCCTTCCACTTCGCTTCACTACTGTCATTTTCTGGAGTTAGAGAGTGAAATTCAAGACCTTATGTTGCGCTTAAATTTAACTAAGTTAGAAGCCAACAATAATTCACTTGCTATTAACAGTAATGCTTCTAAGTTAAACCACTTTGAACGTAGGATTGGAGCGGAAGTTGGGGGCGACTCCTGGGGAATAGAGTGATCTTGAGACCCTAGGCAGGTGCCTTAATTTCTGCAAAATACACAGAAATTAAGGCAAAGCGAACCCTTCGCTGTTCGCTTGGCTCAAGATTGCTCCCCCGGAAAGCGTCCCCCAACTGGAGCTTCAATCCCTATCCCTAAGCCCCATTCACTTTCTACTACAGATAACAAAAAAAGCCGCGAAGTGTTTCATTCGCGGCTTCAGTCTTACGTATTATACTTCGAAAAATGCTGCGCGCTTGTCGGCGTCTAAAATCGTACCGACGAAGAACGAGCCGAATACGCCGTAGCGTGCGCTGACTTCATCAAAACGCATTTCATAGATGAGCTTCTTAAACTGCAACACGTCATCAGAGAACAACGTGACGCCCCACTCGTAATCGTCAAAACCAACGGAGCCGGAGATGATTTGCTTCACTTTACCTGCATATCCGCGGCCGATCATGCCGTGGCTGCGCATTAAACTCTTGCGGTTGTCCATGTCGAGCATGTACCAGTTGTCTTCGCCTTCGCGCTTCTTGTCCATTGGATAGAAACAAACGTATTGGCTACGTGGTAGTTCAGGATACAAGCGACCGCGTACATATGGGTTCTGATATGGATCTTCGTCAGATTCACCTGCTAGGTAATTCGATAACTCGACTACCGACACATACGAATACGCCGGGATAGTGTAATCCGCAATCGTTAACTTATTGAATTCTGCTTCTAGTTGCTGAAGTTCATCCATTGTAGGACGTAATGTCATCAGCATGAAGTCTGCCTTTTGACCAACTACTGTATAAAACGCATGACTTCCTGTTTTAGCATCATCCGCTTCTTGCATACGCTCTAAAAATGTTAGAAATTCATTGACTGCTGCCTGGCGTTCTTCTTTTGAAATTAGTTTCCAAGAAGCCCAGTCCATCGTGCGAAAATCATGAAGTACATACCAACCGTCTAATGTAATAGCTGCTTCGTTCACTTGAATTCAGTCTCCTTTTAAATCAAAGTACTTTCTATTTCAAGTGTATCATAACGGCCTTTACTCGTTAAGGAATAAGGTAAGATCCACGACACGTAGTGTAAAAATGAATAGCTAGGTGACAGTTATCAGAATATTTCAGAGTTCCTAGTGTAATAATTAAGCTTTTCAGGTATGATGAATAGGAAAATATAACAAAGGGTGGGAATGACATATGGCAGATCTTTTTAAAGGAATTCGTAAAACGTTGGAAGGTAAAGGAAAATCGATCGTATTACCTGAAGGGGAAGACGTGAGAATACTAGAAGCAGCTGTGCATCTTCAACAAGAGGGGATTATTACACCGGTTTTATTAGGGAATGAAGAAGCGGTAAATAAAGCAGCGAAAGATGGTGGTTTCGATATTTCTGAAATTAAGTTAATCGATCCTGCAAACGCTTCCTATTTTGAAGAACTGGCGGAAAAATTCGTTGAACGTCGTGCAGGAAAAGCTACAATTGAGCAAGCGCGCGAGCAATTGAAAGATGTAAACTATTTCGGAACTATGCTAATCTATACAGGACGTGTAGATGGTTTAGTGAGTGGAGCTGCACATTCGACGGCAGATACAGTTCGTCCGGCATTGCAGATCATCAAGACAAAGCCTGGCATTTCAAAAACAAGCGGAGCTTTCATTATGATGAAAGAAGATGAGCGTCTGATTTTTGCAGACTGTGCTATTACTGTGAATCCTTCGGCTAAAGAGTTGGCTGAAATCGCTGTGGAAAGTACAAAAACTGCAAAAGCATTCGGAATTGATCCGCGCGTTGCGATGCTTTCATTCTCCACTAAAGGTTCTGCTGTGACTGAAGAGACGGAAAAAGTGGTGGAGGCGGCTAGAATTGCAAAAGAATTGGCGCCTGAGCTATTGATTGATGGAGAATTCCAATTTGACGCAGCATATGTACCAAGTGTAGCAGCGAAAAAAGCTCCGGAATCTGTCATCAAAGGCGATGCAAACGTCTTTATTTTCCCGACACTCGATGCAGGAAACATTGGCTACAAATTGACTGAACGTCTTGGCGGCTATGAAGCGATCGGTCCCATTCTTCAAGGCCTGAATGGTCCTGTCAACGACTTGTCACGCGGTTGTTCTGCAGAAGACGTGTACAAGCTATCTATCATCACAGCAGCTCAGAGCCTATAATCACAGGTTCGAAGTTTGTGAACCGTCTACATAAAATCCAGATCAACCACCATAGGAGAGCTAGACATGTCACAAGATAAACAATTATTGAATCAACCAGCTTGGCGTTTCATTGACGAATCGATTTCAGCACGCAATCGTTCTGCACTCGAATCATTCGCTATGGATGATACGTTATGCCAATTAGTTGGACAGCAACAAAGCGTACCTGTAGTCAGAACATGGGTACATGACAAGACGATCGTGTTAGGTATTCAAGATCATCGCATGCCTTTTATTCAACAAGCGATGGAAGGGATCGAGCAGCACGGCTATCAGTCAATCGTTCGCAACTCGGGCGGTCTGGCAGTCGTTCTAGATGAAGGGGTATTAAATATTTCCTTAATCTTTTCCGAACAAAAGTCTTCGATTGATATTCCGGTAGGCTATGAAGCGATGCTATCACTAGTTCAGCTACTATTTCCTGAACTTGGCGAACGGATAGAAGCCTATGAAATTGTCGGATCTTATTGTCCTGGATCGTATGATTTAAGTGTTGATGGTAAGAAATTCGCAGGGATCTCCCAGCGGCGTCTGCGCCAAGGAATCGCTGTACAAGTGTATTTATGCATTGAAGGCAGTGGATCTGAACGAGCGGAGATCATTCGTGAAGTCTATGAGAAGGGCTTACAACGACAGCCGACAAAATTCAGCTATCCTGTGATCAAGCCGGATACGATGGCGTCGTTATCGGAAATTCTCGATACGCATTTGACGGTCAATGAAGTCGTTATTCGTCTGCAAGTATTATTGCGCTCGTTGACAGAAGATGTGCGACACGGTGGTTTAACAGACGAGGAAATGGAATTATACGGATTTTATTTGAAACGCGTCTTTGAACGCAATCAAAAGATGCTGTCATAGAACGAAAAAAAGCTGCCAATCAGTTATTGATTGGCGGCTCTTTTGATGAGACTAGATTTCCATTAGGCTCCATTTTGAACAACGGTGCTATGTGCTCGCTTTCTTCATTCAAAGCGATTAATCGGCGTGCACGATTCATGATTTGGACGAATTGCTCATAATCGTCTTTCAATGTTCTGTTCTCTTTTTTCAGATCTTCTATTTGCGATTCCAGCGATTTCATTTGTTCCGTCGCTGTTTTTGCCGTCTGTCTCCATCGAAGAGCATCCGTATCGGCACCCCCGTTATGATGCATGCGAATTAAATATGCAATGACGGTGTCGAGCGATAGGGCGGATAATGGAACCTGTATTTTCTCCTGGCCATCTGCGCCTGTCTCGGAGTTGTACATTTGCTGGTTACGTCTTTTAAAATCTGTACCTAGCACACGTAACGTTTGCTTTCTCTCTTTCTTCGCTTCGGAGAGTTCACTCTCGTAGTCTCTTCGCACGACTGCATTCCATCTGAACCCACAAGCTGCTGCAGTTCGGTTCAGAGCGTCGCCTACTTCCTCAAATGCACCTAGTTGTGTACTTCCTTCTCTTACATGTCGTAGCACCGTCTCTGCCAATAATTCATCGTCCTGTTCTAACCATGCGTCTTGTCTAACTTTCACCATCTCCATGCCTCCTGTCTTGTACTCTCTTTCTACTGCCATTATGACCACGAAATGAGTCTTTTATTCAGAGAGTCACAAAATTCTATCAAGATGGTAATAAAGCGGGCGGGCTTTTTGGGTGAGTAGGAGTTGAATATGGTAGTTGGTAGGGTGTTCGGGAATAGGCTGACGGGCTGTTGGGGTGGGAATTGGTGTTTTGGAGGGGACGCGGTGTCCTCCCGGAGTCGGCTCTCCTAGTACAAAGATGCGCTTCCAACGCTTCGCTTATG
The DNA here is from genome assembly GCF_000425545.1 of Sporosarcina ureae DSM 2281. Classification (GTDB taxonomy): domain Bacteria; phylum Bacillota; class Bacilli; order Bacillales_A; family Planococcaceae; genus Sporosarcina; species Sporosarcina ureae. The sequence goes on along the minus strand of NZ_AUDQ01000005.1, from coordinate 75,872 downwards.
CTCGCAAAAGCCCTCCTTCGCTACTGCTCTCGCTCCAATCCCTGCATTGCAAGTGGGTAATACTTCTTGTTGCGCATTGAACTGTCGCAAACGCTCAACAATCTGTTCAAGCGCTCATACTTGCTGCATAGCCGCTCATTAAACTGATTAAACGCTCATAACTCAAGTCTAACCGCTCTATCATCAGCGACAAGCGCTCATACTAAGTCGGCAACCGCTCATATAAGCTGAATCTACATGTAATTACTAATTCCTTCTTCACTAAAAACACGTTTTACTATTTACTGTTTAAAATCCGTCATAGAGTACTATGTCACGATCCGTCGTTTTTTGTTATACTAGAACGAATGAAGGATGAGGTGACGACATGGCGTACCAAAACGAAAAACTGCCCGAAGAAAAAGTGTTTAAAGACCCCGTGCACCGCTACATACATGTCCGAGACCGCGTAATTTGGGATCTGGTCAACACCCGCGAATTCCAGCGCCTGCGCAGGATTCGCCAGCTTGGCACTACCTATCTCGTGTTCCACGGCGCAGAACACAGCCGCTTCCAGCACTCGCTCGGTGTCTATGAAATCGTCAGACGAATTCTAGACGACGGCTTCAGTGGGCGTGAAGAATGGGACGAAGAACAGCGACTTGTCGCCCTTTGTGCAGCACTATTGCATGATCTAGGACATGGTCCGTTTTCCCACGCATTTGAAAAAGTATTCAATCTGGATCACGAACAATTCACCCAGCAAATTTTATTGGAACAGACAGAAGTCCATGAAGTGTTGCATCGTGTGTCGCCAGATTTCCCTCAAAAAGTGGCGGATGTCATAGATAAGACGTATCCGGACAAACTAGTCGTCAGTTTGATTTCCAGTCAAATCGACGCGGACCGTATGGATTATCTTCAGCGCGATGCGTATTACACAGGCGTTTCCTATGGCCACTTCGACATGGAACGGATTTTGCGTGTGATGCGTCCGACTGAAGAACAAGTCGTCATCAAGCACAGCGGCATGCATGCGGTGGAAGACTATATCATGAGCCGTTATCAAATGTACTGGCAAGTATATTTCCACCCTGTATCGCGAAGTGCAGAAGTGATTTTGATCAAAATTTTACACAGAGCGAAACATTTATTCGAAACTGGATATGCGTTTAAGCAAGAACCGCTGCATTTCGTTTCTTTTTTCGCACAAGAGTTCAAATTGAAAGAGTACATAGCTCTTGACGAGGGCGTGTTATTGACGTATTTCCAGCTGTGGATGGAAGAAAATGATACAATTTTAGCGGATTTATGCGATCGCTTCGTGAACAGACGGCTATTTCAATATGCCGAGTTCGATCCTGCAGTGCAGTACATGAAATTCGGTGAACTTATCACATTGTTTAAAGAAGCAGGGCTCGATCCTGAGTATTATTTAGTGACGGATTCTTCATCAGACTTACCTTACGACTTTTATCGTCCAGGTGAAGAGAATGAGCGCGTGCCGATTTATTTACAACTAGAAAATGGCGATTTGCGTGAACTGTCGCGGATGTCCGATGTGGTCGAAGCGATATCAGGAAAACGCAGAACAGACCATAAAATTTATTATCCAGAAGATTTGTTGATAGATGGAAACCCGTTGCATAAGAAGATTTTGGAGTTGTTAAGAGGCTAAGAGAGGGGTTGCGGGACTTGCTGCAAGAGCATGCAAAAATCGTTCAGTTTATATCGTTGGCAAATGAAGTGAATGGCCGTAAGAAAATGCAGAAAATGGTTTATATATTAAAGAAAATGAATTTCCCGTTTGCAGAGAAATACGAGCTCCATATGTATGGTCCTTATTCGGAAGAACTGACATTGCGAGTAGAAGAGTTATGTGAAATGGGCTTTTTGGCTGAACGTTTTGAGGACAAGGGTTCATATAAACAATATTGCTACCAAGTGACGGATGAAGGGTCGAAATTCCTTGCGACAGCAGAAGCGCCGAAAGAACAGTTACCCAAATGTATCGAGCGATTGAATGAGAAGTCGTCACGTTTTTTGGAATTGGTCTCCACATTGTTATTTTTCGATCAGCTCGATAAAGAGGATCAAATTGCTAAAGTACGTATCGTAAAAAACAAACTGAACTTTACTGATCAAGAAATGGATCAAGCATTTGCCTTCATCGAAGAGATGCAAGTGAGTTCAGTCAGCTGAATGAATTAAGTAAAAAGGATTCTCGCGATGAGAATCCTTTTGCCAATTTTACTGATCACTCATCAGTTTACCTTCTTTAAAAAGATGGTTTTTTGGCATTTCTTCAATGAAAACTGTTACGCTATCAGTAGTAGCACCAGTCGTTTCCACAACGGCTTGCGTAACTTTTTCACAGAGTGCACGTTTTTGGTCGTCAGTGCGGCCTTCAAGCATTTTTACTGTGACGTATGGCATTTTATTTCCTCCTTAGCAGAAAATTCAGGTATAGTACATATAATAACAGAGACGGAGGGCGATTTACATGGCAAGTGAGCAAAATTCAAAACCAAAGTTAGGCTTTACGATAATTAAAAATGATCCCACAGATGGACATAAAGGGTTTGGCATAGGTTCGTTGTCGCTCGAAAACATTTCGCCTGTGATCATCGATGTAGAAGCGGGTACAGCACAAGTGGAAATGGGTGCTATGCATGCCCGTAGTGATACAGAACGAGGAATCAAATTCACCACGGACCGCAAAGATTCTGAAGGCGGTAAACCATACTGGCTCGTTTGGGTGACAATTGATTATCGTGAGGAAGGTCCATATTATGCAGGAATCACAGCGTGTGAAATGGTCGTCAATCGCGAAAAGAGGCGAGGCTATAAGTTGCTCGCAGACCACGTCAACCGCATGGACAAATCAATGAAACGTCAAATTATTGTAGACGATATGGACGATCGTTCAAAGAAAATTCTAAAAGACTTTCTAAAGTCGCATAACGCAGAGCTTTGGGAACGTAGTACACCTGAATTACACGAAGGTTTGCGCACAGAGTAAGACGTCACACGGCATAATTGAAAAGTACAATTCTCGTCAAATACGTCAAAAATGTGACAATTTGCATAACGTACTCTTTGAGGTTGAATGTCTGCAACAAAGGAAGTAAACTAAATATACAGCTTTGCGCTGTAATCTAGGACACCCGCTATGTAGACAGTCGTTTGATGAAACCACAAACCCAAGCAGTGCGGATTCATTCGATCCCTGCATAACGGTCAAAAAAGCCTCGCTCTCCGCGGATACGGAGAACGAGGCTTTTTTATTGGGGTTTGAGGGGTGGAATCTAGTTGTGGCGCTCATACTTTGTCGTTAAGTGCTCTATTGCGACGGCTATTCGCTCAAAGCGAGTGTCCGAGCGCTCATAGTTAGCGGCTATCCGCTCTATCATGAGCCTATTCCGCTCATACATCAACGCTACCCGCTCTATCCTGCCCGCAAACCGCTCATACTTTGCTATCCGCTCTATTGCGACCGTCATCCGCTCAATTATCCCGGCTATCCGCTCTATACGAGCGTACACCCGCTCATACTTTGAAGCTATCCGCTCAACACCAGCATCCGAGCGCTCATAGTCTTCGGCTATCCGCTCAAAGCCAGCAGCCAACCGCTCATAACCCAAAACTCTCCAATCACTCAAAAAACGAAAACGGGAATAACTCCATTTTAGAATTTTCCTCTTCACCCGAATGCTGTTCTCTCAACGAGCGATCCGTACATAACTTCTGCGGTACGTCTTTATCCTTCACGTAGATCAATCGTTGCTTCGCACATTCATTGACTGCAATTCCGCCAGTTTCGATATCTACAATGACACCTTGCACGCCAGAAGGGGGGAGGAATGGTTGTGGCGCTGTACCCTCATGTGCCGCTTCCATAAAATCAATCCAGACTTTTTTCGAGACAGTTTTATCTTCCAAATTCTCGAGTTGCTTGCCACGGTCGAACCCTGTCCAAATTCCCGCTGTTAATGTGGGCGAGAATCCAATCAAATACTGATCCCATATCGTCGTTCCGGACTTCGCAGCATAAGGCCGTGATTGTTTCGGACGCATGGATAGGCCCGTAGAGGTTAAATAATCATTAAAGACGGGGTCGAACATCCCTGTCATCAAATGTGTCAGCACAAACGCGTCTTGTTCCGACATTGCTTGCTTCGGTTTCTTCGAAGGGTGCTCATAGACCAGTTTTCCGTTCGCATCCGTAATCGATAGAATCATTTGGGGCTCAACCTGTTTCCCTTCTGACGCAATGCGATTATACGCTGTCGTCATCTCAAACAGCGTCAAGTCGGAAGTTCCTAGAGCAACTGCAGGCGATTCGGGAAACGTGACGTCGATACCGAGTCGTTGCGCCATTTTCGTGTACGGCTTGTAACCCACTTGCTCAAGCGTCTTGACTGCATAAATATTATCCGAAATCGCAATCGCCTGTGCCAATGAAATTGGCTTCGCCGCAAACTCCCCGTTAATATTACTTGGCTCATATGTCGAACGACCGTCATCATACGTAAACAGCGTTTTTTCAGCTGTCATGAACGTTAAAGGATTCATCCCTTTTTCCAGCGCTGCCGCATAGAGGATCGGCTTCATCGCAGACCCTGGCTGACGTTTCGCTTGAGTCACCCGGTTGAAGGAGCTATCGCCAAAATCCACACCGCCTATCATCGACGTAACAAAACCTGTATCTGCGGCCATTGAAATGAATCCAACTTGCAGATCATTTTCAGGCATTGCTTGTTTAATTGCTTGTTCCGCCGCTTGCTGGTGCTGTTGATTCAACGTCGTGCGGATTTGCCAGCCACCTTCCGCTGGTGCTCGACCTTTCGAAGCGAGAATGTCTTCTGCTTGTTGCCACGCAGCATCCAAAAAGTAAGGTGCCACTTGCTTCATATCTTTCCAACTATCTGTCTTGAGTACAATTTCCTCTTCTATTGCTCGTTCTTTCTGTTCAGTAGAAATATAGTCATAGCGCTCCATTTGATTCAGTACGAGCAATTGACGGTCACGTGAATTTTCAGGATGATCAAGTGGTGAATAAATGGAAGGGCCTTTTGCGATCGCCGCAATCGTAGCCGCTTCCTCTAATGTCAGGTCTTTAGCGGCTTTGGAGAAATAAAACCGGCTCGCCGCTTCCACGCCGTACATTCCGTGACCGAAGTAGACGGTATTTAAATAACCTTCCAAAATCGTATCCTTGTCATAGAAGATTTCCAGTCGATAGGCAAACAGCGCCTCATGGAGTTTCCGTGTCCAAGACTTTTCGTGCGTCAAATACAGATTTCGCGCATATTGCATAGTAATCGTACTCGCTCCCTGTGCCTTACTCATCGTTTTGACATCCTTCAGAACTGCACCCGCAATCCGTTTATAATCAAATCCATTATGCGAATAAAATTGCTTATCTTCGGTTGCGACGAAGGCATCCGAAAGATAAGGAGACATATCAGACAGCTTCATCCAATAACGTCGATGTTGTGAAAAATGATCCCCTATCTGATGTCCACTATGATCAAGGAACAATGAAGCCTTTGGTACGCTCAATGAAGGGGCACCAAGTACTTGAGCATATATTCGAAGGGCGATTAAGACAGTTAGGATTGCGGCTATTGACGTGATCGACAGAGATAATACGATCTTTTTCCATTTTTTACGATTTGTAGATTTTATATAATCGGTACGTTTCATTGAGCATCACATCCCGTTCCATTCAGTATCTTTTGACAGTATGGTACGGTTATGGACGGATTAAACGGTTCGTAGGAAAAGTTTAGATGTGTAACAATGAAACTAATGCCAGAAGAAGTGTATAATGAGTGAATCTATTTACTTAAGGCGGTGAACGAATGGAAGCGCCAAAAATGGAAGTTCAGCTCCGTTCCGTTATTCAACATCCAGACCAGCAAGCAGAAACGCATACGATGCAGGCAACTGGAGAACTCATTGAGAAAAAAGGACAGGCCTACTTATTGTTTGAAGAACGAACAGAAGGAGTGCCATCAGTCCGAACGACCGTGAAATTACATGCCGATGATGCCTTCATCATGCGTAAGGGCGGCGTACAGATGCGATTGCCTTTCAGACAGGACGATGTCCGTTTCGGTACGTACGGTAATGGTCCTGCCGTTATGGATTTAGCCGTTCATACCAATCAACTGGAGTGGGTACCAGGACGCTTTACAGTAGCGTACGACTTACATTCAGACGAAAGTTTATTAGGGAAATACCATTTGACAATAACCTACTCGGAGGTAACACAATGAATGCAGTAGAGCAGATTCAACATGAAATTAAAGTAGCATTGCACGAAGCGATTGAAAAAGCACAATTAGTCGAAGGTGCAGAAATTCCGGAAATTAAACTGGAATCACCAAGAAGTAAAGAGAACGGCGACTATGCAGCGAATATCGCCATGCAGTTAACGAAACTAGCAAAAAAACCACCACGGGCAATCGCGGAAAGTATTTTGGAGCACCTCGATACGACGAACACAGCAATTGACTCCATTGAAATCGCTGGACCTGGCTTCCTTAATATCCGCTTGAAAACAGACAGCCTTGGAGATATCGTGAAGACTGTCCTTGATCAAGGAGCCGGCTACGGACGTTCCGACAGTGGACAACAACAAAAAATCCAAGTTGAATTCGTCTCAGCGAACCCAACAGGCGACTTGCACTTAGGGCACGCACGCGGAGCTTCGCTAGGCGATTCATTATGTAATATTCTCGATAAAGCAGGCTATGACGTAGCGCGCGAATACTATATCAACGATGCAGGTAATCAAATAAACAACTTGGCGTTATCTATAGACGTTCGGTATTTCGAAGCGCTTGGACTGGAAAAAGAAATGCCTGAAGATGGCTATCGTGGTGCAGATATTATCACGATCGCAAAAGACCTGGTCGAACAATACGGCGACAAGTATGTCGATGTTCCAGAAGAAGAGCGACTTGCATTTTTCCGTGAGCACGGCTTGAATATCGAACTGGATAAACTGAAGAAAGACTTGGCGGACTTCCGCGTTCATTTCGACAACTGGTTCTCAGAAACGTCGCTATATAACAACGGCAAGATTGAAGTCGCACTTACTAAACTTCGTGAAAACGGCCATGTCTTTGAAGAAGACGGTGCCACTTGGTTCCGCTCCACTACATTTGGCGACGACAAAGACCGTGTACTGATCAAACAAGACGGTTCATTCACATACTTAACACCGGATATCGCATATCACCAAGATAAACTGAGTCGTGGATTCGATAAACTGATCAATATTTGGGGAGCAGATCACCACGGATATATTCCACGTATGAAAGCGGCAATCCAAGCACTTGGCTATGACCGCGATACGCTCGAAGTAGAAGTGGCACAAATGGTTCAACTCTATAAAGACGGAGAAAAATTCAAGATGAGCAAGCGGACAGGCAAAGCAGTCACACTGCGTGAACTCGTAGAAGAAGTCGGCCTAGACGCTGTACGTTATTTCTTCGCGATGCGCTCAGGTGACGCACAAATGGACTTCGATCTAGATTTGGCAGTATCCAAATCCAACGAAAACCCTGTCTACTACGCACAATACGCGCACGCACGTATTTGCTCGATCTTACGTCAGGCAAAAGAACAGAACGTAGAAGCGTCAACAGAGAACGTCACGCTATTACAAGATGAAAAAGAACTCGAGCTACTGAAGAAGCTCGGAGACTTCCCGAAACTAATCAGCGACTCGGCACGCATGCGCGCACCGCATCGTGTAACAACATATATCCAGGAACTAGCAGCTACATTCCATAGTTTCTATAATGCTAACAAGGTGCTTGATCCGGAAAATAAAGATCTTTCCGAAGCACGTTTGGCTTTGATCACAGCGACTAAAACGACGATTGCGAACGCGTTGAAATTAGTTGGCGTGCAAGCACCTGAAAGAATGTAATATATCAAAAATGGCCAAGCAGATCGACTGCTTGGCTTTTTCTTTATGAATGGGAAAGGGAAAGGCAACGTTTCGCTGCGTTCCCCTGCTGGAGCCTCACTCCCATGCCCCACTCAATCTCCTCCTATCCCCTGTACAACCAACGCTATTATCGCTATAATAAGTCATAATTACATATCTTCTAAAAAGGTTCTCAAAACTTGAGATGAAAAGCGAAATCGGTTCAAATCCGATGCGGTCCCGCCACTGTATGTGCCATGCACAAGCCAGGTCACCTGCCTTTTTAGAAAATGAAGTTCCGCAGCAACCTACGAGGATAGGTACAGTGGAAGAAATCACGTATTGATTTCATCCCACCTAATCCTTCGAACTATCGAAGGTTTTTTTCATGTCTGCGGCTTGCGTAATGCAACACACATATTAAAGGAGGAACACACATGAAGAAGTTTTTGCAACTGATGCTGACGGCAATGCTTGCGGTACTACTACTCGCAGCATGCGGAAGTGACAGTAAAAAAGAAGAAACACCAGCAGATGAAAAACAAGCTGGCGAAGAAACAAACACAGAACAACAATCGACGGATACAACGAGTTATCCATACACCCTGACAGACGCGGCTGGCAAAGAACTTACATTTGAACAAGCGCCGGAAACTGTAATCTCATTAGTTCCAAGCAATACGGAAATTTTATTCGGTATTGATGCAGGAGATCAAGTCATTGCAGTAACAGAAAACGATGACTACCCTAAGGAAGTAACGGAGCTTGATACAGTAGGGGACTTTACGGTCAACGTAGAAAAAGTCATTTCATTGGAGCCGGAAGCAGTATTTGCACATGAAATGATGATGAGTTCAAGTGAAGAAGGATTGAATCAAATTCGTGACGCAGGCATCCCTGTGATCGTCGTACCAAATGCTGAGACATTTGACGAGACATATGAAACAATTGAACTGATTGGTGCAGTCATGGACAAAAATGTGGAAGCGAATCAAATCGTCGAAGATATGAAAACAAAAGTTGCGGATATTGAAAAGAAAGCAGCAGACATCACGGACAAGAAGCGGGTGTTTGTTGAAAACTCCGATGCACCTGAAATTTATACGCCAGGGAAGGGAACATTCCCACAGCAATTTTTAGATATGATAAACGCTGAAAACATCGTGACAGAAGAAGGCTGGATTATGATCAGTCCTGAAAAGATTGTAGATGAAAATCCCGATGTAATTTTGGCTATGTATAGTTATGTTCCAAACGTCGTAGAAAACATTAAAACTCGTGACGGGTTCGATGCGGTTACTGCGATCAAAGAAGATCAAGTCATTCAATTGGATGAAGATATTACAAGCCGTACAGGTCCACGTTTAGCTGACGGATTAGAATTGTTTGCAAAAGCAGTCTATCCTGAGGTATTCGGTGAATAAAACCGCTCTCGCCTATGTCGTGTCGATTGCCACGTTGCTTGTGGCAATCTGGCTCGGCGTATCGATCGGTACAGTGAAAATACCAATAGAGACGCTATGGAATCAATCGGACGCGACCGCAAGTAATATTTTGTGGAAGATCCGTATGCCTCGTGTGTTGCTGGCGGGAATCGTCGGTGCCTCACTGGCTATTTCAGGAGCCGCTTTCCAAGGGCTGTTGAAAAATCCATTAGCTGATCCTTACACCCTCGGAGTGTCATCCGGTGCCTCTGTCGGCGCCGTGATCACACTCTTTTTTGGTATTTCTCTACCGGTTCTTGGCGCATTCACCTTACCTGTATTTAGTATGATCGGTGCCGCAGTAACGATGTTTCTAGTGATCGGTTTTGCCCGTCTCGTCGATCGATCAATGAAAATGGAAACGATTATTTTGACAGGCATTATTTTCGGTTCGTTTCTTGGCTCCGTGCTGTCGCTGATGATCGCGTTAACGCAAGAAGAACTCCGTCAGATCGTGGGTTGGCTGCTTGGTAGCGTATCCATGCGCGGATGGAATTATATTCTAATGGTACTGCCGTTTTTCATCATCGGCTCATTCATGCTGTGGCTCAATCGTCGCGAATTGAACGCTTTATTATTCGGTGAAGAACGCGCGCATCATCTTGGGGTCAATGTCAAACAGCGTAAATTAATGATTTTGCTTGGCGGTTCGGTATTAACCGGTTCTGCTGTTGCTGTGTCTGGGACAATCGGCTTCGTGGGCCTAGTTGTCCCTCATATGACACGTATGCTATGGGGTTCTGATCACCGTCACGTGTTGCCGTTATCATTATTCAACGGTGCCTCATTATTAATCATTTGCGATCTCGTCGCACGAACGGTTATTTCGCCGGCTGAATTACCGGTCGGCGTCATTACAGCATTCATTGGCGCTCCGGTGTTTGCTTACATCTTTTACAAACAACGTAGAAAAGGAGCGATGTGAAGATGTTGCAAGTGGAGAACTTATCAGGAGGCTACGGCAAAGAACCGATTGTGCGAAATGTGTCGTTCCACGTTGAAAAAGGAGAAGTTCTTGGGATTTTAGGGCCGAATGGTAGCGGAAAGTCAACCTTACTGAAAATCATTTCGGGTATTTTGCCGAAACAAAGCGGCAAGGTAATGATTGCAGGAAAACCTTCTGGCGCATATAGCCAAAAGCAATTCGCGCAGCAAGTAGCCGTCTTGCCACAGCTTCATGCCCATGCTTTTTCCCATAGCGTGAAAGACACCGTCGCTCTCGGTCGTTATCCGTATCAGTCAGGGATTTTCTCGAGCTGGTCGGAGCTGGACGAGCAAGCGGTGCAGGAAGCGATGAACCATACAGGTGTCACGCGATATGAAAATACCGCCATTGAATTATTATCTGGAGGCGAGCAACAACGCGTATTCGTTGCGCAGGCACTCGCCCAGCAAGCACCTATTTTATTATTGGATGAACCAACGAATCATCTAGACATTGCGCATCAGCAGCAATTGCTCGATACGATCCGCAATCAAGCGAGACAGAAGGGGATCACGGTCATTTCAGTATTTCACGACATCAATCTGGCCGCTCTTTATTGCGATCGCCTGCTGCTGTTGAAGAATGGGGAAGTAGCATCAATGGGTGTACCGCAAGACGTTGTACTCGAGTCAGAAATTCATCATGTGTACAATGCGCGTGTCAAAACGCAACCCCATCCTGAAATGCCAAAGCCTCAAATGACGCTATTGCCGAACTTGCAAGAAAAGGTAGAACAGTTTTGTGTAAAGAAAGCGGACGTAATGATTCAAGAAGATCATGTCTTATTGCAATCAAGCCAACCGTTGAAGACAATTTCTTCTGCTGTCCATAATGCAGGACTTGGTTGGTATCGGACGTTCGTCAATCGAGGCGTGCGTGCGGATTATATGATCGATGATGTCCAACGCGAGAACACGGAATACTTGCGAGCGCTTGGTTATCATCTGACAGATACAGTCGCGATGATGACTGCAGTTAGTCCTGAGCACGTTGAAGTAGAAGAGTATGAAGGAGAATTTGGCTCGATTGTCGTGGCGGTGACGGCGGGTGTCGGAAACGCAGTGGACGTTTCGAAGTCCTGGCAACGTGAAGATATTCCGTACATCGGGACGATCAACACATGGGTATTCATTAACGGCGAATTAAGTGAAGAAGCTTTCGTCCAAGCATTGATTACTGCAACAGAAGCGAAAGTGAAAGCATTGCAGGATGAGCAAGTAAAGGATCCTGAATCCGGCACGGTCGCTACAGGTACTTCGACAGACAGCTTGTTGATCGCATCGACACAGCAAGGGGAATACTTGCCGTATGCCGGACCGATCACGCAACTCGGGAAGTTGATCGGTAAAGGAGTCTATGACTGTACGGTACGGGCTATTCATTCGTATCGATTAGCAGTAGGTGAGCACACATGATCCCCGCACATTTCATAGCAATCGCCATCGGTATGGTGCTCGACCGGCTCATTGGTGATCCGCCTAACTGGCCCCATCCAGTCAAATGGCTAGGTACGACGATTAGTAAGTTGACGAAGCTAATGAATAAAGGCCGTATGCGGACAGTAAAAGGTGCGATTTTATGGGTAGTTATTTGCATGACGACGTTTTTTCTCGTCATCTGGCTCGTTAGTATCGCGTATCGTCTGCATCTAGTAGCGGGCATCGCGATCGAAGCGCTACTCATTGCGGCGGGACTTGCGCAAAAGAGTTTGCGTGATGCGGCTTTGTTAGTCTATGATCCATTGAAGTCAGGAGACATGAACGAAGCGCGTGAGAAACTAAGTTGGATTGTCGGCAGAGATACGAAGAAGCTCGATGAAAGTGCGATATCCCGCGCTACGATTGAAACGGTTTCAGAAAATACGTCTGACGGCATCACAGCTCCATTATTTTGGGCATTCTTGCTCGGGGCACCGGGTTTGTGGTTGTATAAAGCGGTCAATACACTCGATTCTATGGTCGGATACAAAGATGAGCGTTATCGTGAATTCGGAAAAGTTTCGGCTCGTATGGATGATCTCTTTAACTGGATACCATCAAGAATTACAGGATTGCTCATTCTATTGTTCACTCCGAATGAAGGTGGACATTCATTAAAAAAGCGGATTAGCGGCTGGTTAGGCGATGCCAAAAAGCATATGAGCCCGAATAGCGGCTATCTCGAAGCAGCAACTGCATGGCAACTTAATATCCAGTTAGGCGGCAGCAGTACATATCGGGGAGTAGTATCGGAACGAGCGGTACTTGGTCCAACAGTCATTGCGAATAAAGATCATATTCATTCCGCTACGTACCAAATGCAAGTCGTGTCTTGGACTTTCTGGTCACTAGGCACAGTATTAGGAGGGATTTTCTATGCGATTGCCTGAACACGGTGCCAACAGCAAACGACTGTATGTATCAATGAATATTCGGATGCCTGATGAAGTGCTCGATTTCAGTGAAAACTGTAATCCGGCAGGACCTCCACCGTCCGTAGTGGAAGCATGGCCTACGTTGATTTCGACGCTCAACAGCTATCCCGATCCAGACGGTCAGCCATTTCGTTCGGCAGTTTCGCTCTTTCATCAAGTAGACGAACAACAAGTACTTGTTGGCAACGGTGCGGCAGAAATACTATCTCTATTGGCAGGGAGCTACCGAGGGAAACGCGTCCTCTTAATTGACCCAACGTTTTCTGAATATCGCGCGACGCTTGAAGTGAACGGCGCAGAGGTCGTATCGCTTCAAGCTAGTGAAGCAGAAGGTTTTCAATTACCTATGCGCCAAATTCTAGAAGCATTACCTGAAGCGGATGCGCTGTATATTTGCACACCTAATAATCCGACAGGCTTGTTGCCTTCAAAGGACGAGCTACTAACGATTATAGAAGCAGCTAAAAATAGTTCGACTGATGTTGTGTTAGACGAAGCGTTCATCGATTTTGTCGATGAATCAAAGTCCTTTATTCCGCAAGTCGCGAACTATCCGAACTTGTTAATTGTGCGCTCGATGACGAAAATGTACGCGATACCTGGTATCCGTCTCGGGTATATAATCGCTCACCCTGAACGAATCAAAACGCTTAAACAACGAGCTTCCCACTGGCATGTTAATGGACTCGCTGCTGAAATCGGGGTGTTATGTCTGCAGGAAGAAGCGTATCGTCAACAGGCGATTTTGCATGCACAAACGGAGCGCTTAAAGATGGCGCAGTTCTTGCGCTCGCAAGGCTGTGAAGTACTCGATTCTTCGGCAAATTATCTCGTCATGAAGCCTCTGCAAGATACGAAGAAGCTGTATACAGATTTATTGAAACAAGGCATCGTCCTGCGTCACTCTGAAAACTTCCGCGGGATGGACGGGCACTGGTTACGGATTGGCATGAAGTCCAAACCGATGATGGCTACACTGCGGGAGGCGATGGATCAATGGTTCAAGCAACAATAACATTCATCAGTGGCGGTGCACGCAGTGGGAAAAGTGCTTATGCAGAACGTCTGCTTACGAATCAACCAGCAGGTCGCCATGTCTATATCGCATCCGGTGTAGCAGCCGATGAAGAGATGAAGCAACGGATTGATCAACATAAAGAAGATCGTCGACATGCGAATTGGCACACAATCGAGCAACCGAAAAACCTCCATGAAGTGATGCCGTTTCTAAAGCCAGGCGATCTCGTTTTATGGGATTGCCTCACTACGTGGCTCGCGAATGAAATGTATGAAGGATACGAAGAAGGTACACCTTGCGTTTCGCGTTTGGGATGTTTAGAACAAAAGCAGGGGAAATTACTTCGTACGATTAAGCAAATGAAAGAAATCGTCTCCCATTTAGTCATTGTTTCGAATGAAGTCCTCGATGAGTGGCCGCAATACGAAGAGGAGACGGAAATCTACCGCCGAACAATTGGTAAGCTTCATCAACAAATCGTGGAATTTGCTGATCACGCGATTGAAATGGATCACGGTATTCCAATCGTCTGGAAAGGGGAACATTTATGAACGGATTAATGATCGTTGGCACGGCGTCAGATGTCGGTAAAACAATGATTTGCACCGCGTTATGCCGACTGCTTGCGAATGAAGGCGTTCGTGTAGCACCTTTCAAATCACAAAACATGTCCGGCTTCTCTGAAACACTAGCAGACGGACGTGAAATCAGTCGGTCCCAATTCCAGCAGGCACAAGCAGCTCGCACTCAACCGATCGCTGAAATGAATCCCATTTTGATGAAGCCGCAAGAAAACTTGCAGGCCGAAGTTCTATTGATGGGCGTGCCGCTTGAAACGGTAGACGGGCAGATTTTTCGTGAAGAGTGGTTCGACAAAGGTCTTGAAACGATTCAACAAGCGCTCGATTATTTGTCCAATCATTACGACACACTGATCATAGAGGGAGCGGGAAGTACCGCGGAAGTAAATTTGATGGACCGAGAACTGACGAATATGCGCGTCGCGGAACTGGCAGATGTGCCTGTCATACTAGTTGCAGACATTTCTAAAGGCGGTGCATTTGCCTCGATTGTCGGCACCCTTCAACTTCTTTCAGAAGAGAGACGTCAGCGTGTCAAAGGGATTATTATTAATAAATTTTACGGTGACGCTTCCTATTTCGAAGATGGCGTGAAATTCATTGAACAATACACGGGGATTCCGGTTGCGGGTGTCATTCCTGTCTTAGAAAACCATGGAATTCCAGAAGAAGATATGGATCGTATCACGCTTCCTGCAACGGAAGGTGTCGATGTCTACGAACAATGGGCGGCTCACGTCAAGAGACATATCGACTGGCCGTTAATTCAATCTATTTTGGCGTAAAGGAGCGAGAAGATGAATAGCATTTTATTAGCGCTCCAATTTTTCACATCGCTACCTGTTCATAAAGAACTGCCGCTCGGGAAAAAAGAAGTATCCGGCATGTATATTGCGCTGCCGTTCGTCGGTGGCGGAATCGGTCTACTGCTGGCGGGCGTTGCCTATATCACGAGTGATTTCAATAGTTTCCTTGCGGCGGTACTCATTTTGCTTGCAGGACTCATTGCGACTGGCGGTTTGCATGTAGACGGTTTTGCAGATCTTGGCGATGCATTCTTTTCTTATCAAGATCGTGAAAAACGCCTGACCATTATGGATGACCCGCGACTCGGCTCATTCGGCACGCTGTCGTTACTCGTTTTACTCTGTTTGAAAATCGGTCTATTCATTGAAATTCTGCAGTTTGTAAACGGTTGGGCATTGCTCGTGGCGGTGCCGATTCTCTCCCGCACCGCTTTAGTAGGGTATTACACAGTAACGAAAACTGCGAAACCAAGCGGCATTGCGCACTTTTTCAAACAACACTTCCTGCGCGGGCGTATGCTAGTTGCTGTAAGTATAATTAGTATAGTAACGGTTGTTCTGTTAAGTATTCAATACCGTTCCATTTTATTACTCCCCGTCGTGCTACTCGTCATGTGCTTGGCCATCTGGCTTTATAATCACTGGACAATCAAACATTTTGGCGGTGTCACAGGGGATTTATGTGGAGCGTTCATTGAAGGAATGGAGGTGCTATTATGGCTCGTCCTTATCGTATATTTCTCGTTCGGCATTTAAAAACGACTGCGAATGCACAGAAGATATATTGTGGGTGGACGGATAGCGGATTGGTTTCTTTAGAAGGCGAGGCCATTGAGTTTCCAGTAGCTGTCCAACAGGTAGTGGGAAGTGATTTGATTAGAACCCGTCAAACAGCGGCCATTTATTTTCCACAAATCAACTTTACGGCCGATCCGCGCTGGCGGGAATGTAATTTCGGAGACTTTGAAGAACAGACGTATGATCAGTTGAAAAATGATCCCGACTATCGCAACTGGCTAGACGATTCATGGAACACACCACCGCGCAATGGGGAAACATTGCAGCAGGTTAAGTTACGCGTGTTGAATGCATTAGCTGAACTGCCGAATGAAGCAGTCGTCGTGACGCATGGCGGCGTGATTCGTGTAGTGCTCGATACATTCACCCAAGATCAACGTTCATTTTGGGAATGGGACGTAACCAACGGCTCCATTTGGCAACTCGAATGGGCTAGCGAAAAAGAATTCAAGGAGGGGAAGCCATGCACGTCTTTATCGGAGGTGCCTATAACGGCAAAACGGACTATGTGAGACGTTGGATTGGCGATACGGCGGCATGTTTCTGTACAATGGATACAGCAGCAACCGCTAACCCCGGTGAAACACTCATCATTACCGATTTACACGAGTGGCTGATGACGACAGACATAACAGAAATAGAAGCAGGTAACGCGGTGCGCGAAATGAGTGGACCGAACACCGTCTTCATTTTGACGGAAATCGGGCGAGGCATTGTACCGCTTGACGCACAGCAACGGGAACTCCGCGATCGATGCGGCCGTTTGTACCAGCAATTATTCGCAGAAGCAACAACTGTTACAAGAATTTGGTATGGTATTCCTCAAACAATTAAAGGAGTGAAGTGAAATGAAAATCTATACGAAGACTGGCGATAAAGGAACAACTAGTTTAATTGGTGGACGCGTCGCGAAAGACGATTTGCGCGTCGAAGCATACGGCACGATCGATGAACTGAATTCATTCATCGGTAAAGCGATGACCGAACTTGACGGAGAGAAGTTTGCAGATATCCTAACTGATCTTGAAACAATTCAAAATGAATTATTCGATGGTGGCGGCGACTTAGCGAACGTTATGAAAGAGCGTCATTACAAGCTCGGCGAAGAACCTGTCACAGTTCTCGAAAACCGAATCGATAAGCTAATGGAGGAAGCGCCTGAACTAGAACGCTTCATCCTGCCAGGCGGCTCACCAGCTGCAGCAACATTACACATCGCGCGTACCGTCACACGCCGCGCCGAACGTGTAACCGTCACGTTGATGAACGCAGCAGACGACGTATCGCCGGTTGTGGGACGCTACTTGAACCGTCTGTCGGACTACCTATTCGTAGCGGCACGCATCGTGAACGCTCGACTCGGCATTTCAGACAATGAATACGTCCGCAGCGCAAAAGTATTCCGCACGAATGAGAAAAAAGATAAGTAATTATGAGTAAACAAGGCCCCCCCTGGTAGTGCCAGGGGGCCTTGTTTTTTCGTGGTGTGGCGTTCAATGTTTCTGCGTGTCCGCTCATTGTCGAGGCTAAAGCGCTCAAAGTGTCTGCGTGTCCGCTCAATGTCGAGGCCAAAGCGCTCAATGTATCTGCGTATCCGCTCAAAGTCGAGGCTAAAGCGCTCAAAGTGTCCGCGTATCCGCTCATTGTCGAGGCTAAAGCGCTCAAAGTGTCTGCGTGTCCGCTCAATGTCGAGACTAAAGCGCTCAAAGTGTCTGCGTGTTCGCTCAATGCCGAGGCTTAATCGATCAATGCGTCTGCGTGTCCGCTCATTGCCGAGGCCAAAGCGCTCAATGTATCAGCGTATCCGCTCAATGTCGAGGCTAAAGCGCTCAAAGTGTCCGCATATTCGCTCATTCTCCAGACCAAAACGCTCAATGTATCCGCCCATCCGCTCTATCCAACCCCGCATCCGCTCAATCCCCAAACCACATCAAACCCGAATCACCTCATACAACTCCGTAAACTCTCTCTTACTCAAAATCTTCGGTACAGGATACAACGGATTCGCTTCTGCAAAGGCGCGTTTGACCATTAACGGAATATCTTCAACCATAATTCCATCCACCTGCTCCGGGATATTCATCGCATGATTCAACGCCCGAATTTCCTCGATAAACTTCTCGGCCTTCATTTGCCTCGTATCCGAATGGCTGGTAATACCAATTAAATCAGCCAACTCGGAAAGGGGGTCGTATACACTTTTGCCGTAATACTCGAGCACGTGTGGCAAAATAATCGCATTCGCTAACCCGTGTGGCATGCTGTAAAATCCGCCGAGCGTGTGTGCAATCGCATGGACATTTCCAACATACGCCCTTGTAAATGTTTTGCCTGCTAAATAAGAAGCCCATTGCATATTCGTTCGCGCAGTCAAATTATCTCCATTTCTATAGGCTTCATATAAATTTGAGAATACGAGTTGCACTACTTCACGGCTATCATTCCACGTTTCATTCGTATTACTGTTGCCAATATACGCTTCCACTGCATGCGTTAACGCATCCATTCCAGTAGCGGCGGTAATCGCTGGCGGCAATTTCATTGTCAATAATGGATCGAGTACAGCGTAGTGGGGGATCAGTGACGTATCATTGATCGCATACTTCTCAAGCGTCTCACTATTCGTCACGACTGCAGCAAGCGTTGCTTCACTTCCTGTTCCCGCAGTCGTAGGTACCGTGAACAACGTAGGGATTTGCTTGCGCACGTGGAATAAACCTTTCAACTCGGGAATCTGTTTCTCAGGTCTCGCAATTCTTGCACCTACTGCTTTTGCACAATCAATCGGAGATCCACCACCAAACGCAATGAGCGCTTCGCATTCATTCGCTACGTACAAACCGCGCGCTTCTTCGATATTGACTATCGTGGGATTCGCGACAGTTTGGTCATACACCAAGTATTTGATGCCGAGTGAATTGAGCCCAACTAGCATGACGTCTAGTAAACCTAGCTTGGCGATGTCGCGATCCGTAATAATGAGCACACTATGAATTCCAAGACTTTTCACTTTCCCCGCAAGGCCTTCCAAACTACCAGGCCCGACTAGCAGCTCAGGCTCTCGCCAAGGTAAATAGTTCATTCCTGCTTTGAGTCCTTTTTGAACTGACCGTGCATACAATCGATACATAACAAAACCCCTTTCCAATGTTAGCAACACATTATGAAAACGTTATCATGAAATAGTCAAATTTGCTATATTCAGATATAATGAAAATAGAGTATTGTAATATCCTAGATAATAATGTGCTAGATGTGTAGAGAATATAATTTTGCTAATTTGGAACGATTCCAGGTCCTATATAAATTTGTAAATTAAAGTAACATAACGATAAAGCCTATAATAGCGGGACTGTGTGAGAGAATAATCACAAAAAATAAAAAAATGCTTGACAAAAAGGTCTTTCAACCATAGTAAGAAAATAAAAAATAAACTTTTAAAAACTGTTGACTGAATGATCATTCATTATTACACTAGATATAGAATAGTATTGAAAGCGGTTTCTTAAAGGGGATCTCAAGTAGAAGAAATGGAAGGGGAATAAGAGATGAATATACTACTCATCGCAAACTGGATTTTATTTGTAGCAGTTGTTGTATACGGCTTTGGTCTATTCCTATATCTATTAAAAACTCGCTACGAATTCATCCGACTGGGGAGAAAAGAAGAATTCGACAATGACGTCAAAGCGCGTCTAAAGAAAATTTGGGTGTATGTATTCGGACAAAAGAAACTATTGAAGGATAAAAAGAGTGGGGCCATCCACGTCATGTTCTTTTATGGCTTCCTACTCGTTCAATTCGGCGCAATTGACCTGATTTGGAAAGGCTTAAAGCCAGGATCACATCTACCACTTGGCCCGTTGTATCCGGCATTTACATTCTTTCAGGAAATTGTCGTATTCGTCATCTTAGTAGCGGTCGTATGGGCATTCTACCGTCGTTACATGGAGAAACTAGTTCGTCTAAAGCGCGGTTGGAAATCCGGTCTAGTTCTCATATTTATTGGACTACTTATGCTTTCCACACTGGTCGCTAACGGGGCGAACATGATTTGGCATAATGAAGGCACTACATGGACAGAGCCTATGGCATCGCTCATCGCAACTGTATTCAGCGCTGTTCCAACAGGCGTAGCCGTTACCATATTCTTTGTTGGCTGGTGGGTACACTTACTGACATTGCTGACGTTCCTGGTGTATGTACCACAATCCAAGCACGCGCACTTGATCGCGGGTCCAGCAAATGTTTATTTCCACCGTTTAGATCACGCGGGACGTTTGAAGCCGATCGATTTTGAAGCGCTTGAAGAAATCGAAGACGAAGACGATATGCCGCCACTTGGTGTAGGCAAGATCACGGACTTCACACAAGCGCAAATGATCGACTTCTATGCATGTGTAGAATGTGGACGTTGTACAAATATGTGTCCGGCAACAGGTACAGGTAAAATGCTGTCACCGATGGACTTGATCACGAAGCTACGTGATCACTTAACAAACACAGGTGCTGTCATGACGAAGCAACAGCCATGGGTACCTCAATTAATGTTTAAAAACTCACAAGGAAATCAATTGGCACTCGCTGCTACGGCAGAAGGAATGACAATGGACGAACTATACAATCCTTCATTGATCGGTGACGTCATCACAGAAGAAGAAATTTGGGCATGTACGACGTGCCGTAACTGTGAAGATCAATGCCCGGTAATGAATGAACACGTAGATAAAATTATTGATCTTCGTCGTTATCTTGTTATGACGGAAGGAAAGATGAACCCAGATGCACAGCGTGCGATGACCAACATCGAACGTCAAGGTAATCCATGGGGCCTTAACCGTAAAGAGAAAGAAAACTGGAGAGATGCACGTCCAGACTTGCACATCCCGACTGTGAAGGAAGCGAAAAAAGCTGGAGAAGACTTTGAATACTTACTATGGGTTGGTTCTATGGGTGCGTTTGATAACCGCTCACAGAAAATCGCTCTATCGTTCGCACATTTATTGAATGAAGCAGGGGTAAGCTTCGCGATTCTTGGTAACAAAGAGAAGAACTCGGGAGACACACCACGTCGTCTCGGGAATGAATTCTTATTCCAAGAGCTCGCAACAGCAAATATCGCAGAATTTGAAAAAGCGAACGTCTCGAAAATTGTTACGATCGATCCGCACGCATACAATATCTTCAAAAATGAATACCCAGATTTTGGACTGAAAGTCATCGTTAAACACCATACCGAGTTGCTACACGAACTGGTCATGGCAGGCAAGCTAGTACCGAAATATGAAATTGATGAAGTTATCACATTCCACGACTCTTGTTACCTAGGTCGCTATAACGACGTCTACGATCAGCCGAGAGAAATACTTAAAGCAATTCCAGGCGTACAGTTGGTAGAAATGGAACGTAACCGTGAAGACGGCATGTGTTGTGGAGCGGGTGGCGGTATGATGTGGATGGAAGAAGATACGGGTCAGCGCGTCAACGTAGCACGTACTGAACAAGCGCTTGAAGTTAGCCCAGGAATCATTTCATCTGGCTGTCCGTATTGCTTGACGATGTTGTCTGACGGAACGAAAGCTGTTGAAGTCGAAGAACAAGTCGGCACATACGATATTGCTGAACTATTGGAACGCTCGATCTTTGGAGAATACCAAACAGTCGCTGAACCTGAAGAAATAGTAGAGTCGGAAGAAGGGATTCTGGAGCCTGAGTTGGCTGTAACGGTTGAAACAGAGGATGAAACACCGGAAACCGACGATAGAAAACAAGATTGAAATTATTGCGAATTTCGTGTAAATACCGTACAATTAAGATATCTAAAACGCTAACAATTCAATAAACTATTAATAAGAGGGTCTAAACGCCCTCTTATTTAGTAGTAAGATATCGAGCGAGCGTTCAGTCAGTAAACTACTAGGGGGAATAGAGGAATGAGAACAGTGATATTACAAGGTGCTAGAACACCATTTGGTAAATTAAGCGGTGCATTGCAAACACAAACAGCAAGCGATCTAGGCGGTATTGCCATCAAGGAAGCGCTTGCACGCGCTGGCGTACAAGGCGATCAAGTAGACGAAGTCATCATGGGGACTGTTTTACAAGCAGGGCAAGGCCAGATTCCTTCCCGTCAAGCAGCTGTTAAAGGCGGCATTCCATACGGTGTCAAGACTGAAACGATCAACAAAGTATGCGCTTCTGGAATGCGCAGTATCACACTCGCTGATCAGCTGATCCGTCTTGGGGATGAGACAACGATCGTCGCTGGCGGTATGGAATCGATGACCAACGCACCGTATTACGCAAATGTCCGTTCAGGCTTGAAAATGGGCGATAGCACATTAGTAGACGGCATGATTTATGATGGACTGACGTGTTCATTCTCCGAAGGCAATGTCCACATGGGCACATACGGAAACAGTACAGCTAACGACTTTACAGTAAGCCGTGAAACGCAGGACAAATGGTCATTACGCAGTCATGAACGTGCACTTGAAGCGATGGAAAAAGGACTATTCGCAGAAGAAATCGTAGGAGTCAGCATTCCACAACGTAAAGGTGATCCAATCCTCGTGACAGAAGATGAAGGCCCGCGTAAAGGTAGTTCACTCGAAGCGTTGGCAAAGCTCCGCCCAGCTTTCGGTAAAGACGGAAGTGTCACAGCTGGAAACGCACCCGGCATCAACGATGGTGCATGTGCGGTTGTGTTAATGAATGAAGATGAAGCGAAGAAGCAAGGCAAAGAACCGCTTGCTGTTATTCTAGGTCACGCGGAAGTTGCAATTGAACCGGAACGTTTCCCTGAAACACCAGGTCATGTCATCAAGGCGTTACTTGAGAAAACAGGTAAAACGGCAGACGACATTGATCTTTACGAAATCAATGAAGCATTCGCAGTCGTTGCGCTTGCAAGTTCACAAATCGCTGAATTGGACGAAGAAAAAGTGAACGTCAATGGTGGTGCGGTCGCACTCGGTCACCCGATCGGTGCAAGTGGAGCGCGTGTCGTTCTGACATTGGCGAATGAACTAAAACGTCGCGGTGGTGGAATCGGTATTGCAGCAATTTGTTCAGGTGGCGGCCAAGGCGATGCCATCATGATCGAAGTACCAAAAACTAACTGATCGGGGGCATTCCAGATGACAATTGAAAAAGTATTCGTAATCGGGGCAGGGCAAATGGGCGGAGGGATTGCTCAAGTTTGCGCCCAGGCAGGCTATCAAGTAACTCTGCACGATATCAATGAAGAAGCATACGACCGAGGTTTTAAGGTCATCACGAAAAACTTAGAACGCAACGTGGAAAAAGGACGTATGACAGAGGAAGAAAAAGAAGCAGTACTTGGTCGTTTCACGAAATCACTGGATATGCAAAATGCCAAAGATGCCGACATCGTCATCGAAGCGGCAGTTGAAAATATGGCAATTAAAACAAAAATCTTTGCAGAGCTAGATGAAATCACACCGGAACACACGATATTGGCAACGAACACGTCTTCGTTACCGATCACGGAAATCGGTGCAGCTACTAAACGTCCAGGAAAAGTGATCGGCATGCACTTCATGAATCCGGTACCGGTCATGCAGCTTGTCGAAGTCATCCGTGGACTTGCTACAGATGATGATGTCTACGAAGCAGTCGAAGAGATGACGAAAAAGCTCAGCAAAACACCGGTTGAAGTGAATGACGCACCAGGATTTGTTGCGAACCGTGTGCTAATGCCGATGATTAACGAGGCCATCTTTACATTGTACGAAGGTGTCGCAACGAAAGAAGCAATTGACGACGTCATGAAAATGGGAATGAATCATCCGATGGGGCCTCTGCAACTGGCAGATTTCATTGGACTCGACACATGTCTCTACATTATGGAAACATTGTATGAAGGATTCGGCGACTCGAAATACCGTCCATGCCCATTGCTGCGTAAATACGTTAAAGCAGGTTGGCACGGCAAGAAAACTGGACGCGGTTTCTATTCATACGAATAAAGGAATTAAGTTGAAAGCAAGAGGTGAAGAGGATGGATTTTACATTAACAGAAGAACAACAAATGATGCGCCAAATGGTTCGTGATTTCGCAAAGAACGAGATCGAACCTTGGATTCCCCGGATGGAAGATGGAGAATTTCCGCGTGAACTACTAGAGAAAATGGGCGAGCTTGGATTGATGGGAATTACAGCGCCTGAACAGTATGGAGGTTCAGAGATGGACTTCCTGTCATATATCATCGCGATTCACGAACTATCAAAAGTCAGCGCTGTCATGGGGGTCGTGTTGTCTGTCCATACTTCTGTTGGAATGAATCCGATCCTTTACTTCGGTACGGAAGAACAAAAGAAACGCTACTTGCCGAAAATGGCATCCGGATCAGATGCAGGTTCATTGAAAACGAAAGCGAAGCGAGTCGACGACCACTACGTGATCAACGGCTCCAAAATGTTCATCACAAACGGTGGGGAAGCGGACGTCTACATCGTATTTGCTAACACGGCTCCTGAAAAAGGAACATACGGCATCACCGCATTCATCGTCGACCGAGACACACCGGGATTATCTATAGGTAAAGACGAAAAGAAAATGGGCCTTCACGGCTCTCGAACCGTCGCACTCAGCTTCGACAATATGAAAGTACCAGTGGAAAATAGACTAGGTGAAGAAGGCGGCGGCTTTAAAATCGCCATGGCCAACCTCGACGTCGGCCGAATCGGCATCGCCGCTCAAGCGCTAGGCATAGCAGAAGCCTCACTAGAAGCCGCGGTTGCCTACGCAAAAGAACGCGAACAATTCGGCAAACCCATCGCAGCCAACCAAGGCGTAGGATTCAAACTAGCCGACATGGCCACCGCAACAGAAGCGGCCCGACTACTAGTCTACCGCGCAGCTTGGTTACGTTCAGAAGGCAAACCATGCGGCAAAGAAGCCTCCATGGCCAAACTATTCGCATCCCAAGCATCCGTAGACAACTCCATAGAAGCCGTCCAAGTATTCGGCGGCTACGGCTACACAAAAGACTATCCAGTAGAACGCTACTTCCGCGACGCAAAAGTATGCCAAATCTACGAAGGCACAAGCGAAATCCAAAAAGTAGTCATCGCCAAACACCTAACAAACTAAAGTTAGAAGCGCTTAGGGGAGCGCATGGCGCGGTACAGACGAATTTTGGCACGGTGACCTACAACAACTTACAAATTTAATGATGTCAGTTTGCTTTAACAAGTTATAAGTAGGGATTGGAGTGGAAGACAGGGCGACTCCGGGAGGATCAGCGTGCGCCTTGAGACCCTGGACTGAACGAAGTGAGGGAAGCGGCTCAAGCCACGCCCTCCGGAAAGCGTCCCTGTCTGGAACTCCAATCCCCAAACCACAAGCCAACATCAAGCCTTACTATTTCCAATGAAATTTTCATTAACCAACAAACAAAAGGGTGGGAGAACAATGGACTTTAAATTATCAGAAGAACACGAAATGATCAGAAAAATGGTGCGCGACTTTGCACAAAAAGAAGTAGCACCAACCGCAGCACAACGAGACGAAGACGAAACCTTCGACATGGACATCTTCCACAAGATGGCCGAACTCGGACTCACAGGCATTCCGTGGCCAGAAGAATACGGCGGCATCGGCAGCGATTACCTAGCCTACGTCATCGCAGTAGAAGAACTATCCCGTGTCTGCGCATCTACAGGCGTCGTCCTGTCTGCACACACATCTCTAGCAGGATGGCCACTATTCAAATACGGCAACGAAGAACAAAAACAAAAATACTTACGCCCACTTGCAGAAGGTTCAAAGATGGGGGCATACTGCTTAACGGAAGCAGGCTCAGGATCAGACGCAGGCGGCATGAAAACTACGGCAAAGCTTGACGGTGACGACTACGTGCTTAACGGCTCGAAAATCTTCATCACCAATGGCGGAATTGCTGACACATATATCGTCTTCGCTGTAACGGATCCAGAATCCAAACATAAAGGAACAAGCGCATTCATTGTAGAAAGCACATTCGAAGGATTTTCTGTAGGTAAAAAAGAAAGAAAACTGGGTATTCGTTCATCCCCGACAACAGAAGTCGTATTGGATAACTGTCGCGTGCCGAAAGAAAACCTTCTAGGAGCAGAAGGTGATGGGTTCATTATTGCAATGAAAACACTTGATGGCGGACGCAACGGAATTGCCGCGCAAGCAGTAGGAATTGCACAAGGCGCATTGGATGCTGCAGTCGACTACTCAAAAGAACGTGTACAATTCGGCAAGCCCATCGTGGCTAACCAAGGCATCAGCTTCAAACTAGCGGATATGGCGACAGCGACAGAAGCATCTCGTCTGTTAACATACCAAGCAGCATGGCTCGAATCGAACGACCTGCCGTATGGTAAAGCATCTGCTATGGCAAAATTAATGGCTGGTGACACAGCGATGAAAGTAACAACAGAAGCAGTTCAAGTATTTGGCGGCTACGGTTATACAAAAGATTATCCGGTAGAGCGCTATATGCGTGACGCAAAAATCACGCAAATTTATGAAGGTACACAAGAAATTCAACGTCTCGTCATCTCGCGTATGCTGACGAAATAACAGGAGGTCTATGCAATGCCAAAACATGAAGTGAAATCTACCGTCAAAGACGAAGAACTCGTTCAGAAGCGACGTGAACAAATTAGCCGGGGCGCTGTGAAATTGTTTATCGATAAAGGATTCCACAGGACGACTACACGTGAAATCGCCAAAGAAGCGGGCTTCAGTATTGGCACACTGTACGAGTATATTCGGACAAAAGAAGATGTCCTTTATCTCGTCTGTGACAATATTTATAATGAAGTCAAGTTTCGTTTATCTGAACTCGATAACAATGACAACACGGTAGAAGGGCTACGTGTGGCGATTGCACGGTATTACGAAGTCATCGATCAAATGTCGGATGAATTTCTCGTCATGTATCAGGAGTCGAAGTCGTTACCAAACGAAGCGCTTCGTTATGTACTCACTAAAGAACTGGAAATGGTCGAGCAATTTGAGATCATCATTCGTAAATGCATGGAAGCTGGGAACCTACACATCGGACCGGATGAAGTATCATTGACCGCACACCACATCCTCGTATCTGGCCAAATGTGGTCATTCAGAAGATGGGCGTTGCGCAAACAATATACGTTACAACGCTATACGAAAATACAAACTGATCTAATTATCAAAGGCGTAGAGAAGTAAATAACTTGCGGACTCCGCCATGAAAACCTTCGTGGCGGCGGTCAGCATGTACGGAAGGTGGAAGGCAAATGGTAACTGAGGAAATCTATAAACCGAAACACCATATTCGTTTCGTGACGGCATCGAGTTTATTCGACGGGCATGATGCATCAATCAATATCATGCGCAGAATATTACAGGCAACCGGAGCGGAAGTTATTCATCTCGGACATAATCGATCTGTTGAGGAAGTTGTAAACGCTGCCATTCAAGAAGATGTGCAAGGAATCGCTATGTCATCCTATCAAGGTGGTCACGTGGAGTATTTCAAATACATGCATGACTTGCTGAAGGAAAGAGGCGCTTCTCACATTAAAATATTCGGCGGTGGTGGAGGAGTCATCATCCCGAAAGAAATCAAAGAGTTGCATGAATACGGCATTGAATGGATCTTTTCACCGGAAGACGGTCGGAAACTAGGTCTGCAAGGCATGATCAATAAAATCATGGAACTATCGGATTTCTCCACGACTCCCGAAAGCGAAGAGGCTAATCTGGAACAACTGACAGCAGAAACACCAGGGATCCTAGCCAATTTAATTACCTACGTAGAAGAAAAGCATTTGAACAAAGATGACGCGACGGAGCAATTACTCGACCATGCACGTTCTATGTCCAAGCAAACACCAGTACTCGGTATCACAGGTACAGGTGGAGCAGGTAAAAGTTCCTTGACGGATGAATTAATTCGCCGTTTCTTGCGTGAATTCCCTGACAAAAGAG
The DNA here is from genome assembly GCF_000425545.1 of Sporosarcina ureae DSM 2281. Taxonomy (GTDB): domain Bacteria; phylum Bacillota; class Bacilli; order Bacillales_A; family Planococcaceae; genus Sporosarcina; species Sporosarcina ureae. Next base: position 47,886 of record NZ_AUDQ01000005.1, on the reverse strand, counting down.
TAGCAATCCTTTCTGTAGATCCAACAAAGCAAAAAACAGGCGGTGCGTTACTTGGCGACCGGATTCGTATGAATGCGATTTTTAATAACCGTGTTTACATGCGTAGTCTCGCAACACGTGGATCACGTTCCGAGCTGACAACCGCTATCCATGATGTACTCGATGTCACAAAAGCAGCTGGCTATGACTTGATTATTGTAGAGACGAGTGGGATCGGGCAAGGGGATGCGCGCATTACGGATGTCTCCGATGTTTCGATGTACGTTATGACAAGTGAATTCGGTGCACCGACACAGCTTGAGAAAATCGACATGATCGACTTTGCTGACTTAATTGTTATCAATAAATTCGAGCGCAAAGGTTCCGAAGATGCATTGATTCAAGTACGCAAGCAGTATCAGCGTAGCCATTTGCTATTTGATCAGGATTTAGAGACAATGCCTGTATACGGAACGATTGCAAGCCAGTTTAACGATAAGGGTACCAACACACTTTTCGCAGCGCTTGTTGAAAAAATTAACAACGCAACGGATTCGGATTGGACGACAAGCTACACAGACTTCGTGACGAATCAAAAGCAAACCGTAATCATTCCGCCCGACCGAAGCCATTACTTGCGTGAAATCGCTTCCACCGTTCGTAACTACCATGCGAAATCCAAACAGCAAGCAGAGCTGGCGCGCCGCGTCTTCCAATTGGAAGGTGCAATTGAAGCCGTGAAAGAAGCCGATTCTAATGAAGCATTGCTAGATTCATTGAATAGCTTGAAAGAAGGCATCGAGGAGCAATTAACAGGCGAATCTAAGCGTGCTTTGAAAAACTGGGAACCTTTGAAAGAGTCATACGAGCAGGATGAATATGTGGTGAAAATCCGCGACAAAGAAATCCGTACGACGCTTAATACCGTTAGTCTATCTGGCTTGAAGGTTCCGAAAGTGGTCTTGCCGCAATATAAAGATTATGGAGAAATCCTACGCTTTGTATACAGCGAGAATGCTCCAGGATTCTTCCCGTATACTGGAGGTGTCTTCCCATTCAAACGTGAAGGAGAAGATCCGCGCCGTCAGTTCGCTGGAGAAGGAACACCTGAACGTACAAATCGTCGTTTCCACTACGTATCAAAAGATGACGATGCAAAACGTTTATCTACAGCGTTTGACTCTGTCACGTTATACGGAGAAGATCCTGACGAGCGTCCTGATATTTACGGAAAAGTTGGCGAGTCTGGTGTGAGCATCTGTACACTAGAAGACATGAAAAAGCTCTACGACGGCTTCGATCTTTGCGCACCCACAACATCTGTTTCTATGACAATCAATGGACCGGCACCCATTATTCTAGCGATGTTCATGAACGCAGCAGTCGATCAGCAAGTACGTAAAAAAGAAGAAGAGCTCGGACGGACACTTACTGTCGAAGAGTTCACTGAAGTACGTGAAATGACATTCCAAACAGTTCGTGGAACGGTTCAAGCGGATATATTGAAGGAAGACCAAGGACAAAATACATGTATCTTCTCTACAGAATTTGCATTGCGTTTAATGGGCGATATCCAGCAGTATTTCATTGATAAAAAAGTTCGTAATTATTATTCTGTATCCATTTCGGGCTACCATATCGCAGAAGCAGGGTCCAATCCGATTTCGCAGCTAGCGTTCACACTCGCAAACGGCTTCACGTATGTGGAATATTACTTGAGCCGCGGCATGCATATCGACGACTTTGCACCAAATCTATCGTTCTTCTTTTCAAATGGACTCGATCCCGAATATACGGTAATTGGTCGCGTGGCACGTCGCATTTGGGCGGTTACGATGCGTGACAAATACGGAGCCAATGAACGTAGTCAAAAGTTGAAATACCATATCCAAACATCCGGCCGTAGTTTGCATGCGCAAGAAATTGATTTCAACGACATTCGCACAACATTGCAGGCATTGATGGCATTGCAAGATAACTGTAACTCGTTGCACACGAATGCTTACGACGAAGCCATTACGACACCGACAGAAGAGTCAGTTCGTCGTGCGATGGCGATCCAAATGATCATCATGAAAGAACACGGCTTGTCGAAGAACGAAAATCCGCTTCAAGGGGCTTACATCATTGAAGAAATGACAAGTCTCGTAGAAGAAGCGGTATTACAAGAATTTGATCGACTGAACGACCGTGGCGGCGTACTGGGCTCTATGGAGACGCAGTACCAGCGAGGTAAGATCCAGGAAGAATCAATGTATTACGAAATGAAGAAGCACTCAGGCGAGCTGCCGATCATCGGTGTCAACACATATTTGAACCCGAATCCGCCGTCTGAGGAAGATATCGACAATATGGAATTGGCACGTGCGACACAAGAAGAAAAAGAGTCACAGATTACCAATTTGCGCGCGTTCCAAGCTAAACATGCTGACGAAGCGGGGCAAGCGCTTGCTGATCTTCAGGAAGTGGCGATTACAGGGGGCAATGTCTTCGCTGAGTTGATGAAGACGGTGCGAGTAGCGAGTCTCGGACAAATTACGAATGCGCTTTACGAAGTAGGCGGGCAGTACCGCCGTAATATGTAATTGCATCTCAAAGGGGATGTCACAGAAGCCACCACTTCTGGCGGCATCCTCTTTTGTATGGGCTAAGTGCGTGGGATTGCAACTCCAGCTGGGGACGCGTTCCGGAGGGCGTGGCTTGAGCCTCCTCGTCCGCTTCGCTCCCTGCGGGGTCTCAAGGCGCACGCTTATCCTCCCGGAGTCGCCCCAGCTTCCGTTGCAATCCTTATGTAAAAAGTGGAAGGAAACGGAATATTTACTGGCGATGTAGTGTGAATTATTGTTGTCTTTGAACTTATTTAAGGTCAGGTACTGAATGGATGATGAAACTAATTTCAGTGAGTAACGATATGTCTCTCTCATTAGCAATGTAGATATTGGAGTGCAGGGGGGCGAATCCCACGGGAATAGCAATTGCTTCTCCGAGTAAAAGCAAAGCGTGGAATCACTTCATTGCAATTGTCTTAGCTTACGTTTCAATTATACGTTTATTTCAGAATCACTTACTGCCGCTAGTCAGTAAATCCGTAATGTCTCTGACAAAAGTTAAGTTACGGACGGAATAAGTACAAATGTTAGGTACTAAATCAATTACGAGAGCAGCTTCAGTGAGCAACAATAAGTGGCACCCGCTCTCATTGTAAGGGATTGGAGTGTAGAGCGGCGACTCCCGCGGGAATAGCATGAGCCTTGAGACCCCGCAGGTAGCGAAGCGGACGAGGAGGCTCAAGCCATGCCCGCAGGAAAGCGCCCGCTCGGAACGGAAATCCCCATCCCAACAGCCATGCCAGCCACTCTATCTCAAATATCCTATGAAACTTAATCCATTACGCAAAATTCTTTCCCTATCAAAGTGGATAATTTAGTAAGTTAGTCAGTATAATGAGAACAACAAAGAAAAGGGACGTGCTGAATGTGAGATGGTACTATCATGCAATCATAATAGCTCTCTTAATTACACTCACACTCTTCTTCTACAACAGCGGACTCGGCATAATCCCCTTCACCATCGGGGCGGTCTACCTGGGGTATTTGACCATTACTGAGTATAGAAATATAAAGAGAAGTAAAAGAATGTAGCATATTGGTAGAAATAACGTATATAATGTACACTATGCTTATATGCTACAAGATAAAAACGTCGATCGGCCAAATCATTCACTGACTTGGTCGGTTCCGCGTGTGATTGATAGAAGAAAGGACGTGCCATACATTGAATATCCATGACATGACAAAAGAAGAGCTGTTGGAAGAATCATTAATCAACATTACGCACCAGGTACTGACAGAACGACGTGAATCCCTCACGTTGGCGGAATTAATGGAAGAGTTCCGTAAACTTACAGGTATAAGCGAGAAAGAATTGAAGGAAAAGCTCCTTCAATTTTATACAGACCTGAACATCGATGGCAGATTCCTTGCGATCCAAGACAACCGTTGGGGCTTACGCGAATGGTATCCAGTTGATCAGATTGAAGAAGAAACAGCACCTGTCGTAAAAGTACGCAAGAAGAAAAAGAAGAAAAAAGATTACGACGAAGATGATATCGAAGAAGATGATGATGACGAAGAAGAAATCTTCGATGAAGAATACGTAGAACTCGGCGAAGAAGATGATGTAGACGACGAGGATGAGGAAGAAGAGGAAGTAGTCGAACTCGAGGAAGATTTAATCGATCCTGATGACGACCTGGAAGTTATTCCTGAAGTAGAACTCGATATCGAAGAAGATGACGAGGACGATGAAGAAGAGTACGAAGAAGACGAAGAGTACGAGGAAGAGAAATAATCGGACTTGACTTTTAGTGCCCAAAAATATAAGATTTGGATGGGCTCCTGAAAAGGACACATAAATTCGTGTATACGCGCTCCTTATTGTAGTTACGCTACAAACGGGGCGCTTTTTTGATTTTATATCGACCCTAATAGCTTGGAAAAAGAATAAATGGAGGCACTACACATGACAAAATATATTTTCATTACAGGCGGCGTCGTCTCTTCTTTAGGTAAAGGTATCAACGCAGCATCACTCGGACGTTTACTTAAGAACCGCGGTTTGAAAGTCACGAACCAAAAATTCGATCCATATATCAATATTGATCCACGCATGATGAGCCCATACCAGCACGGAGAAGTTTTCGTAACGGAAGACGGAGCGGAAACGGATCTTGACATCGGTCACTATGAGCGTTTTATAGACATCGAATGTAATCGTTACTCCAACGTAACGATGGGGAAAGTCTATGATCTAGTATTGCGCAAAGAGCGCGCTGGCGAATATAATGGTGCAACAGTTCAGGTAATCCCACATATTACCAATGAAATTAAAGAATTGATCAAACGTGCAGGTCAAACATTGAACGCAGATGTCGTAATTACAGAAATTGGTGGTAGTGTAGGGGATATCGAATCATTGCCGTATCTTGAAGCCATTCGCCAATTAAAAACGGATCTTGCGAAGGATGACGTGATGTACATTCACAACACACTCATTCCGTATTTGCATGCAGCTGGTGAAATGAAAACAAAGCCGACACAGCACAGTGTAAAGGAATTGCGTAGTCTTGGAATTCAGCCGAACATGATCGTCGTACGAAGCGAGTACCCAGTTCCGCAAGAAATGAAAGACAAGATCGCGTTATTCTGTAACATTAAGTCAGAAGAAGTTATCGAAGCACTTGATGCGGAAACTCTATACGAAGTACCTCTTCGTTTGCATGAACAAAACATGGATCAGCTAGTTGTGGATTACTTGGGTCTTGAAACACCACAGCCTGAACTTTCGGAAGTCGAAGAACTAGTGAAGTTGGTTAAGTCACTGAAAGAAACAGTGAAAATTGGTTTAGTTGGTAAGTATGTAGAATTACAAGATGCATACATTTCCGCAGTTGAAGCTATGCGTCATGCTGGATACGCGTTCGATGCAGACATCGATATTCAGTGGATTAACTCGGCAGATGTGACGTCTGAAAACGTAGCAGAACTTCTTGGAGACGTAGATGGTATTCTTGTGCCAGGTGGTTTTGGAGATCGTGCAATCGATGGGAAAATTGAAGCGATCACGTATGCGCGTGAACAGAAAATTCCATTCTTCGGTATCAGTTTAGGTTTGCAGTTAGCAGCTACTGAAATCGCGCGTAATGTCATCGGTCTGAAAACAGCTCATTCACTGGAGTTCGACACAGAGACAGAGCACCAAATTACGACATTCCATCCAGATTGCCGTACAGCACGTGAAGCAGACAGTACATTGCGTCTAGGTGCTTATCCGTGTAAAGTAGCTGAAAACACGAAGGCTTCCGCTGCATATGGCGAGGAGTTAGTGTACGAGCGTCATCGCCACCGTTATGAAATGAACTTGGCATATCGTGCGCAGTTGGAAGAGGCAGGATTTATCGTATCTGGAATTAGCCCGGACGGTCGCTTGATCGAAATTATGGAGATGAAAGACCATCCATATTTCGTGGCTTGCCAGTTCCACCCAGAATTTGCTTCCCGTCCAAATCGTCCATCTCCACTAATCCGCGACTTCATCCGTGCGGCGCTTGAACATAAAAAATAAAAAACAATGCCCACAGAAGATTTTCTTCTGTGGGCATTTTTGACTTTGAATATGAGCGGAGACTTGAAAGTAGAGTTGCTGAGTGTAAGGGGATTGAAGCTCCAGCTGGCGGACGCTTTCCCATGGGCTCGGCTTGAGCCGCTTCCTACGCTTCGCTTCGTCCAGGGTCTCAAGCTCTCGCTAATCCATCGGGAGTCGCCGCCAGCTTCCGCTTCAATCCTAGATACCAAGCGGATGTACTTGCATCACTTACTGTAAATCGTGTATAAAGTTTTGCTGTTTTTGAACAATTTTTAAGTCCGAGTGCGGATCTTATCTGGTTTCTAGTTAATCACTGATTACTAACGAAACTTCAAAGCGCAATGGAAAGTATCACCCAATCCCCACCCCAACAGCAACTCCACCCTATGCCAAGTTACAGCTCGTCGTCTTCATCCGCCAACATATCGTCAATCGACAGCTTTACTGCTTCATATACAAACAACGCAGCAAGCGCGTGGGGCTGTACGATTCTTTCGCCTGTAGGACCCGGAATGAGTCCCTTTTTCAAACCTGTCGAAATATACGTATACGCAAGAGAAGCAAGTTCGTTGTCCTCTTCTTCCTTATCCGCAGCCAACACTGCAAATGGGATGAATTGATCCGCGAGCTCGCGTGCCAGCTTAAGCGCAGCGGGATGATCTGCCTTTCGCACAAGCAACCATACGCGATCCGCCGTCGTCAGCTCCAACTCTTTAGTGTAACGAATAGCACCCTCCAACGGTTCGACACCCTCCAGTGCAGTCGCAGTAACTGCTTCCATTTCATCAAAAGCTGTCAAAACAATTCGTCCTTCGCCTACTAATGCTTGCGCCAATAAACGAGCCGTTTCTTCCATTGATTCATCTTGTCCTTCTGCAATTCTCTCCAGAAGACCTCTAATTTGTGTAGTTAATATTTTCACGAAAACCCCTCCAAAATCTCAGTATAGGTGAGAAATGAAAGAAGTGCAAAATAGTTGACGAAAAATAGAGGAGTTATCGGAATTTTCTTGAACAGTATTACATAGACAAATAAAATAGAGAGATAGAATCATACATAATTTTTCTATATACATTCTTTTATTATACAAGAATAACAAATGTAGATTACACTGTAAGTACAAAATCAAACAAGAAAAATTAGGTGATGGGAGAGATGTGGATGAAAAATTTATTAATTGTGGATGACCAACCAGGGATTCGATTATTGCTGGAGGAAATCTTCAAACCAACCGGAATAATGACAGCGCTTGCATCAAATGGAAAAGAAGCGTTAGAAATAGTTCAGAAACTTAATCCAGACTGTATTTTACTTGATATGAAGATGCCAGGCATGAATGGCGTCGAGGTATTAAGAGAAATCCGAAACCTATCGCCTGACGCAATTGTGATGATGATGACAGCGTACAGTGAAATAGAATTACTGCAAGATGCGGATAAACTTGGTATTGATCGGCACTTTACCAAACCGTTCGATATTTTCGAAGTGCGCGATAGCGTCTTAAAAAGGTTGGAGCTACTAGACGTCTGATAGTAGTAATCATTGCATGAATTTGATATGCTAATGGATGGAAATAACTATAATTACTACACATAAAAATTCGTGAAAAACTCAAGGAGGAATTTAACATGCCACTGGTCTCGATGAAGGAAATGATGATCCAAGGTAAAGAGCGAGGATATGCGATTGGTCAATATAACTTGAATAACCTGGAATATACACAGGCCATCTTACAAGCTGCCGAAGAAGAGAAGTCACCTGTTATTTTAGGCGTTTCAGAAGGCGCTGCACGCTATATGGGCGGATTCAAAACAGTCGTTATGATGGTCAAAGGATTAATGGAGGACTACGGTACTACTGTGCCGGTAGCCATTCATTTAGATCACGGTTCCAGCTTTGAGAAGTGTAAAGAAGCGATTGAAGCAGGCTTCACTTCTGTCATGATCGATGCATCTTCTAAGCCACTTGAAGAAAACATTGAAATCACGAAAAAAGTGGTGGATTTCGCGAAGCAACATAATGTATCAGTAGAAGCTGAACTTGGCGTTGTTGGTGGTCAGGAAGATGACGTCATCGCAGACGGTGTTATTTATGCAGACCCGGCTGAATGCAGAGAGCTTGTAGAAAAGACAGGTATTGACTGCCTGGCACCTGCACTTGGTTCTGTACACGGACCGTATAAAGGCGAACCGAATCTTGGATTTGAAGAAATGGAAGAAATCTCGAAACAAGGGGATATTCCACTCGTGTTGCACGGTGGTACAGGTATTCCGACGAAGGATATTCAACGTGCCATTTCACTTGGTACGTCTAAAATTAACGTCAACACAGAAAATCAGATTCAAGGTACAAAAGCTGTACGCGAAATTCTTAACGAAGATTCTGAAGTCTATGATCCACGTAAATTCCTTGGACCAATGCGCGAAGCGATCAAAGCAACGGTAATCGGAAAAATGCGTGAGTTCGGCAGTTCAAACCAAGCGTAATTACAGAATTCTGATTGAGCAAAGGAGGAGCGGAACCTGTCTCCTTCTTTGCTTTTTAGCTAAATGAATCAACCACAACTAGGAGGATATCATACATGAAATTTTTTATAGATACAGCCAATTTTGAGGAAATTAAAGAAGCGCATAGCTGGGGGATCATCTCTGGTGTCACAACCAACCCATCGCTTGTTGCAAAAGAAAATATTTCATTCCATGACCGCTTGAAAGAAATCACGGCTCTTGTACCTGGTTCTGTCAGTGCGGAAGTTATCGCTTTGGATGCAGAAGGTATGATCGAAGAAGGACGTAAACTTGCAGCCCTTGCAGAAAACATCACGGTGAAATTACCGATGACACCTGAAGGCTTGAAAGCTTGTTCTGTATTCGCAGCAGAAGGAATCAAAACGAACGTCACTCTCATTTTTAGTGCCAATCAAGCCTTGCTAGCAGCGCGTGCAGGCGCGACATACGTTTCACCATTCATCGGACGTTTGGATGATATTGGCCAAAATGGTGTCGAGTTAATCGAAACGATTTCAGATATCTTCACGATCCATGACTTGGATACACAAATTATCGCAGCTTCCATTAGACACCCACAACATATTACGGCTGCAGCACTTGCAGGAGCGCATATTGCGACAACTCCATTCAACGTACTTCAGAGTCTATTTGCACACCCGTTGACAACTAAAGGAATCGATCAGTTTTTGAAAGACTGGGAAACCAGAACGAATAAGTGATAGAACAAAAGGAGCTTGAAATGGACGTTTATAAAATCAAAGGCGGAAAACGACTGCAAGGAACGATCAGAGTGAGTGGAGCGAAGAACAGCGCAGTAGCTCTAATTCCTGCGGCTATTCTAGCAGATTCACCTGTTACTATTGCAGGTCTTCCCGAAATTTCAGATGTCTATACATTGCAGACGCTCGTCGAAGAAATCGGCGGCAAAGTGGAAATGAAAGATGGCACAATGACCATCGATCCAACTGAAATCATTTCTATGCCATTGCCTAACGGTAACGTCAAAAAACTTCGTGCATCCTACTATATGATGGGGGCGATGCTTGGCAAGTTCAAGCACGCCGTTATCGGATTACCTGGAGGTTGTCACTTGGGTCCACGCCCGATTGATCAACATATTAAGGGCTTTGAAGCACTGGGTGCCAAAGTCGAAAATGAACACGGCGCTATTTATTTGCGTGCAGATGAACTGTATGGCGCGAAAATTTATTTAGACGTCGTCAGCGTCGGTGCCACGATCAATATCATGCTTGCCGCTGTTAAAGCAAAAGGCAAAACGATTATTGAAAACGCAGCGAAAGAACCCGAAATTATTGATGTAGCGACTTTGCTTTCCAATATGGGCGCGAATATTAAAGGTGCAGGAACGAACGTCATTCGTATCGAAGGCGTAGAAACATTGCACGGTACGAAACACACTATCATTCCGGACCGTATTGAAACAGGTACCCATATGATCATGGCAGCCGCAATTGGTGATGGCGTCACAATTGATAATGTCATTCCTTTGCATGTTGAAGCGGTCACGGCGAAGCTTCGTGAAATGGGCGTGAAAGTAGAAGTCGGTGAAGAACAAATTTTCATTCCGAAAACTGAAAAACTTCATGCGGTCGATGTGAAAACTCTCGTTTATCCAGGATTTCCGACAGACTTGCAGCAACCGTTTGGTGTTTTATCGACACAGGCGGAAGGTTCATCTATTCTGACAGACACCATCTATCCAGCACGCTTTAAACAAATCGATGAGCTTCGTCGGATGAATGCGGAAGGTAGAGTAGAAGGTCGTTCTGCCATCATAACAGGGCCAACAGAATTGCAAGCGGCAACGGTTGAAGCAACAGATTTACGTGCCGGAGCTGCGTTATTGATCGCGGGATTACTAGCTAGCGGAGAAACAGAAATCCATGAAATTGAACATATTGAACGCGGCTATGGCGATATCATTAACAAATTGCAAAATCTTGGTGCCGATATCAATAAAGTAAAAGTGCTCACTCCGTCTTCAATTTCTGAGTGACGCAAATTGCCAAAACGTGTATAATAGACTCAAACGACACATCCATTACGTAGAAAGTAGCCATTGGATGCGGACGTAGGCAAATGAAAGGTAATACGCAATACGCGCCTTACCGCAAACAGGAGGAACAAAACATTATGGAACGTAGTTTATCAATGGAATTAGTGCGTGTAACAGAGGCAGCAGCCGTAGCGGCAGCTCGCTGGATGGGACGCGGTTTGAAGAACGAAGCAGACGACGCGGCAACAGAAGCAATGCGTACAGTATTCGACACAATTCCTATGGAAGGTATAGTCGTGATCGGTGAAGGTGAAATGGACGAAGCGCCTATGCTATATATCGGTGAAGAACTTGGAACAGGTCACGGACCCGCTGTAGATATCGCTGTCGATCCAGTCGAAGGTACGAATATCGTAGCGGCAGGTGGATGGAATGCACTAGCTGTTTTGGCTGTTGCAGATAAAGGCAACTTGCTAAACGCACCGGATATGTATATGGACAAAATTGCAGTAGGACCTGAAGCGGTTGGGAAAATTGATATCGACGCAAGCGTTACAGATAACTTGATGGCTGTAGCAAAAGCGAAAAATAAATCAGTATCTGACCTTGTAGCATCTGTTTTGAACCGTGAACGCCACGCAGCCATCATCGAAGAAATTCGTGAAGCGGGTGCTCGTATCAAATTGATAGAAGATGGCGACGTAGCAGCTGCTATCAATACAGCTTTCGATGACACAGGTGTGGATATTTTATTCGGTAGAGGCGGTGCTCCTGAAGGTGTAATCGCAGCAGTCGGATTGAAATGTCTCGGTGGAGAAATCCAAGGACGTCTTGTTCCTTCAAATGACGAAGAAAGAGAACGTTGCATCAAAATGGGCATCGACGTAGATAAAGTTCTAATGATGGACGATTTAGTAAAAGGAGACGACTGTATTTTCGCAGCAACAGGCGTAACAGACGGCGAATTGATGGACGGCGTACAGTTTAAAGGTACGTATTGCCGAACTCAGTCGATCGTTATGCGCTCGAAATCAGGAACAATTCGTTTCGTAGAAGGTCGCCACAGTATGAAGAAAAAACCTCTTCTCGTAATGCAAGACTAACTCCCTCAATACCCGGTGTCACAACCGGGTCTCTATTTCCTAAAACTATCTAGATCCATAATGTCCGGCTACTGAAGGAAAGGAAGTACATCGTGTACTCTCCTTTCTATTTACTATGCCAAATTTTCCATACAAAAAATGAAGAGTGGTGTACGCATAGATGACAATGATTACCCTTGCGGACCTAGAGAATATGACGCTTAAAGAGCTATACTCTCTTGCGAAGCAATTTAAAATTACCAACTATAGCAAACTGACAAAGAAAGAATTGATCTTCGCTATATTGAAATCCCGCGCCGAACAAGAAGGCTTCTTCTTCATGGAAGGCGTCCTCGAAATTATTCAATCTGAAGGATACGGATTCCTACGTCCAATTAATTACTCGTCCAGTTCAGAAGATATCTACATCTCAGCATCTCAAATCCGTCGCTTCGATTTACGTAACGGCGATAAAGTAACGGGGAAGGTTCGGCCACCAAAAGAAAACGAACGCTTCTATGGTTTACTACAAGTAGAAGCAGTCAACGGGCAAAATCCAGAAGTCGCACGCGAACGTGTTCATTTCCCGGCGTTGACACCTTTATACCCAGAACGTCAAATTCATTTAGAAACGTCAAAAAACAATGTGTCCACACGTATCATGGACCTCGTCTCTCCAGTCGGATTTGGTCAACGTGGTTTAATCGTCGCTCCTCCGAAAGCAGGGAAAACGACGTTGTTGAAAGAAATCGCCAATTCCATCACAACAAACCATCCCGAAGCGGAACTCATTGTATTGCTGATCGACGAACGTCCAGAAGAAGTAACGGACATCGAACGTTCTGTTAAAGCGGACGTAGTCAGTTCCACATTCGATGAAGTACCACAAAATCACGTCAAAGTAGCGGAACTTGTACTCGAACGCGCAATGCGTCTAGTCGAAAGTAAACGCGACGTTATCATTTTAATGGACTCCATCACACGATTGGCACGTGCATTCAACTTAGTCATCCCACCGAGTGGACGAACACTATCCGGAGGAATTGACCCGGCAGCTTTCCATCGACCAAAAAGATTCTTCGGCGCTGCACGTAACATCGAAGAAGGTGGAAGCTTAACCATCCTTGCCACCGCCCTAATAGAAACCGGCTCACGCATGGACGAAGTCATCTACGAAGAATTCAAAGGAACCGGCAACATGGAACTACACCTAGACCGCAACCTAGCCGAACGCAGAATCTTCCCAGCGCTGGACATCCGTCGCTCAGGCACACGAAAAGAAGAACTACTCATTCCAAAAGGTAACTTGGAAAAACTATGGGCCATCAGAAAAACGTTCTCAGATTCCCATGACTTCACTGAACGTTTCATGAAAAAACTGAGCCAATCCGAAAACAACGAAGAATTCTTCAACAAGCTCAATGAAGAAATGAAGGCGAAAAAAGGCAAGGGTCTAATCTGATCTATCAACTTTAACAATGCAAATTTTGTTTTACTTTTACGCTCTTAAACGAAAGTAAATGGGTGATGTTCTTACTCATGAGGTGAAGATTGTAGCGGAAATCCAACCCATAACTAATGAGCTTATGCCCAGTAAATACCCAAATCAAACAGTTGCACAACGTATCGGATTTTGCTATACTAATCAAGTACAGTTTTGCTGTACACCGCATATACGGCTGACAAACACGGGCCGTGTACGGCATCGATCGTTTTATTGACAACTGGTCAATAAAACATCCATAATTTCAAACTCTGTTCCAGATGGTTCAGGGCGAAAGGAGAGATATCGATGAAAGCAGGAATTCATCCAAATTACAAACTTGCAACAGTAGCTTGCTCATGTGGCAATACATTTGAAACAGGTTCTGTAAAAGAGGACATTCGCGTAGAAGTATGCTCAGAATGTCACCCATTCTATACTGGCCGTCAGAAATTTGCTTCAGCAGACGGACGAGTTGACCGTTTCAACAAGAAATACGGCATCAAGACAGAAGGACAAGAGTAATAAAAGCCAGATACCCGTCAGGTGCAGTCGTGCCAGACGGGTATTTTTATTAATTTACTGCGGAGTTTAGCGAGTACATAGGGCTAAAGTGTAAAGATTCAGCAGTGTTTGCTCTATTGGGGTCGCTGAGCGCTCAATCTGGGTTGCTATGCGCTCATAGTTGTGCGTAAAGCGCTCAAACTGGTCTGCTAAGCGCTCATAGTTTTGCGTTAAGCGCTCAATCTGGGCTCTTAAGCGCTCATAGTTGTGCGTTATGCGCTCAATCCGGGCTGCTAAGTGCTCATAGTTGTGCGTTAAGCGCTCAATCTGGTCTGCTAAGCGCTCATTGTTGTGAGTTAAACGCTCAATCTGGGTTGCCAAGCGCTCATAGTTGTGCGTAAAGCGCTCAAACTAAGCTGCAAAGCGCTCATAGTTGCATGTTAAGCGCTCAAACTAAGCTGCCAAGCGCTCATAGTAACACGTGAACCGCTCAATCTAGGCCATCAACCGCTCATAGCCGCACACCAAGCACTCAATCTAAACGGCAAACCGCTCAAAGTAGCATACGAAACCACTCTTATCGCACTACGCACATACATATAGCACGACATCGAAAGGAGATTGACCATGTACGTTTCAATGCAAGGCGGCTGGATGGAAGTCATCTGCGGCAGCATGTTTTCAGGTAAATCGGAGGAGCTCATTCGTCGGATTCGCCGGGCGGAATTTGCAAAACAAAAAATTGCGGTATTTAAACCGGCTATTGATGATCGGTATAGCGAGGAAGCAGTTGTCAGCCACGATGGTACGTCAACTATCGCAAACCCTATTTCCAAAGTGAGCGAAATACCAAACCTCGTATCAGATGATTTCGATGTGGTCGCCATTGATGAAGCTCAATTTTTTGACAAAGATATTATAGATGTCGCGATTGCACTCGCAGATCGCGGATTTCGCGTGATCATTGCAGGACTCGATCAAGACTTCAGAGGTGAACCGTTCGGGCCGATGCCGGAACTAATGGCGGTGGCGGAGCTGGTGACAAAACTCCAAGCGGTCTGCACCGTTTGTGGATCGCCTTCAAGCCGAACGCAACGATTGATAGATGGACAACCCGCATGTCAAGATGATCCCATCATTCTGGTTGGCGCATCCGAAGCATATGAACCACGTTGCCGTCAGCACCACGAAGTACCCGTCAGTCGTGCGCAACATGTAAAATAAACATATTTGCGTCTATCCGTAAGCAAGAAAGGATAGACGTTTCTGCTATATATTAGTATGTAACCAATAATTTCAGAAGAGGTGAACCGACTATGTTCGATAGACTGCAAGCAGTAGAAGACCGTTATGATCGACTCAATGAACTACTTAGTGACCCGGAAATCGTCAATGATCTGAATAAATTACGAAGCTATTCGAAAGAGCAATCGGATTTACAAGACACGGTCGAAGTATACCGTGAATACAAAGATGTCTACACTCAATATAAAAACGCGAAAGAAATGCAAGATGAGCCACTCGACGAAGATATGAAAGAATTAGTCAAAATGGAAATTGATGAACTGGAAGATCGTATCGAGGTTTTAGAAGAACAGTTAAAGATATTGTTGATTCCAAAAGATCCGAATGACAATAAAAGTGTCATTATGGAAATACGGGGCGCAGCGGGCGGAGACGAGGCAGCTTTATTTGCGGGTAGTCTATATCGTATGTATACACGCTACGCGGAAATGAATCATTGGAAAGTAGAAGTCATTGATTCATCACCAACCGAACTTGGTGGTTTTAAAGAAATTATTTTCATGATCGATGGCAAAGGTGCCTACTCCAAGTTGAAGTACGAAAACGGAGCGCACCGCGTGCAACGTGTACCGGAAACGGAATCAGGGGGACGAACGCATACCTCTACTGCTACAGTTGCGTGCTTGCCTGAAACAGAAGAAGTAGAAATTGAGATTCATGATAAGGATATTCGTACCGATACATTCGCTTCATCGGGACCGGGTGGACAATCCGTCAACACGACCATGTCAGCCGTACGCCTTACGCATTTGCCGACAGGTACGACGGTATCGATTCAAGACGAAAAATCTCAAATCAAAAATAAAGAAAAAGCGATGAAAGTCTTGCGTGCACGTGTCTACGATAAGTTTATGCAAGAGGCGCAAGCTGAATACGATGAAAAACGGAAAACCGCTGTTGGATCAGGAGACCGTTCCGAACGGATTCGCACATACAACTTCCCGCAAAATCGCGTGACAGATCATCGAATTGGTTTGACCATCCAAAAACTTGATCAGATTATAGAAGGGAAATTGGATGAAGTCATCGATGCATTGATTATAGAAGAACAAGCACATCGTCTAGAAAGTTTGGATCGCAATGAATGAGACCATCTATGAGTCCGTGCAACGCGCACAACAATTGCTTCAGGAACGTGGAATGGACACGCATGCCGCTGAACTGGCGATGCGTTCTGTCACGGGCATGAATCAAGCTAATTATTTAGCTAGTTTCCGTGAACAAATTTCGCCTGAAACGCATGCGAAATTCTGGGGAATCATCACAGAATTACTGACTGGTAAGCCCATTCAATATATCCTTGGCGAAGAATCTTTTTATGGCTATTCATTCGAGGTCAATGAACACGTCTTGATTCCACGTCCTGAAACAGAAGAACTCGTCCACTATGCATTGCAGCGGGCGAGTGTATTATTCGGAGACCAAGTCATTCAAGTGGCGGATATTGGAACAGGTAGCGGAGCGATTGCCATTGCATTCAAAAAAGAACGACCGAATGCTAACGTGAGGGCCACTGACTTTAGTGAGACGGCGCTTGAAGTCGCCAAACGCAATGCGCAGCGCAATAAAGTGGATGTAACCTTTATGCAAGGTGATATGGAAGAACCGTTGATTCAGCAGAAATGGGACATCATCTTATCCAATCCACCGTACATCGCGGAACATGAAAAATCGGATATGTCGCCAACTGTCTATGATTTCGAACCGCAAACTGCATTATTCGCTGAAGAAGAAGGTCTCTACTTTTATCGAAGACTGGCAGAGAACTTATCGCCTCTGATGAATCGTCCAGCGCTTATCGGTTTCGAAATCGGCTATCAGCAAGGGGCAATCGTGCAAGGATACTTGCGAAAATCCTTTCCAGAAGCGACGGTTGAAATTGTTCAAGATATCAATAAAAAAGATCGAATGATATTTTGTGAGATTCGATGAATAAAATCTCCTCCTGCGGGTCAAGATAGAGTGCAGGAGGGGATGACATGTTACAAGATTATCCGATTAACCAACAACCAACTCAAACTTCGAAACTAGTGGCGTTTATAGAATTTGTACTTATATTACTTACGATTCAAGCGGTGTTGCTTGTATTCGGTCAGCAGGCAACGACAGGTGAAGCGACGCAGTTTCGCATTCTCGCAAACTCTAATACGGTAGCGGATCAACAAGTGAAACGAGATGTTCAAGATAAACTCGCGCCACTACTCGAGCAGGCAATCAGCCAATCTACGAACACACAGCAAATCACTGAAAATCTTCAAGGGTTAGAACCCGCGATTCTGGAAATTGCTAAAGCGCAAGTAAACGGTGCGCATGTAACACTTGAGCACGGTGCGGCAGTGATTCCACCAAAACGAGTAGGGTTCTTTATTCAGCCACAAGACGTTTACGATGCGTATGTCGTGAAAATTGGCGCAGGTCGAGGCGATAACTGGTGGTGTTCATTGTTTCCTAACGTTTGTTTCCCTGAAGAAGCTACAGTGACTGAAACAGAAGAAGAAGAACCTGTTACATTCTTCATTTGGGAGTGGATAAAGTCGTTGTTTAAATGAACATATTCACACTTTTTGTGGATAAGGTTGATAAAATGTGTATAAAAAGGGGTTGAGCAAGTGGATACTACGCAAGAAATAGTGGATAACCTAGTGGATAACGACAGAATCTATGAACAAGCTGTAGATATCTTGAATTCTGGAGGGATTGTTGCCTTCCCGACTGAGACAGTTTATGGTTTAGGAGCCATTGCGACAGATGAGCAAGCAGTACAGCGGATCTTCGAAGCAAAAGGAAGACCTTCGGATAATCCGCTGATCGTACATATTGGGAACCAGTCAGACATCGAGAAATACGCAACAGATATTCCTGAAATTGCAGACGTATTAATAAAGCAATTTTGGCCAGGACCGCTGACGTTAATTATGGAGAAAAAGCCTGGAGTGATTGCAGATGTCGTTACGGCGGGACTTAGTACAGTAGCCATTCGTATGCCTGACCACCCGATTGCGTTGGCGTTACTACGTAAACTGGATCAGTCGTTAGCGGCACCGAGTGCAAATCGTAGCGGAAAGCCAAGCCCAACGGAAGCGGATCATGTCTATCACGACTTAATCGGTAGAGTTCCGCTGATTTTAGATGGCGGAGAGACAGGGGTAGGCCTGGAATCCACCATTTTGGATATCACGGTTACACCGCCTGTCATTTTGCGTCCGGGTGGCATTACGAAAGAGCAGCTGGAAGAGTTGATTGGCACCGTGGATATGGCGACGCTACCTACAGATCAAACGGCAACGCCGCGCGCGCCAGGAATGAAATATGCTCATTACGCACCTGAAGCGCCGCTATTCATTATCGAGCCGAATACGGATTCTATTGCGCATGCGCTAAATACTATTCATCAACAAAATAAACGAGTCGCGATGATCGGACCTGATGAGTTATACACAGAAAACGCGGATTGGTACTTTTCCACAGGTTCCATTAACAGTCGTGAAGCGATGGCGTCGAGTCTCTATAAAGCGATTCGCCAATGCGACAATACAGAGGCTGATATAATTCTCGCAATTGAGACCGATCATTCGGGTATCGGCGCAGCGGTTATGAATCGCCTCGATAAAGCATCAGACGGCAAGCGTTTCACCGAATAACATTTCAATAATGATGAATAGCCCCCTTTAGCGCCCGCATAAGATTAGTAGATGCGAGACTTGCGAGGGGGCTACTTTTTTGATAGAAATCATAGCGGCTATCGTGACAACGGCTGATATACTAATCGTCTATACATTACTTCAACTGCGGCGTGGTCGATTGATGATCATGCTGTGGACGACTATACTAAATGTGTTGCTGCCACTTATCGGTTTCTACGCGGGGGAATGGGTGATGATCTTTTTCACAGGTTGGGGCCATGCGCTCTCGAGTGTACTGCTTTCACTCATAGGTCTTCACATTCTCCTCTCCGACAGTGAAGATCTGTCAGTCGTCAATAAAATCTCCCCATTTTTCTTAGCACTGATCGTCAGTATAGATGCGTTCGGAGTGAGTGTGACATTCGGTATGATGCAGCTGAATAAATGGCTGTTTGTTTTGGCGTCCGGATTCTTTTCTATTATATTTTCGGCCATTGCTTTCTTGTACACAGGCCGCTTGCGTGTAATTAATAGTACATTTATTCGACGGTTAGCAGGTATTGTATTCATATGTATGGGCGTATTATCCTTATTTTTCTAAAAAACTGTTTCTTTTTTCTCATAAATCCGTTATTCTGTAAAGTAGGTGAAGAAAATGAATATTTATTTTATTTGTACAGGCAACACATGCAGAAGTCCTTTGGCAGAAGCATTAGTCAATCATGCTAAAGTGCCAGGTATGACGGCGAAATCAGCAGGTATTCATGCGATAGATGGCTTGCCGATTTCCACGAACTCAGCACGATTGCTGACGGAAGAAAACATACCTTTCACTCCATATTCTAATGAAGTCAAGACTGCTGAGATGGAGTGGGCTGATGTTGTTTTAACGATGACCGCAAACCATCGAGATATCCTGCACAGTCGTTATCCTGCAATGAAAGAAAAAGTATTTACATTAAAAGAATACGCGGGTACAATGGCGGGTCTTGATGTGCATGATCCATATGGTGGAGATTTGGAAACATACCGCACTACATTTCATGAACTGACAGACCTCATTAACTCCGTCATCCGAAAGCAAGCGGAGGGGAACTTATGAAAGAACCGAAAAAAGTAGGGCTCCGGGCGAAACTCGTCTTATTTATCGTTATTTTAGCAGTCATCACGTATACAACGAGTGCTGTATTCATTAACTGGGTACAGC
Source organism: Sporosarcina ureae DSM 2281 (assembly GCF_000425545.1). Lineage (GTDB taxonomy): Bacteria > Bacillota > Bacilli > Bacillales_A > Planococcaceae > Sporosarcina > Sporosarcina ureae. The sequence continues at coordinate 28,032 of NZ_AUDQ01000005.1, read as the reverse complement.
CGACATTCTTCCCGAATGTACGACCATTCGTTTTTCAACTGCTTACGTACGCCATGGGCATCATGTGGTCAGGTATTTTAGCCGCCATGTTCAGCACCATTTTGACTAAGCCGTTGCAACGTTTGGAAACGGCTGCTATGAAAGTGGCGGATGGGAAAATTGGTACAGACATTCAACTGCCCAACTCCTCGGATGAAATTCATTCTGTCTCCAAAGCATTCCAGCAAGTAGTCGTTAATTTACGTAGCATTATTGAACAAATTGAATCCAACTTCCAAGCTACTGCTCAATCCGTCAATGAATTGACGAGTGAGACAAGCGCTGCGTCTGGCCAATCCGACGCCATTGCGCGCACTATTGGTGAAATTTCCGATGGCGCAGAAAACACTTCGGAGTCGATACGAGAAACAGTCAACGCAATTGAAGATATTCGTCAACTCGCGGTGGAAGTCAATAATCGCGCGGGGCAGTCTTCTGAACAATCCAAAGTGATGTTACAAGAATTACACGTAACCACAGAAGTCTTCCAATCGGTTTTAGCGGGTATTCATCAAATGAGCAATCAAAGCGAGCATTCATTGGAAACGATACAAGTACTCGATGAAAACGCACATAAAATCGGTGAAATCGTGGAACTTGTCGGCAACATCGCTGGTCAGACTAACCTACTAGCGCTTAACGCATCTATAGAAGCAGCGCGGGCAGGGGAGCATGGTAAGGGCTTCGCTGTCGTCGCGGAAGAAGTCCGTAATTTAGCGGATGAAAGTGCAAAAGCGGTCCAAATGATTTCGGGACTTGTTCAAACGATCCAATCAGACGTCAAACAAGTCGTAGCTGAAATGAAGCAACAAGTAAAAACGGCGTCCACTGAGGCCGAGCGCGCGACAAAAACGAATGGAAACGTTGAAACGATGACCGCCACTATCCAAACAATGGCACTTTATGTAGAAGAAATTAGCCAAATCGTCAGCAACCAAATGCAGACGATCGAGCGCACGGCTAAGCAATCGATGGAGGTAGCAACGATTGCAGAGCATACTTCAGCGGGAGCGGAAGAAGTTCGTGCGGCCACGGAAGAACAAGTGGCGTCTATAGATCAAACAAAAAACAAAGCATTGGAGCTGAAGGAACAATCGGAAGAGTTGTACAAAGTCATCCGAAAGTTCGACCGCACGCCAATGTAATAAGCAATAACGATTCTGAGGTGTTTTGCGCTCTGAATCGTTTTTTTATTTATTATGGGGAATGGAAAACGATTGGTTAGTAGTAAATAAGAGGCAGCATGGGGTAGTGTTTTGGCAATTTCATTTCTTTGGCTGTTTTGTACAGGGTTACTGGTTTAATTGGCTATGAGAGTGGGATGGTCATTGGCACCACCACCGCCAGCTGGCTCATGGCTGTAGGCAATCCCCCACGTGCCTGCGTGGGTCCAGAAAGCAGATACTTATTCACTTCAGTACCCAACAACCAGTCGAGCAACGACCGCAACTGCATAGTTACTCGGTCAACCGCGTTTCTCAGTAAGGTAACTTCACCACACGCCTAAGCAACTACAAAAGATGAAACTTTCCGAATAGAATGCTTAATCTACATCGAGCAATGCCCAGAACATGACTTCCTAGACCTCAAACACGTACAATGATTTCGTTTTATTCATATAATATTCGTCTTTATGACAAAACTTCAACGTTTCAAAATGTAAAATTCAAAAATAGTACAGTAAAACCGATGATTTTTTTATAGAACAATGATAGAATAAGCGATAAGTAAAAATAGAAATGAGGGTGCGCAGTGAAAGTTGCAATTTCTTCAGACCACGGAGGCAACAACCTCCGAAAAGAGATCACCAATCTATTAACCGAACTCGACATTGAATATATCGACTACGGACCGGATGCCGACACTTCCGTCGACTATCCTGACTATGCAGAACCAGTAGCGAACGACGTCGTGGCGGGGAAAGTAGACCGCGGAATCTTGATTTGCGGCACAGGAATCGGCATGTCCATTTCCGCCAATAAAATCAAAGGTATCCGTTGCGCGCTCGTTCATGATGTATTCAGCGCGAAAGCAACACGCGGCCATAACGATTCCAACATTTTAGCAATGGGGGAACGCGTGATTGGACCAGGGCTAGCACGAGAAATCGTTAGCGCTTGGCTTGAAACAGAATTTGAAGGCGGCCGTCACGAGCGTCGTATAAATAAAATGATGGAACTTGAAAAGAACTAAAGGAAGCAGGTGGAACAAGTGGATGCCATTCAATTATGGAAACTGCAGCTAGAACAAGCATTGACCGAATTTGCCGAACAAGCACCACCTGCCGAAGAGACAATTTTCGTCGTCGGCTGTTCTACTTCTGAAGTAGCTGGTGCCCGTATCGGTACGAACGGTGCACTTGAAATAGGAGAAGCACTATTCGCACCGCTTCAAGCGTTTGCGGATCAATACCATGTACATTTAGCTTTCCAAGGCTGTGAGCACATCAATCGTGCGATCACATTGGAACGCAAGACGGCACAGCAATTTCATTTGGAACCTGTATCCGTCGTACCCGTTTTTAAGGCGGGTGGCTCGATGTCTACTTATGCGTACAAACAATTCAGTGATCCCGTCGTAGTGGAATCGGTGCAAGCACATGCGGGTATCGACATCGGACAAACTTTAATTGGCATGCAAATGAAGCCGGTAGTAGTACCGATCCGTACATCCATTAATAAAATCGGTGAAGCTGTAATCACACTTGCGACAACTCGTCCAAAATTAATTGGCGGAAGTCGTGCGAAATACGAATAAACCGTGTACAATACAAGAAAATATAAAACTATCAGAAAAAAGGGGATACAATCCAATGGACTTAAGCAATGTACAACGCGAAGATGCAGCAGTATATGAAGCAATCATGGCGGAAAAGAACCGTCAAAACTCGAACATCGAATTAATCGCATCTGAAAACTTCGTAACAGAAGCAGTAATGGAAGCACAAGGGTCATACTTGACGAATAAATATGCTGAAGGATATCCAGGCAAGCGTTACTATGGTGGATGTGAGCATGTAGACGTAGTCGAAAACATCGCACGCGATCGCGTAAAAGAAATCTTCGGCGCAGCATATGCAAACGTACAGCCACACTCTGGTGCACAAGCAAACATGGCTGTTTATTTCACGGCACTTGAGCCAGGCGACACAGTTCTTGGGATGAACCTTTCTCACGGCGGTCACTTAACACACGGTTCACCAGTTAACTTCTCCGGAAAGCTTTATAATTTCGTAGATTACGGTGTGACAAAAGAAGAAGAAGTCATCGACTATGAAGACGTTCGTCAAAAAGCGCTTGAGCACAAGCCGAAAATGATCGTTGCGGGTGCAAGTGCATACCCACGTGCAATCGACTTCGCGAAATTCCGTGAAATTGCTGATGAAGTTGGCGCATACTTGATGGTAGATATGGCACACATTGCGGGTCTAGTCGCAGTAGGCGAACATCAAAACCCAGTTCCACACGCACACTTCGTGACATCCACAACGCATAAAACATTGCGTGGACCACGTGGCGGTATCATTCTATTAAATGAAGAAACAGCTGAAGAATTCGGCAAGAAAATCGACAAAACGGTATTCCCAGGCGTCCAAGGTGGTCCTTTAATGCACGTAATCGCTGCAAAAGCGGTAGCGTTCAAAGAAGTATTGGATCCTTCATTTAAAGAATATGCACAACAAGTGAAGAAAAACGCTGTAGCATTGGCTGAAAAACTACAATCAGAAGGTATCGACGTTGTATCTGGCGGCACTGACAACCACATCGTACTTGTGAAACTGAAATCACTTGAACTAACAGGTAAAGTAGCAGAGCACGTACTGGACGAAATTGGTATCACAGTGAATAAAAACACAGTACCATTCGACACAGAAGGACCATTCATCACGTCTGGTATCCGTATCGGTACACCGGCTGTTACAACTCGTGGTTTCGTAGAAAAAGACATGGTAGAAGTGGGACGTATCATCGCAACATTGTTGAAAAACCACGAAGACCCAACAGCAAAAGAAGAAGCACGCAAAGCCGTTACAGCTCTAACAGATCAGCATCCTCTATATAAGTAAAAAACTAGCGCCTGACCTTGTGTCGGGCGTTTTTTTTATGTGGTGGGTGGGGGGGTTATGAGCGGTTGGGTTGGTTCATTGAGCGCTGGTGGGTCGGCATTGAGCGGATAACGGGGATGATTGAGCGCTTGAGGCTCCACATAGAGCGTTCATGGAGTTGTATAGAGCGGATAGCACGTGACATAGAGCGGGTAAGTTAGCACATAGAGCACTCTCGGACGAACATAGAGCGAGATGGCGTGGGCGATAGCGTGTTTTAGATAACACACTAAGCCCTCGCGGATCGGCTTAGAGCGTGACAGCGCGGGGGATTGAGCGGATAACGGGGATGATTGAGCGCTTGAGGCTCCACATAGAGCGTTCGCGGAGTTGTATAGAGCGGATAGCACGTGACATAGTGAGGTTAAGCTAGCACATAGAGCACTCGGGGACGAACATAGAGCGAGATGGCGCGGGCGATAGCGTGTTTTGGATAACACACTAAGCCCTCGCGGATCGGCTTAGAGCGTGACAGCGCGAGCGATAGAGCGGATAACTGGGTCGATTGAGCGCTTGAAGCTCCTGATAGAGCGTTCATGGGGTTGTATAGAGCGGATAGCACGTGACATAGAGCGGTTAAGCTAGCACATAGAGCACTCTCGGACGAACATAGAGCGAGATGGCGCGGGCGATAGCGTGTTTTGGATAACACACTAAGCCCTCGCGGATCGGCTTAGAGCGTGACAGCGCGAGCGATAGAGCGGATAACTGGGTCGATTGAGCGCTTGAAGCTCCTGATAGAGCGTTCATGGGGTTGTATAGAGCGGATAGCACGTGACATAGAGCGGTTAAGCTAGCACATAGAGCACTCTCGGACGAACATAGAGCGAGATGGCGCGGGCGATAGCGTGTTTTGGATAACACACTAAGACCTCGCGGATCGGCTTAGAGCGTGACAGTGCGGGCGATAGAGCGGAAAACCGGGGTGATTGAGCGCTTGAGGCTCCACATAGAGCGCACGCGGATTTGTATAGAGCGGATAGCACGCAACATAGAGCGGGTAAGTTAGCACATAGAGCACTCGCGGACGAACATAGAGCGAGATGGCGCGGGCGATAGAGTGTTTTAGACAACACACTAAGCTCTCGCGCATCGGCTTAGGGCATGATAGTGCGAGCGATAGAGCGGATAACTGGGTCGATTGAGCGCTTGAGGCTTCACATTGAGCGTTTGTGGAGTTGTATAGAGCGGATAGCACGTGACATAGAGCGGGTAAGTTAGCACATAGAGCACTCGCGGACGAACATAGAGCGAGATGGCGCGGGCGATAGAGTGTTTTAGACAACACACTAAGCTCTCGCGCATCGGCTTAGAGCATGATAGTGCGAGCGATAGAGCGGATAACTGGGTCGATTGAGCGCTTGAGGCTCCTGATAGAGCGTTCATGGGGTTGTATAGAGCGGTCCAACGTAAAGATAGAGCGAATAACCCCGCCCATAGAGCGCTCCTCAAAGAAGTATGAGTATTCACGGAAGTTAATGTCTTTCACGCAATTTTTTCATTATGACAAATCACACATGTTCACTGCGCCTCGCGCACGATTTCTGTTATAATGTACAAGATATTCCGAAAAGGAGCGATACCAATGGGAAAAGTACATGTATTTGATCATCCATTAATTCAGCACAAACTGACGTTTATACGAAAGGTCGATACAGGAACGAAAGAATTTCGCGAGCTTGTGAACGAATTAGCTACACTTATGGCGTTCGAAATCACACGTGATCTTCCAACGCAAGAAATTACGATCCAGACACCAGTCTGTGAAGCAAAATCACATATTTTGGCAGGGAAAAAATTAGGGATTGTTCCGATCTTACGTGCGGGAATTGGCATGGTAGATGGAATTATCGATTTAATTCCAGCTGCGAAAGTGGGACATGTGGGATTATTCCGCGACCCAGAAACATTAAAGCCCGTTGAATACTTTGTGAAGTTACCTTCTGATGTGGCTGAGCGTGAATTCATCGTAGTGGATCCGATGCTTGCGACAGGCGGAACAGCAGTCGAAGCTATCAATTCCATGAAAAAGCGTGGCGCGGTTAATATTAAATTTATGTGCCTAGTTGCTGCTCCTGAAGGCGTCGAAGTTCTGACAGAAGCACATCCAGACGTTGACGTGTATATCGCGGCGCTAGACGAAAAGTTGGATGAACACGGCTATATCGTCCCTGGACTAGGTGACGCGGGTGACCGTTTATTCGGCACGAAATAATGGAGGGATCATTCATTGACTAAGAAATGGAAAGTGATGACGATTTTCGGCACGAGACCGGAAGCTATTAAAATGGCGCCTCTCGTTCTCGAGCTCGAAAAGCATCCGGATGAAATCGAGTCAATCGTCACGGTCACTGCCCAGCATCGTCAAATGCTTGACCAAGTGCTGGAAACATTTAGCATTACACCAGACTATGATTTAAATATCATGAAAGACCGCCAGACGCTGATCGATGTGGCAACACGCGGCCTTGAAGGTTTGGACAAAATAATGAAAGAAGCGCAACCGGATATCGTGCTCGTCCACGGTGATACATCGACGACGTTCATCGGTAGTCTAGCTGCGTTTTATAATCAAATTTCAGTAGGACACGTTGAAGCAGGGTTGCGTACATGGAATAAATATTCGCCGTACCCTGAAGAAATGAACCGCCAACTGACTGGCGTTATTGCCGACCTTCATTTCTCGCCAACTGAAAGATCAGCGCAAAATCTGATTGATGAAGGCAAAAATAAAGATCGCATCTACATCACAGGCAACACGGCAATCGACGCATTGCAAACGACGGTAGATCCGGATTATCATCATCCGATATTTGATACGCTTGGAGACGACCGTTTAGTTCTATTGACTGCACACCGACGTGAAAACCTTGGCGAACCAATGCGCAATATGTTCCGTGCAATTAATCGCTTGCTGGACAAACACGATGATATCCAAGTAATCTATCCGGTACACATGAATCCGGCTGTACGTGAAGTGGCGGATGAATTACTAGGCGACAATGACCGAATTCATCTGATCGAGCCGCTCGAAGTACTGGATTTCCATAACTTCGCAGCGCGTTCCCACATCATCCTCACAGACTCGGGCGGTATCCAAGAAGAAGCACCATCCCTTGGAAAACCTGTCATCGTTCTGCGGGACACAACCGAACGCCCGGAAGGTATCGATGCAGGAACATTGCGCTTAGCAGGAACTGAAGAAGAAAACATCTTCCAACTATCCGACGCGCTCCTATCCGACAATGCCGAGTACGAAAAAATGTCCAAAGCCCACAACCCTTACGGCGACGGCCACGCATCGGCACGAATAGTAGAGTCCCTACTCAAATATTTACATTCACTATAAGAACCAAAACAGCAGAGAACTTACATCTGCTGTTTTTTCTGTTTGCAAATAAAGTTGTTAAAAGAAGAGAGGGGAGGGGGTGTGGCTTGATCCTCCCGGAGTCGCCCCAGCTTACGCTTCAATCCTACTTACAAAGTGATGTAATCAGTTACCTTCAACTTCCAACTAAAACACAAGCCTAACTTCAATGAACAACAAATGGTAGCCTCCACTCAGATTGTAAAGGATTGGTGCGTAGGAGGGGCGACTCCCGATGGATCAGCCCGATCAGGTGAGACAACCAAAAGAGAGCGAGAGCCGTAACGAAGGACGGCTTTTGCGAGTAAAAGCGAAGCGTTAGGAGCACATCTTTGCACTAGCGACCTGGTTGGCTCACCGCGGGCCCATGGGAAAGCGTCCCCTCCGAAGCGCCAATCTCTACCCCAACAGCACGTCAGCCTCTCCAGTATTAAACCAACGACACTTAGAACAATTTAATCTGAAAACACGAACAATTCCATGCTCGAAATCATGATAAAACCACCATATAAATCCAGAAAACAAATATGTCGAATGTTTGACAAAGAGAACACATTGTGAATTAAATCACTTGAATCAATTGACATAAAAAACCCTCTATTGTATGCTAACAAAGGGTAAGATTGATAAGGAACTCATACATAAATTGAGTACAGAAATCATGTTTCGTAGGTTTCAAGTCTTCACTCGGAAGCGCCAAACCCTAACTCTTTGTCGACGTCGCGCATAGCAACGTCACCTGGTGGACGGAACAGGCGATTCACTTACAATTTCCAGATTCCTTTGCAAGGAATCTATGTCGTTGAAAAAGATCAAAACGACAAAGACTCAAGACTCGACATAAGTCGGGAATTACTGAACACTTCAGACGCTGTAATCCAAAATACGAATTGGGAGAATCGACAATGCAAAGTATGCAGGAAATTTTTAAACAGCAAAAGAAGAGTCTCTTTTTTTTGCTTGCATTGTTCGTGCTCGGTTGGTTCTTCTTGGACTACCGGACAATCTTCGCTGGGCTCATCTTAGGTTCACTTTTCGGTATGTATAACTTTTGGATTCTCGTTCGACGGATGGAACGGTTTGACCGGTCTATCGATGAAGGGAAGCGAGCGAAGTCATTAGGTATGGGCTTACGTTTTGCATCAGGTGTAGGGGCTACGGCCGTTGCACTCGTTATGCCGGAGGAGTTCGATCTGATCAGCACGGTAATCGGGTTAATGATACCCTATGCATTGCTGTTTACTGGTCATCTGCTGTTCCATTGGAAGCAATGACACTTTACTAGCAAGGGGAGGTGAACAAAAACGTGAATCATGAAAATCCACAGTTTATTTTATTCGGAATCGGGTTTAACCCATCGAATATACTGATGTTATTTGTAACGTGTCTGATTGTCTTCCTGATTGCAGTTGCATCTACGCGGCGGCTTCAAATGAAACCTACGGGTATGCAAAACTTCATGGAGTGGGTCATGGACTTTGTTAAAGGCATCATCAAAAATAACATGGACTGGAAAACGGGAGGCCGCTTCCACGTACTAGGCATCACTTTAATCATGTTTGTCTTCGTTGCAAATATGATTGGACTTCCATTCGCAATCGTATGGGATGACCAACTTTGGTGGAAATCACCGACAGCCGATCCAGTTATCACGTTAACCCTCGCTGCTACAGTTGTTGCGTTAACGCATTACTATGGTGTGAAACAGCTCGGAATGGGCAAGTACTTGAAAACATACTTCCAGCCAATTCCATTCCTAGCACCACTGAAGATCATTGAGGAATTCGCAAACACGTTGACACTCGGTCTTCGTCTTTACGGTAACATTTTCGCAGGTGAAATCTTGATTGGTTTACTTGCAACATTGGGTGCTTCAAGCATCTTCGGTCTTGCCGGAGCTGTTATACCAGCACTTGCATGGCTCGGATTCTCGGTATTTATCGGGGCGATCCAAGCATTTATCTTCGTTATGTTAACGATGGTCTATATGGCTCACAAGGTCAGCACAGATCACTAAACATATATTTACCCTGTAATCAGGGAACCAAACTACAAAGAATATTAGGAGGAAATACAAAATGGGTTTATTAGCAGCAGCTATTGCAGTTGGTCTAGGTGCACTTGGTGCAGGTATCGGTAACGGTTTAATCGTTTCTAAGACAGTTGAAGGGATCGCACGTCAACCAGAAGCACGTGGCGTTCTACAAACAACAATGTTCATTGGTGTTGCATTGGTTGAGGCACTTCCAATCATCGCAACTGTTATTGCGTTTATCGTAATGAACAAATAATATTTGCGTTATATGGCGAAGCATGCAGTATAGGTCTTCGCCATTGCTTTATGTCAATAAATAAACAATCTACAGAGTCTGAATGAATAAAGTGTTCCAATTAGAGTAAGAAACAAAAGAGTCATGAGCTCTTGAAGGGAGTGAAACAATCGTGTTGGATACCTTCGTCCTCTTATCAGCAAACGCTGACGCAGGATTTTTAGCTAGTTTAAACCAACGTCTAAATTTAGGCGACATTATCGTCACTGTAGTATTTTTCACGATTCTCATGGTACTTCTAAAGAAGTTTGCATGGGGTCCGTTAATGGGCGTGATGGATCAACGAGCGAAGTTAATCGCTACGGAGATCGAACAAGCCGAAGCAAGTCGTCAAGAATCTGCAAAGCTTCTTGAAGAGCAACGTGCTCTATTAAAAGAAGCACGCGAAAGCGCACAATCTATCGTAGAGAATGCGAAGAAACAAGGTGACACTCAACGTGAAGAGCTGATTATGGCTGCACGCGCTGAAGCTAACCGTATGAAAGAATCTGCAACTCTCGAAATCGCTACTGAAAAAGAGAAAGCAGTTGCAGCAGTTCGCGAAGAATTCGTATCTCTTTCTATCTTGGCTGCGTCTAAGGTTCTTGGGAAAGAAATTTCTGAGGAAGATAACCGCGCATTGATCGAAGAAACGATTGTGAAGGCAGGCGAAGGGCGATGAGCCAATCGGTAATCGCAAAACGTTATGCCGTTGCATTGTTTGAAGCAGCACAGGAAAAGCAACAAACGCTTTCCGTGCAAACAGATCTAAAAGAAATGAAAAAAGTATTCGCTGGAGACAAGCAGTTTGGTGAGCTATTAATTTCACCAAAGTTCTCTACAGAGAAGAAAAAAGAATTGATTGGGCAATTTTTCAATGGAGCAAACCAACTTGTATTGAACACACTATATGTGTTGCTCGATGCAGGCCGTATTGAAGAAATAGGCAATCTAATCGAAGACTTCCAGGAACTCGCTAACGAGGCTTCTGGAGTTGCCGAAGCGAAAGTCTACTCTACACGTTTGCTTTCTGAAGAAGAAAGTACTGCGATCTCTACTGCCTTTGCGCACAAAGTAGGGAAACAATCATTGCATATCGAAAACATTATTGATCCAAGCTTGATCGGTGGCATTCGCCTCCAGATCGGCAACCAAATTTACGACAGTAGTGTCAGTGCAAAGCTGGCGCGTCTGGAACGTCAATTAATCAATTAATTTGAATTAAGAGGGGTGACATACATGGGCATCAAAGCTGAGGAAATTAGCGGTCTGATCAAACAACAGATCGAAAATTATCAGTCTGAAATGGAAGTAAGTGAAACAGGTACTGTAATCCGTGTAGGTGACGGTATCGCACTTGCTCATGGCCTCGACAATGTCATGGCGGGGGAACTACTTGAGTTCTCTACCGGCGTAATGGGTCTGGCACAAAACTTGGAAGCGAACAACGTAGGTATCGTTATCCTTGGGCCATACACAGACATTAAAGAAGGCGATGAAGTTCGTCGTACAGGCCGTATTATGGAAGTACCAGTCGGAGAAGAATTGATTGGACGTGTAGTCAATTCACTTGGACAACCAGTTGATGGACTAGGTCCAATCAACACAACAAAAACTCGTCCTATCGAAAGCCCTGCACAAGGGGTTATGGCGCGTAAATCAGTTCACGAACCATTGCAAACAGGAATCAAAGCGATTGACGCTCTTGTTCCGATCGGCCGTGGACAACGTGAATTAATCATCGGTGACCGTCAAACAGGTAAAACGACTGTTGCAATTGACGCAATCCTAAACCAAGCTGACCAAGACATGATCTGTATCTATGTTGCTATCGGTCAAAAAGAATCTACTGTTCGTGGAGTAGTTGAAACTCTACGTAAAAACGGTGCACTCGATTACACAATCGTTGTCACTGCTTCTGCATCAAGCCCGTCGCCAATGCTATTCTTGGCACCATACACAGGTATTTCGATGGCAGAAGAATTCATGTTCGACGGCAAGCACGTACTAATCGTTTATGATGATCTATCTAAACAAGCAGCAGCTTACCGTGAACTGTCCTTGCTACTTCGTCGTCCTCCGGGTCGTGAAGCATATCCAGGGGATGTCTTCTATCTACACAGCCGCCTACTTGAGCGTGCTGCAAAGTTGAATGACGAACTAGGAGCAGGTTCTATTACAGCATTGCCGTTCGTTGAGACACAAGCTGGAGATATCTCTGCTTATATCCCAACAAACGTAATTTCTATTACAGACGGACAAATCTTCTTGCAGTCTGACCTATTCTTCTCAGGTGTACGTCCAGCGATCAACGCCGGTCTTTCCGTATCCCGTGTTGGTGGATCAGCGCAAATTAAAGCAATGAAGAAAGTTGCGGGTACACTTCGTTTGGACTTGGCAGCATTCCGTGAACTAGAAGCATTCTCACAATTCGGTTCGGATCTAGATCCATCTACAAGAGCGAAACTGGACCGCGGTCACCGCACAGTTGAAATCTTGAAGCAGGACTTGAACAAGCCGTTGAAAGTCGAATACCAAGTAATCAGTCTATATGCACTGACACGCGGTTACCTCGACGATATTCCAGTAAGAGACGTATTGCGTTTTGAAAGTGAAATCACTAGCTGGTTAGAATCTAACCATACGGAAGTGTATGATCACATCCGTACAACAAAAGATCTTCCAGCTGATGACGTAATGAGCGCAGCGTTTAACGAATTCAAGAAAAACTTTGTGACTTCTGAAGCTTAATTTTTCCTTGAACTGATCTTAAAATAAAGGTGGTGAATAGCCAGTGGCGTCCTTACGCGAGATAGAAAGCCGTATTGCTTCAACAAAAAAGACGAGTCAAATCACGAGAGCGATGCAAATGGTATCTGCTTCCAAACTGAACCGTGCTGAAATGAATGCGAAGAAATTCGTACCATACATGGATAAAGTTGAAGAAGTGGTTGGTGCCATTGCAGCCGTAACGAAAGATTCCGGACATCCTTTATTAACTGCACGTCCCGTAAAGAAGTCTGCGTACATCGTAGTTACTTCAGACCGTGGACTAGTTGGTGGATATAACGCGCACATTTTCCGTGCAGTTACCCGTGCAATCGAACAACGCCATAAATCGAAAGATGAAGTGGTCATTATCGCGATCGGTCGTAAAGGCTATGAATTCTTCGACCGTCTGGGTTACCAGATTGAAGAAAGCCTAATCGGACTTTCGGATCACCCTCGTTTTGAAGAAGTAAAAGATATCGCGAATCGGGCTGTTGGCATGTTCACAGAAGGCGTATATGATGAAGTGTTCTTGTATTACAACCACTTCATCTCCGCCATCTCCAACGAAGCAACTGAACGTAAATTGCTTCCACTCACAGATATTTCATCTGTATCAGCTTCATCATCTTATGAGTTCGAGCCTTCAGCAGAAGCGATTCTCGAAACACTTCTCCCACAATACACGGAGAGCCTCATTTATGGAGCGGTACTCGATGGAAAAGCGAGCGAACATGCTTCCAGTATGACAGCGATGAAGACGGCGACAGACAATGCGTCTGACCTAATTGATTCGTTAACACTACAATTTAACCGCGCTCGTCAAGCAGCGATCACTCAGGAAATCACTGAAATCGTAGCCGGCGTAGCAGCACTCGAATAATAGATTTGAAACAGTAAGACAGGAGGGAAAAGCATGAGTAATGGACATATTCTTCAAGTTATGGGTCCAGTTGTCGACGTAAAGTTTGAAAACGGACAACTTCCAGCGATCTATAACGCATTGAAGGTTAATATCGATCGTTCCAACGGAGTGGTTGAAGTATTGACTTTAGAAGTAGCACTTCACCTTGGTGATGATGCAGTTCGTACGATTGCGATGTCCTCGACAGATGGTCTGAAACGCGGTACGTCAGTTATTAATACAGGCGCACCAATTTCTGTTCCAGTCGGCGACGTTACACTCGGACGTGTATTTAACGTACTAGGTGAGGAAATTGATCTGCGTGAGCCAGTTCCTGCTGATTCACAACGTGACCCAATTCACCGTTCTGCACCAACATTCGAATTCCTTTCTACAGAGGTAGAAATTCTTGAAACTGGAATTAAAGTAGTTGACTTGCTTGCACCATACATCAAGGGTGGTAAAATCGGACTCTTCGGTGGTGCTGGAGTTGGTAAAACAGTTCTAATTCAGGAATTAATCAACAACATCGCACAAGAACACGGAGGTATTTCCGTATTTGCTGGTGTTGGAGAGCGTACTCGTGAAGGAAACGACTTGTACTTTGAAATGACGGATTCAGGCGTTATCAAGAAAACGGCAATGGTATTCGGTCAGATGAACGAGCCACCAGGCGCACGTATGCGTGTAGCACTTTCTGGCTTGACTATGGCTGAGTATTTCCGTGATGAGCAAGGACAAGACGTTCTATTGTTCATCGATAACATTTTCCGCTTTACACAAGCAGGTTCTGAAGTTTCTGCACTACTTGGACGTATGCCTTCTGCGGTTGGTTACCAGCCGACATTGGCTACAGAAATGGGTCAGTTACAAGAGCGAATCACTTCTACAAATAAAGGATCAGTTACATCGATCCAAGCAATCTACGTACCAGCGGATGACTATACGGATCCAGCTCCGGCAACAACTTTCGCTCACTTAGATGCAACTACGAACTTGGAGCGTAAACTTTCAGAGATGGGTATCTACCCAGCTGTTGACCCACTAGCTTCTTCTTCACGTGCATTGAGTGCAGAAATTGTTGGACCGGAACACTACCGTGTAGCTCGTGAAGTACAAACCACTCTTCAACGATACCGTGAATTGCAAGATATCATCGCAATCCTAGGTATGGACGAGTTGGATGAAGATGACAAGCAGGTTGTTGACCGCGCTCGTCGTATCCAGTTCTTCTTGTCACAAAACTTCCACGTTGCTGAGCAGTTTACAGGACAAAAAGGTTCTTACGTTCCAGTTCCTGAAACAATCAAAGGCTTTGCTGAAATTCTTGAAGGTAAGTACGATCACTTGCCAGAAGATGCATTCCGTTTAGTTGGACGTATCGAAGAAGTTATCGCAAAAGCAAAAGCTATGGGTGTAGAAGTCTAAGAAAAGGGACCAGGAGGGAAAAAAATGAGTAAAATCAAAGTGAATATCGTCACTCCCGACGGCCCTGTTGTTGAAATGGATGCGAACATGGTGATTGCAGTTACCGAAGCTGGTGAGATCGGGGTTCTACCCGGTCACATCGCGATGGTCGCGCCGCTTCAAATTGGTGCACTTCGCCTAAAGACAGATGGCAAAACAGAAACAGTCGCAGTCCACGGAGGCTTCATCGAGGTCCGTCCTGAAGTTGTCACTGTATTGGCACAGAGTGCGGAACTGGCTGAGTCCATTGATATCGCACGTGCAAAGAAAGCTGCTGAAAAAGCTGAACAAGATCTTCAGAAAAAAACTGATGACCTTTCCAAGAACTTAGCAGAGCTTGATTTAAAACGTGCAATTAACCGCATGCAAGTGTATGAACAACGTATTTAATCTATAATTGAAATGGGCCGACAGACAACCTCTGTCTGCCCATTTTCTCTATATCCAAGAAAAAAGGAGTGGAAACTATGGACAGCATGTTAGGAAGCAATCCACTACTCGCAATCGTATCGCACATCTTCTTCATCGGCATCAGCTTCTACGCACTACAAGCGATCTTGCCAGAGAACATCATACGAAAAAATCGCGTATTCCAAACACAACTTTTGTTTATTTTGCTAAGTATTGCTATCGGATCCACCGTATCAAAATTCTTTTTAGACATATCCTATTGGTCAGGAAGATGGGCAACTTGGTTTTGATTTCCTTCAGCTGAAGCTCTACCAGTACGACCAGTGGAAATCAGAACTCTAGCTGAAAGAAATTAAAACAAGATGGTCATGATGTGGTGAGGTTTTGTCACTTGAACTTGTAAAAGTTTAAGGAATTCACTGATTGTCAACAACATATAGTTAAGGTCGTAACGGAAGAAGGGGACGACTCGAGAAAGCGTCCAACGGCTGAAGTGGAAATCAGAAACACGTGGCAATGTAGACTTTCCATGTAGCAACTTTGTAATATTCCTGTAATGAAAATATCTCTTATTGCGTGTAAAATGTAGGATTACCGGGTAATAACGGTAATGTGGCTATAAATGAACGGTCAAATGCAATCACTTTGTGTCAGATCATCACATATACTACACCACGCAAGAAATAACGCAAAACTGCGCCGGAAGGTACTTGTTTAGCAATGTTTTACAAGGTACAATAGTATATGTTTTATATTTTAAATTTGAATTTGACTTTAACAAATGATCCGCAACACCAATGAAAATGTTTATAGACGATTATTGATAATAGGCTGTGGGTGAAGGATAAATTGGACTCGGAGGGGCTACTGGTGGAAAAAATTATTATTAACGGCGGACGGACTTTGCAAGGGAACGTACGTGTAGAAGGTGCGAAGAACGCGGTATTACCGATCTTGGCTGCTGCTTTATTAGCATCTGAAGGAGTGAATGTCATACGTGACGTTCCAAATCTATCAGATGTACGGACGATTAATGAAGTGCTTAAAAGTTTAAACGCAAAAATCACGCATGATCCGGAAAAAGGGGAAGTCATCGTAGATTCACGTGGAAGACTAGCAGATGAAGCACAATTTGAATTTGTACGTAAAATGCGCGCATCCATTTTAGTAATGGGACCGTTACTAGCGCGAAACGGATTCGCGCGTATCGCATTGCCGGGCGGTTGTGCTATAGGTTCAAGACCAATTGACCAACATTTGAAAGGCTTCGAGGCAATGGGAGCAGAAATTTCATTTGGACATGGTCATGTCGAAGCGAAAGTAGATGGCCGATTAAAAGGTGCGAAAATCTACTTGGATTTCCCGAGCGTAGGCGCAACAGAAAATATTATGACGGCTGCTGCTCTCGCTGAAGGTACAACGATCATCGAGAACGCTGCCAAAGAACCTGAAATCGTCGACTTGGCGAATTTCATCAATGAAATGGGCGGTAAAGTCGTAGGTGCAGGTACGGATAATATTCGTATTGAAGGTGTACAGACAATGTATGCATCGATTCATCATATTATTCCGGATCGTATCGAAGCTGGAACATTCATGGTAGCTGCTGCTATCACGGGTGGAGATGTTACAATCGACAACGCAGTACCTGAACATTCTACAGCACTAATTTCCAAATTAACGGAAATGGGTGTAGAAATCACACCATTGGATGAAGGGATTCGCGTTACAGCGAAGCATCCACTAAAGGCAGTCGATTTGAAGACGATGCCGCATCCAGGTTTCCCGACAGATATGCAATCACAAATGATGGCATTGATGTTAACAGCTACCGGTATCGGTGTGTTAACGGAAACTGTATTTGAAAATCGCTTTATGCACGTTGAAGAATTCCGCCGTATGAACGCGGATGTGAAGATCGAAGGACGTTCTGTTATTGTTTCAGGACCTTCAAAAATCCAAGGTGCGGAAGTCGCAGCCACAGACTTGCGTGCTGCTGCATCACTCATCCTAGCCGGACTCGTAGCAGAAGGCGTTACACGTGTGACTGAATTAATTCACTTAGATCGCGGTTATGTGGACTTCGATAAAAAGCTCAAAGCTCTAGGCGCAGATATAACACGTGTTTCAACTGAACAAGAAGTTACAGAATCTCAATTAGTATAATAATCGAAACCATGGACAGTTCGCTGTTCATGGTTTTTTCATTTGATACAATGAATACGCAATCTCCACATAACATATAGTCTAGTATGTACAAAAAACTACTCCTTTTATTCATCATTCTCACATTATTTTTTATTCCTATCCTTGTAAGACAAGCGCCAGAATTCAAACTGGTAGACCAACGAGAGGAGAAGTACTGCGATGCGATGATCACGGTCGTAGGTGTGGACGAGCCGATTCCGTTAGAAGAGTATGTCGTCGGAGTGGTAGCGGGTGAGATGCCTGCTGATTTTCATCCCGAAGCATTGAAAGCTCAAGTAATTGCTGCCCGCACATATGCCGCAAGAAACACAGACAAAGGAATGAAGCCGATTGCGAAAGACGTCTCTGCTCAAGTGTACCGCACAGAATCCGAACGTAAAGAGCGTTGGGGCAAGTCGTTCAAAGACAATGAAAAGAAAGTACGCAAAGCAGCCGAAGATACGAAAGGCCAAATTATTGTGTACGGGGAAGAAATCATATCGGCCATGTTTTTCTCTACATCTAATGGCAAAACAGAAGCTGCGCAAAACTTTAGCGGCAATCCGGTCGAGTATTTACAGAGCGTTGAAAGTCCAGGAGAAGAAGATGTTGCACCAACTGTAGAGCGCAAGCAAGAACTAACATTGACTGAATGGAATCGTAAACTCGGTTTCAACTGGGATGCCAATCAATTTCGTGAACTGAAGCTCGTCCGCAATCAAACCGGACGTGTCCAGAAAATTATGTCTGGACAATATGAAACGAGTGGGCGACAAATTCGTGAAAAACTTCATTTGGCCTCTACCGATTTCAATATTGCGTATGATGTCAACAATCAAATCGTCCATATTACGACCGTTGGCTACGGCCATGGAGTCGGGATGAGTCAATACGGCGCGGAAGCTTTCGCCCAAAAAGGATGGACCGCAGATCAAATTCTGTCGCACTATTATACAGGTACAAAAATCCAAGAAATAAATTTACCTGAAGATCGATGTTTAAAATCCTCGTAACTTGCAAAGAATGCAAGTGAGGTGATGAACATGCGAGAAGAAAAACCAAAGGCCCCTTCTCAGGAGAACAAGAAAACGAAGAACGGCTGGTTCTGGCCTGCCATTTATACGAGCGTAGCGCTTTTATTCATCGGCATGGTATGGGGATACACCGCATTGACGACGGAAGATTCTGTCCCGTCTGAAGTGGCAAAAGTAGAACAGCCAAAAGAAAACGGCACGGTAGAAACAAACGCAACAAAAGAAACACTGAAGTATCCATTCGATGAAGCAAAAGTAGATCAAGTCGCCATCTTACAAGAATTTTATGATGCAGAAGCAGACGAAGCAGTGCGTGAGAAAGCACTACTCGTATTCAACCAGACATACGTCACCAGCAAAGGACTATCTCTATCGATGGATGGAGAACCATTCGAAGCTGTTGCGGCAATGAGTGGAACAGTCGAAGAGGTCATCGTGGATTCATTCAAAGGCACGGAAATTAGATTGAAACACGCTGATGGTAAGACAACAGTCTACGGTTCATTGACAGGCGTAGTCGTGAAAGAAGGCGACACGGTCCAACAAGGACAAGTGCTAGCCACAACGACTCAGAATGAATGGAACCCCGAAGCAGGCGTCCACTTGCAATTCGAAATCCAGCAAGATGGAGTGTCCGTAAACCCACACGATTTCCTAGCGTTTTAATACGTAGCACCCAAGCCATTCCAGCCCCCGGAATGGCTTTTTTCATATGTTGACACTTGTTCGCATACACTACATTAGTCAAAGGAGTGAATAGAGAAAGGAAGAGGGCGTGCACGAGCAAATTAGAAAACGCTGCGTACGACTGGGCAAGCTACTGATCGAGACCAACTTGACAGTGCGCGCGCTAGCCACTGCGACCGGCTACTCCAAAAGCACGGTCCACAAAGACTTAACCGAACGATTACCAAATGTAGACCCATGCTTGTCACGGAAAGTCGCAGAAATACTGGCCTACCACAAATCCATCCGCCACCTGCGCGGAGGAGAAGCCACCCGCCAAAAATGGAAAAATGAAACCGAAGCACAAAAAGCAGATGCCTAGCCACACTGAAAATGAAGCAGTAAGGTACTGTACCCATACAAGCAGCCTGAAAATGTGAAAAGCTATCCAGAGGAATGTATCTGGATAGCTTTTGTTTGATTGAGTGTGATGGGGCTGGAGTGGAGCGGACTGGGCCGGGCCGCTCAATGTTGGGTGATATCCGCTCTATGTGGGGCCGCGAGCGCTCTATGTGCTTGCTAAACCGCTCTATGTCGCGCGCTATCCGCTCTATCTAACTCCGCGAGCGCTCTATGTGTCAGCTCAAGCGCTCAATCGCTCGCGCTATCATGCCCTAAGCGTGTTCGCGGGTGCTTAGTGTGTTGTCTAAACCGATCTATAGCGCGCGCAATCTCGCTCAATGTGCTGGCTTCACCGCTCTATGTCCCGCGCTATCCGCTCTATACAACTCCGCGAGCGCTCTATGTGTCAGTTCAATCGCTCAATCGCTCGCGTCATCATGCCCTAAGCGTGTCCGCGAGTGCTTAGTGTGTTGGCTAAACCGATCTATAGCGCGCGCAATCTCGCTCAATGTGCTGGCTTAAGCGCTCTATGTCCCACGCTATCCGCTCAATGCCTGTCCGCAATCGCTCAATGTGTTGGCTTAACCGCTCTATGTCCCGCGCAATCCGCTCTATCTAACTCCGCGAGCGCTCTATGTGTCAGCTCAAGCGCTCAATCGCTCGCGCTATCATGCCCTAAGCGTGTCCGCGAGTGCTTAGTGTGTTGTCTAAACCGATCTATAGCGCGCGCAATCTCGCTCAATGTGCTGGCTTCACCGCTCTATGTCCTGCGCTATCCGCTCTATCCCCGTCCGCAATCGCTCAATGTCCTGCGCTATCCGCTCTATCCAACTCCGCGAGCGCTCTATATGTCAGTTCAAGCGCTCAATCGCTCGCGCTATCATGCCCTAAGCGTGTCCGCGAATGCTTAGTGTGTTGGCTAAAGCGCTCTATAGCTCGCGCAATCTCGCTCAATGTCCTGGCTTAACCACTCTATGTCCCGCGCCATCCGCTCTATCTAACTCCGCGAGCGCTCTATGTCAGCTTAAGCGCTCAATCGCTCGCGCTAACCGCTCAATGCCCCACGCTAACCGCTCAATACAAACCCCGCAACCGCTCTATGTATCAGCTCATCCGCTCAATCGCCCGAACACCCCCCTCAACCCCTCAACAAACCCCCAAAAACATGTATAATAGACACCAAACATCACCAACAGGAGGAATGAATCATGACGAAAAAGTATATCCTAGCGCTCGATCAAGGTACCACGAGCTCACGTGCGATCCTATTTGATAAAAAAGGTAATATCTTTCACACAGCGCAACAGGAATTCACGCAGTACTTTCCGAAGCCTGGATGGGTGGAGCACAATGCGGATGAAATTTGGAGCTCGGTTCTTTCTGTTATCGCAGCTGTCATTTCTGAAAAAAATATCGCCGCCACGCAAATTGAAGCGATCGGCATCACCAATCAACGCGAAACGACGGTCGTCTGGGATAAGCATACGGGTAATCCGGTTTACCATGCGATCGTTTGGCAATCCCGCCAGACAGCTGACATTTGTGAAGAATTAAAAGCAGCTGGACATAATGATGTATTCCGTAATAAAACGGGCTTACTAATCGATTCGTATTTTTCAGGAACAAAAGTGAAATGGATTTTAGACAACGTAGAAGGCGCGCGTGAAAAAGCCGACAACGGTGATTTGCTATTTGGCACAATCGATACGTGGATTATTTGGAAACTGTCAGGCGGTGAAGCGCATGTTACGGACTACTCCAATGCATCGCGCACGCTCATGTACAATATTCACGACCTGCAGTGGGATGAAGAGTTGCTGCATATATTAGATGTTCCCAAGACGATGTTGCCGACTGTCTGCCAGTCCTCCGAAGTTTACACACACACCGACACCAAGCACTTTTTCGGCCACAATGCACCGATCGCGGGTATCGCAGGTGACCAGCAGGCGGCTTTATTCGGCCAGGCATGCTTCGAAAGTGGTATGGTGAAAAACACGTACGGCACCGGTTGCTTCATGCTGATGAATACTGGGGAGAAAGCAGTGACGTCTGAAAACGGTCTATTGACGACCATCGCGTGGGGAATCGATGGGAAAGTGGAATACGCACTCGAAGGCAGTATTTTTGTCGCGGGTTCCGCCATTCAATGGTTGCGTGACGGAATGCGTATGTTCCGTAAAGCGTCTGAAAGTGAAAGTTATGCTAAGCGGGTCAAATCGACTGATGGTGTCTATGTTGTACCGGCATTCGTCGGGCTCGGCACACCGTACTGGGACAGCGATGTCAAAGGCGCGGTATTCGGCTTGACTCGGGGTACGACGAAAGAACATTTCGTGCGTGCTACCATTGAATCACTCGCTTACCAGACGAAAGACGTTCTCGACGCAATGGAAGCGGACTCCGGGATTTCATTGAAAACGTTACGGGTTGATGGGGGAGTAGTGGACAATAATTTTCTCATGCAATTTCAGGCAGATTTACTCAACGTGCCAGTCGAGCGTTCGACGATCAATGAAACGACAGCTCTCGGCGCGGCGTATCTTGCGGGTCTGGCGGTAGGTTTTTGGAAGGATCGCAATGAAATCGCGGAGTATTGGCGTCTCGACCGACCTTTTGAGCCCAATATGGAAGAAGCGGTACGCGAAGAACTCTACAAAGGGTGGCAAAAAGCCATTCATGCAACGATTGCCTTTAAATAATTCACTAGCCGTCGCTAACTTGCTGGCGGCTTTTAGTTTTGCCGACCCCTATCGAAAAATGCCAAATAAAGTAGAAATATGATATAATGAACAGCTAAGAGTGTAATCAGACAGGACGTATGGGGAAGGAGTCGAGGTCACCATGTTTTCGAAAGATATTGGAATAGACTTAGGTACCGCCAATGTATTGATATATGTGAAAGACAACGGTCTCATCATCAATGAGCCGGCTGTCATTGCGATCGATAAGCGTACGGATGAACCTGTGGCTTTTGGTGAAGAGGCGTATCAAATGATGGGTCGAGCACCAGAACATATCCAGATCGTACATCCAATGAAATCTGGGAACATTGCGGAGTTCGAAATGACCCGTGTGTTGATCAGACACTTCCTCGAAAAAGCGCTAGGAAAAAGCCTGCGTATCAAACCTCATATTACGGTATGCTGTAAAGCGGATACGACGCGAGTGGAAAAAAACGTGATCCGACAAGTACTGATGGGTGCGGGAGCCAAACAAGTTGTTATGGAAGAAGAATCAAAAGTGGCGGCGATTGGTGCAGGTATTGATATATCCAAGCCTTCAGGCAATATGATAGTCGATCTGGGTGCAGGCACGACAGACGCATCCGTGCTTTCGATGGGGGAAATCGTATCGTTTAAAAAAACGAATATCGGCGGCCTTCATTTCGATCAATGTATTATTCAACATATACGTAAAAAACATAATGTCTATATAGGTGAAAAAACGGCAGAACAAGTGAAAAAAGGCATTGGTCTTGTGCTCATGAGTGGAGAAAAACCGAACGCAATGAACGTGCACGGTAGTGACCTTGCGACGGGCATTCCGAAAACGATTGAAGTGACAGCGGAAGAGATTCATCAGGCATTGCAACTACCGATTGGTAAAATCGTAGAGACGACAAGAGATGCACTGGAAGGCACACCGCCCGAGCTCGCTGCGGATATTGCACAGCGCGGCATCATTTTAATCGGTGGCGGTGCATGGCTACCAGGAATTGATACCTTATTAACCGAACATCTCAACGTTCCGGTTTTCATTGCAGAAAATCCACTCACTTGTATTGCAGAAGGCACCGGATCGCTCATGGACTCGATCGGTAAAACGTGGACACGCATAATTTGACCTGCCATGCAAGCTACAAGTAGTGTATACTAAAAACAACGAATATTCGACATGATGCAAAGGAGTGAAATGAAATGTTTCGTGGTTTTTACACAGTAGGATCAGGCATGATTGCACAGCAACGCCGTACGGAAATGCTATCAAATAATATCGCGAACGCCAACACGCCAGGCTATAAGGCGGAGCAGTCGACGATTCGTGCATTTCCTAACATGTTGATGTCCCGCTTGGATTCAATGCGTGTACCGACGGAAAAAGGCTTGAACTTTAAAAATCTTTCCGAAGTCGGCGAACTATCGACAGGCGTTTATATGCAGGAAACCTTGCCTTTATTCGCACAGGGACAGTTGCGTGAAACAGAACAGAAGACCGATATCGCGTTACTTGATGGACCGATGGAAGTCAATGAAGAGACAGGCGTTGCAGGGACTGTGTTTTTCACGCTAGAAGGTGAAAATGGTGGTCAATACTACACACGAAACGGTAATTTCGCTGTCAACGCAGAAGGGTACCTGACCAATCCATCCGGCTTATACGTCCTTGACGATGCAGGCAATCGGATCGAACTGACAAGTGATGATATTCGCGTGACGGATTCAGGAGCAATCTTCGCAGGGGAAACGGAAGTCGCGACGCTAGGTATTGCCTACTCTGACGCACCGGATACATTGTCTAAGCAAGATAACGGACTCTTCACAACGATCGACGGCAATGCGTTACCTACAGGGGGCACATACTCGATGCAACAAGGCTATCTTGAAGATTCCAACGTCGATGCCGCGCGCTCGATGACGGATATGCTGACAGCTTACCGTGCATTTGAAGCGAATCAAAAGGTCCTGCAAGCTTATGATCGCAGTATGGAAAAAGCGGTCAATGAAGTAGGACGGGTCAATTAATGACTACATATAGAAGCATGCAAAAAGGAAGTGACCTTTGATGATCCGCACGATGACTACAGCGACCAACACGATGAACCAGTTGCAGCAACGTCTCGATTTGATCGGCAACAACTTATCGAACGTCGGTACTCATGGATATAAATCCTCGGCAGCTACATTCCAAGAACTACTATTCCAGCAAATTCAAAATGACAAAGCAGATCAAGCCGATCGCAGGTCAGATTTTGGCATCCGTATGGGGACTGGCGCGCACCTCGGCAGCTTGCAGATGAACTGGAAAGTGGGCTCTGTACAAATAACGGACCGCCAGCTAGACTTTGCGCTAACGGAACCGAAACAACATTTTAATTTGATCCAGCCAACGGACGGCGGAGAGGAAATCATTTATTCACGTAAAGGGAATTTCTACTTGTCGCCAACTGCAAATGGCAACAATGCGCTAGTCAATGAAGAAGGACTCGCGGTGGCGGATAGCGCAGGCCGTCCAATCGTCTTTTCCGGACAAGCAACCGACTATCAAATTCGTCCGAATGGTGTATTGCAAGTGACGACACCACAAGGCACACAGGAATTTAATCTCGGTGTCACTGTCCTAGAAAAGCCTGATTCAATGGTTCAACTTTCCGCAACCAACTTTGGTTTGCCGACAGACCTAGCAGCAATCGGACTGACAGCAAATGATTTATTGACAGAAATGACAGGTGCTGGACGAAGTCAGATTGGATTGCAAAATCAAGCGCTCGAAACTTCCAACGTAGAGTATGAAAAAGAAATGGCGGATTTGATTTCGACGCAACGTGCCTATCAATTCAATGCGCGTTCCGTAACCATGGCGGACCAGATGATGGGCTTAATTAATGGCATTCGCTAACGCGTGCAATAGGAGTACTTACTATGACTGATAAAAATAAAAACTTCAAAAAAATAACAGAACCACTATCACCCGTACAACCATTTGAACCATTAAAGACTTCGGAACCAGCAGAAATGGAAGATCCGATCGAATTGACAGAAACAGATCCGGTCGTACCAACTGAAATGGACGAAGTGGCAGTTACGGTGGCAGAGCCAGAGCCACTCACAGCGGACAAAGAAATTCCAGAAGACATTGAGTCGACAACGGAGACAGAAGCGCCAGAAACAACTCCTGACGCTCCAGGTGAGGTAATAGAAGAAACACCACTAGTCGAAACAGAACCTGTCAAAAAACTACCTGCGCCAGAAGAATCCACCACGACATACTGGACAAAGATTAAATCGAAATGGTCACGCAAAGAGCGCTCTGAAAAAATCACAAAACCTGTTAGTGAAATGCGTTGGGTACAAGTGCGCTTGATACCGATCTGGTTGCGCTTGCTGATTTTCATCGTATTGCTTGTCTTAGCAGCTATAGCAGGTACAATGGTTGGATTCAGTGTAATTGGCGACGGATCAGCAGCCGATGTCTTCAAAAAAGAGACATGGCAGCATATTTTTGATATCATGAACGGTAAATAAGTACAGAAACATCTGATTTCTTCAGATCCTCTGGAATAAAGGAGACATATTTCATGCTAAATGCTCAACAAATACAAGAAATTATCCCGCATCGCTATCCATTCTTGCTCGTCGATCGCATCGAAGAACTCGAAGAAGGCAAGCGTGCAGTCGGGTTGAAAAACGTTTCAATCAATGAAGATTTCTTCAACGGCCATTTCCCGGGCTATCCGGTCATGCCGGGTGTTTTAATCGTAGAAGCACTCGCACAAGTTGGCGCAGTCGCTTTACTCAAAAAAGAAGAAAACAAAGGCCGGCTAGCATTTTTCGCAGGCATCGATAACTGCCGCTTCAAGCGCCAAGTCACACCAGGTGACACGCTACGTCTCGAAGTGGAAATTGTTCGCTTACGTGGAACAATCGGTAAAGGAAAAGCCATCGCAACCGTTGACGGCGAAGTGGCATGCGAAGCAGATATTACGTTCGCACTCGGCCCCGTCCAAGAATAATAACATCACGATGCAATACTGAATAATTGATATAATAATCATTGGAATGCCAATATGGCATACAGTGGGAGGGTACATTACAGCATGTTAAAAAAGCTTTCTCCAAATATAAAGAGCAGCATCACTCGTTCCATTTCTCAATCATTCGAACAATACATGAGTGAAATCGGCTGGTCAGCAGAAGAATATAACATCGAACAGTTTTATGCGAACTGGCGGGAATACATAACGACTAAAGCGCTTTGGTACGACAAGATTCCGGACGACGTCAAAGTAGATCCCGAGTTCCACAAAGAATTAGCAGAACGCGTGGAGGAAGTATTAATCCGCATACTCAATGATCCTCCGACCGAAGAACAGATCGCGCAAATTGAAATTTTACAACAAAATCTCGATACACATTATGATTATGGCTGTAAAGCGGAAGCTGTATACGTTCAAAACGTATTAGAAACCACATCAGGCTATCCGAATAATTAATACGAATAGTTCTCTCCTTTTCGCACAAGCTATCGATGAACATACCAATACGTATGGTTCACAGCTTGTAAAAAAGGAGGGAATTTTTTTATGATCAGAAAAGCTCTACCCGTAGTTTTCGCATCTGCACTCGTTCTGACCGCATGTAACACGAACGACGGCGCACTGCCAAACAACAATGAAACGCCCATGCAAGACGTAGAACGTGACAATACACCGAACGACAACCAGCGTATGGGTCCAAACCTCGACGGTCTTGACGACAATGATGACCGCGGCATCATGGACAACGACGGCGAGGGGATCATGGACGGTGACGGCGAGGGCATCCTGGAGGACACGCGTGAAGGTATCGAGAAAACACGCGAAGAACTCATCGATGACAACAACGAAAATCATGGTGCACGTGACGACAACAATATGGACGGCAACATGAACGGTAGCGACTCTGCTCCTGACGGCGTTTTACGCGATGGCGATCGTAAAACACGATGATTCCCACCATTATAAAAACGGCCCTGCATATTAAATGCTTGGGCCGTTTTTGTGTGTGGTTTTTTAGTGTGTGCGCTTTGTCCGGCGTGTTATTCGCTCAAACTTCATCCGCGAGCGCTCTATGTGGCACCCTAAGCGCTCTAACGCACGCGCTATCCGCTCAAAGCCCTACCGCGAGCGTTCTATGTGTCTGCTGTTCCGCTCTATGCGGCGTGTTACCCGCTCAAACTCCGCGAGCCGCTCAATACCTCCTCCCAAGCGCTCTATCACACGCGCCATCCGCTCAATGCCCTACCGCAAGTGCTCTATGTGTCTGCTGATCCGCTCAATGTTAGCGTGTATGCGCTCTATGCAGTGTGTTATCCGCTCAAACTCCGCGAGCCGCTCAATACATCCTCCCAAGCGCTCTATCGCACGCGCCATCCGCTCAATGCCAGCGTGTATGCGCTCTATGCAGCGTGGTATCCGCTCAAACTCCGCGAGCCGCTCAATACATCCTCCCAAGCGCTCTATCTCACGCGCCATCCGCTCAATGCCCTACCGCGAGCGCTCTATGTGTCTGCTGATCCGCTCAAAGCCCTACCGCGAGCGCTCTATGTATCTGCTGTTCCGCTCAATGCCAGCGTGTATGCGCTCTATGCGGCGTGGTATCCGCTCAAACTCC
>NZ_AUDQ01000004.1 GCF_000425545.1 Sporosarcina ureae DSM 2281 | reverse complement strand
TATACATTCGGATCAAGGGAGTGTGTATACGTCATACGCGTATCAAGCCTATATCAAGGATAACGACCTGATCGGCAGCATGTCACGTCGAGGAAACTGTTGGGACAATGCGGTGATTGAATCATTTCATTCGAGTCTGAAATCTGAAGAATTTCAATACGTTAAATTTAATTCATTACGCAATAATATTGTAGTTGAACGAGTAATTGCCTATTTAAATTATTATAATGAAGAACGTATCCAAGAAAAATTAGGCTACCTGACACCGATAAAATATGGTGTCAAAGCAGCCTAATCATGGTGTTTTATATGTGTCTCATATCGCTAGGTCAGTCTAAGGCATGCCGTTTTTTATTTCTTAAGTGTATGTTTCTTACCTGCTTGATCCGTCACGATTAACTGTGTGGCGGTAACTTCCATATCTTTCGCAAGAACATTGGAAATCTTGCTTGTCTTTTTATCTAACAGATTATATTTATACACCCCTGATTTGTTGAAATAATACATCGTAGACAGATCGAACGCTACAGACTTATTGTTTTGACTTACTTGATTGGTTTTCGTAGTAGCCTCCACTTCATCGAAAATAACACGCGCGTTAAAGTTCAATAAGGTCTTTTTGTTTTTCCCATCCATTGCAACTGAATACAGCGTCAACGGATCATCCAATGGAGTAGTAGGATCGAATTTGGAATCGAAAACACGGTCCTTGTTCTTTTCAAGTGTATAGTAGATCCGATCGTTCCAAATGAACATATTACGGAACTTTTGATCGATTGGAATACTACCAATTGTATAACTCCAGTCATTAACATTTAATTTCACTAAGTTATAACCTGCAGGCATTTTATTTCCTGCGTTGATCGAGTTCCAATACGGAATGAATATTTCATCATTGTATAGGACCATTTGATAGCCGGACATGAGCAGTATTCGATTGATTCCGTTATCTGGCATAGTCGCGCTATCCAAGATTGCTGAACGTGTACCTGCCTTTTTATTCTCTTTAAATAACTTAGTAGATGTTTTATCTTTTACAATGGTATAAATAAAGCTGTTTTGTTCAATCGTTTTACCTTTAACACTTACATAAGAATGATAGTCATCAAGCTTCATAGAGTCGTCTAGTGCGCGCACTAAAAATGCTGAGAACTGAGAACGTGTAACGGAGTTAGTCGGCATGTATTTACCTTCTGAACCACCGGTGATTCCTTTTTTGGCAATCCCGTTAATATCGGGGAATGACCAATGTGTCGGGGATACGTCCACAAATGTTGCTTGATTATCGACAGGTATGTTAAATGAACGACGAATGATCGCAGCCATATGTGCACGTGAAGTATCTTCACCAGGACGCATGAAACCATTATCACCACGCATGATGCCTTTTTCATTCACTGTTGCTAGAATTTGATAATAGGAAGATTTTTTCGAGACGTCCTTAAATTGCACTGTAGGATTTTTAACCAATGGAATTTTCAATGCTTTTATGAGCATGGAAGATGCCTGCGCCCGTGTAATGGGATCATTTGGCTTAAAAGTACCGTCTGGAAAACCTCCGATGATATTACGGTCAGCTAAATACATAATTTCTTTCTTTGCCCAATGCTTCTCTACGTCAGAAAATTGTGTGGCAGCCTGTGCCTGGAATGGTGTTGCTGCGAAAATCAAGAAAACTGCTAACAACCCGATTAGTTTATTCTTCATATAGGTAGACCTCCTTTAGGTATTCTATTCATTATACAGAATTGCAAATGGAAAAATAAGGGCCTTTAAACATAAAAAACCGACAAAAGGGAGAACTCTCTTGTCGGGTCTTTGGAACTTACTTTGTACCAATCTCGTATGTTTTCACTACATCGATACAACCCATTACGGATTGCAACATAGAACAATTCTTCTCCGTCAGCTCCATAATTCTGGGCATCTTTTCATCTGTAACGTCCGATCCGATAACAGTAAAGTGAAGATGGATCTTCATCAATCGACTGGCATCATCCTGAGAACGCACCACTTCTTTTACATCAATTGCAATGTCTTCTGCTGGCATGCGCATTTTATCAAGGACTTTTCGCATGACACCGCCACCACAAGCTGCGATCGATGCAACCATCAGCTGATAAGGCCTAAACCCTTTTTCTTCATTTGATGAAATGTGTAATGTACCGAATTCTGTCTCCGTATCAAAACCGTGTTTTGTCATATGGAAATTCATGTTGATCAGCCCCTTATGCTGTTAGTATACGTTGTTTCATCAAGAAAACCAAAGAACGATAACTGACTCTCTATGTTTAATATCATGAATTTGTGGAAGACTAAACGTAAGATGGAAAGGAGTGTTGAGAATTGAGTGAAAACAAACAGCCACACAAAACACTGACTGATAAGAACAACGGCCTTTCATCCGCACAGGAAGTGTTGTATGCCAAAGATTACAAACGGGCAGATAAGGCTACCGAGCTAGAAAACAATAAGAAGTAAGAAACGAAAATAGTAAATGAGGCGTTCCCTAGTAGTTGTAATCCAACTACTGGGGTTTTTCTCATGAAATAGACCTGACGCATTCTTCGCAATCGCTGTATACTAAGAGTAAATGCTTATACAAAGAGAACGAGGATATAGAATGAAGAAAATTGGATGGAAAAAGGTTATCGTCTTACTAGTTGCTTTCTTTGTCATTTTTCAAATAGCGGGAAGTTTTTTCTTTTATAACTTGGCAATTAAGCGTGGTCCGAAAGATTTCCTAACAGGCAACGCAGATTTGAAAGTATCGGCCGAAACCATGGACGTGTTTTTAAATGGAGACTGGCTGGACTGGGTAGATAAACAGGAGTTTAAAGAAATGCATATGACTTCAAGAGATGGTGTAGATTTGGTGGGTTATTACTTAGCTGCTAAACAGCCTACCGACAAATTGGTGATTCTGACACATGGCTATTTAGGACATGCCAAACAAATGGGGTTATACGGTCAATATTATTATGAGGAACTCGGCTATAATATTTTCCTGCCAAATGCTAGAGGACATGGAAAAAGCGGTGGTGATTATTATGGATTTGGTTGGCCTGATCGTCTAGATGTGATGGATTGGACGAAGTTGCTTGTCAAAGAAATGGGTACTCACACACAAGTGCTCTATCACGGTTTGTCTATGGGTGCTGCAACGGTATTGATGGCGAGCGGTGAAGCCTACCGAAACAAGTAAAAGCAATTATCGCAGATAGTCCGTATCAATCTGTTTATCAGCTTTTTGCCTATCAATTGAATCGAATGTTTCATTTACCGGCCTTCCCTTTACTCGACAATATGAGTTTACTGACGAGCGCCAGAGCAGGATATTCATTGAAGGAGGCGGATGCGTTGAGCGCGGTTCAGCGTGCGACTGTACCGATCCTATATATCCATGGTAATGCGGATACGTTCGTGCCGACAGAGATGACAAAAGAGCTGTATGAGAAGACAAAAAGCGATACGGAATTGTTTTTAGTAGATGATGCCAATCACGGTGAAGCATTCGTGATGGATCAGGAAGCGTATAAGAGAAAGGTGGATGAATTCCTTGAAAAACATTGGTCGACATCGAACCTGTCAATTGACCTCTCTCGCTAACCGTCCTATACTATTTTTACAAAGTAGGGGAAGTAGCATTCCTCGATATAAGGTCGTGGCGTATTGATAAAAGCAACAGTAGAACAACTTTGTAAACAGCACACGGAACTGACTAGTCAAGATGTGAAAATACTCCAGGAGATGGCGTTTAGCTTACAAACCTATGCAGATCTATCTGATTCGTATATGTTTATCGATTGTAAATTAAAACCAAGTAATCAGGCGATTGTCGTTGCGGAAGCTTTTCCAGTTGGTAGTACACCGCTATATAATAACTCAGTTATTGGAAAGATTGTTTTTGAATCTTTTGAACCAGGTGTATTTTATTCCTATCGTAACGGAAAGAAATCCATCATACAGCAGGCAATGACGCAAGAAGGTATCTTTGTGCATCAGACTGTAGTACCCATTAAGAACACATTTCATCAAGTGATCGGTGTATTGGTATCTGAGAAACGAGTCACTTCACCGCAATCGGTTGACGACATCAAAAGGTTTTCGGTAGTTACAGAAACGGCGGAAGACCAAATGACGAATTCGGGACTTGGCGTAGTCTCAGACTTATTGATGGAAATGCTTATTTTAACGGATGCTAGTAATCGGTTAATATACGCGAATCCTTCGGGTTTGAAACTGATTTCTGAAATGAGTGGCAGGGACGATGTACTAAATCGTAACTTGTTGGAAATATTACCGTTTTTGCATGCGGTGTATGAGAAGAAAGAAGATGTATTTGTCTTTGAGATGACGATTCAAGATAAAAGCTTAATTGTAAAAAAAATAAGGATGCATGAAAAGAACAAATCTCAAGAAACGTTGTTGATTGTCCAGGATATTACTGAACTTCGAACAAAGGAAAAAGAATTGATGATGAAATCCGTCGTCATTAAAGAAATTCATCATCGAGTTAAAAATAATTTGCAAACTGTGGCAAGCTTAATAAGATTGCAAATGCGTAATGGTATGCCGGTTGAAAATCGATCTGCTTTTGAGGAAACGCTTAACCGGATATACAGTATTTCCTCAGTTTATGAAATTATCCTTACGAAGGAAGATGCAGACGACGATGATGTAAATATTATAAATTTAACGAGGAAAATTTGTTCCACGATGGTGCTAAATGAATACAATTTAAAAGTAGACTTGATTATTGAGCCAAATAACAATAAAATAATAACAACATCTAAGAAAGCGGTTTCAATGGCACTGATTATTAATGAGCTCATACAAAACTCCCTAAAGCATGCATTTCAAGGCAAAGAAGAAGGGATTATTGATGTGGAATTTATCGTAGATCATGATTTTGTGGAACTTCATGTTTCCGACAACGGCGTTGGAATGAAGAATCCGCAAACTTCGCTTGGTACGGAAATTATCCACAATTTGGTAACCAATGACTTGAATGGTGAGTTTCTATATGTGCCTAGGGAAGTCGGGACTCATGCAGTAATTAGTTTTCCAGTGGGTGCGGAGGTGGAAACTTTTGATGAGTAAACGAATCTTGATAGCGGAAGATGAATCAATTATTCGCATGGACCTGAAAATGACCTTGCAAGACCATGGCTATGAAGTCGTTGGGGAAGCTGGTGACGGAGACAGAGCGATCGAGTTGGCTTTTTTGCATAAGCCTGATTTAATCTTGATGGATATTAAAATGCCGAAGATGAATGGGCTGAAAGCGAGCCGAATCATTGGAGAGCAATTGGATATACCAATTTTAATCATTACCGCGTACAGTCAAAAGGAGTTTGTGGAAAAAGCCCAGCAAGACAGTGTGGTCGGTTATTTAGTTAAACCTATTTCTGAAGCTAATTTAATTCCTGCAATTGAAGTGGCGCTTCACCAATCCAGTAAAGCCAAGCGGCTAAAGGACAGCATTCAGCACGCGAAGCAGCAAGTGGAAAAGCGGAAAGTTGTGGAACGGGCAAAAGGTATACTGATGAGTACAGAGCACTTAACCGAGCAACAAGCATTTAAAAAAATGCGTGATACAAGTATGTCACGGCAAATGACAATGGAGTCACTTGCCATGGAAATTATAGATTTGCACAAGTGAATAGATCTAAGCAAAGACGCTTAAAGAGATACATTCTTTAAGCGTCTTTTTGTGTTCTTTTCGCGAATTGTATAAAGATTTAAAGGTGGTGGCTAGTGAATTAATGCACGAACATAATATCACAATAGGATAGTAAGAGGGGGAAATTTAGATGGAAATGATTGGTACAGTCATTGTATATATCATCATGGCCTGTGCAATTGCAGGGGCATTTGCTTCAATAAAAAATCCTGAAGAAGGATTAGGTAAGGAATTTATGTCTGGATTACACGCAGTAGGACATATCTTCGTGCCCGCAGCAGGGATTATGGCATCGATTCCATACTTAACGTGGTTCATCAGTAAATTTATTGGTCCAATTTTTAACTCGATCGGGGCAGATCCGGCAATTGCCGCGACAACGATTCTAGCTTCAGATATGGGTGGATATCAGTTAGCGGAAGCATTAAAAGTAACAAATGAAGGATGGATCATGGCGTTAATCGTCGGTTTCATGTCGGGAGCAACCATTGTATTCTCCATTCCAATGGGTCTCGCAATGCTTGATAAACGGGACCATAAATATATGGCGCTTGGTATCATGTCGGGTGTACTGACAATTCCAATCGGTGCTTTCATTGCGTCTGTTTTAGTTGTCTTGTTCAATACGGATGTGCGTGATGTAATCAGTACGACTGCAACATCTAATTATGAATTTGCAATTGGTTATTTACAGATTTTCATAAATTTATTGCCATTATTACTATTTGTTGTATTAATTGCGGTAGGACTGAAGTTCGTCCCGCGTATTATGATTAACGGATTTATGTTGTTTGGCCGTATGATGGATGCAGCTATTAAACTTGTGCTAGTGTTCTCTATCGTTGAAATATTTACAGGTATCTTCACTAAAATCTTTGGTGTGTGGGGATTCGATCCAATTATGGCGGATAAAGCTGATCAGTTCCGTGCGCTTGAAACGGCCGGATATATTGGTATTATGTTAGCAGGTGCATTCCCAATGATTTACTTGATCAGAAAGTATATGGGGACACCTTTGGAAGCCGCTGGAAAGAAGATTGGACTTTCACCTGAAGGTAGTGCCGGTCTACTTGCGACTGTCGCGAATATATTGGCGATGTTCTCATTAGTTCGTTATATGAGACCGAAAGACAAAGTTATCAATATCGCATTCGCAGTATGCGCGGCATTCTTGCTGGGTGATCATTTATCTTTCACAGCGAATTTCCAGCCGAATATTATTTTACCGGTTATACTAGGTAAACTGAGTGCGGGAATCATCGCAGTTATCATTGCATTCAAGCTGTCTGTACCAACAGCATTAAAGTTGGAAAAGCAAGATCGTGAAGCAGGGATTATTCGCGAAGGCGAGTACGAAGATGCTGAAACAGAAGCTCCTGCCGTTAAAGCATAAAAATATAAACAGGGAGTGTGTATGATGAGCGAAGAAAAGAAACGGTTTATACAGGAATTCGTTCCAGGAAAACAGATTACACTTAGCCATTTGATTGCTAATCCTGATCCAGATATGTTTCAGAAGTTAGGTATACAGGAAGCTGGCGCCTTGGGTATTCTTACGTGTACACCAAGTGAAACAGTTATTATTGCAGGAGACTTGGCGACGAAAGCAGCGAATGTCCGCATTGGATTTCTTGATCGATTTACAGGTAGCCTCGTCATTGTAGGCAGTGTCTCAGAAGTAGAGATGGCTATGCTTGAGATTAATCGTTTTTTATCGGAGAAGTTAAGTTATACACCATCTGAAATTACAAAATCATAAGGAGTGAGGACGATGCGAAACAAGGCAATGCTAATCGGTGCGGTACGAGCCGGAAAGTCTACATTAACGAATGCTTTATTGGGCCGAAAAGTAGAAGCTTTCAAAACGCAAACGCTCAGTTATTATGATTGGATTGTTGATACTCCGGGAGAATACACAGAAAATCCAATGTTCTACAAAAATATTATGGCTACCGCGCTTGAAGTGACGCACGTACTGTATTTGCAAGATGCAACGAGCGAAAAGATTATCTTTCCACCAGGTTTCAGCATGGGAATCCCAAAATTGCCGATTGGTGTCATCACCAAATGCGATCTCCCGGAAGCTGATATAGACCGTTCACTTGGGATGCTAAACACTGTCATGAGCGAAGGACCCATCGTCATGGTTTCTTCTGTAACGGGCATGGGAATCCGACATCTTAAGGAATTGACAAAGCTGAACGACCTTCAAGCGATGCGTCATTACGTCGAGTCAACAGCCGACGAGCACTTGATATTTCTAGGCTAATCTTCTTTACAGGTAGGTAGGAATTTGATATAGTAAATTTCATACAAGTAAATAAAAACGGCAAAGGCGCCTTTACATCCCGTGGGAAAATCCACGGGTTTGTAAAGGCGTCTTTTTTATATCAAAAGTGTAGGAGCTGGCGTCCGGAACTAGATGTAATCAAAAGCGCAGGACGCCGTCTAGCTCCAACAGGCTTAGAAGGAAGTAATCAGAAGGGGGATGTGGGAGTGAGCAATTTCAATAAGCACGAAACAATTATCAGTGCAGGAATTGATATTGGCACAAGCACGACGAAACTGATTATCAGTCGATTTTCCCTACGTAATGTGGCGGGCGCAACACATGTGCCAAGAATAGAAATTACAGACAAAGAAATACTATACAAAAGCCCGGTGTTTCGAACGCCGTTGCAAGATGCAGTGACGATTGATGTAGCAGGTGTTCAACAGATTATACGGTCAGAATATAACAAAGCAGGAATCCAACCTTCTCAGATTGAAACAGGAGCTGTCATTATTACGGGTGAAACCGCTACCAAGCGAAATGCCAGTGAAATGTTACATCTTTTGTCTGATGAAGCAGGTGATTTTCTCGTAGCAACGGCAGGCCCTGACCTAGAAGGCATCATCGCAGCAAAAGGTTCAGGTAGCTATGAATGGTCTGGAAAAAGTGGCCAAGTAGTCGCCAATATAGACATTGGTGGAGGAACAGCTAATATTGCAGTGTTCAAAGACAAACAACTTCTTGGTACCTGCACGATGCATATCGGAGGCAGATTGATCGAATTTGAAAACGGCATAGTCCGTACAATTTCACCGCCAGTCGCACGGTTATTGCAAGACCAAGGCTATTCGTTACAAGTCGGTGATCCGCAAAATGCACCCGCCGTTTCATTCGTAACAACGTATATGGCCGAAGCGGTGGCACGCATGTTGAAAAAAGAAGTCCATGCACAAGATCAAGTGCTGTTACTTGGTCATGAACCAAACTGGCTACAATCGGTCGATACGATTGTCTTTTCAGGTGGTATTTCCGAATGTATGTATCATCATGCGACTGATGAAGTCCAAGAAGCACAATACAACGATATTGGAATTCAACTCGCGGAAGCACTACTGCAAAACAAATCACTGCAACACTTTACTTGGCAGGAGCCAGTAGAAACTGTACGAGCGACTGTATTGGGAGCTGGGACACAGACTACTGAAATTAGCGGGGCTACGATACAAGTTGCGCCACATGAGTTGCCATTAAAGAACATCCCGATTTACCAATATGATTTTGAAGAAAATCTCGAAACAGGACTACTCCACTTCGAAGATGCGGTACAGCAGGCAGTTACTTTATATGACTCTGCAAAAGAGGGGCAAAACTTTGCGCTCTATCTATCCAACCTTCCATATCTAGGTTTTCGCGATGTGCAGAAACTTGCCAAAGCAATTGTTCAAATTATGAACGAGCGGCCATGTCCGGAGCAACCGATTATTCTGGTCATTCAATCCGATCATGCTAAAGTGATTGGTCAAACATTAGCGGCGTTACACGTGAAACAAAGCATTATTTGTATAGATCAAATCAATGTGGAAACAGGTGATTACATCGATATCGGCAATGCGCTCACATCAGGCGTCGTACCGGTCGTCGTAAAAACCTTAACTTTTCACACAACGTAAAGGAGGTCTCGTACGTGAACTTATCCACTACACTAGGCGGCGAACGATATGTGTTCCATGACCTGAAAGAAGTACTAGCAAAAGCGAATGAAGAGAAATCTGGTGATCGCCTCGCAGGAATTGCAGCGGAAACGGTGCAAGAACGAATTGCTGCCAAAACCGTTGTCAGTGAGTTGCTTGTAAGTGATATCCGTAACAATCCACTGATTCCGATTGAAAGCGACGAAGTGTCACTTATTATTGAAAACGATATAAACGAGAAGGTTTACGGTGAAATTCAGAACTGGAGTATCGCGGAATTACGTGAATACATTTTGAGTAATGAAGTAGGTGACCGTGAATTAAAGCGTCTCAGCCGCGGATTGACTTCGGAAGTCATCGCAGCAGTTACCAAACTAATGTCCAATCTCGACTTAGTACACGCGGCCAATAAAATCGAAATCTTATCAACATGTAATATTACAATCGGTCAAAAAGGCACTTTGTCTTCCCGTTTGCAACCGAATCATCCGACAGACAATATTGATGGCATCATCACTTCGTTAAAAGAAGGCTTGTCTTACGGTATCGGCGATGCGGTAATTGGGATCAATCCCGTAGATGATTCCGTAGAGAGTGTAAAGCGTGTGTTGAATGCAACGAAAGATTTCATTGATGAATGGGAAATTCCGACGCAAAACTGTGTGCTCGCACACGTAACGACACAGATGAAAGCAATTGAACAAGGTGCGCCTGCGGATATGATTTTCCAAAGTATCGCGGGAACAGAAAAAGCTCATCGTTCATTTGGTATTTCAGCGGAATTAATTGCAGAAGCAAAAGATCTTTCACTGAAAATGGGGACCGGTACAGGCCCACAAACATTGTATTTCGAAACAGGGCAAGGGTCGGAACTATCCGCTGAAGCCCATTATGGCGTGGATCAAGTAACTATGGAAGCACGTAACTACGGTTTTGCACGACATTATGATCCGTACATCGTCAACACGGTTGTCGGATTTATCGGACCGGAATATTTATATAACAGCAAACAGGTAATCCGTGCTGGCCTTGAAGATCACTTCATGGGTAAGCTACACGGTCTACCGATGGGTGTAGATATTTGTTATACGAACCATATTAAAGCGGATCAAAATGACATTGAAGATCTAAGTATCTTATTATCAGCGGCAGGTGTGAACTTCATCATCGCAGCTCCGATGGGCGATGACGTTATGCTGAATTACCAATCTATGAGCTACCATGACGTGGCGACGGTTCTTCGGACAATGGGCAAAACACCAGCGCCTGAATACTTGAAATGGCTTGAAAAGATGGGGATTTATGAAAATGGCATGCTGAGTAAACGTGCCGGGGATCTCACACTCTTCAATCGATAGGAGGTGGATGGACTTGAATGAGGAATTAATTCAGCAAATCACAAAAATGGTCGTGGAAAAACTGGAGGCTGCAAGTAGTAGTCAAACAGTACAGCAGCCAACAAACAAACAGAAAGTAGAGCTGTTTTCGAAGCAACCTATTGGACATGTGGAAGTGGAAAAAGTAAAAAGCTCGCCTAGTGGAGCGGTGACATTCCATAGTACGACAGAAGAGCTGAAGCGGAATGTTTCCACTGTAAAGCCAACGCCAAAGACGGCGTATGGTAAAACGAAGTCAAAACCCAAAATAGATTCTGAAGAAGATAAGCTAGCAGAATATCGCAAGAAAACACCCGCTAGGATAGGGGTTGGGCGAGCGGGTTCACGTCCGAGAACAAAGACGTGGCTACAGTTCCGACTGGATCATGCGGCAGCAGTCGACGCGGTCTACGGTGAAGTTCCGGATAACTTGCTTGAGCAGCTGGGGTTATTTCAAGTGCAATCCCGAGTAGCAGATAAAGAAGAATACATTCGACGCCCGGATCTGGGTAGAAAGCTTTCGGACGAGTCAAAGTCTTTGATCCAAGAGCGCTGTAAGAAATCACCCGTCGTACAGATCGTTGCATCAAATGGCCTGAGTGCGAAAGCAATTGAAGAAAATTTGGAAGACGTCTACTTGTCATTGGAACAATCACTTAACAACTTGAATATCGAGATGGGCACAACATTTTATGTCGATAAGGGGCGAGTTGCTGTGATGGATGACATCGGAGAACTATTGCAACCCGATGTTGTGGTCATGCTGATCGGTGAACGTCCAGGTCTAGTATCCGCAGAGTCGCTAAGTGCGTATATGTGTTATAAACCCAGACATGGCACGATTGAAGCAGACCGCATGGTCATCTCCAATATCCATAAAGGCGGAATTCCACCTGTTGAAGCAGGTGCATTCCTTGGAACGATTATTCAGAAAATCTTAAAATATGAAGCGAGCGGTGTATCGCTTGTTCAAAAAGAAAATTAAGGAAGGGGGAGGACAAATGAAAATCTATGCAGACATATTGTCGATGCAAGTTATTTCAAACGTCAGTCCGGAACTTGCTGAGAAGTATAAATTGAAGCCTAACCAGCGTAGCTTGGGTTTAGTGACGACGACAATTGATGACGTCGGCTATACAGCAATTGATGCAGCAACGAAGCATAGTGATGTGGAAGTGGTCTACGCAAAAAGCTTTTACGCGGGCTCAGCCCATTCTTCTGGACCGCTATCCGGTGAGTTTATTGGAATCATTGCGGGTTCGTCGCCGGAAGAAGTGAAAAGTGGTCTGGATTCAATTCGAATAACGATAGAGCATGAAGCCTATTTCGAAACGATTAACGGAAATCCAGATCATGTGTTATATGCGCATACTATCTCCAGCTGCGGAAGTTATTTAGCTGACATGGCGAATGTACCAGATGGACAGTCGTTGGCATACTTGATTGCACCACCTGTTGAAGCCGTTATCGGTTTGGATGCTGCTTTAAAAGCTGCAGACGTCACACTTTGTGTACTCTATTCACCTCCCTCCGAAACAAACTTTGGCGGTGGTCTGCTGACAGGTAGTCAATCTTCTTGTAAGGCAGCAGCCGATGCGTTCCGGGAAGCCATACAGAACATGGCGGATCATCCGTTAAGTTATTGATAGTTCAGCATGCAGAAAGGAGTGTTTTGATTTGGTTCAATTAGTGGATAATGATTTATTGGCTTTGCAACAAATGCGCACGGCCGTCAAAACTGCAAAAGAAGCACAAGAGAAATTCATGGGCTATACTCAGCAACAAGTAGACAAGATTGTGAAAGCTGTAGCTGACGCGGCCTTTGAACAATCCGGTCGCCTCGCGCAAATGGCAGTAGATGAAACGGGTATGGGGGTAGCAGCTCATAAGAAAATCAAGAATGAAGTTGGCTCTCGTGATGTCTATGAAAGTATCAAGGACTTGAAAACAGTCGGTGTCATCAAAGAAGACCATTTGAATAAAGTGGTGGAAATCGCTGCTCCGTTCGGTGTAGTTGCCGCCATCATCCCGACGACTAATCCGACATCGACGGCATTCTTCAAAACATTGATTGCGTTGAAAACACGAAACTCTATTGTAGTGAGTCCTCACCCATATGCAGTTGAATGTACACATGAAGCATTAAAAGTATGTGATGCAGCAGCGGTTGCGGCAGGTGCTCCGGAAGGTTTGATCCAGTGTCTTACTTTGGCTTCAATGGAGGCAACGCAGCAATTGATGTCGCATAAAGATGTCAATCTAATCATCGCAACAGGTGGTAGTGCACTAGTCAAAGCGGCGTATAGCTCAGGTAAACCGGCGTACGGCGTAGGTCCTGGTAATGTGCCGGTGTATATCGAGCGGTCGGCGAAGATTGAAAAAGCGGTAAGAGATATTGTCGATAGTAAATCATTTGATTACGGTACGATTTGTGCAACAGAACAAGCAATTGTTGTCGATAAGCACGTTGTCGATCTCGTTACGCGTGAATTGAAGAAAAATGGCGCATATATTTTATCAGATGAAGAGAAAAAGATTATGGAAGGTGTCATCTCCCCGGTGCCTGGTAAGGTGAATCCGAAAGTGGTTGGCAAGAGCCCGCAGTTCATCGCTAAAATGGCAGGTATTTCTTTACCGGAAGGCACTCGCTTGATTATCGGGATGGAAACAAAAGTAGGCAAGGATGTACCGTTTTCATTGGAGAAATTATCACCGATTTTCGCTATGTATGTCGTCGATGGTGTGAAACATTCGAAAGAAGTATGTCTTGACTTGCTGAACCTTGGTGGACGTGGACACAGCTTGGTGCTTCATACGGAAATCGATGCAGTCGCTCGTGAATTTGCTATGGAAATGCCGGTTTCACGTATTATGGTCAACACGATGTCGTCAATTGGAGCAGTTGGCGGTACGACAGGCTTAATGCCGTCATTTACTTTAGGATGCGGAACATTCGGCGGCAACATCACATCAGACAACGTTACAGCTAAGCATTTACTGAACATTAAGCGGATGGCATACGGCACGAAGGAAGTACAGTTACCGAAGCACTCAGAGCCAGTAGAAAGCTCGAACGATCAGCTTGTATCCAATGTGATGAACAATGTATCAGCTTCAACAAACAGCAACATTGATCCAGCATTAGTACAGAATTTAGTCAGTGAAATTGTTAAACAACTTTCAAAATAAAACACTATTAGGAGGAAATTATTATGAATAGAGAAGGTACAGCATTAGGAATGGTAGAAACTAAAGGATTAATCGGGGCAATTGAGGCGGCAGACGCAATGGTGAAAGCAGCAAGCGTAAACTTAGTAGGTAAAGTACATGTAGGCGGCGGAATTGTAACAGTTATGGTACGTGGCGATGTAGGCGCAGTAAAAGCAGCAACAGATGCAGGGGCAGCTTCTGCACAACGTGTGGGCGAATTACTATCTGTTCACGTGATCCCAAGACCACATAATGAATTAGAACTGATGTTACCAAAAAGCGAATAATCACTGCTGACATAGTAGAAAGGCGTGAACTAAATGAATCAGCAATTGATTGAGCAGATTGTCGGAGAGATCCTTGGACAGCTAGGGCAAAGTCCCGTTCAATTGCCGGAACGAGCGGTTCCCATTGCGGTTTCCGCCCGTCACGTACATTTACAGCCTGAACATGTGGAAGTATTATTTGGCGCAGGGTATGAATTGACACAGCGGTCCGAGCTCTCACAGCCGGGCCAATTCGCCGCGAATGAAACGGTGATGATTGCAGGACCTAAAAGCAGCATTGAACGCGTACGTATTTTAGGACCTGTCCGCAAAGCGACCCAAGTTGAGGTCAGCTTTACGGATGCTATGAAACTCGGCGTCAAGCCTCCGCTTCGGGAATCCGGCAATATAGAAGGATCTGCACCGATTACACTAATTGGACCAAAAGGTAGTGTGCATATAGACCAAGGATTGATTATTGCGCAGGCGCATATCCATATGGCACCTACAGATGCTACGCGCTTTGGCGTGGTAGACGGGGAATATGTCACAGTGGAAGCAGATGGAGTCCGATCTATTTCATTCCGCAATGTACGCATTCGGGTGAATGAGCGATATCGTCTTGAAATGCATATCGATACCGATGAAGCAAATGCAGGTTTCATTACACAGGGGTCAATTGGGCGTCTGGTGAAACCAAATGACGCAAAAGAAACGGTACCTATGCAAGCGACGACGGAAACAACGAAGTCACCTGATCCAGTAGTACGTATTCCAGAGACGCTTGAATTCACCAAAAAACTTTTGTCGGCTGAAGACGTGGCTGATATTTCGGAAAAGGAAATTGTCGTCAATAAAGGCACAATTGTTACGGCACTAGCAAGAGATACAGCACGGGAACTCGGCAAAATGATAACTAGTAGAAAGTAGAAAAAGGTGATTACGCATGCGAATGGGTAGAGTAATTGGTAATGTATGGGCAACCCGTAAAGAGGATGGATTATCAGGACTTAAGCTATTAATCATCCAGCCAATTGATGCACACGGCAATAATATACAGTCGCATATGGTCGCGGCAGATCGAATTGGGGCAGGGGTTGGTGATGAGGTACTCATTACGAGTGGCGGTTCTTCACGCTTTATATTACCAAAAGAAAACCCGATCCCAATCGACGCGGTCATTATTGGTATTATCGATTCAACAGAAGTAAAGAGAGGTGATATACATGAGTCAAGCGATCGGAATGATTGAGACAAAAGGATTGATAGGATCGATTGAAGCAGCAGACGCAA
The DNA here is from genome assembly GCF_000425545.1 of Sporosarcina ureae DSM 2281. GTDB lineage: Bacteria > Bacillota > Bacilli > Bacillales_A > Planococcaceae > Sporosarcina > Sporosarcina ureae. Next base: position 194,059 of record NZ_AUDQ01000004.1, on the reverse strand, counting down.
TGGTAAAGGCATCTAATGTGGAGTTAGTATCACAGGAGATGGTGGATGGTGGTATTGTAACGGTCATCGTTCAAGGTGATGTCGGAGCAGTACAGGCAGCTGTGGATGCAGGTCGCGATGCGGCAGCGCGTGTTGGTGAATTGCTAGGTGCACATGTAATACCGCGTCCTGATGATTCAGTATATGGCATGGTGAAACCGCTAGTGCCAACTACTCCAGAAATTCCGAAAGTAAAGAAAGCGATAGAAGCGAAGAAAGCACCGAAGAAAGACTGAGGGCGGATTACCTATGAGCATTTGCGAAGTTTTATTGGGCATAAACTCTTCGGTCATAATGAAATCTATAGAAAGGAGTGGTTTCCATGGCTTTCAAACGACATAAAATTGCAGTCATCGGAGCGGGTCATACGGGTGCGACTGCCGCATTGATGGCGGCGCAGAAAGAATTAGGCGATATCGTATTAGTCGATATTCCTGACCTCTCCAATCCTACCAAAGGTAAAGCACTCGATCTCCTTCAGACAAGTCCTGTGCAACAGTTCAATTCCCGCATCACAGGTACATCGAATTACGAGGATATTGAAGGCGCTGCAATGGTGATCATTACAGCAGGCGTCGCACGCAAACCAGGTATGAGTCGTGATGATTTAGTTGCGACCAATGCGAAGATTATGCGTTCTGTTTCTGAACAAGTGAAGCGTTACGCACCAGACAGCATTGTGCTGATTTTAAGTAACCCGGTAGATGCGATGACATATGTTTGCTATAAAACAACGGGCTTTCCTAAAAATCGTGTAATTGGACAATCAGGTGTGCTCGATACTGCCCGTTTCAATACGTTCATCTCGGAAGAATTGAATATTTCTGTAGAAGATATTTCGGGCTTTGTCCTTGGTGGACACGGCGATGATATGGTTCCACTTGTGCGTTATTCATACGCTGGGGGCATTCCGTTGGATAAAATCATTTCGAATGAACGATTGGAAGCAATTGTGGAGCGTACTCGAAAAGGCGGCGGCGAGATCGTCTCGTTGTTAGGTAATGGTAGCGCGTATTATGCACCTGCTGCGGCTTTGGTAGAGATGGCGGAAGCAATTATCAAAGATAAAAAACGAATTATGCCATCTATTGCTTATTTAGAAGGCGAATATGGATATCAAAATATCTATTTAGGCGTTCCTACTGTTTTGGGTGGCAATGGTATCGAGAGTGTAATCGAACTCCCGTTAACAGAGGAAGAACAAACAGCGCTCGATCAGTCAGCTGATTCTGTTAAAGCAGTGATCGAAATTTGCGAAAAGCAGTTGTCCTAATAACTACTGATCTCTCTAAGTCGTAATGGGGACTTAGGGAGATATTTTTGTGTAGGAAGAAGTTTTTTTGGCGCATTTTAGTCATTAAATGATAGAGAAGTCAAAGCTTATCTTAAAAACTGCCAAAAGTTTATAAAGAATCACAACTTTTTTATTTACTTTTATTTATTTGCATGGTACAATAAACAGAATTCACAGATTTATTAAACGTGCCTTTATTACACTAGTTCGGAAATATATAAAGAACTCATTTCCTTTTGCCTTTAAAATGTAAGCGCTATCAATAGGCCTTTTATTAATAAAAGCGAAGAAAATGTTCTTTTTTCCCCGACAAGGCATATACTATGAAAAATACAAATCCAGGAGGTAATTCTTATGCAAAACAACACCTATCAAAACAATTCAGCACTACCAGAGCAAAACGAAACGTTTTATTTGATCACAGGTTACTCAGAGAATGGTTTCATCCATGGGATTACATGGGAAGAAGCGTATGTTCAAGGATTGGCGGAGTGCGGCTGTCTATGCGAACAACAACTCATGTAAGTAATGAAGAAAGTTCGATACAGGGTGCCTAGCAAAAAACGATTGTGGATGTACTCACAGTAGTTTTTAGATAGGCACCCTGTTTAGTTATGTCTTCCCTCTTAATGAAAACAAACGCTACCACCCTCTACGTTATCCATGATAAAATGAAGTCAATCAAATAAATGAGTTTGCACGATGCGCTGGTACCTATCAAGGTGTAAAAGGGAATCCGTAAACCGGAGCTGTCCCCGCAACTGTACACACGGACGACCGCTAGAATTAGCCACTATGGAGACATGGGAAGGCACTGGCGGAAGGATGAAGTGAAGCCAGGAGACCTGCCACGTATCGTCAAAGCGACACTTTCTTCGGGGGTTGAGGAGTGGAAGCAAAAAAGGTATCTGCATCTATGCATTTTTGTATGGAGTATATTAAAGTTGCCTGAATTTGTTTCCTCATTCACAACTATTGCAATCATCTTGCCGAAGAGGCGGAATGATTGTTTTTTGTTGTTTACGAAAGGAGACCGCGACATGAGATTATGTGAACAAAATGAGGAACGTATACACGAACGTGCACTGTTGCAGATATTGTATAAACAAGCAGAACAACAGCGTGGAAGACCAGTGTATTCAGGATTTCATCAAGTAGTAAGGAAACTGTTACAGGACGGGTTATACGGTCAATGGATCTATAACTATTCAGCAAGTGAAATCAAATGGCTTGGCTTACAGATTGTAGCTGAACGCGACCGACTGATACCATCTGCACAGTTGCAGCAATATATGAATGAATTCGTAACATCTGATTATCATGATAAGCGGATAGGACTGCCTCAGGAAAGGCTTATGCTCATAGCAATGGGTGCAATGCAAAATGAAACAGTCCAGCGCTTGCAGAAAGTACAGGAAGCATATTGGATGCTGAGCCATGGTTATGTGACTTTGCCAGCTGAAGTTATGTCATTCTTCGGTAAGACGTTTTATCAGCGAAAGACGAGAGTCCAGCAATATACAATGGATATCGCTGACGACAGAATAGCATCATTTTTATCAAGTAAGGTTAAAGAAAAGCATATACGTATACCCGATCATTTTATGGAACAAGTAAAAGCGTGCGGCTCTTGGTGTTTATTTGATGCTGAACAAGTAGAGCGTATTTTTGGATGTTCATTTGACAACTTCAACAGTGAAAGATTTTCCCACGCTGCTGATAGTTCCTCTATTGGGCATAAAAAAGTCTCTGCCATCGGATTGATGAAACGGCTGCTTGGAAGTGAAGGAATTGTTGTGCATTTTCCTAATAAAGAACGACAGGAAAAAGCAGTATTATGCTCGTATATTCAATTACCGTACGTACTGCAGGAAACGGAGTTGGCACGTACTTGTACCATACTTGTACGTTTACTGAACGGGATTGAAAGTATATGGGGACGTACGATACAAATTGAAGTGGCAGGATGGGAAAAAGCTATAGCTGAACAGAAAATTGCTTTACATTCAGAGAGGGCCCTTCTGTTTATTGAAGAGGTAGCCCGAGAGATAAATCGTTCCTTGGAGGTGGCATCCTGTCAAAGCGGAATGAATACTCCTCTGCGCAAAGCGGCCTCGGTTATGCATCGTTCGATATACCAAGCGACAAAACAACAGCAAATCGCCATGATCGACCGAATAACTGCAGAACAGCGCCATACCGATCAAGGCGGATCGGTCACGTTAGAGAAGTCTGCAACCATTGAAACAGCAGAACTATTACAGCTGCTCATAAAGGCATGGAGCTGTGGAATTCCGGAAGTCCGACTTATCTGAATCACCTCTATTGTAGTGGAAACTGATGTGGCGTAAACTAAGTATGACTAGCAGTTTTCATCCGAGGTGAGACAGGTGTTTCAATTTGATACATTAGGACATGAAATAGTAACTGAATTATCGAATCTGATACAGCAGCAAGTGATCTTAACAGATAGAAGAGGCTTCATTCAAGCGAGTACAGAACCGGATCGAATCAATCAGTTCCATGAAGGGGCACTGTTAAGCATGCGCCAGAAAACGATGCTCCGTATGGCAGACGAGGAAGCGGAGCATCTGCAAGGGGTCCGTAGAGGAATTGTCTTGCCGATCATTATTGAAGAAGAACCGATCGCCGTACTTGGCGTGACGGGTGATCCAGATGTGATTCATCCGCAGGCTCAGCTGATCTTACGCGTAGCGGAACTGTTCATCCAAGACACCCTGAAACGAAAGCAGAAGGATGAAAAAGTACGTGATGTGGAGTTCTTCGTCTTTGACTGGCTGACAGGATCAAAGAAAGATGAAAGATTTATGGAACGAGGGACACTGCTCGGAATCGACGTGACACTCTACAGTCAAGTGGTGGTTTTGGAAGTGCTGGATCTATTGGAACAGTTCTCCGTTGAGGAAATGGAGACATTTGAGTCGATTCAAAACATCCATCCTTCCATGAAGATGATCCGCTGGGCGCAAAATAAAATCTTATTATTATTACCTGAAATGAATCAGGAAACTGTAAAAAACGAGTTAGAGTTCCTATTGCTTCATATAAAACGGCGCAAGAAAGTACAAGTCGTCGCAGGTATAGGTGCATCCACACAGTATTTCGACTTAGCTAAATCATTCGCCCAGGCAGAACGTGCAGTCCATGCTGCAAAGGAATCTGGAGATATTGTCTTTGAGCATGAACTGCGTCTTGAAATAATTTTGCAGAGCATTCCAGATTTGGTCAAGCAGGAATTCCTTAAGCGCACAGTTGCGCCACTGGAAGATCATAAAGACTTGCTGAATAATTTGACGGTATGGTTCGAAGAGAATCAGTCGATGCAAAATACCGCGCAACGTCTGCATATCCATAAAAATACATTGTCTTATCGTCTGCAAAAGGTCGAGCAGTTAACAGGACTATCTGTTTCTAGTACGCATGATGTCTTCTTACTATACTTGTCACTGCGTTTAATGGAAGAGCAGTCGTTGAGTAAGAAATAAGTGATCAATTGCTTCGCTTCCTATAGTGGAATCGGAGCTTTTTTTATTAGACGAGGAAACAGATTGTTTTTTTCAATTCTACGTCTTATTCATGGTAGGATTAAACTGCGTCTTATCCTAAGAGTGTCAGGAGGATTGTTTTGAATAGAATCCGAAACATCACAACATGGCAGTGGACCCTGTTTTTGATATTAGCACTTTGCTGTATTGGTTCCATTGCATTTGTAAATCAAAATCATTCATTTTATGACCGACCGATCGCTAAGGTGATCGATACAACAATAGAGAAAGAAACCGATGTAACAGATATGCATGGCAATGAAGACACACTATTTGTCCAGCAAATCGTAGCTAGGATCATGAACGGAGAAGAAAAAGGCCAAGAAGTCCAGTTGGCCAACGAGTATTCCTCTTCCGGGGCATACGATCAACAGTACCGTATAGGAAATGAAGTATTTGTCTCCATTGATTCTACTGCTGGAGAACAACTGATGGGAAGTATCACAGACGTAAAACGTGATACATACGTATTAATCGTTGCGTGGATCTTCGTCTTTACGCTATTAATTGTTGGGCATAAGCAAGGGCTATTAGCAATAGTAGGCTTTGTGATTAATGTCCTCGTACTATCATTCGCTTTGGATATTTATGTGAAATATTATGAGGTCAGTTTACTTGTAGTTTGCGGGATTTGTATCCTGCTATTCACAACGATTTCGCTCCTGCTAGTCAGTGGCCGCACTGAAAAAACGTATGCCGCGATTGTAGCTACGCTAGTCGCAACAGTCGTATCTCTTTCCATCACGTCTCTTGTCATCTGGATTACTTCAGGGAATGGTTTGCGTTATGAAGAAATGCAGTTTTTGACGCGTCCTTATCACACCATCTTCATGGCGGGGCTGTTTATTGGATCACTCGGGGCCATTATGGATGTGGCCATTACGATGTCGTCTTCGATGTTTGCATTATATGAAAGAGATCACACTATATCCGTTAAAGCGCTAAAAGCATCTGGCATAGATATTGGTAAAGACATTATGGGAACCATTACAAGCATTCTGTTTTTTGCATATATAAGTGGATCCATCCCCATGCTCATTCTCTATTTGAAAAACGCTTCTCCCGTAGGATTTGCACTTTCGATGAATCTGTCGTTGGAATTAGCGCGTGCTTTAGCTGGTGGGATTGGAATCGTCTTGACGATCCCGATTGGACTTTATACAGCCATCTTCTTCATTGAACGAAAGAGGGCAAGAATATGAATGTACTTGTATGGCTCGGGGTTATTTTACTCGTGTTAATGATCTGGGTAGGCGGAAAAAGTGGGGCAAGATCATTCATTTCGCTATTTTTTAATTTTGGTGTTGTCTTCTTCACGATGTTTTTTATGTTGGATCCAAACGCTAATCCTATTCTCATTACATTTATTGCTTGCATCGTTATTGGATGCGTTAGCTTGTTTTATATTAATGAGGTGAATAGTAAAACGGTAATGGCTTTTATCTCAACGATGATTACCATTAGTATATTATTGTTTTTCATTGTATTAATATCCAAAAAACTAATGATTCAAGGATTTGGTGAAGAGGAAGAAGAAGCAATTGCAGGTATGTCTCTCTATATTGGTGTAGACTTCATAAAAATTGGCGCTTCCGTCATTATAATGAGTACTATTGGGGCGATCATGGACGTCGCTATATCGATCGCTACGACTATGCACGAAGTATTTAAGCATGCACCTAGTTTAAGTAAGAAGGAATTGTTTAAGTCTGGTGTCAGCATTGGACGAGATATTTTAGGAACCGATACCAATACATTGTTCTTCGCTTTCTTTGGTGGATATTTGGCATTGCTCATTTGGTTCAAGGATTTGCACTATTCCATTGGGGATATCGTCAATTCAAAGATATTCAGTTCAGAAATGATTTTGATACTTTGCGCGGGGCTTGGCATAGCGCTAGTTATACCGATTGCTTCTTGGATTAATGCATATTATTTAGTAAGGGCTAGAGAAAAGTTAAATAAAGTATAAAAAGAGGAGCAATGAATTGCTCCTCTTTTTATGTTCTTTATTATTTTAATATAATAGAAGGAGCAAATAAAGACGCTTTCTATAGAAACTAGACGTTGACACAAAAAGTAGAAGTGTTTCTCTATATATCATTGTGCTAAAGTCTATATGAATTAAACTGTCAGACTATTAGAATTATATGTACTAACAAAATGTTTCGAATAGATACTCTTTTGGAGCGGTAAGTATCTAGATGACTTTTGGAAAAAACTGGGGGGAACAACAAATGAAAATGAAGAAAAAGAGTGTATTAGGCGCAATTGGTTTATCTGCCATGCTGATGTTGGCAGCTTGTTCGTCAGACAAAGAAGAATCAACAGATGGTGCGGCTGAATCAGAAGGAAAATCATACGATCTGAAAATGTCTGTCACGGTTAATGATTCATCTACTTGGTATCAGGCTGCAGACAAGTTAGCGCAGGACTTGAAAGAACAAACGGATGGTCGTATCAATATTGAAGTTTTCCCGAATGAACAACTATCAAATGGTGACCAAGGGAAAGGTGTAGAGCTTTTGACAAAAGGACAGACCGACCTGAGTCTTCACTCCACAATTATTTATTCTATCTTAGATGATCGCTTTGGTGTAGCGAGTGCGCCATTCCTATTTAAAGATAAAGACGGAGTAGACAAAGTATTTGATGGGGCAGGTGGGGAAGCACTCGCAGAGATCCTCAATGAAAAGAACGTAGAATTACTCGGATTCGGCGAGAATGGTTTCCGTCAGATTACAAACAGTAAAAAGGAAATTAAATCACCTGCAGACATGAAAGGCCTGAAAGTACGTATTCCTGGAATCACGATGTACACAGATTTGTACCGTGCACTAGGTGCCGATCCAACGACAATGGCGTTCTCTGAAGTCTTTACATCTCTTCAGCAGGGGACGATTGACGGTCAAGAAAACCCGATCGATGTTATTCACTCATCTAAGTTGAATGAAGTACAAGACTACTTAACGACTTGGAACTATTCCTACGATCCATTAGTACTAGGCATCAACAAGAAATTGTTTGATTCGATGAGTGAAGAAGATCAGGAGCTTGTGAAGAAGTTAGGTAAAGAGGCGGCAGAGTATCAAGTAGAAATGGCACGTGAAAAGGAAGAGAAACAAATCGGTGAGTTGAAGGATGCGGGCATGCAGTTCTACGCACCAACAGACGAAGAATTAGCGGAGTTTACAGAAGCAGTACAACCGGTTTATAAAAAGTATGAAGATATTTGGGGCAAGGATCTATTAGATAAGTTCCAAGACCAATAAGGACTGGAGGGTGGATGTATGGGAAAAATATTCAATAGGTTAGAAGAATGGATTGTTGTGATTGTGCTGTCCATCATGTCCACCATTGCATTCGTTAATGTGCTATCCAGAGGATTTGCCAATTATTCATTTTCTTTCACAGAAGAGATTACAGTCAATTTGTTTGTGATGTTAACATTTGTCGGAACAGCCATTGGTGTGCGGAAGTACGCACATCTTGGCTTTACTCTGATTTATGACAAGGGCAATCTGTTGCTGAAGAATATTATTACGATTTTGGTTGGATTGATGATGATGTTATTATTTTTTATTCTTTTATATTTTGGTTTGAAGATGGTGCAGTATCAGATGGATATGGGACAGAAAACGCCATCGCTTGGTTGGCCGCAATGGTGGTTCTCAATGTCGATGCCAATCGGTGCGCTATTTTGCTTCATTCGCTCCATCCAAGTAACGATTGTTGAATTCCGACAGCAAAACGGGAAGGGAGAGCAGCTAATATGACAGCGATCATTTTATTCGGTGTATTTTTCATTTTAGTTATGCTTCGAATGCCTATTGCTGTGGCCTTAGCTATCTCATCCATTGTGGTGTTATTTACAGGCAGTGGATTGTTTGGTTTGGAATTGGTTGCAGATATCATGTATACGAGCGTAGCGAAATTCACGTTACTTGCGATTCCGTTTTTCATCTTGGCGGGAGTCATTATGGAGCACGCGGGAATTTCCAAAAGACTGATTGATTTTGCGCAAGCATTGGTTGGTCATCGTAAAAGCGGAATTATATTTGTAACCGTTATGACAGCAATTTTCTTCGCAGCAATTTCTGGCTCAGGTCCTGCGACGGTTGCCGCGATAGGTGGTATTTTAATTCCGGGTATGGTGAAGAACGGTTATAAAACGGAAACTGCGGCCGGTTTGGTAGCAAGTTCCGGAGCAATCGGTATCATCATTCCACCTAGTATTGCGTTTATCGTCTTTGCTGTAGTGGCGGGCGATCAGGTTCCGGTATCGATCGGAAGAATGTTCATGGCAGGGGTCATTCCTGGATTGTTATTGGGCGTTGGATTTATTATAGCTGCCATGTTCGTTAGGTATCGACAGGAAAAACGTGAAGGTCCGATATCGCAACAGTACATAATGGAACCGGCAACAAGTGCGGAACGCTTTAAAGCCTTCGGAAATGCCATCTGGGGCTTATTAATTCCTGTTATTATTTTAGGTGGTATTTATGGTGGATTCTTTACACCGACGGAAGCAGCAGTAGTGGCAGTATTTTATAGTCTGTTCATCGGTTTTTTCATATATCGCGAACTGACATTGAAAAAGCTATATGACATCTTAGTTGCGGCAGGTATTCAGACGGCAGTCGTCATGTTTATCGTTAGTGCGGCGAGTGTCTACGCATACATCATCACAACCGAGCAAATTGCTACGCAGATTTCAGACGTGATGTTAAGTATTTCAGATAATAAAATTATAATCTTATTGTTAATCAATATCATTTTACTAATTGCCGGGATGTTTATCGACGCAATTTCTGCCTACTATATTTTCATTCCGATTTTATTGCCGATTGTGCTATTGTTCGATGTCGATCCAACAGTATTCGGTGTCTTTATGACAGTCAACTTAGCGATTGGTCTTTTCACTCCGCCAGTCGGTCTCAATTTATTCGTAGCCGCGGGCATATCGAATATTTCAATAGGGCAAATATCGAAAGGGGTTTTGCCTTTCGTTGTCTCCTCCGTCATTATCTTGTTACTCATTACGTATATTCCGCAGATCTCTACATTTTTACCAGATTTACTAAACATCAAGTAGATTGAGGAGGGTTGCTTATGAAACTGAAAGGACAGACGGCGATCGTCACAGGGGCTGCCAATGGTATTGGTGCCCAGACGGCCCTCCTTCTTTCACAACAAGGTGCCAATGTCGTACTGGTGGATTCAACAAGCTGTGCCGGGACATTGGAAGCCATTCAATCATTTAGGGGCAAAGCGGTTTATTTAGAATGCTTGGGCGAAATTCGTGATAAAGAATTTGTGAACGCGGCAATCGCTAGAGCATCGGATGCCTTCGGGGAACTACATATATTAGTAAACAATATGTGTATATGTGGTATTCATAATGAAAATCAGTCATCTATTGATCAATGGCAACTCGAAGTAGATTTGAAGGCACAAGCAACTTCTCTATTCATTCAAGGAGTATCACCGTATATGGTGGAGCAGAAGTATGGTCGTATCATTAATATTAGTTCGATATCAAGTTCCGATAAAGAACGAACGTTCACAACTTCTAAGGATTCAGTTAGTAAATTGACCAAGCAGACCGCTAAAGAACTTCGTGAGTATGGAATCACATGTAATTCAGTTGCACCTGTAGTTATGACCAATTTGGATAAGGCGACAATCCATCAAACAGGCACAGTGGCGAGTATCGCAGAAGCCGTTCTGTACTTTGCCTCATCTGAATCTAACTATACGACAGGACAAGTACTGAAAATGGATGGAGGGTTTTGTATTGAATCACCCAATTGAAGCGGTATATGACGAGAAAACGAATCGAATTATCGGACGTTTGAAGAAAGGTACCGATCTATTTGAAGGTATTCTCGCAGTGTGTAAGCAGCATCATGTCGAAGCAGCTCAATTTCAATGTATAGGCTCTCTTGCGTATGCGACCATTGTACAACCTCAGCAAAATCCAGATAAAAGTTTACAGTATTCCGAAAGGCTTGTCACAGACACTCCCGTCGAACTGCTTTCCGGTTCAGGATTTGTTGGTTACGATGAACAAGGGCAGTTGGATATCCACTTCCACGGACTATATGTAGACTGTGATCAACAGATGAATGGCGGTCACTTCCTTAGAGGAGAAAATCCCGTGGCGATTACAGTGGAATTCATTATATTCCCGGTATCCTATACACATGTTCATAGAAAACCAGATGAATATTCAGGTATTCCATTATTTCATTTTACGAAAAGGAGTGAGTGACGTTGGAGACAATCGGTAAACTAGCAATGAAATCAGCCGCAGCTTATCCGAATAAAATAGCTGTGAAAGATGAAAGGCGCTCACTTACGTTTCATGAACTGATGCAACGGGCATTTGCACTGACAGCATACTTTGCGAAAGTAGGTCTTCAAAAAGGGGACCGCTTTGCCGTTCTATCGTCAAATCGCCTGGAACATATTGAGCTTGACGTAGCGGCGGCAATCTCAGGTGTCATCAAAGTACCGTTAAATTATCGGCTTCATCCGAAAGAGCATGAATATATGCTGGACGATGCAGATGTTCAGTTGATCATTGGTGAATCAGAGTTAATAAAACCAATCGATACAGTCATCCAAGCGCTAACAATCGGCGAGCAGTATGAACAAGTCATTGAACAAAATAGGGGGGCTACATGTACAACGGAGATTGTGGAAGAGGATATATTTGCGATTATGTATACATCCGGTACGACAGGAAATCCAAAAGGTGTGATGTTGAGTCATCGCAATATCATTTCGGGAGCTTTGTCACTAGCGCTTGCTTGTGAGACCGATTACGACGATGTGATAGGTCATGTTGCACCATTGACACACGGCAGTAACTTCCTGTCGCATGTAGCGTGGCTGTATGGATTAACGCAAGTTGTATTCAATAAGTTTGAGCCTGAAGAATTCGTTCATAATTTAACGAAAGAAAAAGTCACTGTTATTTTCCTTGTACCTACTATGGTTAATTTAATGATCCAGCATCCGAAATTTGATCCGAAGAATTTATCTACAATTAAGACGATTAATATGGCCGGTTCTTCGATTGCTGCAAGTAAGCTCGAGCAAGCACTCGCTCTGACAGGGCCGATATTTGCACAGACATTCGGTCAAGTTGAGGCGCCGATGTGTATTACGATGATGCCGAAACGCGAACTTGGCGATCATCTGGAATCCTGTGGGCGTGTCGGACCTTTTGTCGATGTGAAGATTGTCGATGCGCAAGGGACTGAACTGCCGGCAGGTGAAGTTGGAGAGATCGTTTGTAAAGGCTCTCTTGTCATGAAAGGTTACTGGAATAACGAGCAGGCGACAAATGAAACGTTACGTGGCGGCTGGTTACAAACTGGTGATCTCGGTTGGAAAAGTGAGGCGGGCTATGTGCATATCGTGGACCGCAAAAAAGACGTCATTATTTCAGGAGGCGTCAATATTTATCCGAGAGAAGTGGAAGAAGTCCTCAATAAGCATGATGGGGTAAAAGAGACATGCGTTATCGGTGTACCTGACGATAAGTGGGGAGAAAATGTTATTGCATATGTCGTTCCGAACGGTACTAAGCCCGTGATGAAAGAAGAATTACTTCAGTTATGTCTAGATCATATGGCGAGCTTCAAAAAACCCAAAGAGATGTATATCGTAGATGAACTACCGAAAAGCTCGTACGGTAAAATCTTAAAACGGGAATTACGCAATCAGCATGTGGAGGTGCAGTCTTGACGAATGTCTATATCGAAGGAATTGGCATGACGAAGTTCGGGAAATTTGTCGACAAGTCTATGAAGCAGTTGTTAGTTGAAGCGTCGATAGAAGCACTTGAAAATGCAGGAAATCCGAAAGTTGATGCGGTGTTTGTCGGCAACTTTATGGGTGGCTCGATCGGTAATCAAGAAATCCTCGGCGCCTTAGTAGCCAATGAACTCGGACTCGGCTATATCCCGACAGCCAAAGTAGAAGGTGCTTGTGCATCAGGGGGGATTGCGCTTCGTCAAGGGATCATGGGAATTCTAAGCGGCGAATACGATACAGTCTTAATAGCAGGTGTGGAGAAGATGAAACATGCTTCGACTGCTGACGTTACACAGGCGATCAATGCCGCAATGGATAACGATTCCAATGAAAAGCAGGCAGGTCTCACATTCCCTGGATTCTTTGGCGTACTCGCGAACCGTTACTTCTATGAAACGGATGCTACGAAAGAGCATTTGGCGATGATTGCGTTGAAGAATCGTGAAAATGCTTTACATAATCCTTTGGCGCAATTCCAGAAACCAACGACGATGGAAGAGATTATGGAGGCACGTATTATTACGTCTCCACTCGGCTTATTTGATTGTTCTCCAACAACGGATGGGGCGGCAGCATTGGTCATTACGCGTAAAAAAGGTGCGATCCATATCCGTTCGTCTGCACAAAGTTCAGGACCTACACAAATGCAAGACGCGGACGATTTACTTTCATTGCCCGCAGTTCGAGAGTCAGGTCGCTTGGCATATGAAAAAGCAGGCGTCGGCCCGGAAGATATCGACGTCGTGGAAATTCATGACTGTTTCTCAATGACGGAAATGCTTGCGATTGAGGAGTTAGGCTTTTTCAATAAACGTGAAGGTTGGCTTGCGGTGGAGCAAGGTCGAACGACAGCGACTGGCGATAAACCAGTGAACACGAGTGGGGGATTATTGTCACGCGGTCACCCAATCGGTGCAACTGGTGTCGCACAAATGTATCAGCTCGTCCAACAACTTCGCGGTACTGCACCAAATCAAGTAGAACATGCGCGACTCGCTTTGGCGCAAAACCTGGGTGGAACAGGTTCGTACTCCACTGTTCATATTCTAGAAAGGTTGTGAAGAGATGAAAGTCTATCAATGCGATCAGTGTGAATATGCCAGTGTCTCGAATAAATACCGTTGTCCGAGTTGCGGAACAGGCAATTTGCAAGAGCAAGACGTGTCTTCGAAAGGTACGGTCTATAGTTACACGGATATTCATATTGCACCTGCTGAATTTGCTCATCTCGCTCCTTACACAGTGGCACTTATTCAGTTGGATGAATCCAAAGCGAAGGTTACGGTCAGAACGGATGGAAATGTTCAGATTGGCGATGTGGCGGAATTGGATTATGTAGAGGATGGGGCGTATATATATCGGAAATGCTGAGTGATCAGTGAGGTTTTTATGCTGAACGCTCAAAGATTCGTGAAAAGCGCTCATAGTTGCGGAGCGAGTGCTCTAATGAATGCTTTAACCGCTCATACGCGGCCTTTGACTGCTCATAGTGCTTCGATAAGCGCTCATAGCGACGGTCTAACCGCTCATAGCAAAACACAAAGACGGACTTCCTCGCAAGGAGGAGAAATAAATGAAAACTATACAAACCATATCAAAAATCATTTCGAAGTATTTACCACTTTGGATCGTACTCTTATCCATTATCGCCTATATCATTCCGGATGCATTCATTTCAATCCGGCAATTGACGGGCTTTGGATTAGGGACGATCTTCTTTCTGATGGGCTTATCGCTTTCATCGGAGAAGCTGCTCGAGGTCATCAAAAACCCGAAATACGCTTTACTGGGTGTCTTGTTGAAATGGACGATCATGGTTGCAGTGTCGATAGCAATTGCCTATTTATTTTTCGGCAATCAAGCAGAAATCGCGACCGGTATTATTTTGGCGGGAACCGTACCAAGCGGAACGTCTGCAAATATATATACATTTATTGCAGGAGGAGAAGTCGCGCTCAGTATTACGATGGCGACACTTGATACATTCATCTCACCTGTGCTGACGCCGGTTTTATTGCAGACATTTGCGGGACGGTTTATACCTATTGAATTCTGGCCTTTATTTCTTAACATTATTTATATCGTGTTCTTCCCTTTGATTGGCGGTTTACTAATTCAGTGGAAGTTTCAGCGTCAAGTGGAGAAGTTCAAACCATATACCGGAGTCTTGTCTCAACTTGCTCTATTTCTAGTCATCCTATCGGTCATATCCAATGCCCAGCAAGCCTTGTCTGAGAACTTGTCCGTGCTGCCGCTTGTATTCATAGCAGTCACATTACAAGTCAGCATCCCAATGGGCGCTGGCTATTTTATCTCGAGATGGCTAGGTGTACCCGAGCGCAACGCCCGCGCAATTTTATTCCATACAGGTATTTGCAACACCGCCCTCGCCGCAACACTTGCGATGGAACACTTCGGATCACTCGCAGCGGTACCAGCCGTTGCCAATATGGTAATGAACTTAACGATAGGCGCCTTACTCGCAAGTCTATTCGAGAACAAATTCCGACTTGCTGCGGATGGTAACAGCTAATGAAATATAATACTCAAGATATTTATTCTGTAAAGCGATAAAACTTTATCGCTTTTTATATTGGAAAATTCCTTACAAAAGATATAATTTCAAAAATGGAAATGATATACTATTGGATAAATGTGACGAATTGGAGTGAAGTCAGTATTGAACAATCTGTTCATTTCACGAGGTGAGGGAAGTGATGTTATGAGGTTCTTCAAGTCGATGAATGAGGATGAATCACACAATTGGAAAAAGGGAGTTTTCTTTGGTTTTTATGCCTACATGCTAATTACGGCAATAAACTACTTTTATTACTCAGTAATGGGAAGTGCTTTATTTTCTCCAGGTTATATTTTTTTAAGCGGTATAGCAGTTGCCTTTCTGTTTGAATTTATTTTTAATATTAAACGCAAAAGACTTTAATAGACCAAGATGTTTTGGAATCGGGGCTTTAACGGTACAAGACTTGTGCTTCAAACGGGCCATTTAACGAAAAAGGAGGAGTTTGATTATGCTTATTCTTACGGTAATTATAATAGCTTCATTTCTAACGCTAATCGCTTTATTGTTTACCACGAGCGATGTGGATAAAGTTTAGAAACGGAGGCGTTTGCTTGATAAGCAAATGTCTCAAAACCGCAATAGGGCCATTTTGTGAATGTAAGGTAATTAAGAATAGGAGGGGATAATCATGCCACGTTGTACTAACTGTAATTACAAGTGGAATGCGAAAGACATAATCGCTCTTGGATTTTCAAAGAAGGGAAAAGACTGCCCCAATTGTGGTGATAGACAATACATATCTGCTGAATCGCAAAGGTTATTAACTTTGGGATGGTTAAGTCTAATATTTGTTCCGTTTATAATTTCAAAAATTAAATTAAGTGGAAAAGATGAACCCCTTTGGTAATTCCATAAATGGGGCAATTCTTGAAGAAAAATTTGCACCCTATTCAGTTATAGGGCCAGATTGTTAGATGGATACTGTCTAGGAAACGATTACCTAGCGAAGAATTAGTTTTGTGAAACTATGGTACTTGGGCAAGCCTGACTGTCCCTGAAATGGACCCAAATTGGAAGTCGAGCTGATATGAAAAAAGAGGGGATGGTTATTTTTTTATATGAAAAGTTCAAAGATAGAGGAAGTGGGAGCTTTTTATGGGTTTGTTAAAGGTAGAGGGAATTAGATATATTATATTTTGTATTATTATGTTGATTTTAACTTTTGTCGGATTTATGAGTATAAGCGCTTTTTTTATTTCATGTGTTAGTTTTATTTTCTTGAATTATATATTAGCTAAAAGAAATTTTAATAATAAGGAATATGGGAATGTTTATTTCCATTTATTTTATGTCGTATTAACCATTTTTACTATTGTGTTAGTAAACGTACAAATCGGATGGGTCAATTAATCCATCCGATTTGTATGAGTTAAATATTTCTATAATCAGGGGCGTTTGCGGAATAAAGGATAGGATAGGAAAAAATGCACAGGCATGATAACCTGGGCATTTTTTCTGCTTTTTCTACTGTTAATTTGGATGCTAATCATACGCTAATTTAGATGCTAATTAGTGTACATTTTCGTGTTTTCTGCCCATCAACTGAACCTGTTACTGTTTTATTGGCAATGTACTTTTTCAATTTGAATTGTTATCTTCGTACGGATCAATTCATTTTCGTGATTTTTCAGATTTATGTTACAATAGATAGTAGGAATTGAATAGGAACTACCACTGGGGGAGTCTTTTATTGGACTGAGACGTATGTTGCGAACCCTTTGTACCTGACCTGGATCATGCCAGCGTAGGAAAGTGGCCGCAAATTAAAAAAAGTAGGCGCCGCTTCTTGACGAAAAATCATAGACGGCGTTTTTTTATGTGGAATGAAAGGATTTGGTGAATATGACAAAGCAAGAGATAGTAGAAAGTACATTAGCATTTTTGGATCAATCCAGTAGTTCGGAAGCAGAATTTAATGGACAGGCATTGTCATTGTTTCGTTACCAATACGAAAACAATTTACCTTATCAAACGTACTGTCGAGCAAAAGGAAAGACGCCAAGGTTAGTCAAGTCTTGGACGGAGATTCCCGCTGTGCCGATTGATGCGTTTAAAGAAGTTCCTTTAAGCTGCACGAACATCGAAACCGCTTTGGCTACTTTCATGACAAGCGGTACAACGAGGGGAGAACGGGGGAAACATTACCACTCGACGTTAGAAGTGTATGACCAATCGATGCAGACCGTTTTTAAGAAGCGATTTATGGGAAGCGACCAGAAAATACCGATGGGGATTTTATTCCCCAAAACAGATTTAATGCCAAATTCTTCGCTTGCGCATTATTTAGCACTTGCGGCGCAGACATTTAGTGGTGATGATTTCACCTATTTTGTAGATGATTGTGGCTTGCAAACAAATCAGCTCATTCAGGAATTAGAGAAACGAGAGTCGGAAGGGAACCCGTACGCTTTGCTTGGAGCCTCATTTAGTTTCGTTCACTTATTTGAAGTGTTAGCAAAACAAGGGCGCAGATTTTCATTGCCAGAAGGAAGTAAGCTACTGGATACAGGCGGATTTAAGAAACAGTCAGAGGAGTTGGATTTGACTTCGTTTTATCAAAAGATGACGTATTATCTTGGCGTTAAGACGGAAAACTGCATCAATATGTTCGGGATGACGGAACTAAGTACACAGTTTTATGACGAAGGGAATGCGATCATCCCATCTGAAAAGTCAGGTCCGCATTGGATCCGGACGAGAGTGGTGGACCCGATAACTGGGGTAGATCAGCCTGACGGTGAACCCGGGGTGCTCATTCAGTATGATTTGGCAAATGTGAATTCTGTTGCGGCGATTTTGACTGAGGACATGGGTGTGAAAAAAGAGAATGGCTTTTTGTTTTTAGGAAGGGTTGAAGGTGCAGAAGCGAAAGGTTGTTCACTCGCGCTTGAAGCGTTCGTTCAGGTAACGCAAGGGGCTTTCAAATGATGGAACGTGCAGGCTATTTCACGCAGATTAATGAGGAAGATGTTTCCTATGAAATCAAAACATTTCAAAGTCATGGGAAAGAGTTGCAAGTTCAGGTACCCGTTCTAACGACTGAGCAGTTACTACAAATTGCCGACGGCGTGAAAAAAGCAAGTGATATCTTGAAATCCTTTAGCGTTTCTGAACTGGTACATATCATTGATCAGGTCATTGCACGTCTGTTGGATCGGGACAATCCTTATCGAAAAAAGGCCGAGGCATTGCTGCCGATCATCACGGGCTTCGATGAAGAAATGGTTCGTCTCGGAATAACGGCCCAATTAAAAACGTTTCGAAAACCTCAGCTGCAGCGGTTTTTAGTCGAAGACTTTGGCAATCCATTAGCGCTAGATGATTTTCAACCGCGGGCTAAGGGCGGCTATTCAAAGGCAATCGGTCCACAATTGATGACAACTATTTGGGCGGGGAATGTACCTGCATTACCGCTATGGAGCATAGTATCCAGTCTGCTTGTAAAAGGCGGATCGATAGGAAAGGTATCAAGTGCTGAGCCGTTATTTGCGGGGTGGGCGGCAAAATTGATTGCCGAAGTTGAGCCGCGGCTGGCGGATTGCTTGGCGGTCGTTTGGTGGCAGGGCGGGGATGAAGAAAAAGAGACACAGTTATTCGCAGCATCGGATATCGTTTTTGCGTATGGAGGCAATGATTCCTTAACGGCTATTAAAAATCGGGTTCCACTGACAACACGTTTTTTAGCGCATGGTCATAAAGTTAGTTTTGGGATTGTTGCAAAAGAAAGTTTGAATGCAAAAAATGTTCATGAAACAGCACGCCTTGCCGCGTACGATGTGATGCGTTTTGATCAACAAGGATGTTATTCACCGCATTTCTTTTTTGTTCAAAGCGGAGGCCAGGTTTCGCCAAAAATTTTTAGCCAGTATGTCGCACATGAGTTAAGTGCTTTTGAAAAACGATTTCCTCGCCGCACCCTGTCACAGGAGGAAGACGCGAAGTCATTTGCTTGGAAGCAAAAAGAACAGATCAGCGTATTTTCGGAACAAGGCAAAGAAGTGATCAGTTCCGATTCGGGAAGCTGGACAGTTGTCTATGAACCATTAAAAGACTATGTTCTGCCAAGTCCGTTAAATAGAGTTATTCGCATCATTGAAATAGAGAACTTTCATGAAATGACGCCGCTATTAGTGCCTTTTCGGAACTATTTACAAACCGCGGGGGTTGCAGCATCACCGAGAAACTTATTTCAACTTTCTACATTATTGGCAACATTAGGCGTGACTAGGATTTCATCGCTCGGTCAAATGACGGCGCCTGAAGCGGGATGGCATCACGACGGAACGTGGAGTTTACTGGATTTGGTACAATTTGTGGATATTGAGCATAGTGCAGAAGTGTATGCTGAGAATTTTTCATCGTATCGGGATTGAGGGGTTACATATGAGTGGACTAACGATAGATCATATTTCCCATAGCTATGATGGGGGAAAAACGGTTTTACAGGGGGTAAACTACCATGTAGGAGATGGAGAGTTTCATTGTTTAGTCGGACGCAGCGGTTGTGGAAAAACGTCTTTTTTAAAAATTGCATCCGGTCTCATGAAAGCTGAAGTTGGCCATATTTTATTGGACGGGCAGCAGGTTCTAAAGCCAATAGCCGATGCGGGATTTGTCTTTCAGTCCCCGACATTATTAGAATGGAAAACAGTTCTTGAAAATGTCCTTTTTCCGATTGAATTGAAACGGAAAAGTACGTTAGAAGAACAAGATAGAGCAAAGGCTTTGTTGGAATTAATGAAAATAGAACAACATACCTATTCCTTTCCGCTGCAACTTTCAGGCGGTCAGCAGAGTCGTGTGGCAATTGCACGTGCATTGATCAAAAATCCACAGTATTTGTTTTTAGATGAACCTTTTGCAGCGTTGGATGCGATTACGCGAGAAGAATTGCAAGACGATTTACTAGCGTTGTGTGCGCATCATCAAATGACAGTGTTATTCATCACCCATGATATTGCGGAAGCGATCTACGTTGCAGATCACGTATTGGTAATGGAAGAAGGGAAGATCGTCCATACAGAAACCATTGATTTGCCAAAACCGCGGACGTTGGATACGCGTTATAGCAGTCGTTTTAATGAACTGGGCTTTGTTCTCCGGCAGGCGCTGGAAGGAGTGCCGGTAAAATGAAATGGGCGCCCGTTTTTTCATCATTTGTTTTCATCGGATTGGTCACTGTATGGGAGCTTGCCGCTCGTTCGATGTCGGAACTTGTTTTGCCTGCGCCATCCATCGTCTTTCCGCTTTTATGGACTGAATTGAAAACAGGTTATTTTACGCCACATCTCATTCAGACAGGTATAGAAGTGATTGCGGGATTGTTCATCGGTTCGCTTTTAGGTTTCCTATTAGGTGTTTTTATGGGTGAGTTTCCGTGGCTTCGTAGTTTGTTGTCTCCGTATGTCATCGCGAGTCAGGCCGTACCGAAACTTGCACTTGCACCACTGTTTGTCCTATGGTTCGGTTTTGGGATGACCTCTAAAATTGTGATTACGGCCATGATCTGTTTTTTCCCACTGCTTGAAAATACAATGACTGCTATGCAGCGTATTGACCGAGATAAGGAAAATCTCTTTCGTGTATTGCATGCAACACGCTGGGAAACATTTATTCATTTAAAAATACCTGAAGGGCTTCCGAGTATTATGAGCGGACTTCGCGTTGCGGTTGTACTTGCACTCGTCGGGGCGGTTGTTGGTGAATTCATAGGGGCCAACAAGGGGCTTGGTGCGATGATTATTGCATCGCAGGGCATGATGGATACGCCGTTAATGTTCGCGGTATTAATCTTATTAACGGTGTATGGAATGTTGTTATATGGACTTGTAATACTTATAGAAAAAATTGTGTTCGCAAAATATTTATATTGGGGTGAACGAAAATAATGAGAAAAATAGGCCTATTTGTATTTCTGATTGCATGCAGTTTTGTGCTTGTTGCATGTAATCAAGGAAATCATAGTGAAGAAGGATCTGAGGATGAAAAAGCACGTAAATTACGAATGGCAAGCTGGAGTCAGCCGATTACAGAGCAAATCAACCTATTGGCTGAAGAAAAAAGTTATTTCAAGGATCAACAAATTGAACTTGAATTTATCCCGGGCGCTGGAGGCGGGGATGCGATTAAAAATATTGCATCTGGTAAAGCAGATATTGCATTTACTGACCCAGGCTCCCTATTCGCCGCACTGGACAAAGGAGAGAAGCTGGTCGTTCTTTATGATATTTATCCGCAAAATGTGTTTAATATTGTTTCGTTGCAGGCGAATCAACTCACAAAACCGCAAGATTTAAAAGGGAAGACGATTGGCGTCTACAGCTTATCCAGCGGGACAAGACAGAATCTCCTTGTTATGTTACATCATGCGGGACTTTCGGAAGAAGATGTAACAATCGTAGAAACAGGTGTGTTGAATTTTGCCCCACTTATGCAGGGGCGGGTCGATGCGACGGCTGCGACAGATACAGGTCTTGCAACTGGGATCGCCAAAGGACTTGAAGATGTCAATGTGATGGAAGTTAAAGATCACTTTAACTATTCCAGTGACTTGTTCGTTGTTACAGAAGATACTTATGAACAGAAAAAAGAGGAGATTCTGGCCTTTTTAGAAGGATATCGGAAAAGCGTCAAGTGGATGATGGATCAGCCTGAAGAAGCGGCCGCTTTAGCTGTGAAGTACGCGATCGATGGCAAGGACGAGGCGCATAATTTAGCTATTATTGAATTGCGAAATGCATCCGCATTACCATCTACAGGAGACGATAAACAACTCGGTGTAATTGACCTTCCGAATTTGCAAGAAGCAGCGGATCTGTATTTTGAACTGGGGCTTATCGAACATAAACTAGATTTAACAACAATTGTACCAAGTGAATTCATAGCTAAGAAGTGAGGGAGAGAAATCATGAAATTTAAAGATAGGGTCATCCTTGTCACAGGTGCAAGCCGTGGAATCGGCGCTGCCATCGCAAAGTCTTTTGCGGGGGAAGGTGCTTTCGTCATTGTGAACTATTTGCAGAACGAAAAGGCGGCAGCAGAAGTTGTTGGGGCCTGTCAAGCACTTGGGGGAGATGCTTGGGCGATCCAGGCAGACGTGACAGTGGAGGAAGATGTGAATCGGTTGGTGGGAGACATCCTTCTTGAAGTTGGAAAAATTGACGTTGTTGTCAACAATGCTTTCAAATCCTTTCAATTTGATCCGGAAAACCGGAAACTTGCCTGGGATTTAAAATGGGAAGACTATCAGGAGCAGTTGGATGGTTCGCTCCGTGCTGTCTACAATATGACACAGGCAGTCATTCCTGGCATGAAAAAGCAGGGGGGCGGCAGTATTGTCAACATGGTATCCAATCTGATTGCACGTCCAGTCGTTCCTTATCTTGACTATACAACTGCAAAAGGTGCATTACAGAGTTTTAGTAGAAATCTTGCCACTGAACTCGGATCTTTCGGCATTCGCGTGAATAGTGTTGCGCCTGGGCTGGTATACCCGACAGATGCAAGTAAGAATACGAAGGAAGACGTAAAAGAGATGATTATCTCGCAGACACCTTTGGGGCGAATCGCCATGCCGACTGATATTGTGGGTCCCGTCTTATTTCTCGCTTCCGAATGGGCCGAATTCGTCACTGGACAAACAATCTATGTGGATGGTGGATTTGTGATGAATTGATAAGTTTTCTTAACTGAGATGTAATGAAACAAAAATATGCGTCAATTTGTAAAAGAATAAGAACAACAAAAAGCACATTTTAAGAAAGATGTGCTTTTTATGTTAGTTTTTCAAGAGATTTTGTCATTGTAACGACTATAATTTTAATTTCATTTGGATTATGGATGAATTCCTCCCGGCTGATTTCATACCCAATGGCATGGGCGGTTATCAAAACAAAAAACTTTGGGCAGGACGGGTGTCTCACCAAGTCTCGGATGTTCTAATCGATTCCAGTATTCATTAATTTTATATTAACAAACTGAATGCAGATTTTTCATATTTACATAGGTGTTCTGTTACTATTGAACGCTTTAATTGATTTTAAAAAACAATGAGGATGGTATCAATATGGGATTTGATTTAATTTTGGTTGCTTTAGGAATTGCAGCTGCAGGGTATTTTATAGGCAATGGTCTTAAAAACTTTAAAAACCCGGATGCAAAAGATAGTCTTAGTGAAATCTTTAGCAATGATGATGAACACGAATTGATCAAAGAAAATAATGTCCATTATTTGATGGGGATTTCTAAAGAAGACGCGAAAAGCTTAATTCAAGAATATCCAGCATACCGCACGTCCATATAAATAATAAAATATATTACCCCAAGGCAAAATTGCGTAACTGGTTATCTAATTTAGGAGAGTAAACTGTACTGCGGGTGCATTAACGGAACAAGAACCTACGCCCTTATTACATATTAGAACCATTTACTTGAATAAACCTATCAGTAGAAATAAGGATGGAAATGTGGTGCTCAAAATGTTTAGAAAACAAAGTAGTATTGATTTTAATTATTTTTTTGGACAAAGTGTTATTGAGGTGAATACAGAAAAAAACTTACCATTGGGATTGGGGTTTAGTAGTGGTGGGTTAATAATTGAATGTCCTTGGAGATTACTAGTTGCTAATCAAGTCTTAATTGGGTTTTCAGATTGTACCCAAGCCTCTGATAAATTCACCTATAAGAATGTTGAAAGTATTCTTATGGGTAAAAAGGTTATGAATGTCTATCATTTTGAAGAAATATCTGACTTAGTTTTGGAATTTGAAGATAATACTTTTCTTGAACTGTTTCACGATAGTAGTTTTTTTGAAGGGTGGCAGTTAAGAGGAGATAATGGATTCTATTTATTTACATTACCAGGAGGTTCTTATTCAGACTAAGTAAGCAATTTGCTTATTTCACTAATGGGTGCAATTCTTGAATAAGGATTATGCCGTTAAAGGGCCATTTTGCCACGTAAGTAATTTTAGGAGGGAATACGTATGAAAAAATTTATTTTCATGCTATCACTAGTAGGAGTATTAATTCTAACGGCGTGTAATTCAACAAATCAAGAAGGGCTTGCAGAAGGTGATTATACGGACAGTGAAACAAAGAACATTGAAGCTGCAAAAACAGATTTAAGTGCCTCAGAGTTTGATCAAGCAATTGAGGATTTTAACAAAGCAACTGCGGAATTAAATAATGACGAAGATGTAGATATGCTTAACGGTGCTACTTACGAAGCTTATTTGCTGGTAAGAGCAAATCTATCAGAAGAACATTATGAAGCCGTACAAGAAGAAAAGGTTTTTGCTACCGAAATCACATATGAGGAGTATAAAGGTGTTGCTGATGGATTCAATAACCGTGAAGAATTTGAAAAGACAATGTTAGAGGATGACGAAAAAGAATCTGCCGCTTACGCTTACGGTGCGTATGCTGCCAAGACTACACAATACTTAACTCCCGAGGGATCTATTAATTAAATTCAACTTTAAACAATCGGGGGCGATTGTTGCACAAGGTTTCTGCTAATTCGTAAGAGCAAAATGCAAAAAAAGATGCAGAAGGGCGTATAGCCTTCCTGCATCTTTTCGTTATTAGACTTCCACTTTACTGCGTACGAGATAATCGAACGCGCTGAGGGAAGCGGTTGCGCCGGAGCCCATAGAGATGATGATCTGCTTGTAAGGGCTGTCCGAGCAGTCGCCCGCCGCAAATACGCCGGGTACGTTCGTCGTACCTTTTTTATCGACCACAATCTCGCCGAAGCGGTTGCGTTCAATTGAATCGCCGAGCCAGTCCGTGTTCGGCACGAGCCCGATCTGGATGAATATGCCGTCCAGTTCGATATGATGTTCCTCACCGGAATCACGGTCTGTATACGTGACGCCGTTTACTTTATCAGTGCCGGTGATTTCCTTCGTTTGGACGTTCGTCAACACCTTAGCGTTCGGCAGGCTGTTCAAGCGTTCCTGCAAGACCGCGTCCGCTTTGAGTTCTGATGCAAACTCGAGCACTGTGACATGACTTGCGATACCTGCCAGGTCAATCGCTGCTTCGATACCGGAGTTTCCACCGCCAACTACTGCCACGTCCTTGCCTTCAAACAAAGGGCCGTCGCAGTGCGGACAGTAGGCAACGCCTTTGTTGCGGAATTCGGCTTCGCCTGGCACGCCGATGTTGCGCCAGCGCGCACCCGTCGACAAGATCACAGTCTTGCTCTTGAGAACTGCGCCGTTTTCTAGTTCGATTTCAATGAGATCCTTTTTCTCTAGACGTTTCGCTGTCTGCAGGTTCATGATATCGATATCGTATTCCTTCACGTGTTCTTCAAGGCTTGCCGCAAGCTTCGGTCCTTCCGTGCGATTGACGCTGATGAAGTTCTCAATTGCTGCGGTATCCAAGATCTGACCACCGAAACGATCAGCGACGATGCCTGTGCGAATCCCTTTGCGGGCAGCGTAGATTGCTGCGCTTGCGCCGGCTGGTCCTCCACCGACAACGAGCACGTCAAATGGGTCTTTGTCTTCGAAGTCGGATGCATCCAGGCCGCTTCCCATTTCCGCAAGGATCTCCTCGATTGTTTTGCGGCCGTTCGTGAATGGTTCGCCGTTTAAGTACACGGTCGGAACCGCCATGATGTTTTTGCTTTCCACTTCATCCTTAAAGGCTGCTCCGTCGATCATCGTATGCGTGATATTCGGATTCAGTACGCTCATGATGTTTAGCGCCTGTACGACTTCCGGACAGTTCTGACAGCTCAAGCTGATATAGGATTCGAAATGATGCACACCTTCAATGTTCTTCACTTGCTCGATCACCTGATCATTGACTTTAGGCGCTCTGCCGCTCACATGGAGCAAAGCTAGGACGAGAGAGGTGAATTCGTGACCAAGCGGAATACCGGCAAATACAATGCCGGTATCTTCGCCAGGGCGGTTGATGCTGAAACTTGGAGTTCTTTCCAATTCTGCTTTTTCTACTTTGATGAGAGAAGACATGGAAGCCAGTTCATCCACTAGCTCTTGCATGTCCTGTGCTACTTTGTCGGAGCCCACGCTGATCTTTAGCTGGACTTCCTTTTCCATCATCTCGAGATATTGGGCTAACTGCGCTTTAATATTCGCATCTAACATATAAACCGTCTCCTTAAATTTTACCTACAAGATCCAGGCTTGGCTTCAGTGTTTCGCTGCCTTCCTGCCATTTAGCCGGACATACTTCGCCCGGATTGTTGCGGACATATTGTGCTGCTTTGATTTTATTGACTAAAACGCTTGCGTCACGGCCGATTCCGTCTGCGTTGATTTCTGCTGCCTGCACGACGCCGTCCGGATCGATGATAAATGTACCGCGCTGTGCAAGACCTGCTTCTTCGTCTAGCACGTCGAAAATACGAGAGATTTTCTGTGAAGGGTCACCGACCATGATGTAGCGTAAGCTGCTAATGGCATCTGAGTGGTCGTGCCATGCTTTGTGTGTGAAGTGTGTGTCCGTTGAAACGGAGTATACTTCTGTATCGAGGCCTTTCAATGTTTCGTATTGGTTCTGAAGGTCTTCGAGTTCAGTAGGGCAGACAAATGTGAAGTCAGCTGGGTAGAAGCAAACTACGCTCCATTTTCCCTTAAAGTTTTCTTGGGTTATTTCGATGAATTCCCCGTTACCACTGTTGTACGCATTTGCTGTAAACTCTTCGATTTGTTTTCCGATCATTGACATGAATGATTCCTCCTAAAGTGTTTTTGATGACTAATGCAGTCATCTGTTTAAGTTATAGAATATAATAATTCTAATTACGTAATCATTATTATATAAACCTGAAGAGTTGTCAACCATATTGATTTCGTCTAGTAAAATGTCATTATATATTATCCGGGGAGATGATAGTATACGACCCGCATTCTCCTTTATTCTCAATTAAATTGAATGATTACCAGTTGGCTCGAAAGCAGTGGAAGGGATTAAACTAAGCAATTGATGGATAAACCAAATTGGAAAAGTCAAATTGAGGGTGAAGAACTAATCTGTACAACTGCGGGGCGTGTTAATGTAAGAGACTTTGTGCGGGATCCAGACCAGATCATTGTGGAAATATGTTACATTTTACTGTAACGTAGTGATTAAATTGAATGACTAAATGCTATCTAGGGTTCCGCAGCAAATTGTTGGACTGGTCCTAGAGAAAACTCATAGATCTTTCTATGTCACGGAAGGATAAGAGCCTGGAATATACTATTAAACAGTGTTCTCCTAAGCTTTATAATTTACAACTGATTGTGAAGGGTCATTACATGAATCGAAATTGAATTAAAGGTTTTATAGCGGCTTTTTTAGGTGATTGGATTAACACACGCTTATGATTTTTGGACATGGGCTGGAACGATGATTTTGATCATAGTGAGCAACTATTTAATGATTACGGCGGCACATGTGCTTCCGGTTGCAGCGCAGACCAAAGGGTTCCAACCACTATCCCGTTACAAATACTATCTGGTGTAAATGATCCTCGCCTATGCATTCAGAGAAACAGGCTGTTAAGTTAAAAGTTATCAGAAAGGAGCAAACGCAATGGATGTATGGTTTGTGATTAAAGAGCGATACATGCTTCTTTCTATTTTTTTAATCATTCTATTAGTCAACATGTTTTTACTTATAGCTATTTGGAAAAACCGTTCTGATATGCCCAAAAGCTTAACCTTGGTCATAACGATAATCTGTTCAATTATCATTGTCTTATCCATATTTGCGTTCGTGTTTGCAGTTTCGTTTGGATATAATTCTTAAAAACACCTCAATGACCTCTATGTTCAATATAAATACACTACAACGTAAAAAAAACGGTTAGAGACTAATCTCTAACCGGTTATACTTCATTAAAATACTTTATCACCATTAAAAATCGAGTTCTTCACAATAACATAATCTACATTGCGTATGGAACTCAGTGTCTTGCCGCCGGAATAAGAAATAGCAGACTGAAGATCTTGTTCCATTTCAATCAACGTATCTTTCAATGGACCTTTATATTCCACAAACATTTTCTTGCCCTCTACATTCTTCTTTTCACCTTTTTGGAATTCAGAAGCTGAACCGAAGTATTCTTTATACAATTGACCATCTTGTTCTACAGTCTGTCCAGGAGATTCTTCGTGACCGGCGAATAATGAGCCGACCATGACCATACTTGCACCAAAACGTACAGATTTTGCGATGTCGCCATGTGTACGGATTCCGCCGTCTGCAATGATTGGTTTGGAAGCAGCTTTCGCACATAAGCGAACAGCCGCAAGTTGCCAGCCACCTGTTCCGAATCCTGTTTTGATCTTCGTGATACAAACTTTACCTGGCCCGATACCTACTTTTGTCGCGTCAGCACCGGCGTTTTCGAGCTCACGGACAGCTTCAGGTGTACCTACATTGCCTGCAATGACAAAGCTCATTGGCAAATGCTTTTTGATGTGCTGGATCATGCGAATGACTTGATTCGAATGACCGTGCGCAATATCGATCGTGATGAATTCAGGAACATGTGCGTTAATCGCAAGTTGCTCAACGAATCCATACTCCTCTTCTTTCACGCCAACACTTATTGAAGCAATTAAACCGCGGGCGTGCATATCTTTAATAAAATCTACACGCGTTTCAGGTTTGAAACGGTGCATAATATAGAAATAGCCATCTTCTGCTAATTGAATCGCAATCTTTTCATCGATAATCGTCTGCATATTGGCAGGAACGACTGGTAAACGGAACGTATGACCACCTAACATAACGGATGTATCACATTCAGAGCGGCTCTCTACCACACATTTTGCTGGAACTAGCTGAATATCTTCATAGTCAAATACGGTTTCCATTACAATCACCTCTATAAACGAATGTTTTCATATAAAACAACTGGATTGTTCGTCCTTTTGTAATTTACATGATTTTTTATTCGTTGTCAACGCTTTCAAAGTAGTTTTCTTTTGAAATGGGACATAGTCAGTAGTACGACTAAAATTGCGGCAAACAACGTGATAGTATAAGGACCCCATAAGTCTAAAGGTGTTAGTTCACCGGTTAATAGCTGAGTGGTAGCCGTCAGTAATTCAAGGGGATTCCAATTGGCGGACGTAGGAAATATAGCCGCAATAAATAATGTAATGACGACTAATAAGGTGACCAGTGTTCCGCCATAGGGTGTAGCGAATAAGGTATTTCCCCATAATGTAACCGCTAGTAATAGTATGCCGAACACATACAGGCAACTGGCTGCAAATAGTAAATGTTGCAGTTGGCTTTGATCCCAATAATAAGCAGTGTAAGCATAGGTGATGGTGAATGATAGCGTGATGGCCAGTGTCCAATAGCAGAGAGCCATAAAGAATTTTGTCGTAATTACGGTACTGCGACGTAAGCCTTTCGTTAGCAAAATCACAAGCGTACCTTTTTCCAATTCCTTAGACATCAGCGTACTGAATAATAGAATAAACACGATTAATCCCATCTGTGGGACGTTTTTATAGAACTGTAGCCAAGAATCGAGTGCGGTAGGTTCAGGTAGATTGACGAGTGCACCTTCAGGCATGAATTGCTCGAATAACACCGGAGAGATTTTTGCTGTGAATGGATTTAATATACCGAGAATCGAGAATATGACTAGGACAAGCAATAACTTATACGTCTTCACACTTTCGAACCATTCCTTCTTCAAAAAACCAAGCCACTGATTCATCCAAGCACCTCCAAGACTAGTTGCTCGAGCAAACGAGTTTTGGGATGCATCGACTGTATAAGGATTTTCTGAGTAGTGAGTTCTTGCATGAAAGCCAATTGCGTACTTTCATTAGGTAAACTTACAACTAATTGCTTGCTGTCAATTTTCATTTCGAATGGGGTATGTCGCAATCGTTCGTGTGCTTCTGCTACAGGTATTGTAAATGTGAAAATGAATTGACCCGTAATTTGATGTTTAAGATTCACCAGTTCATCTTGGAATATAATAGTCCCTTCATGCAACATCGCGACATGATCACAGATTTGTTCAGCGTCCGAAACGATATGTGTGGAGAAGAAAACAGTTGTTTCTTCTTTTACCTTGTGTAAAATGGAAAGAATCTGTGCACGGCCGGCCGGGTCCAAAGCAGAAGTAGGCTCATCACAAATCAACAATTTAGGGCGATTTAGCAGTGCTTGTGCAATTCCGAGTCGCTGTTTCATTCCTCGAGAATACGTACTAATTAAGGAAGTGGTGCTAGCCAGTCCGACCAATTCAAGTAATTCTGCTATTCTTCTTTGACGTTCTTTTTGGGGTATATTTGTAATGACTGCACATAACTCCAAATACTGTATTGCATTATAGAAGGGATAAAAATCTGGAACGTCGGGCAAGTAGCCGACATATTGATTGGACTTTGTCTCGCCAAACGTTACGGGTTCACCTGCAATTGTAATGGATCCTGCATTAAGTGGTAATAACCCTAGAATACATTTCATCAGTGTCGTTTTGCCGGAACCGTTAGCACCAACAAATCCGAAAACAGTATGCTCAGGAATATCCAGGTGTATATCTTTCAGCACTTCATGATCTCCGAAACGCTTCGAAATACCATTAATTTGTACGACCATTGTGATCACCTCTTCCAAACACGAAATAGATTAATGGCCCGATAAATTGGATCAATAAAACAATTAACAGCCACATGACTTGATTGCCGAAGCGGTAGTGAGGATGGCGAATGACATGTATCGCCGAGAAAATAGCCAATCCCAGTTGCAAAATAATGAGCGGAATTAAAAATGGTAGATATTCCATAAATAAAGCCATGTCGTTATTCATGAACGTCCCTCCAGTCCAAAGCGTAGTCGTTGCCGTAACTCTTGCATCTCATCTTCTTGTTTAAATGGTTCAAAGAAATCGGCATCCATCGATTCAATGATCGATCGCTTAATGATCTCTGTATTGCGCAGTGCATTGGCACCTAAATCCAGTTGTTCTAACCAATCTTCTAGTAAATTGAAGTATTCGTCTCCGCGTAAGGAAAAGGGGAGTAAATCATGAACACATATATCCACGTATTTATTAAGATACGGGTAAAGTAACTCACGGTTAACAGAAAGAGCTGCACATTGCGCTACGCTGAAATAAAATTGCAGACACATATTCGGAT
Organism: Sporosarcina ureae DSM 2281; assembly: GCF_000425545.1. GTDB lineage: Bacteria > Bacillota > Bacilli > Bacillales_A > Planococcaceae > Sporosarcina > Sporosarcina ureae. Next base: position 162,613 of record NZ_AUDQ01000004.1, on the reverse strand, counting down.
GAAGAGTACGCAATGCATATAGCTCGATCAATCCATTCATCCGATGAATGGTGTCATCAAACGCTTGTTGATTAGAAGCGGAAAGTCGTAAATAGAGCGGGCTGCTACCGACAAGTTGAATGATGTTTTGATACATCATGACTTGAATGACGCGCATCGCTTCCTCTTGATCACCAAGTTGTTCATGAGCAGTTGCCAGCAAAATCTCGTCTCCGATACTCGGCTTGATGACTCCGTCTAATAATTCCAATGTAGTGTTTGGATTTGACTGCATGAGCGAAATCGTTGCCTGTAAGGAGTTTGCTTGACGTAAGACCCATACATCTTCACTTACTTTTCGAATTCGCTCTAACCAGCGATTAGTTTTCTGTAAAACAGAGGAACTATCACTACTCAACATATGATGATTGAGTAGTAATATACTCATCTGCAGTAAGAATGCAGAATCGTGGTAGTACAATTTAACTTGTTCTTCTATGTCAATGAAAACCGATTCAAAAGATTCTTTACCAAAACGGGATGCGAATTCATAATAGTGATGTTGGATGGCTTCTTTAGAAAGTTGTCGTTCATAGCCAAGCAATTCATCAACGGTCAATTCAAAATACGAAGCTATTTTCGGCAACAGTGTGATATCCGGATAGCTTAATCCTTTTTCCCATTTCGATACAGAAGCTTTCGATACTTGGCAATAAGAAGCTAGTGTATCTTGTGTAATTTGAAGTCGCTTTCGTTGTTGTAGAATCACAGTACCTATTTGCAGCATATCCTCCCACCTTTCTCTTTTATTCAGTGTAAGGTTAAACACTTGTTGATTCAATCAACTGTTAGGTGATTATTTAGAAGGGGAGTCAACTAACAAGATAGTATGTATCAGTACACAAAAAAGCCGGTCTATGAAAGACCGGCTTCTGATCACACGCTCACTGTTGTGAAAGGTTCTAAAATATTCTTTTTTGGTTTCGCTTGATATTGCAGAACTTTATCAGTGGAATCGTATGAATCTCCATAGAAATCTTGGTCTTTGTAGGTGTGAATTTCTTCGTAGGTTGTTTTCATCGCGTTGAATACATCTTGTTCATCCGCTTGTGATGACTGCGGGGGTGCCCAGTATAGAATTTCGAGGATGGTTTGTTCGCCAGTGGCTAATGAACGGCGATTATAGCCGATTTTCTGTGCGTGCATGAACTCTTCACGTGCATAGAACTTCAGTCGTTTCTCAGTATCTGGTTCGGCTTCGTCTACTGGTTCCACTTCCAGTAAGATCGGTTTTTTCTTGGTTTTCAACGAATCCAGCAGTTTTTTTCCTAACCCTTCACCACGTGCGGCTGAAGATACGAAAAGATAGTCTACGAAAACGAAGTCCTCCGTTTCTACGTACATCAATACGTGCTTTGGCCCTTCTTCCTTATAGTAGACATTGCCTTTATCATTCAGTAATGTCTCCATATGTTCCTGCGACTTCATCTCTTCGATTGGAAAATACTCTTTCAATTTGTTGTACCAATGCATGTGTTAAATTCTCCTCCATAGGTAATGAATGTACCTGGAGCTTTTTGTTTGGGGATCAAACAATGTGAGGAAAAAAGAGGTCAGAAAAAAATCCTCATACTTAGTATACTCTTTTCTTGGTAATAAATAAAGGTGTTTTATAGAATAAGTTTTACTTTTTCATTATAATAAATCAAAACCGATACCAAAGAATTAGTTGGCATCGATTTTGATTGAGCTTTACCTACGACCTTTACTACTTGAATACGCCTCTTTTTTCTTCTTTTCATTCATGACGGTTTTTGCGACAGGATATAACACCATTCCCCATTTTATTAATTTTTTTATTACTCTTATCATATATGCTTCTTCCTCTCGATTTTGGAGTTGTTATAAGTACCTTCCCCCTTTCCCTTGCTCATTAAACTTTTATTCAAGCGTTTTAGGAACGGAGGTAGGGTGTTCTATTTCTGTGAATAGATTGGAACTTTCAATGACAGGCGTAGATTTAGGTGTGGAAGGAATAGTAAGTTCAAGTTGCTTGCTCATATCTTCTAATAGCAGCTGAAGTCTTGCAATGTCTTCTTTCGTTGCGTATTGCTTGCGGTCGATCAAGACATAACCAAGCTGTCCACTCATTTCAATAGTCGCCCATTTCACATCATCAATTCTTTCAATTCCATTTTGCCGCAAATGCATTTCCAATTCATCCACGGTTAAGCGGAGTTTTTTCATAGTGGATTTTTTGAGGATGCCATTTTCTATTACAATTTTTGATCTTCCTCGTAAAATTCCTTCAAAGAAATTCCACTTCAATGCGAATAATTCAAAGAAAAAAAGTGTTAGCACTAAAATAAATGAAAGGAATAGCGTTTGCCATAAATTTTTGTTTGCTACAGGCTGAATCAATAATGTGCCGACCGCAATCATCAATACGGTTTGGCCGACTGTCATTTGTGAAATGGACTTGCGGCCAGAAATATGTAAAAGAACAATGCCTGCCACAATAATGAGTACCGCTTTCCAAATTGAATCGAACTCCATTATGCTCACGTCTTTTCATGCGTTTATCTTTAGTGTGAGAAGATCTTTAAATAGTATGCATGAAAATGATGAATCCTTACATGATACAACTCCGTATAAGAAGAAAGGAGTGATCAACATGCGGCAAGATATTCAGATGCGACAAAATAGTCTACAGGAAAAACGAGTAAATCAACGGCGCTTGAGGAAACGCTTAGAGCAGACAAGCGAAAAGCTACTCATAATGAAACAAAAACGTGATCAACTTCACCGCCAGTTGACGAAAGAACAGCAGGATGTTGTGAAGCTTGGTAAGTTTTCATTTGCGAACAAAATTAGTGAATGGACAGGTAGATGGGACGAAAAGATGAAAAAGGAGATCGAAGAAGCAGCAGAAGTGGAGTTAAAATATAATGAAGCAGAAAAAGACGTACTAGATCTGACTGCAGAAGTAGAAGATTTGCGTAATGAATTAGAGAAACCGGACTTCATGCATATTGACGAAGACTGGGAAGACCTCTTGAAGGAAAAAGAGTCATGGATCCGTTTGAATGATTCTGTTGCCAATCAAACTCTCCAGAAGATTTCAGACGATCGTGTGCGTGTCTATTCTATGTTGCGTGAAATTGGTGAAGCGTTTGAAGCGGGGGAAAAGGCGGAACGAGCTTTGGCAGGTGCAATGAAGAAGTTGGATTCTGCGGAAGGGATATCAATGTGGGATACATTTTTAGGAGGAGGAATTTTTGTCTCGGCATTAAAGTATTCCGAAATCAACAGCTCGGATGATCATGTTCATCAAGCACAACGGGCACTACGTCTTTATGAGACGGAATTGATGGATGTGCAAGATGCTGCGACAGATTCTTTCCAAGTAAATAAAAACGATATCTTTACATTTACAGATGTGTTTTTCGATAATATATTCTCCGACTGGATGGTCCATACACGAATTACTGACGGCAAAAAGAAGCTACACGCAGTATCGCAAGATGTCCGTCGCATACAGGACCGACTTGCAAGAAAACGTGCAGCTTTAGAAGAAGAAATCCGGCGGCTTGATCAGCAGCAAGATGATATTATCATGTCGTAATGTAAATTAAATGCGTGTTAGGGTCTTCCCTAAATAGCCAAATAGTACTGTTAAAATCGGGCTCAATAAACAGAAGAACGCAAATGGTAAATAAGCAATCGTTGGTACATCAAGCACGGTCGTGATGAAAATACCTGCTACACTCCATGGTACAAGAGGATTAATGACGGTCCCGGCGTCTTCCATGACACGGCTCAAGTTTTTATTTGCCAGTCCAACCTTTTCGTAGCTGGATTGGAAGGCTTGGCCCGTCAATAGGATAGATAAATACTGTTCACCGATTAAAACGTTGATGCCGATTGCAGTAAGCGCAGAAGTCAAAATTACTGATGACACTTTACGTAGCGCACTTTCAATTTTTGCAAGCAAGCACTGTACAATACCTAACGTAAATAGCATGCCGCCCATACTAAGTGCAAGCAACACAAGCGAAATCGTGAACATCATACCTTCCATTCCATCACTGCGAGATAATAATTCATCCACGACTGCGACGCCTGTGGACCCTTCATAGCCACTAAATAAAATACTCAAAACTTCGGAAGCGCCATAAAATGTATGGATATATGCAACGATAATGGCGGATAATGCACTGACAGCCAGCGTCAGGATAGCTGGGACTTTAACGAATGTCAAAATGATCAGCACAGCGACAGGAACTAACGTATACCAATGTATCAAGTTTGTACCGATTAGTGCATCACTGTATTTTTCAATTGTCGAAAAATCGCTAGACGTCACATTGGGTGATAACACACCAAATAAGATAAGTGAGATGAAGAACGCGGGAAATGTTGTCCATCCCATATTGCGTATATGTTCAAATAAGTCTACGCCAACAATCGAAGAGGCTAAGTTGGTTGTATCAGACAACGGTGACATCTTATCGCCAAAAAATGCGCCCGAGACAATCGCACCTGCCGCAATAGGCAAAGAAAGCTCTAAAATATGTGCCATACTAATGAACGCTACACCAATCGTAGCAACAGTTGTCAATGAACTACCGACCGATAAGCCGATAATTGCTGTGACGATGAATACGATGGCGTAGAAAAACGTTGGCGTAATGATTTGGAGTCCAGCATAGATCAAGGTAGGAATCGTTCCGCCCATCATCCAGCTACTCACGAGAACTCCGATAAAGAAGAACAAAAACACCGCGCTCATTCCAGAACTTGCACCTTCAACTAACCCACGTTCCAACTCTTTGTATGAAATCTTCTTCCATAATCCATAGCCAAATAATAAAAGAATAGCAAATAAAATGGGTACATGTGGTACAGAATCAAATACGATGATGCTGGCACTGATCATCGCCACAATTAGCACGGTCAGTATGACTGATGCTTTAACGGTTGGCGTATGAATCGCCTTAATTGGGAACATACTTATGACCTCCTGTAAATATAGAAAAACTCCTGTCATCCCCTTAAAGGACGAAGGAGTATCTGATCAGTCTCCTGCAGTTGCGAATAAAAGTATAGAAGACATAGATTCATTATATAATAGATCGCTCTGTACATGTATAGAAAGTTATCGTTTTGAATTTTATCATGTCAGAAAGATTTGTCAATAGAGGAATGGACCGATTACTCGCACGCTGAACAGGGTAAAGCATATAGAAAGTATTCGAAAAGGAAGTGATTATTCATGCAGGAAAGTAGACCAATGCCAAAATTAGAAAGGAAAAATCAGACAGCTAGTATGATTCGTGAAGGTTATCAGTTTTTAGGTAATCGCAGAAGAGGGTTGCAATCCAATATATTTGAAGCACATATACTTGGAGAAAAAGTCATTTGCCTGTCGGGAGAACAAGCTGCAGCACTCTTTTATGATACGGAGAAGTTTATTCGAAAAGGAGCCATGCCAAAGCGCTTCCAAGAAACGTTAACAGGTGAAGGTGGCGTGCAATCACTCGACGGGGTCGCGCATCGCCATCGTAAAGAAGCTTTTATGTCGCTTATGTCTGCGGAAAAAATCAACCAGTTGAAAGAAATGTTGAAAGATCAATGGGAGCGGAAGTTAAATGATTTTGAAAAACAACAGGAAGTAAATGTTTATAGCGAAGCGCAGGAATTACTTCTTCGCTTAGCTTGTCAATGGGCAGGCGTCCCGTTAAAAGAAAAAGAAGTGCAAGAGAAAAAGGAAGCGATCATTCAGCTTTTCGAATCACCGGTGACACTTGGTTATAAGCAGTGGAAGGCGAAGAAGGCACGACAGGAGTTGGAGACATGGATCGGTGGTCTTATTAAATCGGTTCGAAAAGGTGACTTGATTCCTTTTGAAGGCACGGCTATGAAAGTTTTTGCCTTTCATCGAGATGAACAGGACGAGTTGCTGAATGAAAAAATAGCAGCTGTAGAAGTATTGAACATCATTCGCCCAATTGTGGCGATCTCTATTTATATTGCATTTGAAGTACACGCGATGATTCAGCATCCCGAACATCAAAAGAGATTGGCTTCAGAAGATGAAAAAGATTTGCAAGACTTCGTTCAGGAAGTACGCAGACTCTATCCTTTTTTCCCGTTTAACGCTGCACGCGTGAAAGAAGACTTTAAATGGGAAGGCTATGCGTTCAAAAAAGGGACGCTAACGATGCTTGATTTCTATGGAACGAATCATGATCCTACCATATGGAATAATCCCGAAGTGTTTGATCCGACGCGATTCAAGGATGAACCAATTACCCCATACAATCTCATTCCACAAGGTGGTGGAGAATTCATACTTAACCACCGCTGTGCTGGAGAGTGGGTGACAATCGAAGTGATGAAAGTGAGCTTGGATTACTTTGCGAATCGTATGACATTTGATGTGCCAAAACAGGATTTGAGCTACAGCCTTGTCAATATCCCAAGCATCCCGAAAAGTAAAATCATTTTAAAGAACGTGAGACGAAAAGACTGACAAGCAGTAGACTTTCTAAAAGAGTTCTACTTCTTGAGAGAGCTTTTTATATAAAGCTCTCTTGATGCGTTAAATGAATATTTTGTATGAAAGATCTAATTGACTTACCGGGGAACTCTTGAACACTTCCTACTATAATATGTTGCAACGAAGCTACAACATGTTTTTGCAGTAATGCATTCAACATATATCAAGAATGTAGTTATTTATAAAATGTTGAGGGTGCTATTAGGATATAACTTTATATAGAAAGGAATGAATACTTGTGACAACAACACAAGAAGTTGCTCCTCAGCCAGAGAAGCAGAAACGTAATCTGAAGGGGTTATGGATACTCTTGGCATTCGCTGTACTCATAACTATCGTTTTACTTCCCAACCCTGCAGATCTACCTGTAGTCGGTCAAAGATCACTGGCCATCTTAGCATTCGCTGTGATCTTATGGGTGACTGAAGCCGTACCGTATCCTGTCAGCGCAGCCATGATTCTTGGGTTAGCTGCGGTACTGCTCGGCCTCGCGCCGAACATGGAAAATCCTGAAGAATTGTTAGGAACGAAAAACGCCTTAAGAATGGCATTGGCCGGATTCTCAAGTCCTGCAGTAGCACTAGTAGCGGCAGCATTGTTCCTCGCTACCGCCATGCAGACGACCAACTTACATAAACGGTTGGCGCTTTATATTCTATCGAAAGTAGGCGTCAAAACCGGAGCTATTATCTTTGGTTCCATCGTCGTATCGATCGTCTTGGCATTCTTCGTACCGAGTGCAACGGCACGTGCTGGAGCTGTCGTTCCGATCTTGCTTGGTATGGTCGCTGCATTCGGATTGCCGACAAACAGTCGATTAGGAGCTTTGCTCGTTATCACGGCCGTTCAATCCGTTTCGATCTGGAATGTTGGTATTAAAACGGGTGCTGCACAGAATATGGTCGCCCTTGGCTTTATTGAGAAGGAATTCGGTGTATCCGTCGCGTGGAGTTCTTGGTTCTTGTATGCAGCTCCATGGTCTATTCTCATGTCAATCGCTTTATTCTTCATCATGAAATTGGTTATTAAGCCCGAAACACAAGTAGTTGAAGGCGGTAAGGAATTGATTCAGGGCCAATTAAAAGAACTCGGCAAAATCAAAGCTTCCGAACTCCGCTTGATTGTCGTTGCAGTCACTTTACTCTTCTTATGGGCAACAGAAGAAAAACTGCACCCATTTGATACAACGACTGTCACTATTGTCGCTATTGCAATTTTACTCACACCAAAGATCGGTGTATTCGATTGGAAAACCGTTCAGCAAATGATTCCGTGGGGAACGATCGTCGTCTTCGCAGTAGGTATCTCAATGGGTACACTATTACTAGATACAACAGGTGCACAGTGGCTGTCTGATAAAGTGTTCGGCGCAATTGGTTTGGATACTATGCCGTTGCTCGCAACTATTGCTTTACTGTCACTGTTTAATATTTTAATTCACCTCGGGTTTGCGAGTGCGACGAGTTTGTCCTCGGCATTAATCCCGATATTTATCGCATTGGCAACGACGATTTCACTTGATGTCAATGAAGTCGGATTTGTTTTAATTCAGCAGTTCGTCATCAGTTTCGGGTTCTTGCTGCCTGTCAGTGCTCCGCAGAACATGTTGGCATATGGAACCGGTGCTTTCTCAGTGAAAGACTTCTTGAAGACAGGTGTCCCGCTTACGATTATTGGTTACTTGTTAATCTTACTCTTCAGTGCGACTTACTGGCAGTGGATTGGACTTCTATAAGACTAGATGTAATGAAAGCGGAGACCTTTATGGTCTCTGCTTTTCTACTGTAAGGAAAGGACCGCCACAAGAAGTGTAGACTTGTGGCGGTCCTTTATTTAGTATGCTTATGAACGAGTAGCTTCTGGAACAGGAAGATCGGTATCGTGTTCTACAGTTGCTGCATCCATCACTTCTGAGTCAATGGATTTCCCTAATATGTAATACTCCGTCTCATCTTGTGTCAGGCTATTGTAACGCTTGCGGATCACCGTATAGAAGATTACACCTACGACTGTCCAAGCGAGTAATAATAAGTAAGAGGGTGTTGTGAGTGCCGCTGGAGAGTTTGGCACAAGTAGTAATGCTAAGAATGATCCACTTGCAACCATACCCAGTAATGCTAAAAACTTTTTCAATGGTGCAATTTCACGTCCTATTTCCTCTTTGCCCCACGCTAGTACTTTAAATGCTGCGAGACATGTGAAGAAGTAGGCAACAGATACGCCCGTTGAAGACATATCAACGATCCATGTCAATGCTTGGCGACCAAACCATGGTGTCGGCAAAGTAATTAATGCCACGAACCAGATCCCCCACTTAGGTGTTTGGTTTGCCGTCATCTCACGGAAGAAGTTAGGTAATGCACGTGCACGCGCCATAGAAAATAATAGACGACTTGAGGACATGAAGAAACCGTTCAAACCAGTGAAGATTCCCATGACAATCGCTACTGCCATAATACCTAGTCCTCCGATTCCTAGTGCGGAACGAACAACTTCGCCTGTTGCCCATAAGTCACCGTTTCCGATGTTAGCCGTTGCAGGGTATGTCCAGCTAGTCAGGCCAATCATGATCGCATAGATTACGAAAGATGTGAAAAGAGAAGCTACAATTAGCATAGTTGCTTTACGAGGGGAAAAGTTGAATTCTTCTGCAGCTTGCGGCACATTATCGAATCCGACGTATGCCCATGGTGCAATTGCCAATACTACAAGTATAGAAGTAATAATTGACTGATTCCCTTTGAACAATGGCTGCAAATTGGCAAGCGGTTGTTCGGCTCCAGCGAATGTGAAGATACCGAGTACTATGACACCGGCAACAAGCAAGACGCTGAAATAAAATTGAATCTGACCTGAAATACTTGTGCCTGTCGTGTTAATAAATGCGAATGCTAAAATCAGCAAACTGGCAACGATGATTTCAGGTATGTATACGTCCCATCCTGCGACGCTATATAGAAACCCTTGTTTCATAAATCCGGGAGCTAAAAATTTCAGTAATAAAGTGAGTGCAGAAGCATTTAATGCGACGATCGATATATAACCGAGTGACAAGAACCAGCCGCAAATAAACGCCCATACTTTCCCTGCCGCCACAAAAGCGTATGTAAATCCGCCCCCGGAAACCGGAAACTTCTTGATCATTACACCATAACTGGAGGCGATGATCATCATCACGAGTGCGCCAATTCCTAATCCAATGACTGCGCCTAGTGGTCCGGAAGATTGAATCCAATCCCCTGGTAAGATGAACGCTCCCCAACCGACAGATGAGCCGAGTGCGATAGCAAACACCCATGATGGCTTTAATGTTTTATTTAATTTCCTTCGTGCATTCTCAGATCCTTGATCCATGTGATCCAACCCCTAAGTTAGTAGTATAGCGATTGTATGCCCCTTCTTTAGGGAATTAAAACGTGTTAGGCATCATATTATTATTTTACTTTCGTAAGACAGAAGTATTTAGTTTTGCCAACGAATTCTGTATAGTGTAATAACGTATGATGCAAGCTTTACATGTTGACAGAGTCTACTCAATCTTTTATGATTCTAAACAACAAATACTTATAAGAATAGTGGGGTTTTATAGATGAAGAAAGTACTTCTACCATTTATGATCGTTTTATTGGCTGCTGTTTTGGTAGCATGTGGTGGTAAAGAAGAAAGTAAGCCCAATGATTCCGCTGAAAAACCGGCAGAGCAAGACGGTCTGCTAGAAGAAGTTCTCGCAAACGGTGTGCTCAATGTAGGAACGGAAGGAACATACGCACCTTTCTCTTTTCACGATGAATCTGGAAAGCTCACAGGCTATGATGTGGAAGTTACACAAGAAGTTGCGAAACGTTTAGGCGTGGAAGCAAAGTTTTTTGAAACACAGTGGGATGCTGTTTTTGCAGGTTTAGATGCGAAACGATTTGACATGATTGCCAATCAAGTTGGTGTAAATGAAGAGCGCAAAGCAAAGTATGAATTCTCTCAAGCCTATACGCACTCGAACTCTGTCTTGGTCGTTCGTGAAGACGCGGATATTGCGTTTGATGGAATGGAAGGAAAGAAAGCTGCGCAGACATTGACAAGTAACTATGGCGAACTAGCAAAAGCTAATGGTGCGGAAATCATCAAAATCGACGGATTCAACCAAGGAGTCGACTTAGTCGTTTCAAAACGAGTAGATGGCACGTATAATGATAAACTTTCTGCACTTGATTACTTAAAACAAAAACCTGATGCGCCGATTAAAGTTGTTGAGGAAGAAGAAATCTCTGAAGAGAATCAATCAGAGAGCGCCTTTTTATTCAGACAAGGCAATGAAGACTTAATAGAAGAAGTAAACAAAGCGTTGGATGCGATGCGTGAAGATGGTACATTGAAGACGATCTCCGAAAAATGGTTCGGCGAAGATGTATCTTAATACGATTGCACTAAGTCCCGAACGTATACAAAGATTCCAAGAAATCGCATCAACATCTATCGGGCCATTGATTGAAGGGGCTATTAAGTATACCATCCCCTTGGCAATCATCGCATTTAGTATTGGATTGATCATTGCAATCTTTACGGCATTAGCGAGAATTTCATCTAATAAATTATTGCGAGCAATAGCGCGGGTGTATGTATCAATTATCCGAGGAACGCCTTTGCTTGTACAATTATTTATCATATTCTACGGGTTGCCGACAATTGGCATCACCATTGATCCCTTCCCGTCGGCCATCATAGGCTTTTCATTGAATGTCGGTGCCTATGCCTCGGAAATCATTCGAGCAGCTATACTGTCCATTCCTAAAGGACAGTGGGAAGCAGCATATTCTATCGGTATGAATTACTTGCAGGCATTGCGGAAGATTGTTTTGCCGCAAGCTGCTAGAGTTTCCGTACCACCGCTTTCGAATTCCTTTATTGGACTGGTGAAAGATACGTCGCTTGCAGCTACTATTTTAGTAGCTGAGACATTTAGGCGGGCGCAAGAAATTGCCTCTATGAACTATGAGTTTTTATTCGTCTATATTATGGCGGCTCTAGTATATTGGGTAATTTGTTTCATCTTGTCGATCATCCAAGGTAGAATTGAAATACGCCTGGATCGAGTTGTCGGTAAGTCAGGGGGATTATCATGATTTCTATACAAGGACTGAAAAAGTCTTTCGGATCGCAAGAAGTAATAAAAAATGTAGACTTGGAAATCGAGCAGGGAAAAGTGGTCGTGATTATCGGTCCTTCAGGTTCTGGTAAATCTACGTTGTTACGTTGTCTGAATGTGCTCGAAACACCGAATGGTGGCGTGCTGTCTATAGATGGACAGAAGCTAGACTTTAATACATCGGTCTCGAAAAAATCTATCAGTGCATTTCGTCGTTTGACAGGAATGGTATTTCAGAGCTATAACCTGTTTCCGCACCTGACAACGACAGGTAATGTGACGGAAGGACTCACTACAGTCAAAGGGCTATCGCATAAAGAAGCCGTGAAGAAGGCTGAACTGCTACTAGATAAAGTAGGATTGGCTGATCATAAGGACAAGCATCCCTTCCAACTTTCAGGCGGTCAGCAACAGCGTGTTGCAATTGCACGAGCACTTGCGATGGATCCGAAAGTCATGTTGTTTGATGAGCCGACATCCGCTCTCGACCCTGAACTTGTCGGTGAAGTACTTCGAGTCATGAAGGACTTAGCACATGAAGGGATGACGATGGCTGTCGTAACACATGAAATGAGGTTCGCTAAGGAAGTGGCCGATGAGGTAATCTTTATAGATGATGGTGTCATTGTAGAACGCGGTGCACCAGCTGAGATCTTCAACCATCCAAAGCATGAGCGAACTAAGAAATTTTTGAGTTTATTACAAGTATAGATAGACAAAACGCTTGGCACATAAGATGCCAAGCGTTTTTCTGTGTTGATATAAGTGGAAATTAGCGTTTTCGCTCATTAATTTGTATAAGTGACATAGTTCATGCTTAACCGCTCAAAGCAACCGAGCAACCGCTCTAACACTCTCCGTAAGCGCTCAATCATCTTGCTTAAGCGCTCATAGTTCGTCCTTATCCGCTCAAAGCAACCTCACAACCGCTCTAACAATCTCCGTGAGCGCTCAAACAGCTTGCTCAAGCGCTCATAGTTCGTCTTTAACCGCTCAAAGCAACCTCACAACCGCTCTAACAATCTCTATGAGCGCTCAAACACCTGGCTCAACCGCTCATAGCGACGTCGTAACCGCTCAATCTCAACAACCCAAACTACATACTTCCCATTCAGTCCGGATGCCAACGATATGTATCGAGTGAGACACGGTCGTTTGCGTTGAATTGAACACCTTCCGCGAGCAATCGCTCACGTTGTGTCTCGCCGTTACCTTCTGCGTTTTCCGGAGTCGAGATTCCACCTTGTGCATTGATGATACGATGCCAAGGCAATTCATATTTAGCACTCATCGAATGTAAAATACGTGAAATTTGTCTTGCGCCGCGAGGATTTCCTGCTTCCGCAGCTACTTGTCCATAGGTCATCACACGACCTGGAGGAATGGCTTGAATGATTGCCACGGCTTGTTCTGTAAATTTTTCCATAGTGGTGCAACCTCCTTTTTTGTAAAGTCTAGCATAGATTATCGAGACGTGTTATGCCATTATTCAGACGATATTGAATGCCAATATGGTATTATTTATGTACAGATAGAAAGGAGAATGTATATGAGCTCCAATACACTAGAGTTTGCAAAAGTACTAGATCAGCAAGATTCATTTGCGCCTTACAGAGAGGAATTTTATTTACCGCTAGAGAAAATCTATATGGATGGAAATTCACTTGGATTATTATCGAAGCGTGCAGAAACGAAGTTATTCGAACTGGTAGACACATGGAAAACACTTGCAATCGATGGCTGGACGGAAGGAATGCATCCGTGGTATTACATGGCAGAACAAATAGGGGATAGAATGGCACCATTAGTTGGCGGGAAGAAATCTGAAGTGATTGCAACAGGTTCTACTACGACCAATTTACATCAAATGGTTTCCACATTTTATCGACCTTTGGGAAAACGAACGAAATTACTAGCGGATGAATTGAATTTCCCGTCAGATATATATGCGTTGCAAAGTCAGATTCGTGTACAGGGGCTTGATCCGGAAGAGCATCTGATACGTGTGAAAAGTGAAGATGGACTTACGCTTGATGAAAAGCGAATCATTGAGGCAATGACGGAAGACGTCGCGTTAATTGTACTGCCGTCAGTTCTATATCGCAGTGGTCAGGTGCTAGACATGAAAACGCTTACGCAAGCCGCAAAAGAAAGAGATATCATAATTGGATTCGATTTATCACATTCGGTTGGATCCGTACCACATGCACTTCATGAATGGGACGTAGATTTCGCTTTTTGGTGTACATATAAACACTTGAATGGCGGACCTGGTTCCGTTGGTGGTTTATTCGTCAATGAACGACATTTCGGTAAAAAGGCAGGTCTTGCAGGATGGTTTGGCTCTGATAAAACCAAGCAATTTGATATGAATCATACGATGACAGCTGCAACAGATGCAGGCGCATACCAAATCGGCACGCCGCATATATTGAGCCTGGCTCCGCTACTCGGTTCACTCGAAATGTTCGAGGAACTTGGAATGGAGAGAATCCGTGAGAAGTCATTGAAACTCACAAGCTTTATGTTGAGTTGTATAGATAATGAATTGGGTGAGTATTCATTTGGTATCGGGAACCCGCTGGACGATTCACGTGGGGGCCACTTATTACTGCAGCACAAGGAAGCCGCAAGAATATGTCAAGCATTGAAAGCACAAGGTGTCGTTCCGGACTTCCGTGCGCCTGACGGTATTCGTTTAGCACCTGTTGCACTGTATAATTCATTTGAAGACGTCTGGCAAACGGTACAAATTCTCAAAAAGATTATGCAAGAAGATGTTTATAAACAATTTTCGAATGAACGCGGGGTGGTGGCATGACGAAACAATGGATCGATATTACACAACCATTGAATCAGCGTATTGCGGAGTGGCCTGGGGATACACCGTTTGCCTATGAAGTAGCCGTATCGAAAGAGCAGTCCGGTTCGGTAAACATAGGTAAATTAACGATGAGTACGCATATCGGCACACATACGGATGCCCCTTTTCATTATGATGATGGTGGATTAAAAATCTTGGATTTACCAGTGGATTTGTATATAGGCAAAGCTTGTTTAGTAGACGTGACAGGAGTTAGCTGTGTGACACGGGCAGATTTGGAAGCATTTGATTTCGACGGTGCAGAACGACTTTTAGTGAAAACGGGAAGTCACCCAACTCCAACGAAATTTCCTGAGAACTTCACTGTCATTGGGGAAGATGTCGGGCCACTGTTGAAGGAGCGAGGTGTACGCCTAATCGGCGTAGATACACCATCCGTTGATTCGGAGACTAGCAAAGATCTACTTGGTCATCATTCGTTATATCGCAATGATGTGATTATCATCGAGAATTTAGTATTACATTCATTGGAAGTGGGGAATTATGAGTTGATTGCATTGCCTTTAGCATTGGAAGATGCGGATGGAAGTCCTGTCCGTGCAGTCGTCAGGAGGTTACAGTCATGAAGGAAAAAGGGATTCATACCGATTTTAGGGATTCGATGACGTACAGCGAGTATTTGCATTTAGATCAGGTACTATCGAGCCAGAAGCGTCTATCGGGACATCATGACGAAATGCTTTTTATCATTATTCATCAAGTAAATGAACTATGGATGAAGCTGATTTTACATGAGCTAGAAACAGCGATCGAATTGATTCAGCAAGGTGAATTGCCCGAAGCGTTCAAAATGTTAGCTCGCGTCTCAAAGGTTCAGACTCAGATTATTCAGGCATGGGATGTCTTGGCTACATTGACGCCTGCCGAGTACATGGAGTTTCGCGATAGTTTAGGAAAGGCTTCAGGATTCCAATCCTATCAAAATCGTTTGATTGAGTTTGCTTTAGGTTATAAACAACCACAAATTATTAAAATCTATGAAAAGGATAACGAGCTGTCAAAGAGGTTGGCGAAAGCGTATGAGGCACCGGGAATTTATGATGTAGCCATTCAAGCTTTGGCACGTGCAGGTTTTGATATCAAGGCAGACTTACTCACACGTGATTTTTCAATTACTTATAAAGGAGATCCGAGTGTAGCGGCTGCATGGCTTGAAGTGTATCGGGATGTAGATCGATATTGGGATTTATATCAATTAGCGGAAAAGCTAGTCGATATCGAAGACAGTCATCAGCAATGGCGCTTTAGGCATATGAAAACAGTGGAGCGTATTATCGGCTTTAAGCAAGGCACAGGTGGCTCTTCGGGTGTTCACTATCTAAAATCTGTACTTGATCATCGCTTCTTTCCGGAACTCTGGGATGTCCGAACTAAAATTTGACAAACTGGCAAGCTAGCAACTATCATTAAATTTACAATAATCTGAAAAGAGAGGTGGTATGTATAATGACCAAGAAGTCGATTAGCTATGTTGTGATGGCATTTGCCTTAGTAGTTCAAATTGCAGTCATGCCGTTACAAGCGTCTGCTGCAGATCCTGAAAAAGCACCTACGTGGATATCTCCTATTAATTATTTAGCGCTAGGGGATTCGTTAGCAGCTGGTGTCACACCAAATAACGAACTCGGTAAAGGCTATACAGACTTTTTAGCGGAGGAACTGGCTAAAAGTGAAGATTTGCAGGCCAGCAATAAAGGATTTTCATACCCAGGCTATAAAACGGATGATGTCTTGAGGGATTTTGAGATGGACGTCACGAAGCCGATCGTAGGGATCGGACATTCCGACAAAACAGCTACTCTTCATCAATCTGTGAAAGAAGCACATCTCATTACGTTAACAATCGGTGCAAATGACGTGTTGCCAAAGTTTACGTTTGATGACAAAGGTACACCGCAATTCAACTCGGAAGAATTACAGGCGGCTATTATGAAAGTCGGGATGAATACGCAAAAAATATTGGATAAAATATATCAACTGAATCCGAATGCACAAGTATATATAATGGGCTATTACAATCCATTCCCTTACTTGAGTCCACAGAATCAACCATTAGTAAATCAGCTTGTCGTAACGTTAAATGATGCGATTAAACAAGGCATGACAGGCACTACGGCACAGTTTGTAGACACATCAAAGCAAATCGCTGAAGATCCTTATACGTACTTGCCTAATCCTGAAAATATTCATTTAAGTCAAGCAGGCTACAAAGTAGTCATGGAGGCTTTCCGCAAATCATTGATGGAGAACTATTCATGGTTTGCAAAAGATGTGCTTACTGTCACAGCCAAAGATTCGACTACAGTAGAACTCAACTGGAAACCGGTCATTGATACGGGAATGGTCTCCATGTATCAAGTCTATACTGGTGATAAAATGGTAGGCGAAGTGATGTCACCTGTCTTATCATATGAAATTACAGATCTCGAGCCGAATAAAGAGTATCATTTCTCTGTTCACGCCGTTAATCAGAATGGCAAAAAGAGCATGCAACACTTGAATACTAAATACACAATAGATCAAGAGCCGGTTGAGCCAACAGTGATGTTTACAGATATCACAAATCATTGGGCTAAAGATGTAATTGAAGTGGCAGCAATGAAAGGTATTGTTAGTGGCTATGCAGATCACACTTTCCGACCGGACACGTCACTCACACGTGCACAAGCCATGTCAATCATCGTTCGCGCGCTGGATTTAAAATCTAAAAGCACGAAATCGGCATTTACTGATTTAGCAGACTACGCGGACAGCACGAAGAGGGATATTCAAGCTGCTTATGACTATGGTTTAGTAAGTGGAGTGAATGGTCACTTCATGCCAAACAAGCCTATCACTCGTGCGCAGTTAGCATTAGTATTGAGTCGAACGTATGAAATAGCAACTGGAAAGCCATTCACGCCAACAGTAGCAGCACCGTTTACAGATATTAAGAAGTTCTCAAAAGACACGCAGTGGGCAATAGCAGGTCTTTACCAAATGAATATTGCAACAGGGGATAATGGCAAGTTCATGCCAAACGATTCCACAACGCGAGCACATGCTGCAAAGATGATCGTGCATTCAATGGAAGCCATTGCACAATAATAAAGTAAACATCAAAAGGCAAGCCTCACATTGAGGTTTGCCTTTTGATGTTGTTCAATTGTAGATAACGATACTTGTTAAACGTTGACCAACGGTGTGGTTTATGCAAATTTCTTACGTGGCGTTTTCTTATCCACCACAGCGGCACCCACAATATCCCCCATGACATTGGAAGCGGTACCCGCCATACCAATTAATGCATCAACTCCGGCGATCAGAGCGACAATCTCCAGCGGTAATCCGAACATAGTAAGTACTGCAGATAGCGTAACCAATCCGGCAGCAGGAACACCAGCTGTTCCAATAGAAAGTAAGGTTCCAATTGCGATGATGACGATAAAATCTACAGCAGATAAGTTCAAGTTCGTGATATTCGCTGCGAAGACAAGGGAAATACCCATGCGCAATGCGCCGCCGTCGGAATTGAAGACTGCGCCGAGTGGTAAAGCGAAGTTCGCTGTATTCTCGGAGACACCCGCTTTTTTAGCAGATTCAATTGCAATGGGCAACGTAGCAATACTACTAGAAGTGAAGAATGCAGTTGTATAGGCATCTTTTGTATTACGATAAAAAGGCAATACTGGATTACCAAAAAACTTCAAGAATCCGCTATAGACAAATAACCAGAGGATTAAAACGCCAAGATAGAATACACCGACGAATGATAGTAATCCAAGTAATGTTTCCCATCCTTGCTCACCAAAAGCAGTGGCACTGATTGCGAAAACTCCAATGGGTGCATATAATAACACGCCTTCAAGAATTTTATAGAACATCGTATTTAATGCGTTAAAGAAACGATCAAGAAAATCGCCCATTTCAACGAGTTTCGTATCTTTGGAAAATTTCATGGAAGACATGGCCATGCCGATGATGATTGCGACGAATAGAATGGCCATCAGATCACCAGATGTGAAGGCTTCGAAGATATTCTTTGGTACAATTTGTAATAAAATTTCTGAAAATCCAGGTGCATGTGGAGGTTCCACTACTGCGTCAGTAGGTAAAGTTAAATGTCTACCTGGCTTGAGCCACATGGCCAATGAGAGTCCGATTAAAACGGCGGCCGCTGTAGTTGCCGTATAATAGAGTATTAACTTACCACCCATTTTCCCAAGTTGGGCTAAGTTCATTTGATTAACAGCTAATACAACTGTCAGGAAGATGACAGGAATGGCGATCAGGCTGAGCAAATTTAATAATAATGTTCCAAATGGTTTCAGGAAAGTAGTGTATTCGTTAAAAAAGATTCCAAGTAAGGTGCCCGCAATAAATCCAATCGTAATTTTAGCGACAAAAGGTGTGTTCTTATACTTATTCCAAATGGGTATCACTCTCCTGTTCGTTCCTTATTCCCGCAGCTAGTGAATTACGGTGTGAGAATATTATTTCATCATATCATATCTGTACAAATAGATTGCGTTAAGTACCTTGCTATTGCTTTACTTTCCGTAAAAAAAGATTTAAAATAAAATAAATGGTTAGCTAGACTAACTAAACAAATAAGAGGTGTAAATTTTATGCAGCAAACACAACAGTTTTTCCCGGAATATGTTCAACTCTATCGTCCATTGTTAAATCGATTAAATAATTTGTTGGCACCGTATCAATTATTTCACTCACAATGGGGAATACTAAAGTTGTTATGGTTAGATGGTGAAATGACATCAGCAGAAATTGCTTTACGTAGACAAGTGGAAAAGCCGAGTGTCACTAAAATTGTCCAGCGTCTATTGGAAATGGGTTTAGTGAGCATTCGGCCAGGAACAGATCGCAGAGAGAAATGGATAGGATTGACCGAACAAGGACAAGCTACAGTAGTAAATGTTATGGCTGACTTGGAAGTATTTTATGACAATTTACTTGAAGGTGCTACAGTGGAAGATCTAGAAGCAGGAATTCGTGTGTTAAAAATAGCAAATAAAAATCTTCATAAATAAGAGAGTGGTTGAATGAATAATAGCAAAATTTGGACAAAGGACTTTATTGTTACATCAGTCATTAACTTCTTTTTAATGTTAGTCATGTATTTACTTATAGTTACGATTGCGCCTTACGCAGTGAAGGAGTATGGCGTATCAACAAGTGTTGCAGGTCTTGTGTCAGGTATTTTCATCATTGGAACATTAATTGCACGCCTTGCTGTAGGTGGGTTAATAGAAAAAGTCGGCAGCCGAAATATCCTATTGATTGGATTATTGGTCACTGTATTGGCATCCGTTTTTTATTTTGGCGCAGTAAACTTACCGTTATTAATGGCGAACCGATTCTTCCATGGTGTTGGACTTGGCATTTCTTCTACCGCGACAGGTACAATGGTAGCTCAAATGCTTCCACCTTCACGTAGAGGTGAAGGCATTGGGTATTTCAGTTTAAGTACAGTTCTCGCTACAGCGATTGGACCATTTTTCGGTATTTTCTTAAGTCAGCACTATCATTTCAATATACTCTTTATGTTTTGTCTGGTACTCAGTATTAGTTGTGCGGCCATGTTCTTTTTCGTTGAGAGAAAGCCAACAGTCCTGCCTAAAAAGAATGTACAGACGACAACAAAGAAATTCGGAGTTCACGGATTATTAGAAGTGCGGGCATTACCGATTGCGTTTGTGACGTTGTTAGCAGCTATCGCTTATTCTGGTGTGCTATCATTCATTTCGTTCTACGCTGAGGAAATCAACTTGGTAAGTGCAGCCAGCTTCTTCTTTTTAGTATACGCCATTGCTGTACTGCTCTCGAGACCATATACCGGTAGGTTATTGGATGTAAAGGGTAATAAGTTTGTTGTTTATCCTTCGTTGTTATTATTTGCAGCTGGATTATTGTTGTTAAGTGGGGCAAATGCAGGTTGGATGCTACTTCTAGCGGGCGGTGTTCTTGGGCTCGGGTTTGGTAACTTCCAATCATCTGCACAAGCGATTGCGTTGCAAGGTGTGAAACCTGAGCGTTTAGGTGTTGCTACGTCAACGTTCTTTATTTTCTTAGACTTTGGTTTCGGCTTTGGCCCGTATGTACTCGGTTTACTTGTACCGATCATCGGCTATCAGCATCTGTATTTGGTTCTTATGGTTATAGTGCTGTTCGCGCTCGGCTTTTTCATGTTATTCAGTCGGACGCGCCAACGTCTTATTGTAGAATAAGAGTGATAAACTATGCAAAAAGACACTACCGTTCTGTATGTAGTGTCTTTTCATATGCGTGTTAAACAATTTCGACCATTACGTTTGGAAGCATACTGGGCATCATCAGCTCTGCCATAAATATGGCTCGATTGATCGCCTTTGCGGAAATTCGTGATGCCCATACTGACGGTTATCCCGATGCTATTCCATTCAGACTTTTCTATATAGCATCGAAGTTCTTCTGCTCTTTCACAGTTCTTTTGATGATTGGGATCATCAAATAGTACCGCAAATTCTTCTCCGCCAATCCGTGCTACTAAGTGTGGAGAATAAATTTTGTACTTCAACTTGCGAGCTACTTCTCTCAACACATCATCACCTACTAAATGGCCATGTGTATCATTCACAGTTTTGAAATGGTCGATATCAAACATTAATAAAGAGAATGAACGCGTCATAAAGAGTTCTGCACGATTGATCGCAGCATCTAAATTTCTCCGGAATACACGACGATTATAGAGTCCTGTCAATTCATCCCGCGTAGCTAGTTCTTGAAGTTCTCCATTCAAATCCTGAAGTTGCTGTTGCTTGTATTCCACTTCTTCAAGCAATCCGAGTAATTTATTGTACGCTTCATCCGTCTGTTGTTGAATTTTCTCTGCTTCTTTTTTTGATTTTAGTAACTGGTTCTCATATTCATCACGTACTGTAATCGGAACTACAATACCTTCATATAATCCATTGCGTTTACTGACATTCATCAATACAGGGAGGGTACGATTAACTACTTTAAAGTTTAAATACATTTCCCGTATTTCTTGGTGCATAGAAATAGACGGCACGAAGTAGGTTTGGAAATAAACTTTAGATGGGACTGTTAGTACGTCATGCATATGTCGCGGCATTTTGTCTAGACGTAATATCTCTCGCATCGTCTTATTCATTTCAACAAACTCCCATTCACTTGTTAAGACGAAATATCCGCAAGGCAATAAGTCCATCTGCTCATCCATGATTTATACGCTCCTGTCCTCTTCGATAAAACGTGTAATCTCATCAATTGTTTCTGTAGGATGACTGATATGTGGATTATGTCCTTTTGCTTTCATGATGACCAGTTCACTGTCCGAAATGTGCTCCTTTATATAGTGTCCTACTTCCATAGGTACGATAGAGTCTTCGGTCGGTTGTAAAATAAGTGTTCTCGTGGGAACCTTAGGTAATTCCTCACGAACATCTGACATGAATGTTGCTTCTGCAAAGCGGCGTGCAATGCCAGGATCATTCGTACACAACATAGACTCGAACTCTTCAGATAGATGTGGTCGATCTTCATTTTTCATCGCTATGGGTGCTAAGTATTTCGTGAACTCTTTATAGTTCATCTCCATCATATCGAGTAATTCATCAATATCTTCACGTTCAAATCCACCATGGTAATCGGTTTCATTTAAGTAATGGGGGGAAGGGCCGATCATGATTAGCTTTTCCATTAAGTCAGGTCTTTGGATAGAAGCGAGCACACCAATCATTCCACTTACTGAGTGACCAACATAGATAATATCTTTTAGTTCTAGCGCCTCACATACCTCGATTACGTCTTGTGCATAGCCAGGCAATGATGCATAGCGCTCTGCTGAGTAGGCTGTCTTATCACTTTGACCAGAGCCTACGTAATCAAATGTCACAATCCGATACTGCTTTTCAAATGCGGGAACGACGTGATTCCATACCGTTTGATCACAGCCAAAACCGTGTGCAAAAACTATGGTTTGTTCACCAGAACCTGTTATATGTACAGCGTTTCTTTTTTTTATATCTATTGTCATAAACTCAATTCCCCTCTTCTGAACACCACATAAATTATTACAATTGTAGCATAGAAAAAAGATCCGTTTATAATACTTGGGCGATAAAATAAAAAACACCTGTGAGTATTCTCACAAGTGTAATATCTTAGTTTGTGAAGTTATCGAAATATCCTTGAATAAAGACAATAGGTGTACCTTTGTCACCACTACCTGAAGTCAGGTCGGATAATGAACCGATTAAATCTGTTAGCTTACGAGGAGTTGTTCCTTGTGAAGCCATGGATCCCATTAAATTAGTATCTTTATTCTCAATAAAATTAGAAACAGCATTCTTTAATTCCTCTCCGCGCAATTCAGAGAAATCATTATCAGCTAAGTATTTTAGCTTTACTTCATTTGGGATGCCATCAAGTCCATCTGTATAAGCGGGGGATACGACTGGATCGGCCAGTTCCCAAATCTTACCTACAGGGTCTTTGAACGCGCCATCTCCGTAGATCATCACTTCTATATGTTTGCCCGTTTCTTTTTTCAACATGGCCTGAATGTTATCTACTATAGGCTGACAGCTATGAGGAAACAGTTTGATGCTGTCTTCTTGGGCTTTGTTCGCGCCAAGTAAGCCGAACTGTTCGTTGTAGCCACTGCCATCGATAGAAGTTGCCAAAATGTCATCCAAACCATAAATTTTTTCGGCACCGTTTGCTTCTAAAATACGCTTTGTTCTGAAACGTGTATGGATATCGCAAGTCAGTACAGTTTTCGTATAATCTAAAATCGTTCTCGCATTATTGGAGAAAATGACCTCATGCTCTACACCGAACTCGTCCATCAATGATTTATAATATTCAATATAATCAACGCCTGTGAATGGGTGTTTGTTCTCGCCGAAGTGTTCGCGGAACTCAACTTCAGTCAATACATCAGTCCAAGGGTTAACTCCCTTTTCATCTAGACGATCCAGTTCAACTAAGTGGTTACCGACTTCATCGGAAGGATAGCTAAGCATTAAAACGATTTTCTTCGCGCCTTTTGCGACACCGCGTAAGCAGTTTCCAAAACGGTTACGACTAAGAATAGGGAAAATGACACCGATTGTATCATCACCGAATTTCGCTTCGATATCTTTTGCGATATCATCAATTGTTGCATAGTTTCCTTGAGCACGCGCTACAATTGATTCCGTGATGGATACGATATCTTTATCTTGAAATGTAATATTCTCTTTTTCTGAAGCTTCTAATACACTATCTACTACGATTTGATCAATATTGTCACCTTCATTTATAATCGGGCAACGTAATCCTCTAACAACCGTTCCTACAACTCTTCCCAAAACAATCGCTCCTTAGTGAAACTCAATTTGATCACTCTTCTTTGTATTATAACGTTCATTTATGGTATAAGTAAAATTAATATACTTAATAGGGGATATAAGGAGGGGTTATATGTCAATCAACTTAGAGTGGTATAAAGTCTTCCGAACAGTTGTTCATAATGAAAGTTTCTCAAAAGCCGCTCGAAGTTTATTTATGACACAGCCTGCCGTTAGTCAAATAATATCGCAGTTGGAAGGAGCTTTGGACACACGTCTGTTTAATCGTACATCCAAAGGGGTGACATTGACCGATGAAGGCTCCTTGCTATACGAGTATGCCAATTCGGCACTGAATTTAATCGAGGCAGGCAATGAAAAGTTACAGGAGTTGAAGAATCTATCATCAGGTGAATTGAAAATAGGTGTAGGGGATACGATTTCCCGTTATTATCTGCTACCTTACCTGGAAGCTTTCCATACAAGTTTTCCGGGCATCCGATTCAAAATTACAAATGGCACAACTTTAGAGCTAATCGCTGCGCTGAAATCAGGCGAAGTGGATATTGCCATTTGTAACTTTCCAATTGAAGATGATTCGTTGGAGAAGCATGCGTGTTTCGACGTACAAGACACGTTCGTATACGGAGAACGATTTCGAAAACTTTTCTTGAAACCCGTGCCTCTGCAGGAGCTTGCAAGATTACCGTTAATTTTATTGGAGTCGAAATCCAATTCACGTCAGTATGTAGAAGACTTTCTATTGAAGGAAGGTGTAAAGATTTACCCTGAATTTGAACTAGGTTCTCATGAGTTGTTGTTGGAATTTGCCCAAATCAATTTGGGCATTGCATGTGTGGTCAAGGAGTTTTCGGAAGAGTACTTGGAACGTGGCATGCTGCAGGAAGTAGAGTTTTTAAAACCCATACCTAAGCGCAGCATCGGTGTGTGCTATTTAAAAGGAGTGTCGCTATCACCAGCGGCTTCGAAGTTTATAGGGATATTGGAGAAGAATTAGATAGGCCGACAGCAATTTTGGGGTGCATATACCCATTGGGAAAATGTGCTCCAAACGCTTTGCTTATGTTCAAATCCCAACAGAGCAACTGGGGGATAATTAGGGTTGTATATTATAATTAGAGTATTATTCAATTTTGACTTAAATCTATAGTTGAACATAAATAGGTTTAAAAGCAACAATAATTCATGCATTATCGTCAGTAAGTGATCTGATTTCTACCACTATAAAGGCAGGGATTGAAGCGGAAGCTGGAGCTTCAATTCGCTCGCACTCATTCATTCACTCTCCATTCATTCGAGTTTATGAGACTTAAACTTAAAACTACCCATAAAAAAGGCTGACGCAAGAAGTGGATCTTCTTGCGTCAGCCTTGGTTTGATTATGCGTAAATATTACGATCCCAGAAGCGGTGGTGTGCAACAGCCTCTACCCATTGCTCGCCTTCACCTGAAACCTTCAAATCCATCAAAATGCCAGGACCTGGTTTTACTTTGGTCTTCTCCATCAACCCTTCAGCTGCTGGAGCAGAGCCGATCGGTTTGAAATGCATATACGCTTCATTGACGAAGTCAGCAACATCGGCATCGAACTTCTGTTGTTGCTTCGCTTGTCCACCTACAACATACAACGCATCGTATAGGACGGAGTGAACTGTCAACAATGTTTCGTCTACATCAACTGTAGCCCCATTCTTACCCGTCAGCTTGCCGAACTTCTCGCTCACAATATTAACCGTCATACCTGCATCCAATGAAGCCTTCAAGAATGGTTCAAGCGCTTCATCGTCGAACTGGTCCGCGATTAACACAGCTACTGTACGCGTATCGGGCACTTTTGCCGTGTTCTCCTGACTGAGGGCAGGGGATGACTTAGATTCGCTAGACTGTGTGACATCTGTTGGTGCCTCGACACCGACTGCGTCAGCGACTTGAGTCGCCATATTCATATCGACATTAGCAAACATATCCACTGCTTGTTTTCTTACATTCATATCATTCACTTTTCCAATTTCAAAGCTAAACGCTGCAATAATATGCTCTTTCTCTGCGTCAGACATACTGTTCCAGAATAGACGGGCCTGTGAGAAGTGGTCTTTGAACGAATCACTTCGGGCTTGTACTTTGCGGCCTTCTACCTTCTCTTGGTAATGTACGTAGCCGCCATCTTCCTCGGGAGCCGTGTCCGGTTTATTGTTGGATAATGAATTGTTATGATAGTGAGTTTGTCCGACGTTGATGGTCTGTCTGCCGTATCCGTCACGCTGGTTATTGTGGAACGGACAGACCGGTCGGTTAATAGGCAACTCATGGAAGTTAGGTCCGCCCAGACGGATTAATTGTGTATCTGTATAGGAGAACAATCTTCCTTGCAATAGTGGATCATTCGAGAAATCAATTCCGGGTACCACGCTGCCTGGGTGGAATGCAACTTGCTCCATTTCAGCAAATACATTGTCTACGTTGCGATTTAAAGTCATTTTCCCAATGATTTTTACCGGAATATCTTCTTCAGGCCATAGCTTAGTAGGATCTAAAATATCAAAATCAAATTTAAATTCATCTTTTTCCTCTAGTAATTGTACGCCAAGTTCAAATTCCACGAAGTTTCCGTTTTCAATCGACTCCCATAAATCACGACGGTGGAAATCAGGATCTTTTCCGTTAATTTTCTGCGCTTCATCCCAAACTAAGGAGTGGGCACCGAGCTTTGGTTTCCAATGGAATTTCACAAAGTGCGCTTCACCTTGGTCGTTTACAAAGCGATACGTGTGTACACCGAACCCTTCCATCATACGGAAGCTCCTTGGAATAGCACGGTCGGACATTTGCCACATGACCATATGTGCAGATTCTTGATTGTTCGCAACAAAGTCCCAGAATGTATCATGTGCAGATGCAGCCTGTGGCATTTCGTTATGTGGCTCAGGCTTCACAGCATGTATTAAGTCAGGAAATTTAATAGCATCTTGAATAAAGAATACCGGTATATTATTTCCTACTAGGTCATAGTTACCTTCTTGTGTATAAAACTTCACGGCAAAACCTCGTGCATCACGTACGGTTTCAGCAGAACCTTTACTACCTGCTACACTAGAGAATCTGGTGAATACAGGAGTTTTGGTGCCTGGCTCCTGTAAAAATCCTGCTTTTGTATATTTCTTCATGGACTCATACACTTCGAATTCGCCATGCGCTGCAAAGCCCCGTGCGTGAACTACCCGCTCTGGAATTCGTTCATGGTCAAAGTGCGTCATTTTCTCTCGGAAATGGAAATCCTCCATTAGCGTTGGACCGCGTGTTCCTGCTTTTAGTGAATGTTCATCTTCTGAAATCTTCAATCCTTGATTTGTTGTCATAGAATGTTCGTAGTCACGCGCGCGGAATGTCTCCAATTGTTTATTTTTACTCTCTTCGTTTACTTGATGATCTTTCTTCACATAAAATCCTCCCATCGAAAATAGTAGTCTGCTTTTCTTATTCCCCAATTGTGTAGGGATAAACAGAACATTATATTCGTCCGGAACGTAAGATGGAAAATAGCAGGTAAATAAACATTAGAGTTGCGATGACCGCACCGACTTCAATGAGCGGCAACTTTAAGAAGAGCGCGGTTTGTCCGGCAATGGCAGAACCGATAATTAGGCCGACCATTAGAATACTGAATGCCAACAACACGATACTTAAAGAAAGGCGGTTAGCGATTTTATCAAGTCGGCGGAAAATAATGTTTGTTTGCTTCAAGCCGACGTCTAATTCCACTTTCCCTTTTTGTATGGTTTTGATAGCTTTTTTCATATCGTTAGGTAATTCGGACAGAATTTCGGCATTCTTAACAAAAGTATGCCAGCCATTCTCCAGTAAGTAGCGTGGATCGAATTGTTTAAACACCATCTTTTTACCATACGGTTCGATGGCTTTCATAATACTGAATGAAGGATCCAATTTTCCGAGTACACCTTCGAGTGTCAGAATCACCTTTACAAGAATAGCAATTTCATTCGGTAAACGTATGCGGTGGCGATAAGCGATTGAGAAAATCTCCATAAATACATCGCCTAACCTTAAATCTGTAAGGGGTGTCTCATAATATTTTCGTTGAATAATCTGCAAATCACGATATAGAGCATCCGTTTTAGTATGCTCATGTAAAATATTCATAGCTTCGAATACATCGATTAATCGAGCAATATTTCCTTTTTGCAAGGCAACGAGCAATGAAATGAAATGATACGTCATTTCCTTACTCAGTTGACCGACCATACCGAAATCCAAATAATGAATAACGTTTCCAGGCGCAATGAAGATGTTACCAGGATGAGGATCACCGTGGAAAAAACCGTTTTCCATTACTTGAGACAGCATGGAATCTGCAATTCTTTCTGCAATCAACTTGCGGTCATATCTTTCGCGGTCCAGTTGTCCGATATTGCTCACTTTAATACCGGTGACCAGTCCTGTCGTTAGCACAACACGTGTAGTGTATTCATCGTAAACAACCGGAACTTGGATGGTAGGCTTTTTCGCAAATTGATGCGAGATTCGTTCTGCGTTACGGCCTTCTAGTTGATAGTCCAATTCTTCACGTAGAGAATGAGAGAACTCATAGATTAAATCTTTTATATGATACGCTTTCGCCCAGTCCATATTCTTCTCGAGAAATCCGGCCAAGTCGTGCAAGATAGCGAGGTCAGTATTCACTTGTTGTTGGATATTAGGGCGTTGGATTTTCACCGCTACGTGTTCACCGTTAGGCAACCGAGCTGTATGCACTTGACCTATAGAAGCTGATGCGAGTGGTTTTTCATTGAATTCTAAAAAGAGTTCTTCAATCGTTCCCCCTAATTGATACTCGATTATTTCCCTGACTACTTCAAATGGGAAAGACTCCACATGGTCTTGTAGTTTTTCAAGCTCTGAAGCGATTTCCTCTGGGACTAAATCGCGCCGGCCACTGGCAATTTGTCCAAGCTTAACGAAAGTTGGTCCGAGTTGTTCTAATGCAGTTCGTAATTTTTTACCGACATGATATAAATTCAAATCGATTTGTTCATCCGCAGAAGTAAACTTTCGATCCGTCAGTCCAAGACGAAATAAGACATGACTGAATCCATTTCTTAAAAAGACATTTATGATTTCCTGTGAACGTTGTGCATTTTTCATTCTTCGTTTTAACAAAAAGAACACCTCCGTATATCTCCTTTCTACAAAAGATACCATTGAATCCTTGTGATTAAACACTAAAAAGGTCTCCTTCTCTTTGTTGAAAAGAGAAAAGGAGACCCATTCATGTTAGAAGATTTTTTTCCTGTCGCGTTCTTCCTTCAAGACTTCGACCGCTTCACGAAAACGCAGTGAATGGACGTTTTCTCTTTCTCTTAGAAATTTAAGAGAATCATTAATCCATGCATCGTCTGAGATATCGATGATCCATTGATACGTAGCGCGTGCTTTTTCTTCCGCTGCTATATCTTCGTACAAATCAGCTATCGGATCTCCCTTTGCTTGAAAGTACGTAGTCGTAAAGGGTACACCAGCCGCATTTTCATAAAACAACGCATGGCCGTGATTGACGTAATGTGCACCAAGTCCGGCTTCTTCAAGTTGTTCGGGGGTCGCATCTTTCGTTAATTTATAAATCATGGTAGCAAGCATTTCTAAATGAGAAAACTCTTCGGTCGCAATATCATTCAGTACACCGATGACTTTATCAGGAACGGTGTAGCGCTGATTCATATAGCGTAATGCAGCAGCCAGCTCGCCATCTGCACCGCCATATTGCTCCGCAATGTACCTCGCAAGTTTTGGGTTACACTCTTTGACCTCTACCGGATACAATAATTTTTTCTCATAGACCCACATCAATATTCCCTCCAGTAAACTAGTATATAGTTGAGACTACATTTGCCATGGCCAAGGTGCTTGGTTCCAGCGCCAACCCGTATCAATGGCTTGTTCAGACGGTATGGAATGTAAGGAAAGCGGTCCGAAACGCTTTTCGTACATTTTCCTTAGTCTGGCTGCTTCTTTTATAGCAAGTCGCCATTGCGTAAGTGCTTCCTGGTCATTAGGATGCGTGTTGGTGTAGAGTGTCAGTTCGACTACCACAAAATCAGCTTCCTGCACATTCTTCAACATGTCTCTTCGTTCAGCTGCATCCATCAGGAGATCCCCTCCCTTTTTGAATAGCCGTCGACTAGTGCCGGCCACAGTGTCCCGTGTTGTAAAGCTTCAGCAGGTGAAAATTGTGGAAGTGACGTGGGCTGGAAATTCATAAAAAGCTGAGGCGGCAAGGAAAACGTTTTGACTTTGATAGGTGGACACGGATCCCACGGAGAAATATATGGTTCATAACTTCCTCTGAACGTATAATCCATTCGTTATCAACTCCTCTACGCAAGATATGTAAATCTCTCACGCTATATGACCGAATCCAATCGTTCTCCATAGCAAATAAATTAATTTCGCTATTATAGGTCCCTTGGAATAGAATGGTTATATCTAATTAAAATATTTATTAATAACTTGTATTCTAGTACAATGGAAGGAGTACGTGGCTTTAGTAGTTCCGAAGGAAGAATACATACAATGAAGGAGACGTTCAAATGAAACGTGGAGATGGTATAAATGGATGATTACTCCATATTTATCGGTAGGCAGCCGATCCTGAGCCGCTCAGGTGAGATTTATGCATATGAACTACTATACCGAAATAGCGAAGAGAACTGTTTTCCTGATATAAATCCTGAACAGGCTACAATCGGACTATTAATCAATACTTTTCTCACCGTTGGAATAGATCAGGTAACAAGTGGTGTGCGTTCATTTATAAATTTTTCAGGTGAACTGCTAGCGCAAGACGTATTTATGAGTCTGAATCCTGATCAAGTAGTGATCGAGATTTTGGAGGATGTGGAAATAACACCTGCTCTTTTGCGTCGGCTGCGAATGTTTAAGGAAGCGGGATTTACGCTAGCGTTAGATGATTTTATTTTACAAGATCAATACATAACCTATTCTCAGTTATTTGAGCTGGTGGATATTATTAAAGTGGATTTCATCCAAACAAGCATAACGGAGAAACATCGCATCAACACATTTTTGAAAAGATATCCAACGATTATTTTATTGGCGGAAAAGGTGGAGACAGAGGCAGATTACCAGCTCGCATTAAAGAGTGGCTATGATTTGTTTCAAGGCTATTTTTTCGCAAAACCTGACATTATTCAAAGTGCTGAAATTCCATCTAATACATTAATTCATCTACAGATTATTGATTATTTCCAACAGGAATCCCAGTCTATTGATCAACTATCCAATCTAATTATGCAGGATGTATCGATATCCTATAAATTGTTACGCTTTATCAACTCATTAGCCTTTGACATACCGCGTCAAATCAGCTCTATTAAGCAAGCAATTATGATGATCGGGCTAAATGAAACGAAGAAGTGGCTACAAGTTCTAATGTTGCATGAATTAGGTCAAGATCTACAAGATGGTCGTGTGAAAGCGCTTATTGAATTATCACTTCGTCGTGCACGAGCATGTGAGCTGTTAGCGAAGTATAAAAGAAAACCAAATAAGGACGAGTACTTTCTTACAGGTATGTTTTCGTTGATTGATGCAGTGATGCAGCGGAAATGGGAAGATATTTTGCCATTACTTTCTTTGTCTGATGTCATTATGGATACGTTAAATGGGAAGCAAACTGAAATGAGCTCATACATGGAGCTAATAAAATCGGTAGAGCGTTTTGATTGGGAAACAGTAGAGCGACTTTCACGTGAACTCGCAATCCCCCGAAAAGAGTTAAGCCATATTTTTCTACAAGCCTTACGCTGGTCTCAGGGAATAGAGGATGAAATGAACTGAATATATACTGAAAAAGACATTTGCACTTGAAGATGTCTTTTTTGATGTGTAATATTGACAGTTATAATCTATTTGGTAACTTCTTATTCTGTAATTGATATGGGCAGAAGTACGTTATATTTCTTGTAATTGGGGTAAGGAGTGTAGTAAGAGAGTTACCAAATGAACACTAGGAGTCGATAGGTTTGGATAAAAAGTTCTGGAAAAATCCCGTGTTCTCTATTTCTGCCGTATTTATTTTTGTGCTCGTCGTACTAGGAGCGACCATACCTGTACCGTTTGGCGTGGTTTCTGAAAGGCTCTACCATTTTACGACAGATAATTTTGGATGGTTTTATTTACTAGCCGTATTTATTGTCATTATATTTTTAGTAGGATTGGCAATTAGTAAATTCGGAGCCATTCGTTTGGGTGGAGATACAGAACGTCCGGAATATCCATTTTTTACGTGGATTGGTATGCTCTTTTCTGCCGGTTTCGGTGTAGGATTGGTGTTCTGGGGTGTGGCGGAGCCAATGAGTCACTACTTTAAGTCACCTATTGCTGGTGCTGAAGCCCAGACAGAAGAGGCGGCACGTGTGGCAATGGGGTATTCATTCTTCCACTGGGGTATTTCTCAATGGGCAATATTTGGCATAGTAGGGCTAGTTATTGGGTTTCTTCAGTTCCGGAAGAAGAAGGATGGTTTGATTTCAACGGCGCTCGAGCCGTTGATTGGAAGTAATCGATACGTTAAGACCGGAATCGATTCATTTGCAGTCATAGCAACTGTCATGGGAATTGCTACTTCGTTAGGTATGGGTGTCTTACAGATGAGTGGTGGTATGGAGTATGTCTTTAATATTAAGAGTACGTTTACGATTCAACTGCTGATCATTGCTGTAGTGTTCGTTGCCTACATGACATCTGCTTCAACAGGCTTGAGTAAAGGTATTGCCTATCTAGGTAATTTTAACTTGGGTATGGCAATTGCATTATTGCTATTTTTCTTTATAGTAGGACCAAAAGTATTTATATTGGAAACCTTTACGCTGGCGATTGGAGATTATATTAATAACTTCATTACGTACAGTTTGCGTCTACAACCTTATCAAGGTGGCACTTGGGTAAAGGATTGGACCATTTTCTACTGGGCTTGGACTATCGCTTGGTCACCTTTCGTCGGTGCATTCGTGGCACGTGTATCGAAAGGACGAACAATCCGAGAGTTCATCATGGGTGTCATGGTCATACCACCAGCATTTTCTTGTATGTGGATTGCCACGCTCGGTGGAACTGCACTATACAGCGACTTGCGTAATGGTACACAAATTGCACAAGAAGTAGACAAAGATGTGACGTCAGCTATTTTTGCGACACTTCAACATTTACCAATGACAGGGATCGTATCGTTCCTAGCTATTGTGCTAATCTTTACATTCTTGATCACGTCAGCTGACTCAGCAACGTATATTCTAGCGAGTATGACAACGCGTGGTAGTTTGTTCCCTCCGTTAATTGTGAAATTCGTCTGGGGATTCCTAATGACTGCAATCGCGGCTGTATTATTATATGCAGGCGGATTAGAAGCTTTGCAGTCAGCATCACTCGTATCTGCCCTGCCGTTTACCTTACTACTTCTATTACTGATCTTCTCGTTGGCCAAACTATTAGCCAGAGAACCGATTACAGTCAGACCGACAGATATTCGCCAGTTTGAACATGTAGAAGGCGAAGTCAAAAAGAGACGTAAACGGAAAGAAAGTGAAAAAGAGAAGAGAGCACGCAGAGAAGCAGAAAAGGCTAGAAAAATAAAAGAGAAAAACGATAGAAAGTATCAAGAGCTTGAAAAGAAAAAGTATCGAGAAGTGGAGAAAGAAAAGAACGAATAGAAGAAAAGACCGGTTCGTAGCATTTAGCGCGAATCGGTCTTTTATCATAGAGAGGAGAATGTATGTGGCCATTGTAAAAGTTGAAGACATTCAGTTTACAAGAGACGATAATCAAATCCTGCAAGATATAACTTGGGATATTGAGAAAGGGCAGCAGTGGGGTATGCTTGGATTGAATGGTTCTGGTAAGACTACGTTATTATCTATTATTTCTACATATGAAATTCCTTCTAGTGGTGAAGTGGAGGTACTTGGCAAACGGTT
The DNA here is from genome assembly GCF_000425545.1 of Sporosarcina ureae DSM 2281. Lineage (GTDB taxonomy): Bacteria > Bacillota > Bacilli > Bacillales_A > Planococcaceae > Sporosarcina > Sporosarcina ureae. The sequence goes on along the minus strand of NZ_AUDQ01000004.1, from coordinate 128,688 downwards.
TGGAAGTGCATACTTACCTGAATTACGTAAGAAAATCGGCTTTGTCAGTAGTTCTCTAGAGAAGTTCTCGGACTATTTCTGGAATGAATCGATTGAGCGGATCATCATTAGTGGTAAATTTGCGAGCTTTGGTATTTACGATGAAATTATAGCTGAAGACTGGATACGTGCCGATTATTTAGTGAAGGAATTTCGTTTGGAAGACGTCAAAGGCAAGAAATTCAGATTACTCTCTGAAGGAGAAAAACGTCGTGTATTGATTGCACGAGCATTGATGGGTAATCCAGATTTATTGATTTTGGATGAGCCGTGTTCTGGATTGGATATTTTGGCAAGAGAACAATTTCTTGAAGCGCTTAAAATTGCTACGGAAAATAATGTGCACCTCGTTTATGTCACACATCATATAGAAGAACTCGTTCCCGAAATCACTCACGTACTATTATTAAAAGAAGGAAAAATTGTAGCGAGTGGTCCTAAAACAGAAGTTTTGACGGACGAACTGCTATCCGAAACGTATCAGGTACCTGTAACTATTGAGTGGCATGCAGAACGACCTTATCTTTCAATGAAATAATGCAGATCCATACAGTTTATTGCTAGATAGAGAGGGAATAGTATAAAAAACATAATATCGCCATACGATGTGTGCAGGAAGGAGTATATCAAATGAACTAAGGAAAGGGGGAAAGAGCTTTTGGTGAATCATAAACGTAAAATGACTAAAAAGCGCATAGCCTCCTACCTACTGCTTTTTGTTGCATTGCTTTACGCGGGTGTCATGCTTTGGCAAACGTATAAGCCATTGCCACCCGGTATTTCATATAAAGGAGAACTTCATCAAGTAGAAGACGTAGAGTTCATTTATGATTTAACGTACTCTAAGACGAAGTCAAAAGATCACTACAAATCAGAACTTCGTATATTCAATGAGGTTTTTCGAATGATTGAAGAAGCGCAAGAGTTTGTCGTGCTCGACTTCTTCTTAATGGATGATTACTATGATGAAAAAGAAGACTTTCCTCAAATTGCGGATCAACTTACAGAAGTACTTGTGAAGAAGAGGAAAGAGTTTCCTGACATGCCGATCGTATACATAACGGATCCAGTGAATACAGGATATGAATCCTATGAGTCGGAATGGTTTAAAGCATTGGAAAAAGCAGGTGTGCAAGTAGTGTACACAGACTTGGAGCCATTGCGTGATTCAATGCCCTTATACTCTGGGTTTTACCGCATCTTCCTACAGTGGTTTGATTTTAACGGGGAAAATCAATTCCCCAACTTCTTGGCTAGTGATGCGCCTGAAGTGAAGTTCTCATCTTATTTGAAATTATTGAACGTTAAAGCGAATCATCGAAAAACTCTTGTGACAGAACAAGCGGCATTAGTTACGTCTTCTAATCCTCACGCAGCTAGTGGTCGACACGGTAATGTGGGATTCAAAGTGAAAGGCCCAATTCAGAACGATATATTGGAATCGGAAGAAGCTGTGCTTCAGTATTCATCAGGCGGAACGTTACCGCGTATCGAAACGGAAGAACAAGAAGGACCCTACCAGGCCCAGTACTTAACAGAGAGCAAGATAATGGATGCATTAGTGAGCGATATTAAAAAAGCAAAAAAAGATGATGTAATCCGTATGGGCATGTTTTATCTTTCTGAGCAGGAAGTAATCCGACCTTTAGAAGATGCAGCCAATCGTGGTGTACATGTAGAGATTATCCTAGATCCGAACGCAAACTCATTCGGTAGTAAAAAGTCAGGTTTGCCTAATCGCCCCGTCGTCCAAGAAATAAGAGAGAATACAGAAGATAAAATTAAAGTACGTTGGTACAATACCGTAATCGGTCAATATCACACCAAGCTAGTAACGGTACAGACTGCGGACGAGACGTATATTACAAACGGATCTGCCAATATAACGGAGCGTACGTTACGTGATTATAATCTGGAAGCAAATCTGCGTATTATAGCACCAACAAACAGCAAGCTGACAGATGAGATCAACGCGTATTTCGATCGGATATGGAATAATGAAGACGCGCTATACACTCTGGACGTAGAAGAATACCAAAACCACCTGACATTCTTCCAACGAGGAATTTACGCACTGCAACGCTGGGCGAAGCTTACATCATATTAAAATAAAAAACACCGTTTATTGTTGCCAGTGCTTCACTCATATTTAACGCATAGCACGAATGTAAAACATGAAGAGTATCTAACAATAAATTGAACATAGGAGATGTAGTAGATGAAGATTGTAATATTTGGAGCAACAGGCCGTACAGGAAGTGAGATTGTTCGTCGTGCACTAACTGACGGTAATGAGGTAACGGCAGTCGTTCGATCGCCTGAGAAGTGCAAATCTCAAGAAAAGCTGACGATCATTGCAGGTGACGTACGTGATCAGGATGCAGTTAAAAAAGCATTATCGGGGGCGGACGCAGTCGTAAGTGCTCTTGGCACTGACAAAACAACCACACTGACAGAAGCGATGCCGGCTATTATTGAAGGAATGAAAGAACACGGAATCGAAAGAATCGTAACAATTGGAACGGCTGGCATATTAAATAGTAGAACAGAACCGTCCAAGTTACGTTATCAATCGAATGAATCCCATCGTAAGTTGACATTTGCGGCAGAGGAGCACCATAAAGTATTTACGATGTTGCAAGATTCCGGTCTAGACTGGACGATCGTGTGCCCAACCTATTTACCTGATGGAGAAGCGGTCGGCAATTATCGGACGGAAAGAGAGTACTTACCGATTGATGGCGCCAAGATTTCTACCGGTGATACTGCTGCGTTCGCGTATGATGAATTATCTAAACAAGATTATAAAGGATATAGAGTAGGAATTTCCTATTAAAAAATGTTAATCAAGGTGAGAACACATTTAAAATATTGGTATATTCTGTATTGAATATTGAAAAAGTCTCATAAAATCTCTTTGCTCTATGATATAATAGGAGGATAGAACCACAGGGAAAAGGAGAATGGGGAAACAGATGAGATGGTCCTTGAAGAACTTAATTCAAGTCGTGGCAATACTGGCAATTGCGCTGACCTTTCTAACGAGTACTACGGTGGCATATCAAGTGCATAAACAATCATTAATACATTCTACTCTAGAAGCTAACTACGCATATGTCCAAAAGTTGACGTCCACTACAGATACTTATTTACGGGAAATATTAAACACATTAGAAGTTAATGCGGAAGTAGTCCTATCTCTCCTTGATGACCCTTCCTCACAAACACAAATGAATGCGTTAGCCGAGCGGATTAGAACAGAAACGAATACATTTGATTCTGTTGCGGTCGCCTCTACAGAAGGTGTCATACTAGGTGCATCCTCTCCGAGCCGTGAGTTGGTTGGGGAAGAGTTGACATCGATTGGAGCAATGCAAGCTATTAAGGAAAAGAGGAAAATAATCTCTCACCCTTATGTTGGAATTGAAGGAGAACCAATTATATTTATTAGTGTTCCACTTTTTGAAAACGGTGAGTATAAAGGGTTTTTGGGAGGAGCCATTTATCTCGATCAGCCTAATATATTAGAGAAGCTCCTAGGGAACCATTACTATGAAAATGGTTCGTATGTTTATGTAGTAGACTATGCAGGGAAACTAATTTATCATCAAGAAAAAGAACGTTTGAAAGAGGATGTCTCGAGCAACCCGGTGGTCCAAAAATTAATTACAGGGGAAAGCGGCCATAAACAGCTAATTAACACAAAGGGAATACCTATGTTGGCGGGATATGCCTATGTACCCATTGCTGAATGGGGAATCGTAGTACAAAGACAACTAGATATTTCTGTTGCTCCCGCAAAAGAAATGGTGCTGGAGATGGCGTTAAAGTCTCTCCCGTTACTACTTCTTTCGTTCTTCTTGGTTAGGTATCTGTCGAGAAAGATTGCTCTGCCACTTCAAAAATTGGCATATTATACGGAAAACAGTGTAGAGTCTGATCAAAAAGAAAAATGGAAGCCATCTCTGACTGGTACTATGAAGCTAAACAATTAAAAGGAGCTATGGTACATAGTTTGGATTACTTCAAAAATGAGATGAACTATTTCATTCACCAATCAACGATCGATCCGTTGACGAAACTAACAAATCGTCGAATGATGGATAGTTACATGAAGCAATGGGTGGACGATGGAACACCATTTGCTCTAATTATTTTTGATATAGACAAGTTTAAACGTGTCAATGATCGCTATGGTCATGCAGTCGGCGATGAAGTTCTGATCTACTTGGCAGATTGGATGCAACGAACAGTTCGCAAGCAAGATATATGTTGCCGCTACGGTGGAGAAGAATTTGTCATCTTATTACCGAAATCGGATAAAGTAACTGCTTACCTGACAGCAGAACGCCTTCGTGAAAAAATGGAGGACACAGTCAGTCCTTGCGGTGAAGTCATTACAATTTCATCTGGAGTAGGTGCTTATCCACTTCACGCAAACCACCCGGCGCGACTTATCGAATTAGCCGATCAAAGTCTGTATGAAGCAAAACGTACAGGACGTAATAAGACCATCGTTGTTTCTGATGAACCTCGGCAGAAGTAATATGCCGGGGTTTTCTTTAGTAGTAGATTAACAGAAAGGAGATGGAGAAGTGCCAGAGCAATCTATGGATAAACGCTTGCACATCAAAACCCAGGGTGTTAGAGAGTGGATTCATCAATCATCTCATTATAATCGTTATGAAGCGACACCTTACGAGATGCTAAATTATTTATTTGGCGAACATGACCTCCTAAAAGAGGGGAGCTTGATTGACTTTGGCTGCGGAAAAGGAAGAGTTCCTTTTTATGTAAATCATCTTTTTTGTCTGGACACAATAGGTATAGAAATGAATAGTGTGTTACATCAAAATGCAATGACTAACTTATTGGATTATCGACAAGCCTTTCCGAAGAGACCTGGATCTATTTCATTTGAATGCTGTATAGCGGAGAGTTACATCATTCCTGCAGATGCCGTGACGTTCTACTTCTTTAATCCATTTTCTTTGGACATTTTTCGATCTGTAGTTCAACGGATTCTAAAGTCAGCAGAAAACTCCCCCCGCACATTGGAAATCATTCTATATTATCCGACTGATGAATACGTTTATTTCTTGCATCATCACCCATTATTTGAGAAAGTAGCGGAGATACCGATTGCACATTTGCAAATCCATGACAAAGCAGAGCGCTTCTTAGTCTATACGTACAAACAGCCCTGATCCTATAGATCAGGGCTGTATTTATATTCATGCAGAATAACTGAATCGCTTTCCTATCCAGAATATGAATTCCATCAAGAGTGCAGCTAAGATCCCTACTAACAACCCGCTTGATAATAGAGGTTGAACTAGCTCCGGGAGTGAAGAAAACACTGTGGCTGGCAAAGTCATAATCGATAACCCGAGAAGTGCAGGTAATGCGACTCGGTAAATAGTTTTAGGTTCGAAAGTTAATCCTTCCACATTGCGCAAGGCAGACCGGAATAACTGTAAATAGGCTACAAATAATACCGTGTTTCCGACGCTTTGAGGAATAGTGGAAAAAAACGCACTTAATGACGGTACGAGCCCAAGGATTATGAACAGTAGTGAACCGATAAAGAAGGGAGCTCTGTCCTTTATTCCGCTGGACTGAAGAAAACCGATAGATGAAGCATAAGGTGCATACGGAACGAGGCCTAGCGCACCTGCACCGACATTCAATCCCCCTGTTATAAGGAACGAAGTTTTATACTGACTTTTAGTAGTTTCTTTTTCATATATATCTTCTGCGCCTTTTAGAGTAGCAATTGTGTTCGTTGTATTCAATAAACCTGTAATGACGACTGTAAACACGATACCGATTTCAAGTGTCGGCTCCCCCCAAGGAAACCATTGAATAAATGGCGTAGTTTTAATTGTTTCAGTGGCTGCTTGCGGAAAAATCAGCACAGCACTAATCCAACCGACTGTCATTCCGATGAGTAAGTTCAAGCTGCTGATGATTCCTTTTCCTTTCACATGAACCAAAATTGTCAGACCCGCTAGAGCGAATGAGAATATAGTCTTCGATAGACTGATGAATTCACCGTCATTGAGACCAATCATTCCCTTTAAGAAGATAGTAATCAACTGATTAGCCAACAGTAGTAAAAACACGAACATGACAGTAGGTGTAAACCACTTTTTAAGAATTTCACCCATACCGAGCATACCGAGAGTAGCAACCAGTACACCAGAAATCATGGCGCCTATTGCAATACTGCCTCCAACTGTAGCTAAACTTAAGCCCATGGCGCTCGCAGTTCCGGCCAAGCTGAGTACAACACCCCACCACAAACCTGACTGACCTTCCATTAATGCCAATCGGTGTCCAAGTGCTCCTTGAAGTAAACAAGCGATTCCCGTAAAGATAAATGAGCGTTGTATGGCTGAAACGATTTCAATCTGCTCAAGCTCAAAAGCAGTACCGACCGAAATAGGGATAACAACTGTATTAGCGAACATAAAGAATAGCCATTGAAATCCGGCTAACGCGGTAATTGAATACCGCATTTGTGTAGTGCCCATTCACATCTCTCCCTGTAAATAGTTATCTATGTATGTCGAAAAAATTGAAATATAAAGAAAACTATAGCACAAAATTAATAGGAAGAATAATGTTTCTAGTATTATCTCGATGAAATAGTAATTCATTGGCAATCACATATAATAGTAATAGCCAGCAGACGTTCGTCTGCTGGCTACCTATTACAGTTATATAGTAGTAAATAACTGTAAAAGTTCGTTGGGAGGCACGGGTCTAGAATACAAAAAACCTTGTGCTTCATCACAATCAAGCTTCTTGAGAAATTCGGCCTGTTCGTGAGTCTCAACCCCTTCAGCAATCACTCGTAAGTGTAAGTTCTTAGCCAAGTCAATAATAGCTTTGACAATAACCGAATTTGAATTCAGTTCTCTAACAAAAGATTGATCGATCTTAAGGTGAGTTAGAGGAAACTTAGTTAAATAACTTAATGAGGAATAACCTGTTCCGAAATCATCAATACTAATTTTAATGCCGATCTCACGAAGTTCTTGTAAAATGTTTTGGCAATAGTCCACGTCAGAGGTCATACTTTCTGTAATTTCGATATTCAAATAGTGTGGTAGCAGACCGGTTTTATGTAGTGTGTCTTTGACATCGGTCACAAAACTACTACTTTTAAACTGACGTAAGGAGACGTTGACGCTCATTAATAATGAAGTGTGGCCCAAGTCTTGCCACTCTTTCGCCTGTCTACAAGCAGTTTCTAGCACCCACAAACCAATGGCAAGTATCATTCCAGTTTCTTCTGCTATCGGTATGAATTGCCCGGGTGGAATCATGCCTCGGGAAGGATGTTGCCAGCGTACCAAAGCTTCTACGCCAATCATATTTCCTGTATTAAATTCATATTGCGGCTGGTAATGTAGAGATAATTCCTCTTTGTGAAGTACTTGACGCAATTCCATCTCAATTAAAGTTCGTTCCATTAAGTCTTTATAAAGTTCTTCAGTGAAAAATTGATACGTGCTTTTACCTGATTGTTTTGCTAAATACATAGCAGAGTCCGCATTACGAAGAAGCGTATCGTACTGTGCACCATCGTCTGGGAACATGCTGATACCGATGCTTGGAGCGATAAATATTTCCAAGTAATCGATGAGGAATGATTTTGATACTTCATCGACAATTCGTTTGGCGACCATTTGTGCACCTTGTTTGGTCGTAGAAGAACACAGAATAAGAAACTCGTCTCCGCTAAGTCGGCCAACCAAGTCATTTTGCCTAACGAGCGTTTGTAATCTTGCACCAACCGCTTTAAGCAATTGATCACCTACATAATGACCCATGGAATCATTAATATTTTTAAAACGATCCAAATCCATATAAAGCAGAGCGAAAGGTTCCCGGTTGTTTAAACGGGTCTCAATCAAGTCTTCTACTGTCTGCTTCAGTAACCTTCTATTTGGCAATCCAGTTAGATGGTCGTGAAATGCCATATGTTCGACTAAACGTTCAGCTTCTTTACGATCTGTGATATCACTGGCGGTACCAACAACTTCGACAACATTTTCACCTTCAAAAATAGGAGAGAGGTAAACTAGAAAAGTTCTTGATTGATAGTCAATTTCGAACTGCCCTACACGACCAAGTAGTGCACCAAGAAGCTGTCGCTTAAATGTAGACAATGTGAAGCCTTTATTCGATGCGAGCTGATTAAGTGTATCCGCAGTGATTCCAAGTTGTTCGGCAACTTTTCCTTCTAGTAACGTAATATGAATTTGATCGTTTTCGTCCAAGGAATATTTAAAAATAGCATTTTGGAGATTTTTCACAGTCGTAGAAAAATCATTTTTTAATGCCAATTCTAATGATTTTTCCGCTTCCATCTGAGATGTTACATCCTGTCTTATGGAAATATATTGGAACGGCTTCCCATCTGAACCGATAAACGGAACGATAGTAGTATGGACCCAATAAAAATTTCCAGACTTAGACTTATTACGGATCACGTCTCTCCATACTTGACCAGACTGAATCGTATTCCACATATCTGCGAAAAAACTTTTAGGATGTGTACCTGAGTTGACTACCCGATGTGTCTTGCCGATCAGTTCTTGACGCGAATATTCCGAAAGGGTACAGAAGCGATTATTGACATACGTAATTACGCCTTTTGGATTGGTGATGACAACTACTGCTGATTCATCCAGTGCATATTTAAAATTCTGCAGGTCAATACGTGTTTTGGCATACTCGTTTGAGACCATTTTTGAGCCGGTTACATCAATGTCGAGTGAGAGATAACCCGTTAAGTCTCCGATCGTATCATAAATAGGTACAATGGCGATATCTAGCCAGTGTACTGAACCAGACTTAGAGTGAATTTGTATGGCTTCTTGATAGACGGTTTCATGTACAAAATGCCTTTTAAGTATATAAAGCGTCTCTTCAATAGAGAATTCTCTATTTAACTTCCCCCATGTTCTACCTATTAGCTCATCTTCGCTATAACCTGTCAGCACGCAAAAATTCTGGTTTACATAGGTGAGATGACCGCTTAAGTCGATAAGTGATATGCAAAACTTTTCATCAAGTAGTGTAGATAGGTGTGAAGAAATACTAGGAGCATGTAACGGCATAAAGGCACATCCTTTCTTTAGAAATCGTTATGGGGAAGTAGAATAGTCCTTGCTTTGAAAGTATAAAAGTTATGAAATTATATAAAAATGTCTAATAGATTGAAGAATAGATTTAATCTGTCTGATTATAACATGAATGAGAGAGTTTTGAACTAGTTATTGAAGAAAAAATATATAGGTTATTAGAAGTGTAGGAATAGGAGAGCATTACATAACAAAAAAATCATGAAAGCTTTGTAAAGCCTTCATGATTTTTTCATCTTTTCGGTTTGTAATGAAGTGTTTTGAATAGCTTATTACGCTCTGCATCTGTTAGTTCACGCCATTCACCAATTGGAAGATCACCCAATTCAATAGTAAGTATCCGAACACGCTGCAAGCGACGTATGTGATAGCCGAGCGCTGCACACATTCTGCGGATTTGACGATTTAAACCTTGTGTCAATATAATAGAAAAGGTTTTAGGGCCGAGTTTTGTTACCGTACAAGGTTTTGTGACAGTATCAAGAATCTTCACCCCTTTTTCCATCTGTGAAATAAACGAAGCGGTTAGGGGACTATCCACTGTCACGATGTATTCTTTTTCATGTCCATGTTCTTCCCGTAGGATTTCATTGACGATGTCACCGTCGTTCGTTAATAGTAATAAGCCATCAGAATCTTTGTCTAAACGTCCAATGTGGAAGATTCGCAATGGGTGATTAACAAAGTCCACCACATTACCTTCTATATGGCGTTCTGTTGTACTAGTGATTCCTACTGGTTTATTAAGCGCGATATATACTAACTGTTCTTCTTGTTCGACTAGCTTGCCGTCAACTTCTACTTGATCACCTGATTCGACTTTACTGCCGAGTTCCGCGAGTTGACCATTGATTTTCACGCGACCGTCAGCAATCCACTGATCTGCACCCCGTCTGGATACAATACCTGCACTACTTAAAAATTTATTAATTCGCATAAAGATTCTCCTTCCGCACTCGTTACAATAAGCTAATTATAGCATTTTTCCCGTAAGAAATTGTTGACATTAAAGATTCTGCATATTAAGATAAATATAATAACTAGATGGACAGAAGGTTTCGATAGCGGAATCGTCCCGGTAGATGAGATGAGTTAGCAGAGAAGAGAATAGCGAAAAGATATGAATAAGAAGAGTAGCGATCGCATGTGCTTTCTAGAGAGTCAGTGGCTGGTGAAAACTGATACACATTGTTCGTGAATGGACTTATGGCAGCTGTTTTGATGAAAAACAGACGTTTGCCCGCGTTAAGGGCAGTGTGAAAACACATAAAGTGGGAGTACTTCGGTACTTCAATTTGAGGTGGCAACGCGGTTATATAATCGTCCTCTGCAACAGGCTAACTGGCTCTGTTTGCAGAGGGCTTTTTCTATTTAATCATATGAATTATACGACAGTCCATAAAGCAGAGGAGAATGAACATGATGACAGAGCAGAAGAACTTACGGGTCACGACGAGAAAGATTGAAGGAGATTCCTTAACTCCCATTTTGATATTTAGAAGATTGAAAGGGAATCATAAGTTCCTGTTGGAGAGCTCATCGCAAGCAGGTGGGTCTGGGCGTTATTCATTTATTGGACTGAATCCTCAAAAAGCGTATCGTGGTCGGGATGGTGTAGTAGAAGAGATCGTCTACTCAACGAATAGGACGTATACGCATGAAGGAGATCTCTATACGTTATTGAAGCGTCTCATGCCGCGTATTACGGAAGATGCGGGATTCCCGTTTACAGGCGGTGCGGTTGGTTATGTAGGGTATGGAGCAGCAAGAAATGGTGAACAACGAACAGCTGATGACCTCCAGATGCCGGATGTCTACTTTAATATTTACGACACTATCGTGATCTATGACCATCAATTACACGAAGTGACGTTGCTGCATACAGAAATCAATCCAGTATACGAAGCGCCTGACTTAGACGCCATCGAGGATATGATTGTTAATGGTTCAGTCGATAAAGAAGATAGTGTTTCTCTATCTGATTATCGTTGTGCCATTTCCAAAGAAGAGTTTGAGCGTCGTGTCCAGATTGTTATTGATGCGATTAAAGAAGGGCAGGCGGAACAAGTCGTTCTATCACGTCGCTTTGAAGCAGATATTACGGGTGATCCGTTTGCGTTGTATCGTAAACTGCGTCGCCGCAATCCATCTCCATATATGTACTACATGGAGTTTGAAGATCATACAGTCATCGGAACGTCACCTGAAAGTCTCGTGCGTGTCACCGGAGATAAAGTATTAACCAATCCAATTGCGGGCACTCGCAGAAGAGGGCGAGATCAAGCGGAAGATGAAGCGCTTGAAATCGAATTACGCAATGATCCGAAAGAGCTGGCCGAACACGATATGCTTTTGGAAGTAAGCAAGAAAGAACTGCAACAAATCTGTCGTCCCGAAACGATTGAAGTTGCAAATTACTTGGAAACAGTTCGCTATGAACATGTTATGCACTTAGTTTCCGAAGTGACAGGTGACCTTGCTCCAGGTTTGCATGCACTGGATGCACTGAAAGCGACAATGCCAGCAGGAACTGTTACGGGTTCCCCGAAACCAATCGCTATGGACATGATTGATGAACTGGAAGATCAACATCGTGGGATTTACGGAGGCGCTATCGGATATATTGGTCTTAACGGTAATATCGACTTCGCATTGACAATCCGTACAATGCTCGTAAAAGAAGGCAAAGCGTATGTTCAGGCAGGTGCGGGGATAGTAGGAGCTTCTGTTCCTTCATTAGAATATAAAGAGACATCCAATAAAGCCCGTTCCTTACTAGAAGCAACAGAAATGACAAAGTGATTGCCAAGGCCTAAGCCTTGCTGAAAGATTGCGTAAACGTCTAGACGAGAAGGGGAGAGATAAGTATGAAGAGGTTTTTGAGCATAGTAGAGAAGCAACGCAACCTTATGTACGAAGAGATGAGAGAAGCCGCCGAGCTAATGTTCAATGACGCGACAGATGAAGATCTAATTACACAATTTTTGATCGCGTTATCGAAAAAAGGTGAAACATCACATGAAGTAGCGGCATTAGCGGCTGTTATGAAGTCATATGCGAACGACCTGACGCCTACAGAGGCACGTTATCTAGATAACTGTGGAACGGGTGGAGATGGAGTCAATACATTCAATATTAGTACGACGGCTGCATTCGTGCTGGCGGGTGCCGGGGTCCGGGTTGCGAAACATGGTAATCGTAAAATCTCTAGTGCATCGGGTAGCCAGGATGTTTTGGATGCACTTGGTATTCATTCTGATTTCCAGATACCTGATATGCAGAACTTATTGGAACAACAAGGGATTGCATTCTTATTTGCCCCGTCTATTCATCCGAAAATGAAGAGGATCGGCGCTATACGGAACAAAATTGGTAAGACGACGATCTTCAACTTAGTTGGGCCCTTGACGAATCCTGTATCACTTGAAACACAGTTTACCGGTATTAACCGTCCAGATTTCATCATGGAATATGCATCAGTACTCAGAATGCTGGGGCGGGAAAGAGCGATTGTCGTGAGTGGAGCAGGGGGAATGGATGAAGCGTCTCTTGCAGGCCAGAATGAATTTGTATTACTCGATCATGGTGATTTAATACCATTTTCATTGACTGCAGATGACGTGGGGCTTGAATATGCACCGTTATCCGCAATAAAAGGTGGAGACGCAATAGAAAATGCCGCGACTACTCGATCGATCTTAGGTGGAGAACGTGGACCAAAGTTTGATACGGTCGTGTTGAATGCAGGTATTGGTTTATTTGCAAATGGGCATGTTTCTACAATTCAAGAAGGCGTGAAAGTAGCTACTGAAAGTATTTTGTCAGGCAAGGCGTTAGCAAAACTAGATGCCGTTGTCGCATTTAGCGAAAAGATTCGGCAGAAGGCGGTTATCCAATGACGATTTTAGAAAAAATTATTGCACAGAAGAAAATAGAAGTAGATCAATTGCTAGCGAGTAACGTGACGTTTCCGGAACGGGAGATCACACGTCCGTCACTCTATCAAACATTAAGGAAAGCGAAACAACTGCAAGTCATCTCTGAAATGAAACGTGCATCACCTTCTAAAGGATTAATTGCAGATGGTGCCAATCCGGTTAAACAGGCAACTGCTTATTATGAAGCAGGTGCTGCGTGTATCTCAGTATTGACTGATAAAGAATTTTTCAAGGGATCATTTGAAGACTTGTCTGCAGTAGCGGATGCTGTGCCCATCGCATTGTTGTGTAAAGATTTTATGATCCATAAAATTCAGATTGACCAAGCGAAAAGCGCAGGTGCATCCGTCATTTTACTAATTGTGGCAGCACTCGATGATGAAACACTTGGAAGTCTATATACGTATGCCAACGAAGAAGGTTTGGATGTGCTAGTAGAAGTGCATAACGTCGAAGAGTTGCAACGCGCATTGTCAATCGATGCAAGAATTATCGGTGTCAATAACCGCGATCTGCATACATTTGAAGTAGACTTAGCACAGACAGAACTGATCGCGTCACACTTCCCGTTTGATGAAGAGCGTGTGTTCATCAGTGAAAGCGGGATCTGGGGACCTGAGGATGCAGAACGTGCAGCTAAAGCTGGAGCAAGTGCAGTACTTGTCGGAGAATCATTGATGCGCAGTGATTCAGTAAAAGAAGCTCTGCAAGCATTGCAAGTAGAAAAGCACGTGGATCGTCCATGACAAAAGTAAAGATTTGCGGACTGATGAAACCAGAACACGTACAAGCAGCCGTGGATGCAGGCGCTGATGCTATAGGGTTTGTATTTGCACCAAGCCGTAGGGAAGTGACGGTAGAGCGGGCACATGAACTGGCGAAACTCATTCCACCGTCCGTATTAAAAATCGGAGTCTTTGTGGATGAAGCAAAAGAGCAGTTACACAAGATATTTAAAGAAGTGCCCTTGGATTATATCCAATACCATGGAGAAGAGACTCCCGCCTTCATTCAACAAGTGGGATTACCTTCTATTAAAGCCCTTGCTATTGAAACGGAAGACGATGTGAAACTCGCTGCCACATATAAGGTGGATTATTATTTATTCGATACACCAGGTGTTGAATACAAAGGCGGTAGTGGTAATACGTTCGATTGGTCGTTACTTGAACATGCGGGTGTATCAAAAGAGCAAATTATCTTAGCTGGTGGACTGCATGCAGGCAATGTGCAGGAAGCGTTGAGGCAAGTGAATCCCTATATGGTGGATGTATCAAGTGGAGTGGAGATAGAGAAGCAAAAAGACACGGAACGCATTCAAACGTTTATTCATACAGCGAAGGGTAGGAGAGATCGTCATGACAACAGAAACTAAAGGACGCTACGGGAAATTCGGAGGTCAGTTCGTTCCGGAAACATTGATGACTGCATTGCAGGAGTTAGAAACTGCTTACGAAGAAGCACAGCAAGATCCTGCGTTTTCAAAGGAATTGGATTATTATTTGAAAGAGTTTGTAGGTCGTGAAACCCCTTTGTTTTTTGCAGAGCGTTTGACGAAGCATGCAGGTGGCGCGAAAATTTATTTAAAGCGCGAAGATTTGAATCATACAGGTGCTCATAAGATTAATAACTCTCTTGGTCAAGCATTGCTTGCGATTCGTATGGGCAAGAAGAAAATCGTAGCGGAAACAGGAGCAGGACAACATGGTGTGGCAACAGCTACTGCTTGTGCGTTACTCGGTCTCGAATGCGTTGTATTCATGGGCAAGGAAGATATCCGTCGTCAAGAACTGAACGTTTTTCGCATGGAACTGCTCGGTACGAATGTGGTTTCCGTTGATAAAGGTTCAGGTACTTTGAAGGATGCGGTCAATGAAGCCTTACGCTACTGGGTTTCCAATGTAGAAGACACACATTATATTTTAGGATCGGCTCTAGGTCCGCATCCATTCCCACAAATTGTCCGTGATTTTCAGCGAGTGATCGGTGATGAAACACGTAAGCAAATCGTGGAACATGAAGGACGACTCCCTGATGCAGTCGTAGCTTGTATTGGTGGCGGTAGTAACGCGATTGGTATGTTCCACCCATTCGTCGATGATCAAGATGTAAAGTTGTACGGTGTAGAAGCGGCAGGTAGCGGCATTTCAACAGGCAAACATGCGGCAGCCATTGCGGGTAAACAAGAAGGCGTTTTGCACGGTGCGTACATGTACGTATTGCAAGACGATGATGGATTTATTCAAGAGGCGCACTCCATTTCCGCCGGTCTCGATTATCCTGCGGTAGGACCTGAGCATTGCCATTTAGCTGATATCAAGCGTGTACAGTATGACTCCGTTACGGATCAACAAGCGCTTGAAGCGGTGCAAGTACTTTCACGTGTAGAAGGGATTATTCCGGCTCTTGAAAGTGCGCACGCTGTTTATTATGCAGTGCAGTTAGCGAAAGAAATGAAAGAAGATGAGCTACTCGTGATCTGTTTATCGGGGCGCGGCGACAAAGACATGCAAACAGTACGTGATGCGCTGGGAGGTCAATCCGTATGACGAAAAAACTAGTGACACAAGCGATTATGCAGTGTAATGAACAGGGAAACAAAGCGTTTGTACCTTATATCATGGCGGGTGACGGCGGATTACAAACGTTGAAGAAGACGATACTATTCCTGCAAGAAGCGGGTGCAACCGCTATTGAAGTAGGTATACCATTTTCCGATCCGGTAGCGGACGGTGATGTAATCCAGCAAGCCGGTGAGCGAGCGTTAGCTGAAGGCATTACATTACGAAAGATTATGAAAGAACTTGCTTCATTCAGAGAAGAAGTCAAGATTCCCTTAGTAATCATGACGTACTTGAATCCTGTTCTTAGCTATGGCTTACAGTCAATAGCGGCAGATTGTGAAGCAAGTGGTGTCTACGGTTTAATCGTTCCAGATCTTCCGCTCGAGGAAAGCGGCTTACTCAAAGAAGCGCTGAAAAATAGCGATGTGGCATTAATTCAATTAGTTTCTCTAACCAGTCCAGCTGAGCGTATTGAAGCCATTGCGAAAGCAGCAGAAGGTTTCATTTACGCAGTGACAGTAAACGGCATCACGGGTGTCCGTTCATCATTTACAGAAGGACTAGAAGGTCACTTAGAGCGTCTAAAGGCTGCAAGTTCCGTTCCGGTTCTTGCGGGATTCGGTATTTCTACTCCTGAGCATGTACGCACACTTGGCGGACTTGCTGACGGCGTCATCGTAGGAAGTGCGATCGTAACGGCTCTTCATGAAGGAGATTACGAAAAGGTTCGGACGTTAATTAACGCATCCAAAAATCAACTAACCAATAGCTAATAATTTTGCGGATAACTGATATATTTCAGTTATCCGTTTTTTATTGTAAATAAAACTATCCACAATAGAGAAAGTGTGAATAACTTTTTCTGTTATTTAAGTAATTTAATATAAAGTATGCACAATATCTGGGGATTAGCTGTTCATAAAGGGGATAACTTAAAGATTACCCACAATCTACTTTAAATGTCTTAGAAATCTCGTGATGACGATGGAGTTTCATGAATATGATAAAGTAGGACGTAGAAAGGGTGATGAGTAGAATGATTCGTCCAGCACATTTAGTACAAGGTGATGTAATTGGGATTGTGGCACCTGCCAGCCCTGTAGAACGTGAAGTATTGGAGCGTTCATTTCAATTTTTGGAGCAATTGGGTCTGCGCTATAAAGTAGGCCAGTCCGTGTATAAGAAAAATGGTTATTTGGCAGGGACTGATGAGGAACGGCTTGCTGACTTGCATGAGATGTTTAAAGATCCCGAAGTGAAGGGAATTCTCTGTGCGGGTGGTGGTTACGGCTCGGCACGCTACGCAGAACAACTGGATCTCGATTTGATCCACGACCATCCGAAAGTGTTTTGGGGGTTCAGTGATATTACGTATCTACATACCGCGATTCGTCAGGGAGCAGGACTCGTTACATTCCACGGACCGATGCTTGCATCATGTGTCGCACAAGACGAGTTTCATGAAATGTCGGGCAAAATGTTTGGGCAATTATTTACGCCTGTAGAAGTTCATTATTCTGAAGCCATCTCGCCACTCGAAACTATTGTAGGCGGTGTTGCAGAAGGCGAAGTGGTCGGTGGTAACTTGACGCAACTAGTCAACAGTCTAGGCAGTGAATTTGAGATTAAGACGAATAATCGATTACTTGTACTTGAGGATGTGGGTGAAGAGCCTTATAAAGTGGATCGTCTACTTAATCAATTACGTCTCGCAGGTAAGCTTCGCGAAGCAGCAGGTATCGTGATTGGTGATTTCGCGAAAGCGACACCAACGAAGCCGAATGCTTCACTCGCATTGGATGACGTGTTTGAACATTATTTTGGCAAACTAAATCAGCCTGTCGTAAAGGGATTCCGTATCGGTCATTGCGAACCGAATATTGCGATTCCATTTGGTGTGAAAGGACGTTTGGATGCAAATAGTAAGACGCTGACTATCTTACCGGGAGTGGAGTAATTGCAAATTCGCACGGTGGAAACATTCCTCGTGTCATCCTCATTGCGTAAACCGTTTATCACGGCGCTGCGTACTGTTCATACTGTGCAATCAGTCATCATCAAACTAACAACTGACGACGGTCTGATTGGCTGGGGGGAAGCGGTGCCCACGCATGTCATAACAGGTGATTCCATCGGTGGCATTCGTTATGTCATCCATGATGTTCTTGCACCTATATTGATTGACGGAAATATCATACAGCGAGAAGTAATAATGGAAAGAATACAACGGGCAATTATGGGGAATACGAGTGCAAAAGCCGCAGTTGACATGGCAGTGAATGATTTGTTCGGACAGCTTTGCGGTTTACCTTTAGTCCAAGTGTTAGGCGGCTACCATCAAAGCTTGAAAACAGATTTGACAGTCAGTGTCGGGAAGCCTGCTGAAATGGCCAAGGAAGCGGCAGAACATATTGCCAAAGGCTTTGATACGCTCAAAGTGAAAGTAGGAACAGGTAGCTTTCAACTAGAAAGAGAAAGGATTCACGCTATTCGTCGAATCGTTGGACAAGATATCACGATTCGCCTCGACGCCAACCAAGGTTGGAAACCCAAAGAAGCCATTCGCCTAATTCGCCAGTTGGAAGATGACGGAGTTGATTTGGAATTAATAGAACAGCCAGTTGCCGCATATGATGTAGAAGGCTTGAGAGACGTGACAAGACAGACAAGCACGCTGATCATGGCAGATGAATCATTATTTTCAGCGAGAGATGCAAAAAGATTGCTGGAGATGCGCGCAGTGGATGTACTGAATATCAAATTGATGAAGTCGGGGGGGATCCGCGAAGCCTTGAAAATCAATGCATTGGCTGAAGTACATGGCATAGAGTGTATGGTCGGAAGTATGATGGAGACAGCAGTTGGGGTGACGGCAGCTGCCCATATAGCAGCAAGTCAACCGAATATAACGCGAGTAGATTTAGATGCACCACTATTATTAGCAGATGAATTATCTGCAGGGGGCGTACACTATTACGGATCGCGTATGGAATTAAGTAAGGAGTCAGGACTAGGATTTGATTCGAAACGGATGATGCAATGGGTGAAGGAGCATGCATGTGAATGAGAAATGGATGTGCGCGGTAAGCGTTGCGACAGTGTGGACGGATCCTGATTCTCCTCGTGTGGCTGATCTTCCTGCCTTGGATCATCCTGTGCAAATCAACAGATGGCTTTCCCAGTTATCCTATGAGGAACGTCTAGCGCTAAGTGAAAAAAATTACATTCAGACGCAATTATTATACGGTGAATCTGTGATTGTCGAAGAAGTGGTTGGCGACTGGGCGCGTATAATTGCGAACTCCCAGCCAACTCGCAAAGATCCGCGAGGCTATCCTGGCTGGGTGCCCCTTGTCCAACTTTCCATGAAGAAACGAATACAGACAGAAGAGTTTGTCAGAGTGACTTCTCCAAAGGCAGCTTTGTTTGATGAATCAGGTACATTTTTTTTACGTGTTTCTTTCAATACAATCTTTCCATCCGCAGAACGACGCGGCAAGAAGATACGTGTATGGACACCGCATGGCTGGAAACTGCTAAATGTATCTGATGTCGAGCGTGTGGGAGAAGAATCAATTCACCGTCCGCTAACAGTGGGAAGACGCTTCATTGGCTTGCCGTATTTATGGGGGGGCATGTCCGCCTGGGGCTTTGATTGCTCAGGATTCACCCGAGCTATATGGAAAGCGTGTGGAATTTGCTTGCCGCGTGATGCAGTGGATCAGGCAGAAGAGGGCAGATCCATCTCGCTCGACTCTGCAGATTGGCAAAAAGGTGATTTGATCTTTTTCAAGAATGAAGAGCAACGTATTCATCATGTGGCGATGTATGTGGGCAACGGAAAGATTCTTCACGCACCTTCAACTGGGAAATTAATTGAACAAATCGAGCTGAAGAAGTCTGCTTATGCTGAAAATGTCTGTAGTGTGCGAAGAATTATCTAATCGAATATGCAATACATCAAGAAAGAATTGGCGCTGACTCCCTTCTTTTATGTATACTTGAAAGAACGTACTAAAAAGGGAGTTGTCGTAATGTCTGAACAAAAGCCGATGAGTGAGTCGAGAACCATCCAAAGTAAGCTGGTCTTACCGCCGGACACGAACCATATTGAATCAATCTTTGGAGGAAAAGTTCTCTCCTATATCGATGAAATCGCAGCTATTTCAGCTATGAAGCACGCGGGTACTAGAGCAGCAATCACCGCTTCAATAGACTCTGTCGATTTCGTTTCTCCAGCCTTGCTGGGCGATGTCATTGAACTTGAAGCGGTAGTCACTTCCGTTGGTCGCACATCTATGGAAGTTTTTATTTCGGTTCATTCCAAAAACTTGGTGACAGGTGAAGTGAGGTTGACGACAGAATCATTCTGTACGATGGTTGCAGTAGATGACACAAATCGTCCGATCCCAGTGGCGGAAGTGTATCCTGAAACGGAATTAGAAAAACGTCTATTCGATACCGCACCTGCACGACGTGAACTTCGTAAGCAGCGGAGATTGATGAAGCATTAATAGTAGCGCAAGGAAGAGACGGATTTCTCGTTTCTACCTTGCGCTTTTTATTTAAAGTTATCACCTTGTCAATACTTTTTGCATAGTGTACTATATAACTAATACACTAGAATGGAGGGAGATGGCTTTATGAGGAATACGGTATTTGGTGGGTTATTGCATAAAGAGTGGATTGTGTTGAAATGGTTGCTGGCTTTGATCATACTGTTGGACGTAGTGGTGATTACCTTAGCACCTCTTTTGACTAAAAATTTTGCAGGGATTCCGGATACACTTTACGACACTACACATATCATTGTCGGCACTTGGTTTGCTCTGCATATATTTAGCGGTGTTTTTATGTTATTCGTCAGTTTAAAGAAAGAAATGAAGAATTTGGAGATGTGGTTGCACTCCCCGCATCCTATGGTTCAACTAGTCGGAGCTAAAGTAGTGTTTGCTATTTTGGCAGCACTTGCTAGCTTGTTCTTTAGTAGTCTTCTTGCAAGTATTGTTCTTTACGTCATAGGAGATTGGACAATGGAATTAGCTTGGAGTGGGGTATTGGCATTGATTAGCGTAGTACTAGCGATATCCATAAAATTAGTTTTTATGACGATGGTCGGTTGGTTCTTCTGGAGTGTGTATAAAGTAGTTAATTCAAGAACCCAATTCTTTTCTGTGCCGCTCATTTTTATATTCTTTATAATCACGTTCGTTTTTTGGGAACAGCTAAGAGTAAGTGGATTGTTTGATTGGCTTCGTACTATAGTGCCTGTGCGATTGACAAATGAGTCATTTTACAATGAACATACAAGCTACTTCTTCATGGGTTTTGTGCCAAATGGTATTGCTTTTTCATTAGGGAATTTAGTGTTTTATCTGATCATCAGTTTTGTATTATTAATGATAGGATCTGCGTTTTTTGAGAAGAAAGTGAGGGTGTAACGATGGGTATGGAGTTTCTTCCAGACAAACCAATTTACCAACAGCTCGTCGAACACATCATCGGCGACATCATAAGAGACACACTTGTAACAGGGGAGAAGTTACCATCTGTTCGTGACTATGCCATTTCAGTAGGTGTGAACGCCAACACGATGCAACGGGTCTATAAGGAACTGGAAAACCTAGGGATTACTGAAACAAGAAGGGGGCAGGGATCATTCGTGACGGAAAATCAGATGAGAATTCAAGAACTTCGTGAAGAAATGAAAGAACAACTCGTCCAGTCATTCATTCAAAATGTGGAAGCATTAGGCTTCACGACGAACGAAATGGTTCACTACTTACAGAGAAGGGGTGAACAGGATGATTGAATTACAGGGAGTCTCCAAATATTATAGATCTAAACGGGCACTCAACGGGGTATCACTAACGTTGCCTCGAGGAAAGGTCATAGGACTCGTCGGCGAAAACGGTAGTGGGAAAACAACGATGCTGAAAATGTTAGCGGGAATATTGATACCTACTACTGGCTTTGCGATTTTAGATAATAATAAGATTACGAGAAGAGTCGCTTCGTCAGTTGCTTATATGCCGGATACCGATTTATTTTATCCCTATTTTACGGTGAAACAATTATTTGAATTTTACGATTCGCAATATGAGGATTTTAACATGAAGAAAGCGCAAGAAATCGCCGAGTATCTTGTTATCTCACTGGATGCAAAAATCAGCACACTGTCAAAGGGCAACAGAGGTCGAGTGAAGATTGCTGCAACGCTTGGAAGAGATGCGGCCTATTATTTGCTAGATGAGCCATTTTCCGGATTGGATCCGATGGTACGTGAAGATATAGCGAGAGGTCTCATTCGTTTCACGGATACTGAGTGGCAAACCATTCTACTTTCCACTCACGAAATCAAGGAAGTAGAGCCGTTGTTGGATGAGTTAATTGTATTAAAAGAAGGTCAAGTTCTTGCTCATAAAGAAATAGATGAGATTCGAGATAAATATGGAATAGATGCGACAGCGTGGATGATTTCTCTGTTTCGTTAGTGATTGTCGTGTATATAAAAACAGCAGTGGATGAATAGGCCGTAGCCCGTTCATTCACTGCTGTTAAATTGTATTAGTTATTACTGCTGAACGTACGGACTAGTCCAAGTACTGTTCCACCGAGAATAAATGCAAACAATGCATACATGATATAGACGAACCACATGAATATCCACTCCTTTGATCAGTATCCTGCCTATAATTGTAACACCTTGACAGGCGCGTTGCAATGGACTTTGTAAGACAACTGTGGCGGCTGTACGACTGAAAGAGTGAGTGTTTGCTATTTTATCGTTCGCTTTTTAATAAATCACGAATTTCAGTAAGTAATTCCTCTTTTATATCCAATGGTTTTTCTTCAGGTTCTTCTTCAACTGCCTCTTCCGGCTTCATTTTCAACTTCATAAGTACTCGTAAGAAGACGAAGATCGAACCTGCGACAATTAGGAAGTCAATAATAGATTGAATGAATAGACCATATTTGATTACAGCATCACCAATTGTATAGCTCAATTCTGAAAAGTTCAGACCACCTAATAAAATGCCAATCAGTGGTGTCATAATGTTTTCGACTAAAGAAGAAACAATCGTTCCGAAAGCGGCACCAATTACAACACCGATTGCCAAATCAAAGATATTCCCTTTAAACGCAAACTCCTTAAAATCCTTCCACATAAAAATAACCTCCTTGTATATACTTCATCGTGTTTTACTTTGTTTGTAGATTACCTGATCTTTGTCGTTGGAATCGTTGATAGAATGCAATGGATGCGAACAACCAGACTGAACTAGCTAGCACCCCACCGACTATATCGCTTGGGAAATGAACACCCAAGTATATTCTACTGACTGCAATCATGACAATCATCATAGCTGCAAGAATGATAATCACAACTTGGCTTCCTGTATTCTTTACATTCCTCCATAGGATATAGGCAAGTATCGTATATAGGCTGAATGCCATCATCGTGTGTCCGCTAGGAAAGCTATACCCGCCAATGTCGATTAGACGATTAAAATCAGGACGTTCCCGTTTGAAGATGAATTTAAGTACTTGATTAAGAATGCCTGTCCCAGCTAGTACTATAGCGAATAGTACCGCTTGGGCACGATGTTTCTTCCATAAAAGCACTCCAAGTGTCAGTATGGCCAACAGAACAACCGATGTAGTAGAACCGATGGTAGTAAATAGTTTCATAATAGACGTCAGCCCTGGAGATTCTGCGCTTTGCACAAAGTCAATTATAGGTTCATCAAAACTAGAAATCGTTTGCAAATGAATCGATCTGGCAATGTAGGCGAAAAAGCCGGTAAACAAAATACAAATAATCCAAACGGCTAATAAACGAAGTGATAGTTTATGCATGGTATACATTCCTTTCTATAGTTGTATATTCTGAACGATTGTAAAATGAATGTACAGCGAAATGTAGAGGTTTGTACCGGTTAATGTCGAAGTTTTATGTGGTGTGTAGAAGGTGCCTTTGTTAGACGCGGTATAGGACATTTTCAGAACAGTAGTTTTCCTAAATGAGTGACGAGTGCCTGTCGGAGTACGGTACAGTTCATGGTAAGTAAGAAGCTGCTTGGGGTTGTGGTTCTTGCACGTGCTTTTTCTTTCCTGTTTGATCAGGAGGTTGTGGTTTAGCTGGCAGTGTAAGTGGCAAGTCCGTTGTCCCTACTACGGCGCTGGCGGATGGCTTTCGCGAGGAGCCATAGACAGGAAAGTGCGCCTGTCTATGGCTCAACGCTACGCCTACCACTGCAGTCGCCTTCGTTGCATCGGGTGTAGGGCAGTTCAGGTAGTTGTTTTTAATCGTCGAAGTGCTGTCGTATTCCGTTTCTATTTAGCATGCCTAATATGCGGCGTTGGGTTGTGGTTCTTGCACGTGCTTTTCTTTTCCCTGTTCGATTAGGAGGTTGTGGTTTAGCTGTCAATCTAAGTGGCAAATTCATTGTCCTCACTACGGCGCTGGTGGATGGCTTTCGCGAGGAGCCACAGACAGGAAAGTGCGCCTGTCTCTGTCTCCTCGCTACGCCTACCACAGCAGGCGCCTTCGTTGCATTGGGTGTAGGGCAGTTCGTCTAGTTGTTTTAATCGTTGAAGTGCTTTTGTATTCCGTTTCTATTTAGCATGCCTAATAAGCGGCATTCAGTTGTCGTTCTTGCACGTGCTTTTCTTTTCCCTGTTCAATTAGGAGGTTGTGGTTTAGCTGGCGATCTAAGTGGCAAGTTCATTGTCTCCACTTCGGCGCTGGTGGATGGCTTTCGCGAGGAGCCACAGACAGGAAAGTGCGCCTGTCTCTGTCTCCTCGCTACGCCTACCACAGCAGGCGCCTTCGTTGCATCGTGTGTAGGGCAGTTCGTATACTTCTTTTTCAAAAATAGAAGATCAGTATCACTACGTCATTGATTTTATTCTAGTTAGAACCACAATCAAAATAAATACTACACAGTAGCACAGGCACAACTGCGGGGTAGGCCGTGGCCAGGAGACAACTGGCGGCACTTTGCCAGCTGGCTCCTGGCTGGAGGCAATCCCCCACGTGCCTGTGCGGGTTCAGAAAGCAGAAACGCACTAACTTCAGTTCCCAACAACCAGTCGAGCAACGCCCCCCAACCAAATGTGACAAAGACCCGCAGTCGTATAGTCTTTCTGCCAAACACGTTTCCAATTTAGGTAACCTACACAATCCCTCACGTGCCAGCGCAGGTCCAGAAAGCAGACACGCACTAACTTCGGTCCACAACAACTAGTCGAGCGCCGACCTAATTCAACGTATCTCTTACAACGCATATTGTAATATGACTACTTGTCCCAAAACATATGACATTTGTCATCTCAAAGTCATGACATCTATGTCTACCCCTCCTACTGAATACAAGTTATTCTTAATGTACTAGCAAACCCAATAGGAGGGAAATTCAAACATGAGTAAAGAACAAACGAAGCAACTGCATAAAGACGTCGCGCCTTTCGCGAAGTCCGATTTGAAAAAGAGTATCGTTCAAATGATTAATACAATACCGCCAATATTTATCTTATGGTTCCTGGCTTACCAAAGCTTGAGTGTATCTGTCACATTAACGGTTGCGTTGTCAATCGTTGCGGCGTTCTTCGTAGTTCGCACATTCATCATCTTTCATGACTGTACGCACGGTTCATTCTTCCGCAATAAAAAAGCGAATAGCATTGTAGGAACAATTACTGGCGTCTTAACATTATTCCCATATGAAAAATGGAAAAGAGAGCACTCGATTCACCACGCAACTAGTTCAAACCTAGACAAACGCGGTGTTGGAGATATCTGGGTCATGACTGTGGAAGAGTACAAAAATGCCTCGAAGTTCGAGCGTTTCAGCTACCGTGTTTACCGTAACCCTATTGTGTTGTTTGGATTTGGACCATTATACTTGGTACTGATCTCAGGTCGTTTTAACCGTAAAGACGCGCGTAAGAAAGAGCGTATGAATACGTATTTAATTAACATTATTTTAGTTGCAGTATATACAGTATTAATCGTAGCGATTGGTTGGAAAGCCTTCTTGCTAATCCAAGGTACTATGATGTTCACAGCTGGTGCCCTTGGTATTTGGTTGTTCTACATCCAACATACATTCGAAGACTCTTACTTTGAAGAAGAATCTGATTGGGATTATGTTAAAGCAGCAGTTGAAGGAAGTTCATACTATCAGTTGCCACGTGTTTTACAATGGGCAACAGGTAATATTGGATTCCACCACGTACACCACTTGGCACCACGTGTACCAAACTATAACTTGGAAATGGCGCATGAATTGACTCCGCCATTGCAAAAAGCTACAACGATTACATTGAAAACTAGTTTTGAATCATTACGTTACCGCTTGTATGATCCAACTAATAAAAAATTCATCACATTCAAAGAAGCAAAACAATATTCATTTAAAGATAAGTTGTCAATTGATTTAAAACCAAAACGTACACGTTTATCTTAAATTGGCGAGAGAAGGAGCAATCCTTCTCCGCCTTTTTATTTTGTCCATATGTCTCTAAAGAGCTAGCAAAGAAAATGTTTGTTACAATAGAATGAAAAGGACGGCGATGAGAACTGATGTATAGTTGGTATAGTATTTTCCCTAAAAGCCCATGGCTCAGTATTTATGCTTGGGTTGTATTTTGTATCTTACCTTTCTTTTTTATTTTACGAAGTGCATCTCCATTTAATTTAGCAATAGGCATCATGTTATTAGTGTTATTTTTCCTCTCGTATTATTTTTCCGCCAAGTCCAAAAGCGGTCTCATGTATATGTGGATCAGTTTTGAAATTGTCATTACGGTCGTGATGACATTGTTATTTGGTTACGTTTATCTGTCACTGTTTATTGCGTTCTCTATTGGAAATATCAGAAGACCAGTAGGCTTTTTTATTATTTATGGATTACATATTGCGATCTTAATCGCAGCGATTGTTGCAGGGTTTTTTCTTGAGATTGAATTGTTTTTACCGCAAATCCACTTTGTTATTATCACGGTGATCGGTGTAGTATTATTGCCTTTTAATTTGTACAATCGTCAAAAACGGGACCTACTTCAAGATCAGTTGGAGATTGCAAGGGAACGGATATCTGAACTGATGATCATTCAAGAGCGTGAGCGTATTGCACGAGATCTCCATGATACGCTTGGGCAAAAGTTATCCATGATTGGCTTAAAGAGTGACTTGGCTTCTCGATTGATGGATCGGGATATCGAGTCGGCAAAAGCTGAGATTCAAGATATACGTCAAATCTCTACGACAGCATTAAAAGAAGTACGAGTTCTCGTCAGTGGTATGCGACGTGTGAAGCTTAAAGATGAGATGGTGCGCGTCCAACAAATGCTGAAGGCAGCTGAAATTGAAGTGGATATAGAAGGTAATCCGAACTTCCCCGACGTGTCTCCCATTGTAGAAAATGTGCTCGTCATGTGTTTGAAAGAAGCAATCAATAACGTAGTGAGGCACAGCTATGCAAAGCAGTGCTGTATCAAATTTGAACAAACAGAAAAAGCATTTGTAATTAGAATAAACGACAACGGAATTGGTATTGCGCAAAATGGCGTGAATTTACCAGGTAACGGGCTCGATGGTATGGAGGAACGATTGGAGTTCATCAACGGTAAACTGTCGATAAAAAGTGACAATGGGACTCATCTGAAAATCGTGGTACCTGCTGTTCTAAAGCAAATAAAGGAGGGGTAACGTTTATGATCCGCATTGTAATTGCAGAAGATCAAGGAATGCTGCTCGGTGCGCTAGGGTCGTTGTTGAACCTGGAAGAAGATATGGAAGTAGTAGGAATGGCCAAAAATGGTCAGGAGGCCGTGGATTTGGTCAAAAGTCTTCAGCCTGATATTTGTATAATGGATATTGAAATGCCGATTAAAACCGGTTTGGATGCAGCGGAAGAATTGCAAGATATGGAATGCCGAATTATTATTTTAACGACGTTTGCTAGAGCGGGTTATTTCGAACGAGCACGTAATGCAGGTGTTCGTGGATATTTGCTGAAAGATAATCCGATCGAAGAGCTGGTGAAATCGATTCATTCTATTATTGAAGGACGTCGAATTTATGCGCCAGAATTAATCGACATGGCATTTGATATGAAAGAAGAAGAGAAGAATCCATTGACTGAGCGGGAAGTCCAGGTACTTAAACTGGTATCGGAAGGGAAGACTACGAAACAGATTGCGGCTGAACTGTTTTTGTCACCAGGTACTGTCCGTAATTATGTCTCCACGATACTGGATAAACTTGGTGTGCGTAATCGTATTGAGGCTATTACGTTATTCAATGAAAAAGGCTGGTTCGAATGAAATCTACTCAGGCATACATTCATAACAGGGGAGTGATTGATTAGTGGATAAAATCACGCAAAGTGAGTGGCTTGTAAAGCTACCTTTATTACAAAGTGTGATCAAGAAAAAGGAAGTAATATGGTGTAACCCTCTCGTCGAACCGGTAGCAGCCGGCCTGTTGAAGACGAATCTATCAAAAGACGATATAGCAGACGCCAGCGATCGACTGGAGAGATTCGCTCCCTATTTGGCGAAAGTCTTTCCGGACACGGATAAAGGTATCATAGAATCCCCATTGACACCGATTCCAAAGATGAAGCAAGAACTTGAAACAGTGCATGCTGTCAATATTCCAGGCAGGCTTTTATTAAAACAAGATAATGCGTTGCCAATCTCCGGTTCAATCAAAGCGCGCGGAGGTATTTATGAAGTGTTGAAGCATGCAGAGACACTTGCGATAAATAGCCAGTTGCTAGATTACGCAAAAGACTACAGCCAATTCGATACACCGGCATTCCGTGAGTTGTTTGCGAAGCACAAAATCGCAGTAGGCTCGACGGGGAATCTGGGATTGAGTATTGGCATTATGAGTGCGAAACTTGGCTTCGACGTAACGGTGCATATGTCAGCTGACGCCAAACAATGGAAAAAGGATTTACTGCGCTCAAAAGGCGTACATGTAGTGGAGTATATCGATGATTACAGTAAGGCAGTAGAAGAAGGCCGGCGTCAGGCAGAGGCTGATCCGTCTTGTCATTTTGTGGACGATGAAAACTCTACGGATTTATTCATGGGGTATGCAGTGGCAGGGGAACGTGTTGCAGCGCAATTGAAAGAGCAGAATATTACTGTCGATCAAGCGCATCCATTATTCGTCTATTTACCTTGCGGCGTAGGCGGCGGACCAGGCGGCGTGGCATTCGGATTAAAACTGGCATTTGGCGATCATGTACATTGCCTCTTTGCTGAGCCGACACACTCACCGTGCATGATGATTGGAATGATGACAGGTATGCATGACCAAGTCTCGGTTGCAGACTTTGGCCTGGATAATAAAACTGCGGCTGATGGTTTAGCAGTCGGTACAGCTTCTGCATTTGTCGGAAAAACGATGGAACCTTTCCTGACAGGATGCTATACGGTAGAAGATCAGACATTATTCACGCTATTGAAAGAGCTGGCGGACAGTGAGGACATCTGGCTGGAACCTTCAGCACTTGCTGGTATGATAGGGCCTGTCCATGGGATTAAGTCTAAATTGCCGTTTGCTGACTTTAAAGACGCGACGCATCTCGTATGGGGAACGGGTGGAAATATGGTGCCTGAAGATGAAATGAAGGGCTATTATAATCATATGAGGAAATAATACACACTATTTCCCGGGAAATCGACAAAAGATCCGTAGAGAATAATCTCTGCGGATTTTACAATTTAGAGCGTATGATTTGGAAGTGGGAAGACATCATTGATTGACGATCCAGAGTGCAAATCTGACCTTAATACTGATGCCCACCACATCGTTATACATCATGGTCTTACTGTAAATCTTTAAAAATCTTCAATTTCAAAAGTCTTGGAGCCAACAATAGGCCGATAATTGTCCCACTCACTGTCGATACAAGAAAAGGGGGAAGGAAGAAGAAAGCGGTTACGGTCGTGCCCATCAAAATTTTTGCATAAGGCACTGCAAACAAAGGCGCTATCAAACCAGTACCGATTATCTCCCCAATGCCTGCACACCAATTTCTTTTGAAACGCTGATAGAATACGCCGGCCAAAAATGCACCGATCATCCCGCCTGGAAATGCGAGCAGTGAGCCGGTTCCTGTTAGCACACGTACGAGTCCTGTCATAAACGCTACTATGACGGCGGCGCCCGGACCCATTACAATCGCTACTATGACATTCACAGCATGCTGTATGGGGTATGCTCTGGCGATACCAGCAGGAAATGAAACGAACGCAGAGCCGGCAACTGCAATTGCGACAAACATTGTCATGAACATCATTTTACGTGTATTCATACGGACCTCTTTCATTCCAACAAGGAGTGAATGGTTTTTGATAAATCATTTGCCGCATACTGTGGATCTTTAGCCGATGCGATAGCGGAAACAACGGCTACACCGTCTGCCCCCGCTTGGATAATGGAGCCAGTAGTAGCCAGTGTAATACCACCTATAGCAACTATTGGCATATCAGGGAATGCAGTGTGAATTTCTTTTACCAGAGTAGTACCTACAACGGCTGAAGCATCCAGTTTGGTTGAAGTCGGATAGATAGGCCCCAGTCCTACATAATCCGCCCCAATGGACTGTGCGAGTTGTACTTCTTGTGCGTTGTGAGTCGAAACTCCGAGCCATTTATCCGGACCAATTCGCTGACGCACGCTGTCTGCCTGTTCGTCATCTTGTCCTACATGAACTCCGTCTGCATTAATTGCTAATGCCAGATCCACATCGTCATTGATGATGAAAGGAACGCGATACAGTCTGCAGAGCGCCTGACACTTTTTGGCGAATCCGAGCAAAGCGTCGCCTTCAAGTGCGTTCGATCCTTTCTCACGCAATTGAAAACATGTGATACCACCGCGAAGAGCTGCCTCTACTATTGCTAATGGATCCTGACTTCCTGAGTTTGGCGTGCCCATTACAAAATATAAGCGTAATGCTTTCTTTATTTCCATATTTCGCATCAGTGCATCTCCTTTTTCAGCTGACCATATGCCCAGTGATTTGTCGGCCCGTGTCCTGAACCGATCTTCAAGCCGTTTTCAATCGCAGCCTGTATAAATTGCTTTGCTTCGGCAACTGCATCCGGCAAAGAACAGCCTTTCGCTAGGAAACTTGTCAAAGCCGCCGCAAATGTGCATCCAGTTCCATGTGTGTCTTTAGTTTGGATCCAAGGTGCTGTCACGGTGAATGACTGACCTTCTGCATCGGCATAATAATCCTTTGCATCCAGTACATCGCTACGGTGACCACCTTTCATCACGACAGCTTTCGCTCCCATCTTAATAAAAGCAGTTGCAGCTTGCTGAATGTCTTCGTCTGTCTGTATTTTCATTCCGGTCAGCACTTCCGCTTCAGGAATATTTGGTGTCACAATCGTCGCCAGCGGTAGTAAGTGTTCCTTCAGTGCTTGAATCGCCTGTTGTTGCAATAAAGATTGTCCACCCTTTGCAATCATGACAGGGTCAATGACTAAAGGAATTGGGGGGTATTCTTTTAATAGCGCAGCTACTTCAGTAATAATATCAGCCGAAAACAGCATTCCGGTTTTACATGCTTTTACATCAAAATCATCAAGCACAGCCCGTATTTGTGTTATGACCCCGTCGGTCTGTATTGGATAAACACCGTGAACACCGTGCGTGTTCTGAGCAGTCACTGCAGTTAGTGCAGAAGTTCCGAATACGCCTAGCTCCTGAAACGTCTTTAAGTCAGCCTGAATTCCTGCACCTCCTCCGCTATCCGAACCAGCAATGGTCAATGCTACTTGTACTGTCAATTAAAAAACCTCCTGTCTATTATGCCAAAAATGTTTTTGATTCGCGATCCAATGTATGTAATGTATTTAAGAAGTTCACAGCAAAGTCTCCGGGGCCACTTGAAGTTTTTGCTGTTTGTTCACCAGCTCGTTTATAAAATGAAAGTGCGTCTGCCGCAGCTTCTAGCGGACGTTCCATTCCTACGGCAAGAAAAGCACCTGTAACAGAGCTGAGTAAACATCCCATACCTGTAATGGTAGTCATCATGGGGTGACCGCCTGTAATGGATAATGTGGAATGGCCGTCCGTGACGATATCGACTTCGCCTGAAACTGCGACGAGACAGTTGTACTTTCGTGCAGTCTTTTTTGCTATATCCTCGATGTCTGCTGAACCTTCTCCTGCATCGACACCCTTCGCGGCCCAGGGTATATCTGCAATCGCAGCTAGTTCGCCTGTATTACAGCGAATCAGTGTGATATCTACTTCGTCCAGTACTTTTAGGACGCTAGCTTTACGAAAAGGTGTGGCACCTGCACCAACAGGGTCTAGTACCACAGGTTTTCCTGTTGCGCGGGCACTGTTTCCCGCTAAAATCATTGCATCCACTGTCTGTTGTTTTAACGTACCGATATTTAAAATACTACAATCTGCAATTCTTGCTATATCTTCTGCTTCTTCTACTGCATCCGCCATAACGGGAGAAGCACCTAGTGCAAGTAAACCATTTGCTTGGAAATTCGCGACTACAAAATTTGTGATGCAATGAACGAGCGGTTGCCTTTGCCGAAGTTGTTGAATAAGTTGCATGTTTCTCTTCCTCCCATTAAAGGTATATATACAAAAAGCCCATGCATAGATGGGCGGTTGGGTATGAAAACTACCCACTTTCCTCCGCTAGTATGTACTAGATCAGGTTCAAAGGGTTTGCATAATTGCATCTCAGCCAAAAAGAAGGCACCCCTAGTGGTGGAATGTATCAGACGAGCTCATTATATCATATACATGAAAAAGGTTGAAATAATACTGGTATAACGAGGTGGGAGTAAGTGAAAATGAGTGATTGCGCATAGAAGAACAGGTATAACTATATGCTGAAGGTTACATAATTATCTGAAGGCGTATAACTGTTTCAGATGAAATAGATAAAAGGGAGCAGATCGCAAATGGAGAAATTATTCGAAATTCAACAGATGGACCATTCGTTGGGTGATATAACGTTTACATGGAGTGATATAGGTGGTTATTACCGTGTCTATAAAGATGATCGACAAGTATACGAAGGGACAGCCCCAAAGTTTACGGACGGGGAGCTGGATTCGTCACATCCCTTCCAATATACAGTGGAACGAGTGGAGGAAGGACGGGTTCAAAATGTAATCGTTATCCAAACATCAGCCCTGACAGAAGTACAGAAAGATGAACATCCTTTACAACGCTTAGTAATTACAACAATTGCTGCTTCATCGCAAATTGCCCTGTCATGGGAGTGGATTAAGGATGTGGAGAAGTTCGATATTTACCGTAACGGTCAATACCTTGAGACTATTACTGATAATCGTTTTATTGATCGCCAGACGGATTCTTCGGAGTCGGTGGTATACAGTGTTTCGGCGACGCGTCCGTTGATTGACAGCAATCAGAAAATGAATGTCAGTAAATCGATTGCATCTAAAGTGTATGAAGTGATTATGCCCCCAGATCCTGATAATAAACCAACAGAAGAAGTTTATACTTTTTCTGTTCGGGTTAAGCAACGGGATCGATTACTAAAACCGGTGGCTGACAGGGAAAGAATAAGTGAAGTAAAGCAATGGAAGTTCCGCTATACAACATTTTTAAAGGAAGATATCATAAAAAATCCGAATCTCTTTTCACCGATCCCATACTTTACAGGGGATGATCGGGACTTCAATCCAGAAGGAAAAAGCTTCCGCACCCGTGTCGATATAGAAGGAAAGTTTATTGGAGGAGACAGCGCACTGCAATTTACGAAAGCAACTGGACCCTCAATTGGATTGAATTATTTGAAACGGTATAAACGTCATGACCATGCTTCTGTAGACGGTATAGAAATCGAGAGGTTGGAAGGAAGCTCGACCGAAGTTCATTTTGCAATCAACCATGATGTGGGCAATCCGCTAACCGCTTCACCGCCTATTCATTATGAAGTGAAAGCCCATTTGGATCAGCAAGGGAATCTAGACCTAGTTGGCTATCATAATGATGCGCCTCACCATGAAATTTATTTAGCATTTGATGATGAGGATTGGCGCTCCGTGCATCGTACTGAAAGTGAAGGGTTGGCGTATTTGTCGGGTGTGCTCGGAGATAATTATTGGCGTTATATGACATGTAATTAACAATGAACGGCCGCAATCCATAGTAGATTGCAGCCGTTCATTTGACTATGCCATTCTATTTGATCGTTTCTTGAAAACTCTTTTCTATCAAATGTTTCCGTTCGGACTTTTGGTATATAGATAAAGAGAAATAAAGCAAGAAACGCAATTATTGACTGATATCCAACCATCTCTTCGAGCATCCTCCAGCAGTGAAGAAATAATTGTTACGCGATTTTTTAGTCCAATAACCGTCATTGATAAATGTATGACTTGCAGGACGCTGATAGAGCTCTTTTGATTCATAAAAACCCCTTTCCACTAAAGTACTTTCTCTTAGCATTACCTAAAATGTGCAGTTTAATAATCTTTATCATGAATTACAGTAGAACGGCAATATTGGACTCTATGAATCGATTGATTTATAATAGTATTTGGTTGAAAGCGCTTACTAATTAGTTTAGAATAAAAGGTAGCTTATGAAAGCGTACAAATCAGGAATAAAGTGAAACTACGTTTCGTATAATAGCTTTGCGTGCATAATGATTGCGCTGAAATACAAGCAAAATAATGAGAACAGGGAGTGTGACGCAGTATGGTACAAGCTTCAGAAAATCTAGTTTACGCAAATCCAAATACAGAAGGTTCCAAGGTTCAGTTCGAAGAACGCTATGATAACTTCATTGGTGGCAAGTGGACGGCCCCCGTAAAAGGCCAGTATTTCGATAATTCAACGCCAGTTACAGGTAAGGTATTTACCCAGGTGGCGAGATCTACGGAAGAAGACATAGAATTGGCTCTGGATGCAGCTCATGCAGCAAAAGATGCATGGGGAAAAACATCAGTCACTGAACGTTCAAATATTTTGCTGAAGATTGCCGATCGTATTGAAGAGAATTTAGAAATGCTAGCTGTAGCTGAAACATGGGATAATGGTAAAGCTGTCCGTGAAACATTGAACGCCGATCTTCCGCTTGCAGTAGATCATTTCAGATACTTTGCTTCTGCAATTCGTGCGCAAGAAGGTGGAGTTAGCCAAATCGATAACGACACAGTAGCCTACCACTTCCATGAACCATTAGGGGTTGTAGGTCAGATTATTCCTTGGAATTTCCCGATACTGATGGCAGTATGGAAACTTGCTCCGGCATTAGCCGCAGGGAACTGTATCGTATTAAAACCAGCTGAGCAAACACCTGCCTCTATTTTGGTATTGGTTGAATTGATCGAAGACTTATTGCCGGCAGGTGTTCTGAACGTAGTCAACGGTTTCGGACTGGAAGCAGGAAAACCACTAGCATCCAATCCGCGCATTAATAAGATTGCCTTCACAGGAGAGACGACAACAGGTCGTCTGATCATGCAGTATGCTTCTCAAAACTTGATTCCGGTTACATTGGAATTGGGCGGGAAATCCCCGAACATTTTCTTTGAAGATGTAATGGCGGAAGATGATGCATTCCTTGATAAAGCAGTTGAAGGTTTTGTTATGTTCGCATTAAACCAAGGAGAGGTCTGTACATGTCCTTCCCGTGCATTAATTCAGGAATCCATTTACGATAAGTTCATGGAACGCGCACTGGAGCGTGTTAAAGCGATCAAGACAGGGAATCCATTGGACCCAACGGTCATGATGGGTGCTCAGGCATCTACTGAGCAACTAGAGAAAATCCTTTCCTACTTGGACATCGGAAAACAAGAAGGTGCAGAATGTCTGACGGGTGGAGAGCAGAACAAACTCGAAGGCGATCTTGCGGAGGGCTATTACGTGAAGCCGACGGTATTTAAAGGACATAATAAAATGAGGATCTTCCAAGAAGAGATCTTTGGTCCTGTAGTAGCAGTTACGACATTTAAAGACAAAGAAGAAGCGCTAGAAATTGCGAACGACACATTATATGGGTTGGGTTCAGGTGTATGGACGCGTGATATGAATACGGCGTACCGCTTCGGTCGCGGAATTCAGGCAGGGCGTGTATGGACGAACTGCTATCATGCATATCCTGCACATTCTGCTTTCGGTGGCTACAAAGCTTCGGGTATCGGACGTGAAAACCACTTGCAAATGCTGGCACATTATCAGCAGACAAAGAACATGCTAGTTAGCTATGACGAAAGCAAACAAGGATTCTTTTGATCGAATCTGTCTGGAGGGTCCGAAGTGAATGGAGGAATTCCTATGCCAGATCGAGTAGTCGCAACAGAAGAAGCGTTGGCCCTTATAGAGTTGTTAAAAGATAAGCACGGTCTTTTGATGTTTCATCAGTCCGGCGGTTGCTGTGATGGATCTTCTCCGATGTGTTACGAAGATGGAGATCTAATTATTGGCAATCAAGATGTATTGCTTGGGCATATAGGCGGCATGCCGTTCTATATGATGAAAAGTCAGTTTGAGTATTGGAAGCACACGCAGTTAATCATTGACGTGGTAGATGGACGTGGTGGAATGTTTTCGCTCGAAGGAGTGGAAGGGAAACGTTTCTTAACCAGATCCCGTGCTTTCACTGACGAAGAATATAAGGAATTAACTTCATGAAAAAAGCCTTCCGTAAATAGGGAGGCTGGGACTGAGAGCAGCTCCAGAAACATCGGAGCTTGTTTTCAGTCTTTTTTTCATACTTGGATATATAGTTAAAATCTTTACGAGATAAAACGTTTACGTTCCTCAGGTGAAGGTAACATGCAGGATAACTCCTTTTTGCCAAACCATTTATATCGGTTCTTTGCAATATAGTCGTAGGCGATATCACGGATTGCTGGTGGGATGATTACGAATAGAAATGCCAAGTGCCATAAACCATCCAGTTTTTTTGCGATACGTAAAGCTGCGCCTGACTTTGTATAGGCTTTTTCATTTTCTATCAATACTAAGCTATCTACGTTATCGGGAATTTGATAGTCTTTACGAAATTTTCTACCCACATCATCTTGTAAGGAAGCGAATGAAAAGTGTTTGTACGGGTCACGTTTAATAATAAATTGCACGCTTGCGTCACAGAAATTACATTCGCCATCAAATAGTATAATTCTATTTCGTTCCATATTTATTCTCTCCTTCGAAAATAGGTGATATCGTACTATACCCACATAGCGTTAACTTCACTCATCCTCAATAAACAGAAGAATTTAATTGATTCAGTAATTCGCATAAAATAGAAGGTGATTAGGTGGTTCAGTCTTGTGTATTATATTAAGAAAAAAGGGTGAAAGAGGATGGAACGTCAATACATTCATCCAGCTGAGCTGGAGTTGCGTCGTGACTCTGACTTTTTACGCTCTGAGAATATGGTAGGCAAAGGTTCTCCGGTCCGCAACGCATTAACTGAGCGTGAAAGTATTGTAAGGAAGCTGGAATCGATTGAAAATAGTCTAGGGTATGAGAAACCTTCTATACCTAGACGTTGTGAATTCTAACTGGACTATCCTAAATACAGCAATGTCCTTTATCTAAGTGGATAAGGAACATTGCTTTTTATTTTTTACTATCCTATGTCGGTAGCCCGTAACAAATTGGTTATCTCGCATGTAATAGGGTATAAGGAGGTGGAGAAATGAATCAAGGATATTGTGGAATGTCAGGCGGACATCATCAGCAAGGGTGGGGACACCAACATCATCATCATGGAATGCATGGTCAGCAAGGTATGCCAGGCGGACAGCACCAAGGTTTCCAACCCGTATTTTGCCCGCCACAGTACCGCTTTAACGATTGCTTCACTAAACAGGAAATGCCATTTATTCATCCGATCGTGAATGTGAATCGACACCACGTAGTCGGTGTGCCACAGCACTACTATACAGAAACTACTGAAAACGTTATGGGTTCTACTATTATGCCAGGAAGAGGACCGGGAATGGGGCCAGGATTTGGACCAGGATTTGGACCAGGCCAGGGAGGCTGTCACCGTCGCAAAAGATGCCGTTAATCCGTTTTCATTATGAAAAATCCGCTATCTCTGAAATACTAGAGATAGCGGATTTTGTTTATTTCCTCCAACGCCTGTCGAGTCTACCCGGCGCTTTCAGCATTTGAGTCATGCGTTAAAGTATCGTGCGTCAGGATGCGCGAAGACGATGGCTGATACGGATGCTTCAGGTTCCATCATGAATTCTTCGGTTAGGACGACGCCGTGGTCTTCCGGTTTGATGAGTCGGAAAAGTTTAGCTTGGTCTTCTAGATTTGGACAAGCTGGGTAGCCGAATGAGAATCGCTGGCCTTGATATTTGGCGGCGAAACGTTCGAGCATTGTAAAGTCTGTTGGATCAGGGAATCCCCATTGGTCACGGATTTCTTGGTGAATCCGTTCAGCAAAGCCTTCTGCTAATTCCAAAGCAGTTGCTTGGAATGCGTGGCTTTCAAGGAATTTCCCTTCTTCCTTTAGTTTATTAGCATAATCCCGAACCCCTTTACCAGCGGTCACTTGCATGAATGCAACGTAGTCCATTTCACCACTTTGCACTGTTTTCAAGTAATCAGCCAAGCATAGGAACGGTTCTTTTTCTTGACGGGGGAACGTAAATCGTTCAATTTCCGTTGTTGAATCTTCCGGATCGTAAATGATTACGTCGTCGCCGTCTGCCTGAGCAGGGAAGAATTGATAAATACCGGAAGCTGTCATTTTATCGGACCTCAAGAACCCAGTTACCATCTCGTGAAGTTGTACTGCACGTTCTTCATTTCTTTCAAGCATTTTATCAACATTTCCTCGTAGACCTAAGTGGTGACCGATTAGAGTACGCATATTTACATAAGGATGTAGGTGGGCAACCGAGTAATCTTTCACGACTCGTCTACGTAAGTCAGTTGGAGTAAATACAGGCACATCGGTGCGTACCGTTTTCACAGGACGTGGCTTTACTGCGACTGCTGTAGAACCCCGACTTGCTTTAATCGCATCATTCGTTTCGCGTTTCTCAATACTATTCGCTAATTCTTCGAGTAACGCTCCTTTGTCAGTACTTTGAAGACGGTTTGCTAAATCAAGACCTTGCATCGCGTCTTTTGCAAAAATAACCGGGCCATCATACTCGGGTGCGATTTTCGTTTCAGTAAAGCGTCTCGTTAAAGCGGCACCGCCAACCATTACTGGCGTATCGATTCCTGCTGCTTTAAAGTCCTGTGCCGTCAACACCATCTGCTGTGCAGACTTTACGAGAAGACCTGATAGGCCAACAATGTCTGGTTTTTCTTTACGGATCACTTCAATTAATGAAGCTGGAGTAACTTTGATTCCGATGTCTATGACTTTAAATCCGTTATTACTTAAGATAATCTCTACGAGGTTTTTCCCGATATCGTGTACGTCACCTTTTACTGTCGCCAGGATAATCTTACCTTTCCCG
Source organism: Sporosarcina ureae DSM 2281 (assembly GCF_000425545.1). Classification (GTDB taxonomy): domain Bacteria; phylum Bacillota; class Bacilli; order Bacillales_A; family Planococcaceae; genus Sporosarcina; species Sporosarcina ureae. The sequence continues at coordinate 89,499 of NZ_AUDQ01000004.1, read as the reverse complement.
CTATCGTCTTCATTCTTATCCATGAACTGCTCTAGGTAGGAAACAGAAGCTTTCATGACTTCAGCACTTTGAAGAACTTCCGCTACGATCAGCTGGTTGTCATTGAATAAACGTCCAACTTCAGCCATTCCTTTCATTAAAGGCCCATTGATGATATCAAGTGGTGCATCGTATGTTTTCAAAGCTGTTTCCAAGTCAGGAATTAAACCTTCTATTGTACCTTCTACTACATAGTACGCGAGACGATCAGGCACAGTTTTCGGAATATCATCTTCGGACTTCTCTTTTTTCTTACCACGATAGAAATCCGTGAAATCAGCTAGTGTTTCATCTGTTGTAGTAAACAGCAAGTCGTTCGCCAACTTGATTTCACTTTCTGGAATCGAAGCAAAGCGCTCAAGTTTTTCTGTATTGACAATCGCATAATCGAGACCTGCTTGTGTACAGTGATACAAGTACACAGCATTCAACACTTCACGGCCAACAGGCGGTAACCCGAAGGATACATTGCTGACACCGAGAGTCGTTAAGGTGCGTGGAAGTTTTTCTTTAATTAATCGAATTCCTTCAATTGTTTCTACAGCTGATCCGATGTATTGCGCATCACCTGTACCAACAGGGAAGACGAGTGGGTCAAAAATGATATCTTCGGGCGGAATCTCCCATTTGTTGACGAGTAAATCATAAGAACGCAACGCAACTTCCAGCTTACGTTCCCTCGTGACCGCCATTCCGATTTCATCAATCGTTCCGACAACGACAGCTGCTCCATATTTTTTTACTAAAGGAAGTACAGCGTCAAAGCGTTCTTCACCATCTTCTAAGTTAATAGAGTTGATAATTGCTTTACCTTGCGAGAATTTCAATGCTTCTGCAATGACATTTTCATCTGTAGAGTCAATGACGAGAGGAACTTTGACTTTTTTCACGACTTCTTTCATGAAGCGAGTCATATCGTACAATTCATCACGGTCAGGGTTCGCAAGACAAATATCCAATACGTGAGCACCACGTTTTACTTGTGCACGTGCGATTTCAGCAGCTTCTTCAAATTTTTCTTCTACAATTAATTGTTTGAATTTACGTGAACCGATAACATTTGTACGTTCACCGATTAATAACGGACGCAATGTATCGTCGTAAAGCAAAGGTTCAATCCCTGAAATGGCATGACCAAGAGGATTTTCTGGCATCTTGCGTGGAGCCTTGTCTTTTACTGCCTCACGAATTGCGCGAATGTGATCAGGCGTTGTACCGCAGCAACCGCCAACCATGTTCAACCAGCCTTTTTCAGCGAAGCCTTCCAGCTTTTTCGATAGAGATTCAGGAGACTCATGATAATGTCCTTCTTCATCTGGCAATCCCGCATTTGGATAACAAGTTACATAGCTTGTCGCTAAGTCAGATAATGAACGCAAATGGTCGGTCATGAATTCAGGACCTGTCGCACAGTTTAAGCCGACCGAAAGTGGGTGGACATGTTCAATGGAAATATAGAACGCTTCAATACTTTGTCCAGCAAGTGTTGTACCCATCGGCTCAATCGTCCCTGATATCATGATAGGGATTTCACGTCCAAGCTCTTCGAACGCTTTTTTAATACCAATCGTTCCGGCCTTCACGTTTAGCATATCCTGACTCGTTTCCATCAGTATCAAGTCACTGCCGGCTTCTACAAGAGCTTTTGCCTGCACATAGAAATCATTGGATAGTTCATCGAACGTAATGCCGCCTGTAACCGAAAGCGTCTTTGTTGTAGGTCCGATCGCACCTGCGACAAAACGTGGCCATTCTGGTGTAGAAAACTTCGCTGCACTCTTTTTCGCGATTTCCACAGATTTTGCATTAATTTCATCTGCACGATGACCAAGTGAAAATTCATTCAAGACAAGGGGAGTACCACCAAATGTATTTGTACAAATGATATCAGCACCAGCATCTAAATATTCATCGTGAATTTTCTCTAAAACATCGGGGCGTAACACACTTAGGTATTCGTTACATCCATCATATTCTTCTCCGCCGAAGTCTTCCGTTGAGAAATCTTCCGCTTGCAGCATCGTCCCCATCGCGCCATCAATGATCAGGATTCGTTTGTCTAGTTGCTCTTCAATAGGATGTCTCTGCATGTGTTAATTCCCTCTCCTTCTTCTTCTGGTCTATTTCCTTAATATACTCATACAACTCTAATGTCATATCGTAACGGAGGAATGGTGTGATGATATACAGCCCATTAAAATACTGCGCTGCTGTATCAATCAATTCTTTTGCGATTTCAAGACCCGTTTCAGTTGATTTTTCACGGTCATCTCCACATTCACGCATTCTTTCCAACACATCTTCTGAAAGCTTGATACCTGGTACTTCGTGATGCAGGAACTCTGCATTTCGTATATTTGTCAATGGCATGATGCCAATGAAGATCGGTGTATCCAAGTGTTTTGTGGCTTCGTATACATCGATAATCTTTTCTTTCGTGTATACCGGCTGCGTGATGAAATAGTCTGCACCCGCTTCAATTTTCTTCTCGAGTCGTTGTACAGCTCGATCAATTACGCGTACGTTCGGATTGAAAGCTGCTGAAATAGAGAAGTTTGCTTTCTTGCGCAATGGCTTACCGGAGAACGAAATCCCTTCATTCAATTTCTTAATTAACTGCAATAACTCCATGCTGGATACATCGTAGACGCTTGTTGCACCGGGGAAGTCGCCAACTTTTGTCGGATCGCCTGTTACAGCTAGGATATCGTGAATGCCTAATGCATCGAGTCCCATCAAATGTGATTGTAAGCCGATAAGATTGTGATCACGGCACGTTAAATGTACAAGCGGGCGGATATTATGTTTCATCTTAACGATTGAGCCCATCGCCATGTTGCTGATGCGAGGGGAAGCAAGTGAATTATCTGCCATTGTTATAGCATCAACTCCTGCGTCATATAACACATTTGCACCCTTGATATAATCTTCTGTTTCCAAGTGGCGCGGTGTATCTAGTTCTACAATTACCGTACGCTCTGTTTTCGCTTTTTCATGAAGAGGTTGATGTTTTGTAGGTACCGCTTCATGAATCACGATAGGCTTTTCCGGATGTACGACCTTTTCTGTAATAGGTGCAAGTCGCGCTAACTGTGTTTTTGCTGCTTTAATATGCTTAGGTGTTGTGCCGCAACATCCACCAATCAACCGAACGCCTTGATCACGAAGTAATACGGCAGCGCGTCCGAAGTATTCTGCTTCAGATTCATAGACAATACGTCCATCTTCCACATCTAATAGACTGGCGTTTGGATATGCGGATAAAAATGCTTTTTCCGGTAATGTAACATTATCGAATGCTTGAATCGTGTGGTAAGGGCCTAAGCGACAGTTGACACCTACGATATCTGCTCCAAGAGATTCAAGTTGATGAAGTGCATCATTTAATGAAAGCCCATTCTGTAATACGCCGGGATCATGCATAGAAACTTGTGCGATCAATGGAACATCCGTGATTTTCTTTAACGTTGTTACAACAGATGATAACTCTTCAAAGTCGTAATATGTTTCCAATAGAAGACCATCCGGATCGCCTGCCAATAATGCATTGGCTTGTTCTAGTACGACTTTTTCTATTTCATCCAATGTAGCATCGCTTTTACGTATGCCACGCAGGCCGCCAATTGTACCGAGTACAAATTGTCCCCCAGGTGCTGCTGCGCGTTTTGCAATTTGAATGGCCGCTTTATTGAATTCTGTTACATGACTTTCTAAGCCGTAGCGAGCTAATTTGTTCGCATTTGCACTGTAAGTGTTCGTCTGTATAATATCTGCGCCGGCTGCGATGTAGTCTTGGTGAATCTGCTCTATAATTTCAGGCTTTTCTACGTTTAGTTCTTCATAACAGTAATCAATTCCGTAAGAATATAAAATCGTCCCCATTGCACCATCTGCCGTTAAGACGTTTGTTTGTAGTTTATCTAGCAATGACATAATTCCATCTCCCCTTTGCTTTTTCTAATCAAAAAAAGCCTTCAAGTATATTAGAAGGCTTTGTAATCTCAATGACTAGTTCCCTCTCATCTTTTCAGAGTGTCAATTTGACAGACTGCTGGAAGTAGCACCTTGCCTATTTGGCTGGTTGCTGAAGCGTCGAAGGGCCAGTCCCTCAGCTTCTCTTGATAAGATATGTTTCTTATTCAACTATTTAGATTATTCTAACCACATCATAGCCGCTTTGTTGGATATCGTCAAGTGAATGTTTGGTGAAGTTCAACGCGCGGAGTTAGAGCATAGAGAAATTGCGATATATATGCTAAAATCAATGAAACAACTCGAAAAGGTGAGGAATTATGCGATTCTTTAAATACTCATTTCCAATCGCTGTTCTTGTAGGTACAATTGCTTGGATTATGATAGGTAGCAATTACGAAGAAGTTGCTTATGATATGCGTGTGTACATTACAATTGCGGCTGCTATATTCAGTGGTTTGATCTCAAGCGTTTTGTTTCGTAAAGAAAAAGAAGAACAGATTGATGAGAAGAAGTAGGCTGTCAGCATTTTGCTGCAGTCTTTTTTTATTTGTTTTTTATGGGTTAACTATAAAATAAAAGTTGTTGACATATTGTGTGTTAACTATTATTATTTTTATGATAACTAATATAAAAGAGGTGACATGATGGCAACAGCAACGGAGAGGCAACCGGTAAGTAGGTTTAGTGCATTAACCATTGTATACAGTGGGATGTTCGCGTCATTAATGATGATTGGAGCAAATATCACATCCTTTGTGCCGTTTTTAGTAGTTGGTGGAGTACCTATTACATTGCAAACGTTTTTCGCAATCTTATCAGGACTATTACTTGGCAGCCGTCTAGGTGCGTTATCTATGACGGTATATATGTTAATAGGATTAGCAGGTGCACCGGTCTTCGCTAAATTTTCAGGCGGCTTCGGTCAGATCTTGAGTCCGACGTTTGGCTTTATTCTTACTTTCATTTTAATAGCTTATGTAGCCGGGAAGATTGTCGAGCGAAGTCAGACCATGCCTGCTTATATAACCGCGGCACTGGTCGCTACGGCAATCAACTATATAGTAGGCACAAGCTGGATGTATTTTGCGTACAAGATGTGGGCTGCTGCACCAGACGTGTTTACCTACAAGATCGCATGGCTATGGATGATGCCTCCGTTGCCAAAAGATCTAATTCTGGCTGTACTGTCAGGCATATTCGCGTTTAGAATCTCAAAACACTTGAAAGTGAGGCGTACGCTATAATGAACTACCAAAGGCTGGCTACTCAAGTACTGGAAGGGCATGTATTAACTGACGAGGAATCACTCGCGATATTGAATAGCCCAGATGAAGATTTGCTATTATTACTGCACGCGACGTACTCGATTCGATCACATTACTTCGGAAATAAAGTAAAGCTGAATATGATCATCAATACGAAATCAGGATTATGTCCGGAGAACTGTGGTTATTGCGCACAATCCATCATTTCAAAAGCACCTGTCGAAAAGTATGCGATGATGAAATCGGAAGAGATACTAGAAGGTGCAGAACGTGCTGCCGCTAATAAAGCGGGCACCTATTGCATCGTAGCAAGTGGACGGGGACCGCGTGACAGTGAACTGGACATAGTCATTGATTCAGTTAAGCAGATAAAAGAAAAACACAAAGGAATGACGGTATGTGCTTGCCTAGGTATTTTGAAGCCAGGCCAAGCAACCCGTTTGAAAGAGGCAGGCGTAGATCGCTACAACCACAACTTGAACACATCCGCAGAGCATCACGAAAGTATAACTACATCGCATACATACGATGATCGTGTAAACACTGTAGGACTGGCCAAAGATGCAGGCATATCTCCATGTTCAGGCGTCATCGTTGGCATGCGGGAAACAAAGCAAGATATCATCTCCATGGCGCGTAGCCTACGCGAGCTGGACGCAGACTCAATACCTGTAAACTTCCTGCATGCAGTTGATGGAACACCATTAGAAGGGACATCAGAACTGGATCCACGCTACTGCATAAAAGTCCTGTGCCTATTCCGCTATATCAACCCTAGCAAAGAAATTCGTATTTCGGGTGGACGTGAAGTCAACTTGCGAAGCCTGCAGCCACTAGGCCTCTACGCTGCAAACTCTATCTTCATCGGTGACTATCTCACAACAGCCGGTCAGGAAAACGATCAAGATCAAAAAATGCTTGAAGACATGGGCTTCGTAGTCGATCTCGAACCGTTGCGCAAAGAACCTATCACTATATAAATAGAGAATGAGTAAATATACGTATACCTTGTGCTGAAGACAATCCGCTATGTGGATCTGTTCTTCAGTTTTTTCTATTCATTCAGAATTCTATTTAGGAGGATTGCAGTAATTGACCGTAAGTGAAAAGTATTCGTCCTGTTTTAATTCGGTGACTAATTGAATAATTAATAGCCTGTTGTGACAACCTAGCAACAAGTTTTCTTTTAACGTAATCATGTATACATACAAACAAATGAATTGCATCCCGCCTAATTTCTGCGATACAATCAAGTCAAAGATAGTCAAAGTCAACTAGATGAACGAGCGAAAAGAGGTGACGAGATGCGTAATATTTCTGACATTATAGAAGGATATTTGAAGTCGATTATAGAAGAGGAAGATAGCGCTTCTATTGAAATCAAACGAAATGAGATTGCTGAGAAATTCCAATGTGTACCATCACAGATTAATTACGTGATCAAAACCCGGTTTACCGTCGAGAGAGGTTACGCTGTTGAGTCTAAGCGAGGAGGCGGAGGCTACATCCGGATTTACAGGGTACGTACCAACTCCCGCAAGGACTTACTTGAACAAGCGTTAGAGATTTTAGAGAGTGAAGCGTCATCTACTATGGCGGAAGATGTCATTATCCGTTTAATTGAAGAAGAAGTCATTACAGAACGTGAAGCTAAACTGATGCTTGCTGCAGTTGGCCGTGCTACTCTGCGTTATATGTTGCCAGAGCGGGATGCGTTACGTTCACGTATTCTTCGCGCTATGTTAGTTACATTAATTTATGAAGAGATAGAATGAGGTGAATTTCAATGCTTTGTGAAAACTGTAAAGAACGTCCAGCTACTGTAGTGTTTAAACAGGAAACATCAAATGATGTAATAGAGCGTCATTTATGTGATAAATGTGCATTTTACTCACAAACATTTTCTTTCAGTCCGGATCAGGAACCGTTATCAATTCAACAATTTTTAGCACATTGGTTAGGTGGTTCAGAGTTATTCCCGGAACAAAAAGCCGATGAAAGATTACCGGATGGTCCGAAATGTCCGAATTGCGATTTGACCTTCCATCGTTTCCTCGATATCGGGAAGTTTGGTTGCGCTGTATGTTATGAAACATTCAGGGGGCAACTGCCAAGAGTGTTTGCCAAACTGCATAATGGGCATACCAAACACCGTGGAAAGATTCCCGTATCACTTAATGAACGTTTTGCTTTAAAGAAGAAGCTTGAAGATATCCGTATGAAAATGCGGGAAGCTGTAGAAAACGAACATTTTGAAGAAGCGGCAACTTTGCGTGATGAGGCGAACCAAGTGAAACAGCAACTGTCCGATGGAGGTGATGATCAACATGTCATTTAAAAAATTCATCAAACAGGAACTGACAGGTTGGATGGTGGCGGAAGGTGAGCATGCTGACATCGTCTTGTCCACAAGAATCAGGCTAGCTCGAAATTTACAAGATTATCCATTTCCGATAAGTGCCTCGCAGGAAGATGCGAACGACGTTAGCGAAGCATTGGATCAGGCAGTCGAGACGATGCAGAACCATCATTTTACAGGCATCACAATGGAAGATTTGTCTCCGCTTGAACGCCAGATTTTAGTCGAGAAGCATTTAGTCAGTCCACAGTTGATCAATCCTAAAAAACATGGATCCGTTTTACTGTCCGAAGACGAAACAATTAGTATTATGGTGAATGAAGAAGATCATATTCGCATTCAATGTATTTATCCAGGTTTTCAAATAGATCAGGCATATGAACACGCTGATCGAGTAGATAGCGAACTTGAAGTGAATTTGAACTATGCTTTCGATGAAACATTCGGCTATTTGACAAGTTGTCCATCTAACACCGGTACGGGAATGCGCGCCTCAGTCATGATGCATTTACCTGCATTAACCATCACTAAGCAAATCGAGCGAATTATACCCGCGATATCAAGGCTTGGAATGGTCGTACGTGGAAGTTATGGAGAGGGCAGTGAAGCACTCGGTAACATTTATCAGGTTTCCAATCAAATCACACTCGGCAAATCAGAAGAGGAAATCTTGAAAGACTTAGAGAGTATTTCAAAACGCTTGATTGCACATGAAAAGAAATCACGTGAATTATTATTGGCTAAGTCAGAAGTTCACTTGGAAAATAGATTATTCAGGGCGCTCGGGACACTGACTCATTCGCGAATCTTGCCGTCAGCAGAAGCGGCAAAATGTTTGTCTGACGTCCGTTTGGGTATAGATTTAGGTATCATTGAAAATATTGATATGACAATTTTGAATGAATTGATGATTTTCATGCAGCCCGGTTTTCTGCAGCAATACGCGAAGGCAGAATTAACATCTGATGAACGAGATATCCTTCGTGCACAATTATTCCGTGATCGGCTAGGAGTAGAGCGATCTGTTGCACAAGAAAAAGACAGTGATTCGTTGTGAGCAAAGTTTTTGCAAGAAAGTCTTATAGCATTTATAATTAATCAAAGATAGTCAAAGTCAATATGCGAATTAGGTTGTATCGCGAATTGACATGAATATATATAGTTATAGGAAACAAAGCATTGATGTGTTATTTTGCATAACATAGAATATAGTCCACTGATGAAGGAAGAGGGGAATGAATATGATGTTTAATCGATTTACACAACGTGCACAAAAAGTTTTACAACTGGCTCAAGAAGAGGCTATTCGTTTAAAACATGAATCTATTGGTACTGAGCGTATCCTGCTTGGATTGATTCGAGAAGGTGGCGGCATCGCAGCAAAAGCTCTTGAAGCAATTAGTGTGAATGCGGATACTATTGAACGAGAAGTAGAAATTCTAGTAGGTGTAGGCTCTAAAGATGTGGGTCCGATCGTTCATTATACTCCTCGCGCCAAACGAGTTATTGAATTATCCGTTGATGAGTCTCGTAAATTAGGACATTCTTATATCGGCACAGAGCACATTTTATTGGCTTTGATTCGAGAAGGAGAAGGCGTGGCTGCACGCGTTCTGAATAATGCAGGTGTTAGCTTGAACAAAGCTCGCCAGCAAGTACTTCAGTTGCTTGGCAATGATGAAAGTTCTGTTGGCAACCCAGCGAATTCTGCATCGGCAGCAACACCAACATTGGATGGCTTAGCACGTGATTTAACTGAAATCGCACGTGAGGGCACGCTGGATCCAGTAATTGGACGAAGCAAAGAAATTACACGTGTTATTGAAGTATTGGCACGACGTACGAAAAACAACCCAGTATTGATTGGGGAACCAGGTGTAGGTAAAACAGCGATTGCAGAAGGTTTGGCACAGCAAGTCGTAAGTAACGAAGTGCCTGAAATATTGCGTGATAAACGCGTTATGACATTAGATATGGGTACAGTCGTCGCGGGTACAAAATACCGCGGTGAGTTCGAAGATAGAATGAAGAAGGTAATGGAAGAAATTCGTCAAGCGGGTAACATTATCTTATTCATCGATGAATTGCACACGTTGATCGGGGCAGGTGGAGCAGAAGGTGCTATCGATGCATCCAATATCTTGAAGCCATCTCTTGCACGTGGTGAACTACAGTGTATCGGTGCTACTACACTTGACGAATACCGTAAATATATTGAAAAAGACGCAGCGCTTGAACGACGTTTCCAACCGATCCAGGTTGATGAGCCATCTGTAGAGGAAACGATTCAGATCATTAAAGGCTTGCGCGACCGTTACGAAGCGCATCACCGTGTGAAGATTACGGATGAAGCGGTTGAAGCGGCAGCGAAGATGTCTGATCGTTATATCTCGGACCGTTTCTTACCAGATAAAGCGATTGACTTAATTGACGAAGCTGGATCGAAAGTGCGCTTGCGTTCATATACAACTCCTCCTAACTTGAAGGAGCTCGAGGTGAAGCTTGAAGCAATTCGTTCTGAGAAGAACGCAGCTGTGCAAAGCCAAGAATTTGAGAAAGTTGCTTCATATCGTGATAAAGAGCAGAAGATGAAGGAAGAGTTGGAAACAACGAAAGCAGCTTGGAAAGAGAAACAAGGGCAGACTGAATCCGAAGTGACAGTGAATGATATCGCGTCAGTAGTGGCGATGTGGACAGGAATTCCTGTTGACAAAATTGCGGAGACAGAGTCGGCTAAATTGCTGAATATGGAAGAAATTTTGCATCAACGTGTCATTGGTCAAAAAGAAGCAGTGTTATCTATTTCGAAAGCCATCCGTCGAGCACGTGCAGGATTGAAAGATCCGAAACGTCCTATTGGTTCATTCATTTTCTTGGGCCCGACTGGTGTAGGTAAAACTGAACTAGGCCGTGCGTTGGCGGAAGTGATGTTCGGCGATGAAGATGCGATGATTCGTATCGATATGTCCGAATATATGGAGAAACATTCTACATCTCGTCTAGTCGGATCACCTCCAGGCTATGTAGGATATGATGAAGGAGGCCAGTTAACGGAGAAAGTTCGCCGTAAGCCGTACTCAGTTGTACTACTTGATGAGATTGAAAAAGCACATCCAGATGTTTTCAATATCTTATTGCAAGTATTAGAAGACGGACGTTTAACGGATTCTAAAGGACGTACAGTTGATTTCCGCAACACAGTAATTATCATGACTTCAAACGTTGGAGCAACGGAATTGAAGAAAAACCGTTACGTTGGCTTTAATATTCAAGACGGCGAATCCGACTACGATGACATGAAGGAAAAAATGCTTGCAGAATTGAAGAAAACATTCCGACCGGAGTTCTTGAACCGTGTAGATGACATGATTGTCTTCCATTCATTGGAGAAAGAACACTTGCGTGAAATTGTCAGCTTGATGAGTGATGAACTTTCTAAGCGCTTGGCTGAACAGGACATCGAATTGGTGTTGACGGATTCAGCTAAAGATAAAATCACGGAAGAGGGATATGATCCGGAATACGGAGCTCGTCCATTACGTCGTGCATTACAGAAACATGTAGAAGATCGTTTATCTGAAGAGTTACTTGAAGGTAAAGTTCTGATGGGTGAAAAAGTAATCATTGATGTAGAGGATGATCAGTTTATCGTACGCACGGAGAAACACACAGTAGCAGTAGAAAAATAATAATATGATCAACAGGATAGCTCGCTCGCTTAGTTTTTAAAAGCGTAGCGAGCTGTCCTTTTCGTATTTTTTCAAATAAGGAGAGAGTGTATGGCTAAGCGTAAGTCGAAGTTCATGTGCCGTTCTTGTGGATATGAGTCCGCTAAGTGGATGGGGCGTTGTCCTGGTTGTGGAGAATGGAACACGATGGATGAAGAAGTGGAGATTGTTCAAAAGGGACCGCGTGCTGCATTTCAGCATGGTGAAAGAGTGAAGCACAAAGCTTTGCCTATCAGTCAGGTGGAAATGGCTGAAGAGCCACGTGTTAAAACAGAATTAGAAGAATTAAACCGCGTACTCGGTGGTGGGATTGTACCGGGCTCGCTCATATTAATCGGCGGGGATCCAGGAATCGGGAAGTCTACATTGTTGCTACAAGTCTCATCGTTACTTGCGAATCAACAACAGCGTGTACTGTATATTTCAGGAGAAGAATCGATCAAGCAAACTAAGTTACGTGCAGAACGATTAGGCGTGAAGTCAGATGAGTTATATATTTATGCCGAAACCGATCTCGCAATGATCAATGAAACGGTGGATGAAGTGAAGCCGAAGTTTGTGGTTGTGGACTCGATTCAGACTGTTCATCATCCTGAAGTATCATCGGCACCAGGAAGTGTATCGCAAGTGCGTGAATGTACCGCAGAACTAATGCGTATAGCAAAGACGCAAAACATTGCCATATTCCTCGTAGGTCACGTAACAAAAGAAGGACAAATTGCTGGACCACGATTGCTTGAGCATATGGTGGATACGGTGCTGTATTTTGAAGGTGAACGTCACCACACGTACCGTATTTTACGAAGTGTTAAAAATCGTTTTGGTTCTACTAATGAAATTGCCATTTTTGAAATGTTGCAGGCTGGATTAAAGGAAGTCTTAAATCCTTCTGAAATGTTTTTGCGTGAGCGATCGCAAGGTGGAGCGGGCTCTACCATTGTCGCTTCTATGGAAGGCACACGGCCGATACTTGTTGAAATTCAGGCACTGATGACGGCATCAAGTTTCAATTATCCGAAGCGCATGGCGACTGGATTGGATCAAAACCGTGTGCAGCTATTAATGGCGGTATTGGAAAAACGTGCAGGGATGCTATTACAGACACAAGATGCGTATATTAAAGTTGCGGGCGGTGTTAAGTTGGATGAGCCGGCCATTGATTTAGCCGTCTTGCTAAGTATTGTTTCTAGCTATCGCGACACCGCTGTAGGGGCGCGCGATTGTTTTGTTGGTGAAGTAGGGTTAACAGGTGAGGTTAGAAGGGTATCTAGAATAGAACAACGCGTCACGGAAGCGGCGAAACTTGGTTTTGATCGCATTATCATTCCGTCGTCTAATTTGGGCGGTTGGGATATTCCGAATGGGATTGAAGTGGTAGGCGTTGAAACTATTACGGAAGCGTTAGGAATGGCATTCAGATAACGTCTATTTTATATGACGGGATGAGTAGAATAGCAAGAAACTTTCCTGCCGTTGAGATAGTCCTAGTAGGAGGAGTGAGGAATTTTCAGAAATTCCTCACTTAACCTAAGCAGCTAACCATGATTCGTTGTATACTATTAGGAAGGAAAAGGAGGTGGAAGAATATGTTGAAAAGAGTAGTCCAAGTTTCATTCTTATTAATCGGAGGAACTCTCGGTGTTTTATTTTTACCGTACTTATTCGCTATGTTTGAGTTTACATCACGCCCGATCATAGAAAACCCTTATGTGGAGGCAATTATAGGAGCAATCATTCTATTTTTATTAAGCTTATTTTTAACTGAACCGATTGTAAATTTCATTAAATGGATTGAAGAAAGACTTCTGAAAGCACCGATCATGGATTTATTATTCGGTACAATCGGATTAGTGGTAGGGTTAATCGTAGCTTTTTTATTCAGTTTCGGACTAAGTGCAATTGGTTTTCCGGTAGTGTCTTCTGTTGTGCCTGTCTTATTGTCTATTCTTCTCGGCTATTTAGGTTTCCAAGTAGGTTTTAAAAAGTGGGAAGAGTTTATTAATGCATTCTCTAATTTACGCATGACAACTGCAAAAAAGAAAGAATCGACAGAACCCATTGTCACTCCACCACAAAAAGATGTATATAAGTTACTAGATACAAGCGTCATTATCGATGGACGCATTGCGGATATAGTGGCGACAGGATTTTTACAGGGAATTTTAGTTGTACCTCAGTTTGTACTGACCGAACTACAGCATATAGCCGATTCATCTGATACGTTGAAGCGAACAAAAGGTAGACGTGGTCTCGATATTCTAAAGCGTTTACAAAATGATGACGGTCCTCAAGTGCTCATTACCGACGAAGATATTCCGAATGTAGCCGAAGTGGATTTAAAGTTAGTTAAACTGGCGAAGAAAATGGATGGATTAGTTGTAACAAATGATTTTAACTTAAATAAAGTCTCGGATTTGCATGGTGTGGCAGTATTGAATATAAATGATCTCGCTAATGCAGTAAAACCGGTAGTCATTCCAGGTGAAGAAATGCATGTAGTCGTAATCAAAGACGGTAAAGAGCATAATCAAGGTGTTGCATACTTGGATGATGGCACAATGATTGTCATTGAAGATGGTCGGTCTCATATCGGAGATGCCATTGACGTTGTAGTAACCAGTGTATTGCAAACTTCTGCAGGACGAATGATTTTTGCGAAACCCAAAGGTCGATAACCAGCATAGAAAGCAGAGTGACAAACGTGAAATATACAGTGATGATTCCTGCCGCGGGAAGCGGCAAACGAATGGGTGCTGGACAAAATAAGCTTTTCCTGAAAATTGGAGAGCATTCAATTTTGTATCATACAGTCAGTGTGTTTCAAGAAGACCCTAATTGTGAAGAAGTCATTATGGCTGTGAAGCCGGAAGAGCAAGTTGTAATTGAAGAGATTCTCAAACAGGATCAACACGTGAAACCTATTACATTTGTAAAGGGTGGTGGTGAGCGTCAAAACAGTGTTGCAGCTTGTATCTCTGCTTACAAAGGGAAAGGTATTGTTCTCGTCCATGACGCGGCTAGACCTTTCTTGAATTCGTCAATTATTACGGAACTGGTGCGTACTGCTAATGAAAAGGGTGCAGCTATAGCAGCAGTTAAGGCGAAGGATACAATTAAGTACGCGGAAGATGGTACTGTCAAAGAAACTTTGGCTCGTGAAAAGCTGTGGCTCGTACAAACGCCTCAGGCATTTCAATATGAATTGTTGAAAGAAGCATCGGACTCGGCTATTGCAGAAGGTTTCCTTGGCACGGATGAATCCATGTTAGTGGAACGACTTGGCCACGAAGTCCAAGTGGTGGAAAGTTCATATGATAATGTAAAAATGACGACTCAGGAAGATCTTGCTATAGGTGAAATCTTACTGGCTAGAAGAAAGTAGGAGGAATAATTACATGTTTCGAATTGGACAAGGTTTTGATGTACATGCATTTGAAGAAGGTAGACCACTCATTATTGGTGGTATCACCATTCCGCACTCAAAAGGGTTGATTGGTCACTCCGATGCGGATGTGCTACTACACACAGTAACAGATGCTGCACTAGGTGCGATTGGAAAAGTGGATATTGGTACACATTTCCCTGATACGGACGACGCGTTTAAAGACGCTGATTCTGCTATTTTATTGGAGAATGTATGGGCGATGGTAAAAGAAGAAGGCTACCGTTTAGGTAATATTGATTGTACGATTATTGCGCAACGTCCAAAAATGGCACCGTATATTGGAGACATCCGTGAACGCGTGGCGGAATTGCTCGAAGCAGATCTGTCGCAAGTGAATGTGAAAGCTACGACTACGGAACGTCTAGGCTTCCCTGGGCGTGAAGAAGGAATCGCAGCAATGGCAACGATTTTACTGATGAAAAACCAGTAACTTTCAAAACGTCCTTTAGAGTGCTAAAATAGATAGGAAATTATATAAGAACGTAATCAATTCGAAACGGAGAGGTAACTATTATGACACAAGAAGTACGTGTGCGTTATGCACCGAGTCCAACAGGCCAACTACATATTGGGGGCGCGCGGACCGCGTTATTCAACTATTTGTTTGCTCGTCACTATGACGGGAAATTTATTGTTCGTATTGAAGATACGGATACAGCGCGAAATATTGAGAGTGGCGAACTTTCACAACTTGAAAACCTGACGTGGCTCGGTATCCATCATGACGAATCCATTGATATTGGCGGAGAATACGGCCCATACCGTCAGATGGAACGTCTGGACTTGTATAAAAAGTATGCAGACGAAATGCTTGAAAATGGGCATGCCTACAAATGTTTCTGTACACCTGAAGAGCTAGAAGCAAAGCGTGACGCTCAGAAAGAAGCGGGAATCGCAGCGCCTATGTATGATGGTACTTGTCGTCATTTAACAGCAGAACAAGTAGCGGAAAATGAAGCTGCAGGGAAGTCATTCAATATTCGTATGCGCGTTCCTGAAAATACTACGTATGCGATCGATGACCTTGTGCGCGGTGAAGTAACATTCGAATCAAAAGACATCGGTGACTGGGTTATGGTTAAGACGAATGGTATTCCGACGTATAACTTTGCTGTAGTAGTCGACGATCACTTGATGAAAATCTCCCATGTTTTCCGTGGAGAAGAGCATTTGACGAATACACCAAAGCAACTAATGGTATTTGACGTATTCGGTTGGGACCACCCACGATTTGGTCATATGACGCTGATTGTCAATGAAGAACGCAAAAAGCTTTCAAAACGTGATGAATCAATCATTCAATTCATTGCGCAATATAAAGATTTAGGCTATTTGCCGGAAGCAATGTTTAATTTCTTCTCTTTGCTTGGTTGGTCGCCTGTCGGAGAAGAAGAGATTTTCTCTCATGACGAACTCGTAGAACAATTTGATGAGTCTCGTTTGTCGAAGTCACCTTCCATGTTCGATACGGATAAGCTAACGTGGATGAATAACCAATATATAAAAAAGCTGTCTTTAGAAGAAGTAATTGAATTAACATTGCCACATCTACAAGCAGCAGGATTGGTTTCAGAAAATATGTCTGCTGAAGAAAAATCATGGGTTCACGATTTGATCGCGCTGTACCACGGTCAATTGAGCTTTGGTGCTGAAATCGTCGAGTTATCCGCCCAGTTCTTCCATGACACATTGGAATATGATGAAACAGCATCTGAAATTTTGGCGAGTGAACAAGTGCCTGAAGTGATGACGTCACTTAAGAAGCAACTAGAAGAATTGGAAACATTCGATGCACCGTCTATTAAAGCGGCAATTAAGGCAGTACAAAAAGAAACAGGACATAAAGGTAAGAACTTATTCATGCCTGTGCGTGTCGTGGCAACTGGTCAGACATCAGGTCCTGAACTACCGGATGCTATTGCGCTAATTGGTAAAGAAAAGATTATTCAACGTGTTGAAAGATTTGCAAAATAAACAATATTGACATTTCGGTGAATTTCTGTAAAATGAACCTAATATACATTTGTCATATGAAAAGCGTCGAAAAGGAAAGTACGTAGTGGATGCTCTATAGAGAGGGTCATCTAGGCTGGAAATGACCTGAGTCGTTCACTATCGAAATGCACCTTTGAGCGATGAGCCGAAATTATTAGTAGGCCATACGTATAGTCTGCGTTAAAGACATTAAGCGGGGGACAATTACGTTCTCAAGCGGAGTGGAACCACGCATTAATTGCGTCTCTGTCATCATGAGTGACAGGGGCGCTTTTTTTATCTTGAGAAATTTTTCTATAGTGGAAATCGCCGTCATGTGAAAGAAGAAAAAGGGGGAAGTTCATTGTTCAAACGTATGAAAGAGGATATTCGATGTATTTTCGATCAAGACCCGGCAGCCCGCAGCACGGTTGAAGTAATTTTAACGTATTCGGGGTTGCATGCAATTTGGATGCACCGTATTGCGCATGTGTTTTATAAGCGTAATCTTCGGTTTTTGGCTCGTGTAGTGTCGCAAGTTAGCAGGTTTTTCACGGGTATTGAAATTCATCCAGGAGCCGTAATAGGCAGACGTCTTTTCATTGATCATGGTATGGGTGTAGTCATAGGGGAAACATGTGAAATTGGCGATGACGTAACACTGTATCAAGGAGTTACATTGGGTGGAACAGGAAAAGAAGGCGGTAAGCGACATCCGACGCTCTGTGATAATGTATTGGTTGCGTCGGGTGCCAAAGTACTTGGTTCCATTACGATTGGGGAGAACAGTAAAGTAGGAGCGGGTTCGGTCATCTTAAAAGAAGTGCCGCCAAACTCTACAGTAGTTGGTATACCAGGGAAAATCGTTATTTCAAATGGTATACGTGTAAAGAATAAACTAGATCATTCCACGCAAGATCCGATTGCGGATGAAATCAAACGATTAGAAAAGCAAATTCAGGAGTTAAAGCTGCGTACTGAGCAGTTGGAAACCGTGAATGGAAAAAAGGGAGATTTACATGAGCATTCAACTTTATAATACATTGACACGTAAGAAAGAAAAGTTTGTTCCAATAGAAGAAGGAAAGGTCAAAATGTATGTCTGTGGACCAACCGTTTATAACTATATTCATATCGGAAATGCTCGTCCTGTGATTGCATTTGATACGATTCGTCGCTACTTGGAATATCGCGGCTATGAAGTGAATTACGTCTCGAACTTTACGGACGTAGACGATAAAATCATTAAAGCAGCAAATGAATTAAACGAAGAGGTCGGAGATTTAACGGAACGTTTCATTGCGGCCTATCACGAAGATGTCAATGCTCTCGGCTGTGAAGTAGCGACAGCGCATCCTAGAGTAACTGAGCACATTGATGACATTGTGGAATTTATCCAGGTTCTCATTGACAAAGGATTTGCTTACGAATCTCGTGGGGATGTCTATTTCCGTACACGTAAATTCGAAGGCTACGGGAAACTTTCACATCAATCCATCGATGAGTTAAAAGTGGGTGCGCGGGTGGAAGAAAATGCAATCAAAACAGATCCTCTTGACTTTGCGCTTTGGAAATCAGCGAAAGAGGGGGAAGTCTCGTGGGATAGTCCTTGGGGCAAAGGTCGTCCTGGCTGGCATATCGAATGTTCGGTAATGGCCAAACAGCTTCTTGGGGACACGATCGATATTCATGCAGGTGGGCAAGACTTAACATTCCCGCATCATGAGAATGAAATCGCGCAGTCTGAAGCGGCTACCGGCAAAACTTTCGCCAACTACTGGATGCATAACGGTTATATCAATATTGATAACGAAAAAATGTCGAAATCCTTAGGGAATTTTATTTTGGTACATGATATACGTAAGCAAATAGACCCGAAGGTTCTGCGTTTCTTCATGCTTTCTGTACACTATCGTCATCCAGTCAACTTTGCACAGGATCTTGTAGAAAGCGCGTCGAATGGATTGGAACGTATTCAGACTGCGTACAGCAACTTGCAGCATCGTGTAACGATTTCAGCGAATCTAGCAGAAAATTCCGAGTTATGGTTAGATAAGATTAACGAACAAATTAACGCATTTGAAAAATCGATGGACGATGACTTCAACACGGCTAATGCGATTGCAGCCATTTTTGAACTATCCAAACATGCGAACGTATACTTGCTCGAGAAAAATACAGACCGTCACGTACTTCAGCAATTCATCGATGCGTTGGATCAATTAATGGGTGTACTTGGATTGCCATTTGATAATGCGGATGAATTAGTGGATGACGAAGTAGATGCTTTGATCCAGGAACGTCTTGATGCTCGGAAGAATCGTGATTTTGCACGGGCGGATGAAATTCGTGATGAACTAAAAGCACAGGGAATCATTTTAGAAGATACAGCGCAAGGCACTCGCTGGAAAAGAGGGTAACAGTGTGGAGAATTTACGTGAAATAGACGTTAAACAACTCAATGCACTTGCTCTTGCTTATATGGGCGATGCCGTATATGAAACGGCGATCAGAGAGCATTTACTACGCCACGGACGTGTGAAACCGCAAATCTTGCATAAGGAAGCTACGCGCTTTGTTTCTGCAAAGGCGCAGGCGCGAATCATCTTAACGATGAGAGATCGGCAAATTCTCACAGAAGAAGAATTAGCGGTGATGCGTCGTGGTCGCAATGCGAAAGCGGGATCCGTCCCTAAAAACACTGATGTTACTACGTATAATTATAGCTCTGCATTCGAAGCAGTTCTCGGGTATGTACATTTATTGGATCGGCAAGAACGTCTGGCTGAACTGATAGAAACGGCGATTCGACTAGTGGAGCATCCTGAGGAGGAGAAAGCATGACGGAGCTAGAGATTGAAATGATTGGTGGAAGAAACCCTGTTGTGGAAGCACTGCGTTCGGGCAGACAGTTGAATAAAATCTGGGTAGCAGAAGGCGTCAATAAGAAAAGTATCGGTGAAATAATGAAGCTTGCTAAAGAAGCAGGAGTAGTTGTGCAGACAGCACCGAAGCAGAAATTAGATGGTATGACGGATCTGAGTCACCAAGGAATTCTTGCTTCGGTTGCTGCTTATGATTACGCGGAGTTGGAAGACTTATTCACAATCGCTAAAGAGAGGCAGGAAGATCCGTTCTTCATCATTCTGGATGAGTTAGAAGATCCGCATAATTTGGGTTCTATCTTACGAACAGCGGATGCTTCGGGTGTTCATGGCATCATCATTCCAAAGAGACGCGCTGTTGGGTTGACAGGTGTGGTGGCGAAAGCGTCAACAGGTGCGATTGAACATATACCGGTTGTGCGAGTGAATAATTTATCTCAAACTGTGGACGAGCTCAAGAAGCAAGGGGTTTGGATTGCGGGAACAGATGCTTCCAACTCCACAGATTATCGCCATATGGATGCCACGTTGCCTTTAGCTGTCATTATTGGCAGTGAAGGAAAAGGAATGTCACGCATTTTACGAGAGAGATGCGATTTCCTTTATAGTTTGCCGATGGTTGGAAAAGTTACGTCTTTAAATGCTTCGGTAGCGGCGGCATTGTTGATGTATGAAGTTCTACGAAAGCGTCAATCCGCTCAGGCTACATCATGAAGAAAGATGTGCTGCTCGTTGATGGATACAACATCATCGGTGCGTGGCCTGAACTGCAACAACTGAAACAGGAAGATTTTGCGCAAGCGCGTGATCGACTTATTGAGAGGATGGCGGAATTCCAAGCTAACCGGGGATGGCGTGTCATCGTGATATTTGATGCCCACCTAGTACCGGGTATCGAAAAACGGAAAAAACAATACCGTGTGGAAGTTGTCTTTACACGAGAGAACGAAACGGCGGATGAACGGATTGAAAAATTGGTATCCCAATTATCCAATCGCTTGACGCAAATTCATGTAGCTACTTCCGATCTTGTGGAACAATGGGTAGTGTTTGCCCAAGGTGCACTTCGCATCTCTGCACGAGAGTTGGAAGTTGCCATGAAAGAAGTAGATCGTGTAATTGCGCAAAGGTTAAAAGATTCATTAGAACAAAGGCCTCTATCAAAGATTCCTCTGACGGATGAAGTGGCAGCGGAATTTGAAAAAATGAGACGTGGTGGAAAATGAGTAGTTGACGTGAAAAAATACCACGTCTATACTGACATATAAATCCAATTAGTACTCTGGGGTGGAGAGGTTGGTGCGGGACATGGAAAAAGTGAAGAGTAAAAATAGGTTTTCTAAACTATCTGATGAAGAAATGGTGGAGTTGATCCATCTGGGGAATTCGGATGTATTGGATTTTTTAATTACCAAATTTCAGCCTATTGTCCGGATGAAAGCAAGAACATATTTCATTATTGGTGGAGATCGTGAAGATATCATGCAAGAAGGAATGATCGGACTCTATAAAGCGATACGTGATTTCCGTCCTGATAGATTAAGCTCTTTTAAAGTCTTTGCTGAGCTGTGTATTACGCGACAAATTATTACAGCTATTAAAACTGCCACGCGTCAAAAACATATTCCGCTTAATACGTCTATTTCGTTGGACAAGCCAATGTATGATGAAGATCAAGAGCGAACGTTGCTCGATATCATAGCGGGCTCTACATTAGATGACCCTGAAGATTTGATAATTCATAAAGAAAACTTCACATTCATGGAAAAAGAGATGAATAAAGTGCTGAGTGGATTGGAAAGAGAAGTATTAACATTGTACTTAGAAGGTCAATCCTATCGCGAAATTTCTGAAGTGCTGAATCGTCAAGTGAAATCAATAGATAATGCTTTACAACGGATCAAACGCAAACTGGAACACTCGATGGCGATGGATCTGGTACGTTAAACAAATCGAATGTAAATTGACATGTCGTTGGTTAAATGGTACTCTTTAGCAAGACTATTGTCTTGAATTAGGTGAATTAAATGACGAAAAAAATAACTTTAAGCTGTGAGATATGTGGTTCGCGAAACTATTCTTTACCCGCTAGTAACAACGGTCGCGAGGGAAGAATGAGTATAAAGAAGTTTTGCAGTCATTGCAATGCGCATACATTGCATAAGCAAACCATTTGACCAGTTACATAGAGTTTGAGTCAGAACGCTATGTCATTCGGAAGGGTTGGAGAAGAATGGGCAAGATTACGGATTTTTTGAAAAAAGTCGTTTCGGAAATGCGGAAAGTTAGCTGGCCGAAACGTAAAGAATTAACGAAGTATACCGTAGTCGTTATTTCGACGGTTATTTTCATGGCGGTTTACTTCTTCGTAGTGGATCTAGGTATCTCCGGAGTAATGAAATGGTACACTAATCTGTAATAAATAAAGTATGAATAGCGTGAGAATATCCCGTTTTGATGAATGAACGGGTTTTTTCAGCTTTAATTTAAGGGAGGGACGGACGCATAGTCCTCAATGTCATGGAAATGGATAAAAATTGGTACGTTGTGCACACGTACTCAGGGTATGAGAACAAAGTAAAGGCTAATCTTGAAAAACGTGTCGAGACAATGGGCATGTCAGACAAAATATTCCGTGTCGTCATTCCAGAAGAAGAAGAGACGGATATTAAAGATGGTAAAAAGAAAACAGTTATGCGTAAAACGTTTCCAGGCTATGTCTTGGTGGAATTAATCATGACGGATGACTCTTGGTACGTTGTGCGCAATACGCCGGGTGTTACTGGATTTATTGGTTCTTCGGGTGGTGGAGCGAAACCTACTCCATTATTGCCGGAAGAAGTAGAATTCATCCTAAAACAAATGGGTGTAAAAGAACAGCGCGTAGATATCGATTTCGGAGTAGGCGAAAGTGTGACGGTGCTTGAAGGGCCGTTTGCTCACTTTGAAGGTAAAGTGGAAGAGATTGAAATGGACAAAGGTAAAGTTGTCGTAAGCGTCGACATGTTCGGACGCGAAACGAAGATGGAGCTTTCGTTCGACCAAGTAGAAAAAATGGATTGATGGATAATGGGGATTTTCCACTTGCCAAATCTGTGTAATGGTGGTATCATTTCAAAGGTCAGACTTAGTCTGTACGGATTAACCAATTCTACCGACATTGTCGGCAGGCACATATTTGAGTGGGAGGGGCAACCCAATGACCACATCACGGACTTAAGGAGGTGTGTCTCGTGGCTAAAAAAGTTACTAAAGTAGTGAAATTGCAAATTCCAGCTGGTAAAGCAAATCCAGCACCACCGGTAGGGCCGGCATTAGGTCAAGCAGGTGTTAACATTATGGGATTCTGTAAAGAATTTAACGCTCGTACAGCAGATCAAGCTGGTCTAATTATTCCAGTTGAAATCTCAGTATTCGAGGACCGTTCATTTACATTCATCACAAAAACTCCGCCAGCAGCAGTATTGCTGAAGGTTGCAGCAAACGTTCAAAAGGGTTCAGGTGAGCCTAATAAAAACAAAGTTGCTACAGTTAAGCGTGATAAAGTTAGAGAAATCGCAGAACAAAAGATGCCAGACTTAAACGCGGCGTCAGTTGAAGCGGCGATGGCAATGGTCGAAGGTACTGCTCGCAGTATGGGATTCAAAATCGAAGACTGATTTTGTTTTTTCATAATAAAGCAATTGTTTGAAGGTGAAGGCTGCGGTCGATTGAGATTCGCAGCCTTCATTAAGTGGGAGGTTTAATCCGTTAAAACCACAAATGAGGAGGAAAATTCTGATGGCTAAAAGAGGTAAAAAATTCGTAGATGCAGCGAAGCTTGTAGATCGCACAGCTACATACACTGCGCAAGAAGCAATTGAACTTGCTAAAAAGACAACTACTACTAATTTTGATGCAACAGTTGAAGTGGCTTTCCGTCTTGGTATTGATACACGTAAAAACGATCAGCAAATCCGTGGAGCAGTAGTGCTTCCGAACGGTACTGGTAAAACTCAACGCGTATTAGTATTCGCTAAAGGTGATAAAGTTAAAGAAGCAGAAGCTGCAGGCGCAGACTACGTAGGCGACGCAGAACTAATTGCTAAAATTCAACAAGGTTGGTTCGATTTCGACGTAATCGTTGCTACACCTGACATGATGGGTGAGGTTGGTAAGATTGGTCGCGTTCTTGGACCAAAAGGTCTTATGCCGAACCCGAAAACAGGCACAGTAACATTCGACGTAACGAAAGCTGTTGAAGAAATCAAAGCAGGTAAAGTTGAATACCGTGCGGACAAAGCTGGAATTATCCACGCGCCAATCGGGAAAGTATCTTTTGACAACGAGAAGTTGGAAGAAAACTTCTTGACTATCTTTGATACGATTCAAAAAGCTAAACCAGCATCATCAAAAGGAACATTCATGAAATCAGTAAACGTTACGACAACTATGGGTCCTGCTGTTAAAGTAGATCCGTCAAGCGTTACTGTTAAAAAATAATTGACAAGCGCAAAGTGATCTGTTAAGATTACGCTTGTTATGATGATAACCATTTGTACCGAAGACAGCAGGTGTGGCTTGCCACTTAATGCTCCTGCCGAGGACAAGACGCTCTTTTTTAAAGATGACGACTTTTCTGCCCTCATGTCTTAGACATTGAGGGCTTTTTATATCGGTATAAGTGACCCTAATTACCAGGAGGTGTCAACATGAGCAAAATTTTAGAAGCTAAACAAGCAGTAGTTTCAGAAGTCGCTGAGAAGTTACAAGGAGCAGCATCTGTAGTAGTTGTCGATTACCGTGGTCTTACGGTTGCACAAGTTACAGAATTGCGTAAACAACTTCGTGAAGCAGGCATCGAGTTCAAAGTTTATAAAAACTCTATGGTGCGTCGTGCGGCGGTAGTTGCAGGACTAGAAGGCTTGAACGAAAACCTTACAGGTCCAAACGCTATAGCTTTCTCTACAGAAGAAGTAATAGAGCCAGCTAAAATCTTAAACGAGTTTGCTAAAAAGAATGAAAAGCTTGAAATTAAAGCGGGTGTGATCGAAGGAAACGTTGCATCAGCTGAAGAAATGAAAGCATTGGCTACTCTACCATCTCGCGATGGTCTACTATCTATGCTACTCAGCGTTCTTCAAGCGCCAGTACGAAACTTTGCACTTGCTACAAAAGCAGTTGCAGAACAAAAAGAAGAGCAAGGTGCTTAATTTCGCATTTTGACAGTGACCGGAACAAATTGGCCGGTTAAATACAACATTCCAGGAGGAACTTAAAATGACTAATGCACAAATTTTAGACGCAATTAAAGAAATGACAATTCTTGAACTAAACGACCTTGTTAAAGCAATCGAAGAAGAATTCGGCGTAACAGCAGCAGCACCAGTTGCAGCAGCTGGAGCAGTTGCAGAAGCAGCTGAAGAGCAAACTGAATTCGACGTAATCCTTGCATCAGCTGGAGATCAAAAGATCAAAGTTATCAAAGCTGTTCGTGAAATCACTGGCCTAGGCTTGAAAGAAGCTAAAGCTCTTGTAGACGAAGCTCCTAAAGCTGTTAAAGAAGCAGCATCTAAAGAAGAAGCAGAAGAAATGAAAGCTAAACTTGAAGAAGTTGGCGCATCTATAGAAATTAAGTAATTTCTATTTCCCTGAGAAAAGCCCGTCTATTTGACGGGCTTTTTTCTTCATATACAGATATTGTAACTCTACGCAGGAGGTGTATGTATGGGAGAGCATTATTATTCAAAAAGTCCTCAAGCTTCAAGTGCCCCCAAGCAATGGAGAGCTGAGATTCGTAATAAAGTATTCTCTTTCACAACAGATGCTGGTGTATTCAGTAAAGGCAGCATAGATGAAGGATCAAAATTACTCGCCGAAACGTTTAAAGAGCCAACCATCGGGGGAGACTTGTTGGAAATAGGTTGCGGCTATGGGCCAATCGCGTTGTCTATTGCATCGGATTTCCCAGAACGGCTTGTCCATATGGTGGACGTTAATGAGCGAGCGTTGGCTCTTTCTAGAACAAATGCCCAACAAAACAAGATCACTAATGTACAAATTTATGAAAGTAGTGGAGTCAATCAAGTTCAATCAAATGATTTTGCTGCGATTATAACGAATCCTCCTATTAGAGCAGGTAAGCGTACGGTGTTTTCGTTCTACGACGGCGCTTATGCGAAATTGGCTTCAGGAGGGGAATTATGGGTTGTCATTCAAAAGAAGCAAGGAGCTCCGTCTACGGTGGATCACTTGAAGAAGTTGTTTGGTAATGTGGATACGGTTGCCAAGAAAAAAGGCTACTTTATTTTGGTGGCTAAAAAAGATTGACAGGAACTACATCGTGTAGTAGCATTATTAAATGCATAAATATTTATATTGCAGCTGTATGCCCTTTTGTGTGATGTGTTAGAGAAAAAGGCATATTGATGTTTGGATAAAGATTGTGAAATCGAAAATGAGCTCTTGTCGGAACTCGTTTTCTTTTTGTTTTTTCGAAGTCACAGCGGAATTTCTGATTTTGCAAAAAACTAATATTGTCTTAATGAGGGGTGAATGAGTTGACAGGTCATTTAGTTCAGTATGGTCAACATCGTCAGCGTAGAAGTTTCGCGCGAATCAAAGAAGTACTCGATCTGCCGAATTTGATTGAAATTCAAACGGCGTCTTACGAGTGGTTCTTAGAAGAAGGGTTACGTGAAATGTTCCGGGATATTTCGCCTATCCAGGATTTCACAGGTAACTTATCTTTGGAATTTATCGATTACAAACTGGGTGAACCAAAATATCCAGTAGACGAATCAAAAGAGCGCGATGTGACATATGCCGCACCACTTCGTGTAAAAGTACGTCTTCATAATCAAGAAACCGGCGATGTGAAGGAACAGGACGTTTTCATGGGAGACTTCCCGCTTATGACTGAAAACGGAACGTTCATTATTAACGGAGCGGAGCGTGTTATCGTTTCACAGCTCGTTCGTTCGCCAAGTGTTTACTATAATGATAAGACGGACAAAAACGGTAAGCGTGGATTTGGCGCTACTGTTATTCCGAACCGTGGAGCGTGGCTGGAGTATGAAACAGATGCAAAAGACGTAGTACATGTCCGTATCGACCGTACTCGTAAGTTGCCAATCACTGTTTTATTACGTGCATTAGGCTTCTCTACTGATCAAGAAATTATCGATTTAATCGGTGACAATGAATATTTACGGAATTCATTAGAAAAAGATAATACCGAGACTTCAGAAAAAGCGATGCTTGAAATCTATGAGCGACTTCGTCCAGGTGAGCCACCAACACTAGACAGCGCAAGAAGTCTTTTGTATTCACGATTCTTCGATCCGAAGCGCTATGATCTAGCGAATGTCGGTCGTTATAAAATGAATAAAAAGCTTCACTTGCAAAATCGACTGTTCAATCAAACAGCTGCTGAAACACTTGTCGACCCTGAAACAGGCGAGATTTTAGTGGAAAAAGATCAGCTAATCGACCGACGTACATTGGATAAATTACTACCGTTTTTATCTCAAGGTATCAATACTGAGTCGATCGAACATGTAGGGTCTATATTGGAAGAACCAATGGTGATCCAGACGCTAAAGATTTACGCACCGAAAAGTGAAGAGAAACAAGTGATTAATGTTATTTCCAACGCTGAAGTAGACGAGTCTATTAAGCATATTACCCCTTCAGATATCGTTGCATCTATCAGCTATTTCTTTAACCTCTTACATGGTGTAGGAAACACGGATGATATTGACCATCTTGGTAATCGTCGTTTGCGTTCTGTTGGTGAATTACTTCAAAACCAATTCCGTATCGGTCTTTCTCGTATGGAACGTGTGGTTAAAGAGAGAATGTCCATCAATGACACGCAATCTATAGTACCTCAACAATTGATCAATATCCGTCCTGTTATTGCATCAATTAAAGAGTTTTTCGGAAGTTCACAGCTTTCTCAGTTCATGGACCAAACAAATCCACTGGCTGAATTGACGCATAAGCGTCGTCTATCTGCACTGGGACCTGGTGGTTTGACTCGTGAACGAGCAGGAATGGAAGTTCGTGACGTTCACTACTCTCACTATGGTCGTATGTGTCCAATCGAAACGCCAGAGGGGCCGAACATTGGACTGATTAACTCGTTGTCTACATTTGCAAAAGTGAATAAATTTGGTTTCATTGAGACGCCATATCGTAAAGTAGATCCTGAAACGGGTCGCGTTACCTCGCAAATTGATTATCTAACAGCAGATATTGAAGATAACTATGTAGTGGCACAAGCAAACGCACTGCTTGAAGAAGACGGATCATTTACTAATGAAGGCGTGGTAGGACGTTTCCAAGGGGATAACACTGTATTCCGCCGCGAACAAATGGACTATATGGACGTCTCACCTAAGCAAGTTGTGTCAGCAGCTACTGCATGTATTCCATTCTTAGAAAATGATGACTCTAACCGTGCGTTGATGGGTGCGAACATGCAACGTCAAGCAGTTCCTTTATTAAATCCAGAAGCACCACTTGTTGGTACAGGTATGGAACATATTTCTGCACGTGATTCAGGAGCGGCTGTTGTTTCTAAATACCACGGTATCGTAGAACACGTAGAAGCGAAGGAAATTCGTATTCGCCGTATTGAAGAAGTGGGCGGAAAAGAAGTCAAAGGTGACCTTGTCGTTTGTCGTTTGTCCAAATTCATTCGTTCGAACCAGGGAACTTGCTATAACCAACGTCCGATTGTCAAAGTTGGCGATCGTGTAAAACCGCTTGATATTCTTGCGGACGGACCGTCGATGGAACAGGGAGAACTTGCGCTTGGCCGTAACGTTCTAACTGCATTCATGACATGGGATGGCTATAACTATGAAGATGCGATTATCATGAGTGAGCGTCTGGTAAAAGATGATGTATTCACATCTGTTCATATTGAAGAATATGAGTCGGAAGCACGTGATACCAAGCTTGGGCCAGAAGAAATCACGCGTGATATTCCAAACGTCGGAGAAGATGCATTGCGCAACTTGGACGACAGAGGAATTATCCGTATCGGTGCAGAAGTTCGCGATGGCGATATCTTGGTCGGTAAAGTAACGCCTAAGGGAGTTACAGAATTGACTGCTGAAGAACGTCTTCTACACGCAATCTTTGGGGAAAAAGCACGCGAAGTTCGCGATACATCATTACGTGTACCTCACGGGGCAGGCGGAATCGTTCTGGATGTTAAAGTCTTTAACCGTGAAGATGGCGATGAGTTATCACCAGGAGTTAACCAGTTGGTACGGGTATATATCGTACAGAAGCGTAAAATCTCTGTTGGAGATAAGATGGCAGGACGCCACGGTAACAAGGGTGTTATTTCCCGGATCTTACCTGAGTCAGAAATGCCGTTCCTTCCAGACGGTACACCAATCGACGTCATGTTGAATCCACTTGGTGTTCCATCACGTATGAATATCGGACAGGTCCTTGAAATGCACCTTGGCATGGCTGCACGTAGTCTGGGTATTCACACTGCTTCTCCTGTATTTGACGGTGCGAACGAGGAAGATGTTTGGGCTACAATGGAAGAAGCTGGTATGAACCGTGACGGTAAAACTATGCTATACGATGGCCGTTCAGGTGAACCATTTGATAACCGCGTATCAGTCGGAGTTATGTACTTAATCAAACTTGCCCACATGGTAGATGATAAATTGCACGCGCGTTCTACTGGACCATACTCACTCGTTACACAGCAGCCACTTGGCGGTAAAGCCCAGTTCGGTGGACAGCGTTTCGGGGAAATGGAAGTATGGGCACTAGAAGCTTATGGTGCCGCTTATACATTGCAAGAAATCTTAACAGTCAAATCTGATGACGTCGTAGGTCGTGTGAAAACATATGAAGCGATTGTCAAAGGAGATAGCGTACCTCAACCAGGGGTGCCGGAATCATTCAAAGTACTAATCAAAGAACTTCAGAGTTTAGGATTAGACGTGAAAATGTTGACGGAAGACTTTGAGGAAATTGAGCTTCGTGATCTAGATGATGAAGAAGACTTGCAACCAACTGACGCATTGAACTTGATGAAAGAAGATCAACCGATCGCCTAAACTAAAAGCGAAAAGCGCTGATCTGAAATACAAAAAAACAAACAAAAAATGAATAGAAGAGGGCTTCGAGCACCCTCTTCTATTCTATTCAGTAAGACGAACGTCTTACGTGAATGCACTACTACAAGTTAAGTTGACTGATAAGCCGTTATGGCGATTAGACTAAAGGGAGGTTGGCTCCTTGATAGATGTTAATAATTTTGAGTATATGAAAATTGGCCTTGCTTCACCTGACAAGATTCGTTCTTGGTCGTATGGAGAAGTGAAAAAACCTGAAACTATTAATTACCGTACACTAAAACCGGAGAAAGACGGATTGTTCTGCGAGAGAATATTCGGTCCAACGAAAGACTGGGAATGTCACTGTGGTAAATATAAGCGAGTTCGTTATAAGGGCGTCGTGTGTGATCGTTGTGGAGTAGAAGTAACGCGTCAAAAAGTACGTCGTGAACGAATGGGTCACATCGAGCTTGCAGCACCTGTCACGCATATTTGGTACTTCAAAGGAATTCCTAGCCGTATGGGCTTGATCCTGGACATGACACCACGTGCGTTGGAAGAGATTATCTACTTCGCGTCTTACGTAGTTGTCGAACCGGCAGATACGCCACTTGAGCGCAAGCAATTGCTTTCTGAAAAAGAATACCGCCTATACCGTGAAAAGTACGGCTCTAAATTCCAAGCTGCAATGGGAGCGGAAGCAATCGAGCAACTACTTCGTGCAATCGACTTGGATAAAGAAACAGATTCATTGAAAGAAGAGTTGAAAACAGTACAAGGTCAGCGTCGTACACGCGCAATCCGACGTCTGGAAGTTGTGGAATCGTTCCGTAACTCCGGAAACCGTCCGGAATGGATGGTATTGGAAGTGCTTCCTGTCATTCCTCCTGAATTGCGTCCAATGGTACAGCTAGATGGTGGACGTTTTGCAACATCTGATTTGAATGATCTTTATCGTAGGGTTATTAACCGGAACAACCGCCTAAAACGACTATTGGATCTAGGGGCGCCTGGCATCATCGTTCAGAACGAGAAGCGTATGCTTCAAGAGGCAGTAGATGCACTTGTAGACAATGGCCGTCGCGGAAGACCTGTAACGGGTCCGGGTAACCGTCCATTGAAATCCCTTTCTCATATGCTAAAAGGTAAGCAAGGGCGTTTCCGTCAGAACTTACTTGGTAAACGTGTAGACTATTCTGGTCGTTCGGTTATCGTAGTAGGCCCTAACTTAAAAATGTACCAATGTGGTCTGCCTAAGGAAATGGCGATCGAGCTATTTAAGCCGTTTGTTATGAAAGAATTAGTAGAACGCAACTTGGCACATAACATTAAGAGTGCGAAACGTAAGATCGAACGTCTTCATTCTGAAGTATGGGATGTACTAGAAGACGTCATCAAAGAACACCCAGTACTTCTTAACCGGGCACCGACACTTCACCGTCTGGGAATCCAGGCGTTCGAACCGATACTGGTTGAAGGACGCGCTATTACGTTGCACCCGCTCGTATGTACAGCTTATAACGCTGACTTCGATGGTGACCAAATGGCTGTTCACGTACCGCTATCTGCTGAAGCACAAGCTGAAGCGCGTCTATTGATGCTGGCTGCTCAAAATATTTTGAACCCGAAAGACGGGAAACCAGTTGTTACTCCTTCACAGGATATGGTACTTGGAAACTATTACTTAACAGTCGAGCGTAAAAACGCAGCTGGAGAAGGTTCTGTGTTCAGTGATCCGAATGAAGCGTTAATCGCCTATCAAACAGGACACGTTCACTTGCATTCCCGCATCGCGGTTCAGGCTGGCAGTATTAACAATCCAACGTTTACGGATAAGCAAAATAGTCAGCTGTTGTTAACGACGGTAGGTAAAATCATTTTCAACGAGATTTTACCGGAAACGTTCCCGTACATTAACGAACCGACGAATGAAAATTTACAAGTGGAAACGCCTGGGAAGTATTTCATAGACGGTACAGTTAATGTTAAGGAACACTTGCAAGAAGCGGAATTAATCACTCCATTCAAAAAAGCAATCCTTGGGGAAATTATCGCGGAAATCTTCCGTCGCTTCCACATTACAGAAACTTCTAGAATGTTGGATAGAATGAAAAACCTAGGATTTAAATATTCTACTCGCGCTGGAATCACGATCGGTATTTCCGATATTGTGGTCTTGCCGAATAAAGAAGAAATTCTTCATGAAGCGCAAGGAAAAGTTGATAAAGTCACGCAACAGTTCCGACGCGGTTTGATTACCGAAGAAGAGCGATATGATCGTGTCATCTCTTATTGGAGCCATGCGAAAGACGTCATCCAGAATAAGCTAATGGATTCATTGGATATTGAAAACCCAATCTTCATGATGAGTGACTCTGGAGCGCGTGGTAACGCATCAAACTTTACACAACTTGCTGGTATGCGTGGACTAATGGCCAACCCGGCTGGACGGATTATCGAGCTTCCAATTAAGTCTTCTTTCCGTGAAGGACTGACGGTACTCGAGTACTTTATCTCGACACACGGTGCGCGTAAAGGTCTTGCCGATACAGCACTGAAGACAGCTGACTCAGGTTACTTGACTCGTCGTCTCGTAGACGTAGCGCAAGACGTTATTGTTCGTGAAGAAGATTGCGGAACAGACCGCGGTCTAGCCATCACTGCATTAACCGAAGGAAATGAAATGATCGAAACATTGTTTGAGCGGATTGAAGGTCGTCATACGAAGAAGACGATTAAGCATCCGGAAACAGGTGAAGTCATTCTGGCGAAAAACGGTTTAATTACTGCGGACATAGCGAACTTAGTAATTCAAGCCGGTATCGAAGAAGTGACGATTCGCTCTGCGTTTACATGTAATACGAAACACGGCGTATGTAAAAAATGTTACGGCATCAACTTAGCTACTGGAGAAACGGTAGAAGTGGGAGAAGCAGTGGGAATCATTGCAGCACAATCTATCGGAGAACCAGGAACACAGTTAACGATGCGTACATTCCACACAGGTGGAGTAGCCGGAGATGATATTACACAAGGTCTTCCACGTATTCAGGAGATTTTCGAATCGCGGAACCCGAAAGGTGTAGCGGTTATTTCTGAAATTGCAGGTACTGTTATTGAAATTGATGAAATCCGTGAAGGCATGAAAGAGATTACTATTGAAGGTGAAGTCGAAACACGTAAATATCCTACGTTGTACAATGCGCGTTTAAGCGTAGAAGTAGGCGATATGGTTGAGCGTGGACAAACGATTACAGAAGGTTCTATTGACCCTAAACAATTAATCGTAATAAAAGACGTTTCCACTGTACAAGAGTATCTGTTGAAAGAAGTTCAAAAAGTTTATCGAATGCAAGGTGTAGAAATTGGTGATAAGCACGTTGAAGTAATGGTACGCCAAATGCTTCGTAAAGTCCGGGTGATTGAAGCGGGAGATACTGATCTTCTTCCAGGTTCATTACTGGATATCCACCAATTCTCTGAAGCGAACGCAAAAGTGTTGTTAGCAGGTAAAGTCCCGGCTACTTCACGTCCGGTAATTCTCGGAATTACGAAAGCTTCACTTGAAACTGAATCATTCTTGTCGGCCGCATCGTTCCAAGAAACAACTAGAGTTCTTACTGATGCAGCGATTAAAGGTAAAACAGATGAGTTGCTAGGACTGAAAGAAAACGTCATTATTGGTAAATTGGTCCCTGCAGGTACTGGAATGCAGAGATACCGCCAAATTACAATGCAACGTGATGAAGTAGAAGAGACTATTACAGCAGAATAAAAATAAACGGGACATCGTTCCCGTTTATTTCTTAAATTTGTTGACAAGTCACTGTAGAGATGATAATATACAAAAGGTTGATAGTTGTTGACCGTTAACTTTTCAGAAAGAAAAAATGTTCTTTTGAATAAGTGCAAGGCGATAAGCAATCATCATTATAAAATTACAGTAAGCAGAGATCTCTGGAGTTACTGTCACCCGTTTTTGTGTGTGCACGCACAAGAACTTTGTTTTTACTTAAAAATGAACCACCTGGGTGTGTGGTATTATAAAAAACTCGGAAGGAGGAACAACCTGATGCCTACAATTAATCAATTAGTCCGTAAACCTCGTAAATCGAAGTCGGAAAACTCTAAGTCACCGGCTCTAGGAAAAAGCTATAACAGCTTTAAAAAGTCTATGACAAACGTGAACTCACCACAAAAAAGAGGTGTTTGTACACGTGTTGGTACTATGACTCCTAAGA
Organism: Sporosarcina ureae DSM 2281; assembly: GCF_000425545.1. Lineage (GTDB taxonomy): Bacteria > Bacillota > Bacilli > Bacillales_A > Planococcaceae > Sporosarcina > Sporosarcina ureae. The sequence goes on along the minus strand of NZ_AUDQ01000004.1, from coordinate 55,512 downwards.
AGCCGAACTCGGCACTACGTAAGTATGCTCGTGTTCGTTTAACTAATACATTGGAAGTAAACGCATATATTCCAGGTGAAGGCCACAACTTGCAAGAACACAGTGTGGTACTAATCCGCGGAGGACGCGTAAAAGACTTACCGGGTGTTCGTTACCATATCGTACGTGGAGCACTTGATACAGCTGGAGTTACTGGCCGTATGCAAAGCCGTTCGATGTATGGAGCTAAAAAGCCTAAAGTTAAGAAGTAATACAAAACTAACAATATTGAAAGGAGGAACTAATTATGCCTCGTAAAGGTCCTGTAACAAAACGTGATGTACTACCTGATCCGATTTATAATTCCAAGCTTGTAAGCCGCCTTATCAACAAAATGATGGTAGACGGTAAGAAAGGTACTTCTCAAAAGATTCTTTATGGAGCGTTCGAAATTGTTAAAGAACGTTCTGGACAAGAGCCAATTGAAGTATTCGAAGCAGCTTTAAATAATGTAATGCCAGTTCTTGAAGTGCGCGCTCGCCGTGTAGGTGGAGCTAACTATCAAGTACCGGTTGAAGTACGCCCTGAACGTCGTTCTACTCTAGGCCTTCGTTACCTTGTAAACTATTCACGTACACGTGGAGAGAAAACAATGGAGGAACGTCTAGCGAACGAAATTCTTGATGCATCAAACAACACAGGTGCTTCTGTTAAACGCCGTGAAGAAATGCATAAAATGGCTGAAGCCAACAGAGCATTCGCTCACTATCGCTGGTAAGGTCGGATAAACAATAGCAGTAATCCGAAACGGAAGGAGATTACAAAATGGCTAGAGAGTTCTCACTAGAGAATACTCGTAACATTGGTATCATGGCTCACATTGACGCTGGTAAGACAACGACAACAGAGCGGATCCTTTTTTACACAGGTAAAATCCACAAGATTGGTGAAACGCACGAAGGTGCATCACAAATGGACTGGATGGAGCAAGAGCAAGAACGCGGAATTACGATTACTTCTGCTGCTACAACAGCAGCATGGAAAGGTCACCGCGTAAACATCATTGATACACCTGGACACGTAGACTTCACAGTTGAAGTTGAACGTTCACTTCGTGTATTGGATGGTGCTGTAGCGGTACTTGATGCACAATCAGGGGTTGAACCGCAAACAGAGACAGTTTGGCGCCAGGCGACAAACTACAAAGTACCACGTCTCGTATTCGTAAACAAAATGGATAAGACAGGTGCTGATTTCCTTTATTCAGTAGGAACACTACGTGAACGCCTACAAGCGAATGCACACCCTATTCAATTGCCGATCGGTGCGGAAGATAACTTCTCAGGAATTATCGACTTAATCGAAATGAAGGCAACTATGTATCCAAACGATCTAGGGACAGATATTACAGTGGAAGAAATTCCTGCTGAACATCTTGAACTAGCTAATAAATACCGTGAGAGCCTAATTGAAGCTATTGTAGATTTCGATGAAGATCTTATGGAAAAATATCTTGGCGGCGAAGAGCTTACAACAGAAGAAATTACAACAGCTATTCGTAAAGCTACGTTGGCAGTAGAATTCTACCCTGTTGTTTGTGGTACTGCTTTCAAAAACAAAGGTGTACAACTAGTACTAGATGCGGTAGTAGACTACTTACCATCACCACTTGATGTACCACCTATGATGGGCTTTAACCCTGAAACTGAACAAGATGAAGTGCGTGAGTCAACTGATGAAGCACCATTCTCCGCTTTAGCATTTAAAGTTATGACGGATCCTTACGTAGGGAAGCTTACATTCTTCCGTATCTACTCAGGAATTCTTCAAGCGGGTTCTTATGTAACAAACTCTACAAAAGGCAAGCGTGAGCGCGTAGGACGTATCCTACAAATGCACGCAAACAGCCGTGAAGAGATTTCTGAAGTTCACGCGGGTGAAATCGCTGCTGCTGTTGGTTTGAAAGATACAACTACTGGAGACACATTATGTGACGAGAAACAATTGATCATTCTTGAATCAATGGAATTCCCTGAGCCGGTTATCTCTGTAGCAATCGAACCGAAAACAAAAGCAGACCAAGATAAAATGGGTCAAGCTCTTGGTAAGTTACAAGAAGAAGATCCAACATTCCGTGCACACACAGATCAAGAAACAGGAGAAGTAATCATCGCAGGTATGGGTGAGCTTCACTTGGATATTATCGTCGACCGTCTACGTCGTGAATTTAAAGTGGAAGCAAACGTGGGTGCACCACAAGTTTCTTACCGCGAAACATTCCGTCAGTCAGCTGAAGTCGAAGGTAAATTCGTTCGTCAATCAGGTGGACGTGGACAGTTTGGTCACGTATGGATCGAATTTGGTCCAAACGAAGAAGGTAAAGGTTTCGAATTCGTGAATAACGTTGTTGGTGGATCTGTTCCTCGTGAATACATCCCAGCAGTTGAAGCAGGAGTTCGTGATTCATTAGATAACGGTATTTTAGCTGGATATCCTTTAATTGATGTCAAAGCACGCCTGTTTGACGGATCTTACCATGACGTTGACTCCAACGAGATGGCATTTAAGATCGCTGCGTCAATGGCTTTGAAAAATGCTGCATCGAAATGTAATCCTGTAATTCTTGAACCGACAATGAGAGTAGAAGTTATCATTCCGGAAGAGTACATGGGCGATATCATGGGTGACATTACATCACGCCGTGGCCGTGTAGAAGGTATGGAAGCTCGTGGTAACGCACAAGTAGTGCGTGCGATGGTTCCACTTGCTGAAATGTTCGGTTATGCAACATCTCTACGTTCAAACACGCAAGGACGAGGAGTATTCTCAATGGTGTTTGATCACTATGAAGAACTTCCAAAATCTATTGCTGAAGAAGTAATCAAGAAAAACAAAGGTGAATAATCAAGTTCATCCTTGTTTCCTATAAGTAATACTTGTAAGATATGGATAGTCGAGGGGACGCTTTCGGCTTCCATACTAAAAAAACTAAACTTGTTCAAATTAAGGGAGGACCTCTAAAATGGCTAAAGAAAAATTCGACCGCTCCAAGGAGCACGCAAACGTAGGAACAATTGGTCACGTTGACCATGGTAAAACAACTTTGACTGCTGCAATCGCAACAGTTCTTTCTAAAGCACAAGGTGGAGAAGCAAAGTCATACGCTGACGTTGATAACGCACCTGAAGAAAAAGAGCGTGGAATTACAATCAGTACTTCACACGTAGAGTACGAAACTGACAAGCGTCACTACGCACACGTTGACTGCCCAGGTCACGCTGACTATGTTAAAAACATGATCACTGGTGCTGCACAAATGGACGGCGGAATCTTAGTAGTATCTGCTGCTGATGGCCCGATGCCACAAACTCGTGAGCACATCCTTCTTTCACGTCAAGTAGGTGTTCCTTACCTAGTTGTCTTCATGAACAAATGTGACATGGTAGATGACGAAGAACTACTTGAATTAGTAGAGATGGAAATTCGCGAACTTCTTTCTGAGTATGACTTCCCTGGTGATGATATTCCAGTAATCAAAGGTTCAGCTCTTAAAGCTCTTGAAGGCGAGCCTGAGTGGGAAGAAAAAATCATCGAACTTATGCAAGCTGTAGATGACTATATCCCAACTCCAACACGCGATACTGAAAAGCCATTCATGATGCCGGTTGAGGACGTATTCTCAATCACAGGCCGTGGTACAGTAGCAACAGGACGTGTTGAGCGTGGAGTAGTTAAAGTCGGAGATGTTGTTGACATCATCGGTCTTGCTGAAGAACCAAAATCTACAACTGTAACAGGTGTAGAGATGTTCCGTAAGCTTCTTGACTATGCAGAAGCTGGCGATAACATCGGAGCTCTTCTTCGTGGTGTAGCTCGTGAAGATATCGAGCGTGGACAAGTTCTTGCTAAGCCAGGTACAATCACTCCACACACTCAGTTCAAATCTGAAGTTTATGTTCTATCAAAAGAAGAAGGTGGACGTCACACTCCATTCTTCTCAAACTACCGTCCTCAGTTCTACTTCCGTACAACTGACGTAACAGGTATCATTCAACTTCCTGAAGGCGTAGAAATGGTTATGCCTGGAGATAACGTTGAAATGACAGTTGAACTTATTTCTCCTATCGCGATTGAAGAAGGTACTAAATTCTCAATCCGTGAAGGTGGACGTACAGTTGGAGCTGGCGTTGTAGCAACAATCACAAAATAATTTTTTGGATCCCGCCCTTGAGGCGGGATTTTTTGTTTTTCGCGAGACTAAAGTTAACGACATATATCGAAAAGTGTTTAAAACCGTTTTATAGGAAACTGTGAACAAGATTCTATAAGTGGACTTCAAATCACGTGCAAATCGCGAGGGAAGGTGGTAGGATAGTAAACGGATTAAAAGTTAAACTAATTTCTTCAAAAGGGTTGCACAATCCTCTTATATTATGTATAATGTTGAATGTTGGTCTTTGACTGCGATGAAGCGAGAGGTTACCGATACACCCGGCCGCTTTGCCATGGCGCGTGTAAGGAAAATTTTCGTGGAGAATTGTCTAGAAAATAGGCGAAAGGGAGGGAAAGTAATGGCAAAACAAAAGATTCGTATTAGATTAAAAGCTTACGATCACAGAATGATCGATCAGTCAGCTGAAAAGATTGTTGAAACGGCTAAACGTTCTGGAGCTAGTGTTTCAGGTCCAATTCCGTTGCCAACTGAAAGATCAGTTTACACGGTATTGCGTTCTGTTCACGTATATAAAGATTCACGTGAGCAATTTGAAATGCGTACACACAAACGTTTAATTGATATCGTGAATCCAACGCCACAAACGGTGGATGCACTTATGAAGCTTGATTTACCGTCAGGCGTCGACATCGAAATTAAACTATAAAACATAAAATTAAACAATATTACAGGAGGTGTGACTAATGACCAAAGGAATCTTAGGAAGAAAAGTCGGAATGACGCAAGTATTTGCTGAAAACGGCGATCTAATCCCAGTAACAGTGATTGAAGCTGCTCCAAACGTTGTTCTTCAAAAGAAGACAATAGAAACAGACGGCTACGAGTCAATCCAACTAGGATTTGATGATAAACGTGAAAAGCTTTCAAACAAGCCGGAACAAGGCCACGTAGCAAAAGCTAACACTGCACCTAAGCGCTTCATTCGCGAAGTTCGCGGAGCTGACGTTAGTGCATACGAAGTTGGTCAGGAAGTCAAAGTCGATACATTCGCAGAAGGCGAAGTAGTAGACATTACAGGAGTTTCAAAAGGTAAAGGATTCCAAGGTGTTATTAAGCGCCACGGTTACTCACGTGGACCAATGACTCACGGATCACGTTTCCATCGCGCGCCAGGTTCACTTGGAGCAGTCGATGCACAACGCGTATTCAAAGGGAAAAAACTACCTGGACGTACTGGTGGCAAAACAGTAACGATCCAAAACGTTGAAATCGTTCGAGTTGACGCTGAGCGCAACTTGTTATTAGTAAAAGGTAACGTTCCTGGAGCTCGTAAATCACTTGTACAAGTGAAAAGTGCTATCAAAGGAAACTGAGTAAAACAGAAAGGAGGAAACAGGAATGCCTAAAGTATCTGTAGTAAGTCAAACAGGTTCTGCTGTCGGCGACATCGAACTAAACGATGCGATTTTTGGAATCGAGCCGAATGAAGCAGTATTATTCGAAGCAATTGTTCAACAACAAGCCTCTTTACGCCAAGGTAACCACAAGGTTAAAACTCGCGCGGAAGTAGCAGGCGGCGGTCGTAAACCGTGGCGTCAAAAGGGTACAGGTCGTGCTCGTCAAGGTTCAATCAGATCACCACAATGGCGTGGAGGCGGTATCGTATTCGGTCCATCACCGCGTAGTTACAGCTATAAAATGCCTAAGAAAGTTCGCCGTTTAGCACTTCTATCCGCTCTTTCTACGAAAGTAGCAGCTGAAGAACTAATCGTTCTAGAAAACTTAGCATTTGATGCACCAAAAACAAAAGGCTTTGTTAAAGTGCTTGAAGACCTTTCAATCACTAAGAAAGCATTATTTGTTACAGCTGATCTAGAAGAATCGGTAGCATTGTCTGCCCGTAATATTCCAGGAATCAGCGTCATTTCAGCGAATGGTATTAATGTTCTTGACCTAGTCGGACATGACCAGCTAGTTATGACAAAAGCAGCAATAGAAAAAGTCGAGGAGGTGCTTGGTTAATGGAAGCACGTGATATTCTGAAACGTCCGGTCATTACCGAGCGTTCTTCTGAACAAATGGAAGACTTAAGAAAATATACATTCGAAGTTGATACACGCGCGAACAAAACGCATGTGAAACAAGCTATTGAAGAAATCTTCGGTGTTAAAGTTGAAAAAGTTAACGTTATGAACTACAAAGGTAAGTTCAAGCGTATGGGGAAACATGCTGGTTATACAAACAAACGCCGTAAGGCAATTGTTACATTAACTACTGATTCCAAAGATATCGAACTTTTTGAAATGTAATTAACTCATACTAAATGAAGGAGGGAACACAAAATGGCGATTAAGAAGTACAAAGCTACCTCCAACGGACGTCGTAACATGACTTCTTCTGATTTTGCTGAGATTACAGCTAGCAAACCAGAAAAATCATTGCTTGCACCAGTCAAGCGTAAAGGCGGACGTAACAACCAAGGTAGAATGACAGTTCGTCACCAAGGTGGAGGACATAAGCGCCAATACCGTGTCATCGATTTCCAACGTCGGAAAGATGGCATTCCAGGACGCGTTGCTACGATCGAATATGATCCAAACCGTTCAGCAAACATCGCATTAATCAACTATGCAGATGGTGAAAAGAAATACATCCTTGCTCCTAAAGGATTGACAGTAGGTTCCACAATCATCTCAGGACCTGAAGCGGATATCCGTGTAGGAAATGCTCTACCACTAGAGAACATCCCTATGGGTTCTACGATTCACAATATTGAAATGAAGCCAGGCAAAGGCGGACAATTAGTTCGTTCAGCAGGAACTTCAGCTCAGTTACTAGGACGCGAAGGCAAATACGTCATCATTCGTCTACAATCAGGAGAAGTTCGTATGATTCTTGCTACTTGCCGTGCTACAATCGGTCAAGTTGGTAACGAGCAACACGAATTGATCAACATTGGTAAAGCAGGTCGTTCACGTTGGTTAGGCAAACGTCCAACTGTCCGTGGATCTGTAATGAACCCTAACGATCACCCACACGGTGGTGGTGAAGGACGTACACCAATCGGTCGTCCAAGTCCTGTTACTCCTTGGGGTAAACCAACTCTTGGATTCAAGACACGCACGAAGAACAATAAATCAGATAAACTTATCGTTCGTCGTCGTAAAAAATAATGTTATTGCACTGCGGTTCAGTAGATGGACCGTAGTACATACTCGGAAGGAGGTTCCAGAATGGGCCGCAGCTTGAAAAAAGGACCTTTTGCAGATGACCATTTACTAAAAAAGGTTGACGCACAAAAAAACTCAGAAAAGAAACAGGTTATTAAAACATGGTCACGCCGTTCAACAATCTTCCCGACTTTCATCGGATTAACGATTGCAGTATATGATGGGCGTAAACACGTTCCTGTCTATGTAACAGAAGATATGGTAGGTCACAAACTAGGTGAATTCGTACCTACACGCACATACAGAGGCCATGGTGCCGACGATAAGAAAACAAAACGCTAATTTGAGAGGAGGTTATCCTGATGCAACAAGCTAAAGCATCTGTACGCACAGTCCGTATTGCTTCTCGCAAAGTTCGTTTGGTCGTTGATCTTATTCGCGGCAAGAATATAGGTGAAGCTATGGCTATTCTACGACTTACGCCTAAAGCGGCATCTCCAGTCGTGGAAAAATTATTGAAATCAGCAATTGCAAACGCTGAACATAACTACGAAATGGATACTGAGAACTTAATCGTCAGTGAAGTATTCGTAGATGAAGGACCAACAATGAAACGTTTCCGTCCACGCGCACAAGGTCGTGCAAGTGCGATTAACAAACGTACAAGCCACATCACATTAGTGGTATCTGAAAAGAAGGAGGGGTAATTAGTGGGCCAAAAAGTACATCCTAATGGACTCCGTGTAGGCGTCATCCGTGACTGGGACTCAAAATGGTACGCGGAAAAAGACTATGCGTCCTTACTACATGAAGACTTAAAAATCCGTGAATACATTGAAAAGCGTCTTATCGAAGCTTCAGTTTCAAAAGTTGAAATTGAGCGTGCTGCTAAGCGTGTTAACATTACAATCCACACTGCAAAGCCAGGTATGGTTATCGGTAAAGGTGGTTCCGAAGTAGAAACACTTCGTAAGCAACTTAACGAAATCACAGGCAAGCGTGTACACATCAACATCGTAGAAATCAAACGCGCTGATTTGGATGCGAGATTAGTCGCAGAATCAATCGCTCGTCAATTAGAAAGTCGTGTATCATTCCGTCGTGCACAGAAACAAGCGATTCAACGTACTATTCGTTCTGGCGCAAAAGGAATTAAAACACAAGTGTCTGGTCGTCTTGGCGGTGCTGATATCGCTCGTGCAGAACACTACAGTGAAGGAACTGTCCCTCTTCATACATTACGTGCAGATATAGATTATGCACATGCTGAAGCTGATACTACTTATGGTAAGCTTGGCGTAAAGGTATGGATTTATCGTGGTGAAGTCCTTCCAGTAAAAGTTAAGAAGAACTCTGGGGAAGGAGGCAAATAATATGTTAATGCCTAAACGTGTAAAACATCGTCGTGTATTCCGTGGGAAAATGCGTGGTGAAACAAAAGGTGGCGCTACAGTTCAATTTGGTGAGTATGGTCTTCAAGCTCTAGAAGCAAGTTGGATCACAAACCGTCAGATTGAATCTGCTCGTATTGCTATGACTCGTTACATGAAACGTGGCGGTAAAGTATGGATCAATATTTTCCCGCACAAACCATATACTAAAAAGCCTCTAGAAGTCCGGATGGGTTCCGGTAAAGGTGCTGTAGAAGGCTGGGTTGCAGTTGTGAAACCTGGTAGAGTAATGTTCGAAATTGCAGGTGTTTCAGAAGAGGTTGCTCGTGAGGCACTTAGACTTGCATCGCACAAACTTCCTGTAACAAGCAAGTTTGTAAAACGACAAGAAATTGGTGGTGAGTCTAATGAAAGCTAATGAAATTCGTGACTTAACAACTGCAGAGATCGAGCAAAAAGTGAAATCACTTAAAGAAGAGCTTTTCAACCTTCGCTTCCAGTTAGCGACAGGTCAATTAGAAAACACTGCACGCATCCGTGAAGTACGCAAATCGATTGCGCGCATGAAAACTGTAATACGACAAAGAGAAATCAGTGCAAATAACTGATGAAGGAGGTTGCAGCCATGACTGAGCGTAACCAGCGCAAAGTATACACAGGCCGTGTGGTTTCCGATAAAATGGATAAAACCGTAACGGTAATGGTAGAAACATACAAAAAACATTCTTTATACGGTAAGCGTGTAAAGTACTCTAAGAAACTTAAAGTTCATGATGAGCTAAACGAAGCGAAAATCGGCGATGTTGTTCGTATTATGGAAACTCGTCCATTATCGGCAACTAAGCGTTTCCGTCTTCTAGAAGTCGTTGAAAAAGCGATCATCATCTAATAGGTTTTTAACCCAGATTTCGGAAGGAGGTAACCTCGATGATTCAACAGGAAAGTAGAATGAAAGTTGCTGACAACTCTGGTGCACGCGAAGTACTAACAATTAAAGTACTAGGCGGATCAGGTCGTAAAGTAGCTAACATCGGTGACGTAGTTGTTGTTACGGTTAAGAAGGCAACACCAGGTGGCGTTGTTAAGAAGGGTGACGTCGTTAAAGCCGTCATTGTTCGTACGAAAAGTGGTGTTCGTCGTAAAGACGGTTCATACATTACATTCGATGAGAATGCTTGCGTTATTATTCGTGATGATAAAGGGCCACGTGGAACACGTATTTTCGGACCAGTTGCTCGCGAACTACGCGACAGTAACTTCATGAAAATTATTTCACTTGCTCCAGAAGTTCTTTAATTCTAATGACAGAGCCAGTCAAGGAGGTGCGATAAATGCACGTTAAAAAAGGCGACAAAGTAATGGTGATCTCTGGGAAAGATAAAGGCAAAACAGGTGTGATCCTAACTGCTTATCCGAAAAAAGACCGTGTGCTTGTTGAAGGTATTAATATCGTCAAAAAACACACAAAGCCGAACCAAGAAAATCCACAGGGCGGAATTGTAAGCCAAGAGTCTACAATTCATGTCTCAAACGTGATGGTAATCGATCCTAAAACAGGCGAGCCGACTCGTGTAGGTTATAAAATGGAAGACGGTAAAAAAGTACGTATTGCAAAAAAATCCGGTGAATCACTGGATAAGTAAGTATTGCATGAAGGGAGGTCCGACTGATGAGTCGTTTGAAAGAGAAGTTTTCTAAAGAAATCACACCTGCTCTAATGAGCAAGTTTGAATATACATCTGTTATGCAGGTTCCTAAAGTAGACAAAATCGTTATCAACATGGGTGTTGGTGATGCTGTCCAAAATACAAAAGCACTTGATGCAGCTGTAGAGGATCTTGCAACTATTTCAGGTCAAAAACCAGTCATTACTAAAGCGAAAAAATCTATCGCAGGATTCCGTTTACGTGAAGGTATGCCGATCGGAGCAAAAGTAACGCTTCGCGGTGAGCGCATGTATGAGTTTCTCGATAAATTAGTTTCAATCTCATTACCACGTGTACGTGACTTCCGTGGCGTTTCTAAAAAAGCGTTTGACGGTCGCGGTAACTATACTCTTGGTGTGAAAGAGCAACTTATTTTCCCTGAAATTGACTTCGATAAAGTATCAAAAGTACGAGGGATGGATATCGTCATCGTGACGACAGCTAACACTGATGAAGAAGCACGTGAGTTGCTTGCACAGTGTGGCATGCCATTCCAAAAGTAAAATAATAGGGAGGCGAAAACGTGGCTAAGAAATCTATGATCGCTAAACAGAAACGTACGCCAAAGTACAAAGTACAAGAATATACACGCTGCGAACGTTGTGGTCGTCCACATTCAGTATATCGCAAATTTAAACTTTGCCGTATTTGTTTCCGCGAACTTGCATACAAGGGACAACTTCCTGGCGTTAAAAAAGCCAGCTGGTAAACCCCTAATTAGGGAAGGAGGTTAATTCAAATGACAATGAGTGATCCGATTGCAGATATGCTTACACGCATCCGTAATGCGAACATGGTTCGCCACGAGAAGCTTGAGGTACCTGCTTCAAACGTAAAGAAAGAAATCGCCGAGATCTTAAAACGAGAAGGTTTCGTTCGTGATGTGGAATACGTGGAAGATAACAAACAAGGCATCATCCGCATTTTCCTAAAATACGGTCAGGATAACGAACGCGTTATCAATGGCTTAAAACGTATTTCTAAACCAGGACTTCGTGTATATGCTAAATCAAACGAAGTACCTAAAGTACTTAACGGCTTAGGTGTTGCACTAGTTTCTACATCAAACGGTGTATTAACAGACAAAGAAGCCCGCGCTAAACAAGTCGGCGGAGAAGTCGTCGCTTACGTTTGGTAATTAGCTACAATTGAATGGAGGTGCAATAGAATGTCCCGTATTGGTAATCGTCAGATCGAAGTTCCTGAAAGTGTTACTGTAACAATTTCAGATGCAAACTTCGCTACTGTTAAAGGTCCGAAAGGTGAACTTTCGAGACAATTAGATAAAGAAATTACGATCACTCAAGAAGGCAATGTAATTACATTTACTCGTCCTTCTGAATCAAAAGCTCACCGTTCAATTCACGGTACTACACGCTCTGTTCTTAACAACATGGTAGTGGGAGTATCTACAGGATTTGAACGCACACTTGAATTGGTTGGGGTTGGATATCGTGCTTCTATGCAAGGGAAGAAACTTGTATTGAACGTAGGTTACTCACACCCAGTAGAGTTCACACCAGAAGAAGGTGTAGAAGTTGAAGTTCCAGCGAACACGAAAATAATCGTTCGCGGATACAACAAAGAACACGTAGGTGCTCTTGCTTCTAACATCCGTCAAGTACGTCCGCCAGAGCCGTATAAAGGCAAAGGTATTCGTTATGAAGGCGAAATCGTTCGTCGTAAAGAAGGTAAAACAGGTAAATAATACCGCTTGAGGTATTTGGAAGGAGTGACTCCGATGATCACGAAACAAGATAAAAACGCTGTCCGTAAAAAGCGTCACGCACGTGTGCGTACGAAAATCAGCGGAACTGCAGAGCGTCCACGTCTAAACGTTTACCGTTCAAACAAACACATCTATGCACAATTGATTGATGATTTGAATGGCGTAACAATCGTTAGCGCTTCTACAAGAGATAACGATGTTGAGGCTGGATCTACAGGTAACACTGAATCTGCAGCTAAAGTCGGCGAGCTTATTGCAAAGAAAGCTGTTGAAAAAGACGTTAAAGCGGTTGTATTCGACCGCGGCGGATATCTTTTCCACGGCCGTGTAAAAGCATTAGCTGACGCTGCACGCGAAAATGGTCTGGAATTTTAATTAAGAGGGAGGGACATATTTCATGCGTCGTAATGATCAGAACAAAAGTGAGTTTGAAGAACGCGTAGTAACGATCAACCGCGTTGCGAAAGTTGTAAAAGGTGGACGTCGTTTCCGCTTCACTGCACTTGTCGTAGTCGGAGATAAAAACGGTCGTGTCGGTTTTGGTACTGGTAAAGCACAAGAAGTTCCAGATGCAATCCGTAAAGCAATTGAAGATGCGAAGAAAAACTTGATTGTAGTGCCAATGGTCAAAGGTACAACTCCACATGAAGTAATCGGACGCTTTGGTGCAGGACAAATCCTCATCAAACCAGCTGCTCCGGGTACTGGTGTTATCGCAGGTGGACCTGTCCGTGCGGTACTTGAACTTGCAGGCGTCACGGATATACTTTCTAAATCTCTTGGATCAAGCACACCGATCAACATGGTACGTGCAACAATCGAAGGGTTGCAGAATTTGAAACGCGCAGAAGACATTGCCAAATTGCGTGGTAAATCCGTAGAAGAACTGTTAGGTTAAGGGGGGAAATACAATGACGAACAAACTTGAAGTCACCCTTACGAAAAGTGTTATTGGTTCAAAGCCAACACAGCGTAAAACAATTGAAGCACTAGGCCTTCGAAAGTTAAATCAAACAGTTGAGCATCAAAGCAACGATGCCATCCGTGGTATGATTACAAAAGTTAGCCACTTGGTAACCGTTAAAGAAATTTAAGTACTATTTTACAATAAGGAGGTGCCGATAAGATGAAATTACATGAGCTAAAACCAGCTGAGGGATCTCGCAAAAACCGCAAACGTGTTGGTCGTGGGATTGGATCTGGAACAGGTAAGACTTCTGGTAGAGGTCATGACGGCCAAAACGCTCGTTCAGGCGGCGGTGTACGTCTTGGTTTCGAAGGTGGACAAATTCCTCTTTTCCAACGACTTCCTAAGCGCGGGTTCACGAACATCAATCGTAAAGATTATGCCATCGTTAACCTCGACACATTAAATCGTTTCGAAGAAGGCACGGAAGTAACGCCGGAATTGTTAATTGAAACTGGTGTTGTAAGCAACGCTAAATCTGGTATCAAGATTCTGGGTAACGGAACACTTGATAAGAAGATCACAGTACGTGCTAACAAATTCTCCGCTTCTGCAAAAGAAGCAATTGAAAAAGCAGGCGGGCAAACAGAGGTGGTATAATGTTTCAGACAATCTCTAATTTCATGCGTGTGAAGGAGATCCGGTCTAAAATAATTTTCACCCTCCTAGTGCTCATCGTTTTTAGACTAGGGACATTTGTTCCGGTTCCAAACGTTGATGCAACTGCTTTACAACAATCAGATAACCAGTTTATCGGATTCTTGAACACATTTGGTGGGGGAGCACTATCCAACTTCTCGATCTTTGCAATGGGGATTATGCCGTATATCACGGCATCCATCATTGTACAACTCTTGCAGATGGATGTTGTTCCAAAGTTTACTGAGTGGTCAAAACAAGGTGACGTCGGAAGACGTAAACTTGCACAATTCACAAGATATTTCACGATCGTTCTAGCCTTTATTCAAGCACTTGCCATGTCGTTTGGTTTCAACCAAACATTTGGCGGTACACTGATTCAAGACAATAGCGTATCTACGTATATCACAATTGCGATTGTGTTGACTGCCGGTACTGCTTTCCTTCTATGGCTTGGTGAACAAATTACTGCAAAAGGTGTTGGAAATGGTATTTCCATCATTATCTTTGCAGGGATTGTTGCCGGCATTCCAAATGCAGTTAACCAGTTGTATGTAACGCAAATTCAAGACGCTGGAGATGCACTATTTATTAGAATTGCAACGATGGTCTTACTGCTGATCGTGATCGTAGCCATAGTGGTCGGGGTTATTTACTTCCAAGAAGCATTGAGGAAAATTCCAATTCAATATGCGAAACGTGTCTCAGGACGCAATCAGTCTGTTGCAAGTCAACAAACACACTTACCTTTGAAATTAAATGCTGCAGGAGTTATCCCGGTAATCTTTGCGGTGGCATTCTTTATAACGCCACAACAAATCGCTCCATTTTTCGGTGAGAACAGTGTAACTAAAACTATTATTCGGATCTTCGATTATACGAATCCGATTGGTATGATTTTGTATGTAACACTTATTATCGCGTTTACGTATTTCTATGCATTCATTCAAGTGAATCCAGAAAATATGGCAGACAATCTGAAAAAACAAGGTGCATACATTCCAGGAATTCGTCCAGGAGCAAACACTCAAAAGTACTTAACAAGTACTCTGTATAGACTGACGTTCGTCGGCTCGATTTTCCTTGCTGTCGTAGCGGTTATGCCGATCTTCTTCATTAACTTGGCGAATTTGCCTCAATCCGCTCAAATTGGCGGAACGAGCTTGCTCATCGTAGTAGGGGTTGCCCTTGAATCAATGAAGCAATTAGAATCACAATTAGTGAAGAGACATTACAGAGGCTTTATGAAATAAAAAGCAATAGCCTGACCTATTGTAAACAAATGGAGGGCAAGGACGTATGAATATCGTATTAATGGGTCTGCCTGGTGCTGGTAAAGGCACACAAGCAGACAAAATTGTCGAGAAATACGGAATCCCTCATATTTCTACAGGCGATATGTTCCGTGCTGCCATCAAAGATGGCACGGAACTTGGAGTTAAAGCAAAATCGTTCATGGATCAAGGAGCATTAGTTCCTGATGAAGTTACCATTGGTATCGTGCGTGAACGTTTAAGCAAACCGGATTGTGACAAAGGATTCTTGCTTGATGGTTTCCCTAGAACGGTCCCACAAGCTGAAGCACTAGATGCTTTACTTGAGGATTTAGGAAAAAGCATTGAGTACGTATTGGATATCGAAGTCGATACGGAAGAATTAGTGGCAAGGTTATCTGGCCGTCGAATTTGTAAAGTATGTGGCACATCGTATCACTTGATCTTTAACCCGCCAAAGGTAGAAGATGTGTGTGATAAAGATGGCGGAGAACTTTACCAACGTGCAGATGACAATCCGGATACTGTCATGAATCGTCTGGAAGTAAATATGAATCAGACAGCTCCTTTACTCGACTTTTATGGCGAAAAAGGTGTACTGACTAAAATTAATGGCCAACAGGATATTAATCTTGTATTCAAGGACTTAGATGCAGTTTTGCAACAAGGTAAAAAGTAATCAATCCTTTTCGGGCACATCTTCTTCATTGTTCGGAAGGTAATGGATGAAATCGAACTGCAAAAGCATTAGGTTCCTGTTATAAGATCAATGAGAGTTTATCATTAATTCCTTGGTAGTTCCGACATGCATTCTATTGCCAATGGCAGTATAATATATAATTGGCACTGCAACGAGGGCAATAAAGGATCTCATTCGTGATTTATGCGAAACAGCGAAATGTGGCAGACGTCTTTCGAACATCACTCATGCTAACTGGACATATGTTGAAGGAAGCCTTTTGAAGGCAACTGATGCCGCTCGATGGTGAAAGCCTTTATTGGGATATAGAAGGGAGACAGGATTGATGGCGAAGGACGACGTAATTGAGGTAGAAGGAACTGTTCTTGAAACGTTGCCGAATGCGATGTTTAAAGTGGAGTTAGAAAACGGACATACTGTGCTTGCACACGTGTCAGGTAAAATTCGTATGCACTTTATTCGTATTCTGCCAGGCGACAAGGTGACATTAGAACTTTCACCTTACGATTTAACACGTGGTCGTATCACATACCGTTTCAAATAAACTTTTGCACTCCCGAAATACTGAAGGAGGTTGGGTAAGATGAAAGTAAGACCATCTGTAAAACCGATCTGCGAAAAATGTAAAGTTATTCGTAGACGCGGCCGAGTAATGGTAATCTGTGAAAATCCAAAGCACAAACAAAGACAAGGCTAAAACACAAGGAGGTGCACAACTTATATGGCACGTATTGCTGGTGTAGACGTTCCGCGCGATAAGCGCGTTGTCATTTCATTGACATATATATTCGGTATTGGTAAAACAACTGCACAATCAATTTTAACTGCAGCTGATATTTCTCAAGAAACTCGCGTTCGTGATTTAACTGACGCTGAGCTTGATAAGATTCGTGAACAAATTGACGGCTTGAAAGTAGAAGGAGATCTTCGTCGTGAAACTTCTCTAAACATCAAGCGTTTGATGGAAATCGGTAGTAACCGTGGTATCCGTCACCGTCGTGGATTGCCTGTTCGTGGACAAAACACGAAAAACAATGCACGTACGCGTAAGGGTCCTAAACGCACAATGGCTAACAAGAAAAAATAATTAGGTAAAGGAGGGTTCTTTCCAACATGGCACGTAAACAACAAACTCGTAAACGTCGTGTAAAAAAGAATATTGAGACTGGTATTGCACATATCCGTTCAACGTTCAATAACACTATCGTAACTATCACGGATAGCCACGGTAATGCACTTTCATGGTCTAGCGCTGGTGCACTTGGCTTTAGAGGTTCCCGTAAATCCACTCCATTTGCTGCACAAATGGCTGCTGAAACTGCAGCGAAAACAGCAATGGAACACGGTTTAAAATCATTGGAAGTAACAGTTAAAGGCCCAGGTGCTGGTCGTGAAGCGGCTATCCGTTCACTACAAGCTGCTGGTCTTGAAGTTACTGCAATCAGAGACGTAACTCCGGTTCCGCATAATGGTTGTCGCCCGCCAAAACGTCGTCGCGTATAATCGGTTTGAATCTATTGGATTAAGAAAGACATTTTTTGTTAATACTGTTAAAATAGACTATCTATTATCAGTGAATTCAATAAGGTTAAACCATTATAGAGACGTTTTGAGGAGGGTAAATTAATGATCGAGATTGAGAAACCAAAGATTGAAACAGTAACGATCGGTGAAGATTCACAGTTCGGTAAGTTTATTATCGAACCATTAGAGCGTGGATATGGAAACACCCTAGGGAATTCCTTGCGCCGCATTCTCTTGTCTTCATTACCAGGAGCTGCTGTGACATCTATTCAAATCGATGGTGTACTTCATGAATTCGCTACAATTGAAGGTGTCGTCGAAGACGTATCTACAGTTATTTTGAATGTGAAGAAACTAGCTCTCAAAATTTACTCAGACGATGAGAAAGTTATTGAGATCGATGTGAAAGGTGAAGGCGTCGTGACGGCTGCAGACATCACACATGATAGTGATGTTGAAGTATTAAATCCAGATCTCCCGATTGCTACTCTCGGTAAAAATGGACATTTACGTATGCGTATGTATGCTGTACGTGGACGAGGATATGTTCCTTCCGATCAAAACAAACGTGAGGATCTAGCGATTGGTGTAATTCCAATCGACTCGATTTACACTCCTGTATCACGCGTTAACTTCCAAGTTGAAAACACTCGCGTCGGACAAAGTACCAACTTTGATAAGTTGACACTCGATGTATGGACAGATGGAAGCATTGGTCCTAAAGAGGCAGTATCACTTGGAGCTAAAATTCTTACAGAGCATTTGAATATATTCGTTGGTATGACTGACGAAGCACAAACTGCAGAAATCATGGTAGAAAAAGAAGAAGACCAAAAAGAAAAAGTTTTGGAAATGACAATTGAAGAACTTGATCTTTCTGTCCGATCTTATAACTGCTTGAAGCGTGCAGGCATCAATACGGTTTTAGAGCTTGCTAACAAGTCTGAAGACGAAATGATGAAAGTGCGAAACTTAGGCCGTAAATCACTTGAAGAAGTGAAAGCTAAATTGGATGAGCTAAACCTTGAGTTACGCTCTGAAGAATAACTGACATATATTGAAGGAGGGTAACTTCAAATGGGATACAGAAAACTTGGACGCACAAGTTCACAACGTAAAGCAATGCTTCGCGACTTAACGACAGATCTTATCATTCATGAGCGCATCCAAACAACTGAAACACGTGCGAAAGAATTACGTAAAGTAGTTGAAAAGATGATCACTCTTGGAAAACGTGGAGATCTTCATGCACGTCGTCAAGCGGCTGAATATATCCGTCGTGAAAAGGTAACTGTTGAAAACGGAGAAGGCGAAGAAGCAACAGTGTTTGCACTTCAAAAACTTTTTGATACAGTAGCACCACGTTATGCAGATCGCCAAGGCGGTTATACACGTATAATGAAAATGGGACCTCGCCGTGGCGATGGCGCACCAGTAGTTATTATCGAACTGGTGTAATTCCAACACTTCGAGGGTGTGTCTGTCACGCACAGCACACCCTCTTATTACAACTACGAGATTTATACGACATAAAAGCTGAGTGTTATGATCCGCGAGTAATCGACTGGTCTAGCTCTACGTACCTCATCTGAGATGTCGGCATGAGCACCCGGCATTTTCGTTTTCAAAGGCGCATTCCTTAGATGAGGTACGCGCTTTTTTTTTATACATAAGAATAATTGATTACATAGAGTTTATATTGATCCATAACATCACCTAAGAGGAGGAATCTAAATGAAGGAAATAGCGTCGATGCACCATGTGGAGTTTTCTTACGATATGGAGGAAGAAGAATCTTCGCCTATGTCAACTAAGGCATTGAATAATGCGTCTTTCACTTTGTATGAAGGAGAATGGCTGGCAGTTGTAGGGCATAACGGTTCTGGTAAGTCGACGCTAGCAAAGCTGTTGATTGGTTTGATGTTTCCTTCATCAGGTGAAGTACATCTCTTCTCGGAACGACTATCAGAAGAGAATCTTTGGGAAACACGTTCGCGTATGGGCATTGTCTTTCAAAACCCGGATAATCAGTTTGTCGGATCTACTGTGCAAGATGATGTAGCCTTTGCATTAGAAAACAACGGCGTACCATACGACATGATGGTAAAACGTGTTCAAGAGGCTTTGGAACAGGTGAAGATGAAGGATTACATTAATCACGAGCCACATCATCTCTCAGGTGGTCAGAAGCAGCGTGTAGCGATTGCAGGTGCGTTAGCTATGCATCCTGAGCTACTTATTTTGGATGAAGCCACTTCTATGCTGGATCCCCAAGGACGTGAAGAAGTAATCGAGATCGTCAAGAAGTTACGATCTGAAATTAACTTGACTGTGTTATCCATTACACATGATTTAGAGGAAGTATTATTGGCAGATCGTATTTTGGTAATGAATGAAGGACAAGTATTGATGGTAGGTACACCGCAGGAAATTTTCCAACAAGGTACTGAACTTGAAAAAGTAGGACTTGATCTGCCATTTGCTTTACGTGTTTCTGAGTTATTAAGAGCCACTGGCGTAGAGTTGCAAGGTAATCATATGACAGAAGAAGAGTTGGTGAATGAATTGTGGACATTTCACTTCAGCAAGTAGGATACTTATACGCTAAAGATTCACCGTTTGAGAAACGTGCTTTGCAGGACGTGACAGCTACGATCCCTTCAGGCTCTTATACATCAATCATTGGTCATACGGGTTCAGGGAAATCGACTTTATTGCTTCATTTGAATGGGTTGCTAAAGCCGTCTGAAGGTATTGTCCAAATAGGTGACACGATGATTACTGCCCAGACTAAAGGTAAGAAGATGAAGGAAGTTCGAAACCACGTAGGGATTGTCTTTCAGTTTCCTGAACACCAGTTATTTGAAGAAACAGTTGAAAAAGATATCATGTTCGGACCTATAAATTTTGGTGTGCCGAAAGAGGAAGCAAGAGCTCGAGCACATGAATTAGTGAAGCTTTTAGGTTTGCCGGATGATGTGCTGCAGAAGTCTCCTTTTGAGCTGTCAGGAGGTCAAATGCGGCGTGTTGCGATTGCGGGTGTCCTAGCATTCAAGCCATCTGTCTTAGTCCTTGACGAGCCTACAGCGGGCTTGGATCCTAAAGGGCGTAAAGAGATTATGGAGTTATTTCATCATTTGCATAAGACAGAGAGTCTAACGACGATCCTTGTGACACATAGTATGGAAGATGCGGCACGCTACAGTGATCGAATCCTTGTGATGCATGAGGGGACGGCTGTGATGGAAGGGACGCCTGAAGAAATATATAGTTTGGAAGATCAGCTTCATTCATTTCGACTCAGCGTCCCGCGTTCCGTGCGTTTTCAGCGTCAGATCGAAAAGATGAGTGGACAGCGTTTTGATCGCATTGCACTTACGGAAGATACATTGGCACAAGAGTTAGCAAAAGCTATTGCGAGAAAAGGGGAGCGGCCATGTTAGAAAAAATGATTATTGGCCGTTTTATTCCAGGTACATCCATTGTGCATCGTATGGACCCCCGTTCCAAGTTGCTCTTTGTCTTTCTGTTTGTAGTAGCGGTGTTCTTGGCCAATAACGTTGTGTCTTATGCCATTTTGCTTGGCTTCACAGCGTTTGCCATTGCACTCGCTCGAATTAGACCATATTTTTTGATCAACGGGTTAAAACCGGTCATCTTTTTGATCATTTTTACTCTTCTATTACATATCTTCTTTACACGTGAAGGACCCGTTATATTTGAATGGAAGTTTATCAAAATTTATGAAGAGGGTTTGCGAATGGGTATATTTATATCCATCCGATTTTTAGTTCTCGTTTTGATTACGACAGTATTGACATTAACAACTTCACCAATCTCAATTACGGATGGATTGGAAACGTTGCTCAATCCTTTTAAAAAGCTGAAATTGCCAGTACATGAGTTGGCATTGATGATGTCGATATCTCTTCGTTTTATTCCAACTTTAATGGATGAAACGGATAAAATTTTAAAAGCACAACTAGCAAGAGGATCTGATTTAAGTACCGGTTCCATCAAAGAGCGGGTGCAGGCAGTCATTCCATTGCTTGTACCACTATTTGTCAGTGCATTTAAGCGTGCAGAAGATTTAGCGATCGCTATGGAAGTGCGTGGCTACCGTGGTGGAGAAGGTCGCACAAGGTTCCGTCAGTTGTCTTGGCACATGAGGGATACTGCTGTTCTGATCACATTTGTGCTATTGGTAGGTGTATTGCTGTGGGTGAGGAAGTGAATAAATTGAAACGAATGAAAGCGACTGTTTCGTATGACGGGACGCATTTTGCTGGATATCAGTCCCAGCCAACCATGCGGACAGTTCAAGCGGAGATAGATAAGGCGCTTGTTAAATTGCATAAAGACCCGACATCACACGCGGTAGCAAGCGGACGAACCGATGCTGGTGTCCATGCGTTAGGTCAGGTCATCCATTTTGACACACCTCTAGATTTAGGTGATCGCTGGCTGATGGCATTGAATGTGCTGCTACCTAAGGACGTACGTATAACTGCGATTGAACAGGTGTCTAAAGATTTCCACGCCCGTTACGGTGCAAAAGGTAAAACGTATCGATATAAATGGTCCTATGGAGAATTGCAAAGTCCATTCGAGCGTAATTTTGCTGTTCATTTAGGTAGGTGGAATCCAGATGTAGAACGAATGAATGCAGGTGCTGTCTATTTAATCGGCACACATGATTTTACAAGCTTCTGTTCGGCGAAGACCGCTACCTCGAATAAAGTCCGTACGATCCGGAAACTTACACTTGAACGGCATCAGGACGAACTAATTCTTGAAGTGGAAGGAGATGGATTTCTTTACAATATGGTTCGTACGATTGCCGGTGCTTTGCTGGCAGTTGGCATTGGTTGGGACGAGCCCGAAGATATCCAAAAAATACTCGAGGCAAAAGATCGCCAAAGAGCAGGGAAAACTGCGGCGGCACACGGTTTGTACTTGCTAGAAGTCACTTATTGAAGTCATGGCAACTAATCCTGGCGTATACATAAAAACGCTTGACTTTATTGGCAATAAAGGATAACATGATAAATGGTATTTCAATAACCCCACAAACAAGCCCCGGAAGTTTATTTGTGTTTAGGGATAGAGAAAACAAGGGAACAGATTTGATATTTTAGGAGGAAATACAATATGCGCACAACATTCATGGCTAAAGGTCACGAAGTCGAACGTAAATGGCTAGTTGTCGACGCTGAAGGACAAACGCTTGGTCGTCTTGCTTCAGAAGTTGCAACTCTTTTACGCGGTAAACATAAACCAACGTTTACACCACATGTTGATACAGGCGATCACGTCATCATCATCAACGCTGAAAAAATCCAATTGACTGGTAACAAGTTGAAAGATAAAATGTACTACCGTCACTCTGGTTACACAGGTAGCATCAAGTCACGTACTGCTCTTGAAATGCGTACGAACTACCCTGTAAAAATGCTTGAACTTGCGATTAAAGGAATGCTTCCAAACGGTCCTCTAGGTCGTCAAACAATCAAGAAATTACACGTATTTGCTGGTCCAGAACATCAGCATGCAGCACAAAAACCAGAAGCTTTCGAGCTTCGCGGTTAATTAAGAGGAGGAAACCCACTTGGCACAAGTACAATATATCGGCACTGGCCGTCGTAAAAGTTCAGTAGCTCGTGTACGTCTAATTCCTGGCGAAGGCAAAATTGTCGTCAATAATCGTGACGTAGAAGACTACGTACCATTCGAAACACTTCGTGAAATCATTAAACAACCACTAGTTACAACGGAAACACTTGGAAGCTACGATATCCACGTTAACGTTCACGGTGGAGGTTACACAGGTCAAGCAGGCGCAATCCGTCACGGCGTTGCTCGTGCATTGCTTACTGTAGATCCTGATTTCCGTGCAGCACTTAAATCAGCAGGATTCCTAACACGTGATCCACGTATGAAGGAACGTAAAAAATACGGTCTTCGCGGCGCTCGTCGTGCACCACAGTTCTCAAAACGTTAATTTGTTTTTTCAAAAGTTCTTCTCATTATTTAATGAGGAGGGTTTTTTTGTGTTTAGCTTGAGTAGTACTTTTCGAAGTAGATATCTCGCCAGCTCCTTATGTAAGCGGGAACACTTGAATCTTCGCCGAGAAACTGTACAATAAATTAGTAGCAGTAACTCCAATTCACTTTCTAAAAAGAAAGTAAACCACCCTTCATTCCCAGTTGTTTTAGCTAGTTGAGAGGCTCACGGATCACCCCCTGATATTATGAGTCTTTAACGAATCAACTGCGACTAGACCATTTATTAAACAACTCGTTACCTAATGATATGATTCGAATTTAGAGACAACTTGACCGAAAAACTATTTTGACCGCTAACAATAGTTTATTTGTCGACGAAGTGTTATGTGGACAACGTTTATGTTAACTTGCATTTGGGTAAACTGTGACAAGTTGAACCTCTCTATACACACACGCTTTATCAATGGAATTATATGAATGAATCAAAATATGTAAAGCAATCAAAAGAGGATAAAAAGTTAATATAATTTTTATGCTTTATAGAATATTACATTTTTAATTGGAGAATTGTATTACTGCAATATATTATTTATTTTAGGAGGTTGAACAATGCGATTACTACCGCGTGAAATTGATAAGTTAATGATCGTTGTTGCTGCAGACGTTGCCAGAAGACGGAGGGAACGAGGACTTAAATTGAATCACCCTGAAGCAATGGCTCTTATTACATATGAGGTGATGGAAGGTGCCAGAGATGGGAAAACAGTTGCGGAACTTATGGCTTATGGTGCGACGATTTTAACTCGTGAAGATGTAATGGATGGGATTCCTGAAATGATTGATGACATTCAAGTAGAAGCAACATTCCCTGATGGGACGAAGTTAGTCACAGTGCATAACCCGATAAGATAGATTGTTTATGAAAAGAAGGGAGACGTAACGATGATACCAGGCGAATATATTTTAAAAGATGAACCAATCATTTGTAATGAAGGTGCAGAAAATATACATGTACAAGTTATTAATCATGGGGACAGACCCATCCAAATTGGTTCCCATTATCATTTTTATGAAGTGAATCTTGCGTTAAAGTTTGATCGGGATGTGACGTATGGTAAACGTTTAAATATTCCTGCAGGCGCTGCTGTTCGTTTTGAGCCGGGCGATGAAAAAGAAGTACAGCTAATTGACTATGCTGGAGAAAGAGAAGTGTACGGTTTTCACAATAAAGTAGACGGAGCATTGGGAGGCGGGAATACAAAATGAGTTTTAAAATGGATAGAGAGCAATATGCTCAAATGTACGGACCGACAACCGGAGACTCTGTCCGACTAGCAGATACAGATTTATTTATCCAAATCGAAAAAGACTACACAAAATATGGAGAAGAAGTTGTGTTCGGTGGCGGGAAAGTCATTCGCGATGGAATGGGCCAACACCCGTACATAACGCGCGAAGAAGATGAACGCGTACCTGATACAGTCATTACAAATGTTGTCGTGCTGGACTATACAGGAATATATAAAGCGGATCTAGCAATTCGAGACGGCAAAATTTCGGGTATCGGCAAAGCAGGTAATCCGCTTGTGCAAGACAAAGTGGATATTATTATTGGAACGTCCACTGAAGTTATTTCGGGTGAAGGTAAAATCATTACTGCCGGTGCAATTGATACGCACGTGCACTTTATTAATCCGGCACAAGTAGATGTCGCACTTACTGCGGGAACGACAACACTAATCGGTGGTGGAGCTGGACCGGGAGATGGTTCTAGAGCTACGACTGCCACACCAGGTGCTTGGCATCTTCATTCCATGCTGAAGGCTTTGGATGGACAACCGATCAATATCGGTTTAACAGGGAAAGGGCATGCAGCAGCAGGAGGCCCATTAGCTGAACAAATAATTGCCGGTGCGATTGGTTTGAAAGTTCATGAAGATTGGGGCGCAACACCGTCTGTTCTCGATCATGCATTACGCATTGCTGATGAATATGACGTGCAAGTCGCACTTCACGCGGATACATTAAACGAATCCGGATTTTTTGAAGATACGATCAAAGCCATTGATGGTCGCGGTATCCATATGTACCATACAGAGGGTGCAGGAGGCGGACATGCTCCGGATTTGATTAAATCTGCAGGCATGATGAACGTGTTGCCGGCTTCTACCAATCCGACATTGCCGTATACAATTAATACGATTGATGAGCATTTGGATATGGTGATGGTAGCGCATAACTTAAATCCTTCCGTGCCAGAAGATATCGCATTTGCAGATTCACGTATTCGCAATGAAACGATTGCAGCGGAAGATATTTTACAAGACCTAGGTGTCTTTAGTATGACAAGCTCCGATTCTCAGGCGATGGGCCGTATCGGAGAAGTTGCACTTCGCACATGGCAAGTAGCCCACAAAATGAAAAACCAGCTTGGAGTTATGGAGGGCGATAGTGAGTATTCGGATAATAATCGGGTAAAGCGCTATGTTGCTAAATATACGATTAATCCTGCTATCGCTCATGGCGTATCCGAGTATATCGGTTCAATTGAAGTCGGGAAAATGGCTGACCTTGTCCTATGGGATCCAAAATTCTTTGGCGTTAAACCGGAAATGATATTGAAGAATGGAATGGCAGTCTTTAGCTTAATGGGAGATGCTAATGCGACGATCCCAACGCCACAACCCATGATTTATCGTCCGATGTATGCAACACTCGGTAAGGCATTGTCGCAAAGTTCTATTACGTTTGTTTCCCAAATTGCATATGATCAAGGAATAAAAGAGAAGCTTGGACTTGAAAAAGTGGTACTGCCTGTTCGTAATATACGCAGTCTCACGAAAAAAGATATGAAATTAAATACAGCTACACCCCATATTGATGTAGATCCACAAACGTATGAAGTGAAAATTGACGGAAAACTTATAACATGTGATCCGATTGACGTAGTACCTATGGGTCAACGCTATTTCTTATTCTGAGGTGAAGAAAATGATTGTAGAAGAAGTCTTAATGAACGTTAGAGATTTAGATCCAAGTAAGTATGACAGCCTTCATAAAGAGAAAGTGTACTTAGAAAGTGCACATTTAATGAAAAGAATTCAACGTGTAGAAACCGATCACGGGCGTGAAATTGGAATTCGATTAAAAAAACCCCGTGATTTGGAAGCGGGAGACATTCTTTTTATGGATGATAAGAATGTTATTTTGATTGACGTACTTTCTGATGATTTAATTATTATTAGCCCGCGGACGATGCTTGAAATGGGAACGATTGCTCATCAGCTCGGAAATCGTCATTTACCTGCGCAGTTTGAGGATGAGGATATGCTCGTTCAGTATGATTATTTAGTCGAGGAATTGCTACAAGAAATGGGTATTCCATTCAAGCGAGAAGAACGAAAAGTTGCGAAGGCTTTCCGTCATATCGGACATAGCCATGACTAATAACGCATTGTCCTTGTTACAGCTATGCGATTCAAGTTTTCCGATCGGCTCTTTTAGCCAGTCATTTGGACTGGAAACGTATATCCAAAACGACAAGGTCACCGATGCCAATACGTTTTCTGAGTGGTTGAATGTCTATCTGCATGAACAGCTTGCTTATGCAGATGGCTTGGCCGTAAGACTCGTTTATGATGCACTTGATGTGGATGATCTTAATAAGATTTGGGAATTGGATCGCATATTGACTGTACAGAATCTTGCCCGTGAATCACGTGATGGAACACAACGTATGGGTGACAGAATGTTAGACATTGCCGAATCCATTTACAAAATACCAGTGTTATCTATCTACGCGCAGAAAATTCGTGACAAACAAGCTTTCGGACATCCAGCTATTGTTTTTACAATGATCGGACATCACCTTCAAGTAGAAAAGACTACAACGATTTTATATTATTTATATTCGACGGTTGTTAGTCTCGTACAAAATGCCGTGCGGGCCATCCCGCTTGGACAGACTGCGGGACAGAAGATTATTTATACGTTTCAACAACAACTTCAGCAAACAACAGACAAAATTATGGAATTAGATCAAGAAGAGTTTGGAGTCGTATCGCCAGGACTCGAGCTTTCACAAATGCAACACGAACGTGTTGGGATACGTATTTTTAGTTCGTAACGAACACAATGAAATTGAGAATAAGGATGTGCTTAGAATGGGAGCAATTAAAATAGGTGTTGGCGGACCAGTTGGTGCAGGAAAAACTATGCTGGTCGAAAAGATTACACGCGCTTTAGAGGGCGAAGTAAGTATGGCAGTCATTACAAATGATATATACACGAAAGAAGATGCCAAGTTTTTAGTTGCGAACGGTATTCTTCCAGAAGACCGCATTGTCGGGGTGGAAACAGGAGGCTGTCCACATACAGCAATTCGAGAAGATGCATCGATGAACTTTGCGGCGATTAATGAATTGCAGGAAAAGCATCCCGACGTAGAGTTGATTTTTGTAGAGAGTGGCGGCGATAATCTAGCGGCTACATTCAGTCCGGAACTCGTAGACTTTTCCATTTATATAATTGACGTAGCGCAGGGTGAAAAAATCCCGCGCAAAGGCGGACAAGGAATGATTAAATCTGATTTGTTTATTATAAACAAAACAGATTTGGCGCCATATGTCGGGGCAAGTCTTGAAGTCATGGAGTCTGACACAAAAGTATTCCGAGGAAATAAGCCTTTCTTTTTCACTAATTTGAAAGACGATCAAGGGCTAGATGAAGTAGTAGAGTGGGTCAGGAAACATGCTTTGTTAAAAGGACTAGGACAAGATGTCTGAATGGACAGGCGTTCTTGACCTTGTCATGGAAAACCGCTTAGGACGCTCCGTGGCAAAAAGTGTCTACTTCCAGGGTGCATTTAAAGTGATGCGCCCTGTCTATTTCAATAAGAATAGTTATCCATGCTACTATTTATTAAATCCTGGCGGTGGCTATTTAGATGGAGATCGGTATCAAATGAAAGTTACGCTTGGTGAACGAGCGATGCTGACGTTGACGACCCAGTCGTCGACGAAAGTATATAGAACGCCCACCAAGCCAGTGTACCAAGAGACGATCTTTCATATGAAAAAAGACAGTTATCTAGAGTACTTGCCGGATGCACTTATCGCATACAAAGATGCCAGTTGTTATCAAAAAAACAGTATATACATGGAAAAAGGCGCAACATTGCTATATTCCGATATACTGACTCCCGGCTGGTCGCCGGAAGGAGAAAAGTTCAGCTACGATATGCTCCGTTTGAAAACGGAGATTTATATGGAAAATCAGCTTGTTGCCTTTGATCATATTAAACTTCATCCAGCGTCTCAGCATATGAATGAGTTAGGTTTTATGGAAGGATACACACATTTAGGTTCCTTGATTGTCGTTGGAGAAAAGACAAGCGATGCTTTATTGGATCGATTGTATGAAACAATTCAACAAGAGGCTGGAGAATTTACATTTGGATTATCCAAGCTTGCTGTTCCTGGCTTCACCATCCGTATATTAGCAAACTACACACAGGTCATAGAACGAATTATTTCAGTGTGCCATCACGTGATTAGCGACGAATGGTATCAAACGAAGCCAAGTTTTTTAAGGAAGTACTAGACAGGGCCCGACAATTCTAAAGAGTTGTTGGGCTTTTCCTGTTAATTTTGCTGCTTATATATAAATTATTATATGACTAGTAGTTCGCGCATTGGAGTGTGTTCGAACAGCTTAGATACCAGTCCAATAAAATAATTAGAGTGTCATTTCAAATGATTGAAACACAGAAATTAGGGTATCATTAAACATATGAGTAATAACACTTGATAGGCTGGAACCAGTCGTCAATCCAAGTGGAATTATAGGTGTTTTAGGTGTATAGGCTCAACATTCGTGCTTATTATGAATGGCTTTAAAAAGACCGTTACCCAAGTGTGAATTTGGCATGCTGACTTGTAATGAGCAAAGGCGCAATAGACTGAACGGCTTTTAATCTGGCCGTGACCATCATTTTTCCACTGAATTTTGCGTTTATAACAAGTGCCTTAGAACAGTGATTGGTTTGACAACAACTTATTGCTTAGATATATGTAAATTTTATTTATATTTGAAAAGGATCTTTATAAGTAAACTTGAACGATGGAAAAATCTCACTTTGTGCCAAATAGCTTGAATTAGTAGTGATGGATGAAGTAAGATGAATTATTCTATAAAAAAGAGACTTGTTACTATTTTTGGAGGTGTTTCCTGTGGTAGACGACTTTGAAGCGGAAAAAGTTTTTGAAGACAGGCAGTACGAGCGAATTCAGTTTAAGCTCATCATAGAAGGTCGTAATTATAAGGGTGACTATCATGATGGTGAAATCCAATGGCTTCATCCACATCCGAAGCAAGACGTCGGTGAAGAAGAAGTAATTGCCATAGAGAACAAAGTGTTGGAATTGTTATCTGAGCAAGGGATTCGAAATGAAGCAGATGATATTGAAATCGAACGTTCGATTAGCAGAAATCAAACTCGGCCACTTCAGTTATTTAAATTAAAGATCCAGGGTGAAGAGTTTAAAGGAACATTTATTAACGGTGAAATCGAATGGTTTCATCCTAAACCAAGACGTAAACTAAAAGAAGAGCGCGTGAAAAAAATAGAAGAAGATGTTCAGAAAAAGCTCAAAGAACATCTAGAATAAAGATTTGAAACTGCGTGACTCTCACTAAAAATAAACCAATAAACTTATTTGGTTAAATGCCATCAAATTGAGGACTGTTGCCATTCACTGTGTTGTATGTTGGGCAGTTTATAACCTCAATTCGTTTGACTTTTCTGACAAGATATACCTATAATGATATACAAATGAAATAGTTGTTACCGCTAGGGGTGCTCTGTGGAGCTGAGAGAAGCATATTGCTTTAACCCTTTAACTTGAACCGGTTCATACCGGCGTAAGGAAGTGGTGCAGATGTTACGTAGCTCATTTCTGGCTCTGTGATGTCTCTCCGCCACTTCTGGTCAAGAAGTGGTTTTTTCATTTACTACGTAAAAGGGGAGAGTATACATGAAGTTCACTGAGCGCTTATTAGAAAAGACATTACCAATTTGGAGACAGAATCATAGTCATCCATTTGTCCAAGAAATTGGAAATGGTACGTTGGATGAGGAGAAGTTTCGATTTTATATGGTGCAAGACTATTTGTATTTAATCGACTACGCGAAAGTGTTTGCTGTAGGCACGATGAAGGCTACCGATGTAGAGATGATGGGGAAATTTGCGGCGTTACTTAACGGTACACTAAACACTGAAATGGATCTACATCGTAAGTATGCAGCTCGCTTTGGCATTACAGAAGAAGAACTCGAGAATGCCAAGCCGTCACCAATTGTCCTAGCGTATACGCACTATATGTTGCATGTTAGTCAAAACGGTTCTTTAGCGGAAGTAGTCGCTGCATTATTGCCGTGTGCGTGGAGCTACTGGGAGATCGGCAAAGAGCTTTCTGAGTTGCCAGGTGCGTTGGATCATCCGTTGTACGGTGACTGGATTCGCATGTATTCATCGGAAGACTTCGGGGAGTTGGCTACTTGGTGCTTAGACTTAATGGATGAAACAGCAAAAGGTAAGCCTGAATCGGAATTAGCGAAGTTAGAGGAGATTTTCCTTAATACGACTCGTTATGAGTATATGTTCTGGGACATGGCGTATACGAGACAAATGTGGCCTGGTGTGAAGGAAGAACAGACAATAAAAATTTAATATACCAGAGACATCTAACTATTTTAGTTGGATGTTTTTTTATTTAGAATTGAATGGTTATAATCAGCGCATGCTATTCTTAAAAGGAGGTGTGCGCCATCTTTGCGAAAATAGGCTTGGCACTTGGAGTTTTATTGACAAGTGGGTCGGGCACTAGTGATGCGCCAGTTGCTGCACTTAGTAAAGTGGAAGTACCGGCATACGCCAAATGGTCAAGGCTTGCTATCAAGCAAACGATGCTCAAGTATCCTCATGCAGATATCAAGGATTATTTGCATATCGCAACTGACTCAAAGAAAGTTACAAACACGGAAAAGTTCCAGCTTTGGTTAAAAGAGGAAGAACGGGAATTTGGTGTGCTAGTGACTGTCACCTATTCAGCAGAAACGGGTAAATTTATTCGCATCGATTTTCAAGAAATACCTGTTAATTAAAACAACACCCCTACGCCATATAACATGGCCTAGGGGTGTTGTTTTATTCGGGAGCTTTTTGATAAAAGAAAATGTAAGTCTTGATGTCGTTGGTGAACCACTTGTGTAGACATGCATCCGAATAGTTTAGGTGAATTGCAGACTTCTTATTTAATCGGAAAGTAAACCGCGTATCATTTCTTGCCCCGCGTCTTTAGGATAGGATCGGTATAGATGACCTGATAAGCGAACCGGATCTCCGAAAAAATACCGTTCATATTGTGTTTGTCTTGTGCCGAACGAACTCATCGTCAAATCCCAGGCCAACCGAAACAGTTGTACACGTTCTACCGCGGTTTTTGTAGCCCCTTGTAAGTACTTTGCGAGATCAGGTTGAATAGCCGAATGGAAATCTTTATCGGTGGGTAACGCAATCATTCCGCTTGCTCCGATTAGCTGAATGATCTCACTGAAACGCGGGTAGACTTTCGGGAAAACATTGCTGGCTACTTGAAGTGGTATTGCACTTGGACACATATACCCCCATTGATCAAGTGTCGCATCGGCTTCAGATTTATCTCGCAGTGCTTTCATTGTTTCGAGTCCAATAATTATTTCAGACAGTTTTTCTTGAATGTGGAGATATTCCGCTATATTAATCGTTTGAACGAGCTGCTCTGCTAAATTCAGCATGAACTCGGTTTTGACGATCTGTCTCGTAATGACTTGATGTGTGGCGAATGGATGGAACGAACTCATGGAAAAAAACTCTGAAGCTACTTCGGCATTGTGATGAAAGAATACACGCTCCCATGGGACGAGAACATTATCGAAAACCACTACAGCATCCATCTCTTCAAACCTTGAACTCAGTGGGTAATTAAATGTGGAACTCCCTCCTACAAATGATTCTCTACAAAGAAAACGCAAACCTTCTGTTCCAGAGGGAATGGAAAAGGCGAAAGCTTCATCAGGATCTCCAAGAAATGAAGGCGTGCTAAATACCAATACTTCATCTGTCACGCCGCCCTGTGTTGCAAGTAGCTTAGCTCCTTTAATGATAAGTCCTTTAGATGTCTTTCCTACAATCTTCGCAGAGACTGGTTCATCTGACATATTAAAGGCACTTTGAGATCGATTAATCTGCGGTGTAATGAAGGTGTGAGTAAAAGATAGGTCCTCTTCTCGTGCTCGTTCATACAGCGCTTGAATATGTTCGGGAAAGCAGTTTTCCTTGCCGAGCAAGTGAGGCGAAGAAGAGGCAAAGCTCATGATTACCGTATTAAGGTAATCGGGACTTCTACCAAGTAAGCCGCAAGAAAGTCTTGCCCATTCTTCTGTCATGACTCTACGATTCTGCAAATCTGTTTTGGTTTTAGGTTGTAAGTAAGAAATTCCAATTCGCTCATTTGTGACTGGTGAAGCGTATGTCATGAGAGATCTATGTGCAGGTGACAGTTGTAAATCATATAGAGAAGCCTTCGTTTCTATAAGCCCTTTAAAAGCGGGATGTTCAGAGATGGGTCCTTTCAATTGTTGCCCATCCAGCCAAATCTCCGCGTTTTGCTCATTTATTCTACGTACAAACTCCTTGCCGTTTATAGCACTCATACTATTCCCCCTGATTTTTCTAGTTGGTATAGTATATTATGACATCGTCTTGAATGATCAAAATAGTTCTCGTACTGGACAATAGTTTTGATACAATACAGAAAGAGTACATAGGGAATTTATCCGGATAAGTGAAAGGCGTGTATATAATGAATGAAGAATTGGTAATGAAGTATATCGTGGCGTGCACAAATCTATATGGGATTGTGCCTGTTGAAAAAGTGGTTGAGATCTACAATAATCAAAACAAAGAAGAGATTTCATTGGATGAAGTGGAAAGATTTTTGCAATCAGAGCAAGTGAAAGAAAAACTAGAGGAGAGCTTCGTTTATATTCAATCAAACGAATTTGTAGCAGAAGCGACTAGCGAAGAGGACGAAAAGGAAAACCTAAAACGAAATGCAGTTGGAAAGCCATATTACATACCTGGAAAAGAAGAATTACTGCGATTCATTGATGAAGAGTACTTTCAAGAAACACCAGAGCAGGTAATAGTAAAGAATATGTTAAGAGAAGACTTCGGTGATCAATTGAATGTAGAGGAAGAAGTCTCCGAACTAGTATATAATTTGCAAGTAAGTGGCGGCGACTTCATGATGGAACTTTCATTATTTGTATCGGGACTGGAACTGCCTATTAAAGAATCCGAGCGCTATATCCCTGCGATTGTTGAATTGGCGGATGCGACCAGATTATGGGAAAACCGAGGGCATACTATGAAAGAGTTACAACAACACTAATTAGTTCATTTCAATAGACAATGCTTAACTCAGCAAGATAGAATAAGGGTACATTAAACACTTTGGAGGATATCATTCATGACTTTAAAAGAATTAACTGCAAAAGAAGTGCAAGAGCAACTAGAAAGCGGTAAAGATCTCAATATCATCGATGTACGTGAAGATGACGAAGTAGCAGAAGGCATCATTCCGGGTGCACAACACATTGCACTTGGCAACCTACCCGTTGTAATGCATGACTTAAATGCTGAAACACCTTACATTCTCGTATGCCGTTCGGGCGGCAGAAGTGGCCGTGCGCAAGAGCTTATGGCAGATGAAGGATTCGATGTAACAAACATGGTGGGCGGCATGTTAGCATGGGAAGGCGAAACAAAATAATAAGCGAAACCAAAGCTGTCGTAAGAAGTGAGAAACTTCTTTCGACAGCTTTTTTGTGTATGCGTTCCACCGTAGAGTGTCGCATTTCTACCTAGTTACGTAGTGTGCGTGCACCTCTAGTGCAACGGTGTCTTCACTCTTACAAATCCCTAGCATAAGCCCATGGTACTCTTCGCTATCTCCTACTCTAAACAGCTTCTCATATGTTACGTAGACATAACCTCAAAAGTCCAAGCGTATAGTGAAAGAAAAAGGCGGTGTCTGTATGAAAAAATGGCTTGTAGCAGGGTTGCTAATAATTTTCTCGTTAGGTGGAGTGTTATACGGCGTCAAAGCATCTGATCGTGGCTTCTTTCTGCCCTCAGAACTTGGTGGGGTAAGCATCCTCATTGATCCTGGGCATGGTGGGGAAGATGGGGGTGCTTCAGCAGGTGAACTCATTGAAAAAGATATTACTTTAAACATCTCCCATGAAGTGAGTAAACTATTAAAGAAAAAAGGGGCAACTGTAGAAATGACGAGGGAGAAAAGTGGCGATGCGGTTGCGGAACATGCACCATCCGAGAAGTTTACCTCGTTGAGAAGTAGAAAGTTCGCAGACCTGAAACTACGTGAAAGCATGGCCGTCGATTCGAAGCCCGACATGTTTATCAGCGTACACGTTAACGCAATTCCAGAAGAACGCTGGAGAGGGGCACAAGTATTTTATCATCCAGGCGGCCATCCAGAGGGTAAGCAACTAGCGACGTCGATCCAAAATGAATTGCGTGATCAGTTGAAAAATACAGAGCGAGAAGCCATGAAAATCACAGGGGTCTACTTATTGAAAAAAGTACCGGTGCCAGCTGTGTTGGTAGAAACAGGCTTCCTGTCCAATCCAGAGGAAAGAAAACTATTGGCAAATAAATCATATCAGAAAAAAGTGGCTGCAGCGATTGTGGATGGAATTGTGAAATACCAACTTGCTGAAGAACAATGAAGCATATGACGTTTTAGTGAATAGGGAATATGATATACTGAAAGGGAGTGAATGAATTCAGTAAGGAGTGTTGAATGTGATTAATGAACAACAAGTCCGTGAACTGATTGGCGCATTGGAAGATCCGTTTTTACATAAAACATTGGCAGAAACGAATGGTATTGTGGGTGTAACCATTAAACCTGAAAAAGAACACGTCAGTGTTAAAATCGCGATTGCGAAAGTGAATACTGGAGAGCAATTGACGCTACAATCAAAAATAGTTGAAATGTTGAAAGAAGCAGGAGCCGACTCGGTGGGCATTCGATTTGAAGAGCTGCCTAAAGAAGTGTTAGAGCAATTCCGGGGCACAGTTACGGAAGCGGAAACACAAGATATCTTATCCCCTTTATCTAATATCGAGTTTATCTCGATTGCATCTGGTAAAGGCGGTGTAGGAAAATCTACAGTCTCTGTCAACTTAGCAGTAGCTTTAGCTAGACGCGGCAAAAAAGTTGGTTTGATTGATGCAGATATTTATGGATTCAGTGTTCCGGATATGATGGGTATTACAGCTATGCCTGAAGTTCGGGAGGATCGTATCATGCCAGTAGAACGTTTTGGTGTCAAAGTGATCTCAATGGGCTTCTTTGTTGAAGACAACGCACCTGTCGTATGGCGTGGACCTATGCTTGGGAAAGTGTTGGATCAATTCTTCCGCGACGTGGACTGGGGCGAGTTGGATTACTTGTTGCTCGACTTACCACCAGGAACAGGTGACGTGGCGCTTGATATTCACCAAATGATTCCAGCATCTAAAGAAATTGTCGTTACTACTCCACACCCAACTGCAGCATTCGTTGCAGCACGTGCAGGGGCGATGGCATTACAGACTGAACATGAGTTACTCGGTGTGATTGAAAACATGTCTTGGTTCTCATCGCAAGCAACAGGCGAGAAAGAGTATGTCTTTGGACAAGGCGGCGGTGTTCGTCTTTCTGAAGAACTTCGTACGGAATTATTAGGACAAATTCCTCTCGGCCAACCTGACTGGAACGAAACGGATTTTGCACCTTCCGTCTACGCAGAAGATCATCCGATAGGAAAAATCTATTTAGACGTTGCCGATACAGTAATTAAAAAAACAGAAAAGTAAAATGTAACAGACGAAGAAAGGATTATTTTCCTTCTTCGTCTGTTTTTTCTTCTTTAGCGTCACCCTTAGCGGATTCCTCACCAGCACCTTTTCCTGCCTTCATAATCAGTTCTTGCCACTTTGCTTGCATGAGAGGACTATTGATTGTATCCTCTATGGCCTTCTCCATTTCCTTCTTGAGCGTTGCTGAATTCACGATATTCTCCATTTGCTTCATCATGTCTGGTTGACCAAAAAACTTCTCCATTTCTTTTTGAAAAGAAGCATCTCCCATCAAATCTTTCATAATATCCGCTTGTTGCTTTTTCATGCTTTTTGCGATGGATTCAGTGAATTTAGGATCTTCAAAAGTTGTTTTCCAAAAAAGTTCTCCTTCTTTAGAAAGTAATACATTCTCAATGCTCTGCTTGACTTCGGGCTGTTCAAGTACTAATAACTCCCTGAACTCAGGATCAGTCATCAATTTACGGAGTGCTTTTTTTCCGTCTTCCGTTTGGATTGCATCCGTCATCATCTTTTTCATCTCATCATAGCTTGGCGCCGCCTGATGACCTCCGCTGCAACCCGTAAGGAATAGAAGGAATAGAAATAGAACTGCAAATTTTTTCATTCCACTCAACCTTCCACTTGTATTTTCATTTATTGTTCACAATATAAGAAGGAATATGCATGAATCGTTCAATGAAATAGATTTTTTTGTCGATCGTTGATACACTAGGATGGACATGATAAAAAGGGGAACAGTACTGTGACAATACGAAATTGGGTTAAATTTTTCTTACGCGCAATGGCAATTGGCGGAGCAATTACAGCGGTTGTCGGTCTAATTGTACGTTGGGATTTTTTCTATGGATACTTACAGGCAGGCGAGATATGGCAATTTCTTGGTGCTTTTTTATGGATGATTTTCTTAGGATTTACAATGAGTGTGATTGCGCAGATGGGCTTCTTCGCCTACTTAACCGTCCATCAGTTCGGCGTGAATATGTTCCGTACGCTAACATTATGGAATTGGGTGCAAATGCTGATCATAGTAGTGGTACTGTTTGATTTAGTCTTTTTCCGTTTTCAATTAACGAAAGAAGATACAAGTCGTACATTTTTGTATATTTTCTTACTCATCACCTTAATTGCAGTATCAGTAGTGACAGCGTACTTTAAAGCACAGTGGACAAAAAAACATGCATTAATTTCAGCATTATTTTTCATGATTGTCATCACGACGCTTGAATGGTTACCGGCACTAATGGTCACTTCAGGTAACAAAGATGAATGGGTAACTATTCTTTTATTTCCGCTTCTCGCAGTGAATGCGTATCAGTTATTAATATTGCCTAAATACAACAAACAATCCGATGTTGATAAAGAAAAGCTGGATCAACGCAGAACGGAAAGAAAAAATGCGAAGAAACAAGCGGGTAAATCCAAAAAAAACTGACAGGAGATTTTTCTCCCGTCAGTTTTTTTATTGTGGAATTTTTTTTGTTTTTACAGTTGACCGAAATAACAGGTCCTCTACGGATTGAAAAGTACGGCTGGCAATTAATCGCTGAATCTCAGCTGTAGCTACGTGTTCGTTACGGGCATATGGAACGGCAATAATTTCACCCTTAGAAGCTTTCGGTAATGCGCCGCCAGACCACTGAACGGTAGATCCAAGGGCGTTGATTTCTGCTTCGCTTAATTTTTGCAGCAGCGCTAAGGGGAATTCTTCATCTGTCGTACGGAACCAAAGAGGTCGCTTGCTAAACAATTCTTCAAACGTTTGAAGTTGCTCGCTCAACAGGTTTGGATCGTTTTCATAATGTTGACCCTCTGTACCGAGTAATGCGACAGGTAGAGAACGCTGTTTAATTTGCTCTGTAATATGAGGGAAGCGTGAAGCCCAGTCACTATCGATAAATAATAAAGGATAGGGCTGCGACAATTTCTCGAGAAGTTCCTCCACTTCTTTATCACCGAATGAAATATTGATGGTCAATGCCGAACCTTGTGTACCTTTCACTATCACTGCAGGTTGTTCGGTCAATCGGAAAACCGCCTTCAAGGTAGAAGAAGGCTTGGCCAATTGAGGGATAAAAGCTAAGAATAGTGCAGTCAATACAAGAAGGAAGAGAAGTTTTTTTATCATGCCAATCTCCTTAACTATGTGAAGTCTAAACTATTGTATGAAAAACCCTTGACGTATATGACTAAGCCCACTATAATTAAAAAAGCTTGAGTGATTTAAAAGTATTTGTTGCAGAGAGTTAGCAAACATGCTATAATGGATTTTGTCGTCAAACGTACTACATATAATATTATTCCGCAGTAGCTCAGTGGTAGAGCAATCGGCTGTTAACCGATCGGTCGTAAGTTCGAGTCTTACCTGCGGAGCCATTTTTTATGCTTCCATAGCTCAGCAGGTAGAGTGCTTCCATGGTAAGGAAGAAGTCGCCGGTTCGAGTCCGGCTGGAAGCTCCATGAACACTTTTATGGCCCCTTGGTCAAGCGGTTAAGACACCGCCCTTTCACGGCGGTATCACGGGTTCGAATCCCGTAGGGGTCACCATTTAAAGTTTTGAAGAAAAACAGCAATGCGAAGCTTATCGCAATTTTAACACGGTGGGGTAGCGAAGTGGCTAAACGCGGCGGACTGTAAATCCGCTCCCTCCGGGTTCGGCGGTTCGAATCCGTCCCCCACCACCATGTTTGTTTTACCTTTAGAAAAGACTAACCAGCTATTCGTTGGGGTATAGCCAAGCGGTAAGGCAACGGACTTTGACTCCGTCACTCGTTGGTTCGAATCCAGCTACCCCAGCCATTTTACTAACGTACGTACAATTCTATATTTAAAATATCCAAACCTTTTATTTTTTAAAAAATAGAGGGTTTTTTTGTTGAATAAAATACTTAAACATATAGAACAATTTGAATAATCATGTATAATAATTTGTAACACATATGGGTATTTAATCTTGTATGCATGACGAAAAATAACCAGATATAGGGATTGTGATATAGCTATGCAAGAATTTCTAAACGGCATGAATGCACTTGTTGAGTCTAGTAGTGAAAAAGAATTGCAAAAGGTTCTTAGTGATATTGCCTATACATTAGAACAGGCAGCTATCGTCGCAATCACCGACTCAAAAGGAACGATTCAATATGCCAACGAACACTTCGAAAAAATTTCAAAATACTCAAGAGAAGAATTAATTGGTGCTAATCAACGCATTGTCAACTCGGGTCATCATGATGCAGCATTCTTTAAAGAGATGTGGGCAACGATTGGGGCGGGCAAGACTTGGCGTGGCGATATATGTAATCGTGCCAAGGATGGAACAACTTACTGGGTAGACACAACGATCGTCGCATTTTTAAATCATAAAGGAAAAGCCTATCAATATATCGCAATTCGCTATGACATTTCCGAGAGAAAGAAAATGGAACTAGAAATCCGAAAAAATGCAGATCTTTACGAAATTATTACAGATAATGCATCTGACTATATTGCCGTCATTGATCGGCACGGGAAGTTTTACTATGTTTCACCATCCTTTCAGAAGCTTCTTGGGCATTCAGTGGACGAACTACATTCCAATTCATTCTATTCATATATTTATAAGCAAAATCGCCAAGAGGTAGAAAAGAAAATTTTGCAATTTGGGAGATATCAGTACCAAGCACTCAATTTGGAGTATCCTTTTTTAGATAGTAAAAATAGATTACACTTCATGGAGGCAAAGATTGATGAAGTGAGGGAATCAGTTGAATATGAAGACAAACTACTAGTCGTCATGCGTGATGTCACAGAACGTGTGAAATCAGACGAGAAAATCAAATACCTTGTCTACAATGACCCATTGACTTCCTTGATGAATCGAAATTCATTTAGGGAACAGATGGCGCTAGCATTTGAAAGAGCACGTACCAGCAAGCAAATATTTGCTCTCGTTCATATTAATATTGATCGACTACGCTATGCAAATGATTTACTTGGGCATGAAGCAGGAGACTATTTATTGGCGATGGTTGGAGAAAGGCTGAAAAAGAGAACAGGTCCTGAAAGCCTGTTAGCCCGTATTGCAGGAGATGAATTTGCCTTCATCATACCTGGATTGCTAGACGCAGAAGCGTTTTATAATCATGCGGAAGATATTCGTACTTTCTTAGAACAACCTATCCAAGTTGGAAAACAAACCTATACATTGTCTATAAGTTGTGGTGTTTCTATGTACCCTGAACACGCGAAACACCCTTCTGATTTGATCACTAAAGCCACATTGGCGTTAAGTAAGGTCAAGTTACGTGGTGGCGGGGATACTGTACTGTACAAGCCCGGTACTTCAAAGATGTCGTTAGAGCGAATTTTATTGGAAAATGAATTACGTAAAAGTGTGCAACAACAACACTTTTATCTTGAGTATCAGCCGAAAGTGTTACTGGATACTGGCGAATTGACAGGCGTAGAAGCGCTTGTACGTTGGAATCATCCAGATTTAGGAGTGATTCCTCCTAATAAATTCATTCCGCTAGCAGAGGAAACGAAAATTATCGTACCGCTAGGTGAATGGATTTTACGTGAAGTGTGTAAGCGTGCAGAGATAGAGGTGGCAGCTGGTGAAACCTGCCGATTCGCTGTAAATGTCTCCACAGTCCAAATGAAAGAAGAGGGCTTTGTTGACACTGTCTTGAATATTATTAAAGAATACCATGTACCACCTCAGATGCTAGAGTTGGAACTGACGGAAAGTTCATTTATCGATACGGAAGGGATGAAAGAATCCATTCAAAGACTTCGAAGTGAAGGTATTACTGTTGCGATTGACGACTTCGGAACCGGTTATAGTACGTTTAGTTATATTAAAGAACTCCCAGCCGATACGTTGAAAATTGATATGGCATTTGTGAGGGATGTATTGGAAAATGAGAACAGTCAAGCTATTATCAAAGCAATTGTAACTCTTGCTGAGACCGCAGGGTTGAACGTAGTGGCAGAAGGAATAGAATTACCAGAGCAGGCAAAAATGCTCTACAACTTAGGGTGCCGCGAAGGTCAGGGCTATTATTATGGTCGGCCCATGTCACTAGAAAACGCGAAAGAGATAAGAGAATACGGTTCTACTTAAAAATATAAATATCAGGTGGGAGGATTAATTATGCGCGAACTAGACATTTCTTTAATCGGAGTGCCCGTAGATCTTGGTCAGAGCCGACGTGGAGTGGATATGGGGCCAAGTGCAATTCGATATGCAGGAGCGATAGAGCGTCTGAAAGCATTAGGTCATCACGTAACAGATGAAGGGAATATTTCTGTTTCTCCTGTTCACAATTTATCTTGCAATGAAGCGGGATTGAAGAACTTAACAGAGGTGACAGAAGCGACCGAAGAGCTTGCTGCGACAGTTTCGGCTATTGTAAAGAACAAGAAGTTTCCGTTAGTGCTTGGCGGAGACCATAGTATTGCAATAGGCACACTAGCAGGGTTGGCGGAACACTATACAAATCTTGGTGTTATTTGGTACGATGCGCATGCAGATATGAATACAAGCGAAACCTCTCCGTCAGGAAATATCCACGGTATGCCACTCGCGGTCAGCATGGGGCTGGGACATGAGCAATTAGTGAATGTGCATAATAAAGGAGCGAAAATCAATCCTGAAAACGTGGTAATTATCGGAGCACGCTCAGTGGATCCTGGTGAACGACAATTGATTAAAGAAAAAGGCATAAAAGTGTTTACTATGCATGAAATTGATTGTTATGGTATGTCAGCAGTGATACAGCAAACGCTTAACTATTTTGCCTCAAGACAAGTAGATGGTGTTCATTTGTCATTAGACTTGGACGGGTTGGATCCGTTGTATACCCCAGGAGTTGGAACACCGGTACCAGGTGGGATCACCTACCGTGAAAGTCATCTGGCGATGGAATTGCTAGAAGATGCAAATGTCATTACATCCGCGGAGTTCGTTGAGGTAAACCCTATTCTGGATGAGTACAATAAGACGGCTGATGTGGCAGTTGGCCTGATGGGTTCATTATTCGGTGAAAAACTACTATGATTTGTCGAAGTGATTAAAGCCTGCCGGTTTTGATCACTTTTTTCTATTAAGGAAATTACTACCACAGATACCTGAAATAATGATAAAGTAGAGATGGACATAATAAATAAAAAAAGTGAAACTAAATGAAGTTTCTAACGTATATAAAGGGACAGCCGCATAGGAGCGGAGAGTGAAGCCTATTGGACGAATTAATTAACAAACGAGTAAAAGAAGTTTTACATGGTAATCAGGAAGCTTTTGAGGAAATCGTCATCCATTTTCAGCACCGTCTATATCAAGTATGTTACCGAATGTTGAACAATGCAGCAGAGGCGGAAGATATTGCTCAAGAAGCCTTTGTGCGAGCCTATGTAAACTTGGAAACCTATGATCAAAAGCGAAAATTTTCTACTTGGTTGTACCGTATTGCGACCAATTTATGTATTGACCGCATTCGTAAGAAAAAACCTGATTACTACTTGGATGCTACGGTGCCAGGGACGGAAGGCTTGGATATGTATTCGCAAATCGCAACGGATCATCAGTTACCGGAAGAAGAAGTAGAGAAGATGGAAATGAAAGATCGTGTTCAATACGAAGTAAACAGGCTGCCCGATAAATACCGTACAATTATTATTTTGCGATATATGGAAGACCTACAGTTGCAGGAAATCGCCGATATTTTGGAGATGCCACTTGGTACGGTAAAAACACGAGTGCATCGAGGAAGAGAAGCGCTTCGACAACAAATGGGTAGTATGTAGGAGGTTGGATTCATGGAAAAATGTCCTAAACATGTTGTCCATTATATGCATGCGTTTTTAGATGGTGAAATCACCAATGAAGAAGAGCAGATTATGAACGAACATCTGAAGTTATGTGAAGAGTGTAGAGAAATATTTGAGGAACTAGAGCAAACTGTTACTTTATTTAAGGGTGTCGATGTAGTGGAAGCGCCCGCTGGATTTGTTGATGGCGTGACGGCAAGATTGCCGAAACAGATGATCAAGAAAGGTCCGAATAAGTGGTTTCGTCAGCATCCATTTATGGTGGCGGCTGCGATGTTTTTACTACTGATGAGTGCATCTTTTTTCTCGAGTTTTGAAAATGAACAGCAGTTTTCATTTACGAAACAGCCTAATATAGTTGTTGAAGGGGAAACGGTGGTTGTACCGGCAGGCGAAACGGTTGTAGGAGACTTAGTCGTGAAGAATGGGGACCTTCGAATTGAAGGGGAAGTGGATGGCAATGTCACAGTCATTAAAGGTTCCAAGTATATGGCTTCAACGGCGGTTATAACGGGATCAAGTGAAGAAATCAATGAGATCTTTGATTGGCTGTGGTATAAGATGAAATCTGTTGCAAAAGATATTATTCCTGCGTCGAAGGAACAAAAGCTTGAAAATGAATGACGAAATAGATTGTAAAGTGATGCGGCTTCCGAGCTTACGCATCACTTTTTTTGATTTACATTCAGATGTTCAATACCTTTTAGTTGGGCATGTTAGTTGGGAATTATGTTATACTAGATGTATAAGAACTTTTTTAAAAGGTAGGGGAAGCACATGCCGGGTTTGGAGCAAGTAACAACATTAGCACCAATAGAAATACTGAAAAATATTGTGGATGTGCTTCTTGTTTGGTTCGTACTCTATAAATTAATTACTATTATTAAAGGAACAAAAGCTGTTCAATTATTGAAAGGTATTTTTGTGATTTTAATCGGTCGCTATATTACGGAATGGCTCGGCTTGAAGACCCTCCAATGGATGATGGAGGAAGTACTTCGATTCGGTTTTTTGGCTGCAATTATCATATTCCAGCCTGAATTACGTAGAGCATTGGAGCAACTAGGACGGGGGAGGCTTTTTGCGCGGACTGCTATGCAGGAGGAAGAAGAACGTGACCGCTTGATTGAGGCATTTGTCAAATCCGTTAGCTATATGGCGAAGCGACGAATTGGTGCGTTGATCACAATTGAGAAAGAAACAGGTCTTAGTGAATATATCGAAACAGGTACCCCTATGAATTCACATATTACTTCCGAACTTCTTATCAATATTTTCATTCCAAACACACCACTGCATGACGGTGCAGTCATTGTGACGAAAAACCGTATTGCTGCTGCGGGTTGTTATTTACCATTGTCGGAAAGTGCATTTATTTCCAAAGAGCTCGGTACACGACATCGTGCTGCGCTTGGTATCAGTGAGGTCACTGATTCGGTAACCATCATTGTTTCAGAAGAAACCGGTGCCATCAGTCTAGCTGTAGAAGGGGAAATCAATCGTAAATTAGATATCGAGGAGTTCGAAAAACTATTACGTATTTCCTGGTTCGGTAACACAACAGGACAAACAGATACTTCTCTATGGAAGTGGGGGAAGAGAAAAAATGGATAAATTCATGGATAGCCCCTGGTTTTTACGACTGACTGCTCTTTTTTTAGCCATTATGCTGTTTTTATCAGTAAAAGCTGAGGATCAATCTAGTCGTAATACAATAGGCGATATGTTTGATCTCATGCAAGATGTACCTGTGGAAGTATATTACGATACGGAGAATTTGGTAGTAACCGGCGTACCTGACATGGTTAATATGACAATTGAAGGGCCGGCCCAAATTGTACAGACTACTAAGTTGTTAAAGGAT
This sequence comes from Sporosarcina ureae DSM 2281, assembly GCF_000425545.1. GTDB lineage: Bacteria > Bacillota > Bacilli > Bacillales_A > Planococcaceae > Sporosarcina > Sporosarcina ureae. The sequence goes on along the minus strand of NZ_AUDQ01000004.1, from coordinate 10,583 downwards.
TTCACATTGAAATTGGATTTGCAAAATTTGACACTTGGTGAACATAATGTACGTATACAAGCAGAAAATTTATCAGATAAACTGGACGTTCGACTTGACCCTGCAACAGTGACTATTAACATTGAGGAAAAGGTAACTCAATCATTTCGTGTTGATCCAGAGATGAATACTAGATTGCTAGCAGAAGGCTATGAAGTGAAAAGCATGGGAGTCCAACCCTCCTCGATTAATGTTACAGGTGCGAAAAGTGTTGTGGATGCAATTAGTTTCGTAAAAGTTTCTATTACAAGTGACGGTAGCCTAGATAAACCTTTTGAGCAAAAATCTCGTGTTCGCGTATTGGATCGCGACTTGAATAAGCTCTCCGTTGCATTGGATCCGGAAGAAGTCACGGTCAAAGTGGATGTTCAGGAATATAGTCGTGAAATTCCGTTGAAGTTGCAACAAAAGGGTCAATCACCGACTGGAATAACTATTGAAAGTGCTGTACCCGAGAGTCAATCAGTCCGCATTCACGGACCAAAGAGTACAGTGGATGCAATCAAAGAAATTCCAGTAGAACTGGATATCACTAAAATAACTAAATCCGGAAAAGTGGAAGTAGATGTAAAGAAACCTGAAGGAATTACTAAAGTGACACCTGCCAAATTAAAAGTTCAGGTGAAAGTTTCAGGTGAAACTTCTAACGTATCGAAAAAGACGGATGATAGTAAAGAATCGTAAAGCTCGTACCAAACGTGATCTACAAAGATCAGATTGAAAGGAAGAATACAACATGACACAGTATTTCGGAACAGATGGCGTCAGAGGTGTAGCGAACAAGGAACTTACACCTGAACTGGCATTTAAATTAGGCAGAATCGGTGGATATTTATTCACTAATGATACAGAAGAAAAAGCAGAAGTGCTAGTGGGAAGAGATACACGGATTTCTGGTTTAATGCTTGAAAATGCTTTAATAGCAGGCCTATTATCTGTTGGTGTGGAAGTTATGAAGTTAGGCGTAATTAGTACACCAGGCGTAGCCTATTTAACACGTGTCATGAACGCGCAAGCAGGCGTTATGATTTCAGCATCACATAATCCGGTTGAGGATAATGGAATTAAGTTCTTCGGAGATACCGGCTTTAAATTAACTGATGCACAAGAAGAGGAATTTGAAAAACTATTAAATGCAGAAGAAGATACATTACCCCGTCCGGTAGGTGGAAGTGTTGGAACCATTACGGAATACTTCGAAGGCGGTCAAAAGTATATTCAATACCTGAAACAAATTGTCGATGAGGACTTCGAAAATATCCATGTAGCGCTCGATTGCGCACATGGAGCGACTTCAGTCTTGGCAACCCATGTATTTGCAGATTTGGATGCAGACTTGACTACAATGGGTGCTTCTCCAAACGGCTTGAATATCAATGATGGCGTCGGATCTACACATCCTGAAACACTTGCAGCACTTGTAGTAGAAAAGAGTGCAGATATCGGTCTAGCATTTGATGGTGATGGCGATCGTCTTATCGCAGTTGATGAAAAAGGAAATATTGTTGACGGTGACCAAATCATGTTCATCGTAGCTCGATATTTACATAGCAAAGGCAGATTAAAATCAGATACTATTGTCTCTACTGTGATGAGTAATCTGGGCTTCTATAAAGCGCTAGAGGAGTTTGGCATGAAGAGTGTTCAAACAGCTGTAGGTGATCGGTACGTTGTAGAAGAGATGCGTAAGAATCATTATAATCTTGGTGGTGAGCAATCAGGCCACATTATCTTCATGGATTACAATACAACGGGTGATGGCTTACTGACGGCATTGCAACTTGTTAATATCATGCAGCAAACTGGTAAAAAATTATCGGAATTGGCTAGTGAAATGAAAGTGTATCCACAGAAACTAATTAATATTCGGGTAATGGATAAATATGCGGTCATGGATAATATGCGTATTGTCGGAGTTATTAACGAGGTAGAGAAAGAAATGAACGGTCAGGGAAGAGTACTAGTGCGTCCTTCGGGTACGGAGCCTCTTGTCCGCGTAATGGTCGAATCTGAAACAGAAGCACAGTGTGCAGACTATGCAGAACGGATTTCACAAGTAGTAAAAGAAGAAATGGGTCTAGAGTAAATATGCGTTTGAGCTGGTAATAGGAAACTCTATATTACCAGCTCTTTTTTTATAGAAGTAGAATACCGGGGAATCAGAAGTACAGGCCGAGCTGGGAATGCTTTCGCTGAACGGAGAGGAAAACAGTGAGTCAAAAAAAATATCAAAATATGCTCGCACAACGAACAGAGAATATCTTTGAAGAGTGGAAAGCGCGTGGTAGTTTAACGGAAAGAGAGTTATATTATTTTCTTCATAAATTGAAGGGAACGTCCGGGACAATTGGATTACAACAGTTGTCTCTTTTTTGCACGTCACAGTTAGAGATTCTGACGTCTTCCAACGATCAGAAAATACCCGTTTCTTCATTAGAAAATTTGAAGAATCGTATTCGTTCGCATTTTGATAATACCGTTGCTGTGAAAAAAGCAGAATTTCAATTGCCTGATCGCTACGTCAATCGCCTTGATCAGGAAACGTTCATTCTAATTATTGATCAAGACTTAGAGTTCGTATCCTATTTAAAAGAGCTGCTTGAGAAGCTTGGAGCTCAAGTAATTATTTCATTGAATGGGAAGCGTGGAATTGAACAGTTTTACTCTATGAGACCAAGTATTGTGATCATAGATGCAAAATTGCCTGATATGACAGGCTTTGAAGTGTTGGATCAAATCGCAGAACCCGCGCGACAAAAAAATACGACTTTAGCCATCTCGAGTGAAGAAGTAACAAAAGAAATGCTAATTGAAACGTATCGTAGAGGCGCTATGGATTTGATACCTAAACCTTTTGATATGGATGTCTTTTTTCCTTATTTGTTCAATCGGCAAATGCGACAGCATGCGGTCAGTAGCAGTATGATTACAGATAGTTTGACGGGTGTTGGGAATCGACGCTACTTTGATGAGACGATTAATACATTGGCGAAAAAAGCCGATCAATCTGAAGCGGTTTTTTCGCTGGTCATAATAGACTTGGATCACTTTAAACAAGTAAATGATCTGTATGGACATCCTGCAGGCGATGAAGTATTGCAGAGTTTTGGCAAAATCATTAAAGAAGAAAAGTTCGAAGGTAATTATGTATTCCGTTATGGCGGGGAAGAGTTTGCTTTATTATTTGATAACATCAAAGCAGAAGATACTGTGCATGCTGTTGAGCTAATTCGAGAAAAGTTCAATGACGCAATATTCACTTCAGGTGAAGGGACGTTTCAGGTGACCTTCTCGGCAGGCAGTGCGACATATGAAGGGAATACTGCCAACTTGATATCTGCTGCTGATCAGGCTCTTTATGAAGCAAAGCGTTCAGGGCGAAATCAAACTGTGATTTACGACCAGAGAAAACGAGTAGTAAAGAGAAAGTTGATCGTCATTATCGTTGACGACGACTCATTCATCAGGCAAATCCTTCAGCAAACGTTGCTGGAATTAACATCTTCGGATATTGATATTACAGTGAAGACATATGCTGACGGCCCTTCGTTTCTTGAAGATGACTGGTATAGCCCTGACGCCTATTTCATAGTACTACTTGATGGTGTCATGCCAAAAATGGACGGTCTTGAAGTATTAAGTCGATTAAAGAGTGACCATGCCAAAACAAACGTCACGGTATCCATGATGACAGCTAGAAAAAGTGCGAATGATATTAAGGCGGCACTCTGGCTTGGAGCAGACGACTATATAATTAAGCCATTCCAACCTTCAGAAGTCCTCGGAAGAATCGATAAATTAGCTAACCGGTTATTTGATAAAAGAGATTAGAAGGAGATGCCCACTTTGACACATGTAGGAAAAAAAGTGTTAGTTGTAGATGATGAAGATATTTTGCGCATGTTGCTCACAGACACTTTGGAATTTGAAGGATTTCAAGTGGAAGAGGCTGAAGACGGGGTAGAAGCTTTGGGAAAAATTCAAAGCCATCCATATGACGCCATTCTTTTGGATTATATGATGCCACGTATGACCGGTTTGGAATTATTAGAGCATCTACAACCGTTAAAACTAACAACACCTATCATTATGCTCACTGCGAAAGCGCAGCAAGCAGATCAGGATCTTGCTTTAGCTAAAGGGGCCTCTTATTTCGTACCCAAACCATTTAGTCCAAATGAACTAGCTGAATTAGTTAAATCATTATTTTAATTACTGTGCATATCTATAAAAAACAGAACGTCCTCTCCATTATGGAAAGGACGTTCTATTTAGTCGTTCTCTGGATATAAAATTAGTCCATCCGACCGTTCTATAGTCTCCATGATAATGGATGATAAATCGCTGAGAGGGTAAGGTTTCGTCAAAAATTCACTGACATGAAACTTTTCCATTAGTAACGGTTCTTTTTCCAATGAAGAGGATATAACAATAGGAATTGATTCAGTTTGAGTATGATTTTTCATTTGGCTAATCAGATCCCAACCATTTTCACCTTCGTCTAACATTAGATCAACGACGACTGCGGTAGGTCGCCTTTTTTCTATACAGGCAAATGCTTTGTTCACCTTGGAATGATGAATGACTGAAAAACCATTGCTTGCTAGCTCTCCACCAAGTAATAATGAAATATTCACATTATCTTCTACTATCACGACCAAAGGTTTATTGGAGTCAATTTTTTCTGTTGGTAATTGCTGTTTTAAAGGAAGAGCAAAGAAAATAGTCGTCCCTACATTTTCTTCGGAATCTACCCAAATTTGTCCATTATGGTGGTGGAGAATCTCTTTACAAATAGATAGACCGAGACCTGTACCACCAATTTTTCTACTGTAACTATTATCGAATCTATAGAATTTTTCAAATAGATGTCCAATAGTATCTGAAGGAATTCCAATGCCTTCATCCGCTATGGAAACGGTAACTGCGTCCTGTTGATTTAACAGAGTGATATTCACGCTTCCGCCGTCAGGAGAAAACTTAATGGCATTTCCGATTAAATTCATGAATACTTGCAAAATACGATCATAGTCGGCTCTGATTATAGATGAATAAGTCAGATCTTGCACGTTTATCGTATGGCGAGGTGATTGAATCAATAAATTAGCCACAGCCTTTTCAGCCACTTCACTGATCGATATATCGTCTACTGTGTACGATTGACGACCAGATTCCATCCGCTGAAGATCTAAGAAGTCATTAATGAGCGCAGTTAGTCGGTTTGCTTCGCTATGAATAGTCTCAAGATAACGTTTCTTGCGTGTATCATCCATATCTTTATTTAGTAAAAGCTCAGAGAATCCGACGATACTCGATAAAGGTGTTCGTAATTCGTGACTGACAGTCGAAACCAATTCTGTTTTCATTTTATTGACTTCGTGCTCATGAGTTATATCACGGTGTACGAAGATCGTACCGACTTTTTCATCTTGAATAATAATTGGGACACTATACACATTCATGACTCGAGATTCGTTAGAAGGTAATGAAAGTATATATTGGTTATTAATGAACTCCGTAGCTTCGGATTGGTTTGCCTCATCAAGAAATACTTTGTATTGAACCGGATCATCGATTTGCTTTAGGAAAACCTCCGTCCACTCTTCTCGAGACCATATCTTGTGTTCCGTTTCAGGTTTCATGCCAAGTAAATCGAATAAGGCTGCATTATACTTATCATTCTCATCTCTATTTGAGACGAAACGAATGCCTTCATTGATGCTATCCAGGATGTTTTGATTCAACTGACGTTCATGACTAATGAGTTCGTATTGCTCAATTCGGTCCACCGCAATGGCAATTCGCTTAAGTAAACCATATAAATCTTTTTGGTCGTCTTCCGTAAATGGCCTACCGATACGCGAGAGGACGGAAACGACGCTTAATTCGTTTGCGACATTATAGACACCTGTCACAAAATCATAGACATATGTAATATTGTCGGCTATGCCTTTTTCATATTCCGCTTCTCGTTTGATAATGAAATAGGGCTCCGTTTCAAGTCTGGTTTTTATATATTCTAACCGTTCTCGTTTAATTTCATCAAAAAACTCTTGTGAAATTCCCTTTAATGTATGAATTCCGCTTCTAGGAAGCCAAAGAAAACCCAAGTCGGATTGATAGATTTGATTTAAATAGTCAGAAGTTTGGTCGCATACTTCTTGCTTATCGAGTGAGAATGATAAGATATGACTCAAACCATTGTAACGTTCCAAACGAATACGTGAAAATCGAGCTTCCGATAAAGCGAATTCCATCTTAGTCTGGCGACTGAATAATTCATCTTGCTGTGTAATTAATTCTTCATTTTGGGAGAGGAGTTCCTGTTCATTCATTTGAATGCGTTCCATCATTTTATGAATGGATTGCGAGAGTGCACCGATTTCATTCTTCCTCTGAATAGGTTGGAATAGCACGGTACCTTCTGTTTCATACTGATCTGCCGCACGCGTAATATCTTCTATTGGCTTAACCACACGGTGAATAACGTTCCAAATCATATAGATTGGAATAAGCAAGAAGATGAAGCCAAATATGGTGATGATCAAAAAGAAATTTTTAGTTTGTTGCATCGTATAATCATCTGCATTTCTTTGCTTATCCTTTGAAGAATTTTCGTATTCACTGGCATATTTAATGAAGCTATTAACGGTTAGGTTGGTACCACTATTTGCTAAGTTCCGTAAGCCATCATAATCATTTTCTTCAACAAATTGAATGGCTTTTGGGAGGGTGACATTTTCGTATTCCGTTAAGAAGTTATCGATTTCGGCAATGATTTGTTGTTCTTCTACATTTAGATGAAACGATTTAAATTCCTTGGAATGAGCATGAATGTCTTCGAGTGCTTGATAAGCATAGTTTAGTTCTTCCTCTATTTGAAAAGCATAGTAACCACGGATCCGAAAGAATAGATCTTGGATCGAATCGGATATTTCTTCCACTAGTTTTGACTTTGTATAAGCGTCTTGCTGTTGATCTTCTAGTTCATCCCAAGAGTTACTAGCATAGAAATACATACTAGCCATTCCGACAATCGTGATGACTATTGAAACGACAAATACTTTTATGTATTGTTGGCGAATTCCTTTTTTCTGCACGATCCGATTGCCCCTTCCACTATCTCATCTACTTCTATTCTACCATTTGCCCCGACTCTATACGTATAGAATTTTCAGTTAAGAAATTATATCTTTGAGATAAGATAGGAAGAAATTATTACGTATGAATACTAGCCAAAATAAATCGGGTTTCAAGTGAAGAGTATAGTAATCAGTGGAAAAAGAAAAAGACAAGCCGATAAATGATAGGCTTGTCCTCTAGTAAGAAATTTGCACATTTACTCAAAAATATATTTCAGAGCTAAGACTGCTTGATCTACCGATTCTACGGTAACATGTGCTTTGCGGGATAGTTCTTTTAGTGGATGATGATGATTTTCCTGACGGATCAGAATAAGTGGTTTCCCGAAAGCGACTGCTGCGCTGGCGTCCATCGCGGTATTCCACTGTTTGTACTGTTCGCCAAATAACGCCATAACGACATCTGATTTTTTCATTAAAATTTCCGTTCGTAAGTTATTAAGGCTAGAAGCTGCGGCATCTTTAAATATTTTATCCGGTTGTTCGCCTAGAATTTCTTCCCCGATATTGTCTGAGCGGTCATGGTCTTCCATGGGTCCGACAAAGTCCACAGGTAATTGTAAATCCTTTGCTTGTTGTTTGATCTCATCTCGCCAAGATGTGTGAATTTCCCCAGCTAAGTATACTGTTAATCGCATGAAAACCCCTCCTAGTTTGATAGCCTTTATTGTATCATGCATTATTCCTTCCTTCATCAGATGTACTTGAAGAGAAAGAGTTCATGAATATGGTACACTAAATAAAAACGAGGAGAGTTGAGTATATGAATGGACAGAATAGAGCAGATGTAAAACCTGGATTACGAGTAGCCGTTATTTTAAAGAAAGATCAGCGAAGCGGCATGAAAACAGAAGGTGTCGTAAAAGATTTATTGACCAATTCCAGTTTTCATCCGCACGGGATTAAAGTACGGCTTGAGGATGGACAAGTAGGGCGCGTAGCAGAAATATTAGAGTAATACAAAAGAGAGGGGAGTACCCTCTCTTTTGTATATAAGATTATTCTCCATCGCGATACGTTACAGCTGTACCGGTTGCGATACACATCATCATACCTTCACGTACCATTTCGAAATCTAAGTCTACACCGATGACAGCGTTCGCCCCCATAACACTCGCTTTCTGGGACATTTCATCAAGTGCTGTTTGACGTGCTTCAGTTAGTTTGCTTTCATAAGCAGCACTGCGGCCGCCTACAATATCGGTGACAGATGCAAAAATATCCCGTACGATATTTGCTCCCATAATGGTTTCCCCTGATACAATCCCGTGATACGTTTCAATTGTTCGGCCTTGCAACATGTTAGTTGTCGTGTGTAACATTTGATCTCCCCCTTTGGTTTGTATCTATACGTTAGGAAGGAGAGAATGGTTTCAAAATATATGTAACATGTGGAAATAAAACATTTTTGTTTTCTATGTCAAATGAAGTAATTTCCCGGGGAATTGTATCGAAAAAATAGTTATATTCTACGAGTCTCGAAATAAAGGTTCAAAGCGCGCTACCTATCAGGTAGTATGAGTACATAGATAGAAAAAAGGAGATGATTGTATGACAGAACAAATGTATCAGCTTATTTCCATAATCGTTTACATGGCGGCTATGCTGTTCATTGGTTGGTATGCGTTCAAACGTACATCGAACCTGACGGATTATATGCTTGGTGGACGTTCGCTCGGGCCGGCTGTTACAGCACTAAGTGCCGGAGCGTCCGATATGTCCGGTTGGCTGTTGATGGGACTGCCGGGTGCAATTTATTTAAGTGGATTAGGTGAAGCATGGCTCGCGATTGGCTTGACGGTAGGTGCTTATTTGAACTGGTTGTTTGTGGCGCCGCGTTTACGTGTCTACACACAAGTTTCGAATAACTCCATCACGATTCCGAGTTTCCTTGAGAATAGATTAAAAGATACTTCTCGTTTATTGCGGGTGGCTTCAGGTATCATTATTTTATCATTCTTCACGTTCTACGTATCCTCAGGTATGGTAGCAGGTGGGAAGTTCTTTCAAAGTTCATTCGGGTTAGAATATCATACAGGGCTCATCATTGTATCAGTAGTAGTGTTAGCGTATACATTGTTCGGTGGATTTTTGGCAGTAAGTTATACCGATTTCATCCAAGGATTGATTATGTTTTTAGCACTGATTTTAGTGCCTTCATTTGGTATTTTCATAACAGGTGGATTTTCAGAAACTGCAGCGAGTATAAGAGAAGTCGATCCTTCGCTCTTTAACTTTGTATCAGGTGTGAGTGTGGTAGGAATCATTTCCTCACTGGCATGGGGACTGGGTTACTTCGGCCAGCCGCATATTATCGTCCGCTTTATGGCGATCAGCTCTGTTAAAGAGACGAAAAGTGCCAGACGGATCGGTATTGGCTGGATGTTACTGAGTTTAATAGGTGCGATTGCTACTGCATTAATCGGTGTCGCGTATTTTCAGCAAAACGGCGCGGACTTGGCAGATCCGGAAACGGTCTTTATCGTTCTCGGACAGATCATCTTCCATCCGTTGATTGCAGGCATCATGCTAGCAGCTGTATTGGCAGCTATTATGAGTACGATATCTTCTCAATTGATCGTGACATCATCTGCTTTGATTGAAGACTTATATAAAGCAGTTTTCAAAACAGACGCTTCGGATAGTCGCTATGTATTTTTAGGCCGCCTAGCCGTTCTGCTCGTGACGATTGTCGCCATGGTGCTGGCTTGGCCAAATAAAGAATCTGTCTTAAAATTAGTTTCATTCGCTTGGGCAGGTTTTGGTGGAGCATTCGGTCCCATTATTCTCTTGTCATTATACTGGAGAAAGTTAACGGCTAAAGGTGCACTATACGGTATGATCGCTGGTGCCATTACAGTCGGTGTTTGGGGTAACGTCAAGTTCTTATCGAGTTCACTATATGAAATCGTCCCAGGGTTCGCGATTTGTCTCCTTGTTGCGGTTGTAGTAAGTAAAGCAACGTATAAACACAACCCCATTATTGAAAAAGAATTCGATGAAACAATGGAGTTGCTTGAAGAAGAAAAGTAAACAAAAAGAGCGATCCTGTAGACTGACCTAGCGATATGAGACACATATAAAACACCATGATTAGGCTGCTTTGACACCATATTTTATCGGTGTCAGGTAGCCTAATTTTTCTTGGATACGTTCTTCATTATAATAATTTAAATAGGCAATTACTCGTTCAACTACAATATTATTGCGTAATGAATTAAATTTAACGTATTGAAATTCTTCAGATTTCAGACTCGAATGAAATGATTCAATCACCGCATTGTCCCAACAGTTTCCTCGACGTGACATGCTGCCGATCAGGTCGTTATCCTTGATATAGGCTTGATACGCGTATGACGTATACACACTCCCTTGATCCGAATGTATAATCACTCCTGTGGG